>CAXXJS010000001.1:0-48963 GCA_963662665.2 Candidatus Latescibacterota bacterium
GGAACATGCGGTCGCCGTGGATTCCAAGGCTGTGGTAACGGCGAGGAGTCCGGGAACGGTCACCTACGTGAGTGCGGACAGGATTGTGGTTAAACGGCGCAAGGGTCGCGACGTCGAGATGATTGACCTGTTCGACGAAGACGTCTTCCGGCTCATCAAATTCAAGCGGTCGAACCAGGATTTCTGCATCAGCCAGAAGCCGCTCGTGCGTGTTGGCGACAGGGTTGAAACCGGAGATCTCCTGGCCGACGGCTGCGCCACGGACCGAGGGGACCTTGCACTCGGAGCAAATGTGCTTTGTGCGTTCATGTCGTGGAACGGATACAATTTCGAAGACGCGATAATTGTGTCCGAGCGGCTTTCGAAGAAAGACATCTTCACCTCCATTTCCATAGAGGAATTCGAACTCCAGGTGAGAGACACCAAGCGAGGGGTGGAGGAGATAACCAGGGAAATTCCGAATGTCAGCGAGCAGGCGGTTCGCAACCTGGATGAACAGGGCATCATTCGGGCCGGCGCTGAGGTGACGTCCGGAGATATTCTCGTAGGCAAAGTTACGCCCAAAGGAGAAACCGAACTCTCGCCGGAGGAGCGCCTCCTCCGGGCGATATTCGGAGAGAAGGCGGGAGACGTCAGGGATGCGTCCTTGAAGGCGCCGTCCGGAATGGACGGGGTCGTTATGGATCGAAAGGTTTTTTCGCGAAAAGACAGGGAAAAAACCCGCAAGACCGATAAAGAGAAAACGGCCTCCGTCAAGAACATCGTCCAGGAGAAAATAAGGGCGATTAAGGCCAGCCGGGAGGAACAGGTGGCGGAGCTGCTTGGGAACAAGAAGGTGAATCTCTTGCGGCACACCGAAGACGGTTCGGTGGTGGCTCGATCCGGCAGGGTATTCGACCAGAAACTCGCCGAAAACCTCGACCTGGATGTCGTCCGTCCAGACGAATCCTGGGTCGACGACGCCAGGATCAACCGGAAGGTCGAACGCATCATCGAACTGGCTGAGAAACTGATCCGGGGCGCGGAAGACGAACTGGATCGGGAACTGGAGAAAATCGCGCGAGGCGACGAACTCCCTCCCGGAATTGTACAGCTTGTCAAAGTTTATATCGCACGAAAGCGCAAGCTGATGGTCGGCGACAAAATGGCCGGACGACACGGCAACAAGGGCGTCGTTTCAATAATCGTCCCCGAAGAGGATATGCCTTATCTTCCCGACGGCACCCCGATCGACATTATCCTGAATCCGCTGGGTGTGCCTTCCCGCATGAATCTGGGTCAGATTCTCGAGACCCACCTCGGATGGGCTGCCCAGGCGCTCGATATTCATGTATCCACGCCTGTTTTCGACGGCGCTACGTTGGAGGACATCAAGTCGGCATTGCGCCAGGCCGATCTGCCGGAAGCCGGGAAAACCGTGCTGTACGACGGAAAAACAGGAAGGCCGTTCGACAAGAAGGTGATGGTAGGTTACATCTATATGTTGAAATTGTCTCATCTGGTCAGCGACAAGATCCATGCCCGATCCATCGGACCCTATTCGCTGGTCACGCAACAGCCACTTGGCGGAAAGGCGCAATTCGGCGGCCAGCGGTTCGGAGAAATGGAGGTCTGGGCGCTGGAGGCCTACGGCGCCGCCTATATGCTGCAGGAGATGCTGACCGTCAAGTCCGATGATGTTGCAGGTCGTTCAAAGATTTACGAAGCGATCGTAAAGGGTGAAAATCCACCAGAGCCGGGGGTTCCTGAATCCTTCAACGTACTCGTGAAGGAATTGCAGAGCCTCTGTCTGGACGTGGTCCTGGAGAATGGTCAGGGCGGGTAAGATCTGGTAGCGGGGTCGTCTTTCTTATTTCGAATTCGATCGCAAAAAGGGGGTAAGGCCTGTGGCGGACATCAACACTTCCAAGCGGCCAACAGAGTTCAACTCCATCCGTATACAACTGGCTTCTCCGGAAACGATCCGGGGCTGGTCACGCGGTGAGGTGACCAAGCCGGAAACCATCAATTACCGCTCGTTCAAGCCGGAACGGGACGGTCTGTTCTGCGAACGCATTTTTGGTCCGGTTAAAGATTGGGAATGCAGCTGCGGCAAATATAAGAGGATTCGCTACCGGGGCGTGGTATGCGACCGGTGTGGCGTGGAAGTGACCCAGTCGAAGGTGCGTCGTGAGCGGCTGGGCCATATCGAACTTGCAGTGCCGGTCTCTCATATCTGGTTCTTCAAGTCGCTCCCTTCCCGTATGGGCTATCTTCTGGATATTACAATTCGAAATCTGGAACGGATCATCTATTACGAGTCCTACGTTGTCCTGGATCCAGGCGACGCGCCCGATTTGAAGTATAAGGATCTTCTCTCCGAAGATGAAGCATTTGAGCTTGAGTCCAAGGGGTACAACTTTAATGCGGATATGGGCGCGGCCGCGCTCAAAAAACTGCTCAGCGAAATAGACATCGAGGAACTTTCCGCGGAGTTGCGCACCCAGGCGCGAATGGAAACCTCCGTTCAGCGCAAACAGGAAGCGTTGAAACGGCTCAAGGTGGTTGAGGCATTCAGACAGTCGGACAACCATCCGTCCTGGATGATTCTGGACATGATTCCCGTTATTCCACCCGATCTCCGGCCGCTTGTCCCCCTTGAGGGTGGGCGGTTTGCCACGTCCGATCTGAACGACCTGTACAGGCGGGTGATCAACCGGAACAACAGGCTTAAGAAACTGATCGAAATCAAAGCGCCGGAGGTGATCCTGCGCAACGAAAAACGCATGCTTCAGGAGGCCGTCGACGCGTTGTTCGACAATGGCCGCCGGTCCAGAGCGGTGCGTGGCGACGGCAACAGGTCGTTGAAGTCGCTCTCGGATTTATTAAAGGGTAAGCAGGGCCGCTTCCGCCAGAATCTGCTCGGTAAGCGGGTCGACTATTCGGGCCGGTCGGTAATCGTGGTCGATCCCAACCTCAAGCTGCAACAGTGCGGGCTTCCAAAACACATGGCGCTTGAGTTGTTCAAGCCGTTTATTATCAAGAAACTGGAAGAACGCGGGTTGGTCCAGACCGTGAAAAGCGCGAAAAAGCTGGTTGAGCGCGAACGGGTCGAGGTGTGGGACATTCTCGAAGATATCATCCAGGATCACTACGTCCTGCTGAACCGTGCGCCAACGCTCCACCGGTTGGGCATCCAGGCATTCCAGCCCGTGCTTGTGGAAGGGAAGGCGATTCGTATCCATCCTCTGGTGTGTGCGGCATTTAACGCGGACTTCGACGGCGACCAGATGGCCGTCCACGTGCCTCTGTCTTTCGAGGCCCAGATCGAAGCACGCGTCCTGATCATGTCAGCGAACAATATGCTCAAGCCCGCAGACGGATCCGCGGTGATCGTGCACAACCCGCAGGACATCGCCATGGGCTGTTATTACCTGACAAAAATGGTCCAGCAGTCCGACAAGAAGCAAGTCAAGGCGTTCGGAAACACCAACGAAGCGCTGATCGCGCACGATTACGGCAAAATAGACCTCCACGAAGCCATCCGCGTGCGGGTCGCCGGCAAGCTGCTGACAACCACCGTAGGGCAGGTGATTTTCAATGAGATTCTACCCGACGGAATGCCCTATATCAATCAGATGGTGGACAAGCCCGTGATTCAGAAAGTAACCACCGACGTCCATCGGCGATTCGGCAACCGGGCAACCGTTGAATTTGCCGATGGCCTGAAGCGACTGGGTTATGACTACGCCACCCGGTCAGGTGTGACCGTTTCTATGGACGACGTCGTGGTTCCGCCCAGGAAACAGGATCTTATCGACAGAGCCAAGGGCGAGGTCGACCGGATTCTGCAACAGTACGTCCACGGCGTTATCACCGAAGGAGAACGGTATAACAAAGTCATCGACGTCTGGCAGCACACCACGAACAATATCGCTGAAATGATGAACGAGGCGCTGGAGCATTCCGAGGCGGGATTCAACTCGATCTACATTATGAAAGACTCCGGCGCTCGTGGCAGCGACGATCAGGTGAAACAGTTGGGCGGCATGAGGGGGTTGATGAACAAACCCCAGAAGAAGCTCACCGGGGCGATCGGGGAAATTATCGAAACGCCGATCGTTGCTTCCTTTAAAGAAGGGCTCTCGGTGCTGGAGTACTTCATATCCACGCACGGCGCGAGAAAGGGGTTGGCAGACACGGCGCTGAAGACCGCCGAAGCGGGCTATCTCACGCGTCGTATGGTCGACGTGGCACAGGACGGCGTGATCAGCGAAGGGGATTGCGGCACCATTATGGGCATTGAACTCGAAGCGTTGAAAGAGGGCGAGGAGGTGGTCGAGCCTCTGGCTGATCGTATCGTGGGCCGAACCCTTTTGGAGGATGTTTACGATCCGATCGGAGGCGAGATCATTGTGGAGAGCGGAGTGCTGCTCGACGAGGCATTCGCTGCCGAGATCGCAGATGCCGGTGTGGAACGGGTGAATGTACGTTCGGTATTGACCTGCGAAGCCCGCCGGGGCATCTGCGCCAAGTGTTACGGTCGCAATCTCGCTGCCGGAACACTCGTTGACATTGGCGAGGCCGTCGGGGTGATTGCCGCCCAGAGTGTCGGTGAACCAGGGACACAGCTCACGTTGCGTACGTTCCATATCGGCGGCACGTCCAGCCGCATTGCGGAACAGGCGGAAATTGTCGCCAAGCGGGCGGGTGTCGTGCGTTTCATCAACATGGATTCGGTCGCTCGCAGCGACGGTCAGCGCATCGCGGTCGGCAGGAACGGAGAGTTCGAGGTCCAGGACGACCAGGGTCGTCCTCGCGGCGGTCACTACTACGTGCCTTACGGCGCCGTGTTGACGGTAGACGACGAGCAGCCGGTCGACGAAAACCAGGTCCTTTACGAATGGGATCCCTACAACAATATTATCGTTTCCAACCGGCCGGGCATCGTCGAATTTGTCGACCTCGTCGAAGGGGTGACATACCGCGAAGAGGCCGACGAAACCACCGGGCTGGCGGCACAGGTGGTCAGCGAACACCGGGATCGCACACTTTCTCCCCGGATCCGGATCGTCGACGCCGCCGGAAATGAAGTCGGTCATTACGTCATCCCCGTCGGCGCTCGCCTCGTGGTGCACGATAAAGATGAGATCGGCGCCGGAGATACACTGGCGAAGATCCCTCGCGAACGCAGCAAAACACGAGACATCACCGGCGGATTGCCACGCGTCGCCGAACTCTTTGAGGCGAGGCGTCCCAAGGATCCGGCCGTGGTCACCGAGATCGACGGTACCGTCAGTTTCGGCGGACTCGTACGGGGTTCAAGGACCGTTATTGTCACATCTGACGACGGCGAGGAACGGAAATATACAATTCCTTACGGGAAACACCTTCGGGTTCAGGAGAACGACAGGGTCCAGGCGGGTGAACAGTTGTCGGAAGGGTCGGTGAATCCACACGATATTCTACAGATCCAGGGCATCCAGGCGGTGCAGGAATATCTCGTGAACGAGATCCAGGCCGTGTATCGTATGCAGGGTGTTCGGATCAACGACAAGCATATCGAGTGCATAGTGCGTCAGATGCTGCAGAAAGTCCAGGTAACGGATCCGGGCGACACCAATTTCCTGGAGGGAGAAACGGTAGACCGTTTCCGCTTCCGCGACGAGAACGACAAGGTGATTGGCGAAGGAGGTGATCCGGCGACGTTCCAGCCGGTGTTGCTGGGTATTACAAGGGCCTCTCTGATGACCGACAGTTTCATTTCCGCCGCTTCGTTCCAGGAGACAACGCGCGTACTGACAGAGGCCTCCGTTCAGGGCAAGATGGACGGCCTTCTGGGACTGAAGGAAAACGTGATAATCGGGCACCTGATTCCGGCCGGAACGGGTGCGGAACGATATCGCGAGGTCCGTGCGGTATCTCTGGAGAAGGAAGTCGAGGAGGTCTCCGACGAAGGTCTCGAAAACGTTGGACTTCCGCCGATAAATGCTTGACAAGAAGACTTCAAATTGGTATAATGAAAGTCTGTGGCCAATTTTAGCTGAGCACGGCAATGTTGGCCGTCCGGATGCATTCGGGCAAGTTGTTCCAGATGCGAACCAAACAGGAGGTTGTCTTGCCCACCATCAACCAGCTGGTGCGCAAAGGACGTAAGCTGAAGGCAAAGCGGTCGTCGGCCCCCGCATTGCGTGGATGCCCGCAAAAGCGGGGCGTCTGTACGCGTGTCTATACCACAACCCCCAAGAAGCCGAACTCCGCATTACGGAAGGTCGCCCGCGTCCGCCTCACGAACGGGATGGAGGTCACAGCATACATCCCGGGCGAAGGACACAATCTCCAGGAACACTCCGTTGTGCTCATTCGGGGTGGACGGGTTCGGGATCTGCCTTCGGTTCGGTACCACGTCATACGGGGCGTCCTGGACACTATCGGCGTCACCGACCGAAAACAAGGTCGGTCCAAATACGGCGCCAAGACGCCTCAATAGGATTTCCTTGTATATGTAACGGTTTGTTTCGGGGGATAACGCTGGAGTAGGTTGTAAACGGTGTGTCCCCCTTGTTTTGAGGATTTTATGAGAAAACGGCGGGCCGAGAAACGAGCGTTTTCACCCGATCCCAAATACGGCAGCATTCTCGTGACGCAATTTGTCAACAGTCTGTTTCGGAAGGGCAAGAAGAGCATCGGCGAGAAAATCCTGTACCTAGCACTGGACCTCATCGCCGACAAGGCAGACAAGACAGGCCTGGAAGTATTCGAACAGGCGGTCGAGAACGCCAAGCCGATCATCCAGGTGAAATCCCGGCGAGTGGGTGGCACAACCTACCAGGTGCCGGTTGAAGTACGGTCAGACGAGCGACTTTCGCTTTCTATAGGGTGGTTGATCACGTTCGCGCGAGGGCGCGGAGAGAAAACCATGTCCCAGAGGCTCGCGGGCGAATTGATGGACGCGGCCAGCGGCCGGGGCCGGGCAATGCAACGGCGCGAAGAAACGCACCGCATGGCCGAGGCCAACCGGGCGTTCGCACACTATCGGTGGTAACGGAAATGTCACGACGAGAACAACTGGAACTGATCCGAAACATCGGCATTATGGCCCATATCGATGCGGGTAAAACCACAACGAGTGAACGGATTCTGTACTATACGGGGCGCCTTCATCGAATGGGTGAGGTGCACGATGGCGCGGCTACATTGGACTGGATGGACCAGGAACGGGAGCGGGGCATTACCATTACGTCGGCTGCGACCACCTGTTTCTGGGACGGACTCCGTATCAACATCATCGACACACCCGGGCACGTGGATTTTACGGCCGAGGTCGAGCGGTCACTCAGGGTCCTGGACGGAGTTATCGGAATCTTCTGCGCCGTGGGCGGCGTGGAGCCCCAGACGGAAACGGTCTGGCGCCAGGCCGACAAGTACAGGGTGCCGCGAATTGCTTTCGTCAACAAAATGGACCGCACGGGCGGGGACTTCTTCCGCGTTCTCGAAATGATGAGGGAACGCCTGGCTTCGAATTTTGTGCCGGTACAGATTCCCGTAGGCGCAGGCGAGTTATTTACCGGCTTGATCGATCTGGTGAAGATGAAAATGGTGTCCTATCAGGAAGACACACTGGGCACGGTATTCACTGAAAGCGAAATCCCGCACGACCTGTTGGACCTGGCGCAGAACTACCGCGAGCAGATGCTGGAGGCGGTCTCGGATTTCGACGATACGCTGATGGAAAAATTTCTGGAGGGCGAACCCATCGCCGAAGAGGAAATTAAACAGGCGCTTCGGCTGGCAACCATCAACGTGAGCGCTGTGCCTGTCTTCTGCGGATCGGCGTTCAAGAACAAAGGCGTCCAGCGTGTGCTGGACGGCGTTCGAGACTACCTGCCGTCGCCACTTGACGTTCCGGCGGTTAACGGCACCGATCCTGATTCCGGTGTGGACGTTGCGCGCGCACCCTCCCACGACGAGCCGTTCTCCGCGCTCGCATTCAAAGTGAAGACCGATCCTTACGTGGGCCACCTGACCTATTTCAGGGTGTATTCGGGCTGCCTCAAGACCGGTTCGTACGTCAGGAATTCCAACAAAGGGAAACGAGAGCGGATCGGCCGGGTCCTCCAGATGCACGCCAACAAGCGCGAAGAAATTGACGAGGTCGTAACCGGGGACATTGCGGCCGCGGTCGGGCTGAAGGCAACGGCAACGGGTGAGACGCTCTGCGATCCGGACCATCCGGTAATACTGGAATCAATGGACTTTGCGAAACCGGTCGTGTCCGTGGCCATCGAGCCCAGAACCAAAGCCGACCAGGATCAGCTGGGGACCGCACTCCGAAAGTTATCCGAAGAGGATCCCACGTTTCACGTTTCCGGGGACGAAGAGACAGGGCAGACGATCATTTCTGGTATGGGTGAATTGCACCTGGAGATCATTGTCGACCGCTTGATGCGGGAATTTCGCGTGGCAGCCAACGTGGGCAAGCCACAGGTGACCTTCAAGGAGGCGATTCGCAAGACGGTCCGGGTTGAGGGGCGGTTCGTCAGGCAGACTGGCGGTCGGGGGCAGTGGGGGCACGTCTGGTTGGAAATGGGCCCTGGAGAACCGGGAAGCGGCCTCGTCTTCGAAAATAAGATCGTGGGCGGGTCCGTGCCGTCCGAATATATCTCCTCGGTCCGACAGGGTGTTCAGGAGGCCATGCAGACGGGCGTGTTGGCCGGATATCCCGTGGAGGACGTGAGGGTCGAACTTTACGACGGTTCGTACCACGACGTCGATTCATCGGAACTGGCGTTCAAAGTGGCCGGCTCGATGGCTTTCAAAGATGGCGCCCGTAAGGCGGACCCGTACCTGATGGAGCCCCTGATGGATGTTGAAGTGGTGGTGCCCGAAGACTATCTGGGCGACGTGATGGGCGATCTGAACGCCCGCCGCGGACACATTGTAGGCATTGTGAATCGTCCGGATGCTCAGGTGATTACGGCAATGGTCCCCTTAACCGAAATGTTCGGTTACGCCACGCGTCTGCGGTCGTTGACCCAGGGCCGTGCGATCTACTCAATGGAATTTTCAAGATTTCAGGAAATACCCAAAGCGATCGCGCGGGAACTTGCCGACAATTAGCAATTGAGAGGTCCATTTTATTCGTTACGGCGGGCGACAACAATAGCCCAGGAAAGAGATTTTTAAGACGTCTATTGTAGAGGAGGAAGGCGACATGGCAAAGGAGAAGTTTGACAGGAGCAAGCCCCACGTCAATATCGGTACCATTGGGCACGTTGACCATGGCAAGACGACATTGACTGCGGCCATTACCAAGACGCTGGCCGCCAAGGGGCTGGCGGATTTTATGCCCTTCGAGAACATCGACAAGGCCCCTGAGGAAGTGGAACGCGGCATTACCATTAATACCGCGCATGTGGAGTATTCAAGTGAAAACCGTCACTATGCCCACGTCGACTGTCCCGGACACGCCGACTATGTAAAGAACATGATCACCGGCGCCGCACAGATGGATGGCGCCATCCTGGTGGTAAGCGCGGCCGATGGTCCGATGATTCAGACGAGGGAACATATACTGCTGTCACGGCAGGTAAACGTTCCGTCCATCGTGGTCTACATGAACAAGGTCGATATGGTGGACGATCCCGAGCTTCTGGAACTGGTTGAGCTCGAGGTCAGGGAGCTTCTCAGCGACTACGATTTTCCCGGTGACGACATTCCCGTAATTCAGGGGTCGGCGCTGCAGGCGCTCGAGGCCGGTGATCCGGATTCAGAGGCATGCGAATCCATCTGGGAACTGCTTGAGGCCGTGGACACTGCGATTCCGATTCCGGAACGCGACGTCGACCGCGACTTTCTGATGCCGGTCGAAGACGTTTTCAGTATTACCGGCCGCGGGACGGTTGGAACCGGGAGAATTGAGCGGGGCGTTGTTCATCTGAACGAAGACGTGGAGGTCGTCGGGATCAGAGAAACGCGCAGTACCGTGGTTACTGGAATCGAGATGTTTCGCAAGCTGCTGGACACCGGAGAGACGGGAGACAACGTCGGACTGCTCCTGCGCGGCGTCGATAAGGAAGACCTCGAGCGCGGGATGGTCGTCGCCAAACCGGGGTCGGTTACTCCGCATACCAGGTTCAAGGGCGAAGTTTACGTACTCACGGAAAAAGAGGGCGGTCGGAGCAAACCATTCTTTACAGGTTACCGGCCGCAGTTTTTTTTCAGAACCACAGACGTCACCGGTGCGGTTCAGTTGCCGGACGGTGTGGAAATGGTGATGCCGGGCGACAACATAACCATGGACGTCGATCTGACGCCCCAGCCAATCGCCATCGAGCCCCAGCTTAGATTCGCGATACGTGAAGGTGGGCGGACAATCGGATCGGGCGTGGTCACCGAAATTATCGAATAGCGCCGACGGAGGGGTCAGTGCCAGCACAGAAAATACGCATTCGACTGAAGGCTTACGATCACAATGCCCTGGATCGTTCCGTCGACGAGATTGTGCGGACGGCGAAAAGGACCGGGGCGCTGATTTCCGGCCCCATTCCATTGCCTACCAAGCGTTCGTTGTATACCGTGCTTCGAGGCCCTAATGTCGACAAGAAGTCGCGGGAGCAGTTCGAGACCCGGGTGCATAAACGACTAATCGACATTCATAACTCCACGCCGCAGACAGTGGATGCACTGATGAAATTGGACTTGCCGGCGGGAATCGACATCGAAATTAAGGCGTAGCGCCGTGTTGGGATTGATCGGAAAAAAAATCGGGATGACGCAGGCATACGATCAGGACGACAATTTGGTCCCTATTACCGTGGTTCAGGCGGGGCCATGTCCGGTCGTTCAGGTCAAGGACGATGTGTCTGATGGATATCACGCACTGAAACTCTGCTTCGGCGCCACGTCGGAACGGCGGCTCACCCGCCCGGTCCTCGGGGTTCTCAAGAAATCCGGCGCCGGCCCACATCGGGTCCTCAGGGAGTTTCGGGTTGAAGACACTTCGGAATATGAGGTCGGCCAGATCCTCGGCTCGGGCATATTCGAGCCCGGCGAGTACGTCTCTGTTACCGGGCGCACCAAGGGCAAGGGCTTTCAGGGCGGCGTCAAAAGGCACCACTTCAAGGGCGGCCCGAAGACACACGGGCAGTCCGACCGGCATCGGGCGCCGGGATCGATCGGTCAGAGTTCGGATCCTTCACGTGTTTTCAAAGGGATGCGAATGGCCGGCCACATGGGCCATCGCCGGGAAACCGTGAAAGGGCTGATGGTTGTCCGGGTAGATAAAGAGCGCAACCTGTTGCTGCTCAAGGGTGCGGTACCCGGTCCCAGAGGCGGCATCGTAAAGGTGCAGAAACAACGAAATTAATGGGAATCGATGGTGTTATGGCGTCAGTTGACGTAACAGACCTGCAGGGCGAGGTGATGGGTTCCGTCGACCTCCCGGAGACGATCTTTGGGATCGAACCTTCTCATCCTGCCATCTATCATACGGTCAAGATGTATCTCACAAACCAGCGCCAGGGTAACGCGCATTCGAAGACCCGCGCTGAGGTACGGCGAAGCAAGCGGAAGATGTATCGGCAAAAGGGCACGGGACGGTCGAGAGCCGGGACGGCATCATCTCCAATACGGGTCGGCGGCGGGGTTGCTCATGGCCCCAGGCCGCGAGAGCTTGGCGAGCGCGTGTCCAGGAAGGTGCGGCGACTGGCTCTGAAATCGGCGCTTTCCCTGAAGGTACCGGAAGGGGCGATCAAAGTAGTGGAGGACTTCAGTTTTGACGCACCCAAAACGAAACGCATGGCGGGGATGACGCAGGCAATACAGATCAACGACCGGAAGGTTCTTTTGCTCACGCCGAAGTCGGCGCCGAATGTGATGAAGTCGTGTCGAAACTTATCCAACCTCCAGGTGCGGCCGGTAACTCAGATCACTACATACGATGTGGTCAACGCCGATGCGGTAGTCTTCACCAGGGAGGCCCTCGAAAGGCTGCAGGCCGTCTGGGGTGCGACGTGAAGAAAGATTTCAGAGAAATCATTCGACGGCCGCTGATCACGGAACGGGCTTCCGAACTTCAGGAAGATCACAACAAATTCGTGTTTGAGGTTCGCGTCGACGCCAACAAGCTGGAAATAAAAAAGGCCGCTGAAACGTTGTACAATGTAAGGGTGCTGAAAGTCAATACGTCATCCGTCTCAGGAAAGCTGAAGAGAATGGGGCGGTTTCAGGGCCGCCGTGCAGGCTGGAAAAAGGCGATCATTACGCTTGCGGACGGTGACACCATAGACTTTTTCGGAGAATCCTGATCAATGCCCGTCAAATCGTTCCGACCGCTAACGCCCTCGTTGCGGAACAAGACCGTCTCATCGTTTGAAGAAATCACACGATCTCATCCCGAGAAGTCTCTCGTTGAGGCGAACAAGAAGAGCGGTGGCCGAAACAATAAGGGCCGCATCACGAGCCGTCGCCGCGGCGGCGGACACCGTCGACATTACCGGGTCGTCGATTTCAAACGCAACAAATTCGGTGTTCCGGCCAGGGTAGACTCGATTGAATACGATCCGAATCGTTCCGCCAGAATTGCGCTGCTCCACTATGCGGACGGTGAGAAGCGGTATATTCTTGCGCCCACGGGTATGGAAGTCGGCGCCACGGTGGTTTCAGGCCCGGACGCAGACGTGAGGCCCGGCAATGCGCTGCCTCTCGAGAACATCCCGCAGGGTACCCATGTCCACAATGTCGAATTGCAGCAGGGCAAGGGCGGACAGTTGGGCCGTTCCGCCGGAACGGAAATTCAGATCATGGCCAAAGAGGGCAGGTTCGCGCAACTCCGCCTGCCTTCCGGAGAGATCCGACTCGTGCCGGTGACGTGTTACGCCACGGTCGGCCAGGTGGGTAATCAGGAACACGAAAACGTCGTACTGGGGAAGGCGGGTCGCAACAGGTGGCTGGGGAGGCGGCCGTCGGTGAGGGGCGTGGCAATGAACCCCATCGATCACCCGCACGGCGGTGGCGAAGGGCGTGCCTCGGGCGGCGGACATCCGGTAACGCCGTGGGGGGTGCCCACGAAGGGATACAAAACCAGAAAACGCAAGAAACAGTCAAGCAAACTTATCGTACGAAGGCAGCGTAAGAGATAATCTCCGGAGAGGATTGAATGGCACGGTCGCTAAAAAAAGGCCCATACGTGGATCGCGGTCTTCTGGAGAAGATCGAGGGAATGAATAAATCGGGCAATAAACGCGTGATTCAGACGTGGGCTCGCCGTTCGACGATTTCTCCTGAATTTGTAGGGCATACCCTCGCGGTGCATAACGGGAATAAGTTCATTCCGGTGTATATCACGGAAAATATGGTGGGTCACAAGCTGGGTGAATTCGCCCCAACGCGTACTTATCGGGGGCACACGGGGGGTCTCACCGAGCGTTCGACCGGGCTGAAGTAGATTCGGCACCTTTTGTGGCCCGTTGCTCCGCCTGTCGATATCGGGCTGTGGTTATCGGCACGCGCGAGGAAGGATTCTGATGACGGCCAGGGCAGTCTCCAGATATGTCAGGATTTCACCCAGAAAAGCACGACAGGTGGTGGATCTTGTACGTGGTAAAGGGGTTGAAGAAGCGTTTCACATTCTTCAGTTTACCCCAAAGAAGGCGGCCCGGATCGTGGAACGTACGCTGCGGTCGGCGGTGGCCAACGCCGCCAACAACGAGGCGTCTCCGGCGCGCGAAGAAGACCTGTGCGTTCAGGAGGCATTCGTGAACGGCGCCATCGCCATGCGTCGGATCCGCCCCATGCCGCGTGGCGCCGCCGGGTTCATCCGAAAACGCTGCAGCCACATAACGCTGGTGGTATCAGACGACAATTAGTCGTCGGGAGGATTTTTTGGGCCAGAAAACACATCCAACCGGATTCAGGCTGGGCATTGTAAAGGACTGGCGTTCCCGCTGGTTTGCCGGGAAGGATTTCGCCGAACTGCTCAAAGAAGATCTGATGCTGCGGCGTTATATACAAAGCAGACTTCAACGGGCAAGCGTGTCTCAAATTGAGATAGAACGCGCGCCGAAACGGGTCACCATTTCGGTGCATACGGCTCGTCCGGGAATAGTGATCGGTCGTAAAGGGCAAGAGGTAGACAAGCTCAGAGACGAACTGAAACACATCACCGGCAAAGAGATCTACATAAATATTCAGGAAATCAAGCGACCGGAATTGAATGCACAGTTGGTTGCCGACAATATCGCACGTCAGTTGGAGCAGCGTGTTTCCTTTAGACGAGCAATGAAAAAGGCCATCGCTTCGGCTATGCGCATGGGTGCCGACGGTATCAAGATTGTATGTGGCGGACGCCTGGGCGGCGCGGAAATGGCGCGAATCGAAAAGTCGGAACCCGCCGGCAGGGTTCCCTTGCATACGCTCAGGGCCGATATCGACTACGCTACATCCACAGCCTTTACGACTTCCGGTACGGTGGGAGTCAAGGTGTGGGTGTGTCATGGCGAGGTCGTTGAACGTGGCATTCCGGGAAGTCTGTCGCAGTAATAGGAACCGGGTTTCGTAAGGATCTGACTCCATGTTGATGCCGAAAAGGGTCAAGTGGCGAAAACAGCAGCGTGGGCGCATGCGCGGCATGGCGTACCGGGGAAGCAGGATCGCTTTCGGTGAATTCGCGCTACAGGCGCTGGAGCCCGCGTGGATCACCAGCCGACAGATTGAGGCGGCACGGGTGGCCATAACTCGAGCACTTGGGCGAGGCGGTAAAGTGTGGATCCGTCTGTTTCCCGACAAACCGGTCACCATCAAGCCCGCTGAGACCCGGATGGGCAAGGGCAAAGGGAGTCCGGAATACTGGGTGGCCGTCGTCAAACCCGGCCGCATTATGTTTGAAATCGATGGGGTTGAACGGGAGAGCGCCCGGGAGGCCATGCGAAAAGCCGGCCACAAAATGCCTATTAAAACCCGATTTATCGAACGGGGAGACAGCGAGGAATGAAGGCCAGCGAAATTCGTCAGATGACACCGGGCGAGGTGGATGAGTTGCTCGAAGACAGGCTCGAGGAGTTGTCCAATTTGAGGATTCAGCTTGTTACACAACAACTCGACAATCCGCTTCATGTACAGTCGGTCCGACGGGACATTGCGCGGATCAAGACGGTACTGAGGGAGCACGCATTGGATCTGAACGCTTCATCCGGCACACCTGCTGCCGAATCCAAAGAATCGGAAGGGAATTAGAATATGTCACAAACCGACGCCCGCGGCCGTCGTAAGACCCTTGTGGGGCGCGTATTGAGCAATCAGGCCAACAAGACGATTGTCGTGGAAGTCACCTGGCGAACGCCTCATCCGCTTTACGGCAAGGTTGTTCGTCGTCGTTCCAAATTTGCGGCACACGACGAAACCAACTCGGCGAATGACGGAGACACCGTACTGATTATGGAAACCCGCCCCATCAGCAAGACCAAAAGGTGGCGCCTCGCCGAAATTCTGGAAAAGGCTCAATAGGGAGTACTGCAGGATGGTTACGGAGCAGACGGTATTGAATTGCGCAGACAATAGCGGCGCCCGAAAGATAATGTGTTTCCGTGTGCTTGGTGGATCCCGGAGAAGATATGCCGGTCTGGGCGATACCATCGTGGTGGCCGTAAAAGACGCCCAGCCCAACAGTGCGGTGAAAAAAGGAGAGGTCGCGCGTGCAGTAATTGTTCGAACCAGGAAGGAAGCTCGACGTTCCGATGGTTCTTACATTCGCTTCGACGACAATGCGGCTGTGCTGATAAACGCAGAGGGAGAGCCGAGGGCAACGCGCATTTTCGGACCGGTGGCACGGGAACTGCGCGACAGGCGGTTCATGAGAATTGTGTCTCTCGCGGCTGAAGTGGTTTGACTTTTCAACAGTGAGGGGAGTCGAGCGGTGAAAGTTCACATACGCAAGGGCGACCAGGTCGAGGTTATCGGAGGCGTGGATGCGGGGAGGAGGGGACGCGTCCTGAGGGTATTCCCTAAAAAGGCGCGGGCGCTGGTGGAGGGGATAAACTTCATCAAACGCCATACCCGGCCCGGCCCGAAAAACCAGCAGGGCGGAATTATCGAAAAAGAGGCGCCGGTACACGTTTCCAAACTAATGTTGATTGATCCGCAGTCCGACGAGCCCACGCGGATACGTCGGAAAAGACTTGAGAACGGCGTTCGTATCCGGCTTGCGGTTAAGAGTGGCGAACAGATCGCGGAAGCGAACTGATAGCGAGGGATTGATGGCGGCGAGACTCCGTAGCGTTTACAACGACGAAATCGTCCCGGCGATGGTTACCCATTTCGCCTACAAGAACAGGATGCAGGTTCCCAGGTTGGATAAAATCGTCCTTAACATGGGTCTGGGAGAAGCTGTCCAGAATCCGAAGGTGATCGACAGCGCCATCGCGGATCTCTCAATCATTGCGGGGCAGCGCCCTTCGATTCGACGGGCTAAGAAGTCGGTCTCTAATTTCAAATTGCGCGAGGGCGTGCCCATCGGGTGCGCAGTTACACTCCGCCGTGATCGTATGTACGAGTTTCTCGACCGTTTTTTTACGTTTGCCATACCACGCACACGCGACTTCAGGGGTTTGTCTCCCAACGCCTTCGACGGCCGGGGGAATTATACGGTAGGCGTACGGGAACAGATTATCTTTCCAGAAATAAACTACGATCAAATCGACCAGGTTCGAGGGCTGGACGTGACAATCGTCACCACGGCCCGGACCGACGAAGAGGCATTTGAATTGCTCAGGCGCTTCGGCATGCCCTTCCAGATTGCCGAAGCTGCGTGATTGCGGAAAGCGAGCATTTTTGTGGCAAAAAAGACGTTGATTGTCAAGGCAAACAGAAAACCGAAATTTGCCGTTCGCCGGTATAATCGTTGCCATCGTTGCGGGCGACCCAGAGGCTACATGAGGCAGTTCGGAATCTGTCGGATCTGCTTTAGAGAACTGGCATTGCAGGGCGAGATTCCCGGGGTTGCGAAGGCGAGTTGGTAGCCGTTGTGCCAGACAGGAGGCGGTTGGCCCTATGAGTATGACCGATCCGATCGCGGATATGCTGACCCGTATCCGGAATGCAGCCCGTGCGGGACACCGGAAAGTGGACATCCCGGGCTCCCGGGTAAAAACTGAAATTGCAAGGATTATGAAAACAAAAGGGTTCATCCACAACTACGCCTGCGTGGAGGACAACCGGCAGGGCTATATCCGTCTGTACCTCAAGTACAGTTCGGACGACGAGAGCGCCATTCAGGGCTTGGAACGCATCAGCCGGCCAGGTGTCCGCCGTTACGTCGTCGTCAGCGAGATTCCCAGGGTGCTTAATGGCCTGGGCGTGGCCGTAATTTCCACGTCGCGGGGTATACTTACCGATGGCGAGGCTCGCATGGCAGGGGTTGGCGGCGAGGTTCTCTGCCACCTCTGGTAATTGGGGGAAATCCACGTGTCACGCATTGGAAAACAGCCGATTCCGGTTCCGGATGGCGTCCAGGTACAGGTTCAGTCTTCCGGCGTGCGGGTGAAAGGGAACAAGGGCGAATTGACGGTACAGATCCATCCGTTGACGCGCGTCAGCCAGGAGGACGGGTCGCTCCGTGTAACGGTAGAGGATATTGAAGACAGGGAGTCAAAAGCGGTGTGGGGCCTGACCCGGGCGTTGTTGGCCAACGCGGTTGAAGGCGTGCGTAATGGATTTGAAAAACGGCTGGTTGTGGTAGGTGTGGGGTATCGCGCGGAAATGAAGGGCAGAAATCTCGATCTGCAGGTAGGTTTCAGCCATCCGGTGATTTTAGAGCCCCTTGAAGGCGTGGAAATGAGTGTTGAAGCGGCGCCCGCCGACCTAGACACGGCCCAGGCGTCAATTGTCGTTCGGGGTGCGGACAAAGAGCGGGTGGGACGGATGGCTGCCGATATTCGAAAAGTCCGCCCACCGGAACCATACAAGGGTAAAGGGATACGATACCTGAATGAGTACGTTCGTCGTAAGGCCGGGAAGGCCGCAGTAACGTAAATTTCAGGATTTACGGAGTGAATTTCCATGGCGAACCCACAGATCCGGAAGACGAACCTGCGCCGCCGCCGCCAATTGCGAATTCGGAAAAAGATCCGCGGCACGCCCGGTCGGCCCCGACTGGCGGTCAGCAGAAGCCTGAAACACATTGAGGTGCAGCTGATCGACGACACGACGGGGCGGTCTCTGCTCGGACTCTCGAGCAATTCCCGTGAAGTTCGTGACACGCTCTCGGGCAACAAGAGCGACAGAGGCCGCGAATTGGGTCGCGCCGTGGCGGCAAGAGCGCTGCAAGCTGGCATAACGACGGTTGTTTTTGATCGGGGAGGTCGCCTGTATCATGGCCGGATCAAGGCCCTGGCCGAGGGCGCGCGCGAAGGTGGGCTGTTGTTCTAGGAATCATAAGGAGTACCGATTTGAAACGAATAGATTCATCGGGATTGGACCTGACAGAAATCGTCATCAATAACAGCCTTAAGCGGGTATCCCATGTGCGAAAGGGCGGCCGTCGCTTTGCATTCAACGTAATGGTGGTTGTCGGCGACCGTCAGGGTCACGTCGGCGCCGGACTTGGCAAGGCGGGAGAGGTGGCCGAAGCCATCCGAAAGGCCACCGAAAACGCCAAAAAGGAACTGATACGGATTCCTGTAATCAACGGAACGCTGCCGCATGAAATCATCGGCGTCTTTGGCGCTTCCCGGGTGCTTCTAAGGCCTGCGGCGCCGGGAACCGGTGTGATCGCCGGAGGCGGCATCCGTGCGGTCCTGGAATTGGCGGGCGTGCAAAACGTTCTGACCAAATCACTGGGGTCCCACAATACCCACAATACCGTTAAGGCCACGCTTCGGGGCCTCAACGGTCTCCGTGACGCGCGGGGGTTTGCACAGTTACGGAATGTCGATGAAGCGGAATTGACCGGTACGCGGGAGTGACGTGGCATGGCACACGATCCGAAAAAACTGAAAATCACCCAGATACGCAGTTCGATTTCGCGCAATGAAAAGCAGCGGCGCACGCTCGCGGCGCTTGGAATTCGACGTATTCGCCACAGTGTGGTTCACCGCGATACGGCGCAAATCCGAGGTATGGTCAACACGGTGGCGCACCTTGTAGATGTAAAGCCGGCAGACGGCTGATCCCGGATATGGACGCCTGTGAAGGCGGATTTAGAGTATCGGGGCCGTCGACTCGTTCGCAAAAAGGGCCAGCACCATGAAACCAGGAAAGCTTAAACCCCCCGAAGGCGCCGTCAAGAGCCGGAAACGGCTGGGATGCGGCGTTGGTTCCGGCCACGGCAAAACAAGCGGAAAAGGTCACAAGGGTCAAAAGTCGCGTTCGGGCGCGAAAACCAGGCCGTGGTTTGAAGGCGGGCAGATGCCGTTGCAACGGAGGCTGCCCAAAGTAGGATTCAACAACCCCCAGAAGGTCGTCTATCAGGTCGTCAATCTGGACGATATCGTCAAACGCGGTTTGTCGGGCGAGGTGACCCCGGAACACCTGAAGCAATCGGGTCTGATACGGTCGATCCGGCGGCCTGTGAAGATTCTGGGGCGGGGTGAAGTTTCCGATGCCATACAGGTTCAGGCGCACGCGGCATCCAGGTCGGCCACCGAGAAGATCGAATCGGCCGGAGGAAGTATCAGCCTGATGGACGCCGGTACCGGGGCGGGCTGATTTTGAGAGGAGGCGGTGGTGCTCCAGAGTTTCCAGAGTGCCTTTAGAATCCCCGAGTTACGCAATCGCATCCTGTTTACGCTGGGTATTCTGATCGTCTTCCGGGTTGGCACGTACGTGACCATTCCCGGTATCGACCCGAGGGCCCTGGACGAATACTTCAGCAGCGCCGCTACGGGCGTCCTGGGATTTTACGACATGTTTGCCGGCGGCGCATTCGGCCGTGCAACCGTCTTTGCGCTTGGCATTATGCCGTATATCAGCGCCTCGATCATTCTTCAGCTGATGGGCGCGGTCATTCCCTTTCTGCAAAAACTTCAGAAGGAGGGCGAAGAGGGGCGCAAGAAAATCACCCAATATACCCGCTACGGGACGGTGGCGCTGGCTGCCGCCCAGTCCTTTGGCGTGAGCCTGTTTATGGAAAGCCTCCGGTCGCCCATCACCGGAATGCTGGTCGTACCGGATCCGGGTTTGGGCTTTAGATTGCTGACGATTCTGACAATAACCGCCGGAACCGTGTTTGTGATGTGGCTGGGGGAACAGATCGATGACAGGGGCATCGGTAACGGCATGTCAATGTTGATTTTCATTGGGATAATCGCCCGTGCGCCGGCTGCCGTCATTCAGGAATATCAGGATTTCATTGCCAACAACAAGCCCATCCTGCTGGAGTTGTTTGTAGTTGTCATTATTGTCGCGGTTACCGCGTTGGTGGTGCTCATAACGCAAGGAACGCGGAAGATCCCGGTACAATACGCGAAGCGTGTTGTCGGGAGGCGTGTATATGGCGGTCAAAGCACCCATATCCCCCTTAAGGTGAATACCTCCGGGGTGATGCCGATCATCTTCGCGCAGGCCATCATGTTTTTGCCATCCACCCTTGCCAATTTCTTTCCGATGAACGAGTGGGTGCAGGACATGGCTTCCAGGTTTTCGCCCGCGACCACGTTGCATGCGCTGCCTTACTGGATATTCTATTCCGCGATGATCATCTTCTTCGCATATTTCTATACGGCAATCGTATTCAATCCTGTCGATCTGGCCGATAATATGAAGCGTCAGGGCGGGTTCATACCCGGTATCCGGCCCGGCAAACGCACGTCCGATTTTATCGATCGAATTCTGACCCGAATTACGCTTCCGGGGTCGATTTTTCTGGCGGCGATTGCGGTTTTCCCGTTCTTCGTTATCAGTTGGGCCGACGTTAATCCCGGCCTGATCGACTTCTTCGGGGGAACCGGGCTACTGATTATCGTAGGCGTTGCTCTTGACACGTTGCAGCGCGTGGAGTCACACCTCCTGATGCGGCACTACGATGGCTTTATGAAAAAGGGAAGACTGAGGGGCCGCAGATGAAAGAAAGGACTTCGTGATGAGGGTTCGTGCGTCTGTCAAGAAACGCTGCAATCACTGCAAGGTCATTCGCAGAAAAGGTGTGGTTCGGGTGATTTGCAAACACGATCCAAGTCATAAACAGAGACAGGGATAGCAGTCCGTTGGAAAAGTTGCTCTGCAGGCGAGGCAGACCGCAGACCGGATAGGTTAATTTAACGGGCTGAAAGGCCTTCGGAATCCAAGCGTAGGAGGACACACGATGGCTCGTATCGCAGGGGTCGATGTTCCGCGCGAAAAGCGGGTCGAAATCGCGCTGACCTATATTTACGGTATTGGCAGAAGCGCCTCGAATCGGATCCTGGAGAAGACGCAGATTTCTCCGGACACCCGCGTCGACGCGTTGAGCGAGGAAGACGTCACCAAACTCCGGAGCGTGATTGAGGGCGAATACAGGGTGGAGGGCAACCTGAGGAGCGAGGTGGCCATGAACATCAAGCGGCTGATGGACATCGGCTGCTATCGCGGGCTTCGCTGGCGGAGGGGTCTCCCGGTGCGGGGTCAGCGCACACGCACCAACGCCCGGACGCGGAAGGGGCCGAAAAAGGGCCAGATTGCAAGAAAGAAGAAACCGCAAGTTTAATCACCAGTAAGGAGGCGATCACTTGCCGCCGGAACAAAGAAAAGGCCGACGACGTAACAAGCGGGTAGACGGACAGGGTGTTGCCCACATTAAAGCGACGTTCAACAATACCATTGTTACCCTGACCGACAAAGACGGGCACGTGATTTCGTGGTCCACAACTGGTAAGGTGGGTTTTAAGGGTTCCCGGAAGAGTACGCCCTTTGCCGCCCAGTTGGCTGCTGAAGCCGCGGCAAAAGAAGCGATGTCGATGGGGCTGCGGCGGGTCGAGGTATGGGTCAAGGGCCCGGGTGTCGGCCGCGAGGCCGCCGTTCGCGCGCTGCAGGGCGCCGGGCTGGAAATCGCGGCCATCCGCGACGTCACTCCGATTCCTCACAACGGCTGTCGGCCGCCCAAGCGGCGTCGGGTGTAACGGCATCTGACCGAGGAGGTCTATTGCATGGCAAGGTATACGGATTCGAGCTGCAAGTTGTGTCGCCGCGAAGGGGTCAAGTTATTCCTCAAAGGGGAACGCTGCTACCTGGACAAATGTTCGTTCGAAAAACGAAGCTATGCGCCGGGCATGCACGGACAGAGGCAGGGCCGCAAGCCTTCGGAGTATGCCCTGCAGCTCAGGGAAAAGCAGAAGGCGAAGCGCCAGTACGGTGTGCTGGAGAGCCAGTTCAGAGGATACTATCACAAGGCCGCCAGCCGGAAGGGTGTAACGGGGGAGCTTCTCCTGCAGACGCTGGAAAGGCGTCTGGACAACGTCACTCACCGGCTGGGTTTCGCGCCCTCACACAAGGCGGCGCGTCAGTTGGTGCGCCATCGGCACATTATGGTGAATGGGCGCGTTGTGGACGTCCCGTCTTTTCAGGTGGCGCCGGGCGATACGATCCAGGTGCGGGAAAAGAGCCGTCAGTTGGCGTTGATCCACGACTCCATCAAGCGGCTTGGCGAGGGCAAACAGGCACGCTGGTTGTCTCTGGACAAAGTTAATCTTAGCGGCACCGTTCTCGACAATCCCGATAGGGAGGGTATTCCGACGCCCGTCGAAGAGCAACTCATTGTGGAGTTGTATTCGAAATAGTTGCTGCGTTCTGATGAATAGTAGCCGCGCATTCGGAACAGACCACAGGCTGCCGTATTGTTCTTCAGAGGAATTAAGGAGAATTCTTGTATGAAGCCTAAAAACTTCCAGATGCCCAGATCCGTGCAGATCGATGAGGAAAGCCTCACCAGTTCTTACGGGATGTTCACTGTGCAACCTCTGGAACGCGGGTTTGGAACCACAATTGGCAATGCATTGCGCCGGGTATTGCTCTCATCCATTGAAGGTGCGGCCGTCAAGGCGATTCGGGTGGAAGGGGTGCAGCACGAGTTCTCCGTTGTCCGGGGCGTTGTCGAAGACATGACGGAAATCGTCCTGAATCTCAAAGAGGTCAACCTGCAGATGCATTCAGACGAAGACAAGGTGCTTCGCATCGACAAAGCGGGCCCGGGCGCGTTAACGGCGAAGGAATTGGAGGTGGATGCAGACGTTGAAGTCATGAACCCCGATCAGCACATTGCATCCCTGGATAAGGACGGGCATCTGGAGATGGAAATTACCGTAGGCAACGGGCGGGGTTACGTTCTGGCGGAAGAGAACAAGGTCGCCGACCCCGCTACGGACACGATCTTGCTCGACTCCGCGTTCTCACCTATCCGAAAAGTCCATTACGAGGTGGATAATGCCCGCGTGGGACAACAGATCGACTACGACAAACTGACATTGACGGTATGGACCAACGGAGCCGCTCGGCCGGACGACGCCGTGTCTCGTGCGGCAAAGATACTGAAGGACCATCTGGAACTCTTTATACACTTCGAGGAAGAGCCGGAGGAGGAGTGCGAGGAGATAATCGACGAAGACACCCAACGGGTGGCTTCACTTCTGCAGATGCCGGTGGAAGAACTGGAACTCTCGGTGCGTTCCGCCAACTGTTTGAAGGCTGCCAATATCCTGACCCTGGAAGACCTCGTGCAGAAAACTGAGACGGAGATGCTGAAGTTTCGGAATTTCGGCCGCAAATCGCTGAACGAATTGACGGCCATCCTGGAAGGGCTGGGCCTGCAGTTCGGCATGGATATTGAAAAATACAGTGGGATTGCCGCCAAGAGTGAAGAGGTTGCGGTGCTGGAAGATGAATACTAACCGGAAAGACGGGCGATGAGACACGGAAAGAGAGGGCGCAAGCTCGGACGCACAGCAAGCCACAGGCGAGCGATGTTGAACAACATGGCCGCGTCTTTGTTCACGTACGGTTCAATTCGCACGACCCATGCAAAGGCCAAGGAGTTGCGTGGCATGGCCGAACGCCTGATTACGTTTGCCAAGAGGGGCGATTTACACGCCAGACGGCAGGTTCTGCGGCGGATTCGGGACCAGCGTGTGGTTTCCAAACTCTTCGATGAAATCGCAACTTCGTTTTCGGAACGTAATGGGGGCTATCTGCGGTTGCTCAAACTTGGCCCCCGACGCGGCGACCGTGTTGAAATGTGTCTGGTGGAAATGGTCGGGGACGAATTCAGGGCCGACTTCGCCGGGCGCTCAGAGTCTCGCGACGAAGACGGTCCCGGGAGTGAAGACGGGAATACGGCAGAGGCTTCCGCCGCGGAAACCGGGGACATATCGGACGAACCATCTTCGGTTCGGCCCGATGAGGCCGGCGAATCCGGCGAGGAACAAGAGCGTACGAAAAAATGAGTCGGTTGCGTCGTGACAATATCGGGACAAGAGGGCAAATCGACGATTCGGTCGATTTGCCCTTTGTTTTCACACCAGTTATTGCTGGGATACTCGCTTGTCTATGCCTTGTGTTTTGCCTCTTTACGGGTTCCGTCGACGGATCCGGAGGGCCTGATGACGAGTTCAGGGGATTGTGGGTCGTTCGCTATTCGCTGACGGACCGTGAGAAAGTGATGCGCGCGGTACGTACAGCCGTAGATGGCCGGTTAAACGCACTCCTGGTCCAGGTTCGGGGCAGAGGCGATTCCTTCTACCGCAGCCGTGTGGCGCCCAGGGCGGATTCTCTATCCGAATCGGATTTCGACCCGCTTGCGGTTCTCGTGGAGGAAGGGCACCGGGCGGGGTTGGAAGTACACGCGTGGGTAAATGTATACCTCACCTGGCACCCGACAGAGCAGCGTCCGGAGTCGTCACGGCACATATTTCTGCGCCATCCCGAGTGGTTCATGCGGTCCATCGACGGGATCGACATGGGGCGCCTTGAACTCGATGGCGTCGACCTTGTCAAACGCGGAGTGGAAGGGCGGTATCTCTCGCCGGGCAATCCCGAGGTCCGGATCCATCTGCTCGAGGTCATTGAGGAGATTGTTGAAAATTACGATATTGACGGCATTCACCTGGACTATGTCCGGTATCCGAATATCCACTACGACTACAATCCCGCAGTGAGGGCCGAGTTTACCAGACGCTTTGGCTTCGACCCGGTCGAACTGAAAAGCGCCAAGACGGCGCCCGGCTGCGAGTCGAATGTGACTGATGCCAGGACAGTATGGGAGAAATGGCGGGGTGAACAGGTCAGCGTTCTGGTCGGTCAGGTGCATGAGCTGATTGCGCGGATGAAGCCCGATGTCAGGTTGTCCGCGGCCGTCAAACCGGATATAGAATCCGCGTACACACAATACGGCCAGGATTGGATCGGATGGAGTAACGAAGGGCTCCTGGACTTCGTTGTGCCGATGTTCTATGTCGGGTCAACGGCACAGATCGAAGAGCAGATGACCGAAGCCAGGAAGCGCGTGAAAGAGGGGCGGCTGTATGCCGGGATCGGACTCTTCAACCAGGAAGCCGGAGAAACGGTCGCACAGATTGACATCGCGCGACGTTCAGGATTCCAGGGGGTCGTGTTGTTTTCAGTCGATGGATTCGTACAGCAGCACGATCTGATGGGCGAATTGACCCGGGGCCCATTTCGTGAGCCCTCGGTCCGGCCGGCGCCAAAAGCGAAGGAGGAGGGCACCCGTGCAGAAACCCAGGCGCGGTGATCTGGTAGAAATCGATATCGAACGGCTGGACCGGCGGGGAAACGGGTTGGGCCGGATTGGCTCCTACACCCTGCTGGTGAGAGGCGCAGTGCCAGGCGACCGGGTCCGTGCTCGGGTGCGCAAGGTCAGAAACCGGTTGCGACGGGCAGAAGCCGGACTGGAGGAACTTCTCTCCGCGGATATTCAGCGGACCGGTGCGAAGTGCTCTCACTTTGGTCTGTGCGGCGGGTGTTTGTGGCAGAATATTCCCTATGAGACCCAGGTTCGATTGAAGCAGGATATGGTCCGGACCTGCCTGGTGGAGGCCGGAATTGATACGGAACCCGACGCGCCGATGCCCTCCGAGGAACCGTTTTTCTACCGTAACAAGATGGAATTCTCCTTTGGCGCGTCGCCGGACGGGCGGGCCGAGGTAGGGTTGCACGTTTGGGGGCGTTTCGACCGTGTATTCGACCTGGATGCGTGTTATCTGCAGTCAGACACGTCCAACCGTATCGTTGAGCACGTGCGGAGAATTACCAGGTCGCTCTCGGTTTACGATTTAAAGCGGCACGAAGGCCTGCTCAGATTCCTGACCATAAGGGAGGGTAAACTCACGGGTGAGACCATGGTGGTGCTGACCACGTCGGGTGAGGCGTTTCCCGAGGCGGAGACGTTGGGAAAACTGCTTGAGAAGGCGTTTCCGGAGGTGAAAAGTGTGATCCGAAACGTCAATCTGCGCCGAGCCCAGGTGGCCACCGGCGACCGTGAAGAGGTGCTTGCGGGGACGGGTACCGTCAAGGAAAGATTGGGGGACTTCACGTTCGAGATATCGCCGGGATCGTTTTTTCAGACCAACACGCGTCAGGCCCAGCATCTTTACAGACGGGTGGTTGAATTGGCTGAACCGGGTCCGGACGACCGGATTCTGGACGTGTATTGCGGAACGGGCGCGATTTCGCTGTATTTGTCGCAGCGCGCCGGCCACGTACTGGGCATCGAGGTCGTCGAAGGGGCGGTTCGTGACGCGGTTCGCAACAGCGCGATAAACGGCGTGTCCAACTGCCGCTTCATCGCGGGTGCGGCGGAAGAAATCCTGTGGCAGGTACGGGAGCGGGGCGAACGGTTTGAGACCGTGGTCGCCGATCCTCCGCGGCCGGGTATGCATTTGAAGGCGATTACCGCGATCTGCGATCTGCGTCCGGAGCGCATCGTGTATGTCTCGTGCAATCCGGAGGCATTGGGTACGGACCTGAATCGGCTGGAGGGCGCAGGTTACAAAACGGATTACGTACAGCTCGTGGATATGTTTCCCCATACACCGCACTGCGAGGTCGTGGCACGATTGAATTACCAGGCCTGACGATCCGGCTTGTCGAAGAAAATGTACAAAACAAAGCAGAGGATGCGTACATCCTCTGCTTTGTCGGTTTTCGAACCGGCATGTCAATCCCTGCTGATTTCCAGAATCTCATATTCCAGCGTACCCACGGGAACCTTCGCTTCCACCTGCTCGCCAACGCCCTTTCCCAGAAGCGCGCGGCCAACCGGGGATTGTGTCGAAATTTTGTTCTGTTCGAAATCGGCCTCGTCGGTCGATACCAGCATATACCGGATTTGTTTTCCTGTCCTTCGGTCCTTTAACGTTACCGTGGCGCCGAGATAGGCCTTATCCTTGGCAATCAGGCTCTCGTCGATGATTTCAGACCGAACCAGTTTGTCCTGGAGTTCGGCAATTTTCTTTTCGACGAACATCTGTCGCTCTTTTGCGCTGTGGTATTCCGCGTTCTCGCTCAGATCTCCATGTTCCCGGGCTCTGGCGATGGCCTCGATAACCGCTGGCCGTTCCCGGGTTCTCAGGCGCTCCAGTTCAGTCCGGATTTTCCTGTAACCGTCTCGTGTGAGGTAAAGCCGATCCATTGTCTTGTCTAACTCCCTCATTTGCGGATTTCAGGGACTCGCGCGCCGTATAATTTCAAGAAAAAATACCGGGGATCCAGATCTGCGGACGGCCCCTCCGTGTACATCGAAAACGATGATGGTGAATCCGAAAATGGACTCTAAGACGCTTAAAAATAAGATCTTTTTTGAAAAAAGTCAAGATCAAAAGGAACCGGGGAGGTTCGGTTTGACATCTTCGAAAAAGGTTGGTATACTATACGTCTGGCGAAATCTTTCTCTTTAGAGACTACCGCGGGATCCCTGCGAGGTCGGGAATGGACACCACGTTCGTGCGCGGGCTTATACCGGCACTGATTACCCCGATGACCTGCGACGAGGCGCTGGATGAAGCGGGACTTGAGCGCCTGCTGGATTACGTGATAGACGCTGGCGCCCACGGCGTATTTGCGGGAGGTACCGCCGGGGAAGCCTGGGCGTTGAGCGTTGAAGAAAAGATACGGCTTTTCCAGTGGACGGTCGGCTATACCGCTGGACGGGTCCCGGTTTTTCTGGGAACGGCGGCGAATTGTACATCCGAGGCCGTGCGGCTGGCGGAAGCGGCACAGATTGCCGGGGCCGACTGTCTTTCCGTACTCACGCCTTCTTTTGTCACGCCCGATCCGGTGGAGATGTTCAATCACTTTGCCGCGATCGCCCGCTCAGTAGACCTCCCGGTGCTATTATACGATCTGCCGGCGAGAACGGGTAACAGCCTCTCGGTCGATCTGGTGATGCGGCTGGCAGGCGCATTCGGCAATATCGTCGGTATCAAAGACAGTTCGGGCGATTTTACCCGCACGCTCGATTACTTGCGACTTGCTCCCGAAGGGTTTCGTGTTATCATGGGGCGCGACTCGCTGATATACGCCGCTCTGGTCCACGGCGCGGCAGGGGCAATTGCCGCAAGCGCCAATGTAGCGCCCGAACTTGGGGTTGGCGTTTACGAGAGGTACATGTCCGGAGACACGGAAGGCGCCCTGGGTTTCCAGAAGCGCCTTGCGCCGCTGCGATCCGCATTTTCGCTTGGAACCCATCCTGCGATGCTCAAGGCCGGGGCCGAACTCGCGGGTGCCGCTGGAGGACCGCCGCGCCGGCCGGTGAGCCGGTTGTCGGGCGACGATCTGCAAGCGTTGAAAGTCCTGCTTTCAAGGATGGGAAAGCTGCAATCCTCCTAAACCGGAATGAACGGCTTCGATGGCCGGAGGCCTGAACGAATCGAGGAGTGGCGGAATGATCGATCAACGTGAAAAACACCGTGCAATTCTGGTCGTTGGCGCACCCGGGTCGGGCAAGGGCACACAGGGAAAGATACTGGGGAAGATACCGGGATTCCATCATCTGGCATGTGGTGACGTGTTCCGGTCGCTGGATCCGAGCAGCGAATTGGGCAAGATCTTTCTGGACTATTCGGGCAAAGGCCGGCTCGTCCCGGACCAGTTCACCGTTCAACTCTGGCTGGACCATATTCGAGGCGCCATTCATAACGGCGGGTTTCGCCCGGATGAGGAAGTGCTTGTTCTCGACGGCATTCCACGCAATTTGCGCCAGGCCGAAATGATGGCGGAATATATCGACCTCAACCTGCTCATCTATCTGGATATAGCCGATGACAGCGTTCTGGTTACACGTGCGCTGCGCCGCGCGCTCCGGGAGAACCGGCTCGACGATGCAAGCGAAGCAGTCATAAGGCGCCGCCTGCGTGAATTCGAACGGGAAACGGCGCCTCTACTGGACTACTATCCGGCCGACGTGATACGCAGGGTTGACGGGGAACAGAAACCGGTAGACGTTCTGAACGATGTGATCGGGATTATCCGGAAAGCGGATACTGTGACCGGAGTCTGAGACGATCAATCGGTCCGGAAGGAGCACGGTCGCCTTTTGTTGGGGCGGCCGTCGTATTTTCCGGGACACGATACCTCGCCTACAGAGCGATCTTGTCAATGGACTGTTTTATGTCGATTACGCGGCGCTGGCCGTGCGTTCGGGCCTCGTCAGATTCGTTACGAGGAGCATCCGCAGCTATGTTTGGAATTTGTCTCGGTCTGGTTGTCCTGCTGGTCATACCGCCACGCGCGGCTGAAAGCACCACGATGGACTGGACCATGTTCCGGCAGGGAGACGGACTTGCCCACAACATGGTGACGGCAGTATTGGAAGCGCGTGACGGCGCGCTCTGGTTCGCCACACGGGAGGGTATATCCCGCTATGACGGTCGGACGTGGCGCACCTATGGTGAAGAAGAGGGATTGCCCGGCAGCAGCTACAGCGAACTCTTCGAGGCCGAGAACGGCACCCTATGGGCTACCGGGGGGTTCGGATTTCGCGGCCAGGCCGAAAACCACATCGCTCGTCTGGCCGGCGACCGGTGGGAGCCGGTCAAACTGCCCCTGGAGCTTGCGGGCATCGGCGTGGGGCCGGTTGTCGGCGTTGGAGAAGGCGGTCTCTGCTTTGCCACGGCGGGTTTGGGTATACTCCACTATGCCGGCGGCGATTGGAAGACGATCGACGAAGACGATGGACTTGCGTCCAATCGTGTGCGATGCCTGTTGCGTTCGAAAGACGGGTCCGTGTGGGCGGCGTACGCGGGGCGGCGCCCTGGCGCGCCGTTTTCACGCCGGCCCGGACGCGGCCCCGGGGGTGGCGTGAGCCGTTTCGATCCTGCAAAGAATGAGTGGTTGGCGGTCGCGAAGCCGGGCGAACTGGACGGTGGGACGGTGACCACCATGGCGCAGGCGGTCGACGGTGCAGTCTGGCTGGGGACCGAAAACCGGGGCGTATTGCGTTACGACGGCGTAAATTGGCAGGCGTATGCCGCGGCAGACGGATTACCCGCAAACCGGGTGCTGTCCGTCGCATCGGCGCCCGACGGGTCGGTATGGGTGGGTACCGTCGGTGGTGTCGTCCGATTCACGGCATCTGAAAGTGAATCCCCGGCCAGGGGGGGGCGCTGGCGGATTCTTCAGGTCTTTACGGAAGAGAACGGCCTTCCCAGCAATCTGGTCACGTCCGTGTGCGTAAGCAGGGACGGCGCCGTCTGGGTGGGAACCGCTTGGGGCGTCGCACGATACGGCACGTCGGGTTGGAACCACCACAGCCGGTGGGTGGGCGCGGCCGACCGGGGCGGCGTGGCCCTTGAACGCACCGCGGATGGTCGATTGTGGGCAGCCACGGGAGAACGTATTTACGAATTCGACGGCGCCAACTGGAAGGAGGCGTACAGGATCCGGACGAACGGCCGCCGCGGGCCCGGACGCATCGTGGCGTTGAGAAAAGGACGGGGCGGTACGTTATGGGCTGCCGTCGGTCGACGTGTGTTGCGTTTCGACGGCGCCCGCTGGAAGGAATACAGATTGCCCACGTCGGGACCCGGGTCCCGTGTTCTGTCGATTTTTCCAGCGCGCAAGGGCGGGGTGTGGGCGGGCACGCGAGCCGGACTGTTTCGATTGCACAATGAGGAATGGTACGCGCACGCGCCGGCGGTTTCGGGCGGCGTAGGTGCGGTATACGAGTCCGGCGACGGCGCGCTCTGGCTTGGCGCCGACGGCGGCGTGGTCCTGGAGCGAAACGGCGAACGTCGGATTTTCACCTCGGCAGACGGGTTGCCTGGAGAGCCGGTTATTGCGCTGACGGAAGTGCAGGGCGCGGTCTGGGCCGCCACGCGCTTCAATGGGATGTTTCGGTACAATCAGGGTGGGTGGGAGGCTGTTCCCAAGGGTGATCAAACCGTTTTCGGGGGCGCGCACCGGTTTTTCGTGGATGACGATGGCATACTCTGGTTGGCCTCCCTTGCGATCGGGGCGGTTCATACCGATGGTCAGACCTGGACGCGCTATACAACGCGAAACGGCCTTCCCGGCACCAGGGTGTGGGACATCGCGCAGGACAGACACGGACGGTTCTGGTTTGCCACCGATAAGGGACTGGGATGTTATTCGCCGGACAGGGATCCGCCTGAAACCACTCTGGCAATGCCGCCCGACGAGGTCGCGCCCTATCAGAGCGTGCTGTTCAAGTTTTCGGGTCAGGACGCGTGGAAGCAAACACCGACACACGAATTGAAATACGCGTGGAGGGTGAACGAAGAGGTTTGGGCGCCGTTCGTTCGGGTCGGTACGCCTGGGATCTGGTCGCCTTTTACCGGTGAGGATCATGCGCTGCTGTCCCGGCTGCATCCGGGACAGCACACGTTTGAAGTACGTGCAATGGACCGGGGATTCAACATCGATCCGACGCCGGCCAAACGTCAATTCGTCGTTCTGGCGCCAGTATGGCGAAGGCCGTGGTTCGTCGCCCTGAGTGTATTCTCGATCGTGGCCCTTGGCGTATCGTCCGGATACGCGCTGCACCGGCGTCGGCGGTGGCAGGAGGCGCAGACTCGCCACATTCAGGAATTGGAATCAGAGCTGCAGAAGGCGCACAGAATGCAGATGGGCCTTCTGCCTACGGCCCCGATTCGAGACGATTTCTTCGAAATCGCAGGGGTCTGCGCGCCCGCGAACCACGTGGGCGGCGATTATTTCAACTATTTCTGGCTGGACGAGTCGCGCCGGACACTGGGCTTCGGCGCGGCGGACGTATCGGGAAAGGCGATGGAGGCGGCCGTCCATGCGATGCAGCTAAGCGGAATTTTCAAATACGAATTTCGGGGGAAAAAGCCGCTGACCGAGGTAGCGAGCCGGCTGGACGAGGATCTGAGGGAGCAGATGGATGAGGCCAGCTTTGTCACCTGCTGCATAGGCACACTGGATCTTGAGAAGCGGTGCGTGCAACTGATCAATGCCGCTCATCCCTTTCCGTATCATTATTGCGCCAGCGCCGGCGAATTGCGCGCGATTCAGCTTCCGTCCATACCGCTGGGCATGGTGTTGCCCCCGGGAAGTCCGGGCGGGCACGCCGCCGCCGCCATCCAGGTTGCACCGTCTGATCTGCTGGTGTTTTACAGCGATGGTGTGACCGACATGAGAAATTCGGCTGGTGAGTTCTACGAGACGGATCGGCTGGAACAAGCGATTCAGTCCCATACCAGAGCCAGCGCGGAAGACATGGCCTCGATTATCCTCGAAGACGTCTACCGTTTCAAGGGCGATGCGCCTCAGCCGGATGATATGACGCTTCTGGTGATTCGAATGCTGGAGGGAGGGCGCACGGACGCCGGCGGGTGAGGCTCTCGCACCCGCCGGGTTCCATGCGGCGCGGCGTCCAGCCAACGGGGCTTCGTCGGCGTTCGTCTGCGCCGTAGGGCCGGATCAGGTGGCTCGCGTCTCGGCGGACGCCACGGTCTGTGTGATCAGCGTGGCAATGGTCATCGGCCCGACGCCTCCGGGCACGGGCGTGTAGGCGGCGCATCTGCGAACAACGCCCGAAAGTTCCACGTCTCCGACGGGTCCAGGATGGTAACCGGCGTCGACGACAACGGCGTTGTCTGCGATCCAGTCGGCCTTGATGAACTCCGCGCGGCCGACCGCGCCAACGACAATATCGGCTGTGCGCACAATCCGGGGCAGGTTTCGGGTTCTGGAATGACAAATGGTCACGGTGGCGTTGGCATTCAGCAGCATCATAGCCATCGGTTTGCCCAGAATCGGGCTTCGCCCGATGACAACGGCGTTTCTGCCCTCCAGCGGAATATCGTAGTGCAGAAGAAGCTTCATGATGCCCGCAGGCGTCGCGGCGCCATAGGCCGCCCCTCCCAGTGCCATCAGGCCAAAACCGTGCGACGTGACGCCGTCCACGTCCTTCACGGGCGAGATCCGGTCGAAGCACTTTCGCTCATCGATGTGGGCGGGAACCGGGTGCTGTAGCAGAATTCCGTGCACGTGGGTATCGGCGTTGAGTTTCTCGATTTCACACAGGAGTTCGCGTGTGGTTGTTTCCGCCGGCAGCAGGACCTTCAAAGAATCCATGCCCACCCGCCTGCAGGCGTTGCCTTTCATTCGTACGTAGATGGCGGAGGCAGGGTCGTCTCCGACGAGGATGGTGGCCAGGACCGGGACCCGCCCGCCGGTTCCGCTGCTTATCCGCGCCACCCGGCGCTTCAGATCGGTTTCGGTCTGGCGGGCGAGATTTCTGCCATCCAGAACGGTTGCAGCCATTTGCGCCTCCCCAATTCGTTAGTTCATCCTGCCGCGGACCAGTTGGACTTTTTCAACGGGCCGCTAATGTTCTGTCCCGAAAACAGGTTGCTGAAATTCGGACGACTCGGCGGCCGAATGGTAGGATATTTTCGGGACAGGACTAAGACTCCTCGCACCATTTCCGAGCGTTCTGAAAAATCTGCAGCCAGGGCGAAGCGGCCAGGCAATGCTTCCAGGATTCCGGCATCCAGCCCCATTGCCACTTCAAGAAAGTCCGTTCGGGATGCGGCATCATCGCCAGGTGTCGTCCGTCGGGGGAACAAAGGCCTGCGATGCCGTGGGTAGAGCCATTGGGGTTGAACGGATAGGATTCGCTTACGCGATTTTCGTCGTCGACGTACCGGATCGGGGCGAGGCTGCTCCCGATTACCCGGCCCAGCGTGTCCGGGTCGGGGAAATGGATTCGGCCCTCGCCATGGGCAACCCATACCCCCAGTGAAGCGCCGGCCATGTTCCTGAGCATTACCGCCGGACTTTCCTTGATCCGCGCCGTGATGAAGCGTGACTCAAATCGCCCCGACGTATTCTGAATAAAGCGCGGTTGAATCCCGGTCTCGATTCCCGGCCAGGGCACCCATCCGAGCAGGGCCATCAACTGGCAGCCGTTGCATACTCCCAGGCTGAATGTGTCGGGCCGTTCGTAGAACGATTGAAACTGATCCCGTAGACGCGGCTTGAACCGGATAACCCCGGCCCAGCCCTTGGCGGAATCCAGTACGTCGGCATAGCTGAACCCACCTACGAAGGCGACGCCTCGAAAGGCGTCCAGTCGGATCCGATCTTCCTGAAGATCGGACATGGTCACGTCCCAGGGTTCCAGTCCGGCCGCGTGGAACGCAGAAGCCATTTCACGGTCGCCATTGCTACCTTCCTCGCGGACGACGGCAACGGGAATCCTGGTTTCGGATTCCATAATTTCGGGCGCTGTTGGCGCAGGTGTGAACGGAAGGTTGTATCGGGGTCCGGTGCGCTGTCTCAGCGAACGGCGTTCCTGTTCCACACACTCCGGGTTTGCCTGAAGCCGCTCGAGCCGGTAGCTCGTTTCCTCCCAAAGGTCGCGCAGGTCCTGCATGGGTTCTTCGAGTACCATATTTCCGTTTACGGCGATTCGTACCGAAGTGTCCGCCGTGGTCGTGCCGATCCGAATACAGGGTACGCCAGCGGCCTTGAGGCTATCGAGAACGTGGTGCAGGCACCTGGTACTCACTTCGAAAACCAGGCCCGCCTCTTCGGAAAAGAGTGACGCGATCGGATTCGAGGTTGACGGAAGATCGACGCGAATGCCACAGTTCCCCGCGAAAGCCATTTCCAGCAGGCTGGTGACGATGCCGCCGTCGCTCCGGTCGTGACCCGCGGACACGACCTCTTCGTCAATGAGCTGCTGCATGGCTTTAAATGCGCGTTTAAGCAGATCGGGGTCGTCCACGTCGGGTGGTGTTTTGCCGATCTGGTTATACACCTGGGCAATGGCCGAGCCTCCCAGGCGGTTCCTGCCGCGGGCGAGGTCGATGAAGAGCAGATGGCCCTCATCGGGCAGTTTCAGGTCCGGTGTGACGATCTTGGTGACGTCCGGAGAGGTCACATAGGCCGAAATGACCAGGGCCCCCGGCGCCGTCACGGTTTCATCGTGCCCTTCGGTTCCGGGCGCCAGTGCGGCCATGGAAAGGCTGTCTTTCCCGCCGTCGATGGCGATACCCAGTTCAAGCATGAAATTTACCAGGGACCTTGCTGCATCGTAGAGCGCTGCGCCTTCGCCCGGCAGTTTCGCCGCCCACATCCAGTTTCCCGAACATTTGACGTCTTCCAGCGCACTCACCCGGGACCACACCAGATTGGTAAGCGCTTCTCCAACGGACATCCGAGCCATCGCCGCGGGGTCCAGCAGGCCTATTACAGGTTGTTCCCCAATGGCCGTGGCAGCGCCGGTTATGCCAAAGTGGCTCTGCGCGATAACGGCCACGTCTGAAACCGTGAGCTGGAGTGGACCGGCGCATTGCTGCCGTGCAACCAGACCTGTGACGCTCCGGTCGACCTTGTTGGTCAGGAACCGTTTGGAGCCAACCGACACAAGGCGCAGTACTCTCTCCAATGCGGTCCTTACGGTGATGTCTTCGGGCAGATGGAGGGGCGCCAGACCGGCTGGTTTACGGGACAGTTCGAAGTCTTTGCGCGGCATGTCCCCCAGCACCTTGTCGAGTTCAAAATCGACGGGAGTGGTGTCGTCGGTATCGTCGTAGAGGACGATACGTCCGTTTCCGGTTACGTGCCCCACAAAGGCCGCCTGTATTTTCTCACGTCTGCACAGGGTCTTGAACGCGTCCTCGTGCTGTGGATGAAGAAGCAGGGCGTCGTTTTCCTGGTATTCGGCGCCCCAGATTTCCAGCACGGAGAGCGATTTGTCGCCCACGGGCAGCGCGCGAATATTGATGCGGGCGCCTTCCGGCGCGACAATTTCCTTAAGTACGTTGCAGTTTCCACCGGCCCCCTGGTCGTGGATGCTGACAATGGGGTTCTCATCGCCCAGTTCCACGCAGGCGCGGATAACCCGGTTTACTTTCTGCTCCATTTCGGCATCGCCGCGCTGGACGGCGTTGAAATCCAGTTCCGCGCTGTTCTCGCCCTGTACCATGGACGAAGCCGCCCCGCCCCCCATCCCGATGCGATATGCCGGCCCACCGAGTTTGACGACCCGCATATTTTTTTCCGGACTTCCCTTCTGTGTATGCCTGGCGTCGATCTGCCCGATGCCGCCGGTAAACATGATGGGCTTGATCCATTCGCGGCGCTGCCCGTCCGGCATTCGAAGACCGAAGGCGCGGGTATAGCCCTGAATCAGCGGTTCGCCAAACTTGTTACCGTAGTCCGACGCGCCGTTGCTGGCTTCAATCTCGATCCGGAGAGGGGAGGAGAGATTGACGGGATATTCGAACGTGACGTCTTCCCAGGGCATTTCATAATCGGGAATACGCAAATTTCCAACGCAGTAGGCCGCGGTACCGGCAACGACCAGGGACCCGCGACCGGCGGCATGCACGTCCCGGATGCGGCCGCCCGTACCGGTTTCGGCACCGGGGAACGGCGCCACACCGGTGGGAAAGTTGTGCGTTTCGGCCGTGAATATGACGTCATAGTCCCGTTCCGCGGCCGCGAATGGGCCGGGTATGCCGGGCCTGACGGGCTGGATCGTTCTGGCGCGATATCCTTTGATACCGCTGGCGTTGTCTCTGAACGCGATGGTACTGTTGCCGGGATTGGCGTTCAGGGGTTGTTGAATCATGCCCAGAAGATGCTCCGGCATTTCTTCGCCGTCAATTGTCAGCCGACCTCGGAAGAACCAGTGACGGGAGTGTTCGCTGTTGGACTGGGCGATGTCGAAGCATTCCACATTCGTGGGGTTCCGTTGAAAGTGATCCAGAAAGAGATCCGAATAATAGTTGAGATCCCATTCGTCAAAAGCCAGTCCCAACGCTTTGTTAATGCGTTCCAGGGCCGATTTGCCCTCCTGAATGAGCGGGACTTCGAATACCCGCTCCGGTCGCACGCCGGTTTCGAACGTGGCCAGCGGCGTGGTGTATTCGCATTCGGTCATGCGGTCATGGATCAAATCCAGAAACGCAAATTGCTGTTCGCGGGTCAGGCCAGGTGTCGGCAGATAACGTCTGGACCTCTCGATGCGCCTGATTTTCGTCAGGTCGCACGCGTGGCACACGGAAACCGCGTTGGTGGACCAGGCGGTGCTGAAATTCAGCCGTGGCCCGACTTCGATCACGGTGCCGCCGGCGCCCAGAAACGGCGATGTGCCGAGTTTTTCCGGTTCAAAGGTCTCGCTCAGGAGCCAGGCGAGCCGTGTCTGTTCTTCGGAGGTCAGCGTACCTTCCAGTTCGACATTGAAGCAGGCTTCGGTTTCGAGCCGCACAACGCGTCGACAAATGGTTTGTTTGATCTGGCTGAGCAGGGTGTCCGTTTGTGTCGGGGTGAGGTATGGCGCGCGGTAAAGATGGAGAAGGTCCACGGTCAGTCTCCTTTCCTGTCCGAAGTAGACAGTTGAGTAGAACGGTCACCGGTTTCCAGGAGCTCCGGTAACGATCTGATGATTCGGTCCGGACGAATCTCACTGTCTTCCGGCAGACCCACGCCGCGGACGTCGTTCCAGACACAGAAGATGCCCAGTTTCTGAGGAGCCGCGACCTCCCACTCCAGGTTGTCGCCAATCATCCATGCATCTTCCGGGGTGGCGTTCAAGAGGCGCAGCGCGTCCGCGTAGATGCGAATATCAGGTTTCCCGTAGCCACATTCTCCTTCGATGAGGATGGCGTTAAAGAACGGTTCCAGGTTGAATTTGCATATTTTTTCCCGCTGAGGCGTGGCGCCTCCGTTGGTGACAAGGGCCATCCGCACGTTGTAGGCGTGAAGGTAGCGCAGGGTCTCAAGGGCGCCAGGAAATGGCTTTATCGTCTTTTTGCGCTCCCTGTGGTAAGATTGAGCGATGGTACCCGCCAGTTCCCAGTCATCCACGCCAAGACGCCGCAAGCCGTGGTGGGCGACGCGCTGAGTTGCAAGGAGCATGTTCTGACGATTCGCCCGGTGCCGTTCCGGATCGGCCCAAAACCACGTACGAGTCTCGGTGAGCGCCCTGTACAGCTCTTCCGGGTTCGCTCCATCAACATCGTCGGCCGCCTGTTCGCAGACCCGTTTCCAGCACGGTCCCGCATACGTGGAATAGGAGACGATGGTATCATCCAGATCGACGAGCATCGCGGCGGGTAGATGCAAAGCGGAGTCCCTTGCAATGTTGGGTTTGAGTTTGATCCTCTCGAGGGGCCCGCTCCGGAGTCCGTGGAAAAGGCAACGTCGGCACGGTGACAAACGGTGTAATAATAAGAAACCCTGGACTATTTTACTAATTTATAAATTTGATAAAATCAATAAATAATTTTTATCGAATTTTCTTGAAGGAAAATGCTCCCGGTCACCGAACGACATGGTTGAGACAGCGCATCGACGGAACGGTGCGTGTTACGTGAACTATGTGTCCGGGGCGGGCTGACGGGACCATTCCCACCGGTGCCGATTCTTGTTCGCGACCAAATGCGCACCGAGACCAATTTTGGTTGACATCCTGATATGATGGGCCTATTTTTCCCACGGTATCCATACGATACCGATTTCGGCCTTCGAGGGAATCGCCGGGAGGGAGCCTTCGAGGGCCGTTTTGACATGGTGGTCTGACCTGCAGGGGGTGGCCATGAATCACCGGGTGCTCTGTAAGGCCGGTCCCCGGATATCGGAGGTCGGGTTCGGTGCCGGGCCTTTCCGGGGGCTGGACTGGGGACCCGTAAACGACGAGACGTCGGTACGCGCAGTGCACAAGGCGCTCGACGACGGTGTAACGTTTTTTGACACGGCGGATGTTTACGGAAACGGCCGGAGCGAACGTATTCTGGGTAGGGCGCTGGCGGGAAGGAGGGAACACGTCGTGCTGTCGACCAAGGGCGGTTGGTGGTACGTGGATGGCGCGCCTTATTGCGAATTTTCGCTGATCTACCTCTGTCGGGCGGTCGAAGCCAGCCTGCAGGCTTTGCGCACGGATTTCATCGATCTCTATCACGTCCACGATCCGGATATTGAGACCATCCGGACCGGTGGAATTTTCGAATTTCTTGCGCGGATGAAACAGGCGGGCAAGATCCGCTTCGCCGGGGTATCGATCGATACGGTCGAGCAGGGGCTGCTATGCATTGAATCCGGCTGCGTGGACGTAATCCAGATCTACTACAATGTACTGGATCAACGTCCGGATCCCTGGTTGTTTGAAGCGGCCCGGATGGCCGGGGTCGGGACGGTAATCAAGGCGCCCCTGGCAAGGGGCCTGCTGAGCGGAAAATATGGCAAGGGCTCCTGTTTTCAGGGGGCGGATTTCCGCGCCGGCTGGCAGAAGGACGGGCGATTGCAGCGAGCTCTGGCGCAGGTGGCCATGGTGGAGGCGATTGTAGGCGACCGGAGCCCTACGCTGGCGCAGACAGCGTTGCGATTTGTATTGAGCCATCCGGCCGTGTCGTGCGTGATTCCGGGCGCCAAGACGCCGGAGCAGGCCGAGGGGAACGCCGCGGCGTCGGCAATGGGTCCGCTGAGCGAGGCGGACGTTACCGCCCTGAAAACGCTTTATGGAGAGATGGCCGGGCCGGTTGACGCACGGTAGGAAACGGGAACGCCGCCGGGTGACAGGCGGCGAAATACAACGACGATGGGCAGTGAACTGAAACGAACAAGGCGGGGTGTGGAACCCCGCCTTGTTCGTTATATGGATGCCATAAGCAGATGCGAATTCAGTCGGCGGCGATACCAATGTGTTCCGCATCCGATCTCGTCTCGCCCGACAGCTTCTGCCTGGCATTTTCCATAAACTGCGCGATACGCACCTGAAGGTCTTTGGCTTCCGATTCAAACCGATCCAACTCGTCCACAAGATCCTCATAGTCGAGGCGTGGCTCGACGCTTGTGCGGTTCGCCATACAACACGCTCCCTTCGTACAAGGGGAATCAGGGAGAGGGGGGAGGTGAAATGCCGTTCAATCTCGCGTCATATGTGTGAGGGATCAGAATATAGGACAGGCAGAAAGGTGGGTCAAGAGAAAAGGCGAAAAAACACGGGAATACCCCCGTCACGGCGGCGATTGGCTCCGCGACCGGGCATTCAGCAGCGCGAGAATCTGCGATTCTCGCGGCAGTGCCGCCTGTGCGCCGATTTCTGTTACCGCAAGGGCGCCCGCACAGTTGGCAAACGCGACCGCGCGTGCAAGGGATCGCGCCGCGCCAAGTGCGGCAGCGAGAGCGCCGTTGAAGGCGTCTCCGGCGCCCGTGGTGTCGCGCGTGTCGACCCTGGGCGCCGGAAGCAGAACGGTCTCGCGATCCGTCGCCAGAAACGCGCCGCGTGCGCCAAGTGTTATAATGACGTTGTTTACCCCGCGGCCCATCAGGTTTTCCGCAGCCAGGCGTGCCGCTTTCTCGGTATCCGGGCGGATGCCCGTTAGAACCTCGGTTTCCGATTCGTTCGGCGTCAGGAGAAAAAGACCGGATAGGAGTTCCGCCGGCAGGTCCCGCGCGGGGGCGGGGTTGAGGATAACCGGAACGCTGTGTTCCCTGGCCAGACCCGCGGCGTGGATAACCGTTGGCAAGGGCGTTTCAAGTTGAAGCAGGCAAGTTGAAACGCGTTCGAACAGAGAACCTGCGGTGTCGATCTGAACGGGCGAAAGTGCGGCATTGGCGCCTGGAACCACGGCAATGGCGTTTTCACCCTTGCAGTTCACCAGGATCGAGGCGATCCCCGAAGGCAGTAGAGGATCTTTCAGCACGCAGGTGGTGTCGATACCCTCCGCCTCGAGGCAGCGCAGGGCCTGTTCACCGAATGCGTCGCTGCCTACTCTTGCGACGAAGGACACACGTGCCCCTGAACGCGCCGCCGCCACCGCCTGATTGGCGCCCTTGCCGCCCGGCAACGTGAGAAATGTATCTGCCATAACAGTTTGGCCGGGTCTCGGCAGGCTCGCAGATTGAACGATCAGATCCGTATTGGAACTGCCAATGACCAGAACGTGCGTGCGTGACGCCATGGTGGTTTCCGGTAAGGTTGGTGATCCGCGAATTCGTACAGTGTCAGCGGTCCGGCCACCACGGAAGTTCCGCGGATGTCGACCGGTCGCGTACTGAAAACTCTGAAACAATTGCAGTTGTGACTGTAAGTTAACAAGAATCTCGTTCACCCGTCAAGACGAACCGGTGCGAATCCCTCCGGAAGTGTCCACAGAATGCGGACGTTATTGTATTTCCTTGACTTGCCTGTGGGGTTTGCTTAAGTTTTTTGATCTATTATTCTGTGCCGGAAATAGTTCGCTTGAATTCGACCGTCGAGCGAGGGCAACGTAGGCAGGCCGGATGAATGGTGACAATTTCCGGGACGGACTGCCAGGGGCGAAACAAAAAGGGAAACCGATGAATTCCACCTGCGCGAACTGGCGTTTCAGCAGGGTTCCCAACTCGTTTTGTTCGGAACAAACCGTGCGTCTCCAGAGTCAAAGGTAAAGGCGTCGGTTGTGCAGGCTGAATCCAGGAAACGCGCTGCTCACAGAAATCCGGTTCTTAGTATGGTCGATTGTGCCGACCGTTCGGGGTTGGAAAAAACAGGACCCCGATTTTCTGTTTTTACGGGGTAAGAAGGATATGTTGAAGCGGAGTGTTTTTGTTCTTTGTTCATTGTGCTTGGTGGCATTCGGGGGATGTGCGCAAAACAGATATCGCCACCCCAGTGCCGACGTTTATCTGGAAAAAGCGAACGAAGAACTGGAAAAGAAGAACTGCTGGGAGGCTCAGAAGTTGCTTCGCAATTTACTAACGGATTTCCCGGGGTCCCATCTGGTGGATCGGGCCCAATATAAACTGGGTTTTGCGCATTTGTGCGATAAAGACTACGTGACGGCCGTGTTTGAATTCGAACGCCTGCTGAATGAATTTCCAACCAGCCCTTTTGTTGACCAGGCGCGGTATCAGATCGGGGTGTGCTATTATCGGCAGTCCCGCGGAATCCACCATGATCAGGACGAAACTTATAAGGCCATCAGGGAGTTTGAACGGTTTATCGAGGATTTCCCCGATAGCGATCTCGTCCCGAGCACGCGTGACAGGATCCTGGAGCTGCGGACCAAATTGGCGCGCAAAAAACTTATGGTCGCCCAGAACTACATCCAGTGGGATATGTATGAATCCGCCGGTCGTTATTGCGAGATTGTCCTGAAGGAATTCGACGATACCGCGCTTGCGTCCAGAGCCCGGTTTCTACTCGCCCGGACCAAACATCGCCTGGGTGCATTGGACGAAGCGTTCGAGATGTTAAGGCTCCTGGCCGCGGATGGCGTTCAGGATGAACTTAAACAGGACATCGCGGAAGAGATGCGCCAGATCGAGAAAACCAGGGCCGTTCAGAAAACAGAACACGGGAAACCGGCGGAAAAGCCAAACGGCTCCAGTGCTGCTAATACCAAGTGAGGCGGCATGGGCGGCAGGATCGGCATTCTCGGCGGAACGTTCGATCCGATTCACCTTGGCCATCTGATAATCGCACAGGAGGCGCTGGCGCATTGTTGTCTGGACCGGGTCCTTTTCGTGCCCTCGGCCGACCCTCCCCACAAGAGGGTTGGCGACGTGGCGCCGGCCGAAGCGCGCGCCGGCATGGTTGCGCTTGCCGTCGACGGACAGCCCCGGTTTGAACTGTGCCGGATCGAACTGGAACGAACCGGAAAGTCCTATACTGTCGAGACCTTGAGACAGCTCCGGAGAAACCTGGGGTCCGGGATCGAATTCTATCTGATTATAGGCGCCGACAACGCATTGGAAATGTCGACATGGTGCGATCCTCATGGCGTTCTGGACCTTGCCCACGTGCTGGTGATGGGCCGGCCCGGATTTTGTACAGGCGACGTAGACAGGCGGATGGCCGCACGGATGCAGTTCCTGGATACGCCGCTTCTCGAGATTTCTTCCACACAGATCCGGGCGCGATTTCGTTCGGGTCGGCCCATTCGATACTGGGTGCCGGACACCGTCGCGCAATACATCGAAACCCACCGCCTCTACCAATAGGGAAGCGGGCGAAAGATGGCGGCGTCATCGAACAGCCGTAGCCAGAGCAGGACGCAACTCGGCGGAAAACCCGAGGGACGAGTCCAGCGCTATTTCTGTGTGGACGATGAAAAATACCACGCATTCGCGAGGGTTTCCAAAGACGCGACGGTATTGCGCCGAATGCCCAAGCGCATTCGAGTTCTGGGCAAGGACGTAGACGGATGGGTCGTGGAAGTGATGGTACCGGCGACGGACGGCGTGGTTCGGATGGACCCACTTGAAGCCGCGAACAAGATTTGAGTCCGGCGCCATCGGCGCAGGTTGCGAAGATTGATTTTCGCACCCGGCAATTTCCGGGTTCATTGGATCCGAGGATTCCTTGGCGTCCCGATTGGCGAAGTAAGCGGACGCTGCCGTCGTCAGACCGGCGGCGGCGATTTGACGCCTCCGGGGAGGGGGATAGAATGATACTGCCGAACGGCCTCGACAGGGGGGAAACGACCGACGTAACCATCTTTGGACGCCAGTACCCCGTCCAGAGCCGGGAGTCATCCGAGTACACCCGTCGGGTTGCCAACTTCGTCGATCGCCGAATGTCGGAGATTGCGTCACAGCAGAAACTGGCTGAACCCACAAAAATTGCTATTATCGCGGCATTGGATATCGCCGACAGGCTTTTAAAGTACCGGTCGGGACGTGAAGCGGCCGGTCGGCAGGCCGAGCGGGCAGCCGCTCGTTTAACGATGTTACTTGACGACCAGGGCGGGGCAAAGAAGGGAGGAGAGGGTAATTCAATGCGGGGTGGGACGTGAGGACCGCGGCGTTTCGGTGAATCTGTATCTGAAGATCGTATAAAGGATTTTCCAGCCCGCCTTGATCGTGCCGCTGATGGTTCCGGTAATCTTTGAAACGCCGATTCGACGACGATAGCTGACCGGAACTTCCAGGAATCGAAAATCCATCCGCGCGGCTTTCACCTGCATTTCAACGGTCCAACCAAAGGTTTTGTCCTGCATATCGAGCTTCACGAGTGCCGGATACGCAAGGGCGCGGAATGGCCCTAGATCGGTGAAGTTGGCGCCAAACAGCCGGCGGATGAGCCACGTGGCCAGCCAGTTGCCGAAACGGGCCTGTGGAAGTAGCGCGCCGGCCTCCCGTGTACCCAGAATGCGCGAGCCAATTACGATATCCGCGCGACCCTCAGCGATGGGCTCCACCAGAAGCGTCATTTCATTGGGATAGTCACTATAGTCGCCGTCAAGGAAAACGACTATGTCGGGTTTCTCCAGGGCGTCGATACCCGCCAGGCAAGCCCAGCCGTACCCCCTGCGACGTTCATGAACAATTCGTGCCCCCATTTGCTTTGCCAGGTCGACCGTTCGGTCGGTGGAGCCGTTGTCCACGACAACCACGTCCGCGTCAAGACAGCCCGGAATATCGGACAGTACGTTCTGAATGGCTTCCTGCTCGTTGAAGACCGGAATGACCACGGCGATTTTGGGGGCGGCAGGCATGGGGTGCAAGGCGTTTATTTACGTCCAGACTGCTTTCGTATTATCCGGGTCGTTCTCGAGCCGCTACGGGCCTTCAGGCGAGCGACCAGAATGAAGACGCAGAATACAACACCCAGGATAATGCTGCCCGCCACCTTGTTCGGATGATCCGCAAGCCACATCAGGCTAAGGGTGATCAGCAGGCAGATGCCCGCAATGATACCTTCTCTGGCCATCGGATCCGCCTCTCTTTCAAATAGAGGGTCGCGGGAGGCTGTCTTCGGAAATCTAACGGACGACAACCGGGTTGTCAATTGATTCGGCCCGCGCAAGGCTGCACCAGGCCAGGTCGGGAGTCCCGGTTCGCGGCACCGGGATTGCAGACAACATTGGGCGGCGTTCGACACCGCCGTGCGAGCCTGCGCCGTGAAGGGTGCGGGTTTTTTCGCACGGCCTGTCATTCATGCGGCTTTTGACGCCGGGAACCGTCGGAGGCCGGACGTCGCGTGAGGGTTTCCGGCACCAGGATCGCAAAGGTGCCGGCGGCGAGCAGGCCGAATCCCGCGATTGCAAAGGTGGCGAAGGCAAGGCCGAGCAGATCGGCGGTACCCCCAATCACCAGGGGCGCGCCCATATGGCCCGTATCGCCAACCAGGCGCCAGGCACCGAGAAACTCACCGATGGAATCTTTGGGCGCAAGGTCTGCTCCGAGTGTCATCATGGAGCCGGAACCGATGCCGTTGCCCATACCCAGAAGCGCGGTGGCAAGCAGCAGTCCCCCAAAACTGTGGGTAAAGGGAATGGTCGCCATTGCGACTGCCTGGATCAGAAAGCAGGGTACCATGGCGAATTTTCTTCCGTACCGGTCCATAATATGGCCGGCGGGATAGAAGAGAGACATGTCCACCAGGGCAGAAATTGTGATGATCCACCCGATGGCATGAACGTCAAGGCCGATCACGTCGGCGGCATACAGAGGCACGACAACGTGGCGCCCGGCTCGAATGGTCTGGGCAAAGAGTTGCCCGGACCCCGCGGTAGCAAGTTCCCGAAAATGCGATTTGAAAATCGCCAGCAGTCGTTTGATTTGGCCGGCCCCGACGGATGGTGCCGCACGCGCGGTCTCGGTCCCGAATTTCAGCGTGGCAACAAAAACGACCAGTGTGGCCAGGGCCCCAAAGACTAGGAACGGGGCTTCCAGTCCGTAGTGCGTGCCGAGAGCGCCGCCAGCGGCCGGACCTGCAAAGCTTCCAATCCGGTGAATGCCGCCGAAGATCGAGAGCGCCCTTCCTCGATGAAAAACGGCGGTTGCGTCAGTCAGATAGGCGTGACAGGCGATGTTCCAGACCGAACCGCCAACGCCGGCGGCGAGACGGTAGAACATGACCTCGTAGATGTCTTGTGCCCAGAACAGCATGAGAGTGGAAACGGCGACGCAGCTCACGCCGAGAACCATAGCGGTCTTCCGCCTGACCCTGCCGAGCAGGATGCCGGCCGGCAAAGCGCCGATCAGCCTGCCGACGCCTTCGGCGGCAAGCACGACGCCCACAATTCCATACGACGCGCTGAAGGTCTTTGCGTAAAGCGGAAGGATGGGGATAAGCATCCCGCTGCCGAACATCAGTATCAGCGACGGAATGTAGACGGGAAGGACGAGTGAATTGCGGGTGGATCCGGTCATGGGGTCTGCCAGCGTCAGGACGGTTGGTGAAGAAGGGTATGGTAAACAGCGGATACGGTTTTGTCAAGGCATGCGGATCTGACCTGAGCGTCGGGAGGCCAGTCGAAACGGGGCTGGCGCCGCGTATGGGTACCATTCGTCAATGCAGAATTCATCGGTCCGTGTTTCCGTCCCGGTGAGGGGATAGTCGATCTGATAGGGTCGCGATGCATGCCGGAGTTCAAGCCGGCTTCGGCAGAACCTTGAATCGAAGGACGGCAGGCGATACTACGAGGCGGGGTTTGATTCTCGGCAGGTGGTTTCAGGGCTGCGTTCATATCGGAAAGGCAGGTTGCCCCATGAAGATTGTTCTGTGTCCGCCGGTGAGCGCGAAGTTGTGCGAACAGGTACGTCGGACCGCGCCAGGGTCCGAAGTGGTGATGGCGGCAATGGACGAAGCGCACGAAGTGGTTGGAGATGCGGACGTGATATTCGGAATGTATAACGAGGAAATCATCGGCGCAGCCAGGCGGGTCAAGTGGATTCAGACCACCAGCGCGGGAATGGATATGCTGCTGGACATTCCGGGCGTTCGGGAGGGTCAATTCAGGCTGTGCAACGCCAGCGGGCTGCATGCATTGCAAGTTGCCGAACACGCATGGGCACTGACGTCGGCACTGTTCCGCGGCCTGCAGGTGTCCGTAAGGAATCAAATTGAACACAAATGGAAGGGTACGCCGATCCTGGATCTTTACGGGGCCACCGCGGGAATTGTCGGGTTCGGAGGAATCGGAAGACGGTATGCCTTACTGGCGCGGGGATTCGATATGCGAATCCTTGCCGTGGACGTCCAGCAGACCGACAGGCCGGATCACGTCGAGTCGCTGTGGGGAACCGATCGGCTGGACGACTTGCTGGGTGCATCCGACGTCGTGTTTATTGCCTGTCCGTATACGCCGCATACAGAGAGGCTGATCGGTGCAGGTGCGTTCCGTCTGATGAAGAATTCCGCCTTCCTGGTCAATACCGCCCGGGGCCCGATTGTGGACGAAGCGGCGTTGGTGGATGCACTCAGGTCCGGTGAAATCGCCGGTGCCGGGTTGGACGTATTCGAGACGGAGCCTCTGCCGGAGACCAGCCCGCTCTGGGAAGTGGAAAACGTTATCATCACCACTCATTCGGCTGGCGCATCGAACTTCCGACCGCAACGAACGGTTGACTTTTTCTGTGAGAATCTGAGACGATTCATGGCCGGGGCGCCTCTGTTGAACGAGACGGATCGGAGTGTCGGCTACCCCACGCTGGACAGGCGCGTTGAGTGACCAGCACAAGGAAATTTCGGAGAAATCGACAATGGCGGAAATCAGGGCGTTTCGTGGAATTCGGTACGCGTTGGACAGGATAGGCAGCGTTGGGGACGTGGTCGCGCCGCCTTATGACGTGATTGACGCGTCGATGCAACGGGCGCTCTATGACTTGCACCCCAACAACATCGTACGAATTATTCAGGGTGTTGAAAATGCAGGAGATTCGGCCGACGAGAACTGTTACACCCGGGCTGCGGAGGCATATCGAAGTTGGCAGGAAAAGGGCGTCTTCGTCCGGGACCGGGAAGAGGGGATCTATCTCTACGCACAGGATTTCGATGTCGTCACCCCGGACGGAACAGAGAATAAGACGAGGTTGGGGATCGTGGCGCTGGTGCGGGCGGATACGCTGGGAGAAGGCACGATTCTGCCGCATGAGAATACCATGCCGGGACCCAGGGCGGACCGGCTGGCGCTGATGCGTCACACCCACGCGGCCTTTGGCCAGATATTCTCGTTGTACTCCGACCCCGCTGGGTGCGTGCGGAATATCGTGGCGCCTGTCCTGGATGACGCCCCGCTATTTGCATTCACGGGCAAAGACGGCGTTGGCCACAGATTCTGGCACGTGACGGATCAGACTATGGTAGATGGCGTGGCCTGCGCGCTGAAAGACAAGCCGTTCTTCATTGCGGACGGACACCACCGGTACGAGACCGCTGTGGTCTACCGGGATGAACGCGCGGCAGCCGATGGCGAGGATTGGCAGGGGAAGCCCTATGGGTACCGGATGCAGACCCTCGTGAACATGGACGATACGGACGGAATGGCCATTAATGCGATCCACCGGGTGGTCCTGGATCTGGGAGCTGGCGGAGTCGGAAGACTCATTGAGGGACTGGCGGGACTATTCGACGTGGAACGGGCGCCCTTCGAGGATACCGGATCGGTATTGCGGGAATTGAAACGTCGTGGCGGAGGCCGGGCCGTTTTCGGATTCTGTCACGGAGCCTGTTCCGATGTACACTTTCTTTCGCTCAAGAGCAGTGTGGATCCTTCCGACCTTGACGGAGGCGAACATTCAGAGGCGTGGCGGGAGCTGGATACGGGACTGTTGCAACTGGCTCTCGGAAGGGTGCTGGAT
>CAXXJS010000002.1:0-12099 GCA_963662665.2 Candidatus Latescibacterota bacterium
ATGCCTTCAAGCGGATCTTCGAAGAACAGGCGAAAGACCTCGTACTCCTGATGCTATGGAACCAGGGCGAACCCTTCATCAACAAGCGGCTGACCGACATGGTCCGTCTGGCCAGGGCACACAACGTCCCCACAATCACCAGCACCAACGTCCACTACATACGAAGCCGAAGCGATGCCGAAGATATCGTCACCTCCGGTCTGGACGAAATCGTGGTCTCCCTGGACGGGGTAACCCCGGAATCCTACGTCAAGTACCGCGTTGGCGGCAACTTCGACCGGGTGCTGGACGGAATCCGTCTTCTCAGCACGGCAAAGAAGACGCTGAATGCGGACCATCCCGTCATCCACCTGCAATTCATCATTTTCAAACACAACGAGACCGAAATTGACGCCGCCCGGAACCTGGCGAGGGATCTCGGCGTCGACCGCCTTTCGCTGAAAACGGCTCAGGTCTATTCCGATACGGAAGCGCAACAGTACCTGCCTGAAAACGAGTCTTTCAGCCGCTATCGTTACGATGCGGAACAACTCACAATGAACGGCAGGATCACCAATTCCTGCAGGCACCTCTGGTACAGTACAGTCGTCAACTGGGACGGGGCCGTGTCACCGTGCTGTTTCGACAAAGACGTCCATTACGGCCTGGGAAACACGCTGGAAGAGCCGGACTTCGACAACATCTGGTCCGGTGCGGCCTATACCGACTTCAGAAACGCCATCCTCAAGGACCGGTCTTCGGTACCCATTTGCAATAACTGCTCCGAAGGCATCAAAGGCATGTTCTACGATATCGAAGAGGTGAAACATTAGCGACGGCACCCCGCGGCTGCAATGCGCGCGCAAGGGTACGACTCGTATCCGGACCCCGGGCCTCCGCATGGCTGCCTTACAACCGCTGCGGTTGCACTGACCCGGGATCGCCTACCGCCACCGACCGGTTTTCGTTGTTTCGCATCGCTCATTTTCCAGTCGCCCCCGACCCCGGATTTCCGTGTCGACCTCCCTGATCAATTCGTTACTGCTGGCTTCAACGGCAATCTACCTCGGCGCCGCCGTGGCATTTCTGATTGGCCTGCGGCGAAAGAACCGGCCCGCTCGCAGCCGCTCGCGGCCGTTTGTGTCCGTTGTGATCGCGGCGAGAAACGAAGCGGACTACATCGCCGATTGCCTCGCGGGGCTGGTTAACCAGACGTATCCCGCCGACCGATACGAAGTCCTGGTCGTGGACGACGGTTCAACCGACCCCACGCCGCTCATTTCAGCCGGGTATTCCGCACGGCATTCCCGGGTTCGAAACATTGAAGTCACGGACGCCTTTCAACATATGGCCGCGAAGAAACGGCCGCTGTCCGAGGGCATAAGGGCCGCGCGAGGCAGTATCATCTTAACGACAGACGCGGATTGCGCCGTGCCGAACACGTGGGTCGCCGGCATGGTCTCGCAGCTCGAGGCCGGCGCGGAGGTCGTCATCGGCTTTTCGCAGGTCAAGACCGGACAGGACAGGTTGATGCCCGCCGAACGGTTGCAGGCATTCGACTTTCTCGCCCTCATGTCCGCTTCGGCCGGTGCCGCAAACCTGGGGATGCCGCTGGCCGCGACCGGCCAGAACCTGGGCTACCGGAAGGCGCTCTTCGAACGCGTTGACGGCTTCGAGAAAATCGCCCATTGCCCGTCCGGTGACGACGTACTCCTGCTCCAGCTGTTCCGGCGGGCAGGCGCGACGGTCGTATTTGCAGACCACCCGGACACATTTGTCAACACCCGGCGCGCGGAATCCATGGCCGGTTTCTGGGCCCAGCGGCGCCGATGGGCGTCGAACGCCCGACACGTCTTGACGCTCCATCCCCTGTTTTTCGTCTATCTCGCGAATGTCTTTCTGCTCAACCTTTTGATACCTGCAGCCGCGGTCCTGGGTGTGGGCGGGAAAGCCTACGGCCTCGCGCCGGCCTGTTTCGCGGTCAAAATCCTGGCGGACCTTTGCGTGGTATGGAAGGGCGCCCGCCGGTTCGGCCGGACCGACCTCCTGCCTGTGCTGCCGGTATGGGAAATCGTGCAGATTCCTTACACGGTTCTGGTGGGGTTGTTCGGATCGTTCGGCAGTTTCGTCTGGAAGGGAAGGGTCCACAACCCGCGTGAGACGGGGAAATCGCGTGTTCTGGCTCTAAAATAGGTTGCCTGAATTCGGTCAGCGAGAAACAGCTGTCAGCTAAAGGCGGTGAGACGTGTGACGGTAGAGGATCACCCCGCGTCCACAGGATATCGATACGGCCTGGCGAGATGCCTTCGCCAATGCGCAGACCTCTCCCCCCGGCCCCCTCTCCTAAAGGAAAGGGGGAGAAAACCAGTTGTCCATCCAGCGATGGCAGTTTCCCCCATCCTTCAGGAAAGGGGAATAAGGGGGTAGGTCTCGAAAAAGCGGTGAGACGTAAGACGGTAGAGGGGGAAAATTGCCTGCCCCGTGCGGTTTCATTTCTTGCCGGTGGCATAGAGGAATAATTAATCGGGCAAGGACGTCTTCTCACGTCTCCCCTCTACCCTCTCCCCGCTTTTCGAAAAGGGCAGGGGAAAAGGGGAATTTAAAGGGATTAGAGAGGTGAAGCCTGAGACCGCCCGGAACACAGTTCCCAATAGGCGTAATTGGTGAGAAGTCACGAGTGGCACAGTTCGTTTTCCAACCTTGAATCAGGTCCTTGATTTCATGCGCTTTTGTTCACACCTGCGTCATTGGGGTCTCGCCCTCCTCATCCTCGTGCTCTGCTCAGACGCCCGGGGCGCCGAACGCCCGCGCGCACGCGGTCTCGGTATCCGCATCGGCGTGCTTTCGCCCGGCCCTTTAAATGCGATTACCGACGTTGCCGGCGTCCAGGTGGGTCACGTCACGCTCATTCGCGGCGAGGGGAACCTGGTTGTTGGGAAGGGGCCCGTCCGCACAGGCGTCACCGCCGTGGTGCCCCACCCGGACGACGTCTATCTGAACCAGGTTTTCGCGGCGGCCGTAGCGCTCAACGGCAACGGCGAGATGACAGGTATGGAGTGGATCAACGAGAGGGGCCTGCTGGAGGTGCCCGTGGTCCTCACCAACACACTCAGCGTCGGCGAGGGGTACAGCGGCGTCGTCGCCTATATGCTCAAACAGGACGCCGGGCGTGTGCCCCTGCCCGTTGTGGCCGAATGTTACGACGGCGGCCTCAACGATATCGCTGGCCGCCACGTGAAGGAGGAACACGTCGTCCGTGCGATCGAATCCGCGGCGGGGGGCCCGGTTGACGAAGGATCGGTAGGCGCGGGCACGGGCATGCGGGCCTATGGCTTCAAGGCGGGCGTGGGGACTGCATCGCGGGTACTCACGAAAGCCCAGGGCGCGTATACCCTGGGCGTGTTCGTCGTGGCAAACTGCGGACGACGTCCCAATCTTGTCATCGACGGAGTTCCGGTCGGACAATACCTGCCGATTGCTCCTCGAACGCCGGCCCGCGACGGCTCCATCGTCATCATCATCGCCACCGACGCTCCGCTGATCCCCATTCAACTCAGGCGGCTCTGCAAACGGTCCGCCCTGGGCGTGAGCCGTACCGGCACGTTCTCGCGAACCAGCAGCGGCGACCTGGTTCTCGCTTTTTCCACCGCACGCCGCATCCCCCGGGACGCGGCGTTGGCGGATACCGTACACACGCTGCGCGACCATCGCCTGAATCCGCTGTTACAGGCAACGGTCGAGGCCACTGAAGAAGCCATCGTCAACGCGCTGTGCGCCGCGGACACGATGAAGGGGCGGGACGACAGGACCATGCCCGGCCTGCCCCGGGATCGATTGGTCGAAATACTGAAACAACACAACCGCATAGAGTGAATCCCGATACAGGGTCTTGACATGCCCAACCTGTCCATCGTCCTTGGTCTCTCCGCCTACGTTCTTCTCACCCTTGGGGTGGGGGTCTACGCGGGTCGGCGCGTAAAAGGCTCGGCCGACTTCATCGTTGCCGGCCGGAGGCTGGGCATCTGGTTGGCCACCGGAACGCTGGCGGCCACCTGGTTCGGCGGCGGCATCGTCATCGGCGCTGCCAGCGAGGCCTACAAGAAAGGATTTCTTGGCGTTATCGCCGATCCGTTCGGAGCCGCCCTGTGTCTCTTTCTGGCCGGGCTCTTTTACGTCAGGGTGATGCGCAGGATGGGCCTGACGACCATCGCGGGCTTTTTTGAAAGCCGCTTCGGGCGCTCAGCGGGCGCCGTGGCCGCATTGTGCACCATCCCCGCGTATCTGGGATGGGTGGCGTCCCTTATGGTCGCCTTCGGCCGGGTCATCCAGTCGCTCACCGGACTCGACCCGACCCTGGGCATCTGCATAGGCGCCGCGATCGTACTCGTCTACACAACCGCGGGGGGCATGTGGGCCGTCACGCTAACCGACTTCATCCAGGTTGCCGTTCTAACCGTTGGGCTCCTGGTCATCACGCCGCTATTGCTGAACGACATGGGCGGGTGGTCGGCCCTCAGTGCGCGAATCCCTGAGGACCGGTTTTACCTCTATCCCCGAAACGCCGGTGCGCCCGGCTGGTTCGCCTACGCCCGGGACTGGCTCGTAATCGGCCTGGGGAATCTGGCCGGACAGGACCTGATCCAGCGCAGCCTGTCGAGCAGAAATGAATCCGTCGCCCAGAACAGCGCCTACCTTGCCGGCGCGCTTTACCTGACCGTGGGGCTACTTCCGGTTTTTCTCGGCATCGCCGGCACCCTCATCTTTCCCGACATTGCCGACCCGGATATGATCATGATGCGGCTGGGCATGAAATATCTTTCGCCCCTGGCAATGGCCGTATTTCTTGGCGCGCTCGTATCCGCCCTGATGAGCAGTGCGGACAGCGCCCTGCTCGCCCCGGCCAGCGTGATCGGATGGGACCTGGTCCGTTACGTCCGCCCGGACGCCGGCGAACGCTTTGTGTTGCGGACCTGCCGCGTCAGCGTACCTATTCTGGGTGTGATTGCCCTCTACCTCGCACTGGCGCACAATACGGTCTATTCGTTGATGGTGAATTCGTGGTCGATCCTGCTGGCCACCCTCTTTGTGCCGCTAACCGCCGGCATCTGGTGGTCTCGAGCCAATCTGCCCGGCGCGCTTGCGGCCATGGTTTCGGGCTTCATCGCCTGGATCTGTTTCATCTATCTGACGCCGAACCTGCCCGCGGACCTTCTGGCCGTGCCGGTGGCGCTGATCTGTCTTGTGATATTCAGCCTGAAAACGAAGGGCTCATCTCCGGCGCGACCGCTCGCGGATACCTCCGGACGCCCCGTTTCCCTGACTAACCGCCTGGGCTTCGGACGCGGTTAGCGGCTACGTACCTTTTCCGCCCGGGTCCTGCACCCGCGTGACGAGACTCGCAAAAAAGCCCGCGCCGAATCCGTTGTCGATATTTACAACGACCACCCCCGGCGCGCAGGAATTCAACGTTCCCAACAGCGCGGCCAGCCCGCCAAAACTGGCGCCGTAGCCAACGCTGGTTGGCACAGCAACCACGGGGACGTCCACCAGCCCGCCCACTACCGAAGGCAGCGCGCCCTCCATTCCCGCCACCACCACAATGACCGCGGCCCGGTCGATCCGGTCACGATATGCGAACAACCGGTGGATCCCCGAAACGCCCACGTCGTACAGCTTCGTCACCCGGCTACCCATCGCCTCCGCGGTCACCACGGCCTCTTCGGCAACCGGCAGATCGGAAGTCCCGGCTGAAATAACCAGGACCTCTCCGGTCGTCGCTGTTTCGCCCAAATCGCTTCCGCGTATCAACAACGTCCGCGCCAGCGGGTTGTAGTCCACGCCGGACAGGGCGGAACCCACGGCGTCAGCCTGGGCGCCGTCGGCCCTGGTTGCCAGAAGCGTGGATCCCGCGTCAGAAATCCGACGTGCGATTTCGACCACCTGTTCGACGGTCTTGCCCTGGCAGAAGATCACCTCGGGGAATCCCTGCCGCATGGCCCTGTGATGATCCACGTGCGCGAATCCCAGGTCTTCAAACGGCAGATTCTTCAACCGCTCCATCGCGCCGTCCACGTCCAGCTCGTTTTCGCGCACCGCCTCCAGCACGCGCCGGATTTGCTCAGGCGTCACCGGACACCTCCTCCGCCTTCCGACGAATGGCGTTCAATATGCCTTCAACCGCCTCCGGATCGTCCTGGGTCATCAACGCGCGGCGAAACTGCGCAGCCCCATCGATGCCCTTGATATACGCGGCCAAATGCCTTCTCATCTCATGGACCCCAGCGGGCAACCCTTTGTTTTCAACGGAGAGCCGCAGGTGCCGGATGGCCACTCTCACACGTTCGCGCGCCGGCGGCGGCGCCAACGGCGCGCCGGTCGCCAGAAAGTGCTCGATCCGTCCGAACAGCCACGGGTCTCCAATGGCCCATCGACCCACCATGACCAGATCGCATCCCGTCTGCTCCATCATGTCCCTGGCGGCCTGCGGGCTCCTGACGTCGCCGTTGCCAATGACGGGAATCGACACGGCTTCGGACACTTCGCGGATCACGTCCCAGTCCGCCCGGCCGGAAAACCCGGCCTGTCGCGTCCGGCCGTGCACGGCGATTGCCGCGGCGCCCATGTCTTCAGCCAAACGGGCGACCTCCGATGCCCGGTTGGCATCGTCCCACCCGCTGCGGATCTTCAGGGTAACCGGGATTGACACAGCCCGCGCCATCGCCGAAACGATCCTGCCCAGCCGCGACGGGTCCTTCAGCAGGGCAGCGCCCGCGCGCCGGTTTACGATCTTCTTTACAGGACAACCGCAATTGATATCCAGCATATCCGGATTGCGTTCGGCGGCAACCCGCGCGCCTTCGGCCATTTCATCGGCTTCCGACCCGAATATCTGCACGGAAATCGGATGCTCGTCGGCATCGAAATCAAGGTAACGGCTGGAACGCTCGCTCCCGTCGGCCAGTCCGCGGGCGCTCACCATCTCCGTCACGGCCAGACCCGCACCCTGCTCCCGGCACAATAACCGGAACGACCGATCCGTTACGCCCGCGAGCGGGGCGAGCACGGTCGACCCGGGGATTACCGTTTTTCCAACGTTTACCATGTCAGAACTCCGCGCGTCCATTCCACGGATTCGATCAATCGTCTCACCTTCTCCGCCCCGATCCGGGCGACCTCTCGAGCGTCCTGTCGCCACAGGTCTTCATTGAACAATTCGAGAGAGACAGGACCGGAGAACCCCTGGGATGCCAGTAACACGAGCATGTTTTCCAGGTTCAGAATCCCGTCGCCGGGATACACCCGGTCTCCGTCCGTAAGGGTCTCCCTTTGGCGGCCGGTTTGCGGCGCATCGTCAATGTGGAAAATGGACACCTGCGCTCCGGGGACCTTCAGGATATCCTTGTCCCGTCCGCCGCCTCGATAGATGTGAAACGCATCCATTACAACGGTGGTCTCGCTGTGGTCCGCAAGGTTGACGATCTCCATCAACGTATTCACGTTATTCACGTGGTCTACAAAACCGAGAAACTCCAGGGTGGGCAGACATCCGATCTCCTGCCCGAGTTCCATCAGCCTGACGAAGCGGTCCGCCGCCCGATTCAGGTCGACCTGCCCGTGAGCGGGCCCGGCGATGATCCGCGGCGCCCCGACGGCCATGCCCTGCTCCATCAGCCGCCGGGCTTCTGTGAGAAGGTCTGTTTCGAATAGCGAATCGGTGGCGTCCATCCACCCGGAAAAGTGAACCAGGTCGGGCACCGTGAGATTGTGGTCGTCGAGCATCCGCCTGACGTCGGATAAACTCCCGCCGCCCCGTTCCCATTGGGTCAGGTCTTCGTTCCAGAGTTCAATCGCCTCGTATCCCGCGTCGCCTGCCGCCCGAATCTTCTCGTCCAGGGACGCGGGCTTGATCGTACTGGTATTGAAACACAGCTTAAACCTGGCCATCCCGTCCTCCAGTTTCGCAAATCGCGTTCAGCGCGCACTGATCGCATATGGGTTTTGGCAGGCAGACGCGCTTGCCGAGGGCCACGATCAGGGCATGAAACTCGTTGTAGACACGCGTGTCCGCCGGTAACGCGGCTTCGAACCGGCGCTGTACCTCCTGGTAAACGAGCGCCCTGTCGATCATTCCCAGCCGCCCGAACACACGCCGCGTATATGCATCAATAACAAAACTCGGCTTATCGAGCGCATAGAGAAGAATGCAGTCCGCGGTTTCAGGCCCGATTCCGTGTACCTCCACCAGTTCCTCGCGCAGCCGCCCCGTGGGCGCAGCCTTCATCCGGGCAACGTCCGCGCCGTAACATCCTACGAAGAATGCCAGGAACGCCTTGAGCCGCCTGGTTTTTACGCGGAAGGTCCCGGCGGAGCGGATGAGTGTTTCCATTTCGCCGTCGGGCATGTGCAGCATGGTCCGGGCATCGAGCAACCCGGCCGCCTTTAGCCCGCCCAACACCCGCTCCACGTTCGCCCAGGCCGTATTCTGGGTGAGTATAGCCCCGACCATCGTTTCGAACGGGGTTTCCGCGGGCCACCAGCCCTGTGGTCCGAACGCATCCAGCAACCGGCTGAAGACCGCACTAATCCTGTTCTGTCCGGAGGGCATAACGGGCCGAAATCTAACGAATCGACGGGTGATGAGCAACCCTATTCATTTCCCGGGGACGTATTTGCGTTGGGATTCAGTGGGTTCCGAAGCCCGCCCGCCAGGGCTGTAAAACAACAGAAAAGCGCCCGGACCGTGGTCGTCCGGGCGCTTATTCAGTAGACAGTTCGCAGTGGTCAGTTCGGGTGGGTGTAGAGTTTCTTCCAAAGCTGAATGACCCTCAACTGGTGCCGAACCCAGCAGTAACGTTTCAGGATTTCGATGATCTTCAGACGTAAGGCAAATTCACGCAGATCCGCGGACATGCCGCCCTCCTTCCTTTTGCAGGTCTCATGCTTCATATATACGGATGCGGCGTTCAAATGTCAAGCGGTCCGGCACCGGGGCTTTCCGCTTTACACGGTTTCCGTGACGGCCTATATTGAACGAATCAGCCGTTCTATTGATCCGACCCCTGTCGCGGAGATGTCCATGTCTGAAATCAGCCTGAAAGCCAAACTGCAAGCCGGCGAGGTTGTCCTGGGTCCCTTTGTCAACCTCGCTTCCGGCGCACTCATCGAAATCGCCGCGTACGCCGGATTCGACTTCGTCATTCTGGATACCGAACACGGTCCGCTGGACATCGAAACCACCGAGAACCTCTGCCGCGTGGCGAAAGGCGCGGGTATTTCCCCCATCGTGCGCGTCCGGGACAACGACCCGCCCCAGGTGCTCAGAGCGCTGGACATAGGCCCGGAGGGCGTCCAGGTACCCCAGATACGCACCCGATCAGACGCCGAGTCCCTCGTCCAGGCGGCAAAGTACGCCCCAATCGGGATGCGGGGCGTCTCTCCCTACACCCGCGCGGCCAGGTACTTTTCGGAAGGCGGCCAGATCTTCGAGCGCCTGAACAGGGAATCCATGGTTCTCATTCACGTGGAGGGCGTAGATGGTCTCGAGAATCTCGATGCCATCATCGCTGTGCCCGGCCTGGACGTCGTTTTCCTCGGTCCGTACGACCTCTCACAGTCGCTGGGCATCCCGGGCCAGGTGCACGATCCCAGGGTGGTGGACCGGATGCGGGAGGCCACCGTTGAGATCAACAATGCCGGCCTCACCGTGGGCACCTTTGCGGACAGCCCCGACGCCGCGAAACGCTGGATCGACGCCGGCGTACGTTACATCGCACTGTCGGTGGACACGGGCATCTACCTTCACGGCTGCCGCGATATGGTCAAAGCCATGAGGGGGTGAGAGGCGGTCCGAAAAAAGGCAGACGGCGCCGGCTCACAAAGAACGCGAAAGAGATTCGACAGAAGCAAAAGGGGCGACTCCCACTGGAGTCGCCCCTTTTGCTTTCAATCCACACGATCCAAATGAATCATCGGCAATCACAGCACACGTCGGATACCACCGTCATGTAGGGGCCTGCCCGTCCCGTGGTAGACCTCGTGCCGCATGTGTTTTGGGATGGACCCCCTGGCGGTTCGGCTCGTGCGAGTAAACCGGTCTTTCATGGACCGGCTACCGCAATGCCTTGCAGTAGGATCTGTCAAGCCACGTCGTGCCGTTTGATCCAGTCGCGCAGGGCGTTGTCGATCCGTGTCTGCCAGCCGCGCCCTCCGGCGCGAAAATGATCGACGACCTCCTGGGACAACCGGATGGTGGTCGATACTTTTGGTCGCGCCTTAGGGGGACGGCCCCGACGTACGGGCGCCCTGGCGAATTTCTCCGGCCAGCCGTCCTTCGAGAGATCGGGTGCGGTGTCGGGGTCAAAACCTCGGGCCGTAGAGCCGTCGTTCTCGTTCATTTGCCCTCCTCATGCTAATGATCCTGTGGGCGTCGCCGCGACACGTCCAGACGAGCACCACCATCGCATCATTCAGAAAACCGATGGTGATGTGGCGAACCTCACCGTAGTCCTGCCGATCATCCTCGACGGTCAGCGTCGTGCTGGCGAATACGTCCGCCGCCCGGGCCATGTCCAGCCCTCGGACCTGGATCGTCTCCGCGCGCTTCGCCTCGTCGAACTCGATCCGCATGATTAATGTTACTACAGAAATTCAGGATGTCAAGGACAATTCCGGGGCACCGAGTATTTCGAGACCGAAGACCGGGGCGTCCGGGTGGACGGTGAGTATGGACATACCCCCGGGCCGGGAGATGAAATTGCCCAGGCCGTGGACCGTCTGCGCCCTGGATACGGCGGCCCGGTCAATCATTCATTTCCTCATGGCTTCGATCCTTCCAGAAGGCGCCACATAACCTCTCAGATGGCAGCAGGCGCATGGACCGGCGCCACATTGTGGCAGATCGCTTAGCCTATCCCTGGACGGGGTCGGAAAGGCCGGCCTGCACGTAGTCCTGATTTTTTCGCGCCAACGCCATCTACTGTCCCGAATCCGATCCCCGCACTGTAGGGGCAACCCTTGTGGTTGCCCTGGTTTGCGCAACAGCCCTCAACCGCAATTCCTGTCCGCCGTCAGACGATTCGTCCGAATATAGGCAAAAAAGCGAAGCAGTCGTACGCTCGGTATCTCCTACGATTTCCCGGAAGGACCGCTCTTGGTAAGTTGTGCGGCAACTTTCTCGATCAGATTTCGTTCCTGTTGGAGTCGCTCAACGCAGGCGTCCAGATCCACCATCCCCTTGGCGTCAACTGCCAACCACGCGCCGCTGCTCGCCAAATGTGACGACTGCGACAGACGTAGCCTCTCCGACCCCTTATTTTCCACATCATGGTTACATTTCGTCTAGAGGCCCCGCATCGACGCGAGATACAACCCCGAATTCTTATACTTCCGTCAGGAAATTCCGTCCAGCCTAAACAGCAGTTCTGGTGCGTTCTTTAACACGAACTTCGCAACATCATCGGCAGCCAGTAAATCTATTGGTCGATCTATGGCCTCGGATGTTTCACGAATCTTGTTTTCCAATTTTTCGGTCTTCTGCGCTGTTGTTATAATCATTCCGGCAGTACCATTGAATTTCTCAATTCCCGCTTTTACCTGATCAACAGCGCCGACGTCGTTGTGGCTGCCCGAGAAGGACTTGATCTGAACGATGATCTTGTTTTCAATCTCCAAGTGTCCCAAGGGCGAGCGCATTGTAACAATAAGGTCGGCACCATGATCGCTTCTCCAACCAGAACCGTTTTCGTCGACATTTACCACGCCAGGTATTTTTCGGAAGACCCTTGCAAGAAATGGTTCAAGTCGCTTTCCTTTGTGGTTTTCGTGGATTAGTCTTGCAATCTCAGAAAGATATGGGTTCGTCCCAATCTTCAGGTGGTTTTCTTCCCAGCTTTCTCCAGGTTTGAGGTTGATCACGTTTTGTTTCAAATTATCAATTGACTTTAAAAAGTCCTCAGATTTGTAGACTCTTTGATACCTATATCTGGGATTTAAATTGACTGTTGGTAGAACATTTGGATCCCCCCGGTCAAATTCAACGATCGTTTCAACGTCGATTTCGAAACAATGTCTAAAGTCCTTCCCCCATGGGACATCCAACCCTTCGTCGAAACCGTAATCCGA
>CAXXJS010000003.1:0-23631 GCA_963662665.2 Candidatus Latescibacterota bacterium
CCGCGGGCACGTCCGCGTCCAGGGTGAGGGCGCGGCACGTCACCCGGTCGGACAACCCTTCCAGGTGCAGACGATAGCGCTTTTCATCGGCGGTTTCAGCGAGGGCAGTGACTGTCGTATGGCGTCGGGTGAGATGGTAGAAGATGGCTTCCTCGGGCACGGCGCACCACACGTCTTCCCCACCTTCCTCGACGACGGCATCAAATCGGCGACGAAGCTGGTCGGCGGTGCAGTCCTTGTTACGATGGACCACCTCATCGAGCGGGCAGTGGCAATAGTCGATAATCCATCCGCTGTCCGCCTGTGCATGGCGTATGTTCCGGTACGGATCGAATTCGCTGTAGAACGGTTCGTAAAACTGGTCGTGCAGCGCCGTGCGGTTCAGCCAGAAGAGTTCGTTTCCGGGACGGTTGAGCGCGTCCGTCAGGCTCATCGCGCCCAGGTAACCGTACTCGCGGCAGGCATTCAGGACGTGGTCAGCCATATTCGTATTGTTCCCCGGCGAGCAGTAAAGGTCCACCGGACCGTCAATAGCCTCTTCCAGCACCTCCTTCGCTTCCCGCAACTCCTTATCCACCATATCCGGCTGTATCACCTCGTGGCTCCATGAGTGGTTACCCACGCCCCAACCGCGGTCGACCATCTCCTTCATTTCCTCACCGGTCATATGCCGGAAACCGTTATAGCTGGAAGCGCCGAGTTGCCGGATTTCACCAATGTGGCCCGCAACCGCCTCCATGTGTCCCGGGATACCGAATGCTTCATGGATCGGCACGGCGCGTTCGTGCAGTTCGATCAGCGCTTCGTCGTACGTAATGGAGTAGACCCATTTCTTTCCGTGTTTCCAGTCACATTTTCTGAGAGCCATTGAATTTCCCTTTCTCGGGCTTTTATCTGACGACATGCGCGCCCCTGATCCGTTCACGCTGCGATACAGGGATTCTTCATCGCTTTCTCCATCCTGCAACCACGCCGACGTCGAGCCTATCAATTGCGTTCCGGTTTCACGGCCTTCATGAACGCCTCGAACGTGGTGCTGTACCCAATTTTCCACTCGAAAATATGGATCCCGTAGCGCGTGGCAAGGCGTTCGTCGAAGGTATCGGGACGTTCCACGCCAACCGTACCGTTTCGCATCAGAATACAGCGGTACCCGCGGGAAAGCATCGCCTGTCCGCCGCCTTCCGAGCCCAGAACGCACATATCGGCGGCGAATCCGGTGTAGATCAGGGTATCGATGTCATTGGCTTGCAGATATGCGTGCAGGGTGTCTGTGTAGAAAACCATGGGCTCATCACCGACGGGAGACACGATTTCGGACCGTCGCATCTTCGCGAGCGGGGAGTGCTTCATATAGTCGGGGCCGTGGGCGCGGTCCAGCATTTCCTTCTGTCGGCCGGTGGGCTTCCAGACGTTCGTCTTGTCCCGCCTGGACGGAATGTGCGGGTATTGTTCGTCCATCCAGTCGGCTTCAACGTGTACCACGGGAAGACCGATCGCCCGTGACGCGTCCATGGCCGGGCGCATCACCTCGCACATAATGCGGTACCCCTCGGCTGTGGCCTCCGGCCAGCCCAGGTCCACGCAATATTCCATGTTCAGGGGTGGGCCATCGGGGCAGCCGATATTCCAGCAATGCATGCCGATTAAAACCGTTCGCCGGATGGGTAACTCGAACGTGACCGACTCGTAACCGGGGTTGTCAATCGGCAGAGCACGGTAATAGCGCGCGTCCAGTTGGATGGTTGCGGAGTCGGACATTGCAAGTGCCTCACGGAAACGAGGACCAGGGAGGAGGATCGAACGGGATGCGCCGCTCAACGCATCGGTCCGCGGCCCTCGATAATGATGTCTACGGGGTGGGAGAGCAGGACCAGGTCTTCGATATCAAACTGCTCGAGCAGGCCGAAACAGAACGGGACGGGCTCCTGCGTGTAGTCCACGCTCCAGTCGATAAGCCGGCGCAGCGTATCGGGAAGGTTGGCGCTCAGTGCGTCGATGCCACGGGGCCGCAAAGCCGCCGCGCAGAGCGCAATCATGCCGGTGGAGAGGCCCTGAGCGGTAATATTCAGGGAATTCTTGCCGGTTGTCGACACTATCCAGCGCCTGAGGGCCTGCAACTGAGCGGTACAGATGCCCAGGGGGCGGTCGCCGGCCGCGGAGATGCACTCCATAAACAGGTAATGGTAGGCGCCGTCCGCGATAACCTGTTCGCCGAAAGCCAGCAGGTCGGCTACGAATACGCGTCTGTTCGCATCAAGCGCTCTTTCAACAGCCCAGGCAGCGCCGGCCCGGCCGCTTTCCGGGAGAATGAGAAGAACGCCGTTCGAACCCTGCGGGCGGAATTCCGTGACTGGCACGTTCCAGCGGTCCATCTCCAGGAGATGGTGCGAGATCTGGACTCCGGCAAGCGTTCGGGCCTTGCGCACGGATCGCGCGGCGACGGCGTACGCAGACGGAAGCCGTAACACGCCGGCGAGGCGTCGTCGATCCTGTTGCCTTGTATCCGTGGTCGATCGTTTCACGGGCAGGCGCCCGGCGAGGTCGCCGGCGATCGTGAGGAAGGTGGGGTTGTCCGGCGGCATCCCCACGTTGAGTTCCCATTCCGAGCGTATTTCGTCGTCGCACGGGATATCCTCGGTGGAGACGTCGAGGTCCCAGACGGACTTGAGGAATTGGTAAAGTTGCTCGCGGATGTCTCTTTCGTAGTTGTGGGTGCCCGGGTCCCTGTTGGCGTAAAAGCCGATGCGGTCGTGTACGCCGAGTTTCTCATAGACCTTTCGAGCGGGGGTAAACAGGGCCGGCCGCATGAATTCCGGGCGGAAGATGCCGTCGTTGACGCTGTGCACAAGCAGCGCCGGGCGGGGCGCAAACATGGCGGTGAGGGTGTCGTAGTCGGCCACGGTGCAGAGATCCACCGGCGTCTGCTCCAGGTCGCCGTGGTCCTGCCACCGTCTGGTCGCCCGGTGCCAGATCGGGGAATGCCCGGAAACCGGCACCGAAACGCCGATTCGTTCGTCCATTGCGGTGAGCACGGCGGTCTGCCACCCGCCGCCCGAAAGACCGGTCATAGCCACCCGGTCAGGGTCGGCGTGTTCGTGGGCCAGCAGGAGGTCCAGGCCCCGTTTCATGGCCAGGTACATGGCGCTGACGCCGGCTACGCCGCACAGGTCAACGTGGGCCTGGTGCATGTGGTTTAGCGAGCCCTGAAGTTCGCCCATGCCGATGAATTCGAAGTTCAGGGCGAGCATGCCGCGTTTAGCCAGATTGATGCATCTCGCCTGCTTGTAGTCCATGGCCTTGCCGCCGCGATGGTGGCCATTGGGATTGAGCACGACCGGAACCCTGCCTTTGAGACTCTCGGGCTCGTAGAGCAGCGCGGGTATCCGCATTCCAGGATACCCTTCGTAGTGCAGCTTCCGGATGCGATAGCCGTTTCCCTCAAGGACCCCCTTCCAGCGGACGTCCGGCGGGCGATCGTTGACGTCCGGGTCCAGGCCGGTCAGGTAGACTTTCTTGAGGAGTTCCCGGCGGATCCTGGCGGTTCGCTTTTTCCACTCCGTCGTGGATTCAGGCGTTTCGAGACGCGGCAGTTTATCCGTAAAGTATTCCATCATGATACGGGTATGCCGCTTGCGCAGGAGTTTTCGCGAAAGCGCGTGCGCGATCTGGCTCGACGTGAGAGACATGGAGACGGTTCCCGATAGGCCGGTTGCAAGACGTTTAGGCCTGCGTGCCTGTCAGTTCAGCGCATAGGTTTCGAACGGGTTCTGGCAGGGGTTGTTCTTGCTCACGTGCATGCGGCCTGCATCGGTTTCGATGATCACGGAGAACGCCGTAGCCCAGTATCCGGTCGTGGGATCATCGTTGGGATGGCGGCAAATGGAAGTGGGGTGATCTTCATGATCGCTCAGGGCGGCTTTCATGCTCTCGATCGCAAGAGGACGTTCCATTTCGTCGAATAGCTTCTGGATACGGATTTTCCGGCCGCCCGACTGGATGAGTTCGGGGTAGACGTCGTTGTTATGCACCAGTTCCGGGTGCTCGCAGTGGTTGGTATGGGTTACCAGCCCAACGCCGTCGTCCCGGATCACGTGTACGTTCTCCAGGGTGACTTCCAGATCCGCCGGTCCCTGGGGCGTGGACAGGATAATGTTGGCGGGGATGGCGCGCCTCGCCCGCCGCACCGCCTGCACGGCGTCTTCCAGAGTGCCGGTTTCGTAAATGCCGCGAACCGTGAAGTAGTGGGGGACGCCTACGGCCCGGCTGGGCGCCGGAAGGGTATTCAGGCATAGTCCGATACCCTCGCTGTTCAGGCCGATGTACGCGATGATACCGGCCTGCGTGACGTTCAGGACCGCGGGTCTTCCCTTCGGGCGGCGCGTGAGGACAATTGTAAAGGGGTTGAGTCCCGGGTCGTTATCCCAGTTCTGACCCACAATGTTGCCCCTTCCGGCCGGCGCGGTGACCGAAAAGGACGTGCATCCCGCATCGGCCTCAGCCTGAAGCTGATTTCGGACCTGTAACATCATGAGATCGTCGATCGGGACGCCGGAGGATTCGGCCATGCCTCGCATCTCGTCGAGCATGTGGGGTGCGTATACCTCCACGCAGGGAATGCAGTCGCGGGCTACGGCCATTGCCCTTTCAACGGGGACCGTAACGCTCTTGTTCACCCGTTCAAGTGCGATATCCGTAAAACCCCTTATTTCCTCGCGGGCGGCCTCGCCGATCTGTCGTCCCATCTCAAACGGCGAACCGGCGACTTCGATTTCCCGATAGCGGGTATCTGACATCCGGACCTCCTCATCTACGACACCTATGCGCGATTTCGATCGGCCACTTCCCGTACGATTTGTGCGGCGAGTTGGCAGTGTTCAGGTTCATAGCGTTCGCAAAACGACGACCAGCGAACGAAGGATTCCAGGAAGCTTTGTGCATTGGGACAGGTATCCCCATTGTACGAGTAGTTCCTGGAAGCCGGTGGCATCGAAAAGGGATACAGCTTCTTTTCCGCTTTTTCCTGAAGGAAAGGCAGGGCCGGCGGCATAAGGTAATAACGACCCGTACCCGCGCCGGGGATACCCCCGTCGGCGACCTGTTGCGCAAACGTGTCCGGGGTACAGGTGAACGCCTCCGGATCGACGCTGAAACCTGCCATCCAGCAAGAGTAGACGTTCAAATAATCAGGAATCGGAAGTGGGGTGATTCCCGGTATCTCTTCCAGTTTTCCGGTGAGCAGGCGGATCATCCGGTCGCGCTGTTCCACGTTCGGACGGATGATCTCAAGCTGTGCCAGGGAGACGGCGGCGGTGCATTGGGGCATACGGTGCGCGAATCCGGGCACAACGTGCTGCCGCCCGAACCCCGCGAGCATCTGACCGCCCCGGCTGTGGCCTATGAAGCGCATGCGCTCGGCGAGGTCTTCGTCGTCTGTAACCACACAGCCGCCGATATCCGAACCCATGGTTTTTTCCGCGTCGAACGAGAAGGCGCCGGCATTGGATAGCGAGCCGGCGAGCCGCCCCTTATATTCACCGAAGACGGCCTGACAGGTGTCCTCATAGACGATGAGACCGTGTTTGTCCGCGAGTTCGACGATGGGATCCATATCGCAGATTGTCCCGGTCATGTGCACAACGAGGATGGCGCGCGTTCGGTCCGTGATGCACGGCGCGATGGTTTCCGCACTAATGGCGAGCGTACCCGCGTCCGTATCCGCGAAGACGGGAATATAGTTCTCTCTGATGAGACCCTGTACGGTGCCGTAGTCTGTCACCGAACTGACGATGATCTCATCCCCCGGATCGAAGTCCAGCGCGCTGGCCAGAACGGCCAGGGCGGGCGTGCAGCCGGGCGTGGCAATGCAGTGTTTCACACCCATTTCTTCGGCGAACGCGTCTTCAAAACGCCCGATCATGTTGCACGTCAGACCCGAGTCGACCACCTCCTGCAGATACGTCATCGCGTTGGGTCCGATGGTGCGCGGAAAGGGCTGGGGCAGCGTTCCGGCAAGCCCCGCGGCGGCATCCGCACCGTATCTTGCGCGTTCGACGGTCATCGCTAATCCTTTCTGGCTTGAAGACTATTTCTTATCCTGTGCGGCGTACATTTCCTTCGAAAAGACGTGGGGCTGTATCTCGCTGTTCGCGGCGTCAATCATACCCTGGAGGTATTCCACGGTTTTCTGAACCGCGGCATCAACCAGAATCCGGCCCAATTCTTCAGTGGCTTTCAAGGGCTCCTGGTTCTCCTGGTCCGACATGGCATCCTGCCGGATGTTCTCAGGACAGATAACCATGGCCATGGCGGTTTCGTACTCGCCCGCGTGTCCGGGCACCCTGCTCGTGCAGTGCTGCTCGGCGATTTCACGACTCAGGTTCCAGTACGAGTGGAACTGCACATTGGCTTCCGGCGCCGTCATCTGAAAGTAGAGTTGCCACTGCCGGAGGATGCCCATCATCGGGGCTTCATTTCCACCGTGTCCATTGAGAATCAACACGTTGTTGACGCCGTGGCGCACCAGGCTCTCCACGGCGTCGAAGAGTACCGAGAGCCAGCTTCCGGGTTTTGCGGTGACGGTTCCCTTATGGATCATGTGGTGTTCGGAGATACCGACCGCCATGGGCACGTTCACGGCAACATTGGGGTAGAGCCTTCCGGCGGCTTCGGTGGCCACGTGGGTCGCTGCGCGGATATCGTACTCCATGGCCAGGTGCTCGAGGTGCTGTTCATTGCTCCCCGTTGGAATGATCGCCGTTCCGAATCGGCCGGCTTCCAGGGCTTCCCGGAATTCCCTGCGTGTGAATTTGGCAACAGCGACTTCCTGGTTGGGCATAACAAATCTCCTTTTAGGACCTGGTCTGTTTTTCACTCTTCGGTGTACCGCCGCGTGCGCAACGCAATAAAACGTCTATGGAAAACGGTTCCGCGTAGAAACGAGATGGGGCGTATGCGCCATGCGGAAAGTGAAACCGGGTTCAAACCCGTGTCTTGAGCCGGGCAAAATGGATGGTGTCGTCCAGTACAATGAGACCGAGATAGGTTGTGACATCTGTGCGGGATGGATCCAGACTCGAGATAACTCCCCGGAACCAGGCGCGCCGTTTCTCGTTCCAGGGCTCGATCGTACCGATATCGCGGTTGAAATCGCTGATCTCGGAACTGGATTTGCCGTGGTTCTTTTCGAGCCACGCGAGTATCTCTTCATCGGTACGGCCCGCCTTGATGAGACCGGTAAGGTCGCCGATGGAAAACCCGAAAAACTCCGCGATCTTCTTGTCCAGTCCGGAATTCTCCGCGTACTTATATTGGCCCAGCAAATCGTGGATCGCCGCCCTGCCCTTGTCGATCATCCGAGCCAGGCCGAAGAGACCGCCCGCGGACGCGTCGTAAGGGCTTCTCGGCGGGTGGCGAGTCAGGTCCACAACGCCGAACGATTTCTCGTCATCCACGTCGAGCAGGTCGAACCACGTGGTGATGTCGGTGCGGTTTGGCGCGGCGTTCGCGAGCGCAGCCTTGAAGATCGCGCACTCCTTGATGTCCTCCGGACCCTTATTGGAGATTCGATGGTTGAATTCGGAAACTTCACCGGAATGTACGCTGGTGTGATCCCGAACCCAGTCGCCGAGTTCCAGGTCGTTCGGATTCATGTACGCGGCTTCCTTGAAGTCCTCAGCCGAAAAACCGAGAAAGTCGGTGATCGCCTGGTCGATCGGGCAATTGTAGACATACTCGCCCAGCAGGCCTGCCTTATCTGCGCGGGCCTTGTCCGCCATGCGGGCGAGTCCGAAGGTCCCCGCGACGTCTCTGCGGTAGGGTGACCGGGGAGCTCTTTGCGAGAGGTCCACGTCTCTGAAGCCGGCCCAGTCGTCCAGTTCGATAGATTGGAATACCGTGACGATGTCGGTTCGACCGGGCGCGTATTTCTCGATGCGGTCCTTAAGACGCTGTTTACCGGCTTCATCGTCCGGCTCGCGCTGGAGATGATGCCGATTGAAGGTGTCGATCTCAGCGTCCGTCCGGTCGGAAACCTCCCGTATCCAGCGCCCCAGGTCCTCGTCACCGTAGCGTCCGGCGGCGTCGGCAAAACCGTCGTGTGAAACGCCCAGGAATTCCAGCAGAATCTTGTCCAGACCCGAGTCGTCGCCGTACAGAAATTCACCGAGCGTCCGCAGGTTGTAGGCGCGGGCCTTGTCCGTCATACGGGCGAGGTTGACGATTCCGGCAATTGAGACGTTTGACGGGCGGCGTGGAGGCTGGCGTCTCAGATCCACAGGCGATTCCTTTCTGTGCTACAAACGAGTTTTCCAGTTCTACCAACTTGTGAGAATTATGGGATCTATCTCATATGTCGTTCACTATGACCCACACGTTCGCAACCATTCTCAATCGCACGAGCGATCTCGCTCAGGTCGTCCCTGTCGATTTTTCCTGCAAACCTTAGCAGGTGTTTCCCCGGCAGGCCCGTCAGTTGGTCATTCGCCAATGAACGTGCGAATGCCAGCACGCGTTCCTGTTTCGGCGTATCCAGCTTATGTGCCTCTTCAAGGATTTCCTCTAATATAGATGTATCTGCCATGGGTTCACTCCAACTTCAAGATGCCGAGATTCAACGTACGTTGACGGCGCAACTTGGGTTTGCAATGGAGGCAGGCGAAGAATATCCCTTGAATGGATTTACCTGGTGCGAATCCGTACTCGCCCTGACTCTACAATCGCTAACTTCCCACGAAGTAAAGGAAAGTTCTGCAATTGTACAAGGAACGAAGATAAAAGGCGCTCGATGAATGACGACGTCGCGTGCCGAGGCAAACGCATGATGACGATGCCATGATACTTCGACGGTAGATAGCGGCGAACGTCGGCAAACCCAAGGTCGCCACTCAACAAGCAGAGTCTCTCATCGCGTGCGTATTGGACGATCTCCTCATCGCTCGCGCTCATCATGCCAATATCACGCACATCCACGGCTTCGTGGCCGTACTGGGCAATCACTTGAGAAACAGATCGCGGAAGATCCGCATCAACAATAAATCGCACGTCGATCAGGACCGTGGTAGAGAATGTGTCTCTTCGTGCTCGATCAACTCCTCGGCATATGCAAGCGCCGCTCTCAGGTCTTCGTCTGTGATAGCATATTCCTCACAGACCTCGTCCGGATCAGACCCGCCCGCGAGACTCCCGATTATCCTATGCACAGGTACTCTCGTTCCCCTGATCACCGGTTTTCCATGACGAATTGACGGATCAATAACAATGCGATCGTTCATTTTACGGCCTCCTCCAACTCCCGGATACATCCGACAATCGCGCCGGCACCCGTAATTATCGTCGATTGGTATCGCTGCCCGTGAGGAACGACCAAACGGAACGGATGGGCTCACAGGCTTAGTATCCCGGCTCGGTTCTCATTTCCTTAGGTTAAACTTCAGCCGACTGCGGGGCCGGACCACGCACGGGTCAATAGTACGCAAACCCCCATGCAGTGTCAAGGAATCCGGAAAGTCGCGACCCGACCTGCGCCGACCCCATAGCTGCGAATGATTGCCGCTAAGTATTCATCCGGGTAAGCATATCGCGGTCGTTGAGGTAGGGGACGGACCCGTCCAGAAACGCCTGGAGGAGGCCTTCCGGCGTGAGGTCGGACGTGTCGATTTCAAACTTGCGCATGATCCAGCAGGCCCTGAACTCCGCCTGGAATTCGTCAAGGATCTCCTGGACGTCCTCCTTAGGGACGATGTGATAGGTGTGGCGGTTTTCCTCAATACGTTTTTCGATGACGTCGGCGCGGGCTTTGAGATGGACCAGAATAGTGTCCTTCGGCATTTCGGCTTCCCATGACCTTGGCGTTTCGGAGAGGCGGCCTATGGCGGGGTAGTAGTAACGGGGGCCATAGATGTCTTCCTCGATGTGAAATCCGCCCAGCAGAATGTGTTCGTACTTGTTGATCAGCCGGACGTGGTACGCAAGCTGAAAGCGCTGGTATCGTTCCTTGATGGCTTCGGGCAGACCCAGCATGATCCGCTGGTCGCCTTCCGTATTGAGCATCTGGCAGTCGGGAATGCTGAAGTGGTCGTCCAGGTGATGGACGATGCCCCGATCCCGACCCCACTGCATCAGGCCGTCAAAGAGCGTTGTTTTACCGGTGTACTCACAACCGATTGCGATGATGCGCATGGTAAGTTCTCCTCGATTAGGTGAACGTCCGCGGGCGATCCGTGGACTGTCCCGAGAGACGGAATGTCGACGCTTGTTGATTTTCAACGATTGCTTTCAGCTGTACGCTGAAATCTAACGGCTCATTGCTGCTTTCTCCTCGGCAAGACTGTAGACGCAAGACGTCAGAGAACCCGATCCGACCCCAATAGTCTTTCGCGTTTTTCCTCTTCTAACGTCTCACTTCTCCCGTCTTCCCACGGTTGGGCTGGATGGGCGTGGTGACGGCTTGAATGAATGCTTTGACGCGGTTGACATCGGTAACGTCGTGTGAGAATTCAGGCGGGCGTAACTCGCCGCCCATAAAGGCGTTCGGGTTGCGGTACGTCATCCGGCCGGGAACGCTGCTCGCGGCGGCAACGTGGATTTCGCGGGCGCCTGTGCCGGCGACGACCTTCGCGACGTTGCGTTCGGTAATTCCGCCGCCGGGCATGACCACGATCCGACCGGCGGCCTTCTCGATCAACCCGGCGATAAGATCGATCCCTTCCAGCGCAGATACTTCCCGGCCCGAAGTGAGTACCCTGTCCACGCCCAGTGAAATCAGGTCTTCCAGCGCGCGGTGTGGATCGGCGGTCATGTCGAACGCGCGGTGGAACGTTACCGGAAGCGGGCGGATTCGTTCGATGAGGGCGCCCGTACGCTCCACGTCGATCGATCCGTTCGGATTCAGGATGCCGATCACTATCCCGTCAACGCCCGATTCGGCGGCAATTTCAACGTCCCTCAACATCGTTTCGAACTCCACGTTGGAATAACAGAAGTCTCCTCCTCGCGGCCGGACGATGACGTTGAGACCGATGTCAATATGCTGGCGGGCAACCTGAACGGCCCCCGCGCTGGGGGTTGTGCCGCCTTCTATCAGGTTGTCGCACAACTCTACGCGATTTGCGCCGGCCTCCTGCGCGGAGATGGCGCCCTGTGCGGATCCCACGCAGATTTCAAACAACAATGGCGTATTCAATTTGCACCTCCGTCCGTGACGTGGTCGATCCGCCGCAGTCCGGGCCGAGACCTGTTGGTTGGGACGGGACAAGGCCCTACCCGATATATCCGAACTCCATATCGTCCACCCACAGGACCTGGTCGGGTTCTCCCCCACCATTGAACGCGATGGACACGGTTGTGTAGCCCGGTTGGACGTCCAGTTCCGCCCGGTATTCCGTCCATGCCTCGCCGGATTGGATGGGGACGACGAGGTGGGTGTCCTGCTGGCCGGACACGCAAACCCGGGCATGGGTGGCGGAACCCCTGGCTTTGAACCGAAGGTGGTAGCGTCCGGCGGTGCGAAGACGCATCGGGCGGCTCTTCAGCGACATGGGGTCCCCGGGCCTCGTAAACTTGAGACACGCGCCGCCTTCATCGGCATCCTCCGTACTCCACGCCGGCCAGCCAAGATCATGGGTACGGGGGTGTTGGACGTTCCAGTGACGGGGCGGGTAATCCACAATACCGGCTTCAAAACCGCCGTTGCAAAGCAGGTTGACAAGCCGGCCCTCGTGGCTCTCTACAAGGGTTGCACTCAGACGCGGTCGAGCCGCCCGCGGATAGCGAACGAAGATTTCCGTGCCTTCTCTCAGGCAGCCGGTGGCGCGCCCTTTCCCGCGTACGCTCACGTCCGGGTCCCACCGGTCCTGAACGAGCAATTCCGCGCCTTCCGCGACGACTTTATAGACGCCGGGCTCGCGCGGCGAAAATTCGGCAAAGGCGATGATGTCCCCATTATCCGCGACGGCAGTCTGCAAATCCAACGTCTGCCGGCCATCACCGTCCACAAGCGTCAAATGAAGCGGTTCCGGGATTGTCGCAAAATCTGCGACAGGGTCAATCCAAAGGACGGCCTCGCCTGCGCCGCTCAACTCGATTCTTACTTTCCGTTCACGCCACGTAAAATCGACCGGTTCCGCCTTGTCAGGACGGTCCGGCGGCGAAATAAACACGGATTTCGGTTCTTCGGGCAAGTGGATGGAGAGGCTCACTGGCGTCTGATGCCGGACGTGGATTTGCGCTGCAACGCTGCGCGAGTCGTAATTCGCCGCCGCGTCGCAATCCGCGTTTGCTGCCAGAAGAATCTCCCCATCCAGGCTTAGCCGGGAGCCCCCTTGCAGCAGCCAGCGTTGAAGTCCGTCTCCGCCGTGACTGACATTGACCACCCTGGCGTCCGACTGGATACCCGCGCCTTCGATCGCGCCGCCCCACCGGGTCCGGAACAGGACGCACTCGGATCCGTTTCCGGACTGAAAACAGACGCCTTCTGCGCCATCCGCCTCCACGCGGCGGACATGATCAACTCGCGGTCCGTCCGTATCCCTGTACGTATGCAACACCGCCATGAGTTGCGCACTGGCGCGCTGTTCAGTTGTAACCCGGATATGCCACTGCTGGGGGAAGGCTTCGGTAACGCGGCACCAGTCCCGCGTTTTCAGGGGAAAGGGCCGGTCGTTGTTCTGCGAGTACTTCAACTTACCGTTTGCCAGGTGGCGGACCAGAAGGCGCTGGTCCCGCTGCCGGACAGTCATGGATTGATTGCTTTCGTCAATATCCGCGCTTTCGAACGTGTTGAGCGTCCAGGTGTATTCCCGCGGTTCAGGCGCATCCAGGTCGTCACAGATGACGAAAACGTCCGGCCGGATGAAGAGGACGTGGCGGTGAAACCCTTCGAGCAGTTCCCCGTACGCGCCTGAAGCGTCTCCGGTGAAGAAACAGACGTCGGGCGTATTGAAAAAGGCCGTTATCTCTCCTTTGTGGGCGATCCCCCGGCGCTGGTTTTCGCCGTCCACGAGGATGGTATTGTGCGCCTGTGTGGTCCGGGTCCATTGGGCGTGGTACGTGTCTCCGTAATAGGTGTAATACCCCGCGTCGCAGCAGAGGATCTCACCTCCCGCGTGGATGACGAATCCGTTCTGGTCCTGGTGTGCGTGGCTGTGATCGCCCCAGGGGCTGCTGCGGAAGAAGATGCGGCTGCTTCCGTGATCGTAGAACCGGTTGTAAGCTGCGAGTTGGCCGACGTCGGGAAACAGGCGGGCCTGCGCGATATCCACCGGCGGCCTGGGCTTTACGCCGCTGCCGGAGAGATACTGGAGCGGAAGGTGGACCGGGTTGCAGATCCGTGTATCGCTCCACCACTTGACGCAGGGGTTGTCCGTCATCGACGCAAGAAACGCAGAGACGTACGTATCGGCGTCGCTGCCGAAATTGGGGTCGAACAGGGAATAGCAGTCACCCCAGTGGTTCCACCAGTAATTGAGGGACATGCAGTAGAGCCAGAACGCGCCGGTATTCTGCCACCGGGGTTCCCTGAAGACGTCCAGACCCGTTGCGGTCTTGAGGGCAGCCAGGGCCTCCAGGATGAATTGCACTTTGTGCCCGTACTTCTGGCCTTCGGTGTACCCGCCATCGCTGCTTCCCCAGGCGACCCTGTTCACGTACTGGCGGATGAGGTAGTCGGCACATTCCCGGGTCCGGGCGGATTCGGTCGCGATGGCCAGAACCGTGGGCAGAAGCGCGTGCATGCACTGTTGACCGTGGGAATTCTGATAATTCAGGTGGATCTGAAGTCCTTCGCGGATCCACTTGTAGGCCGCTTCGCAATGAAACTCGATGTGTTCCATTACTCTTGAACGTTCCCGGGGCGTAAGCAGACCGTAGAGTCGATCGTACGCGAGAGCCATGCCCTTCAGTCCGTATTCGTAGCAGTAGACGACGGTGTCGTGCTGCCCCCGGTCTTCCTGGTGGACGTCGACGCGGAAGTTCGAGATGAAGGTCATCCAACGCCGCGCGGCCTCGGCGTACTGTCTCTCGCCCGAAATCAGATAAGCAAACGAGAGCGCGTTGACGTTATCGGCGCATCGCTTGAGGTCGCCGATCCGGAAGTTTGCCGGGAACGTGATACGGCCGTCTTTCAGATGAAAGACCTGACCGCGCCGTTCCGACAGGTTCGCCGGCACGGATTGCAGGTTCAACTCGGGCAGTTTGCCATGAACCGTGGCATCCGCCCGTTGTCTGAGGTGACGCCAGGCTTCACGGCCGGCGCCATGCCTGCGGGCGCGGAAGTCTTCAAGGGTGTCTGGTGTTACAAAGATGCGGGGGTGGTCCGGCATTGTGTCGAGAATACGCTCCGTCGGGGGTACGGGAAGCGGGACCGATTCGGGCGTGATGCGAAAGCTGCGGACGGGTCCGGGTCGGGACTCCTCGCCTTCGGAGGTGACCGCGAAGTAACGCCAGTACCACGTTCCGTAGGCCAGTTCGATCGACGGATTGTAAAATGGCATGTCGATTCCCGTGCAGCGGATGACCTTCTTCCGGAATCGGGGATTCCTGCAGAACTCCGCGATGTACGTGGCGGCCCTGTCATCTGCGCGCCAGATCAGGGAAGGGGGATTCTGGACCACGACGGCGTCGTCGTCGGGTGTGATCGGCGGGTGGCGGTCCGGCGGGGGCGACGTATCGACGTTAAAAGCCATGTGCTGAACTCAATTGAATATTGGAATTTTCCTGCGCTCACGTTGTTCCCGGCACAATATAGCAACCCCTCCGGCCAACAGGCAAGCACCTTGACATGCCGATGGCGCAGGAGTATCTTTGTACTGAAGTCGAACTTGCGAAATGCGCACTTCACGCTGATGGTATCCCAACCACAAGAACAGACTCTTGATATCTTTTAGTATCCGCGTCTTCGGGCAAGCCGCGTTTCTCTGGAGTTGCGATAAGGAGATGCTTATGCGACAGTTGCGATGGCCGGCAATTGCATTCGTCACACTCTGCGTTGCCGGGTGCGGCACACGGGACCCCGTTCAGGAAATGCGGAAAAGCCTGGCAAACGCGCCCGAGTATATGATCATACTGGACGATATGAGAGAAACAGGCACGTTCTCCACGGACTACTACCATAAGTATACGGTGGTACAGGGGGAGCGGCAGCGCACGACGGATTGGATCGAGGTGTCCTACGAGGTCTATCGGAAATACCAACCGTTTCTTGGCATGGCCATTGTGGCCAAGTCGGACAAAGGGGTGAACGATACGCCCCATCCGCCCGGATACCACTACGTCGGAAACTCGCATTACGGGCATTGGGGCGGCGGCGGAAGTTTCTGGGTGTTCTACGGTCAATACGCGATGATGCGGAGTTTAATGGGCGGGGGCTACGGGGGGCAGATCTACAGAAACGACTACAACGACTATCGCAACAACCGGGACCGGCGGCGGCCGTACTATGGTCGCAACCGCGAGTACGGTACCGCGGGGTCGGTCACGAAAAGGCAAAGGCCGGGGTTTTACAAGCGCCGGCAACAGGCGATGGCAAACAGGCAGCGGTCCTTCTCCCAGAGGGTCAGGGACCGGTCCGGTCGCAGCAGGTCGGGCTTTGGCAGCCGCAGCAGAGGGAGGTTCGGAAAATGATGTGGGACAGTTTGCTGGAATCGGGGATTTACCTGGTCTGCGCGTACGTGTTGTTCTGGATTGGCAAGTTGGTTTACGACTGGACCACGCCGAGCTACCGCGTGAAGGAAGAGCTTGTGGAAAAGGACAACTCGGCATTGTCAGTGGCAATGGCCGGGTACTTCTTCGGACTGGTGATGGCCATCGGAGGGGTGATTTCAGGCCCGTCGCATGGGCTGGAGCTCGACCTGATCGACGTACTCATTTACGGACCGCTGTCGATCGTGCTGATGAATCTGGCCCGGATTATCAACGACCGGTTGATCCTGCACCAGTTCTCGATTCGGGATGAAATCATCCGGGATCAGAACGCCGGCACGGGCGCCGTGGTATGCGCCTCATACATCGCCACCGGTCTGGTAATTTTCGGCGCCGTGTCCGGCGAACTGGGCGGCTTGGGCATAACGGTCGCGTTCTGGGTGCTGGGGCAGGCGGCGCTGGTGCTGGCGGGCATCGTCTACAACTGGACGACGCCCTACGATCTGCATTCGGAAATCGAACGGGACAACGTGGCGGCGGGTGTGGCCTTTGCGGGCGCGCTGGTAGGTATCGGCATTGTGGTGCGGCACGCGGTCTCCGGAGACTTTATCTCCTGGACGGCGAGCCTGCAGGACTTCGCGCTTGAGGTGGTTCTGGGTCTGGTTCTGTTGCTCGTGGTTCGGGTTGCCACGGACAAGATCCTGCTGCCGGGCCTGAACCTGTCGGCGGAAATCTCGGATCCCGAGAACCCTCACCTGGGCGCAGGATTCATCGAAGCGTTTTCGTACGTGGGTGCGTCGCTGCTGATTGTGTGGGCCCTTTAGGAAGTCGCAATAATGGGAAATCGCCTCAAAGATAAGATCGCGATCGTGACGGGAGCCGGTTCGGTCGGGCCCGGATGGGGTAACGGAAAGGCGGCGGCCGTTCTCTTTGCGCGAGAAGGCGCCCGTATATTCGCCGTGGACCTCAATCCGGAGGCGGCGGACGAGACCCGTGAGATAATCATGCGCGAAGGCGGTGAATGTACGGCTCACACGGCGGATGTGTCCCGGTCCGAAGACGTGGCAGCCATGGTCGCGCGGTGCCTCCGTACGTACGACCGTATTGACATTCTGCACAATAATGTCGGCATTCTGCATGTCGGGGGATGCGTTGAACTGAGTGAGGAAACCTGGGACCGCGTGGTAGACGTGAACCTCAAGAGTATGTTCCTGACCTGCAAGCACGTGCTTCCCGGGATGGAACGCCAGGGCGGCGGGGCGATTGTGAATATTTCTTCAATTACCTCGATCCGCTGGTTGGGCGTGCCCTATGTTTCCTATAGCGCAACCAAGGGCGGGGTGAATCAACTCACCCAGAGTATTGCCATGCAGTATGCAAAGAAGAACATCCGTGCCAACTCCATATTGCCCGGATTCATGAACACGCCCATGGTGGCTAAATCACTTGCCGAATTCTACGCGAAGGGCGACGTGGAGAAAATGATTGAAATCCGCGACAACCAGTGTCCCATGGGCCGGATGGGCGATGCCTGGGACGTGGCTTACGCTGCCCTGTATCTGGCTTCGGACGAAGCGAAATACGTCACCGGGGCCGAACTCGTCGTGGATGGCGGGTTGACGTGTAAGGTTGTATAGCGGGGGATAGAAGAAGAGGGTATGGCGCCAATAAACAGCGTCCCCGAGGACCGCGGAGCCAGTGAAGCAACCCACACGTTAACGCCGGGCGGTTCCGGAAGCGGCCGGCTGTTGAAGGTGTGTCTGTTCGCGACCGGCCTGGCGGGAATTGTCGCGGAATTCGTGCTGTCCACCCTGGCCAGCTATCTGCATGGAAACACGACGTTGCAGTGGACGCTGGTCATGTCGTTGATGTTCTTTACGATGGGGCTTGGAAGCCGGCTGAGCCGGTACCTGTCGGAGCGGTTGCTGGACCGGTTTATTGCAATTGAGTTCATCCTTTCGGCGCTGTGCGCAACATCAGCCGCAGCGGCCTATTGGGGTACGGCGTTCGTCGGAGAGGCGAGCGCCGTTATTTATGGTTACGCTGGAGCGATAGGATTTCTGATCGGACTGGAGATTCCCCTTGTAACGCGCATGAACGACGCGTACGAGGTACTGCGAGTCAATATCGCGTCCGTCATGGAGAAAGATTATTACGGCGCACTGGTGGGTGGGTTGCTGTTCGCGTTTTTCTTGTTGCCGAAGCTGGGTTTAACGTATACGCCCATCGCGTTGGGAGCGGTGAATTTCGCGGTTGCGTCTGCGCTTCTGTGGCGATATCGAGGCCTGCTGGTACGGCGCGGCGCGTTGATTGCCGCGTTCTGGATTACCGCGGCGGGACTGGTCGCGCTGGGCGTTTATATGAAGCCCATCGTGCGGTTCGGCGAGCAGAGCCGGTATCGGGACCGGGTGATTTATGAGACGCAGACCCCCTACCAGCGGATTGTGATAACGGAGTGGAAAGGGTATCACTGGCTGTATCTTAACGGAGGAATGCAGTTCAGTACCTATGACGAGGAGCGGTACCACGAGCCGCTGGTGCATCCGGCTATGGGACTGGCGGCATCCAGGGAACGGGTGCTGATTCTGGGTGGGGGCGATGGATTGGCGTTGCGGAACGTATTGAAATACCCGGACGTGAAACGGGTGACGCTGGTGGACCTGGATCCGGAGATGGTCCGGCTGGCGCGAAACCATCCGGTGTTCGTGGAAGCGAACGAAGGGGCGCTGGACGATGAACGGGTGGACGTCGTGACCCGGGACGCGGGCCGGTTTCTGGCAGACGACGCCGGGATTTACGATGTAATCCTGGTAGATTTGCCGGACCCCAAGGGGCCGGACCTTGCGCGGTTGTATTCAGTGGAATTCTATTCCGCATGCAAACAGCATCTCTCACAGTATGGAATTCTCGTGACGCAGAGTTCAAGTCCTCTCCACGCCAGAAAGGCGTTTTTATGCGTGTTGCGGACGCTGAAAGCTGCGGGGTTCCATGTTATACCATATCACAATGCGATTCCAACCATGGGTGATTGGGGGTGGCACCTGGGCATGAAGGCTGAGGTGATTTCCGAACCGGATCTGAAACAGAGAGCGTTGGCGATGCGCTTTTCGGACGTCGAAACGGTATTCCTTAACCGCGAGGCGATGGCGGGTATGCTGCATTTCTGGAAGGGGATGTTCAACGGTGTCGAAGACGTGGAAGTGAATACGGAACTGGCGCCGGTGGTGGACAGTTATTACCGGGAAGGAGAGTGGGGATGGTGAATCTAACCTTGATTCGCAATTCTTCGGGGAAGTAAAACCGAATATATGCAAGTAGATAAAGGCGATTTAACTTCTGATTACCAGGATACACCAGGTCACTGGACGTGGACTGAAAGAACGTCCTTTTTAACGACCGTTATTGCCCGTTTCAGGGGTTTTCGTCGCGTTGCCGAGTTGCTGTTTTTTTCACATTGAATCTAAGAGCGGGCGGTAAGACGTGAGACGGGAGAAGACGTACTTGCCCAATTGGTTCTTCCTTTTATACCGCCAGCAAGAAATGAAACCGTAGTGGGCAGGCAATCTCTCACGTGTTCCGTCTACCCTCTCACCGTTTTTAAGGGTTCATACAATGGAATTCGACGAAATCAGACGCCGGCTTTCACGATTGGATACGGCGTGTGTCTGCGATGGGTATAAGGCGCTTGAAAGACCCGTCAGGGCCGTTGACCCGGCCATCCGTCCCGTCACACCCGGCCTCAGGCTCATCGGACGCGCGCACACGCTGACCTGCCACGAGGACTTCCTGACCGTGATCGTCGCCCTTCGCGATGCCTTGCCCGGGGAAGTCCTGGTGATAGACTCTCAGGGAAGCCGGAAGGCGCTCACCGGGGAACTGTTTCCAACTGAGGCGAGACGAAAGGGGCTGGCGGGCATCGTGAACGACGGGCCCTGCAGGGATACGGCCGCGATCCGCCAACAACAGCTGCCCTATTACGCCCGGTCCGTCAACCCCGTTGCGGGCGCGACGGACAGGATCTTCGAGACGCAGGTCCCCGTTTCCTGCGGCGGCGTTACGGTGCACCCGGGCGAGATCGTCTTCGGAGACGACGACGGGTTGATCGTAGCTGCCGAGGATGAGATTGCGGAGGTGATTCCCGTCGCGGAAGAGGTACAGAGGAAAGAGGCGCGCCTGCTTGCGGAGATGGATAAAGGCGTGAGCCTTGTCGAGATGCTGAATCTCGACGAACACTGCGGAAAGATACGCGCCGGCCAGGAGAGCAAATTGAAGTTTCTGGTATGACGAGAGTGTATGACACCAAAACAGGGCGGCCGACATTTCGTCGGCCGCCCTGTTGTTTCCTTTAAAAAAAACGTCTATCCCGTGGGCAGGATGTCGCTGAACTGGTATTCTTCGACAATTTCTCCGAGCGAGGCTTCGAAGTCGTCCTCGCCCCACTGTTCAATTGAAAGGGTTTTTCGTTCGGTATCGTCGAGGTACTCCCACGTGATCAATTCCCGCGGGGGTTCCTCGCCGTTCTTGTAGAATTCACCCGCATCGGAAGATTCCGCGTAATAGGTCACGCCGTTGCAGGTTACCTCTTCGGGAGGGTCTTCGTGTTCAACGACGTGGGACGTTGGATCGCCGTCGATCTGAGAGACGCGGACCTTGCGTGAAACGGTCCAGCAAATGGCGTCGTCCTCCTCACGTTCCAGGTACAAGACGTCATCGGCGCAGGTCAATTCCCATTCGTCCACGCGTTCTCCATCGAAATCGTAGTGGTTCTGTGCCGTGACCTTCCAGGTTTTGAGGTCATAGTCGACCACGTAACCGGGCTTGAGATCAGACAGTGAGAAGTCGACCACGGGGTCGACTTCATCGGTCTTTTTCTTGAAGGGATTCCAGTTCACAGGATCGCCCCTACCGCGCCAGGAACCTGAATTCCCGGCGGCGAAGTGCCGGATTTACGCCTGAATTCCCATTTTGCTCTTGAGTTCGGCCAGTTTGTCCGCGCCAGGGTTCTTTTCCTGGAGCGCGGCGTCGATCTCTTCGTCCACGCTCTTGGACGCGTCGGCCACCTCGCCGTAGGCCTGCGACAGGGACTCGTCTTCTTCCACCCGCTCCTTCATACGTTCGAGCATGGCAAGCGTGCCGTTAGAGTCCACTTTCGCGAGTTGTTTGTTGATCTTCTTCGTTGCCGCGGCCGTTCGCGCCCGGGCGCGCAGCGTTACCAGGTCGTTTTCGTAACCGGCAATGGAAGACTTGAGCTTGTCCACCTGGGTCTGCAGCTGAGCGGCCATTTCCTCCTGCTGTTTCGCGTTCTGGCTCAGCGTGGCCGCCCGGTCCACGTTCTCCTCCTTGCGCGCCAGCGCTTCGCCGGCGAGTCGGTCGGCTTCGGCGGGGTCGATGTTGTTCTTCTGGGCCCTCTGAAGCAGCGCCATGGCTTTCCGTTCGTAGTCCTCCGCCGCCTTCTTGCTGTCGGATGCCTGTTTGCGCAGCCGGATGCCCTGCCCCTTGACCTCGGCGAGGCTGGTCATGGCGTTGCTCAGATCTTTCTTGAGATCCCGTATACCCTGTTCCGTCAGGCGGATCGGATCTTCGAGTTTGTCGATGGCAGAGTGAACTTCGGCCTGGCCCACGCGAAAGATGCGTTGAAAGACGCCCATGGCATACTCCTATTTGAGTCGGGATTCGATGTCTGGAGATCGGGACACGCAACGGCCTGATTTTCGGGGTTCCGACCCCTGCTCTGACTATTGTCTGCTGTAACTTAACAGTTCTTCGGCGTTTTCGCCCAGTGCAAAGCCCAGGGCGTTGACAGTGCCTTCGATTTCCGCCCTGTCCAGCGTATCCAGGCGAAGGGTATCGCGGAAAAGAATGGTTCCGGTCTCTTCGTCGAGCGCAAAAGCGCCATGGATCAGCGTCCGGTTTATCTCCAGCAGGCGCTTGTAGAGATCGCCCGGATTTTTCGGGACGGGCATGATGGCCTGTTCCAGGATGAGGATGGGATCTTCACAGTCGACAATAAGCCTGTGGATCCCCCGGTCTTCGTCGGTGACGACCGCCAGTTCCTCGCCGGAATCCTCTTCTTCAATGACCAGTTCGAGGTCCTGAAGATAAGCTTTGACGGTTTCAAAGTGCCGCGACATGAAAACTCCTTTGAAATTGCGCTGACAGGAACTGCCTGCGTGTTCGTGAATATATGATTCTCAAGGGTGTATTTTGTTTCAAAAAAGCTTCTCAGATATTCAGCATCTTCCCTACACGGGCAGCGAGGGATTCCGGCGGCGCCGGTTTTTCCAGGATATTTTCCTGGCGGATACCCAGACCGGCAAGTTCCTCCAGGCGTTCCGGACCCGGGCTTTGGACGAGAACCAGCAGTGGAAGACGGGAGAGCATTTTCCGGATGAAACGAATGCAATCGGGCCCGCTGATTTCCGGTAGATCGTATGCGAGAATGACGAGGGCGTAGCCCCTGGGATTTTCAGCGAGGGTTTCCAGGGCGCTGCGGCCGTCGGTGACCACGTCCAGTTCGACGTTCCGATGATCGAACAAACCGCCGGCGAGGGCCATGGCTGTCGGACCGTCTTCCGCAAGCAGAATTCTTGGCAAACCGGGGTCCGTTTCAATTTCACGTTTACTCCAGGTCGGTTATCCGAATCTCAAATATACCGAATTCGCCCAAGGCGCCAACAATTTTATTTTAGTTAAAGGCACTACATCCGCCCGGATCCGAATATTGCATCTTGATCTCGGCAGGCCATCGCACGGTTTTGCTCCCCCTCTCCCTTGGGAGAGGGGGCCGGGGGGAGAGGTCCCCACGGACGTCGTCGATTGATATCGCCTGGCCGTATCGTCTACCGGGTGTAGCTGAAAGCTGACAGCTCTGTCTGAAGGGCCGCCTGTCTTTGCGCTATCCTTCAGATGTATTTTGTCCGACGTGGAGGATCATGATATATTGATCGTCACTCCCATGGGCAGACCAATTCCTTCTTGAGGCACTAATGCAGAAATACCCGATCTGGACGATCAGGAATACGAGGGGTACCGACTCCGGTGCGGACGGTCCGGTCGCGCCGCTGGTGGACGTGGTGCTGGCAAACCGCGGTCTGACGGCCGGCGATATCGCGGATTCTCCCGGGATACTTCAGGACCCTTTCTCCATGAAGGACATGGACCGCCTCGCTGAGCGGATTGTAGAGGCTGTTCGTTCCGGCGAGCGCATCGTTGTATTCGGCGACTACGACGTGGACGGGGTGACGAGTACGGCCGTCCTGATGGATTTTCTGGACAGAGTCGGCGCCGACGTCGTTTCCATCCTGCCGGACCGCTACCGGGACGGCTACGGGATGAAACCGCCCGGTGTCCGGCGAGCGATCGAAGCGGGCGCTCAATTGATCGTAACGGCGGACAACGGCATCTCCTCGTTCGAAGCGGTTGACGCGGCGAACGCGGCCGGCATCGACGTTCTGGTGACCGATCATCATCAGCCTCAAGGCCGGCTGCCGGACGCGCTGGCCGTCGTCAATCCCAACCGTCCGGACTGTAACTACGTTTTCAAGGGGCTCGCGGCGGTGGGTGTGGCATTCAAAGCGGTGCAGGCGCTTTCAGACTCGCTCATCGAAGCATCTGAACGCCGGGCTTATCTGAATTCGCTTCTGGATCTGGTTGCTCTGGGCACTGTGGCGGATATCGCGCCCATGCTGGGTGAGAACCGGTTGCTGACCCGCAGGGGAATGCAGATCCTGGATCGGACGCAGCGTCCCGGGCTGCAGGCCTTGAAAGCCGTAGCCGGCGCCGACACCCGGCCCGTGGATACAACCGCGATCGGGTTCTTCCTGGGGCCGCGTATCAACAGCGCCGGGCGGCTGGCCTCCGCCGACCTGGCGCTGGACCTGCTGCGTTCATCTGAAGCGGGCGACGCGGCCCGCCTCGCCGAGCGGTTGAACGCACTCAACCGGCAGCGGCGGGAACTCGAACTTGCGGGTGTGAAACAGGCCGGAGAACAGGTTG
>CAXXJS010000004.1:0-33119 GCA_963662665.2 Candidatus Latescibacterota bacterium
CAGCCTGGACAGGGCGCTGGCTTCTGAAGTCGGCGACCTGCTCTTCGAGTTGCATGCCCGGGAGGAAACGATCCTGATCGGGGTCACGCACAGCCTGGAGATGGCCGCCCGGTTTGAGCGCCGGCTCGAGTTGCGGGAGGGAACGTGCGTGGAAGTCTGACCTTTTTCTGGCGGATCCATCTGTTCGTGATGCTCGGTGTGGCCGTGGCCACCGCCGTGCTCACCGGGGCCCTGCTCGTGGGCGATTCGGTCCGCGACAGCCTGCGCGACCTGACCCTCGACAGGCTGGGCGAAATCGAACACGCGCTCGTTTCGGAACGTTTCTTTCGCGAGGGTCTCGCACGGGATATCGAGGCGGCGGGGGATGGATCGACGGTTGTGCCGGCGGTGACCCTCGCCGGATCGGCGGTGCATCCGAAAGGCGGGGCGCGGGCCTCCCGCGTTACGATTCTGGGTGTCGACTCCAGGTTCGGGGGTTTGTTCCATGCCCACGTGCCCGACCTCGCCCGCCGCGAGGCGGCGACGCCATTTGTCGCAAATGAGTCCCTGAGGAAAGAGCTGAACGCGCGCGTGGGCGACGCAATCCTGCTTTCGTTTGAACCTCCGGGTGAAATCCACCGGGAATCGCTGTTCGGGCGAGAAGAGGTCTCGGAATCGATACAGACCGTACGCGTGCGACTCGCGGCTGTCCTGCCGGACGGGGGGATGGGTCGTTTCGGTTTGCGCGTGCGGCAGGACGTGCCGCTCAATGCGTTTGTGTCGCTGCCGGTATTGCAGGAAACGCTGGGTTTGCCGGGACGGGTGAATATGCTCCTGGCAACGAAGGGGACGCGGGAGGCGGGCGGTCCGGCGCCGGCGCTTTCCCTGGCCGCAACGCTGGACGATCTGGGACTTTCAATGCGGGTGGAAGCCGGTCATCTCGCGGTTGAAAGCACACAGTACTTTCTGAAACCCCACGTGGCGGATACGGTCTTGGGCCTCGCGGACGACCGGGGAATGCCAGGGCTGGCGATACTCACCTATCTGGCCAATACGATCCAGGTAGGGGATCGGGCGGTGCCCTATTCGACAATCGCCGCGATGGACGTGGGGCGACTCGGAACCCTGCAACTGACGGACGGGCGCCGGGCGCCGGTTCCCGGTGACGGGGAAGTGTTGCTGAATGCGTGGGCGGCGAGCGACCTTGACGCCGATACCGGCGACGACGTCGAGGTGGTTTATTTCGAAGTCGGGCCGAAGGAAGCGTTGAACGCGCGCCGCGTCACGTTAACGCTGGCTGGTGTCGTGACCATGGAAGGCCTGGGCGCCGATTCCCTGTTGACACCTGAATTTCCGGGCCTTCACGACGCGGAAGATATGCACGCCTGGGACCCGCCCTTTCCGGTGGATCTGAAACGTATACGGCCCGTTGACGAAGCCTATTGGGACGCCTACCGCGCCGCGCCCAGGGCCTTCGTGTCGGCGGCGACGGGCCAACGTCTGTGGCGGAGTCGATTCGGCAGTCTGACGTCCATTCGGATTGGAACGCTGCCCGAAGAAGGTATCAACCGATCCGCCGAACGCTTTCGGGCGGGGCTTCGTGAGGCGATCTCGCCCGAATCCGCGGGGCTGGTATTTCAGCCGGTAAGGAAACAGGGTCTGGCCGCTGCTTCGGGCTCTACGGATTTCAGCTGGCTGTTCATCGGATTCAGCCTTTTTCTGATTGTTTCGGCGGCGCTGCTCGTGGGTCTCCTCTTCCGGCTCGGCGTGGAACAGCGCGCCGACGAGGTGGGTGTGTTGTTGGCTGCGGGCTTCCCGCCGAAGGCAATCAGAAGCCGGTTCATGGGTGAAGCGATCCGGCTGGCGGGCCTGGGGGGGCTGGCGGGGCTTGCGGGAGGCGTTGCGTACGGATGGATTATGATTGCCGGGCTGCGGACCTGGTGGGTCCCTGCCGTTGGGACCACGGAACTCTCTTTGCATGTGAGCGGATTCAGTCTGGTGGCGGGATACATGATTTCACAGCTTGTGGTTCTGTTAACGATCCGGTTGACGGTCCGGCGATTGGGACGCCTGCCCGTACGCGCGTTGCTGTCGGGGACCGTTTACGAGGACTCCATTGTCAGCAGGCGGCGTACCGGAGCGTATGCCATTGCCGGCCTGAGCCTGGCAGCGGCCTGCCTGGCCGGCGCGGCGTACGCGGGGCGCGAGGCGTCGATGGCGCTGTTTTTCGGATGCGGTGCGTTCCTGCTGGTTTCGGGTCTGGCCCTGCTCTCCATGTGGTTTCACGCCAAAGGACACGCGGCGGCACGGGGAATCTGGCGTATGGGCGTGCGGAATTGCGCTCGGAATCCGGGACGGAGCCTGCTTTGCGCGTCATTGATCGCGAGCGCCTGCTTTGTGGTTGTGGCGGTTGGCGCCCATCGCCGCGGTGACGTCACGGGGGATGCGTTGTCCGGTCGGTTGTCGGGTGGTGGAGGATTTCAGCTCGTCGCCGAGACGGATGCGCCGATCTATCACGATCTCAACTCGGAAGACGGACGTTTCGAGCTCGGATTTTCCGACGAAGATGCGGGTGTACTGGACCGGGCGCGGATTGTGCCGTTCCGGCTGCTGCCCGGGGAAGACGTGAGTTGTCTGAATCTTTACCGGCCCGGCAATCCCCGCGTTCTGGGTGTGCCGGAAACGATGATTCAGCGGCGAGGATTTCAGTTTGAACGGCTGTTGGATGAAACGGAAGATCCGTGGTCCTTATTGACGCGGCGCGTGGAGACCGACGTGATTCCCGCATTCGGCGACGCAAACTCGGTCACCTGGATCCTGCACAAGAAACTGGGCGATGAAATCCCTGTGCGAACGGGCACTGGCGAGACCGTCAGGCTGCGGCTCGTGGGCCTGCTGAAGGACAGTGTTTTCCAGAGTGAATTGCTGATATCGGAGCAGAATTTCACCGCATATTTCCCGGACGTGGGCGGCTATCGCTATTTTCTGGTCGAGACAGAACGGCCGGGAGAAGTGAGCGCCCTCCTGGAGCGGCGGTTGCAGGACGCCGGTCTGGATGCGGCGTCGACGGCCGCGAGGCTGGACCGTTTCCGGACGGTGGAGAATACGTACCTGTCCACGTTTCAGACGCTTGGCGGGCTGGGGGTGCTCCTGGGCACGTTCGGTCTTGGGATTGTGATGGTGCGTAACGTCGTCGAACGCCGGGCTGAACTCGCGGCGTTGCGGGCGATGGGATTTCGCAGGTCTCTGGTGTCCGTTCTCCTCGCTGTGGAGAACGGATTTCTGATGTCAGCGGGCCTTGTTATCGGCGGGTTGTCCGCGGTGGTTACCACCGTGCCCCATTCTACGGTTGGCGAACTGCCATTGGCGTCGCTGCTGACAACGCTCGGCACAATCTTCGGCGCGGGCCTGGCCGCGGGCGCCGCCGGGATCTTTGTTGCGCTCAGGACCCCGCTATTGCCCGCGTTGAAGCGGGAAGGCGCGTGACAGCCGCTGGTTGTGTCCTGTCTCGGAAGACGATCGCCGTAATTTGGACGTCACGTCGGCCGCCTGGAAGAACGACCACGGCCTGAGTCGCTCCCTGAGCCTGTCGAAGGGTCGGCGAAGGGCGTTGAGGAGCGCTAAGCTAGTTGGAAAACGCGGGCATTTCGACAAGCCGTTTCGAGGGTCTCAGCACAGGCAGTGCAAGCACTTCGACATGTTCTCACCGCAAGCGACGCAGTGAGACGGGATGTTGCGGCGGTCGAATGGAGGACTATTTCCGTGTCAGCCCGTCCAGCAACCGAAAAAGAAATTCAATTCCGGAATCGCAGGGCGTATCTTCAATGAAAGGCACGAAGTCGGAATTCACCGGTCGTACGTCGTGAGAGGAGCGCGTTATGTATCGATTATCTCTGGCCGTGACAGTTTTCTGCCTGTTGGTTGCTACCGGACCGGCGGCGTCGGATTGGCCGCATTGGCGCGGCCCCAACCAGAACGGGGTGGTCCATCGCGGGGATCCTCCCCTGGAGTGGAGCGAGGGGAAGAATATCAGGTGGAAGGTGCCAATCCCCGGTCACGGCCACGCGACCCCGATTGTCTGGGGGGATCGGATTTTTGTGCAGACGGCAATCCCCACCGATAGCATTGTGGAAAGCGATGGCCGGGGAAGGCGCGCCGCACCGCCGATTGTGTTCAAGTATGTCGTGATGGCGCTTGACGGCAGAAGCGGGAAAACGGTTTGGGAAAAGGCGGTTCGCGAGGCCCGTCCTCACGAAGGGATGCACCGGACGGCTTCGTTCGCGTCGAACTCCGGAATAACCGACGGCGAGCACCTGTACGCCTATTTCGGTTCACAGGGCCTGTACTGTCTGGATTTGGACGGCAATTTGAAATGGGAGAAAGACCTTGGAAAATACTGGAGCCGGAACGCCTTTGGCGAGGGCGCGTCGCCGGCGATTTACGGCAACACCCTGGTGATCAACTGGGACCACGAAGGAGACTCGTTCATTGTTGCTCTGGAAAAGAAAACAGGCAGGGAACTGTGGCGCAAAGACCGGGACGAGGTTACGTCCTGGTCCTCGCCCCTGCCCCTCGAGCACAAGGGCAGACGTCAGGTTATCGTGAGCGCGTCGAGTCGCACCCGGAGTTACGACCTGAAGACCGGGGCTCTGATCTGGGAATGCGGCGGATTGGGGTCGAACGTGATTCCGACCCCCGTACACGCGGAAGGCGTAGTCTACGTGGCCAGCGGGCACGGGAGCCCGGCAATGCAGGCCATATCGCTGGATCGCGCGAAGGGGGATATTTCCGGGTCGGATTCGGTGCTCTGGGCGATTTATCGGGATACTCCCTACGTGTCGTCACCGCTGTTGTATGGAGACAGGATCTATTTCCTTAAGAATCGGCGAGCGATTTTGTCGTGTTACAACGCCAGGACAGGGGAGCCGATTTACGGTCCGAAACGCCTGGACGGGATCGGCAACGTCTACGCGTCGCTTGTCGGCGTGAAAGATCGAATCTATATAACCGATCTGGATGGCAATACCCTCGTGCTTAAAGACAGTCCGGAATTCGAGGCGCTGGCGATAAACACCCTGGATGAAGGCATCGCCGCGTCACCTGTGGTTGTGGACGACGCACTATATTTGAGGGGACGCAGACATCTCTATTGTATTGCTGAAGACGGCGGGGACCGGTAGTACCGGAAACCGGACCGGAACGGAGAGAGGAGTTTCGATGAAGCGGCAAGCGGGCATCGATCGGTTTGTTTCTGTAGTCATCATAATATTGCTGGGTGCGGTTGGCTGTGAGGCGCCGGACAGTGAACGGGAGTCGTCCGAACCCGCCCGCCGGTTCCTGAGTGTTGGTACCGCTCCACCCGGGGGCGCGTTTTTCGTTGTCGGCGGGGCAATCGCCCAGGTTGTGGACGATCACGGTGGCGCCCTGTCCTGGGACGTGACCGCGGAGGCAACAAAGGGGACGCAGGAAAATATCCGCCGGCTCGTACGCGGCGAACTGGATTTCGCGCTGGCCAACGCCGCGATCTCGTATTTTGCGGTGCGGGGCCAGGGCGCCTGGGGTGAAAAGCAGGAAATCAGCGCCGTGATGACGCTGGCGCCGAATATCGCCCTCTTCGTTACGCCGCAGGGATCGGGACTCCGAAACATCGGCGATCTGAAGGGCAAAAGGGTGGTCGTTGGCCCCGCCGGAGCCGGATTCGAGTATTTCCTTGAGCCGATCCTGAAGGCTCACGGTGTCACCTACGAGGATTTCAGCCCGCTGCACAATACGCAGGCGGGGGCCGTGGATATGCTTGCGGACGGATCCGCCGCCGCCGCGTTTCTCGGCGGCGCCGTGCCCACAGCCTCCATAACCCAGGCGAGCGCTTCCCGGAACATCCGTTTTATACCCTTCGGCGCCGCTGAGAAAGAGCGCTTGTTTCAGGACTTTCCCTTCTTCAATGCGGCGACCATTCCGGCGGAAACCTATCGCGGCCAGGCCGAAGCTTTTGAGGGGATGAACGTGGGTTCGATGCATCTGGTGACGCGGGCCAGCCTGGACGAAGAAACCGTCTACCGGTTTACAAGGATCCTTTACGAGAACCGCGCGGAGGTGGTCAGGAAACATCCGGCGGGCAAAGCCATCCATCCGCGGAACGTGATTAGGAATACGGGCACGCCCTTCCATAAGGGTGCGGTCAGGTATTACAGGGAAATCGGGATCTGGCCCAACTGATATGCTCGAGTCAAGGCTCTTTCGCGTCCTGGCGGCCCTTCTGGCTATTGTTGTCCTTGCTGAGGTCAACTATCCAGGATTGACGCCTCAAGCCCAACTGGCGGTTTTTGCCATGTTGGGCTTGAGTCTTGTATTCCTGAAGCACCCGGTCTGCGCCGGCGCCGCCAGGAGAGCGCTTCTGCGAACGCTGGATTATCTCCTCGTTGCGGCGGTTGTCTTCTGTTTCGGCTACGTGCTGGTTCAGACCGAACCGGTCTTCAGGAACTACTGGCTTGAAGGGCGCAGCCTCGGTAACCGCGCGGGGCTTGAGCAGCCGCTGGATTGGACCGTCGGTCTGGTTGGCCTCATCCTCGTTCTGGAGGCGACGCGCCGGGCGATTGGCCCGACTCTTCCGCTACTTGCCCTCGCGTTCCTGGGCTATGCCGCGTTCGGACACGCGATGCCGGACTGGCTGTTCCCGCACAGGGGATACGGCTGGGAGCGCATCGTATCCCAGACTTTTCTGCATTCCCAGGGTGTCTTCGGTATCGCGCTGAAGGTGATGTTCACTTACGTGTTTCTCTTCGTTCTGTTCGGCGCGACGCTGGAAGGGACCGGTGCGACCGGGTACGTGCTGGATGCCGCGCGACGGTTCTTTCGAAGGCGCACGGGGGGATCCGCCAAGGTTGCCGTGGTGTCATCCGGGATGATGGGTTCTCTATCCGGAAGCGCGGTTGCGAATACGGCCACGACGGGCACGTTCACGATCCCGATGATGCGTTCGGCCGGATTCCAACCCGTGGTTGCCGGGGGGATCGAGGCGGCTGCCAGTTCGGGCGGTGCGCTGGTGCCGCCCATAATGGGTGCCGGCGCCTATATGATGCTGGAAATGGTGGAGCCGTCGGTAACCTATCTGGAGATCATCAGAGCCGCCCTCATCCCGGCCGTGTTCTACTATACCGCGCTTCTGCTGATCGTTCACTTCTACGCAAAGCGCATCCGGGTGGCCGCGGGGAATGAAGCACCCTCGCGCCGTCCGCCGGGAGCTCAGGGGATTGTCTTCCTCGCTGCGCTTGTGAGTCTGATTCTGCTGATCGTCATCGGCTATACGCCGTTTCGGGCGGTCAGTATCGCCCTGGTCTGCATGCTCCTGGCGGCCGCATTGAACCCGGCTACGCGTACGGGGCCTCGTGCATTGTTACGTGCGGTGGCAAGCGCGGCCCACGGCGGCGTGTCCTTAATCGCGGCCGCCTCCTGTGTGGGAATCATCATCGGGGTGGTAACGCTGACGGGTATCGGCGCCAAGCTGCCCGGCGCCATTCTACCGCTGGCGCAGAACAACCTGGTCCTTGCGCTGATACTGCTGATGGTTTCCACCATCATCCTGGGGATGGGTCTGCCATCGGCCGTTTGCTATCTCCTGATGGCCACCCTTGTCGGCCCCGTTCTGGGCGAATTGGGCGTGGCGCCCCTGGCGGCGCACATGTTCATCTTCTATTTCGGGATGATGTCGATGGTAACGCCGCCCGTGGCGCTGGCCGCATACACCGCCGCCGCAATTGCAAAGGCGGACATCATGCGGACGGGCGTTGCCGCGTTCCGTTTTGCCCTCGTCGGCTTTGCCCTTCCCTACGCTTTCGTTCTGCATCCCGAGTTGCTTCTGGTTTCGCCCGATCTTTCGTCCACGTTGATTAACGTTCTTGTTGTGTTTCTGGGGATTTTTCCTCTGGCGACCTCCATCTCCGGCCATGGCTTCGCTCCGCTGAACGCGTGGCAGCGCGCCCTTCTGCTGGTTGCGGCGCTTGCCCTCTTTCTCACCCCTTCCGGAGGTACGCGTGTCTGGATTCAGGGATTCGCGCTGCTGTTTACCGGGATCATCGCTTATCTGAACTGGCGGTCCGCCCGTACCGCGCCCCTTTCATCGCACAATTGCGCTGATCCGCCTGACCGGTGATCGATACCCGGCAGCAGTCATCGATTTCAGGACTTCGTCTGCTTCCTGGCCGGACAATGTTCCATCCAGAACACAGGCCTTCAGGATTCCGACGGTTCCGGTGACGTCGATACCGTAGTCGAAACAGCGGTTCCTCGCCGTCCGATCGTCCGTCACAACAACACCCCCGCGGGTAAGCGCGAGGGTTATGCACGACGCTTCTCCCGGCGACAGGGCCCTCAACAGGCCCCTGTAGGTGTCCCGCTCATCGGAATTGAAAGAACCGGCATCTCCGAATTCGCCGTTGGCAACAGCCTTTTCGACCTCGCGCAAGCGGGAATAACCCGCGACAATTCCATCAGCGACCTCGTCCAGAACCTGAGATGTGACATTTGCGCATCGACCGTATCGGGCGATGACCAGGTCGAGGCGGCCTGAAAGGGCGAAATTGCTCAGTGTAACCGTATCGAAAAAATAAGCACTGCCCGATTCAGGCACGGGGTGCATCCTCATCGCCGTAGACGTTGCGCTGGGGGATGCCATGTTCTTCGAGCCACGATCTCAGACGCAATACGTGCATTCCCATTTCTCTGGCAAGCTTCCCGAGGCTGATAAACCCGCCCTCGTAGGCCGCGAGCGCCTGGCTCTGTCGAAGCGGCAACTCGGCCAATGCAGGCTGGTAGCATGCCGAAATCGCTTCCCGTACAAGCTGTCCCCTGCTCTTCCGACGGATCTCCGCCAATCTTCTCAGCTTCTGGTCCGTCTCGCTGTCGATCTTGACGTGCAGCGTCCTGTCATTTGCCATATTCGCCTCCCGAATAGGTGTTGTATTTTTTGTATAATTATACAAGTTTTTATACAATATAACAAGTCTAAGTATATAATCTATCGGGGAAGGCGAGAAATGGGTAACTGTCGGGGATTGTTAAGTCAATCCTCTCCCCTCTCCCAGTCTCTTTCTTTGTGTCTTCGTGTGAGTTGATTTTGAATTTCAGCTGACAGCTGACTGCGGGATGCGCCGCAGGCTGATGACGCGCCTTCTACGGCGAAACGCCTCGTTTGTCGGTGGGGCCGAGCAGGGCCTGGAGGCGGTTGCGGGTGAGGGAAATGAAGTTGCAGAGATAGGGGCGGGTTTGCCGCGGATCGATGATTTCTTCTACGGCAAAGGCTTCCGCGGAGCGAAATGGGGACGCATATTGACGAAGTTCCTCTTCGAGTTCCTTCTCGCGGGCTGCCGGATTCTCGGAGTTGGCAATGTCCCGCCGGTAGGCGGCGGCAACGCCTCCTTCTATAGGGAGGGAGCCCCACTCTCCCGAAGGCCAGGCGATCTTGAAATCCAGTTCGTCCATGTCGCCGGCGGCCATTCCGGCCATGCCGTAACACTTCCGGATCACGAGGGTGAGGATGGGTACCCGGACACGGTGAATCGCAAAGACCGCCTTCATCCCTTCGCGAAGGGTGGCCTCCTGCTCGGCGGCGGTGCCGATCATGAATCCGGGGATGTCCACAAAAAAGATCAACGGAATGTGGAAGCAGTCGCACAGTTCGATGAAATGGGTCTGTTTGCGCGCTTCTCCGGCGCCCATTGCGCCACCGGATACCATCGGGTTGTTGGCGACAATGCCCACCGGCTGGCCGTTGAGCCTCGCCAGGCTGGTGATGAGCGCGCGTCCGAACGTCGGCTGGATCTCGAAGATGGAGCCCTTGTCCACAACAAGCTCCAGCAGGCGGTGCATCGAATAGGGGGAGGTGCGTTCACGCGGGACAATGGATAACAGTTCCTCTTCACACCGGTCAACCGGGTCGTCGCTGGACTCGGCGGGGGGCAGCTCCCATACGTTCTGCGGCATGTACGATAGAAACCGCCGGATCATGTAAAAACACTCCCGTTCGGTATCGACCGCGTTGTCCACGGTGCCGGCCGTGTCGACCGCGACGTCGGGTCCGCCAAGGTCTTCCTTTGATACCTCTACACCGAGCGCCCGCTTGACGAGGGGCGGTCCGCCTGAGAATATCTGGCTGGTGCGTCGTACCATGACGGACCAGTGCGAGAGTATGGCCCGGCCGGCGGGCCCGCCGGCCGCACTGCCGAGTACGGCCGATACAACGGGGACTTCGCCCAGGAGTTGGACGGAGCGGCCGAAACTGCTGACGCCCGGGAATACGGTGTAGCCCCGCTTTTCCGCGCCCCTGACCGAACCGCCGGCCCCGTCGGCGAGGTTGATGAGCGGAATGAGATATTTGGATGCGAGGTCTTCGATAAAACCGCCCTGTCCGCCCTTTCGCCGGTGCGTACCGGGGCTGCTGCCTCCCCGAACGGTGAAGTCCTCACCGCCAATAGCCACGGGTCTTCCATTGATGCGGGCAACGCCCATGATGTAGGGTGCGGGCTGCACGCCGATGACGTTACCGGCCTCGTCGTACACGCCTGTGCCGCTGAGGCTCCCGACCTCCGTGAACGAGCCGCCGTCCACCAGGGCATCGATGCGTTCGCGAATGGTGAGCTTTCCCTGTCCGTGGTGGCGTTCGACGTTCTCGGCCCCGCCCATCTTCCTGGACCAGGACCGACGCGCGTCGAGTTCATCGGTTTCTTTCTGCCAGTTCATCTTTTCCTCCTGTACGGGCCACCCGCTGCATCCTGTTCCCGGGTTTCTCTACGCTTACGTCAAGTAGATGGTCTCCTGCCGGACCATCGCGTCGATTTCGCCGGTATTGAATCCCGCCACCCGCGTCAGTACGTCCCGGGTGTCAACACCCACTTCCCGCCCGGCCCAACGCACTTCCCCAGGCGTTTCCGAAAGACCGGGTACGACGCCCGGCAACGTGACCGTACCCAGGACTTCATCCGGCATTTCCAGCAACATGCCTCGCGCCCGGTAGTGTTCATCGGCGAAAATGTCCCGCAGCGTAAATATCCGGGCGGCGGGTACGGCACTCGCGACCAGCTTCCGCTCCAGTTCCGGGAGCGGATGTGTCGACGTCCAGTCGCCAATGATGTCGTCGATGTCGTCCTCGAACCGGGACCGCGCCGTGGGTGTCCGGAAGCGTTCTTCCCCGGCCAGATGCGGGGCGCCCATACATACCGCCAGTCGTTCGAAAGTCGCGTTGTTGCCGGCGGTGATGTGGATGAAGTCGCCGTCCGCCGTGGGATAGAGATTGTTGGGCGTGCTGTTCGGCAATCGGGACCCGGTGCGCGTGGGCACCGACCCGAGTTCGGCGAATGCCGGGACATGGGGTTCCATAAAGCTGAATGCCCCCTCGTACAACGCCGCGTCGACGACCTGGCCCGTGCCGGTCCGGGTCCGGGAAAAAAGCGCCAGAACGGCACCGAAGGCGGCATACAGCCCGGTGATGCAATCCGTGAGTGAGATGCTCGCGCGGCTGGGCGGTCGGTCGGGTTCGCCGGTGACTTCCCTGAGGCCGCCCACGGCCTCGCTCGTGACGCCGTATCCGGGACGATGCCGGTATGGGCCCGTTTGTCCGTACCCGCTGATTCGCACGAGGATTATACCCGGGTTGACCTCGGAGAGGGTGTCGTAACCCAGGTTCCATTTTTCCAGCGTTCCCGGACGGAAATTTTCGACAACCACGTCGGAGGCTTTGATAAGTCGCTTGATGACGTCCTGTCCGGGGGGTGTTCTCAGATTGACCGAGATGAGATGCTTGTTGCGAAGGATGCTGGCCGCGTAGAGCGACCGGCCCCGGCTGCGTTTGCCCATCTGGCGGACGGGGTCTCCGGATGGCGGCTCCACTTTGATGACTTCGGCGCCAAAATCCGCCAGGAGTCGGCCGCAGAATGGACCGGAGACGGTACTTCCCATTTCCAGAACGCGACAGCCGGCCAGGGGTCCGGCATTGGAGGATCGTGCCATTTTATCGGATGAACGGGGATGGGATTTCGACACAGACTGCGCCCGGTACTTCAATGGGGCTGCCGACGGGATCGAGGGCGCCGGTGTCGGAGTTAATCCGGAAACACGAGACCACGTTGCCACGCTGATTGGCGGCCAGGAGAAATTCGCCCGCGGGGTCGAATTCAAGGTTCCAGGGCCACGCGCCGCAAGAAGGCTCGTGGCCGAGCGTGGTGAGCTCGCCCGTTGCGCCGTCGATCGACATCACCACGATGCTGTCGTGGCCGCGGTTGGATCCGTACAGAAAGCGGCCGGATGGATGCACCCGGACGTCGGCGCAGAAGTTCTCGCCGCCGTAGTCGCCGGGCAGCGCGGAGAGCGTCTGACGTTCGGTGAGGGATCCGGACCCGGCATCGTAGTCGAAGGCGGCGATTGTGCTGTCGAGTTCGTTGATCACGTACGCCATGTTGCCGTCCGGATGGAAGGAGATGTGCCGGGGTCCGGCGCCGGCGCGTGTCGATACGAATCCCTGCCCTGTCGGCTCGATGGTCGCCGAGGATGCATCCAGTTCATAGCACATGACTTTGTCGGTGCCGAGGTCTGCGGCGAATGCGAAACGATGATCGGGGGAGAGGACAATGGAGTGAACGTGCGGGGCCTCCTGGCGTCCGGCGTCCACACTGGACCCCTCGTGCCGGACGACCTGCGAAACTGGTTGGAGTTGCCCGTCTTCGCCTATCGGAAGCGCGCTCAGGCTGCCTGATCCGTAGTTTCCCGATAGCAGACAGCGGTTTGTCCGGTCGACACTGAGATAACAGGGAAGGTCTCCGCCGGCGTGCTGCTCATTGAGCAGCGCAAGGCTGCCGGATTCCGGATCGATTGAGAACGATTTGATGCAGCCTCCCGGTCTGCCGTCGAATTCATCCACGGCGCAGGCCGCGTACAGGAACCGCCCGCTGTTGTCAGCGGTAAGGAAGAAGGGATTGTGAACGTCCGGCACCTTTGACACGGCTTCGAGTTCGCCGGACGAGGCGTCGAGTTCGAGGATGTGCAGACCTTCTGTGCGATCATCCGTATACGTGCCCGCGTAGACGGTGACGTGACCTCCGGACTGATCTGACATTTGCGTAACTCCTGTCCTGAAGACGCCTGTTCCCGGAAATTCAAGGTTCGAACGATCGCCGAAATGACTGTCGCGAAAGTCGGCTCTATTGTCGCAAGTGAAATATAGCCGGAAATCGGGCGAGATCAAAATTTTTTCGCTGGTTTACGCACAATAATTCGAACGGCGACTGCGACCGTCCTCAAACCGGGTGAAGCGCCGCAACCGCATCCACCGCACTTCTTGTATTTCCGCCGCCGTGGAATTATCTTCTGGCATCGGACCGTTTCGTTCGCGACAACTATCCGTCTCGCGCCCTATTCTCGGCCAGAAACAACCTGTGAGGATGACAATGGATACCGAATTGGTTCCCGCAACCAACGCGGACGGTCTACCGGTGGTGCCGATGACCGACGCGCAGAAATACACTTTCGATCTAAAAGGCTGGATTTGCCTGCCGGATTTATTCGACGAGGAGCAACTGGAACGCATCCGGCAGCATCAGATGGATTTTCTCTACCGGCGCGATACGCTTTCCCCGGAAGAACGCGACAACCACGGAGGCCCGTCGCAGGTGCTGCTGGACCATCCCGCCGTGGTTGGGGTGCTCAACGAAATCCTCTCGCACCGACCGCTGGCAACCGAAGACTGTTACGGTTTCCGTTACGACCACACGTACACCAGCCATCGCAAGGCTGGCCACGATAACTTCGGTCCTCACGGGGGCGGCGCCTATTTTTCTTTCAGCGGCAATTCCCACATCTACCAGATGCTGCCGGGGAAGGTCCATTCGGGCCTGACGCGCGTAGTTTGGGAACTCAACGAGGTTGGCCCCGGCGACGGGGGCACGATGTTCCTCACCGGCAGTCACAAGGCGGCGTTTCCGCGACCGGAGGAAATCAGCGGCCGGGAAAGTCCGCTGTGGGAGACCTATACATGCCCCGCGGGATCGGCAGTGATTTTCACCGAGGCGCTGTGCCACACGGGCACGCGCTGGACCAACGAGAGCCGCGACCGGTTAAGCCTCTTCACCTGCTACAACACGGTAAACGCCAAGTGGGGCAAGGGCTGCCCGGCGCCCGAGGTGGTCGCCGCGCTGCCGCCTAAACGCCAGACGCTGTTCAGAGGCGTCTGGCACGGGATGAGAGAAGTACCGGGCATCAACCAGTACGTCGACGAGGCCAACCGGGCGGTGTGAATCGTGACCTCTCCCTCCGGTCCCCAAGAAGCGGCAAGAGGTGAGTAGACGGGAGATGATATGAGTGACTGAAGAACGGGTAGACGTAAGACGGGAGAGGGTAGAGATTCCCAGCCCCGTACGGTTTCATTTCTTGCCGTAGGCATAAAGGAAGACTCAATCTGGCAAAGACGTCATCTACCGTCTCACCTCTCCCGTCTCACCGCCACCGGACAAGATAGGAGATCTTGTGATGAAAGTAGGCATATACGCTTCGTATTTCGGCAAGGAAGAACCCAAGGCATTTCCTGACGTCGAATCGTTTATCGACCTTGCTCGTGAGTTGCAGTTGGATGTGATCGACTTCCGGGTGGACGTGGGTTTCGGCTCCCTGGACCGCGACTATCTTCGGGGTTTGAAGATAAGTTGCCTGAAAGCCGGGCTTCCCATCGGCTATCTCGCGTCGGGCGGCCATTTCGTTGGGACGGATGAGGAATTGCGACAGAAGGTGGAACAGGCAAAGGCCGACGTGGAGGTGGCCGCCTTCCTGGGAACGCCGATGATCCGGCTCTTCTGCGGGGCCCCGGGGGTGGGGGACGCGGAACGCGAGATCCGATGCTTTCAGGAAGTGTGCGATTTCGCGGCGGATGCCGGGATTATCGTGGGTCTTCAGAATCACCCGAGTACAGGCGACAACGTCCTGCGCATTTTCAGGGAAACCGACCGCGAGAACTTCACGTTTATCCTGGACACCGGCCAGTGGGTGGGGTCGCCCGGGTTGAATCGCGGAGTCGTCGATCCGGACGTGGACATCTACCGCTACATGGAACAGACCGCGCCGCATGCGTCGCACGTCCGCGCCAAGATCTACAAGATCGACAGCGGCCGGGAGGAGTGGCTGGATTACCCTCGCATCGTTGGCATTCTGAAATCGGCAGGCTTCAACGGGGTGATTTCGATCACGTTCGAGGGGCAGGACGTCAACGAATGCGACGACAGGGAGACGTTCAGGCTGGCGGCGAAGCACCTGCGCGAAACCATCGCCGCGGCGTAAACACAATGCGCGGAGCATGGCAGGAGATAGCGAAGAGCGAATGCCGCGACTGACCGACTACCGTGTCCTCACCTTCGACTGCTACGGCACCCTCATCGACTGGGAGTGCGGCATCTGGGACGCGATCCAGCCGCTGATCATGCGCAACCCGGAGTCGTGCCTTACGCGTGACGCCGTGCTGCGCGCCTTCGCGCAATGCGAAAGCCTGCACGAGCGAGCCACGCCCTGCCTTCGCTATCCGGAACTGCTCGCCCGGGTGCATGCGCGTATGACTGAGCACTTTGCGCTAGAAACCGACGACGAACTCAACGCGGCGTTCGGCGCCGCTCTGCCGCACTGGCCCGCGTTCCCGGACACCGCCGACGCGCTTCGCATCCTCAAGCGGCACTACAGGCTCGTGATCCTTTCCAACGTCCACCGCGACGGCATCGCCGCCTCCAACCGAAAGCTGGGTGTCGAGTTCGACGCCATCTATACGGCGGAAGACATCGGTTCCTACAAGCCCGCCGACGCCAACTTCGAGTACCTGCTGGCCCACCTGAAGGCTGACTTGAGTCTGGAACCCTCAGACGTGCTGCACACCGCGCAGAGCCTGTACCATGACCATGTTCCGGCAAGGAAATTCGGGCTGGCCACCGCCTGGATCGACCGGCAGCGGCTTTCGGAGGGCGGGAGTTGGGGCGCGACCGAGCGGGTGGAGGCGATACCGAATACCGACTTCGTCTTCTTCTCGCTCGGCGAGATGGCGGAAGCGGTTGAGGCGGGTGTCTGAAGCCCGTGACTCAGCGCATACCGCTGGCAGGGCGGCTTCCAGCCTGGGAAGCCGTCACCAATGCAGTACTTTCTTCCTGATCGGTCCCCTCCTCAAATTAACATTCTCATCTAATGTGTGCGCCAGGGTCGGACCTGCGACTCCGGGCGCCGCCATTTCTCGTGATTTCCAGGAATGTCCATGCGCGACGCCACCTTCCGCAAAAACTCCACACCGCCGTCGCTGGTCGTCACGCGATACTGCGCTCCGCCGGCCTGATTCAGTCCGGTGGTTATGTTCAGTGAGGGGTCGGTTGTATTCCTGCCACACCTGAACATGCACTCCAATGTGATTGGACAGTCGTTCTGCGTTCTTCTCGAATTGAAATAGCGGGCCCATGAACCCCTGTCCGGGCAACCGAACTAAACCCAAACCTGCCGGATCAAGCCATTTGGTATCCTCGGAAAAAGCACGTGGCGCATTATGTCGTCCGTACAGGTCGACGGCTGACAAGCCATAATTGTCCGATAATTGGTAGTTTTCATCAATAATTCAACTGTTTCGCCCGAAAATTCAACACTAGTTCATGGAAAATTTGTTATAATTATTATTAAACGATGCGATGAAATTCATGGAAAAGAATTACGGTCTGAGACACACCACGCCGTAATCGTCGCAAATTCGCCGTCGTTAGGTTCCTTAACACTTTAGGTAAAGTTGACGCGATCAATATTGGCATTTAGGGGGCACGCCTAATCCGTCGCCGCCAGTTTGCGCTTCCGTTTCTGGACCCAATGGGAAGCTCGACCTGCTTCCTCAGACTGAAATCCGTGACGATTTATGGATTGAACAGGTTAGATGGCGACGGCGAAGTGGGGTTCTCCGACTTCGCTTATCTCTCGAGGCCCTTCGGGACAAACGACCCTGCTTGCGACCTGGACGGCAGCGGCGCCGTTGATTTCGCAGATTTTCTTCTGTTATCCAAACACTTCGAAGGGACCGCGGCGAACTAGGCTGTTTTCAGGTACGGAATTACGATTCTGGTGGAGGGATGTTTCGGACAGCCATACCGACTGGCGATTTCGAGTCACGGATGCCCGGTTTTTGTAGGGGCTGGTTCGAGAGTCGACCATGTTGCTTATGGATCGCTGGAGACATGTGACACTCGCCGACTAAGCAGGAGGTAGTCCGATGCGACGTTCCATCTGTCGACTTGTTTCGCTAAGCGGAATGGGAGCGATGTTCATTGTGACAGTGAGTCTCATCCTCTGCCCGCTATTGTACCGTGACGTTTTTGCCCAGAATGCGGACGAACACCCGCCGTTCTGTGAGCCCATTGATTTCTCGCGGATGCACCCCGAGGGTTCGGATGCCGCGGCGAAGCGGGCGTTCAGCCTGAACACGGGCGATCCGCGGACGGTACGGGTGATCTACTTCGTACCCAATGACCGTTCGTTTTCCGCCACCGTGGAGGACTCGATAAAGAGGGCGGTGCGGCAGGTTCGCACGTTTTTCGCTGAACAAATGAAGGCGCAAGGCTTCGGTCTCAATGCCATCAACATTGAAGCCGGCGACGATGGCGATCCGCTGATCCACCGCGTTTCGGGCCGGCACAACGACGACCACTACGCCGACGGTACGCACTTCACCGTCTTCAGTGAGATCCGGCAGAATTACGACACCCGTGCGAACATCTATATCGCCTTTGTCGACAATGGCCGCAGGTTTACCCCGCGAGGAGGTCGAAACGGGAAAACAGGCGGAGAGGCATCCATGCGCGTGGATTCTGACTGGCAGACCGTGGCGCATGAACTGGGACACGGGTTCGGGCTGCACCACGACTTTCGTAATGATGCGTACGTGATGTCGTATGGAAACGAACCGGACAGTTTATCACAGTGCGCCGCACATTTCCTTTCCGTACATCCATACTTTAATCCGGGGATAACAACCGAATGGACTGGTAGTCCCGCCGTCGAACTCATTTCATCGCCCAGATTTCAACCGAACGCGGAAGATATCACGGTTCAATTCAAAGTGGCGGATACTGACGGGCTTCACCAGATGATCCTTTTTGCTACGACTCCACTTATAAACTGGGGTGGCGGGTCCCCAGAAGTGAAGGCGTGGCGCGGAATGGCGAAGGAGGGAAATGTTGTCGTAGGCTTCGATTACCAACGCGATGCTGTGGGAATGATACAAAGCCCTGATTTGGAGAAGATTCACGTCAACGCGGTAGACTCGGATGGAAATGTCGGGCTGGCATGGTTCAACCTCGTAGGCGATTCGCCATATCATTACGCCTCATTTGTGGGGCATTCGCATTGGGTCTTCAGCGTGTTGTTCTCGCCGGACGGAAGGGCCGTGGCTTCCGGTTCATACGATAATACGATGCGGCTCTGGGACGTCGCCACGGGCAAGACTCTTTCCACCCTTTCGTATTCAAGCTCTATTGTTTCGATGGCGTTTTCGTCCGACGGGACGACCATCGCTTCGGGGCTGGACGATGGAATTGTCCTACTATCGGACGTCGCGACGGGCAAACACATCACGACGCTCCAGGGGCATACGGATGACGTCCGGTCAATAGCGTTTTCGCCCGATGGATCCACCCTTGCATCCGGGTCATACGACAACACGATCAAGCTGTGGAACGTTGGCGCGGGAGAGGCAATTTCCACACTCGTGGGTCATACCGACGGGGTGCCGTCGGTGTTGTTCGCTCCTGACGGGAAATTGCTGGCTTCCAGGTCATTGGACAATACGGTAAGGCTCTGGGACGCGGTGACTGGCACCAGCCTTGCCACGCTTCCGCATCCAAATCCAGTCACTTCGGTGTCTTTTTCGCCCGATGGGGCGACTCTCGCTTCCGGGGCGGACGATAACAACGTCCGTCTGTGGGCGGTTGCTACAGGAGAACTCATCGACACTTTTAGGGGGCACGCGCGTGGAGTCACTTCGGTGTCTTTTTCGCCCAATGGGAAGATTCTAGCGTCAGGGTCATTCGATAAAACAGTCAGGCTGTGGAGAACAGATGAGGGAAAGGCCATCGCCACACTGCAGGGCCATGAAAATGGGATCACCAGATTGTTGTTTTCGCCTGATGGAACGCTTTTGGCTTCAGCGTCTTGGGACCATACTGTGAAGTTATGGGAAGTTATCACGGGCGCGAGTCCTGCTACCTTTCGACATACGGAAACGGCCGCTTCAGTATCGTTTTCGCCGGATGGGAGATTCCTCGCCACTTCGGATAACAAAAAGGTCGAGTTATGGGATACGTCCGCGTGGACCCTGCCGCGTGCGCAAACACTGACGATCATTTCAGGCGACAACCAGGAAGGCGCAACCGGAGGTGTATTGGCAAACCCATTGATCGTGGAAGTAGGAGATCAGTTCGGCGAACCCCTGGCGGGTGCGCAGGTTACGTTTACGATCATTGCAGGCGATGGAAGCCTCAGCAGCGGTTTCACAACACAGAATGCCACAGCCGGTCCCGACGGCAGGGCGCAGGTTTTCCTCACCCTCGGTTCCAATCCCGGACGGAATGCCGTCAGGGCATCCATCGCCGAACTCGTAGTGGAAACCTTCAACGCCGTGGGTCTTGGGTCTCCGGTCATTGACAATAACGCCTTGGATATTCCGAGGTTGCATCTGCCGCTCGGGGCCTCCCTGCGTCTTGGAAAGGGCGCCATTGGTGAGAGCCAAAGGGCGGTTGCCTTTTCGCCGGACGGAAGGTCTGTTGCCGTTGCAAGTGGTATCGGTGTTTGGCTCTACCCCATCGGAGCCCCGGAAAGAGTCACGCTGCTGCCCTCGAATGTCGTCCATTCGGTGTCCTTTTCGCCGGACGGCAAAACGCTTGTCTCATCCGGAGGGTGGCGTAGCGATGGCGAGGTCAGGCTGTGGGACGTGGCCACAGAAACCTATAACCGCATACCCATGCAAGAGGGTGACCTTACTAATCTATTGCTATCACCGGACGGAAGAACCCTCGCCTACTCCGGAGGCGTGACCCTTAAATTACGGGACGTGACGGCGGGCAATGACGTGACGATCCTGGGGACGTATGGAGCGTTTGTGAACCATCCGACATGTGTCACGTTTTCTCCGGATGGAGCCACCGTCGCTTCTGGGCACAACGACGGGACAATCAGGCTGTGGGATGTAGCGACGCACAACATTATCTCCACCCTGGAGGGTCATCGTCGTAATATCGACTCCGTAACCTTTTCTCCTGACGGGAGAACCCTCGCGTCGGCCTCCGCTGACGGCACGGTCAGGATGTGGGACGTCGCAACGGGCATAATGTCCGTCACAGTGCGCGATGAGTCGCAGCCCGTTAGTGTGGCGTTTTCGCCAGATGGCACGACCCTCGCGTCCGGCTGGTGGGATGGAAACGTCACATTGTGGGACGTGTCGGCACGACGAAATGTCGCAACGTTCTATGGTCACGGGGACATTGTTCAAGCTGTTTCATTTTCCCCGCGGGGAGGGACTCTTGGCACCGCATCTGTGGATGGTACAGTCCTACTCTGGGACCTGGCCACGGGTAATGCCACCACTCTTACCGGGCATTCGGCAGAGGTTACGGGTATGGCATTCTCGCCGGACGGTGCAACGCTTGTTTCCCGTTCCATGACGAGCATGAATAAGGTCGAGTTATGGGACGTTGAAAAGGGCCGGATGATCGCAACGCTTGGCGATCGAGAGTGCGCGCCGATCCGGTCAATATCCATTTCTTCCGATGGGACGACCCTCGCAAACGCATCGTTTGACGGGACGGTCACATTGTGGGATTTGGACGCTGGCAGCACTGTTGCCACGTTGCCACATTCCTTCGAAGTCATCTCGGTTTCCATTTCGCCCGATGGGGCGACCTTGGCCGCGGGGGATGCTGAAAGAATGGTCCACCTCTGGGACCTTAAGACTGAAGCGAAAATCAAAACGCTTTCCGGCCTCAGTCGTCCCGCTACAAGTCTGCTTTTCTCGCGGCAGGGTGCTACCCTCGCTGCGGGAACGTCCGGCGGAGCGATCAGGCTCTGGGACGTCGTGACGGGCGCCACCATCCACGGCCTTGAAGGACACGCAAGATCGGTCCGCTCCATGGCCTTTTCAAAGGACGGGAAAACCCTGGCTACCGGTACCTACCAGGGTACGGTCAAGCTGTGGGATCTGGTCACGGGCACCGCCACGGCGACTCTGAAAGTAGGGGTCCCTTCGAGTGTGGCATTTTCTCCTGACGTGACGATGTTCGCCACTGGTACGCAGGATAAGCTGGTCAGACTATACGACCTGTTAACCGGCGAAGTTATCGCCACTCTTGAAGGGCACAATCACAACGTGGCCAGCGTGTTGTTTTCGCCCAGCGGCAAGACACTTGCGTCGGGGTCACGTGATGGCACGATCCTGCTGTGGGACTTGGCGCCGTACAGTGGATCTGAAACTCCCAATCCTGATTTCAATGGCGATGGCGCAGTTGGTTTTGCCGACTTCATTCAATTCGCCGCGAATTTCGGACTGAGCCACGGCGCCGCGGATTATGACGGACGGTACGATCTGGACAACGACGGCGAGGTGGGATTTTCGGACTTTCTGATATTTGCCCGGGACTTCGGAAAAACCGTAGGGGAATGAGCCGCTTTGGGGTTGGTAATTACGATGTTGGCGGAGGGGTGTATCGGGCAAAAGAGGAAGCTTCTATTCAGGAACCAAGTCGCACTCACTGCTGAATATGCCGTCAGGCGCCTTTGCCTACGCACACACGGGATCGTCCACCTTCCAGCGATTGTACGTCGGATCCGCGCTTCTGGCCAGCCGGCTTCTCGCCTCGTGCCACAGTCTGGCCCATTCGTCAGGATCATGCAATTCGCTTTCCGGATTCGAGCGGCTGCGCGCGATGAATCCCGGGAATGACCCGCGCCCCGTGGGCTGGCCGATGGGGTTATAGCGCAGATCGAAGCTCCATCGGATGTTGTCGCTCTTATTCGGTAGCGAAGAATGGCAGTTCAGACGGTGGAAGAGTAACACGTCTCCGCGCTTCATGGGAAGCACCACGCCGTCTCCCTCCCGCAGCAGCCGGTCCGGAATCTGCAGGCCGAATCCCCGCGACATCGTCGCGGTCGCGTGGCAGTGATGTAGCAGTCCCTCTCGATGGCTCCGCGGGATGACCTCCAGGCAGCCGTTCTCGATCGTGGCGTCCCACAGGCCGAACCATACGGTCAGCATGTTCGTCTCATCGGCTTCCGGCCGCACAACGCCCGTATCCTGGTGCCAGGGCGTGGCGCCAAGCTGGACGTGTCCCGTTGTTTCGTTGACGGGACACAGGTGCTCCGGCGGCTTCAGGCGGACGTGCTGCACGGGATTGGAATAGATCTCGGGACCGATCAGGGATTCCACGGCATCCAGCAGCTTCTCATTCCGCAATAGCCGGAATACCGCAGGCCCCACCCACATCGGCGTATCCGCCTGAACGTTCTTCTGCGGCAGCGAAAAGTCGAAATACTGGGCGTGCACCTTGCCCGACTCCGCGTAAATCCGCGCCAGCCGATCCCCGAACGGCAAGTCATCGTACGTTGAGGAGATGTCTCCGTTTTCGTAAAGTTCACAGGCAAGCCGGTCCAGAACGCCGGCGTACTCCTCGATCACCGGATCCAGGTCCTCCACCGGATCGAACAACCCCCTCACGACCAGGTAACCCTGCTCTTCAAATTCCGCGACCTGCGCTTCGGTTAGATGAGCCATTTGTGTAATTCCTCTGAATACACCACTCGATTAAGCGTTTCGCGTCGCCTTCCGCCGGTTCCGAACCCCCAACGAATATAAACCCACCATCGCCTTTTGGGAAGATGGAAGATTGACGTATTCCTTCCAGTTCGCCAGGAACAACGGGGTACTCACCTCGCAATCACTGTCATATTGAGTCAAGCGGTCTGAAGGTGGGGCGGACATTCCTGTCTGCCCACATCGATGTCCTCCTGTCGGAAAAGAGAAATAAGGAAGAGCACACCGCCAGTTTTTCCGTTCCCTATTCGCGTCGAAGTCGCGTCAACACCTCGCCATCACTCCCCCCTTGAGGGGGAGTCGCAGAAGCCGAGCCGATCCCTGAGCTTGTCGAAGGGCCGGCGACGGCTGATGCGGTGGGGGGTGCTGTTGCATTCTTCGACACGAAAACATCGGGTTTTCTACGGGTCAATGCCGATTGGAAATCACTCGACGAGTGCAACGAGGCCGCTAACCGTGGCTATCTTGGTACGCCGCCGTCACCGGGTAGTCCCCAGGCTTCCCCGTATCCCCACGCTGGATCACAAAATCCCTGCGGTCCCGGTATAGCCTGGCGCGGTTGATTACGTAGTCGACTCCGGGCTCAATTTCGTCCCAGTGGGTCATCAGCCAGTATTTGTACTCGCCAATAAAGAAATATGTGTTGTTCGTACTGAAGAAACGGCAAGCCACACCCTCCCCGGCGCGGAACCGCTCGCAGATTGCTTCAAGAAGCTCACCTTGCCCGTCCTTTTCGGACATCACGTATTCGTGGGGCCACGTTTCCCGATAAGTGGCCGCCTCCCGCCACGGGGCGTTGTCGATCAGTTCCTTCAGACCTGGTGGCATGTTTATCACACCCGAGTCGATAGTCGAGATAGGAATCTATTGAACGGCTTTGCTTCGTCGGAGATACCGATCCGCCGATTGCGGCGCTTTCACCTCGCAATCACCGATATGCTGACGTAGGCAGTTTGAAGGTGGGGCGGACATTCCTGTCTGCCCACATCGATACGTCTGTTCAATCAACGCGGGTTAGTTTCGCCTCGCGTTCAAGGAATGACGCCATTTCGGGATCTGCGTCAAGGTCGATAAGGTCCACAGATCGCGCGAGTTCCAGCAGCAACTTGCCCTGGAGTTTATAAAACATGCTTGCGGGACACCCCTTGACCGCGAAATCGATATCCGATCGCGACGTGCCGCTCCCATCTGCGACGGAGCCAAAGAGATAGACAGCTTCGCATCCACCTGCTTTCAATATGTCTAATCCCCGAACCAAGTCGTGCCGCACCGTGTCTGGTACACCCTCAATGTCTGTAACTTTAGCCATCAGTCATCCCCTTTTTGTACTAATCGCTCGATTATGCGCGACGGGTGATGTCATTGCCAAGACGACGCCTGAAGAAACGCTTTCATTCGGCCGCTAATTTATCACGTTTGCCGTAACGCCGCAATATAAATGGGTCGACAAGGGATCCGGCATCCCGCGCACCTCTGCGAGAAACTCGTCCGATAACACGGAGATATCCGGCTTGTCCAATCCCGCGGCTGCAAAGATGTCCATCACGCCTTCTGAAGCCACGGCTTTGGAGACGATCTGTCGGACGGCCAGGTCCAACTCCTCCTGTGTATGCGTCACGCCGTCAGCTCGCTTGGACAGCGCCGTCCTCACCGCCTGAAAGAATGCCACGTCGTCCCGGATGCGCGTCGTCTCGTCGTGAGGCACGGCAAGTGTGAACGCCTGGGATAGCGCACGCACCGCGTTCAGGCATCGCTCTTTGCCGTCCTCCTGGGCGAGGATGTGCTCCTGCGCGGCGGGTAGCAGATTCAATCGCTCCGTTGGTGTGCCGGCGGTCCAAGCCGTCCAGTCGAAGCCATGGAATAGACCGCTACACACCTCGTATTTCTCCAGCATTACCGCCACGGCTTCCTTCTTGTCCAGAGCCGTAATACCAGTGCCGCCGCTCTCGGTGTACGTCGCCAACGCTTGTCGCAGGTCATGCGACAAACCGAGATAGTCTACTACCAACCCACCTGGCTTGTCCTTGAACACGCGGTTCACACGGGCGATGGCTTGCATCAGCCCGTGCCCGCGCATCGGCTTGTCCACGTACATCGTATGAAGGCTGGGCGCGTCGAAACCCGTCAGCCACATGTCCCGCACCAGGACCACGCGTAGCGGATCGTCAGGGTCTCTGAACCGGTTCGCCAGCGCCTCCCTCCGCGGCTTGTTGCGGATGTGCGGCTGCCAATCGAGCGGGTCGGAAGCGGAGCCGGTCATCACGACCTTGATGGCTCCCTTGTCGTCAGCGTCATCGTGCCAGCCGGGCCGCAATCGGACCAGTTCGCGGTAGAGGTCGATGCAGATGCGCCGGCTCATACAGACGACCATCGCCTTGCCTTCCAGCGCCTCCAGCCGCTGCTCGAAGTGGTCCACAATATCCTCGGCAATCTGCCGGACCCGCTTCGCCGCGCCGACCACCGCTTCCAACTGCGCCCACTTCGTCTTGAGCTTCTCCCGGCGCTCTACCTCTTCGCCCTCGGTGGCCTCCTCGAATTCCGGATCGATCTTCGGCTTTTCGCGCTCGTCCAGGGTAAGCTTCGCCAGTCGGCTCTCGTAATAGATCGGCACCGTGGCCCCATCCTGAACGGCGCTCTGGATGTCGTAGATGCTGATGTAGTCGCCGAACACGGCCCGCGTATTGGCGTCCTGAAGCTCGATGGGTGTACCTGTAAAGCCAACGAATGACGCATTTGGCAGCGCGTCTCGCATATGACGGGCAAACCCGTCGATGAAATCGTATTGGCTTCGGTGCGCCTCGTCCGCAATCACCACGATATTGCGCCTATCCGATAGCTCGGGATGGGTATCGCCCTTCTCTTCCGGGAAGAACTTCTGGATGGTAGTGAAGACTACGCCGCCTGCGTTCACCGACAGTTTGCTCCTCAGGTCGGCCCGGCTCTCCGCCTGTGTCGGCGGCTGGCGCAGCAGGTCCTGGCACCGGGAGAACGTGCCGTAAAGCTGGTCGTCCAGGTCGTTCCGGTCCGTGAGTACCACCACGGTCGGGTTTTCCATTGCCGGTTCGCTGATGATGGCCCCGGTGTAGAAGGCCATTGTGAGGCTTTTCCCCGACCCCTGGGTGTGCCAGACCACGCCGACGCGCCGGTCGCCCGGTTCGCCGCCCGGTTGCCGCCCCGTCTCGTAACGACCTCCGTCTTCGGCGGATTCTGCGGTCAATCTTTGTAGCTTCGCCGCTCGTAACGTCTCGTCAACTGCAACTCTCACGGCGTGGAACTGGTGATAGCCCGCCATCTTCTTTTCCAGCGCGCCGCTGCCGTCGTCATCGAAAACGATGAAGTCGCGAACGAGCGCCAGGAAGCGGTTCTGATCAAAGACGCCTTCCAGCATCACCTGGAGTTCGGTCAATTGCTTATCCGCAAGCTTCTCACCGGCAACCGTGCGCCAGGGTTTGAACCACTCCTTTCCCGAGGTCTGCGTACCGATGCGGGCTTCGTTCCCGTCCGAGACCATCAACACTTCGTTCATCGAAAACAGCGAGGACAATTCGGCCTTGTACGTCTGAAGCTGGTTCCATGCTGTCCAGATCGTGGCGTCCTCGTCGGCCGGATTCTTGAGTTCGATCACACCCAGAGGTAAACCGTTTAAAAACAGCACGACGTCCGGTCTTCGGTTGTTCTTGTTCTCCGTGACCGTGAACTGATTCACCGCCAGCCAGTCGTTATTGTCGGTGTTTTCGAAATCCATCACCCGAACCTGATCGCCTCGCACGCGTCCGTCCGTATCCCGATACTCGACTTCAACGCCGTTCACGAGCATCCGGTGAAACGCGCGGTTTCGGGCTTCCAGTGTAGATCCTTCGGGATGGGTCAACCTGCGGCAGGCATCGTCCAGGGCGGACATGGGCAGGGAGGGGTTCAATTCAGTGAGGGCGCCGCGAAGCCTGTGCTCAAGGACCACCTGTCGGTAGTCATCGCGCTCTGCGTCAGGCGTCTCCGGCGCAATATCGGGACCGTGCAGGACCTGCCAACCGAGACCCGAAAGCCACTCAAGAGCTGCCTGTTCAACGTCGGCTTCGGTGAGGGTGGTCATGCGTCACTCCCGGATACGAACACGCGAATCTTCGACGATCCAAAGCTGTCCTTGAAGAGAGGAAACCAACTCACCAAGCAGGGCGCTCCCAATGTCCAGCAAATGATCTCTCGATTGCCTGCTGGGTCGAATAACCACTATCCCAGGATACAACTCCGGCGGGTAGGACCTGATGTCGCTGAAATCCAGGTCCAACGTTACCAGGATTCGGCCTTCACGCCCGCAAACGGCGGCGAGGTTGGGATCGTCCGTCCCGATCATTTGCTGGTCAAACACGTTTATCGCGTCGTGCCCGGCTTCCACAAAGAGCGCTACCATCTCCGCAGGCAGATTTTCGTCGAATTTGAACCGCATGGCTTCCTCAGCGCGGTAAAGGTACCATACGCTCTCGGGCTAATTCCGCCGCGTAGTGTAGGGCAGCATGCACTCCCTCTATCGGTACTGAGGGATAACTCTTCGTAATGTCCTCCACCGTCAGACCATCGGCCAGACAGTCCAGTACGACGGTGACCATAACCCGAGTGCCGGTAATGCAAGCCTTGCCGTGGCAAACGTCCGGCTTGCTCGATATGTAGTCTTGCCATCTCATGCTAACCCTCCTGCGCATTCATTGTTATAGAGCCCAACCCCAACAGCCACAGATCATCCTGAGTGTTCGGATTGTCTATGACGGCCCGGTTCGGATTCTTCTTCGTCAGCTCGGAGACCACGTTCGTATCTAGGAGATAGCCGCTACGGGACGCGCGTGTGAGGGTGCCACGGTCGCAATAGCCACCGTGGCGCCATCCAGAGACATGAACTCCACCACGAAAGCTGCTTTATCGCGATGGAAGTGGATAATGGTGCCCACGTCGCCCGGTTTTAATTCTTTCCCCTCGTCACCATGAACATCAGCGGTAAGCACGATCTGCTCATTTTCCTTGAACACTTCTCACCTCCTGCGTGGGTGCGCCGTAATGAACCTGGGATGCACACTCCCTGGGTCGACTTGCCAGACGGACCCTTTTACCGGATTACGCCCGTCCGGCGTCTCCATCCTGCCGTCCACATGATAGCGCGATCCGTATGCGGTCTCCACAACTCGGGCGACCACACGGGATGCGGAATTAAATCTCAATAGGCCACCTGCCAGTCAAGGGCCGCCTGCTCAACGTCGGCTTCGGTGAGGGTGGTCATGATTTTCCTATGCCAACATCAAGCCTTCGCCCTTGGGTTCCGGGATCGGGTCGCCGAATTCACGGGCCGTTTCCAGCCACAAGTCCACGGCCTGATTGATGTTCTCCAACGCCGCCTCTTGGGTATTGCCGTGGGCCGTGCACCGGGGAAGTTCGGGCACTTCGGCCACAAAGGCTCCATCTTCGTTGCTCCAGTAAATGATAATCTCGTACTTGTGCATTACTCGCCCCCTTCGAAATGGTGTCTCAGGACGACCTGCCGTACCTGTCTTACCTGATACGGCTTGCTACCATCCCGTTGAAGGTTTAACCGTCACACAAGACGGCCGGCACGGGCAGGAATCCGCCCTTCAACCACGCTGACGCTGTTTATATCTATGACAGCTTCATGTTCGCCGTACAGTGCGTGAAAATGAGGCGGATTGTGGTCGCGAAAATGCAGGCGAATGCTGATGCCGTAGAATCTACAGAGTTCAGGCATCGCGGCTCTGCATTGTCTGCTTCACGCCAGGCATCACTTCCTCAACAGGTTTGCCGGTGAGTTGCATGTAAAGAGCGTTCGCACAGAGTTCAATGTCGTCGTCCCAGGCTATGGCTCTGTGGGAAGGCATATGCACATTCTCGAAATATCCCGGCTCGTACCAGATTTTGAACACGCCCTTTCCGGCGAGATGAGACAGGTCAATCTCATCGGCGACGCCATCTGCATATCGAAGCCGGGGCCGTCGCCTCGGCGGACTGCCTGTCGATTCGGTGCCGAGGCCTCCGCTCGAGCACGACCTGCCCGTAGTCCTCGCGCTCGGCATTGGGCATCATATCCGGCGCGATATATGGATCGTGCAGGATATGCCAGCCGAGATCCGAGAGCCACTCAAGAGCCGCCTGCTCAACGTCAGCTTTGACGAGGGTGGTCAAAGAGTGGTCTCGTGTTCTGTACCGGTGATGTTTGGATCCACCGAGTCCAGCGCTTCCTCGATTAGATCAAACACTAACTTGAAATGCTCAAAGTCCTGTGCAGTGCCATTCTCACAAAGCCAATCACATAAATTCGTCTTCTCACTACCGTTGACAGTCCAATTCTCAGGTATGGTAATTAGCTTACCATCCTCATCCGTGCCACTATGCTCTTCCTCGGTCCTGCTGAAAAATGCAGGTTTATGATGACGAGCTATTTCCAACGTCGATTTACTGAACAGGTTTTCGATGCCGTTTTTTACTGGGCTTGACTCCAGCAATGGGATGGTCCGCTGCAGTAGCTTGCCTTTATCGCCGGGAGGTCTTTCGGTATCACTGTCAAACAAGAGCAATACCTGTTGGGGCAGTATCTCAGTTAGTGGTAAGATGGAGTCTTTCCATATCTTTGCTAGATTGCCTTTTCCACCACCGTACCGAACCTCGAATCTATCCAAAACCGCGTCCTTCCCAAGCAATCGCGAGGCTTCTTCTATGTACTTTTTGTCAGTTTTGCCTTCAAGGAATACAAATGGCCTTTGTGATTTCTCAATCATCGTTTGAAGGTCGTCATGGAATTTACGTGTCGAAGCAAATGCCTGATACGCATCACCAAATTCACTGAACTCTTCAGGGCTGATCTGCCGCCCTTTAGGCAACCGATAAATCAAGAAGCCATCTTCCCCAAAGACCTTGTTCATACCTAGGAGTCTGCGCCGCAGGAAAATTCATTTCAATGGACATGTAGTTGTAGGTATAATGGGTCGTGTAGTTGGTATATGTCAAGGGTATCGTTGTGTGTTATGTCAGGGGAGGGAGCGATCCATGCCGACAACGTTTCGACCGTATCACCCGGACCAGATATTGCTGTTGGCGCCGGATCTTCGGGAGTGGGTGCCTGAAGGTCATCTGTCGCACCAGGTGAGCGATCTGGTGGATTCCCTGGATCTGGGGTCGTTCTACGCGCCCTATGAAGGCGATGGTCGTCGCAACGCGCCATATGATCCATCGATGATGTTGAAGGTATTGATCTATGGGTACGCGACGGGAGTGTATTCGTCTCGAGCGATCGCTGGGAAGCTGGAGGAGGACGTGGCGTTTCGTATGTTGGCGGCGGGCAATTTCCCACAACACCGGACGATCTGCGAGTTTCGGCGTCGTCACCTGGAAGATTTCGGGCGTTTGTTCGTGGAGGTGGTTGGTGTGGCACGGGAGATGGGCCTGGTACGTTTCGGGACGTTATCTTTAGACGGCACGAAGGTACGAGCGAAGGCCAGCAAGCGCAAGGCCATGAGTTACGAGCGGATGTTGAAGGAACAGGCTCGTCTGGAGAAAGAGATCGGGGCGTTGCTTTCGGGTGCTGTGTCGATTGATGCCGAGGAGGATGCACGTTACGGCGTGGATGTTCGTGGCGACGAGTTGCCGGTCGAGTTGCAGCGCAGGCAGGCTCGTCTGGCGGCGATCAGGGCGGCGAGGGAGCGTCTGGAAGCATCGCAACGAGCCGTCGACGATGCGCGCGGGCGCAAACCGGGTCAGAAGCGCAACCCGAAGGGCGGGCGGCCTTACAAAAGAGCCTATGGCGAGCCCGACCCGAAGGCTCAGAGCAACTTCACGGACCCCGAGTCTCGGATCATGAAGACGAGCGCGGAGGGGTTCCAGCAGTGCTACAACGCGCAGACGGTGGTGGACGCCGAGCGTCAGATCATCGTGGCTGTGCATCTGGGGTCACAGGCCACCGATCAGGGCTTTATGCTCCCCTTGCTGGATGGTGTGCAAGAGACATTCGGGGTCAAGCCGGACGCGGTTCTGGCGGATGCGGGCTACTGCAACGAGGAGGACCTGGCCACGCTTGAGGAGCGTGGCATTGATGGTTACGTGGCGCTGGGGCGGGAGGGCAAGGAAAAGGTGGACGTCGATTCGGAGACGCTTCCGGCGACCCATCGCATGGGCGAGAAGCTCACCAGCCCGGAAGGTCGGGGCCTGTATGCGAAGCGCAAGTGGCTCTCGGAGGCGCCCAACGGATGGATCAAGGAGGTATTGGGCTTCCGGCGCTTCAGCTTCCGGGGGCTGGAAAAGGTGCGTGCCGAGTGGGATCTGGTCTGCCTCGCGTTGAACGTCAAGCGGATGGCAGCGTTGTCGATGTGTTGAAGCATGGGTTCGGGTGTCCTGTCCTTATGGACTCGACATACGGGAAACCACGATCCCTGGAATCTCGCCCTCAACACGCCTGCCTGCAACGATCACCGTACCCAAAACTCATCATACCACTCCCAACATAACGACCAACCCGACTCACGGACACACCTCGCCCTTTGTAAAAACTCCTGCGGCGCAGACTCCTAGGACAAACAGAGGCGAATGAGTAGTGGCGATAAATTGAACTTTAGGGAACATCTGAATCAGTCTAGGTAGGACTTCATACTGATGTACCGTATGTAAGTGCAGATCTATCTCATCCACCAACACAACCCCCCGTATGCTATCAGCACCTGAGAATGTCGATCCGCTCTGGTCAGAGTCGCGGAGAATGGACAAGAACAGGTTAAGTAGAGAAGTTTCCCCACTCGACAATTGGAAAATGTTGGGAACTATGGTCAGTGGGTCCGCCTCTAGTGAAACTACCCTATTATTGCGCGGCCCAATTCCAAATCTCGCATTCTGATTATTCGTTACATTTCGAGCAACTCGAAGAGCAATTTGATATATGGTAGTCGCATTACCGGTAGGGCCCAATCGCACCGGCAATGAAACTGCCTCACCTTCACCTGTAACTGGAAATCGTACCGGAGCAATTCGGGTCTCTAAAACAGCTTGGTCGTAAATGACACTAAACAGCCAGTTCTGGTTGTCGTGAAGCGGAGACGACGCAATAACCTTCCGTTCAGTGGAGCCGGCAAGCTGCTTTAGGTGCATATGTTGCGCTTGCGCAGTGAGGCTTTCTTCGTTCAGCCAGGCAGGATCCTCAGAACGGTCGAACGGAAAGTACAATACGCAATTTGTAGAGAATATCTCCTTGATCTTGGTCTTCTGCGCTTCAGTGGTTGTTATGTTTGAGGCATAATGGTCGTTAGTGTTTGGTTCCATAGTTTTCCACATACTTTCGGCTCGTATCCCAGAAATTTCAATGGGGACATCGGAGTAGTCCATCTTATTTCGCCTTAGCCGCAATTCGCTGACATGCAAGCCATCCTCAAAGTCTACTCTGGCAAAGTAATGTTCATGCTCCGGCATGATATATTCACTGCTCCGAAGTTTATATACTTTCCCTGATTCTACTTCAGGGGTTTCTTGAAATGCAACTCCTTTGGCCGCGATGAGCCCATTGACAATGTGGGATAAGAGTATGCTTTTCCCTGACCCGTTTTCGCCAACCAACACTACGGGTTTTGGAATCTGTCCGTCGATGTCGAAGGGAAATTCGATATCAAGCTTCTCAATGGGTCCGTAGTTTACCAGTTGAATACGTTTCGAATACATCAGAGCCCCTTATGTTTTTAACCAATATAAGCCCAATTTCTATGGCTACCCCTTTATCTTGCGATTAGGTACTTTTTCCAAAAAGGCCGTTTGCTGCAATTCAGACATGCTGACCGTGGTGAGGTGAAGGGTAAAATCTGGGAACGCTTCCGCTAGTGCCCGTGCAGCGCTTCCTTTCTCGAAATTCACCTGAATCGGGCTCGCCGCTTCATAAACCAGAAGAATGTCAATGTCATTGAAGCGATTATGGCGTAGAAATGACCCGAACAGAAACACTTGGTCGAAAAAACCAAGAGCGTCGTCGTCTAAGTTGAGGAACCCATCAAGTCGCTTGTTCATTTAATATTCCTGTGGGCAAACCGGAAGAAGTCATTCTGGCTGAAAAGGCGTACCCCAATATCCGAGGTATATTCACGTGCATCCTCACTTATGGGGGCACCGTTCCAGTTATGTAGGTTTACTACCAAGTCATCCCTCATGAGCTTCATATCGCTCACTTCCGAAATAGACAGTAGGTATTGGTAGCATAGCTTTATCTTGTGCCTACCGTTAAGGATCAATTCTGTCAGGTTGGCCATGTCAGAAAACTCATACCGTATACCATTTT
>CAXXJS010000005.1:0-101831 GCA_963662665.2 Candidatus Latescibacterota bacterium
CGCTTCGGGGAACAAAGGCCGCGCTCAGGGCGAACCGTCCCTGGGGCGCAACGGTCGCCGGCGAGTCTGCCGCGCCGAGGACGTAGGCTGCGCCTTCAATAATGGCGCTTTCAACGCGAAGCGCGACCTGGCCCTGATTGAGGACGGTCACGTGGCGCGTCATGTGCTGCCCTACGTTTACGGAGCCAAAATCGAGGCCCACCCGCGGCAGGGGCGAAAATACGGCGCGCGGCGCCAGTCCGCTCCCTCGCAGAGGAATGGACCATTCCCCGAAGTCGGTTGCGGAGACCACCAATTCCGTTGCAGCCGACCCTGCGCGCGTGGGAACGAACGTAACGTCTATTCGTGTTTCACTGCCGGGGCCGGGCCACGGGACGACACCGACCTCAACGTGAAAGGGATCCTGCGGACTGGCGATCTTCATCGGCCCGGCCGTTTCGGGCCCGGCGCCGGTGTTTCTGACGACAACGACCGCTGTCGCCGCTTGCCCTATTGGTATTGCACCGAAATCCAGACCTCCGGCCGGCAGGATCGCCGCCTTCGCCTCCGGCAGCGACGAAAAGACGGTGCGCGGCGCCCGGCCGCTTCCTCGCAGAGGAATGGACCATGTCCCGAAGTCGGCCGCGGAGATCACCATTTCCGTAGCAACAGACCCCACGCGAGTGGGGGCGAACGTAACGTCTATCCGCGTTTCACCGCCGGGGGCGAGCCACGGGACAACACCGCCCTCAACGCGAAAGGGATCCTGCAGACCGGCAACTTTCATCGGCCCGTCCCCCACGGCCGTGCTGCCGGTGTTCTTGACGACGACGACCGCCGTTGCCGCCTGCCCAACGGATATTGCACCGAAATCCAGCCCCTTTGCAGGCAGGATCGCCAGCCTGGGCGGAACGACCACCGCCAGAATCGGTACCGACAGGTGCTGGTCCATGAACCGGGAATCGATCCGCAACGTCAATTCGCCAACGTGCCGACCGACCGCGTTTGCACGGAAGCGCACCTCGACGCGGCCGGCGCCCTTCGCATCCAGGCGCAGTGTTTCCGCTCCTGCGGCAAAACCGCTGCCGCTGATGCCGAGAATCACGCTGAGCGCTTCGTCGTGCAGGTTTTCGAGATCAACGGACCCATTGGCTTCAGCCCCCACGTCGACCTCGCCCAGGTCGAGCGCCTCCGGGACAATGGCGAGGGGCTGGGCGCGAAGTCCCGCTGTAAGGCAAAGGAGAGCGAGAAGAAAAGAAGAATGCAGATCGTCCAGGCCGCATGAATGCCGATTTACAGGGTTGTTTGAGACCCGCGTTTGAGAGAAGCCGAAGATAACCCCTGCGGGATTCCCGGCGCCGATTCAGGCGACACTCATTCTGTGCGTACATAAGTCCGGATTACCTGCCGTGTCAGGTGGAGGAAAGCGGCTGCACACACGGCCGCGTCGATACCAATATACAAAAGGGGGGCGCGGAATTCAATCCGTGCCCCCTCTTTTAACTATGGCTGGATTTGCAGGGGCAACCCTTGCGGTTGCGCGGTCCGCGAGGTGTGGTACGCCACACAAATATCCTCCCGAAATACAGGTGTGATTTCTCTCGATATAGTTGACACATTCCGCCATTTGGCATATAATCAAATAGATACCAAAGGTTCATACTCCGGCGATCGGCGCTGCAATCGGCAGGTAGAGACAGACGAGTTCTTGGGAAAGTCGCTCAAAATGACGGTGCGGGCTGTCGACGGGTGGATGTTTACCGCTCAGATTGGAGGAGATAATGCGTATTTTCGTGGTAATCTTGTCGATGGCATTTGCCTCGATCCAAAACATCCAGGCGCAGCCGGCGGACGTCGCAAGTCATGTTGCGGCGCTTAAGGGAAAGACGTTTTGGCTGAAGATCGCTTTTGTAGAGGTGAACGACGGGATTCGAGGCATCGATGCCGCGAATGTCCTGGAGAACGGCGAGGTCTCATACCGCGCTGCAATAGGCGGTTTTCGCCAGTCTCAATCCCAGTCGGCTGAGGATTTCGCCGAAGAGGTCCGGAATATCATCACGAGGGATGAACTTTCGGGGTGGAGCGTGCGGGTCATCCAAAGGGGCGCGAAAGCGGTCATCCGAAAAGCAGAGGCGGGGGAAAAGGAGGTCTACATTGAACTGGACAAACTGTCGGGCGCCCGGCATGCCGTCCGTCTCAAGGTCAATAGAGACAATTACACAATTGCCGAGGTTGAACGCCTCTTCAACATCGCTTTTGCTGGCGGCGAAGCGGAATTGGCAGGTCCCGAGGAAACCGTGCTGCTCAAGATGAATATGACCATTGAAGAAGTGATCGCCCGGAAGGGCAATCCCGGGACGCGCGTTGAACTCGGCTCCAAAACCATTCTCGCCTATGATGACTTGAAGTTGATATTCAAGGACGGAAAGCTGGTGGATGCAGAGTGAGTGACCCTCTGTGATCTTACCTACTTCCCGGTACATGCCTTCCAACGGTACACGCGTCGCGGAACCAGTACAATAGAACGCTCCCGTCGGTTCCGAACGAGAGTATACCATTCCCATCCCCAAATTTCGCCTTGCGCCTCTGGCGTCAATGAGTTCCACTCGATGCGCGATGCCGAATTTGAGCGATGTCTCAATCCCTATTCTGATGGATAATTCTCACCGGTGTCGTTTCGGCGCCCGGCGCGGGCACGTTCGGCATCCGCCTTCTCCCACGCTGCCAATTGTTCCGCGGTGGGAACATACAGGCCTGCTCTCCTGTAGTCTTCGTCACGGTAAGGCGTGCCGTCGGCATGCCAGGCGAGGCCGACGATCGGGTCGGTGAACCTTTCACCTTTACGTCCGGAATCTCGTCTATCCATGCGGTACCAGGCACCTTTTTCATGTAGGCTCCTCACCGGGCATTGTGGCCTGTGGTTAGTGGCCAATCCGTTTTCTTTCGCCCTGATCAGGCCATCCATGAACGGCATAAGGGTGCAACTTACCTTGATTCGCAATTCTTCGGGGAAGTAAAACCGAATATATGCAAGTAGATAAAGGCGATTTAACTTCTGATTACCAGGATACACCAGGTCACTGGACGTGGACTGAAAAAACGTCCTTTTTGACGACCGTTACGCCCCGTTTCAGGGGTTTTCGTCGCGTTGCCGAGTTGCTGTTTTTTCACATAGAGGCTTAGCGTGAATAAAATCGCAAAAAAGGCGGTTTCCTTACCCAAGGCATTGTATTATATTGTGGTTACGCAAATCACGATAACACAATGAAACAGCGGGAAACTACCGCGGAAGATCAGGATAGACATCTCAGGGTGTCTTTCGAAATTCTTCCCGGTAAGCCGGTAGAATCCACCTTCGACGGGGCGTCCTGAGCAGCCTGCCTGTGCGTGTACGCTCGCAAACACGCGACAGCGTTGTGATGCTGCCTCGTGACGTGGCGGGCTGTTTATTTCGAATTCGGGCTGATCCGTCACAGCCCGGGCACTGCATGGCGACAACCGAACGGATAATAATGCGATTTGTAGCATATTGCGGCCCGGAACAGCCAAAAAGCCACCCGCACTGGTGCGGGCCCTTCGATACCACCGAATCAGGGCCTTCCCGTAACGCGTTGCGCTGCTCTTCGCCCGGTGGAGACCGGCTTCGGCCCGGATCCCGCAACGCCGGCGGAACGGCGAAGGAGGCAGGGCACCGGTGAGATCGACCAGCAGCCGGGATCGGCGCCGCCGGCAGGTCAGACGTTTGCCTGGAGAGCGCATTCTGGTCCTCGATGGCGCGATTGGGACCATGATCCAGAGGTACGGACTGGACGAGGCCGACTTCCGCGGCGACCACTTTGCCTCGCACACCACCCCCCTTCTGGGCAACAACGATCTTCTCTCGCTCACCCGCCCCGACGTAATCGGCGAGATCCACCGCGCCTACCTGGCAGCGGGCGCCGACATCATCGAGACCAACACCTTCAGCTCCACACGGCTGCCGATGTCCGACTACGCGGTCGAGGACGCGGTTGCCGACATCAACCTCGAGGCCGCCAGGATCGCGCGGGAGGCCGCGGACGAATACACGGCACGCACGCCGGAGCGGCCCCGTTTCGTGGCCGGGGTCCTGGGCCCGACGAACCGCACCGCTTCCATATCCGCCGACGTGAACAACCCGGGCGCGAGGCAGGTCACCTTCGAAGAGCTCCGCGCCGCGTACGGCGAACAGGCCCGTGCCCTGATCGCCGGCGGCGTGGACCTCCTCATGGTCGAGACTGTTTTCGACGCCCTGAACGCGAAGGCGGCCATCTTCGCCATACTGGAGGTGCAGGAAGAGACCGGACTGGACATCCCGATCATGATCTCGGGGACGATCACCGACCAGAGCGGTCGCACGCTGACCGGGCAGACCCCGGAGGCCTTCTACAATTCGCTCCGGCACGCCGCGCCGCTCTCCTTCGGGCTGAACTGTGCCCTGGGGCCCGACGCGCTGCGGCCCTACCTGCAGGAACTTGCGACCGTTTGCGAGAGTTGGCTGAGCTGCCACCCCAACGCGGGCCTGCCCAACGAATTCGGAGGCTACGACCTGTCGCCTGAAGACATGGCGCGGACCATGGGCGAGTTGGCGCGCGCAGGGTTCCTCAACTTGGCCGGCGGCTGCTGCGGCACGACCCCGGAACATATCGCCGCGATCGACGAGGCGGTGGACGGCGTGGCTCCGCGGCCGTGCCCCGAGTACTCCGTGCGGACCCGCCTGGCGGGACTGGAACCCGTCACCATCGGGCCCGACTCGCTCTTCGTGAACGTGGGCGAGCGCACCAACGTGGCCGGTTCCGCCCGCTTCGCCCGCCTCATCCGCAACGGGGACTTCGAGACCGGACTCGAGGTGGCGCGCCAGCAGGTTCGGGGCGGCGCCCAGATCATCGACGTCAACATGGACGAGGGGCTGCTCGACGCCGAGGCGGCGATCGTAAGGTTCCTGAACATGATGGCAGCCGAGCCCGAGATCGCGCGGGTCCCCTTTATGATCGATTCTTCGAAGTGGGAGGTGATCGAGGCCGGGCTGAGGTGCGTGCAGGGAAAGGCGGTCGTGAACTCGATCAGCCTGAAGGACGGCGAGGACGCGTTCCGGGAGAAGGCGCGGCTGGCGCGCCGTTACGGGTCGGCGGTGGTTGTCATGGCCTTCGACGAGAGCGGCCAGGCGGGCACCGCGGGCCACAAGGTGGAGATCTGCACCCGCGCCTATGACATCCTCGTGCGCCAGGAGGGCTTTCCGCCGGAGGACATCATCTTCGACCCCAACGTCTTCGCGGTTGCGACGGGGATCCCGGAGCACAACGAGTACGCGGCAGCCTTCATCGAAGCGACCGGGCGGATCAAGGAATCCCTTCCCCATTGCCTCGTAAGTGGCGGCGTCAGCAACGTCTCCTTCTCTTTCCGCGGGAGCCACGGGGTGCGAGAGGCCATGCATTCGGCCTTCCTGTACCACGCGGGGCGGGCCGGCATGGATATGGGAATCGTAAACGCCGGCGCGATTGCGGTTTACGATGAGATTCCGGATGAGTTGCTGGAAGCGGTGGAAGATGTGCTGTTCAACCGGCGGGAGGACGCGACGGACCGTCTGACGGCACTGGCGAGGAGCTACCGGGCAGGCTCGGGCGGAGACGTCGAGGATCTGTCGTGGCGCGAGTCGCCGGTGGAGGAACGGCTGAGCCACTCGCTGGTGCACGGAATCACCGACTACATCCAAGAGGACACCGAGGAGGCGCGGCGGGGAGTGAGACGGGCGCTCGACGTGATCGAGGGGCCGCTGATGGCGGGGATGAACACCGTCGGCGACCTGTTTGGCTCCGGGAGGATGTTTCTCCCGCAGGTTGTCAAAAGCGCCCGCGTGATGAAGCGCGCGGTGAGTTACCTGGTTCCGTACCTGGAGCGCGAGAAAACGGCCGACGGAAGGGACCGGTCGGCCGGGCGCATCGTGCTGGCAACCGTGAAAGGCGACGTGCACGACATTGGCAAGAACATCGTCGGGGTCGTGCTGCAGTGCAATAATTACGAGGTTTTCGATCTGGGAGTGATGGTGCCCGCGGAGGCGATTCTGGAGAAGGCGCACGAGGTGGACGCCGATATTGTGGGTCTTTCGGGGTTGATCACGCCCAGCCTCGACCAGATGGTGCATGCGGCCTCCGAGATGGAGCGCGCCGGCATGGAAATCCCACTGCTGATCGGCGGCGCCACCACGTCACGGGTCCACACAGCCGTGAAGATCGAGGAGCGGTACTCGGGCGCCACCATTCACGTGCTCGACGCCTCGCGCTGCGCGGAGGTGGCGGGGAAGCTGCTCGACCCGTGCAACCGTGCGGCATACACAGCCGGCATCCGCGAGGAGTACGCGGCCCTGCGAAGCAGAAGAGGAGCGACGCGACGCCGGGCTGCCCTGCTCTCGCTCGCGGACGCCCGCGCGAACCGGCTGTCGCTGGACTGGAATCGCTACTCCCCCGTCCGCCCGGCCTGGACCGGTAACCGGATTTTTCCCGCCATCCCCGATCGCCTCGTCGCCGGCGGCCACGGTCCCTCCGCCGCCCCCTCGCCACAAACCGCCTCGTCCTACGACCTCGGCGAACTGGTCAAACGGATCGACTGGACCCCCTTCTTCCAGGCCTGGGAACTGCGCGGCACCTACCCCGACATCCTCTCCGATCCCGAGGTCGGTCCCGAGGCATCGAGTCTGCACCGGGACGCGCTCGCCCTCCTGGAGCGTCTCCGGATGGGTGGACGCCTGGTCGCGCGAGCAGTCGTCGGGCTATACCCGGCCAACGCCGTGGGCGACGACATCGTGCTCTACGCCGATGAATCCCGGTCGACTCCGCTGGCGGTCCTGCCCTGTCTGCGCCAGCAGTTCGCAAAGGGGGCGGGACGTCCCAATCTGTGCCTGGCGGACTTCGTGGCCCCGGCAACCTCCGGCGTGGCGGACCGCGCCGGCGCTTTCGTGGTGACGGCCGGTGAGGGCGTGGCTGAACTCGCGGCCGAATTCGAGGACGCCGGCGACGACTACCAGAGCATCCTGGTGAAGGCGCTGGCGGACCGGCTGGCCGAGGCCTTCGCCGAGCGCATGCACGAACGGGTGCGCCGCGAATTCTGGGGTTACGCACCGAAGGAGTCGCTGACCAACAGACAGCTGATTGGCGGGGATTACGGAGGGATCAGGCCGGCGCCGGGGTATCCGGCATGTCCGGATCATTCCACCAAGAGGGCCCTGTACGAGTTGCTGGACGCGGAGAGGATCGGCGTGACGCTGACTGAGAGCTGCGCTCTGGTCCCGGCCGCCTCCGTTGCCGGGCTGTACATCGGGCATCCGGACAGCTTCTACTTCGGTGTCGCACGGGTCGGCCAGGACCAGGTGGAAGACTACGCCCGCCGCGCGGGGACGTCCGTGGAGGAAGCAGAGAGGTGGCTGGCGCCGAACGTGGCGGAGGAGTTGGGAGATGGGGGGCGCGGCCAGGTTGCCGAGGTGGGCGCGGATGCAGGCGCCCGGGGTGAAAACCGGAAGGGCCCAGATGCCTGACCTGCGCGAGATGCTTGCCGATGGACGGGTCCTGGTGACAGACGGCGCCATGGGCACGGTGCTCTACGAACGGGGCGTGTTCGTGAACGTCTGCTACGACGAACTCAACGCGACGCACCCGGAACTCGTCGGGAACGTGCACGCGCAATACCTCCACGCCGGGGCGGACATCCTGGAGACGAACACCTTCGGCGCGAACCCGGTGAAACTCTCGTCGTACCGTCTTGAGGACCGCACCGAGGAACTGAACCGTCTCGCCGCCGGGATCGCCGTGCGGGCGGGGAGGGGACGGGCGGTGGTGACGGGCGCGATCGGGCCGCTGGGGATTCGGGTCGAGCCGTTGGGGCCCACGTCCCTGGAGGAGGCTCGGGAGTACTTCGGCCGTCAGGTGGACGGGCTGCTGGCGGGTGGCGTGGACGGGTTCATCCTGGAGACCTTTTCCGACCTGGCCGAACTGGAGCAGGCGTTCCGGGCGGTGAAGAGCCGGTGCGATCTTCCCGTGATCGTCCAGGTGACGGTGGAAGGCGACGACGGCAAGACGGCTTCGGGCGCTTCGGCCGAGCAGGCCACACGTGCGGCGGATACCTGGGGCGCCGACGTGGTGGGCCTCAACTGCTCAATCGGCCCGGCGGTTGTGCTGGAGGCGCTGGAGGGCATGGCCCGGGTCACCTCCCGTCCCCTCTCGGCCCAACCCAACGCGGGGTCCCCCACGGTGGTGCGCGAACGCAAGATGTACCTCACGCGGCCCGACTACATGGCGCAATATGCGCGCCGCCTCATCGAAGCGGGCGCGCGGATCGTGGGCGGCTGTTGCGGAACGACCCCGGAGCACATCCGCCGCATCAGCGAGCAGGTCGCCGCCAGCCAGCCGCGCACGACGTCGGTTCGGGTTACCCGCGAAACGGCCATCGACGTGGACGGGAAGCCGAAGCCTCCGCTGGCAACGCGTTCCGCCCTCGGCCGCCGGTTGGCACGGGGCGACTTCGTCACCTCGGTTCAGATCCTCCCTCCGCGGGGATGGGACACCACAGCACTCGTGAGGGACTGCGGCGCGCTGGGCGCAGCCGGGGCCGATGTGATCGCCGTACACGAGGACCGCGGCGCCGCGCGGCTCGGAGTGTTCGCCGCTGCCGCATCAATCGCGCGCTCCTGCCCGGGCATCGAGCCCCTGGTCCACTATACCTGTCGGGACCGCAAGCTCACCCGGATGATGAGCGACCTCCTGGGTGCGGCCGCGACCGGCCTGCACAACGTTCTGCTCCTGACGGGCGATCCTCCGGGGCCCGATCACTACCCCGACTACCAGTCTGTTGTCGACGTCGACTCAATCGGTCTCACGAACGTTGTGACGGGACTGAACGCCGGAATCGGTCCCTCCGGCAACGATCTGGGCGATCCGGCCGGTTTCGTGGCGGGCGTCGCGCTGAACCAGGCGGCCCACGACCGCATCCGGGAACTGGGCCGCTTCCACTGGAAGGTGGATGCCGGTGCTGATTTCGCCGTGTCTCAGCCGGTCTTCGACGCTGGCCAACTGCGGGGATTCCTGGCGGAAGTCGAGCAGAGAATCCCGGTGATCGCGGGCATTCTGCCACTCGTGAGCGCACGCCAGGCGGAGTATCTGCAGAACGAGGTACCGGGCGTGCATGTACCGGACGAGGTGGTGGAGAGGATGCGGCGTGCAGAGAGGCGAGGGGTTGGCGCGGCCGTGGCCGAGGGGGTGGCAATCGCGTGTGAAATTGCCGGAGAGGTGCGGGGCGAGGTCGCCGGGATTCAGGTCTCGGCGATCCGGGCAGGGGTGGAAGCCGTGTTGGGGGTGGTGGAGGGGTTGAGGGGGTAAGGATGTTTACACGACGGCGACGGTGAACAGCTCAAGTCCTCGATTCAGTTGGAATACAATATGAAATCGGAGAAATCATATTGATTGGCAAATGGAGATTCTCCCCAAACGCCCCACCACCTCACCACCCCGCAGGTTGCTCACATACACCTTCTCCGCCCCGGCGTCCCTTAGCCGGCGGATCGAGCGCGCGCAGATGTCGTCGGCGCTCATCCCGGCTGTGAACTCTGCCGTAATCTCGCGGGCCGGAACCGGGAAATAGCGATTCAGATAACCGAGCGTGCGGGGATTGGCGCTGCGGTACAGGAACACGCCGTACACGACCGGAATGTCCACACCCAGGCGTTCCAGCTCAGTGCGGAACAGCTTCACCCGGCCGAGCGAGTGGTGCGATACGATCTGCGTGAGGACGAAGTCGGCGTTGTAGTCCTGCGCGGCCACAAAGCGGGCCTGCTCGACCGGATCGCGGTGCGGGTTCGCCCATCCTCCAAGCGGGAACCCGGGCTGTACGCGTCGCAGGATGGCGCGCAGGTCCCTGCCGTGGGGAACGCATCGCTCGGGCCCGACCGTGTGGTCGCCCCCCACCACGGCCACCCCTGCCACCCCCAATCCCACCGCTCGCCGCGCAAAGAGACGGCAATACTCCAGCGGGTGTTTGCACGTCAGAAAAGGCACCACCGTCTCCAGGTCCGCGGCGGCGCCAAGATTCGCGGTCAGATGGGCCAGGCTCTCCTCCTCCGGGTCTCCGGCGGCGTTGTCGGTGAGGAGGACGAAAGTTCCGTTGCGGGCGAGACGCCGGACCGAATGGTACATGTCGATCCAAACGTCAATGCCACGGGTCGCGTCCAGACCCAGCCGGGGAGGCCGCAACTCGACGCCGACCAACGGCCCCGGTGCGCGCAATCGCGCCAGGATGTCGGTCGACGGGCCGGGGCGCACGTCCTCGGGGCGGCGGTGGACCTGGATCCCCCCTTCCCGGTCAGTCGATTGAGATATCATCACATGTCAGCTCCCTGATCATCCTATGACCGAAACCGAGGCCGGCGTTCAGCCGCGGGTTCGGTACCGCGTCGCGCGTATCCGGTCCCGGCCGGCGGGACGTCCGGTGAGGAAAAAAGCGGCAATTGGACCGCTTTTCCACGGCCTCGTGTTTCAATCCATGTTCTGATGGAAAATTCCCGGCCAGAGAATATAAGCCTTCCGTCCCGATTCCGAAAATGGTGTTTCAACTCTTATTCCAATGGAAGTCTCTCACGGGACACCGACTGCCGGTCACCGGCCACTGCCTCTATGAGTTTTACTCCTCGTTCTGATGGAAGTATCCCAACGGGTGTTCCCGACCGATTAGTCGGTATCCAATTCGCGTTTCAGGTCGGCGATCCACCGTTCGGTCTCGGCCCAGTGGGCGAGCTGTTCGCGGGTGGGCACGGGCAGGTTGGCCTTTTCGTAGTCCGCATCGGTAAACGGTCGGCCGTCCGGGTGCCAGCATTGGAAGGCGGCGGGGTCCTGGCGATTCTTAACGTGTTCAGACATATCGAATTTCATTCCTTGCTGTGATGGAAGATGTCCAACGAATCGAGCCGTCGACGATCTCTCCGTCCTGGTCTGTGTTTTGGCCCGGGCACTGCTCATTTATCTTCCCGGATCCTGGCCAGCGCCTCGCTCGCGGCGTCTGCGATTGAACCCGGAGAATCCTTGAGATTCTCGTGTATCCATTCGAGATACCTCACCGCCCGCCGCTCCCGGAATTCGCCGAGTTGCCGGATGATGGTCTCCCCCAGACCGGCGCCTATAGGATACCTGTCCCTGGACATATGCTCGAAGAGGCTATCGAGCAGATTCAACAGGTGTTGGCGAATCTCTTCCGAATCGGGTGAGGGTTTCCAGACGTAGCGCGGGTTTTCCTCGCTCACCAGAACGTCGGGTTGACCGGGCCGGATCTGCCGTTCCTCTTCCCAGCCGCCATGGCGCATCACCGGCCCGATGGGGACGGGATCGCGATCGGGCCGGCGGTGTGGATGGTTCGCACAATAGGTGTAGAACGGGTCCTCTATCGCGATGTCCCTGATCTCGCACCAGGGCGGTATGCTCGAATCCGCGTGCAGCAACCAGTCGCGCTCGCCCTTGTTCTTTCTGTTGAACCAGCAGGTTCCGCAACAGTCGGATCCTCCATTCGGCATCGCTCAGCCCTCCGCCCTGCGGTACCTTCGCAACCCCTCCCGCAACCGGTCTTGCAGTATCGTTCGCACCGTCACATCGTTCGATCCAGTTGGAATCCTTCGCCAGTCAAAACATAAAGTGCATTTGTCGCAAGTATTGCGACAACATTAAATTTCGCAATAAGACTTTAACGTAAAATGGGTGCTGCCGTCAGCCGGAAACAGTGAGAAGAGAAGCCGGTGTGAAGGTGGGGCGGACATTCCTGTCTGCCCTTTTCAATGTCCTTCTGTCGAGATGCAGGCGGAAAGAAGGCGCGCGATTTTCTACGCGGGGGCCCACTATCCGCAGTCAAGCCAGGTTGGCCACGCGGCGCTCGGCGGCGGCGATGTCGGCGACGCCGTCAAGCACGGTGATCTCCAGATGGAACTCGCGGGTGGCGCCGGGTTCCAGGTATTCCAGGAAGTTGTGCGTGCGGTTCCAGGCACGCCCGAGGGGCGAACAGTTGCCCGGCTCCACGCCGGTCACGTAGCCGGCGGCGGCGAAGTGCTGCCACTGGGTGACCAGCGGCAGTTCGGCAGCCGGCATGCGCCACTGCAGGCCGTACGTCAGCCGGTCGTTAATCAACGCAACGGTCACGTTGCCGTTGGCGTCCGGTACCGGCCGGTGTACGTAAACGTCGTCGCCGGCGGCCGGCTCCGGGGCGCGCGCCCGCTCGTACACAGCCGCATCGACCGGGCGGTCCTGCAGCCACTCGGTACTTAGCCGGCTGTTGACCAGAAACCGGGTACCCTCGTCGAGCAGGGGGAAGCCGGGATTGGTGTGGTACACCAGCATCAACGGCGAGCGCAACCCGCCGAGGTTCTCCACGCAGTCGTGGATGCTGATGCGGCGCTCGCCCAGCGTCGTGGTGATTTCGCGGCGCAGTTCGAGCGTCGTGCCAAGTGCCACCGCTTCGCGCATGGTGCCGGCGATGCGCAGGCGGTATTCGTCTCCCAGCCAGTCTCCTCCGGCGCTAACCTCGCGCGCTGGAATTGCGGACAGCCGCCCGTGCAGGCCCAACTCCTCGCCTTCCTCCTCAGGGTCGGTTTCGGGATGGCCGACGAAGGTCATGCCGCAACTGATCAGCAGGCCGCCGAAGAAACTGCGCATCCAGCCGTAGCCGACGGACTCGAAGAATGCCGGGCCAACGTCCCCCGTGGCGCTGCGGAAACACAGCGACCGCCCCCGGTAGGTTGCGGCAGCGATGTCGAGCGCCCGTCCGGGCAGCACAGAAAAGCTCAGTCCGGAGGCGTTGCTCACCTCGATCAATCCGGCGCCGCGCTCATTGCCCTCGGTCAACTCCGCACGGCGAACAGCCGCAAGCTGGCTCATGTCGCCGACCAACTGCAGTAGCTCCGCCTTCGTGTAGCCGCGTCCAAACAGATGCGCCATGCTCTCTCCTCTCGTGGAAGGTGCGGCGCCCGGTACACGAGTTCGTTCACGATTCAGTTCCGGTTCTTTTGGAAAATGTACAGCGATTGTCGTGCGTACCCAGTGCACCTCGACCATTCGGTTTCTTGGTGATGTTTAAGCAACCTCGAACAGACAGCGCAGCCACTCGTTTGTGGTATCGCGGATGCCATCCACGTCAACTACGAACTCCTGCCCCCTGCCACCAGAATCGACATGGATCCATGGGGCGTTGCGCCGACACAATTTGACTCTACGACTAATCCGACTGCAACCGTCAGCCGGCCAAAACCAATCAGGTAGCCTCCAGTACGACCGCAGACAGGGTGCGCCTTTTTCGACTTCCTCCGGAGCGGTCAAGACGATACGGCTGTCTTTTTTCTGAAATACGCCGCCGCCCGGCAAGTCTCTTCCTCCAATATTGAGCCTCTGTGTTGACACGTAGACCGTGTTGTTTGGTCGTTTGCGAAGACTGCGGTGCCGTTTCTTAAATGAACCGTGGAGATGTGGGTGCTCCGAAAGCCACGGATACTCGCACAGAGCGCGGTCGTAGTCTTCATCAGTCCGAAGCGATAAAACCTCATGAACCTGAAGCCAGCCAAAAAGCATATGAACATTCGGTGCGGATCTGACGTAACGCCAACTTTCGCTACTATCTCTCTCGACTCGACGGAACGTTCCGAAGAAAAGGAACAGGTCACCCTGACGGACACCATGATCGGCCAGCCGTTGGTTGCGCGTGTTGCCCCCTTTCCCGAGATCCAGACGGGTCGGCTCCCCCATTACGTCTATCGAGGCCTACTCAACGTTCACTCACGTTACGGCCTGCACACTCGCGGAGTCGCCTCATGAACCCCTACACCGGAGGCTTCGGCGATTTCATTGCCAACATTCCTGCTCCGATTTCTACCGACTCCAACGACATCTGTCGGGTTGGAATGTCGCCCACTGGAGTTCCACACCGGTTCAAGACGCACTGATATCCTGTAGCTGTTTTTCAGGGACGGAAAGGTGGTTGCTGAGTGATCGACCAACTGCGACCCCGATACACAATCTACATTAGGTGTGTCATTGCTCCACATTTCCAGCCCCTGCCGAATCCATACCACAACGCAACGCAAGTATCCGCGCATCTTCACCCCGGTTTGGCGAACATCCGTTCGTGGCGTCCCGGAACGTGGTCAGCCGCTATCGGCGTTCGTCTTCACTTCGATGATCAGGCGGCAGTGGTCGCTTGGTCCCCATTCGCGGACTTCGTTCATCGCCCGCACCCTGACCCTATCGTGGAATCCGCGCGACGCAAATGCATAGTCCAGTTGATTCACAGCCGATCCCGGCCAATCTCCTTTATTCTTGTACGTCGGCACGTTTTTCGTAACGCTCGGAACGTCGTCCGGCGCTCTTCTTGGGGATCGACCGAAGGGAACCTGGGGGCCCAGGAATTCCAGTCCAAGCGCCTTCATGCGATTCCAGACCGTTCGCTCGCGTTCCGGCAATGACAGTCGTGTGCCGGTCGCGCCGTAGAACATATTCAGATCGCCTGCCGCCAGAATCCTGTGTCTGGACTGGTCGGTGTGACCGACGAGAGTCGATCGGTCAGAAATGATTCGATGTGCCGACGCATCCGAGTAACCGACGCTCCATGGGCTTTCCGTAGACGGATGCGGCTTAAGCCAGCGCGCGTACATTGAGACAGCGACGAAGGCCTCATCTTCACTCTCGCAAGGGATCACCCTCGCGGCGGCAATGGTCCCGATTCCGCTGACGCCGATATCGTTGGCACCGAGGTCACTGATCGGCGGCACCTGTCGGTAATGCTCGACTTTGATTCGTTCGGACAACCTCACGACCAGCGGCCAGCGGTCGTAAAGCTGGCGGTTCCAAAACACCGTATCATCGTATTCGACCGGATGTACAAGGTCGCTTGGCGGACCGGCCGCTTCCTGCAAGAGCGCCAGGTCGGCCTCTCCGTTTTTCGCCATCCGCACCAGTTCGCGCCACGGCTATGGACGTTTATCGATGTTCCAGCTCACCACCTTGATCATACGATCTCCTTCGTTTGCTTCAGAGCGTCCATTTCAATACCAATGGATCTGTCGAAAATAAAATCGTGCTGACCAAGTGGCGGGTGTGAAAAAAAAAGTATCCCCATCCGGAGGATGGGGATTAAGGCTTCTCTTCTAAGGGGCGGCATACATTGCGCACTGAAATTCAGACCCGGAGACTGGTGTTTAATCGGCACTTACCAAGCTATGATAGGCTATTTTTCCCATCCGAACCATGCCTTAGATAGTCGTACCCACGAAGATTGGCCGTCTTCTTGACGATTTTTTCAATTATTGATAGACGGGTTGACCTGGATGGCAAATGAATTCCAAGCTCGCCCGCGATCTGTCTAAGTGTTGAAACATTGTACTCCTGTTTATCCGCCAACTTACGCTCTACATCTTGAGGTGGCAACCCCTTTAACTCCTCCGCTATTGCTTTTACTTGCTGGCGGCCCTGTGCCGTATAGGCGTTGCGCTGAGACTTCCTCGTTGCCTTACTGTCCGGCGAGAGGCCGAGAACATTCGAAAGCAACGGGTCAGACTCAGCCACGCGAACACAATCCCTTATTGTCTCTATAGTTGACGTGACACCCTGTACGTCTTCTCCCGCAGGAAGCGACCTCAACCTGATCCGGAAATCTTGAAGAAACTTTATCAAGGCTTCCAATTCGCGATCAAGGCGCAGTTTTGTTTCGTCAGCAGGCAACGCATCCACCAAATCGGACAGCTTGCTGAGGAAGCTGTCCAATTTCCTTCCTGTCAACTTTACTGAATCGCTCATCTTTAGAACATCTCCAACATTTCGTCTACGATTCTCGGATACTCCTGCTTGCCCGCAGCTCGTCTGGCATTGTCGGAATCATGCCGCCAAATTGGAAGGCTGTTTTCGGCGGCTTCAGTGTATCCGATCAACTCGGTTGTATGGGTATCGAAGCATTTGCCTGTACCTAACGTCGATCGGACCTCCGTCATCTTACTAGCATGGGCCGTCGTTTGCATTGCACCGCCGATTCGTACCCGCACGAAAAGAACGGCGCCCAACTCCGCAACACGGTGTCCATCAGGCTGTCGGCCGGCCAGGACGGCTGCGGAACTTACGGTCTCGCCGATATTCTTAACTTTTCCGATAAGGATGTTCAAGCCAATGGTAGAAAGATGATCTGGTATCGCAGTCACGATATAATAATGACTCGCAACAAGCGCATTCTGCGTCATCAGATAGAGGTTTGGTGGACAGTCTATGAGAATGTAATCGTACATGTCTCGAACTTCATCGATGGTTTTAACAAGAAAATCTCGATCACGCAAAAACTGTCGTGCGTTCTTCCTTAACATCTCCATACTCGGATATGCGCCTGCGATTTGGCCACCGCCAATATCCTCACCGATCAGATCTATATCGCACGGGATCAAATCAACTCGCGGATGCCGTCGACTGTCCCGTAAACGAATTGGGTTCTCCCACCGATATCTCTTCACGTCTATAGGATTCCCGTCCAAGTATCTCTTATACATGGTGGCAATCGTTCCGACTCTGTCTTTGCGCCGTTGCCAGTCTTCGATAGAGGCGCACAGAAAAGTCAGGTTCGTCTGTGGATCGATATCGATCAGTAAGACTCTCTTGCTTTTACGTTCAGCCAACCAACACCCGACATGGTAGGCTGACGTTGTCTTTGCGACACCACCCTTGTAATTGATAAACGCGAAAACCTTTGCTGCCACTATTTATGTCCCCCAAGCAGACAACCACATAATGCGAATTTCAGCTATGTTCAGAGCAGAAGATCGATGCTACACGCCGGTTCATCCGGATAGAGTGACAGGCACTCCCAGATAACGGGCAAACCGCAGGAGCACAACGCTTTGACCGGGATTAACTACGGGCCAAGTGTCAGCAAGCCGAGAGCGTATCCGTTGGAAGTCTCGTTCAATCACGAGACACCCATTCACGTTTGAGATCTGTGGAGGGCTGTTGACAGACTTAACACGACTACCCTTCAAATATATACCATTTAGTGGGCGAAAAGCAACCCCATTTCCCTTTATATCACTTATTCTGATCGAAAGCTGGTCCGTCAAGTGTCGAACATTTCGCGCAGCCAAACGTTGGCTTCCGGAATACCGTCGGCGTCGAACACGAACTCCTGCCCTCGGCCGACTGTGTTGACGTATGTCCACGGTTTTCGGCGTCGCCAAAGTTTCTTTTCGTAGTGGTAGCTGAGCACCGGACGACCGCCTGGGGGATAAAACCACAACGGCAGCCTCCATCTGCTGCGATTTGCCGATCCCGACGCCGTCAACGTGAAACGGTCGCCGTTACCAACGAACAGCCCGGCACCGCTTCGCGCGTTCAGCCCCTTGACGTTGAGCGTGTCTCTCGCGATATAGACCGTGTTTTTGTCCCACCGCCGATTCAGGTGAGGATGTCCAGCTAACCAAGGGCGTTCGGCGCGTGCGCGCGTGAGATTCTCCCCTACCGGCACGGCCACCGCTACCTGGAGCCAACCGAACAGCCTGTGAACGTGAGGAGCGTTTCGGACGTACCGCCACGTGCCCTCGTGCCCCGGTTCGACGGCGCGAAACCAACCGAAGTAGAGAAAGAGATCGCCTGGCCCAACACCCTGGTTCTCCAGATGGCTCTGAGCTTTTTCCACCTGCCCGAACGCCGGCCGCCAACCGGGCAAGCGCTCAAGGGCATCGGCGTTCAGATCAGGATCCAGATGGCACCGGTCCCCTCCCTTTATTCGACGGTTGGACAGACTCTCCACGATTGGACCGAGAGACTCGCCACGCCATTGTACGTCCCTGAAGCGCGCCGGGCTTCTCTTGTACGGAATGGGTAGAGACAATGCGGTACCGTCCGGAAAAATGGGACTGGGTACCCGACCGTTCGCCGAGTCAAATCCCTTTCGACTGAATATGACCTTCATAGCTTTCCCCCCCTACGACAGCGTGCGGTTTCCCGAAATTGCTGCAAAGTGAAGAGTCGGCAAAGTCAACAGTTCCATTCCTGTCGCGGTCCCCAACAAGGCATGGAGCGCCATCCGGAGAACAGATCACACTTCGACAAGTGTTTCATCAATGTGAATGCTCGCGAAGGGATTCAATCCTTGTTCTGATGGAAGAGTCCCAACGGGCTGCTCCTGTATCTGGACGGCGCGGCCGTAGATCCGGAGTTTCAATCCTTGTTCTGATGGAAGAGTCCCAACGGGCTGTTTTCTTTGGTGTCATGTTCGCAGCTACACACTATGTTTCAATCCTTGTTCTGATGGAAGAGTCCCAACGGGCTTCGGAACAGTACGTCTATGTGTCGTTTGCATTGTGGTTTCAATCCTTGTTCTGATGGAAGAGTCCCAACGGGAGTGCTACTGCGATGCAATCGAAGATGAGATTTACGACGAATGGTTCGAGTTTCAATCCTTGTTCTGATGGAAGAGTCCCAACGGGTTGGCGCCCTTGATGATCCGGTGGGATGCCTGCAGGTTAGTTTCAATCCTTGTTCTGATGGAAGAGTCCCAACGGGCCTCGTACGTCGTGGCATTGTTATAGCCCATCCTTTTCGTTTCAATCCTTGTTCTGATGGAAGAGTCCCAACGGGCCCTACGTGCCAATTTAGAGTGAGACAACTCCCCCTCCGGGATTAATGTCGTACATTGGGCGGAGAGGAGAGCACGAGATGAGGTCAAGAGTCGATGTTGGAGACAACGGCAGCAAGGGGTCTCTGGTTGTGGAGGTCCCGCGCGGGACCTCCACAACCACGAGGCCGGATCCGGAGGTGCCGGCGCGTGCGAAGCGTCGCCGGTTCACTTCGCGGTACAAGCTTCGCATTCTGGAAGAGGCGGAGGCTTGCCGGGCCCCTGGTGAAGTAGGCGCGCTACTGCGCCGCGAAGGGTTGTATTCCTCGCAGTTGACCCAGTGGCGTCGTGCGCGTCGCGAGGGGTCGCTCAAGGCGCTATCCAAGTCGCGGGGACCCAAGGGACGTCGCCGCGACGAGGTCGCCGTCGAGAACGAGCAACTGCGCAAGGAAAACGCCCGTTTGCGTCGACGGCTGGAGCAGGCGAACACGATCCTCGAGATCCAAAAAAAAGCCTCCGAGATCCTGGGCATCCCCCTGAACCGTCCGCCAAGCGACGACGACGTATGATGCGTGCGGCAGAACAACTGGCCCCGAAGGTCGGGTTGGCGGGGGCGTGCCGGGCCTTGGGTGTGGCGCGTGCGTCGGTCCACCGTGCGCGTAAACCATCGCGATGCGGTCCTCGTGGCGCGCGCCCCTCGTCGCCACGTGCGCTTTCCCAAACCGAGCGCGCTGCCGTGCTGGACATCCTGCACGAGGAGCGCTTCTCAGACCGGGCCCCAGCGGCAGTCTACGCCGCGTTGCTGGAGGAAGGACGGTATCTCTGCTCGATCCGCACGATGTATCGGGTACTGCACGACGCAGGGGAGGTGCGCCAGCGGCGACACCAGCGGCGTCATCCACGTCTCGAACCACCCCGGTTGATGGCCAGTGCGCCCAACCAGGTCTGGACGTGGGATATCACGCGTCTGCCAGGACCCCGCAAGTGGGTGACCTATCCCCTCTACGTGGTACTGGATCTGTTCTCCCGCTATGTCGTGGCCTGGATGGTCGCCACAAGGGAGAGCGCCACAAACGCAAAGCGGCTTATTGCCAACGCGTGCCAAAAGCAGGGCATTCAACCCGAACAGCTGACGCTGCACCAGGACCGCGGCGCACCGATGACGGCCAAGACGTTTTCCCAGTTGCTGATGGATCTCGACATCCTGGCCAGCTACTCTCGACCCCGCGTTTCCGATGACAACCCGTATTCTGAAAGCCACTTCAAGACGCTCAAATACACGCCATCATACCCCGAGCGCTTCACCGATCCGCAATAAGCGCGCACCTATTTACAGGCCTTCTTTCCCTGGTACAACACACAACACCGTCACAGCGGCCTGGGCTTACTCACGCCCGACACTGTCCACTATGGGTTGACACAGCAGATTCAAGCCGTCAGACAAACGGTGCTGGACCAGGCTTATCATAAACACCCTGAACGATTTGTTAAGGGGCATCCTCGTCCGCCAAGCGTTCCGGACGAAGTGTGGATAAACCAACCCGCGAATACCATCGAATGCCATCAGTTACTTCACTAAATTCCAACGGGCGTTGTCTCATTTCTATTGACACGTTCCGGGGTATGATGTTCACGCCGTAGTAGAAGCCCGTCTCGATGTTTCAATCCTTGTTCTGATGGAAGAGTCCCAACGGGCCAACAGGGTGCAGGCCTGGTCCTCCCCGAACTCGTCTATGTTTCAATCCTTGTTCTGATGGAAGAGTCCCAACGGGAATTCCTCTAATTCATCGCTGTCAAGGTCTCCATCGTGTTTCAATCCTTGTTCTGATGGAAGAGTCCCAACGGGGGCTGGCTATCTTCGCCTGCCGGACGGACCCGTCCTGTTTCAATCCTTGTTCTGATGGAAGAGTCCCAACGGGCATGGGTATCATGAACCATCCTAGTACCCTTTGACGGCTAAAGCACGGCGTAGTCTGGATACAGCTTTCTCAGTTTGATGCGAGCATCGTCGGTCGTGAACCGCCAATGGACGGCCTTGCTATTGTTGTTGCGATCATTCGCCCAGGCGGAAGTCTGCTCTTTGAGTGAATCGATATCGGGGATGCGCTGCTTCAAGCATTGGTTGCTCAAGACACTCAGTTCGATCTCGGCGATGTTGAGCCAACTCCCGTGTTTGGGCGTGTAGTGGATTTCGAGACGCCTGGCCAGACGGCGAGCTTCTTCGGGTGAGAACGCCTCGTAGAGTGCCGCGGGCGTGTGCGTGTTGAGGTTATCACACACCAGGACGACGGTTTCGGCTTCACGGTAGTCCGTATCCAGAAGCTCCTTGATCTCCTGGGCCCAGTCCAGTGCGGTCTTGCGTTGCCTTACACGGACCTTGCGCCAGCACGAAAGCGGTTCAGTGAACATGAAGTTCACGGCGGTTCCGTTACGTTCATACTCGTAGTCGTAGCGTTCAGGTTTGCCCGGACGTGTAGTGACCGGAACACGCGTCTCCTTGACCAACTGAACCGGGTGTTCGTCCATATTGACAACGGGCCTCAGGGCGTCGTACGGCCGCTGATAGACATCCAGGATATCCTCCATCGCGGCGACAAACGCGGCGTTTTGCTTGGGCGGAATCACCCAGCACGTTCTCAGGTGAGGCCTAAGTTTGTTTTTTTAAGCGTTCGCTGCACCGTCCGGTATGAGATGCTATCGACGATCTCCAGGGCTACGAGCTCATCGGCCAAAAGCTTCAGCGTCCACCGCTTACGTCCCTTTGGAGGTTCACTGCAAGCCAACGCGATCAATCGGGCTTCCTTAGCACCATCCAGCTTTCTTTCGGTGGGAGGATGGGCGCGCTTCTTTCGCTCAAGGGCCGAATCCAGGCCCTCCAACACAAAACGCTTCCGGATGCCCTCAACCGTAGACCGATTGCACGAAAAGGCCTCCGTGATCTGCCGATCCAGCCAGGCCGGACCCTCTGCATCGGCCTTGAGAAGCACATGCGCGTGCCTGATTCGGTACGCTTGCGTCTTGCCTTTGCTTACCAGATCCTGCAGCCGTTCCCGTTCTTCGGGACTCAGACGTACGACGTATTTCTTCGGCATGCCGATGGCTCCTTCGTCTTCAGGGGAGACATCGAACTATAAGCACGCCCAGTCTTAGAAGTCAATAGGTACTAGGAGCCTGTCGGAGTACGTATGGATAAGGGTTTGAATTCAGTGTCGACAGGCGGAATGAGAGGTGGATGGAGTGCGACGACGAGTTGCGGCAATGTCCTATGCGGGACTGGGAAGCCAGTCATGCCGATAGAGCTTCAGGAGATTGTGGGTGATGCAGATGAGGGTCCATTCTGCGGTGACTTTATTGATGCCTCTGAAGGTAAAGCGGTCGAAGCGTCGAAGTTGCTTGATCTGTCCAAACACGGGCTCCACGATGTGCTTTCGCTTTGCGTAGGTGCATCGCCCTTTGATGGTGCGTAACTTTCTGGCCATTCTTTCCTTGGGCGTTGCGTTTTTGGGGATGCGGCCGCGTGGAGGCTTGGGATCCGGGTCTGTGTGCTTGTGTTTTTGGGTGGCAATGTAAGCATCGATGCCTTTGGGGAGCTTCTGTATCTCGTGTTGGTTGTAGTATCCTGAATCCGCGGTTAGGCGTTTTGGATTCTGGCCCGTATGGGTCTTGATCCGCTTGACCATGGATATCGTCTGATTTTTGTCGTTGGCGTCCTGGGTAACGTCGGCCGCCAGGATGATCTGCGCCTTCTCATCAACGGCAGCCTGACAGTTGTAGGCTTGCAGGAAGGTGCCGCCCGAAAGCATAATCCGTGAGTCCGGGTCGGTGAAGTTGCGCTGTTTTTTGGCATCCGGTTCTTTGGAAGGGGGTCTTGGCTTCCTCCCGGGGCGTTTGCGTTGCTCGCGCTTTTTCAATTTTTCTTCATAGGCCGCCTGTTTGGTGGCATACTCCGCTTGAGCCTCGGCTTCCAGTTCCGCCATCGCCTCGCGGATCTTTTCCAGACGCCCTTTCCCGAACGCCCAGCCTTCGGCGAGTTCGTCGCCGCGCTTGCCCTTGCCATACTGCGCATCTTCGGCAGCGTCCGTCGCTTCGGCTTGCGCCAGAAGGCGCTTGACCTCGACCTCAAGTTCTGACGCCTTCTTCTTCATACGTGTCAATGATCGGTGTAAAGGCGCCACCCATGATCGGCTTAAAGGCGCCAGTGAGCGAGGGTCAAAAGGGGGGTCTCAGACGGGACATGTAATTAGGTTTTAGTGACCTCCTTTGCAAGGGTGATTTTGTGTGGTGTACGTAGGGGACGCGGAGACCGATAGCTGTGACCGTCGAGGATGATGCGGTAGGCGGCGTGTCGCAGTCGGTCGAGTGTTGCAGCGCCGAGGAGTCGATTGGAGAAGGCGTTACCCCACTCGTTGAAGTCGAGGTTGGAGGTGACGATAGTGGCAGCGCGTTCATAGCGTTCGGCGATGAGGTCATGGAAGTCGTCCTCGTGCGGCGGGCTAAGGGGTCGGAGTCCGAAGTCATCGATGACGAGGAGGGGGACCTTGGCCAGGGCGTGGAAACGGCGATCGAAGGTATGGGTGGCTCTGGCGGCGTGCAGGTGTCCCAACAGTTTGGTTTGTGTGTAGAAGAGCACATCGTAGCCGTTGCGGACGGCGCAGTGACCTAAGGCCTGGGCGATGTGGCTTTTGCCAGTGCCGCAGGGTCCGGCGATGAGGACAGCGACCTTCTCGTGGATGAAGTGGCAGGACGCCAGTTCCTGGATTTGCGTCTGATTGATCTTGGGATTGAAGGAGAAGTCAAAGCCTTCGAGGGTTTTTTCGTTTCTGAAGCCTGCGCGACGTACTCTGAGGGCGAACTTTTTCTGTTCGCGTCTTGCGACTTCGTCCTGGATGAGTAAGGCGAGGAACTCAGCATAGGACAACTGTTTTTCGGTGGCCTCGCGGTTTCTTGTCGGCAGGGATTCGACGATGCCGGACAAACGCAGTTGTTTGAGCAAGGGCGCCAGCTCAGGCATGGGGTTCATGGCCGTGTCTCCTTGGAATGGGCAGCGTTGTCTATGTGATGGAACAGATCGGTTGTCTCTCTGCAAAAAAGCCCAGCGCCTTTATAGACGTCAGGCAGCTTATCGGGCGTGTTTGGTGTGTCGGGCTGCTGGTCGAGTCCCCGATCCAGGATGGTTTTGACGGTGCGATACAGGGGACTGTCGAAAGCCAATGCGCGGGCGCAGGCGGCTTCCAGGCGGGCGGGGCCATAGCGTTTTTCCATCCTGATGACCCCTTGTGCCGCGCGTAGCTTGTCGAGGACCCTGTCTGCAAAGAGGCACTCGATGAGCTCCCGGCAGGCCGGCCCGATGCGTTTGGCCTGTTTCAAGCACCATTGCGGATCTCGCATCTTGTAGGCCCTGGCGTCGGGTGGCAGATGGTCATCCACAGTGGAACGGGCGCCGGGATTGTGCAGACGGGAATGGGCGGCCACCAGTTGTTGATCCTTGTAGATCCGGACCGTGGTTGGTCCTGCCCGCAGCCAGAGGTCGCGGCGCACGAGGCTAAAAGGCACACTGTAGCGGCACTTTTCGAACTGCACGTGGCAGTCGCCGTGTACTTTGACGGGGGTCCAGGACGCTTCTTCAGGGGGGATATCGGGCAAAGGCGTGAGGAGATGACGCTCGGTTTGCGCAAAGCGGTTCAGCGGCTTTTCCTGCGTGGTGCCGTGGATGCGGTTGCCGGCGATGGCGAGCACCCATTCTCGAAGTTGTGCATTCGCGTCGGCCACGCTTCGGAAGTCGCGTAGTGGCAGGAAGTTTCTCTTCACATATTTGACGCCGGCCTCGACGCGTCCCTTCTTCTTGGGGTCTCGTGGGGGACACGGTGAGATGAGAAAGCCATAGCCTTCGGCGCAGGCGGCGTAAGCACGCTGCACGCCCGGATCGTAATAACACGCGCGGGTGATGGCGCTCTTGGGGTTATCGATCATCACCCTTTTGGGCACACCAGCGAAGAACTCGAAGGCGTGGCGGTGGCAAAGCAACCACGTCGCGACCTTCTGGTCGGTGACGAACGCCGCGTATTGGTGACGACTCCAGGCCAAGACCATGACAAAGACCCAGGTCGAGCAGACCTGGCCCGTATGCACGTCCTGGATGCGTGGACCGGCGCCAAAGTCCACCTGCGCAACATCGCCCGGAGAGAAACCCAGAACCGTCGTGACCCGCGGATGGGTCTGTTCCAACCCCTGCAGAAAACGGCGGATGGACGAGTAACTGCCGGAAAATCCGTACTTGCAAACAAGCGCCTGGTGGATCGTCGTACCCTGGATGCCCTGTCGCCACCAGCGGGTGACTTCCTCCCGATACGGGAGCACCAGGGAAACAGCCGCACGGGTCGAAGCCAACTCCAACACTTTCGCAAGCGTGGCTTCCTCAGGCACGGGTTTGCAAAGGTCCAGAAAACCGTGACGAGCAGCAAGGCGGCGCAGTTGACCCACTTTCTTGCGACCCATCAATCCGGCTTCGGCAATCGCGCGGTCGGACTGTCCCAACCGCATGCAGACAATCACGTGTCGGTATTCGTGCATCTCGAACCTCCGGTTTGACATCTTGTATCCCTCCTGACTTGTGCGAATAGTTATCCACTGTGTCGTCAGAAGGTAAACAACGATGAACGGAATGCCCGAGACCCCTTTTCCGGTTACCTCACATGGCGCTATTACGGCGATCCTCGCGTGGCGCCTTTACGGCGATCCTCACGTGGCGCCATTATGGCGATCCCCAAATGGCTCCATATGACCGATCACTAACAATACGGCCATAGCTCATCGCTTTGTGCTTCGAAGCGTTCGCCTTGACTTTCGTACCATCCAGCGCCACGTGTCCCAGTTTGACCAGACCACCCTACTGGCAAAGCCCCAGCACCTGAGTGAACATGCCCGACAGGGCCTTAAGATGACGCTCTCGAAACGCCGCGATCGTATCGTGATCCGGATGCTGATCCAAACTCAACACGCGGAATGCCACAGAGTCATACGTGGCACGCTCAATCTTCCGCGAACTTGTGATGCCTTCACAATAGGCAAACAACAGCAGGCCTACCATCATTCTCGGATCGTACGGCGGTTGGCCACCCTTCGACCCATCATACGACCCATAGATCGACGACAAATCCAGTTGCCCGACGATGTCTAAAATGAAATACGCCTTGTGCTGTTTTGGAAGCCAGTCCCGTAGATCCGGAGGCAACAGCATCACTTGCTCTGGATGGTATTCACGAAAACGCGTGGGAGTGTCCATCACAACCTCAAGTTTAGGGTCCTTGTCGACACTCCTATTATACGAAACTTTCGCCCTCTTGGGTACTCCGACAGGCTCCTAGGCACATTAGATCGTTTCAATCCTTGTTCTGATGGAAGAGTCCCAACGGGAAAGCCTACAGGACCAACACCAGAAGACTTAGACGCAGGTTTCAATCCTTGTTCTGATGGAAGAGTCCCAACGGGTGCGAGATCTGGGTCACAAGGCTACGCCTGTCCACTAGTTTCAATCCTTGTTCTGATGGAAGAGTCCCAACGGGCGGTAGGGGCACAGACGACAATCTGCCGCAGCTTGTTGAGTTTCAATCCTTGTTCTGATGGAAGAGTCCCAACGGGCTGGGCGATGATGCGTGGACACCTGACGAGTTGTGGCAGTTTCAATCCTTGTTCTGATGGAAGAGTCCCAACGGGCTCGCGGACCGTCCCGCCCTGTAGGATGGTCGCTGAAATCCTCACCACATCATGTTTCAATCCTTGTTCTGATGGAAGAGTCCCAACGGGGAGGGCGCGAACCTGCAGGGGGCGACGTTCGAGGGTATGTTTCAATCCTTGTTCTGATGGAAGAGTCCCAACGGGTCGTTTATTCCTGAACGTGTTCGGAATCACGGAACAGGGTTTCAATCCTTGTTCTGATGGAAGAGTCCCAACGGGATCGAAAGGGTTTCCCCGACCACCGGGCCCTCATTTAGTTTCAATCCTTGTTCTGATGGAAGAGTCCCAACGGGGGCTGTCTACTGTCAGCACCTGGGATTTCCGGCTGAGTTTCAATCCTTGTTCTGATGGAAGAGTCCCAACGGGCCGTCAAGCCTTGCCCCTGTTCCTCTGTCTGAGATACTGTTTCAATCCTTGTTCTGATGGAAGAGTCCCAACGGGCTACGACAGCCGGAACCTATACCGTTACCTATCGCGGTTTCAATCCTTGTTCTGATGGAAGAGTCCCAACGGGGAACCCTGGCCGGACCGGTTGCGGATTTCCTTGCGGTTTCAATCCTTGTTCTGATGGAAGAGTCCCAACGGGGCGTTGGGCATGTTGTTGGGTTGGGGTGCATATAAGTTTCAATCCTTGTTCTGATGGAAGAGTCCCAACGGGCTTAAGAACTCCATCCGCACAACCTCCAATTAATGGTTTCAATCCTTGTTCTGATGGAAGAGTCCCAACGGGGAAACAAGCCCCAACTGCATACACCTTGTCATGGCGTGTTTCAATCCTTGTTCTGATGGAAGAGTCCCAACGGGAAAAAGACCCTCTTCGTTATTCTCCAACACGCCTTCGTGTTTCAATCCTTGTTCTGATGGAAGAGTCCCAACGGGCGGGAACCCGCGACACGCAGATGATCGGAAGCTCGTCGTTTCAATCCTTGTTCTGATGGAAGAGTCCCAACGGGCTTCCGGGCATCTGACAGGTCTTCCAGAACCTTTTCATATTCTTGTTTCAATCCTTGTTCTGATGGAAGAGTCCCAACGGGCACCGGCTGCTGCGTTACCGGGACCTGACCAGCGGGTTTCAATCCTTGTTCTGATGGAAGAGTCCCAACGGGTGTGGCAGGTGTTCCCGTCCTTTGTCGAGCGGTAAGGGGTTTCAATCCTTGTTCTGATGGAAGAGTCCCAACGGGCCCACCACGGCTCAAAAGGAATGGCTGGCAGCCTTCCGAGTTTCAATCCTTGTTCTGATGGAAGAGTCCCAACGGGAAATGATTATTCGGACTATTGCCAACGCCATAGAATCGTTTCAATCCTTGTTCTGATGGAAGAGTCCCAACGGGAGGGGGGAGATCGGTTGTAAGCCGTGCATGGCAACGCTGTTTCAATCCTTGTTCTGATGGAAGAGTCCCAACGGGTTCGCGGTTCAGGTTCGCCGACGTCAGGTACAGACAGTGTTTCAATCCTTGTTCTGATGGAAGAGTCCCAACGGGCTTGCAGGGATGCGGTGGCGACGTCCAGGTTGTTTGCGTTTCAATCCTTGTTCTGATGGAAGAGTCCCAACGGGCGCATTTTAGCCATATCAAATGAAATTCCAACGGTTTAACGAAACTACAGGCGATTCAAAAGCGCAATTTGACAACTCAATTTTGCTCCCAAGCACAGACATTGTCCCCTCCTTTGCAGAATTGAATGTTCGCAACATCTTAATTATTAATAGATTGTGTCGAGATTGTTGTTAGACGCAGATATTTCTGTAACAACAGTCCCCACACTTGGCGCGATGAGGCGTCTTTTTGGGCAGTCGTCCGGTCCGAATAATGTCGAGGATTTCAGATACAGCAGTCTTTGCAGTGGTTTCCTCGGCTTCTCCGATGGGCACTTCGACCAGCCGGCTACCACCCCGCACGTAGGCGATGTAACCACGTGTTACCGGTTTTTGATAAGCTTCGCGGGTCAGGAGCCCATAGAGAGTAATTTGGATTCGATGGGTTTTGAAAGCGTTCTCTCGATAGGGCGTATACTTGTAATCGAGCGGTGCAAACGTCCCATCGTGCAATGCCAAGACCTCATCGACGACTCCTCGAACGCCTAGCTCGGGTGACGCCATATATACGTTGAGATCTCTATTTACCACGCCGATCTTTTTTCGCAAGTAGGATTGATTTTCCCGTTCCCTGCGTCTGTGGACCTCCCGTCCCTTGAGCACCTTGAAGCGCCGGTCTTCAAACTGCGGGATGTTGAGCACGTTCATGAAATATGTGAAACGAGGACAGTATACGTGCTCGATCACCTCGGACGGCGTGATCATGACTGTTGTTTCGGTGTCGCTCACAGGAATAGACTCTTTACGTCGTCGGTAACCAGTTTCTGGTCGAATGCCTGTCCTTGAAGTACAACTTTACCGAAATCCATCGCACACATGGGGAAAATGTACACCCGGTCGGTTTCCTCATCTATGTGTTCCTCTATACGCATCGACAGTTCGTCGAGTCGGTTGTGCTTTACTGTGCCGAGAAAGACGGATTTTTGAACTCGATAGAGGCCGGCTTCTTGACAGGCTTTGCCCACCTTCCGCCGGCATTTGTCGTCTGAGATGTCGTAGAGAACCCAGGTGAGAGATTCGTCGGATTTCATGTTGCCATCTCTTGTGTGTTCGGCTCGTTCGCAATCAGTTCATTGGCGATGCGGTGCAGGTCGAATTGTATGCTGTCGCGTCGAGTGATGTTCCTGCCGCGGTAGCGAATGGCCTCGTCGAGAAACGCCGTGAACGCTTCAATGAGGACGGCCTTGCCAGGCTTGTTCAGAGTGAGTCCGTTCTGCAATTTGTCGAACAGGTCTTTTTTAATTTTGCGCGCAGAAAATAGCGCAAGCACGGTCTCGTCCGCCCAAATCCGGTATTGCTCGATGAGATCAAATACAAGGGAGGGTTTATTGTAGTGATCGGTATGAACAAAGCCTATGTATGGATCGAGTCCCGCAAGTAAACATGCTCGTTCGACCGCCCCGTACAGGACGCCATAGGCATAATTGAGCAGGCAGTTGAACGGGTCCTTTGCCGGATTTCGGCTCCGGCCTTCAAACCTGTAGTGAGTTGGCAGAAGCAGAGAAACTGCCGCCCAGTAGGTTCGCCCCGCACGACCCTCCAGGCCGAGAAGGGTCTGGCGTGCGGCACCAACATTACCTGTGACGTCCTGCGTCTGCTCCTTCAATGTCTTGAGGCTGTCGATGGCTTCGGTAAGTTGCGCCGACAACCGCGTCCGACGTTTGCGCATTTTCGTCAACAGCGCGATCTGGTTATCAAATTTGCGCTCGACCCAACCGTGGGCGAGTTGCCTGCCGATGTCGGTTTCTGCTGCCGCAAATTGCATCCGCCGTATGGCGGTGGTCGAACCCGGTCGACCGTGCCAAACCCGACCAAACGGATCGCCGTATTTATCCAGAAACAGAATATCGATATTCTTCTCTGTCGCCAATTGGACAGCGTCTGTAGAAAAAGCGGCACCTGTAGTTATCAGAATGGACTGGACCTTGCGGGCAGAGACTTCCGAAACCTTGCCATCTGCTCTGATATGGAAGAGTTCGCCGCGCCGTTGGAGGTAGGCTCCGTAGGTGTTGATGACGAGTTGCATTGGAAGTCCTAGGAGATCAGGTCATATCATCTGACAGTGTTGTTCCTCATCAGGTAAAACCAGATGTGCAAACCCGGTATCTGAGCGATAGTCGTCAGAATCCAGCAATTTCCAGAGAAAATTATCCTCTCCATCACCCAGGGGTGCCGCAACAGAGTCCGCAATTTTCGGCGGTACAGGAACTAGGAATTGTTGCACCAGAGCCGAGAAACGTTTCTTATCCCAGAATTTCAACCCCCGGCGAAATCGCCAGTCCATATACCGCTCCAGCAATTGCTGTCCTCCTTCCGGGGCAAACTGCGCCATCAAGAGTTGCATGGTGTCGCTCAAATCTTCAACAGGCTGATCAACGAACACACTATTTCTCGGCGGCCCTGAAATGAATGGTATAATTCCTGAAAGGGCTGACCATTTCCCCCTCGAAGCCTCATCAAGACTCTTCCTCATGAAAGCCGTATTGGAATTCTCATCCCAACAGAGCTGATAATACTTATCCAGAGCTTCACCCAACTCTTCTTCTTTGATAGACCCAGCTTCTCTTAATACCCGGTCTGTATGCTTTCGTGAGGTTTCGTCCCGGTAAATCCATACCCGGCTATCTCGTCCATCTTCACGCAAAAAAGGAAAGAGAATAACCTGCGAGCGATGCTTCTCGCCGTGACGATTTGCACGACCGGCAACCTGTGCCGCCGAAGGCAGGATCGGCAATGCACGCAAGATCGTCTGAAAACTTAGATCCACCCCGGCCTCCAATATCTGCGTACATACGGCAATGATCGGTTTGTGTTTTTTTAAGTCAGCTTGAATAGATTGGATAACCCTAGCTTTATGGGCGGGAAGCATCAAGGCGGTCAAACAGTGTCTTTCCGTCCCATTCGTCGCAGTCGAACAAATCTGGCAATAAACCTCAACCGCATCCCGTATTGTATTCATCACAACTGCGACGCTCCCTACTCGCTTCACCGCCTCGACCGCTCTTTCAGCAACACACTCCACACCTAATCCGCCCCTCTCGACGGAAAGTTCAAATCTTCCTGATGGTCTGATCTGCGGTGCGAGTTTAACAACAGGATGCAACAGACCTGAGTCCGTAGGAGGGAGGGTTGCTGTTGTAAAAAGCACTTGAAAGTCCAGTTGTTCGGCCAACACGCGCAAAATACGCAGAAAGACATTCCAGTACCTCACGTCAATAATCTGTGGCTCATCAACAATGACAAATGCTCGCCGCAAAGCCTCCACTCGAAGGGTCTGATGTGCTCGCCGGGGGAAAATAGCTCGGAAAAATTGGTTGAAGGTCGTCGTCAGAATCGGCGTTTGCCAAGTCTCCGTCACGTCTACTTGATCGTCATCAAGTTCAGCAAGAGATAGATGGTGATGTTGAAGTACCTCAACTCCTGTCGTTTCCGAAATCTCAGCCGTATTCTGTGAGAGAATCGAAAGATAAGGTGCAACGTACAGGATTCTCCGGCAGCGTCCAGAGGCACAGGCATTTAAGCCGGTTCGCAAAGCAGACAGCGTTTTCCCATAACCTGTGGGCAGACAAAGCGTGTAAAATAGCTCTTGGGAGTGGTTCTGATAAGTCTCCACGACTCCTTGCTGGATATTCTGCCGTAAGCCGACCAGCGCAGGGTCGGCTCCGTCTTCGATAGCGGCTCTCCCCTTGTCTTCACAGACGTCTGTCAATTTTTCCTGCCCATAGACAGCCTCAGTCCGCTCCAGTGTTGTCTCCTGTAAGCCGCCTGCATGATAACGATCCGCTGCCACTAGCCGGGCCGCTGCATTGGGAATCGACCATGCGGCTTGGGCCAGAGAGATTTCACAGGATTCAGCGGTCTTTTGCTTCTGTTTCAAGTACTTCATGCGGTCCCGGCGAACCCGTTTCTGCCACTGTGTGGGAAATTCCTCCAGCCACTCTTGGAACCTGTCTACAGTTAAACAGACTTCTGGAAAGTAGGAAGAAGCAAAAGAGAAAATTCCGTCCATATCCGAGGCGTCGATAGCTTCATCAAAATGCCGTAATTTGGCTCCCGTCTCATCCCATGGTGGCTCTTCTTCATCTAGATCTTCCAGCTTGCCGTGGTGGTCATAGACCGCCCGGGACCAGTCCAGCACAATATCTCGGAGGATTAGTCGCTTTTCGCGGCTTAAATCCCAAGCATCTACAAGAGACTCCGCACCGTAAGCGAACAGGGCAGCTCCCAATGGAGCATGTGGAGGCCCCTTCTCGCGGCTGCCGCGGATGTAATCTTGCCAGTCTGCGTGCGCCTTAGCTGCATCGTGTAGAAGACCCGCCAAGAATGCGATGCGCTCCTCGTAGCCTCCCTTGTCAGACCCACATACAGTCGCTACCGCTACAAGATGATCTCGAAGAAGGTGCTTTCCGCCATCCTCTTCGGTTGGTCGGGCAATGCACTGGTCAAAAGGGATTACCACAGGCACACGGTCCCCTCTTCCGGTATGTCTAGAAACGCCCATCTGTCCGCATCCGAAGCCTCGACGGGCGTAAACGTAATTGGCCTCCCCTGCACTTCATAGATCAGGCTAATTGATCCCTCAAAACGGCGATTCCCAAGATGTTCGTACAGAACCCCTCCCACGCGGGCATATTCGTCTTCCTCTTGAGGCCTTAGCCGGGAGATCGCCTTACTCGGAACTACAGATACGCAGGTCGTATCCTCGTGCTCTTCTAGCTTCAATGACTTAACTGCGGTATCTGGATAGGCGGCATAAAAAACAGGAAATGTCAAACAATACGCGCTTCCCAGATATGTGTGATAGTGGCTGTGTCCTTCTTGGAGTCGGCTTTCCAGTTCCTCCTGTAAAGGTCCCTGATAATAGACTCGATAATGTGGATTCACCACGATCTCAATGGCCGTTGGTCGGTTGAAGTCCGATCCGCCGCCAACCCAGCCCTTTCCAAGCATACTCATTTCGTGTGCTACCGTGCGGACCGGCCGCAGGAGCCGGATACCACAGCGCGGAGATTCTGGCAGCGACTCAAGGCCGAGAATCGAAGCAATCAGACCGTGAAGTGCCGTCCGCGTGATAAAGGGGTAGCTAGCGTGCGTTCCGAGGGTATCTGGACGCCGATAATGGGCCAAACCGCTGCGTAATTCAAACGCCAGTACACTCATTTCGGACATATTGGGCACTCCTACATGTTCATTGCTTCGCCGGGGAGGTCTCCGATACCTTGAAGTCCAAGGTGTTGCCAGAGTCGAATACGCTCGATTTTTCCCTCGTTTGCATTCAACGTCTCAGCCAATCTTTCTACATTCAGCTTAATTTCTACTAGTGAAGACGGAGGTCGTTCTCCCAGCCAAGCATCTCGTCCAGGCTCAATCTGTACCCTTTCTTCCAGAAACCCGATCCGGTCAAAAGGATCTTTATATTCAACGTGAATTAACAATAAAGGCTGCTGAATCCCCCTCCCGCGCGCCTGTCGGTTGATCGTACCCTTCCAGAGTCCTTCGAGAAGCACCTCAACATCATCTTCGCTCATCCTAGTATCCCCTGCAATCTGCGCGTTTATCACACCAGGCATGGCGAACGTAGCAAACGGCAGAGTATAAGTCGTCCAGATCGTACCTTGGCTCTTGCCCTCTTCTTCGCCTTCGTCGGTGATTTCGGTATCCCTTGACGGCATAACGACGGTTCCTTGGACGTACTTAGTTTCTACTGGATGAAGTGAGTGTGCCCAACCAAACTGGACGGGACCCACCTGATGAAAGCTCTTCTTTTTCACGCTAAAAACCGCCCCAAAAACGCGCATGTCGAAGGCCGAGGTAAGCAACGCATCCCGAAGGTCTTCCGCCTCTTCACGTTCTGCCCTTTCAAGGATTGTTGTTGCCAGCTTCTCTCTGCCTAGCAACCTGTTTCCATCCGTCCGCTCCTCCCGGCAGAAAACAAACATCGAACTGTTTTCACCGCCGTCTGGGTAGCGAGCCAAAACATAATCCCTCACATCCCGCTTGATACTGACATCCGACAACGAAATCCGCCCGTCTTCCTCACCGAAAATCCGTCGTGCATCGCTGTCGCGCAGGGGATCGCGATTGGGAATGCCGTCTTTCACGCATTTTACGAAGAGGATTTCGCCGCTTCGAATCGAATTTCCGTTCATTTTTCATATCTCCTATGAGTTTTGTTCAGACTGATTTGCCGTCTCGGTCTGTCCTTCGCCTCTGAGTCTGTCGAATCCCTGAAGACTGTGGCCTGCCCAAAAAGACGCCATAAATTCGTCTTTACTTTTCTCCGTATCCTGCTTTAGACGGTCATATTCCGTAAGAACGACGCCCACTCTCTGGAGAAGATCCACGCCTAGCCTCAGTTTTTCATATCTCGGTACTACTTCAAAAATCTGTTTGAGTCCTTGTCTCCACACTCTCTCGGGCGTGAGGTCGCTACCAAATGTCAACACCCTCTGCTTGAGGTAATCTTTCTTGGTCACGGCATAATACTGCCTGCTGAATTGCTGCATTACAGCACCGCAAGCAAAGCCGAGTTCCGCCGAAGATTCAAGCTGTACTTGCTCGACAGGATGCTCGAAAACGATTTGAAGCAACTCCTTCCAAGGCCGCATCGCCATATTCTGCTCTCCTTTTGAGAGTTTATGCTGATACTGCGTCCAGAATTCAAGAAATGTCAGGAAAAAGATCACTTCCTCACGTATTTCATTACGCGAATTTGGGTACCGCGGCGTAATGCTCCGCAGCCGTTCCGCTACATTCCGGATGGGTCGCCGCAGGCCGAGGGACTGTCGGTGAAGGGCGGCCTGAAGTTGGTCCCACACGTATGGGCCTCCGTATCCTCTCGCTAACATAAAGGGCAAGGTGCGATAACGTGTGTAATAATATGCCTTTTGACTTTCACTAGCTTCAGGCAGAAGAACTTGGAGCAGTTGGATAACCATATCAGAAACATGCTTTGCTACCTTCTGCAAGCCAGTTACTGTAGATGGAATAACATCCTCAATATAGGCGCGGAGATGAATATCACCCCTACCTGGATCTCCTGAGTAATAAATGAGGCTGAGACGGTAATCATCTGTCTCGACATTCTCAGGCAGAAAGCATTCAAAGCCGGTTACGGAATCTATATGCCTATCTAACATCGAACCCGTTCTTGAAGGCGGCTTGAGCATTGCTTCGATATTTTCCGCGAACTCTTCTCTGACTTCATCATCTTCAAAAACCCGATCCAAGATGGGAAGAAGCAACCCGCTTCCTCGAATCGCCGGGAAGTCGCTTAGACTCTTGTGTGCAGTCAGGCGAATACCCTCTCGGTTGGAAACAGGCGAGAAAATTTCTCGGGTTAGTACAGCTTGAACAGATCGAGTAAAGCTTTCAAAAAGACAGGCTCCGTATACCAGGGCCTTGTAACACTCGGGACAGCTTCCGATGCCTTCGACCATCATCTTTTCGTTACCCCCCTGGGGCAAAGGGCAGGTCCACGTAGGCAAATACCAAGGCCAAGACTTGCAGTAGATTGTAACCAAAGGGGCATCTTTCCCACAGAATGTGCAAACTCCTTCACGCTCTCCCTTTTCTGAACCCTCCTGTAATTTGGCCTCCCAGAAAAGCTCCAGAACTCGGCTGTGGTCAGGCTGGATGAACTTGCCGGGGAAAAGGTGGCTGTGGCCGATATGGCTTTCCGAATAATTCCCGCTGTACCTATAGGCTGCTTCTTCCCCCCGCATGTCCGAAAGGATTAGAATGCCTAGCAGCTTGGTTTTTTCGTTGGTTTGAACCTCTTCCAAAACAGTTCGATGGACCGCGCTTGCCACCTCCTTAATGAGATCGTCGTCGAGTATTAGGGAGGGAGTTTTCTCTAATCGGCCCTTAAGGAAACTGAATACACCTTCTGATGATTCTCTGAATGCCTTCATGTGAGGATCGTAGCAGGGATAAGCTGCAACACCGTACACACCCTGCGGATGGATGGGATTACCTCCCTGCGGCAACACAAAAGGGGCTCCCACTGCCCGCTCTCTATCTGGATCAAAATCGGATTTTTTGCCCTCGCTAATTTCCTGTCCCCATACTTGGTAAAAGGCTGCTAATCCTGTATCATCTGAGATTTCAACTACAATGACGTGACGATAGAAATTTTTTACCTTTTCATTCTGCACATCCGAAATCAACTTCAGGATTTTCTTAGCATCCATACCACCTTCCAGCAGAGGCCGCCCCATTCTGATTAAATCTTCGACAATCATAGCGATCCTCCTGTAGAAATTTTCGCATTCTGGGCTCGAACGAGAGTACCGAATCCACGCGAAACGGATTTCCCGATTCCTACTCTATCCGGCAAACGGAAGTTTACACTGAATGAGCCCGTAAATCCCTGCATCGTAATGCCCTTTAGGCGGCTGCTAACCGGACGCAATTTTGAACAGTCAGCCTTTAACTTCAAGGTCACATTGTGCTGAAACGACTTGGCAAAGGAGAGACAATTGCCCACAAGAATTCGCTCAAGAAGTCGGAAACGATCTATGGATTTGGGCATCGTGCGAAATCTGTGTTCATTCTCTTGGTTTAGTGCCAGCCACGGCGACAGAAATCGATATGTCACCATACTCTTAGATTCTCCAATTTCAATCCGTCGTTTTTGAACTATGGATTCCTGAACTGAAAGAGTTTCCAACCCGATTTGGGCCTGATCTACCTCCAGCCACAACTGAGCCAACAAAGCACTCCCCTCTTCAAGCCCGACTAAAACTGCTTGGCGATTCAGAATTTTGAACTGAATGCGAGGATAATTGTAAATCAGAGTTCCATCTTCATTATGTTGATGAAGTAAAATATGCTCTGCAAATTCGTTTCCAAAAAAGCCTCGCAACTGTGGAGTCTCATTTGGATATAATTCGCGGGTCAACTTTAGATGGTACTCCGTTACGGATAGCTCTCGCATCCATCTGTCCTTGTTATCGCGGATGATCCCTGTTCATTCTTGAAACCTTGACGTGATAACCGCTTGGTTTCAGTACCCCCCAGTCGGGCTCATCCACCACCTTGATCAAACTGCCATTTTTCTCTCTTTCTTCCAGTCAGTATGCCTTCAGCAGTTTTTTCTTAACAGGGCGGTCGTGGTGCCTAAAGTCATCAGCCGAAAGCGATCTGGATTCGGCATTGATGCCCGTGCCTTTTGCAGCGACATCCGCCCAAGATACCACAAACGACGTCACCGTGTTGTCAGACCCAACAGGAACAGAATCACCAGCACCAATATGAGGTATTCGATCGCGACCAATCTCCCAGAGTGCGTCGGATCTGCGTTTTCCCGGTTGGTCCTACAGGTGTTGCATAATGCGACGCTTGCCGCTCGTCAAGTCGGGACGTGGCGCAACGGATCTGGAGCGGCCTATCTGTTTCACCCTTTCATTTGGCGGCGCCGGCCACACGATATCTCAAGAAAGTTGCTTTTCTCTGGCCAACTGGTTACATTCTTTTCAGCGACCAGAATGGGCCGGCGTCAGCCGACCCGGGACAATGTCCCTGGCCGCTATTTTTTTGCACCATACTTCGGCAAACTCGCCCTCCTGCGGGCGAAAGTGAACGGACCGAGTTGGTCCTTGCTTTTGGGAAGCTCGGTCCGCAAGTGTCGCCGAATGCAACATCAATACGGGAAAGGCCGCACGATCGCCCACTTCACGTCTCCGCCAGACTTCTCCCTCTCATCATCTCAGGTGAGATCACGTCGGCCGCGATCTTCTGTTCAATAACTCCGGCATCCATCCTCGTGTCCACCTGAATCTCCGCGGCTAATCCTGTGCGGAATTGGCTTTCTCGACGGCCCTTCTCGCGGCGTGGCTGGCCTCCCTGACGGCATCGCCGACCGCTCTTCTTGCGGCCCTCTCGGCTTTGTAGGCGGCTTCGCGTTTCATCCTGGCGTCTTTATACATCTGCAGGACGTTCTGGTAGTTCTCCCAGGCGGCAATGTTCCTTTCCCGGCCCGTTTCGAATATCGCCCTGGCGGCGCTGGCGGCGGCATTCTTGGCGGCCCTTTCGGCTTTGTAGGCCGCATCGTATTTCATCCTGGCATCTTCGTTAATATGCAGCGCGAACTGGTAGTTCTCGCCGGCCGCCGCAACAGATCTCTCCCGATCCGCATAGTAAATCGCCCGGGCGTGTTTGTAAATCACCCAGGCGTCTCCGTATACCTCCCTGGCGTCACTCCGGCCCCGACGCCGCCGGGAGAAAGCAGATCTGTCTCTGCCGGCAAGGTTTTCGTACATGGCGACGCTCCAAGCAATTTCCCAGGCGTCGTGTTTCGCTCGTGCCGTTTCTGGCGCATCGCTTTCAATTGCGGCCGCGTCGATTGTAAGCGTGGTGATGGCTAAGACGACGCATTGGACTGTGCGTATCATGGTCTTTTCTCCCGGCTGTGGATTTGTGGTGTGTCTTCGGGACAACGGTCGCGTCGTTTGCGATCCTGGGAGTCAAACCGGCGCGACAAAGGCAGGATGCCCTCGGTCCGGGGGAATGGCAGCGGTCAGTGGTCGGTGGCAAGTGATCGGCAAGAACAGCAAAAGTCAAAAAACCAATCGGTTGACGTCTGCGCCTGGACATGGACGGCCATCGTCTGCGCGGCGAGGGCAGAATGCCCTCGGTCCCGGGAATTCGGACCAGCCGTCGGCAATCACGGGTCAATCAAGGGCGAATGGCCGATCAATCTGTCCCCATCCGTACCATCGCGGTCTTCAGCGCCTCGCCCAGCATTTTCACCTTGTAGTCCCAACTCATACGGCCACTTGGGCTGACACATTCGATGGCCTCGACGCCGAAGCGGCGACAGGCACGTTGCGCGACCGATCCGAGTCCGATGACCGTCCTGCCATTGCACTCGTGTCGGGTGATTCTGTCGAAGGATTCGTCGACGTGTCGGGTCGGGAACGGCGGCCACTGCTTGTACGGCAATAGATGAAACGCTTGCGAAACATAGATGTCCTCGCGGGTCAGGTTCGCCCGCTCCAGGGCCAGTGTCAGTACTTTATTGAAGGGCATACTCGGCAGCCAACCCTGCTCCTTCAACACGTCGCGATGTTCGTGGACCGATGGGGCGTCGAGCCAGTAGTGTGCGACCAGTATCGGACCCGTCTCGCAGTTCGACACGATCTGGTAGGGCGTTACCCACTCGCCGTCAAACCCGACGTCTGCGAGCGTTTTGTACTTTTGCTCGTTTCCGGATATTATGAACTCACGGCGGCGAGCGATAATCTCGGCTCTCGTCACGCTATCCTCCACTCCAACACTCTTGCTGTGGCCAATGCCGGCATATCTAACCTGACTGATTCGTGAACCCGCTTTAGGTCCTGCCATTCAGTTGCGATGTGCATGTATATGCATGATAGGGAATTTTTGTTGAATTATCTCTGAATTAATAGGCTATTTTGTTGATTTTTTGGTGAAAAATGGTGAATTTTGCGCCAGTGAGGCCGAGGTTGGCGACGGAAGCTGAAATCCTCAGCCCTCTATCGAAATGCGGTTCAGACAATCAGCGGGAAGAAGAACGGCGGTAAGGGAGGAGAGGAGGAAACTTCTGCTGGCTTCGCGGCTGCCACGCGGTGGAAACGGCGCGGCGAGGGCAAGTATGCCCTCGGTCAGGGGAGACGGAAGCAGCTTACAGCCGGCAGAGGTCAACCAAAGACGAAAAGCAGATCAATCTACATCAGCATTTCATTTGCACGGATCAACAAAGGCGCGATGCGGGCGGGACGCCCGCGCTCCCAGGGGGAGCCAGTACCCCAAACCTCACGCTGGTGTCTCCAATGTGCGGCGACCGGCCGGTTGCCCCTGCGATCTCCGTGCATGAATCGGCCTACAGTCGCCAGTAGCCGGCATCTATCAGTCGGCCTGCCGGAGTGGAATTCGGTTGCCGATCTGTCTGTTATAATTTAAAATGAATCTCCGATGGGATTCACCATATTCTACCTCACTGAATCCAAGGAGTGTTCCCGATCAAGCCTTCCGTGCCGTTTGACAAACACCATTTCGATTTCCTCAGTAATGCGGAACCCGCTCGCGCCTACCTCAAGTGTCCTGTCCCAAAAATACCTCACCATTCTTCCGCCGATTCTTCCCGTCTCGCTACGTTGGGCCGACCTGCCCAGGTCGGAGGCGCCTGCGAGCCGGGCGACTCGACGGCCGAATTCAGGCAACTTATTTCTGGGACAGAACACTAGGTGGCGCTTGAGGAATACGACAGGGATCACGACAGGGCGGTCCTTCTGCTTGCGCTCGAAGACGTCGCATTGGCACGTAATTGAAAGGAGTTACCCATGCTCAGCACTACTTTAGGGATAGTCAAGGACGGCAGAATCGAAACTCTGGAAAGCGTCCGTTTGCCCGAAGGAAAAAGGGTATTGGTAACGATCTTGCCCGATGACGATACGTTCTGGCAGGAAGCCAGCCAGGAAAGCCTGAAGCAGATTTGGAACAATGATGAGGACGATATTTATGTCAGATTACTTGACGAATGATATCGTACTCGTCCGATATCCGTTTTCTGACTCGCAGATTTCCAAAGTGCGTCCGGCCATTATTGTGAGTGCGCCGCACATGTCTCACGATGTATTCATTGTCCCGCTGACCAGCAGAACAGCGACTCTCCTTCCTGGCGAGTTTGTGCTCGAGAATTGGAAGGTATCGGGACTCAATGTCACATCTGCCGTCAAGCGAGGCAAATATACGATTCATCAACGGTTGGTTCTGAAGAAAGTTGGATGCCTCACACAAAGCGATCAAATGACGTTGATTGGATCTTAGAGAGATTGGCTGAACCCTACGTAGATTCCTTTTCATAGACTCTCCCCGCCTCAATCATATCCTCCGCGATCTCCTGTCTCAGTGCCTCCGGCGCGAGGACCTGGCAATCCGGACCCCAGCTTCGGATCCAGGGCTTCATCTCGAGCGTATGTTTCACCCTGAGCCGCATCCTGCAGCCTCCCCCCGGCTCGTCCGTCACCTCCACCACGCCCGGCCAGTCCGATTCGCGCACGCGGTAGGAGACCTTTTCTGAAAACCGAAGCGCCACGTCCACAACCTCGTCACCGCCCATGATACCCCACGAATGCTGCAGAAAATCGTAAGGATCGAATCCGTCCCGTACAACAATCCCACTCTCCATCAGCGCCGCCCGCTCGATACGTTCCACTTTGAACTCTCTAATGTCCTGCCGCAAATGATCGTATCCGATGACGTAACAGGCGTACCCCACGGGTGACGGCTCGATGAAGTAGGGGTCGACGTTGCGTTCGGTCGTTTCCCCGGTCTGTGGATTGTGATAGGTCAGACGCACCTGCCTGCGTTCGGACCAGGCGCGCGTGAGGGTTTCCAGAACGCGAATATGTTCGCGGTCGGGCCTGCGTTTGTCTGCTACCGCCGCGGTTCGATTAATGTGTTCGCCAATGGATTCCGGCATTGCGATTGCGAGCTTCTCCAGGGCCGACACCACGTGCGGATTGTGTTCGTCGCTGTGCGCGGAGAGCAGACGCGCGGCCAGATAGAGCGCCAGGGCTTCGTGCAGATTCACGCGGACGGTGGTCAGATACCGGTCTTTCAGGACACCGAACCGGCCGTTATCCTCCCAAATCGGCGACCCCGCCTCTCCAAGCGACTGAATGTCCCGGTACACCGTGCTTCGATGCACGCCGAATCGCGCGGCGATATCGGTCGCTCTCTTTCCGCCCGGGGATCGATAGAGAAACGTCTCAATCGCATTGAGCCGCGCCGCGCGGCTCATCGTTCGCTCCATTTGGAATCCTCCGCGTAAACGTAAACAGGGATTGTCGCATCTATTGCGACAATTTATAGAAAAAGCTTACAGTTACCAGCCGTAATCTGTCAGCAATCAGTGGTCAGTTGCAAGTGATCAGCACAAACATCGAAAATAAAAAACCAATCGGTTGACGTCTGTGCCGGGACGTAAGAAGATACAGTCGGCGCGGGGAAAGGCAGTGGTCAGCAATCAGTTTACAGCCGTCAGCCAGAAGCGAAAAACCGAAAACCAATCGGGTGACGTCAGCGCCGTGACGTGGACGGTCATAGTCGGCGTATCGAGGGCAGGGATGCCCTCGGTCCGGGGGACAAAGGCAGCCGTTGCCGGCCCTTCGACCCTTCGACAGGCTCAGGGCAACGCATGCTCAGGGATCGGCTCGGATTCTGCGACTCCCCCTAAAGGGGGGAGTGTTTGAACCTTCAAACGGGCTCGTCCGTTAATTGCCACCTGTTTGGTTGAAGCTGAGCAATGCGAAACCGCGGCAGGGTAGTGGCAGAACAAAGCCTGCCAATGGGTAATACTGGCAGGCGAGTTGTAGACGATAATGTCGGGCGGTTGTTTTTACTCTTTGGCGCCTATTTTTGCTTCGTTCGCGGCAATCCGCTCGCCGAAGGAATCCAATCGTGTGTCAATTGCATCAAACTTGGTTTCCATTTTATTTTCCAAATTGCCTATTCTTTGAGTCAGTCGATCTTCCAATCTGTCTATTCCTTGATTGATTCCGGATGAGAAACTCCACAGAGAGCCCCATAAGGCCAGTAGAAAAATGGCGAATCGAAGATTGTCTTCATTGAGTATCTTACCGTTCACGTTACACCCCAGAGGATGGATTTGCCGCGTGCCCCTTAACAGTAGAAATCTATCATATCCGAGTGTCCTGTCAAGCCGTAATGTTACAAGGAAGATTGCTGCGAGTTCTACGGATAAAGGTCGGGAAAAGCTGGTTGTGAAGGTTGCGGTCGGTCGGTATCAACCGCCGAAGGTGGAGATAAAAGAGGACATTGTCATGGCTGCAAGTCCGGAGGAGTTGCATTAGACCGAGCCGTCACCTCATTTCTCCACACGCCTTCAACAGAACCGCAGGCAGCCGTTTCAGCTGTTCGTTACGGGGGTCGACTTCAAATCCGCCTGACTCCAGCGCCGTAACGCCGAGCAGGGGTTCGGCGCCCGCATCCCCATAGACAATGGTCCCGCCGACCACTTCTCCTTCGAACTCCAGTTCGGCAATCGTGATGTCCATGGCGACGGATTTTCCGTCTGCAAGTACGTACTCGCGGCTGCCTCTCGGTGTGAGACCGATCGCATCGAGATGCACCCGTGGCACGAGCGAATCGAACGCGCCTGTATCGACGAGATATTTTCCAGTCCAGGTGCGTTCCGGATCCGCGGGGTTACGGATGGTTACGTCGACGCAGGTCGCGCCCATTGGCCGTTCTCCAGGTGAACGGGTTTCACCATTGAATTCATTAAATCATAGCGAATTTCTGCGACCAAAGCAAGACGCGGCCGGCGCCTGACCAACGGCCGGTCGCCCCTGCGAATATCGCGCATCGGGGTGATTTCGCAGGAGCATCCGAGTGGTTGGCCGTTTCGCGCCCGTCAGTCGGTTGTAACGGCCGTGCCGCTGACCGAGACCATGAGCATGCTGCCCTGTCCGACGACCTCGTAATCCAGATCGATACCAACGACGGCGTTGCCGCCCTGCTGGCGTGCCGCTTCTTCCATTTCACCAAGCGCGATCTCGCGGGCGTGTTTCAGTTCTTTCTCATACGCCGCGGAACGCCCGCCCACGATGTCGCGAATGCCGGCGAAGAAGTCCTTGAAGATATTCGCGCCGAGAATGGCCTCGCCGGTGACGATGCCCCTGTAATCACGGATGGTCTTGCCTTCGATACCTGGGGTGGTAGTCAGAATCACGTTCGTGTCTCCTCGATTAAGGTTGACGGTTGGCGGCCGGTATACGGTGTCGGGCTCCTCCATTAAGGCCTATTTGTAGCTGTTGTAGACGATCGCGAGCCAGCGGTCGGTGCTCATCCACCCCTGCCCCCACGACTGCCATTTCTCCGGCACCCCGGCAGCCTGGATTTCTTCCAGCGCCTTTCCTGCCGCGATGGACTCCCTGACCAGGTTCGCGCACGTTTCCAGCATCTCCAGCGCCGTCCTCATGTCGTCCGGTACGGCGAGCGGCCCGTGACCGGGGATTATACGCGCATCCGGAGAGATTTGTTTCAGGAGGGACCGGACGGCCTCGATATAGCCCTGGACGTTTCCGCCGCCGCGGAGGTCGACATACGGGAATCTGCCGTTGAAGAAGAGATCTCCGGTGTGGACGACGTTGGATCCGGTAAAGAACACCACACCGTCGCCGTCGGTGTGGGCATTTGGAAAGTGGACCACGCGCAATTCCTCGCCGTTGAAATGAATCGACAGGCCTTCATCGAATGTGATTTCCGGCAGGGCGGTTTCGGGTAACGGCCTGTCGTCAACGCGCCTGGCAGCAAGGCGGTCCCGGACGTTTCTGTGCGCGACGATGACGCCTCTCTCTCCAAAATGCGCGTTCCCGCCGGTATGGTCGCCATGATAATGCGTATTCAGGACGAAGGTTGGATCTCCGCCCCCCATCTCGCCGATGGCGGCGCGGATCTTTTCGGCCAGCGGCGCGAACTGATCGTCCACAATCAGGACGCCGTCCGCGCCAACGGACACGCCGATGTTGCCGCCGCTTCCTTCAAGCATATAGATACGGTCCGTGAGTCTGGTGGATTTAATCTTGACCGCGGAAAAATCCCTCTGCGCGAATGCAGTGCCGGTGAAAGCCAATAACGCGGCAATCGTTATCCATCCGGACATAGCGAAGATCCTCCATAGTCGGTGAAAAGGAAGAAGGAAGAAGGAAGAAGGAAGAAGGAAGAAACAGAGCGAACGGCAAGCATTGGTCAGTGGTTAGTGACCAGTGATCAGCAGAAACAGCGAAAACAAAAAAACCAATCGGTTGACGTCAATGCCGCGACGCAGAAGGCCATAGTCGGGGTGCTGAGGGCAGGATGCACTCGGTCCGGGGGGAAAAAACGAAATTGGAGAAATCGATCGATTGACGGCGACCCTGCGCACGATTTCGTTGGGGCAACCCTTGTGATTGCCCGCGCCGCGCGGCTTATGGCGGCCTTCTTCCCTCTCCCGTCTTCCCGAATTCAAAAAAGGCCCTGGAACCTGGGCGACCGGCCGGTCGCCCCTACCCTGGACCTTTGAATCCAACCTTGCAGGCGACTCAAGACAGAATCCGGATCGCCCGTTTTTTCCCGCGACTTCCTCTACGCCGTCTGTCCGTCGATGGTGCCCACTTCGATCTTGAGCTCATCCCGGTTCACGACGCGGTCGACGCGCCCGTCGCGCACCCACACAACCCTGTCGGAAACGCTCAGCATCTTGTGGTCGTGCGTGGCCGAAACCACGGTTACGCCCGAATCCTTGTTCATCTGACGAAGGAGTTCGATAATCTCCGTACCGGTGCGCAGATCCAGGTTTCCAGTGGGTTCGTCGGCCAGAATCAGCGCCGGATCGTTGGCGAACGCACGGGCGACCGCCACGCGCTGCTGCTGTCCGCCCGAGAGCTCGAACGGCTTGTGCGACACCCGGTCGCCCAACCCGACCTTTTCCAATAGACCCACGCCCTTGTCGCGTGCCTCGTCGCTGGTCAACCCCGCAAATACCATTGGCAGCGTCACGTTCTCCAATGCCGTCATCACCGGAATCAGATTGAACGTCTGGAAAATATACCCTATTTTTCGGCAACGCAACCAGGCCAATTCATACGCGTCGAGTTGCGCTACGTCGACGTCATCGATGTATACCTTGCCGTCGCTGGGTTTATCGAGCCCGCCGACCATATTGAACAGGGTGGTTTTTCCGGAGCCTGAAGGTCCCATGATCGAGATGTACTCGCCCTGTTCAATTTCGATATCCACACCCTTGAGCGCAGATACCCGCACGTCGCCCATCTCGTAGACCTTTTTCACATCCTGAGTTCTTACGACGGCCATCGGCGCCCTCCAGGCAAGTTGATGTGCTGCAAAGTGACGTTCACGTCCTTAGCAGCCCGTTGAAAAAGTCCATCCGGGCTGCGTCCGGCCCTTGTGGCCGAATTACTGCGTTGCGCTTCCTCCCAGAATCCCCGATTCGACGCGGTCGCGCGCCTTGTCTTCGGCCACAATGACTCGGCCTCGCCTGCAGAGCGACTTTTCAACGGACTGCTAGACTTCCAACCGCATCGCGTCAACGGGCTCCATTTTTGCGGCTCTATACGCCGGCAGGATTCCGCCCATCAGTGAGAGGAAGGAACCCAGCACAATAGCCCACACCACACGCTCCAGAATGTCGGGCCACGGCACGAAACCGATAACGGTGTTGCCATAGCCGATCCAGGACGTCAGAATGGACAGCAGAAGGCCCACGGCCGCGCCCAGAACCGTGCCGGCCATACCCATAAACGAGGACTCCAGAATAAACAGCTTGACGATAAACCCATCCAGCGCTCCCATACACTTCATGGTCCCAATTTCCCGGAAGCGCTCGGAGACGGACATCAGCATCGCGTTTGTGATCCCCACCAGGCACACCAGCAGAGAAAGCACAACCAGCCATGTGTTCTTGGCCTCCTCCTGTCGGTTGGCTTCGCTCTCCTGACTGATGTCGATCCCCTTTTGCTGGAGAATCAGGTTCATTTTGGGATCGTTGGCATCTCGAAGGCTGTTGACGATGGAACTGGTTGTCCAGATGGACATGAGGAAGGCGATGGCCAGAACAATGCTGCTCACCGTAATCAACGACCGCCCGAACCGTATCTTCACGCTGTTGAAACTGATCTCGACGGCCTTTCTGATTGGCAGTTTGACCTGCGTGCCGATTTCCCGGCGGGCAGGCGATGCATTACTTTGCGCCATGAACTCCTCCCACAACGAACTGAACGAACATTGCGGCGCGGGACCCCCCTTGCCGCAGTACTTATCTGACTTCCGGGTCGCGCATCACGGGGACGTGGGTGCGCCCCTGACGTCTCGAATAGTACGCCCGATCCGCCAAAAGCTTTCCTGCCCGGTCGAACAATGCCAGCGTCTGAACGATTTCCGGGTCCTGGGTTACGGCGACCCGGCCCGCCTCCCGGTCTCCCCAACGGAATTTCGCGAAATATCGTTTCATCTGCCGCTTGATCAGGCCGATGCCCGATTCGAAATCTCCATCTGAAAACGTCAGATCTGAATCCCACGCCTTTAGGAACGCCTTGAATTCAGACATCTCGCGCTCGCCTGGCGTATATTGTTCAAGATACACCGAAAAATCCGAAAATGCACGGGTGAACTCGGACCCATGGCGGCTGGCGAATTCGAAAAAGTGCCGCGGGGTCAACCTCTGTTCAAAATCGCCGGGGCGCTCGGGTTCCAACTCCACGTCGGGCGTAATCCCGCCGCTGCCATACACCTTCCGATGCAATATCTGCGTAAAATAGACCGGTTGGGAGTACACGCTGTCCGGGTCGGCATTGGGATCGTAGCCGTCGTGCGCCGCTTGCAGGTAAGCCCGCCTGTCGCTGGAATACGGACGCTGGATCGGACGTTCGCTTGGCGTGAAATAGCTAGCCACCGTAAGCAGAACCGCGCCGCCGTTCTTGAGGGAATACTGCTTTTGAACGAGTCCTTTGCCAAACGTGGTCCGCCCGACGATAAGCCCTCGATCGTAGTCCTGAACGGCGCCCGCCACAATCTCCGAAGCGCTGGCGCTGTAACTGTCGACGAGTACCATCAGCGGCATATCGAGCGGTACAACAGGGTCGCGATCCGCGAAATGATCTTCACGAGAGCCCCTTCTGCGACCCTCGGTATACACCAGGAGGCGGTCTTTCTCGAGGAACTGATCCGCCACGGCCACAGCCTGCTCCAGGTACCCGCCGCTGTTGCCGCGCAAATCCAGAATGAGCTTTCCGGCACCCTGATCGATCAGGCCGTCGAGTGCGACCCGCAATTCCCGGGACGTTCGACTCGCGAACCGGTCGACCTTCACGTAGCCCACTTCCTGATTCAGCTTAAACACATACGGCACGCTGGGCACTTCGATTTTGTCGCGAATGATCTCAAAACTGAGCGGGTCGGCCACCCCGGGCCGGTGAACCAGGACGTTCACCCTGCTGTCCTTAGGACCCTTGAGGCGCTTTTTTACGTCATCGGTCTTCCGCACGCCAACCACCGACACCCCGTCGATCTTCACAATTCGGTCGCCGGCCTGGAGGCCGGCTTTATAGGCCGGTGATCCGACAATTGGTGAAAGTACCGTGAGTTGGCTCGCGATTATATCGAAATAAATCCCGATTCCCTCAAACGAGCCCTGCATCCGCTCCCGGGTGTCCTGGAGTTCCTCCGGCGAAATATAGGTTGAATGGGGATCAAGCCTGGAGAGATAGCCCTCGATTGCGCCGTGATACAACTCTACAGGATCTGTATTCTCGTAATACTGGCGCCGTACCAGGTCGGCCAACTGATCCAGCGTATGCGCCTGCATCGCCGTATTCACGCGCGGTGCGGAGTCGGCGACCGCCGTGCCTGGACGACAGGCTGCCCACACCAGAATCAGGAGGAAAACTGCCCGGCATACGACCGACATACAAACCTTCCGGAAGTCGCGCGAGTTCGTAATCAGATCGCCCCAAAAAGCGACTCAACATAACGACGACAACCGCAGATGTCAAGGAGAAACCACATCCGCCGCGGCTCGATCAACCCCTCGCGCCGGCGGCCCCTTTTTTCGACTTACGCATCGAAAACACCATCAACTGCTTGGAAAACAGGTAATATTCCCTGAAATTCAATTTGCTGGTGCTGTACTGCCGGTTGCGAAACACGTATGGCACCTCGACGAACGTCGACCAGGTACCCTTGACCAGAATCTCGAGCAAAATCTTGTACCCCGGAGACGTCAGCGTCACGCCCTGCAACACACGCCGATGAAGGAAAAAGTACCCGCTGAGCGGATCCTGAACTCCCGTCAGCTGTCTCGCGGCGAGAACACCGGCCTGGGAAATCATCTTTCGATACCACGGCCACCGCTCCACGCGGCTTTCCGGATTATAACGGCTGCCCAGCGCGAGATCATACTCACGCAGCCCGAGAATCAACCGGGGCAGTACCAAAGGATCGTGGCTCAGATCCGCGTCGATCACGCCCAGGCAGTCGCGGTTCGATTTCTGAAACCCCTCCATCACCGCGCTGCCCAGTCCCAGCTTGCCGGCCCGGTGTACCACCTGAACGGGATATCGATCTCTGAGCGCTTCTGCTTCCTCGCCGGTGCCATCCGGTGAATTGTCGTCAACGACGATCAATTCCAGGTCGATTTCCCGGAGCTGTCCGACCGCCGCGAAAACCTCTTCCGCCAGAAGTGAAATGTTCGGGCGCTCGTTGTAGGTCGGCGTAATCAGAGAGACGCGCAACGGGGTTTCACTCATGCGAATCACCTCATAAGATGGGACCGGGTGCGTTGAATCCTGCGACGGCGACGTACGCAGGGACTGGAAATTACCGTATCCTGTGTAAGAGGTGGCAATTACCGGCCGGTGACACCCATTAACCTGCCAGTCTGCTCCAGATTACCGGAAAAGGATCGAAGTACAGGATTGAACAGCCTGCGGACGCGGTCCAGCTTGAGGCCCGCCCTGCGGGGTCTGGATGCGATTTGCCCCAGTTCCACGGAAGTTATCGGCACGGCAAGTTCGGCGTCGAGACCGAAACAATGGCAAATTCGCTCAACCATTTCATGCCTGCTGAAAAATTCAGGCCCCGCAAAGTGGATCGCGCCCCGGAAATCAGCGCGGCACAGGCCAAGGAGAAATAAGGCGAGTTCATCCACACTGGTGGGATTTGCCCATTCGTCGGTAACTACCCGGATGGTTTCGCCCCGCAGCAGCGATTCCAGAGCCCACGTCACGAAATTGTGCCGGCAACCCGCACGATACCCGTACAGCACTGCCGTCCGGACCACGAGTCCCTGACACGAGGACGCCAGAACGGCCGTCTCTGCTTCCAACTTGGTCCGTCCGTAAACGTTTACCGGGTTGGTAGGATCGGTCTCGGCGTATGGGCCGGCCAGACCGTCGAACACATAGTTCGTCGAAACGGTCACCAATCCGCTGCCTGCGTTTTCACACGCCCGAATCAGGTTCAGAGTTCCGCATACATTGACACGGTGCGCAAGGTCCGGATTACGCTCACACTGGTCCACCCCGGCCTCAGCGGCCGCGTTTATCACCCAGTCGGGCCGAACGCGCGCGACCGCCTCGTCAACCGCCGCCGCATCCGTAACGTCCACCCGCAGACACTCCGACCCGGAAAACGGCGGCCGCGGCCGCCGGGCGGCCGGAATCCGGCGTACGCCCTCGAACGGCACGTCACAAAGCGCCCGTCCCAGGAATCCTGAAGCCCCGACAATCAATGCGGTTTTTAAGTTCTCGTCACCCATTGACACCACCCGGATACGGTACCCACGCAGGGCTCGATGTTCCCCTTATCGCGAAATGGACGGCGGCGGCTCAACAAGGCGCAGGTACATTGCCATTCCGCGGAAGAGCGCGCCGGCGTTTACAGCGCGCTCGAGATGGGCATTCGCCAGCGCCGCCAGTATACGGCCGGCCCCGTCCTGATAGGTCGAATGCCCGGTGTGCGCGTACAATCTCAAAAACACCTGAACGGCCACCCCGTTACCCGATGGCACCAGACGGTCCACCGCGTGGATAACGGCACCGCCCTGTTCCGGCCAACGGTCGCGCAGCGCGCCCGAGTCATCGCGAAATCGCACCAACATCACATCGGCGAGTGCCGAGGCAAACCGGAGAAAGCTGGCGTCGCCATCGGCGTCGTAGATGTCCAGCGCGGCGCGCGCGACCAGGGCCTGGTCTGCAAGCAGACAAAGCGGATTGCCCTCCGGTTCCAATACGTGCAGCATGCCGCCGTCCGGACGGGAAAATCGCATGCGTAGTGACGCCATGACCCGTTGTGCGAGATCCAGGTAGACGGCCCTTCCGGAAGCCTGATAAAGTGCGACAAACCCGGTAACGGCCATTGCGTTCCACGAGGCGTAAACGGCCGGGTCCCTGGCGGGCACCTGTCCCGCCCCCAGCATGGCCGCGTTTCCGGATTGCTCCGAAAACCCCGCCAGGCCGGCAACGAACATGCCCATTTTTTCCTGGTACAGTCCAGCCAGCAGCGCCTCGCCCAAATCGACCGCCGACGCGCTGTCCACCCGTGCCACAACATTCAGCCAACCCGCATTTACAGCCAGCGTCTTCTCTCTGTCGAGAGCGACTCCGTCCGGCGTGAGCTGGCGATTAAAGAAAGTCCCGTCGGAATCGCGCAACGGGCTTGAGAGGATGGCCTTCAGCCGTTTCAGCGCAATAGTCCGCGCCGCGGAATCATTGCCATCGAGGAGTGCGAGAAAGGCCTCCGCTCCCGGGATCTCTCCTCGTTCCAGCGCAGCCTTCGTGCTGTCTGTAAACTGGTGAAGCAGGCTCGAAGACGGCTCCAAAGGCGGGAGACTCGGCGCTTCTCTTTCCGCCCACCGCGCCAGGTTTGACCGCGCGCGCTCAAAATCCGTCCATCGCTTCGGGTTGTTGAAATACACCCGCACGCGGCGCAACAATTCCCGCAGATCTTCCGGATCCATATAGGTGGACCCGGTCATCCATTCATCATTAGGAGTCAGTATCGCCGTTGAAGGCCAGCCACCGAGACCGAATCGTTCCGCCAGATCGGGGCGCCGGTCCACGTCGACCCGTACCGGCCACGTGCCCTGCCCGATCGCCCGCGCCAACTCAGGGTCTTCGAAGCAGCGTCTGACCATTTCCCGGCACCAGTAGGACCGGCTGGAATAAAGATAGAGAAACAGCGGCCGATTGAGAACACGGGCGGAATCCCGCGCTGACCACGCCCGCCAATTCACACGCCCGGGCGGTGGAGCGGATACGCTGGGAATCACGGTCGTTTGCGGACCCCGTTCGCATGCGGCAAGCCCCGAACTCAGAGTCGCGCACAAACACACCAGTCGCAGCCGCCGGAACGCGAATATTCCAATCAGGCATTCCATGTCCGCTCAGCTTATGCCTCCCGCCCCGCGCGGCGACCCTCGAACCGTGAGCCGGGAATTGTGACCTGACGGCTCCGCTGAATCAGCCCATCCGGGCTGCGGCCGGCAGAGCGACTTTCCCAACGGACTGCTAATGCGAAGGGCCGTCTTTCCTCCCTTTACTTCAACTCAGGACGGGAGAATTATGACGGCCGAACGGAAAAGTCTGGAACAACAATCCGCCAGATGCGTTTATATCTTGAAATCGACGAAAAGACTTGACATTTCGGTGGCGATTAACGTAACTTTTCTGCTTGGCGAGATCTCGGGTCGTCCAATTCCCGAATGCCGGTGGAAATGGATCGGGGCCGCCCGGTACCTTTGATTCTGCAATTGCTTCCGGGCCTCTGCAGGGTAGAACGTCTTCGATTCTTCAGCGGATCTTCGCAAGCGGTATCGCCTCTTCGACGAGCATAATGGGGATATTGTCTTCAATGGGATACAGGTAAGCGCCGTCCTCGCGAACGAGGCCGCCGTCAACGGGGTTCTCGACGGGGGTTCCCCCCCGGTTGCATACCTCGCCCTTTTCGATCAGTTCGTTGAGTCTTTCAATCAATCCCCGCCCAGCCGGACTGACGGATGTTCGGTTTTCCGGGCAAGCCAGAATTTCGAGCAGTTCCTTGTCGATCACCCCTGGCCCCTTTCAGTTTCAGCAGCTCGAATCACGGATTTCCCTTTTCAGCACTCAGGCAAAGAGAAAATATACAACAAGCGGTTGTCGAACAAGCTTTTTCCGGCAGGAGCGCCTATTCTGAACATTCGCTGACGTGTTTTGCCCGTTGTACCGCAATTTCGTTCCACAAATGAAACGATTTACGGCTGGCAATCCCCGACTTTCCGGGCGTACGCCGCGTTGTGGACGTGTTGTCAAAACCTATGGCGAGTGGAGTGCCCGTGCCGTTACAGAAAACACCCGGGTCGCCGGACAAGAAAAGGGGCGCACACCGTTCAACCCCTATCCGCACCCGGTTTTTTATGCCATGTCGGGTGGAAATCGTACGTCGGGTCCAACCGCAGGATTAGACCTCAAGGAGCAGAGCCCATGAATAGCAACCCGTTGTGCGTGTGCCTGACCGGCATCTTCCTCTCCGTTGCGTTCGCGTACCCTGGCCCGTCGTGGGCCACACCGGAGAGCCAGGCCGCCGCGCCTTTTCTTCTGTTCCAGCCCAGCGCGCGTTCCGCTGGTATGGGTGAAGCCTATATTGCGATTGCCGATGGCGCAAACGCGACCTATTACAATCCAGCCGGCCTGGCGGACGACACGAACAGGCACATGAGTACCACGATGTATAAGCCTGTTCCTTCTCTGGCCAGCGACATTTTCACCTCGTTCGGCGCCTACACACAGCCGGTCGAAGGCGTGGGCAATCTCGGGTTCAGCCTGATCTACACCTCCCTCGGATCACAGCACCGCACCGACTCCCAGGGGCAGGATCTTGGCGAATTCACAAGCTTTGGCCTGGCCGTGGCGGTTTCTTATGGCACCTTTGTCGTAAAAAACGTCTCTGTGGGCGCTACCATGAAGTTCATTCACGAGAAACTTGCCAGCCAGGGCGCCGGCATCGAAAAAGGCAAAGGCGCAGGCACATCTTTCGCCGGCGACCTGGGATTTATGTGGAAAGCCTCCGATCGGTTCACCCTGGCCTGGGCGCTGCGAAACGTGGGGCCGAACATCACGTTCATCGATGCGGATCAGGCCGACCCGCTGCCGCAGAACTTCACCATCGGCTTCGCGTATACGGCGCTCCAGCAAGGGAACTCAACACTGCTCTTCGCCGCGGACATCTATAAACCTCTCGCAGACAGAGGCTTTTTTTCCTTTGTCACGGGTTGGAACGACCGCAACGGGAGCGAGGAACTCAAGGATATCGACTACCATACAGGCGTCGAATGGAAATACAACCTTTCCGAAGAATCCGCCTTCGCTCTGCGGACCGGATATTTCCACGATGAGGATGGCGACCGGAAGAGCCCCACCTTCGGTCTGGGCCTGAAATACAACTGGGCGTCGTTCGATCTCTCCTACTTCGCCAGGAGCAACTCCGCCCTCCGGAACGTCTTTCGCTTTACCGGCGGCTTCTCATTCTAAGACAATGGAACGGCTTATCCTTCCGCTGTTTTTCGCTTGATTTCTCAAAAGGTCGAAAGCCATCGTGTGGTTGCGGCGGGTTGAACCCAGACGCAGGCTGCAAACGCAAAGAGCGCAGAAGCGCACGACATTTTCGTTGCTTCTCGTCATCTGTGTTTTCTGTCTCGCTATACTTCCGCGCGTCGCTCAGGGCGCCGGGGAAACCTGGCGCATCCTGGCTGTCCGGGTTTCCTTTTCCACGGAAGATCCCGACGACGCCACCACCAGCGGAAACGGCGTCTTCGATCTCAGGACGTTCGAGACAGTCCGCGACGACTATATCTTCCCCTTCGACGCCCCCCCGCACGACAAATCCTATTTTGAAGCGCACCTTCAGGCCCTGCGCAACTACTATCTGGAAATTTCCAACCGTCAACTTGAAATCGAATACTCCGTATTTCCGGAGGACCCGGACGGAAGCTACGTCATTGACAGGCCCCTGAAGGAATACGGCAACGGGCGCACCCGGAACGAAATCGCGCAGCGCATCACGCAGCTCTTTCACGATGGTATCGCCGCTGCAGACACCGCCGAAGGCGATAACCTGGATTTTAGCGACTTCCAGGCCTTCGCGGTCTTTCACGCGGGGCTGGGCGCGGAAGCCGGCGGGCAGGCCATCAACGATATCCCGTCCGCCTTTGTCTCCGGTAAAGATCTCGACCTGTTTGTGAATGGGCCAATCGAGGTGGACCACGGCGCCGCGGTGGTCCGTAACGGCATGTTGCTTCCCGAAGCCGTGAGTACGGACGGCAGGGGCGGCCTGAACGGTACGCTCGTTCGTTTCTTCGCGCACCAGCTCGGCCTGCCCGGGCTGTCCAATTTCGAAGATGAACTCCCCGCGGTGGGAGACTGGAGTCCGCTGGATACGGGAGGACCCGGGGCCGTGGCCTCCGCCGCCCGCCTGAAACTACAGCCGCTGACCGGCGAGCCCGGAGACACCTTACTCATCGGTTTTGTCCCTAGCCGCCTCCTCGCGTGGTCCCGCATCCGCCTCGGATGGCTGGAGCCAGCGGTCGTCACGCGAAACGACACGGTGCGGCTGGTTGCGCCACATGTTGCGGGTTCGGACCTGCCCCAGGCTCTAAGGGTTCCCGTCAGCGCATCGGAGTACTTCCTCCTGGAAAACCGCATCTCGCGGCTGGGAGTACACGGGCGAGAGCCGAATATCGAATTTTCATCCGGAGGACGGGTCTGGCTCTCTGTGGACGACTATGACGCCTTCATTCCGGGTTCCGGCATTCTGATATGGCACGTCGACGACACTGTGATCCACGCCAGCGGCGAAGGCGTTGGCGTCAACAGCAATCCGCAGTATCTCATCTCCCCCGGACAATACCGGCGCGGCATCTCGCTTGAGGAGGCGGATGGCCTGGAAGATATTGGCAACAACGCCGCGAATCGGGTCGTGCAGGCCGGAATAATCAGCCTGGATGCCATAGAAGGCGGCGCCAGGGATCCGTTCTACGCAGGCAACGCCACGCGCTTCGGGCCGGAAACCGTGCCCGGCACGAACAGCAACCTGAACTATCCTACCGGTATTACTATCCAGGTCCTCAGTCCTCCCGCCGATACCATGAACGTGGCCATTACATTTGACTACCAGCAGGACGCCTGGCCGGTAACCGGGCTGGCGAACGTCGGATCGCAGGCCCCCCGGGCAATTGACCTGGACGGCGACGGTGTAAAGGAGATTCTGCGCAGCGGCGGCGACGCCGGCTACGGCACGGTCGGGACACCGCACGGAGGTCCGAACGCCCTGCCACTGCATCTGACCGGAAATCCCGCCACACTGACGCCGGATGCCGGGTTTCCGTTCCTCACGTCCTTTACTCCCGCAGTGGGCGACATCGACGGGGATGGCCAGGACGATTTCATCTACTCGTCGGGATCCGTGCCGATCCTCTGGAGCCGGAATACCACCCCCGCACCAACGGCGCCCCCCGCGCCCGGAACGGCGCCCGAGGTCTCCTGCCCACCACTTATCGCACCGTTTCCGGAAGCGCCCGTGGACGTCTGGGGATGGACGAATGGCACCGTCACGTGGGGTAACCTGGAGGGGTCGAATACGGGCATCACGCAAATGGCAGGCGGTCCCGTCACCAGCCTTGCGGCAGGAAACGTGGACGATGACCCGGACAACGAACTGGTTGCCCTGGCCGGCGCGGTCGGACTCTTCGTCGCCGAAGCGGACGGACGGGTATATCAGCTCACGACCTTCAGCGGGCAGATTGTCGGCGGCCCCGTACTGGGCGACCTGGATCGGGACGGCCGGGATGAAATCGTGACGCTGGCCGCCGACGGCGTGGTTTCCATTTTTTCCGGCGGGAGCATGACGGCGCAAAGCGTGCCGGTACCCGGGGGGGCGGGATCGGCGCCTGTGCTGGGCGACCTGGATGAAGACGGCTACATCGAAGTACTCTTCGGCGGCGAGGGGAGGCTTTGGGTCGTACGCTTCAACGGGATACACCAGTCCGATACCCCGCTCGCGTTTCCGCTCAAGGACGAAGCCGGGCTGATTTCCTCGCCGCCAGTACTTGCCGACATCAATCTGGACGGCGATCTGGACATCTTCGCGGCCACGAAGGGCGGCCTGGTGTATGGTCTTGGCGCCGACGGGTCCAGTCTTCCGTCCTTTCCCCTGCCCGTTTCGGGCCCGGTACACGCCTCGCCGCTCGTTGACGACCTGGACGGCGACGGCACCCTCGAGCTTGTTGTCTTTACGGCGGACGGCGGGGCATATCTCTGGCACCTGGAGACGTTCGACACCCACTTTACGGGGAATCATCTGGTCTGGAGCCAGGCCGGCGGCGGACCGGGCAACGCGAGTCGCCTTCTCTCGCTGCCCAGCGATCCACCTCCGGAAACCACGTCATTGCTTCTGCCTCCCGACCAGGTCTACTGCTATCCGAATCCTATTCGAGGGCCGTCGGCCACGATTCGGTTTTTCCTTGGCAAGAACGCCCGTATCCAGGTTGCCGTGCTAAACGCGCTGGGAGAAATCGTGGAGCGGATGACCATGGAAAATCCCACGCCTCGTACGGACAACGAACTCCGCTGGAACACCGGCGAATATGCCAGCGGGTTTTACGTGTGCCGCGTGGAAGCCATCTCGGAAGAACGAACCGAAGTCCGCTTTGTCAAAACCGCAATCATCAAATAATCGTCTGATGGTAACAATGGACATACACTGCTTACGGCGTTCGTGCAATCGCGGTCGAACGCGTTGTACTCCGGGAAGGATCTTCAGTATTTGCCTCGCCCTGTTGTGGTCGGCGGCGCTGCCGGCCGGCGCCCAGTTCGACGCCAACCATCCCGAACTGCGCTGGGAGGTCATGGAGACCGAGCATTTCAAGATATACTATCATCAGGGCCTCGCCGAATTTGCCCGCCGCGCCGCGACGGCCGCCGAAACCGTGTACGGCCCGGTCACGGACTTCTACGATTTTACGCCGGACGAAAAAATCCGGCTTATTGTCAAGGACACCGACGACTACGCCAATGGCGCGGCCTTCTATTACCATAACACCATGGAAATCTGGGCATCCAACCTGGTTTTCGAACTACGTGGCGACACCGACTGGCTTCAGAATGTGATCGCCCACGAATTCACCCATATTGTCGCCCTGCAGACGGCCCGCAAAGGTCCGCGACGCCTTCCTGCCATTTACTTCCACTATCTGGGTTACCAGAACGAAGAGCGGCGGGACGATATTCTCACGGGTTATCCGGACGTCTTTGCGTCCTACGCCGTTCCCCTTACCATCATACCGCCATGGTTCGCCGAAGGCACCGCGCAATATATGGCGCCGGGCGTCCATTTCGACCGGTGGGACTCCCACCGGGACATGATCCTTCGCATGGCCACGTTGAACAACCGGCTGCTCACTTACAATGAAATGGGTGTGTTCGGCTCCAAGACCGGTCTGGGACTCGAAAAAGTGTACGACCATGGCTACGCCCTGACGCTGTTTATCGTCAACACGTTCGGTGAAGACAAATTGCCGCGGATCTACCGCAATATGAACAGACTCTGGCGGACGGACTTCGAATCCGCCGTCCGCGGCGCGATCGGCATTTCCGGGCGCGAACTCCACCGGCGCTGGGTTGCCGCTCTGGTGGAGCGGTACGAAATCCAGAAGGCCGAAATTCAGGGACGCGTTGTTGACGGTGAGATTCTTCAGGACATGGGGTACTTCAACCTCCACCCCCGCTGGTCGCCGGATGGGAATCGATTGGCCTATCTGTCCAATCGGGGCAGCGACTTCGGCCGTACCGCCCTGGTTGTGCATACTCTGTCCGACAGCACGTCCGAGACAGTCGCCGGCGGCGCCGACACGGCGCCGGACTGGTCGCCGAGCGGGCCGGGCCTGATATTTTCGCGCCACAGTCCACCCGATCGATACGGCTCCCGGTTCTGGGATCTCTACACGGTCGACCCGACCGCGTCGCGGGGCGGGGGCCTGTTTCAGAAGACCACGGCGACGCTCGGACTGTCTCTCGCATTGCCGAACAACCAGAATCGGCTGACACGCGGCCTCCGGGCGAGCCATCCGTCGTATTCGCCCGACGGTAAACAGATTGCTTTCGTGATAAACGGCCGCGGCACGACAAACCTGGCCGTGATGGACGTCGCCGGGGGAAACGTCCGCCGACTCACGTCGTTCGACGACGGCTCACAGGTATACACGCCGCGCTGGTCGCCCGACGGTTCGCAGATTGCCTTTTCGGTCTTCCGGCCGAACGATACCCGTAACATCGCAATCATCCCCGCCAACGGCGGTCTGATGAGCACCGTCATCGCCTCCGCGGGCACCGACCGCGATCCCTGCTGGACTCCCGACGGGACAGGTCTCGTTTTTTCCTCGGATCAGGACGGCATCTTCAATCTCTACCACCAGAACCTGATCGACGGGTCAGTACACCGCGTCACCCGGGTACTGGGCGGCGCCCTGCAACCGCACGTCAATCCGAAAGACCGTCGGATAGCGTTCTCCCACTACGGCGTTGCCGGATACGAGATCCGGATCCTTACCGGAAAAGGCGCCTGGGAGCCGGTTGCTGCCGCAATCTTCCAGCCGGGGACCGGGCGGACGCCCGCCGCCGCGGCGAACGAAGAAGGCAGTCCGAAGAGCAGGTCCTACGGCAACGAATTCTCCTCGACCTCGATCTTTCCCCGTGTTGCCGTTGACGCAGGAAAGTTGAAGCTCGGGATCTTTGCGGGATCCAACGATATTCTCAACAAACAGTCCCTGCTTGTGGGGGCCCTGGCCGCCCGCGACCGAGACCTGGACCTCTTCGCCGTCTACGAATATCGCCGGTGGCGGCCCACGGTCTTCCTGGAAGCCTATCGAGCCGTTCGCCACGAAAAAGAGGACGTACTCAACAGGGATGAGAATTTCCGCATCTTCAGTCAGACATTCACGCTTTCCGGCGTGGAACTCGGGGCCTGGCGCAGGTTAGGTACCGGCAGTCGCCTGGACGCCCGATTCATCTACAACCTGTCGTCCACCGGCCAGGACGTGGCCCGTTTCAACGGGATGGACGAAGTAAGCGTGGGCGCCACCACCCATCATGGCTTCAATTTCGCATTCACGTATTCCCTGCGCAACATCCGACGCACCAGAGACAGGGAAATCAACCCGCGAGCCGGCCGGGAATTGAGATTTCGCTACGATCGTCAGTTCAATTTCTTCATCAGCGGTTTCAAGGAAAACACGTCCATTCTGATCGAAACGTTCGACCGCTACTTCTTCAACCGGCTTACGCTGAGTTGGAGCGAATACCTGCCGGTGGGACCCGGACGGGGCGCCCTGGGGCTGCGCTTCCACGGCGGCCTGATCGACAAAGAAGTAGATGACTACTTCGACTATTTTCTCGGCGGCCTGCCTTATATGAAGGGCTATACGTTCTATAGCCTCGAGGGTCGCAGGGTCGCCATGGTTCGGGCCGCCTACCGTTTCCCCCGTCCAGACCGGGATGGATCGGCAGACCGGCCCCATCTACTCCGATCAGCTCTTCGGATCCATCTACGCCGGCATCGGCCGCGCCTGGGACGGAGACGAAATGGACAACGTGCTCAACCGCGGTTGGAAAAGAGACATTGGTGTCCAGATCCGTTACGACGCCACCTCCTTTTACACCTTTCCGACCCGCGCCAGCATCGACGTCGCGTACGGAATGGATACGGTACCCCGTGTTGTCCCCGGCGAGACGTTGGAAAAAAGCGGCTTCAAGATTTACTTCACACTGCTTTTCGGATACCTGCAAAGCGTGGGAGGAAGATAAACGAAAAGCGGGGCAACGTTAGACGGTAGAGGTCCGCACCGACACCAACGGGTTTTTCGATGAGAGATCCGGAGAGGTTTCGCAGATCCAGCGCCGGTATGTGGGCGGTTCTCGAACCGCCCCTACAACGAATACAACGGTGCTGACGTTTACGTTTTGCTGTTCGGTTCCTGGTTTTTGCTTTAAGCTGACCGCTGATGGCTGAGAGCTGGCAGCTTGTTTCGAACAGGAGTTTATCGTGTACCGCTTCATCCCCTTGTTGATCGTGCTGACCGTTCTCCCGGTCCATGCCGCGGACCCTTCAGGCGGCGGCACATACTTAGCCGACCGATGGTTGCAGGATGAGGAACCCCTGCAGAGCGACCGGAAATCGCCCAAACTGGCCTTCGCGATGTCTCTTGTGGTTCCGGGTCTGGGTGAGCTCTACGCGGGCGAGCCGAAACGGGCGGCTGTTTTCCTGGGAATCGAAGCGCTTACGTGGTTCAACTACCTGCGCTGGCGGAGCAAGGGCAACGATCTCAAAGCGGAATTTCGAGCCTTTGCAGATCAAAATTGGGACGAAACCCGGTACCTCGCATGGCAGGAATACAACCGGGCAAGGGGTTCGCCATACATCGAAACGGAGACCCTGCCCTGTAAACGCGCCCAGGACGGCTGCCACACCGTGGACACTCAGCAATATTACGAAATGATCGGCAAGTACGATCAGTTCGTATTCGGCTGGAGCGACGTCCGAGACGTGGGTTTCGAGACAGGCAACGGCGACGTGGAATCCAGCCGGCGCATCGACTACGAGGACCGGCGCAACGAAAGCAACAAACTGCTCAAGCGCGCCTCGGTCATTGTGGGACTGACAGTCGTCAACCGCATCGCGAGTTCCATCCACGCCGCGACCCGGGCCCGTTCCTTTCGATTCTCCGTATTGCCCGGACCGGACCGGACCGAAGTGGCAATCCATCTCCCGTTCTGATCGCGTGGCAAAGCGTTTTTTACAGGCAGGTTAAATGGTAAATCCGATATCAAGAGCCATCGTCTTTCGTGCGGTCCTTTCCCTCCTCCTGTTCGGCGCGCCCTCCGCCGGATTGGCAAACGGCAAGTCAGCGGCCAAAGCCGCCGTGCTATCGCTGGTTGTGCCCGGCCTGGGCGAGTTCTACGCCGGCGGCCGCCGTTCCGCACGCTTCTTCCTGGCAACGGAAGGAATCTGCTGGACCGGCATATCCACGTTCCGGTTCCTGGAATCCTACCGCATCGATGCGTATCGCGCCCACGCCGCGGTTCATGCAGGTATTTTTTTGGATAACCTGCCAGAGTCCTTCATCAAGGAAGTGGGAAACTTCAACAGCATTTACGAGCGAAACCTGCGCGAACGCTTCCTCGCCGGCGAACACGCGGATTTACGGGCAGAGACCCCCGAACGGACCTGGGAGTGGGACGCCGAAGCCTCCCGGATCAAGTTTCAGGACCTGCGCAGCAAGGCCACCTCTGCCGAACAGAAAGCCTTCCTCTTTATAGGTGGCCTCATATTCAACCGCTTCGCCAGTGCTCTCAATGCGGCTTCCATCGCGCGCAAGACCCGTGCGCGGAGCGTCACCGACCTCAAGCTTCACGTGGACCCCCGCGGCGGCCTGTACGCAAACATCCAACGCGGTTTCTGAGACCCGAGAACTCCGATACCCGCAGAAAATTCTCCCGACAGTCGTGAAAGGGCGAAAACAGCTTGGCTTCTAACGTTTCGAGGCAAGTATCTTGCGTCTGGCTTCCTGCCTCCCCAGGGATGGTGCTTTGCCTGCTTCTCAATTCCGCCGCGTTCGCGGATCCCGAAGCCCGCTGCGGCACTCCCTTCCTTCCGGCACGTCCACATCCCGTCGTGGCGTCAAAAAAAACGGCCGCCGAGACGTTTGACGTTGGCGACCCCCTTACGGTTCGTGCGTTCAATTTCGGCGCGGTACCAGGTACCGATCCGTACTATCTGACCACAACAACCTGCCGCTTAAAGGGCGAACACTGCTACATCTTCGTGGAAGACGACATCTGGAACGGCCCGCGCGTCACGTCTACCGGACTCGCATCCCTCGCCCGTGCGTTCGACCGATCCACCCCCAGGTATCGCGAACGCGGAATCTATTCCATCGATACCCAGATCTTCGGCCCACCACCCGACGCCGACGGGGATCCGAGGGTACTGATCGTACTGCTGGATATAATGGACAGTATCCTGAGCGGCACAATCCTGGGTTATTACGATACGGCGAACCAGGGGGCGCCGGTCGGCAGGGAGATCCTCTACATCGACAGCAATCCGCTTGACCTCGATAGCGACTTCGCGCGCGCCACCCTTGCCCACGAGTTCCAGCACATGCTGCACTGGAACGGCGACTCCGACGAAGACAGATGGGTGGACGAGGGCTGTTCGGAATACGCCGAACTGGCCTGTGGTTATAAGAACACCGCCGGCAGACTCGCACAGAACTTCCTCGGCGTTCCCAACCTGCTCAAATCGTCCGACTCCGCCGCCACTGTGCCGCCCAATACCGGCCTGACGGATGCCGCCAGCTGGTCCAAAGGCGCCTGCCTGCCTTTCCTTTTCGATCAGACCTTTCTGCTGATGACCTACTTCGCGCAGCGCTACGGCGATACGGCCGTCGCCCGCCTGGTCGCCGAACCGGCAAACGGCATCGACGGGTTCAACCTTGCCCTTGAGTCCCTCGACGCGGCCGAGGAATTTGAACAATTCTGGGCCAACTGGGCGGCGGCCGTGTTCCTGAACGACGAGGACGACGCGGGATACCACGGCCTCACCCTTGGACCGGTCAGAAGGGATACCGTCGCGGTTCCGTCCGATGACCTCGGCGGCGCTCTCCAACTCTGGGGCATCGACTATTTCGTACCCCGAACCACAGGATTCCTCGGGCTCTCGCTGGACGTCAGGAGCGGCAGCGACCTGCTTGTGACGGTGGTTTCCCGTCGCGACGACAAGCGCGACGTCGCCGCCGTCTCCGTCCCGCGCGGCGTCACGCGCCGAATAGGTTACTACGCCGGCCCGTTAACCGCATTGGCCGTCACGCGCACGTCCCCCGGCGCCCACGCTTACACCCTCTCACTCGCGGCACGCGCGGGCGACGCCCCTGCAGCCGCGGACTTCGACGCCAGCGGCACGGTCGGTTTTCCGGATTTCATCGCGTTTGCCGCGGGCTTCGGCAAATCTGCGGGCCAGCCCGGTTTCGACCCCTCGTTCGACTTCGACGGGGACCGCACCGTCTCGTTTGGGGACTTCATTGTGTTCGCAAGAAGTTTCGGAAAGTCACCGTAATTCGTCGCGTGGTTCGCTGCAAACCTTCCAATGACACCCTCCGTTTGAACTGCCTGGCTACTCCGCGAGCGCGGACCGACGCCAGTACTGGCCGAAGTGACGCTTAAGCCACGATAACGGCGTCCGCAACAACACGTTGTACCCACCCCAGGTCCATCGCGTAACCCGCTTCAGTCCGGCCACGGACGTCAACACGGCTGCACGGGCCTCATCCGGCCGCGCTGCCTCACGGCCGAGCGCCAGCAATTCCCGTTCGTAGTTGAATCGAACCATATTTTGCGCATGCGCGGCCAGTTTTTCTGGCGCCGGGACCCGGGTATGGGGGCACACCGAATGGCGCTCCGTAAACAGAAAAGACGAGATCCACTGCGAAGAGACCTCACCGCGGGCGCCGCGGGCCGTCTCCTCCACCGCTTCCCGGCTCAATACCCCGTAGGTGCGGCAGACCAGCGGTCGAACGGGATAGATTGAGCATCCCCCCTCGCCGGTGAGAAAAGGACAACGCGTGGGGCGCTCTTCCGTCACATCCAGCACACGGTCGCGCGCTTCAGGTTCGAAGTGCGCCCTTACGTAATCCACGATGTTGAGATATTCAATCGAATACAGCGGATACATGGTGGCGAAATCCGCTTCCATCTCCTCCTCGGTAAGCTCGCAGCACTGTCCCAACCGGTCACAGTGGCACGAAACAGTTGGCACCTGGTCGTAAACGGCCTGGAGGCGGCGACGTTCCCGCTCCGAAAGCCATCGCCCCTCCTGCGACGACGCGATCTGCAACAGAGGTGTTGTCACAGTGCAGCCACCTACTCCGCCGGCAGGTTAATGTTGTAGAACGCGTCACGGCCCGGATACACGGCCGAATCACCCAGTTCCTCTTCGATGCGCAACAACTGATTGTACTTGGCGATACGATCGGAGCGCGAAGCCGACCCGGTCTTGATCTGTCCCGCGCCCGTACCAACGGCGAGATCGGCGATGGTTGAATCCTCCGTTTCACCGGAGCGGTGCGAGATAACGGCCGTGTACCCCGCCTTCCGAGCCATATCGATCGATTCGAGCGTCTCGCTGAGCGTACCGATCTGGTTCACTTTGATTAGAATCGAGTTGCCGACACCGGAGTCAATACCCCTCCGGAGACGCTCCGTGTTGGTAACGAAAAGATCGTCACCCACCAATTGCACCCGATCCCCCAGTCTGGCCGTGAGACGGGCCCACCCTTCCCAATCGTCCTCATCCAGTCCATCTTCAATGGAAACAATGGGATATCTCCTGGTCCAGTCTTCCCAGAAATCAACCATCCGGTCGGAGGTCCGTTCCGACCCGTCGGACTTGTGGAAAACGTACCTGCCGGCCTCGTAGAACTCCGTGGTGGCCGGATCCAGCGCCAGCATGATGTCCCGCCCGGGCTCGTACCCAGACCGTCGGATCGCTTCGGCCACGACCTCCAACGCCTCCTCGTTCGATCCCAGGCTGGGCGCGAATCCGCCCTCGTCACCCACGCCGGTGCTATGGCCGGCTGCCATGAGCACGGCACGAAGGGCATGGAAAATCTCCGCCCCCGCCCGCAGCCCCTCGCGGAAGCTATCGGCGCCCACGGGCATGACCATGAACTCCTGCAGGTCCACGCTGCTGTCCGCATGAGAGCCCCCGTTAAGGATATTCATCATGGGGACCGGCAGCGTGCATGCCGTTGCGCCTCCGATATACCTGTAGAGCGGCATCCCGAAGGCGGCTGCGGCAGCTTTGGCCACGGACAGAGAGACACCGAGAATGCCGTTGGCGCCAAGATTACCCTTGTTGGGGGTTCCGTCCAGCGCGTTCAGACGCCCATCGATCGCCGACTGATCGGATGGATCCATTCCCACCACCGCGGGAGCGATTGTAGAATTGACGTTCCGCACCGCACCCAAAACGCCCTTGCCCAGGTACCGGGTTTCGTCGCCGTCACGGAGTTCAACCGCCTCGTGCCGGCCGGTAGACGCACCCGAAGGCACCGCTGCCCTTCCTGTCGTGCCGGTAGTCAGCCCGACTTCCACCTCCACCGTGGGGTTGCCCCTCGAATCCAGAATCTCTCTTGCATGCACGCGTTCTATCCGTGTACTCACTCCTGTCATCCTCCGTGGAATGCCGGCCCGTACGTATAGTCCGTCCACTGCCCGTCCTCCGCACCCATCGAACCGCTCCGGTCGACGCTGCCGCCAAACGCAGCCATGAATTTATCCAGTTGTTTCTGCAAGTGGTCCCGCAAACCGGGGTCCTGGGGCTGTATCGATATCGCGCGCCGGATCATTTCTATTGCCCGTTCGTATTGGGCCGTCCGATAATAGATTTCGGCCAGCGTGTCCAGGTAGGTAGGTGAATCTGGCGCCTTCCGGAGCGACTGCAACGAGAGACGTTGGGCTTCTTTCAGCCGTATCCCCTGGATGGCATACAGCCACGCCAGATTATTATAACTGCCGTGATCGTCGGGATTGAGCGCAATGGCGCGCCGGTAGGCATCGGCGGCATCCTCGTACTTCTCCTGCTCGTAGAGCAGGTTTCCAAGAAGCGCATGGGCTTCCGCAATACCGGATTCGATTTCCAGTACTCGTGAGAGCGCCGTCTCGGCCCGTTCGAAACGTTCGAGTTGCCTGTAGAGTTGCGCCAGCCGGAAATGGGCCCAAAGCGCATCGGGCCAGCGCTCGACAGCCGCCTCGAGAATACGCATCGCCTCGTCGGGCCGGTCGTGCAACAACTGCAGCTCAACCAGGTCGCGGTGGAGCGGTTCGTAATCCGGCACCTGCCTCGCGCCTCGCTCCAGCCAGGCGATTGCGGCCGATTTCATTTCCTGCGCTTCGAATACGGCCGCAAGGTCCCGATAAACGTCCGCATAGTGGGGTTCCAATTTCAGGGCGCGCTCCAACGAAGTCGTTGCCTCGGCGTACATCTCTCGCCGCAGGTAAGCCAGACCCAGACGCCGCTGGTAAAAGGCATCGTCCGGAACCGTCGATGCGGCGGCCTGATAGGCTTCCAGTGCGGCGCCGAGTTCGCCGCGGGTCTCGTGAACCCGGGCGGCCTGAAGGTATTGAGACGCCGTCCGGTCCGCGCATCCTCCGGCCAGAACCAGCAGACAATACAGGTAAGGGCGCACGGCCGTGCGCCCCCGTATATACAGTTCTTTTGTGTCCATCGCACGAATGTCTCCGGGAAGTGGCTGAATTATAGAAATCCTCCGGCATCCTGTCAAGCGTCAATTCCGACCGAGCCGGCGTTTTTTACTTGACGGTTTCCCGGCGCCTTCTAATTTAGGTAGGCGCGGTTCAGTGCCGCTTGCCGTGCCCTCAACCCGATCCCAAACCCAGGATTTCTCGTGCGTTTCAGACCCGCTCTCATCCTTCCCGGCATTCTGATGGCCGCCACAGGCGTTGGCGCCGGAGACCTGCTGACGGCCAGCCTGGCCGGCTCCAAAATCGGCGTTGGCATCGCCTGGGCGGCCGTAGCCGGCGCGTTGCTCAAATGGACCCTGAACGAGGGCATCGCCCGCTGGCAGATGGCCACGGGATCCACGATGCTGGAAGGTTGGGTCCACCGGCTCGGCGGATGGGTGCAGTGGATGTTTATTGTCTACCTTATCATCTGGAGCTTTTCCGTAGGCGGCGCGCTGGTAACGGCATGCGGCGTGGCGGGCACCGGTCTGCTTCCCCTTGGCGATCCCGCGACGTCCAAGATTGTATGGGGCGTCATCCACGCCCTGGTCGGTCTGGCCCTGGTATGGATTGGCGGCTTCCGCGTCTTCGAAGTTCTCATGTCGGCGTGCATCGGATTGATGTTCGTTACTGTTTTGCTCACGGCATTGTTATTGGGGCCGGACTGGAACGCCCTTGCCAAAGGCCTGTTCTTTCCCGCCATCCCGACGGGCGGCGTGGGCTGGACCCTGGGGGTGCTGGGCGGCGTCGGCGGGACGGTTACGTTGCTGTCTTACGGTTACTGGATCAGGGAAACCGGCCGGCGCGGGAGGGAGGGCGTGCAAGCCTGTCGCGTTGATCTGGCCGTGGGGTACACCGTCACCGCGCTGTTCGGCGTTGCGATGGTCATCATAGGGTCGCGCGTCGCGCTGGACGGGAAGGGGGCGTCGCTGGCGCTCATCCTGTCCAGCCAACTGGAACTGGCGCTCGGTGCGCCGGGCAAATGGGCTTTCCTGCTGGGCTTCTGGGGGGCGGTGTTCTCCAGCCTGCTCGGCGTATGGCAGAGCGACCCGTATATGTTCGCCAATTTCATCGCCCTGCGAAAAGGGGTCTCGCCCGAAGCCTTTCAGAACTCGGACATCAGGAGATCCACTCCCTACCGCACGTACCTGGTCGGCCTCGCAATTGTGCCCCTCGTCCTCCTGTGGGGCTCCGTGGCAGAGGTCCAGCTCACCTACGCCGTCCTTGGTTCGTTCTTCCTGCCTCTGGTCGCGCTAACCCTGCTGATAATGAACAACAGGACGGACTGGGTGGGACCGGGCTTCAAGAGCCACCCCGTCATCAACGCCGTTCTCGTGGCTACGCTCGTGTTTTTCGGATACACCGGCGTGAAGAAAATCCTCACCACGCTCGGCCCGATTCTGGGTGGGTAATCGCCTTGCATCGGGGCGATCGGCGACATTCGCAGACCCAAAATAGAAATCGCGCGATCAGATGGTCCGATCGCGCGATTTCCTGATTGGTGTATCTGGACAGGTGTTTCACGTCAGCTTCTCCTTCGTATAATGACTCCGTTCACAGCAATCCCGGCTGGTGAAACCAACCTGTACATCCCAATTTACGTTTGCTCTTTTTCCTTCCTTTCCGTGAACGCGGATTCTGAGTTTCACGGGGTTTCTTTGCCAAATGCGCCGGCAAAGATCAGGAAATCGCTGAATCCGATCGCGCCGTTGCCGTCCAGGTCGAACCGGGCGTCGTATCCCTCATCGCCATGACTCAGCCCGAAATTCCCCGCAAACTGCAGAAAGTCGGAAAAACCCACCGTCCCGTCGCCGTCGAAGTCGGGTGTACCCAAAGCTGCGGCGACGAATGTTTCAATCTGATCAGTACCCGAAAGTGTCGCGGTAACGGTAACCGTACCCGGTCCACCTTCAAGCGTCAAGGTGCTGGACGCCCGTCCGGACGAGTCGGTAATCACGGTTTCATCCGAGAGCTTTCCATTACCATCCGTGACAGAAAACGAAACGACTGCCCCGACGTACGCCGATCCGCTCCGGAACGAGACCGCAACCACAAACGGCTCGTCCAATTTCGAACCGACCGAGCCCTTTTGGTCATCGCCGGCTATTTTCACCAGTTCAGGAGGTGGTACATCTCCGATCTTTACGTCCATTGCCACGTTAGGATTTTGACGCAATAGTTCACCAAGCGGAGACATATCAGCCATCGGATTCCCCGCGATCCATAACTGGTTCAGGTACCTCAAGCCAACGAGAGGCCTCAGGTCGTTAATCTGATTCCTTGCAAGAGATAGGTCCTCCAATAGCGACAATTCCACAAGGGGTGTGATATCGCTAATCTGATTGCGTTGCAGGAATAGGCCCCTTAACCTGTTCAGTTCTGCCAGCGGCGTGATATCACGAATTTTATTGCCCCCAAGGAGCAAGTACGTTGTTTTCTTCAATCCTTCAAGTGGCGTCACATCGATGATTTCGTTGTCCGAGAGCCATAATTCACTCATTTTTGTCAGTCCCGCCAGCGGCGTGATATCCGTAATCCTGTTTCTGATGATTAAGAGCGATTTCAATCTTGTCAATTCGGTAAGCGGCGTGATATCAGCAATCTGGTTAATGCTTAGATCAACATATTTCAGGTTCGCTGCATGTTCAAGCCCGGCGAGGCTTGTTATCCGGTGATTGCGCGCAAACAATGACGTTAAGTCCAACATCTCCTGTTTAGTGATGGCATCATTGGCGGCGAGGTCGAGCATTTTACGAATCGCAACCCTCAACTCCGCATCGGGTATTGGTATTGCTTCAAGGACAGGCCGCAAGGCGGCGATATCCACATTGAACCTGGCCTGGGCGAAGTTTCCATGCGCATCTATCACATCAAGCCCGACGTATTTGCTTCTCGCTGCCAATTCGGACGTGATGAATTCAACCGCCACTTCGTTGCTGGCCCCATTTAACGATTTACAGTCAAGCACCTTGTCGCCTTCTTGTTCTTTCTTTCCATCAATCGTATCCGTAACCAATCGTGCTTGATGAAGTCCATCGGGATCGGTTACCGTGAAACGAAGACGGATGGAATCGGGAGGAGATGCGAGGGACGGTTGCTGCATCTGAATTTTCGCCCGCTCTTCGTCAGCTGACTGGCGGGTGTTGAAAAAACGATGTACATCCAGCCATTCGGCGGCACACCGAGACAACCGATCTTGAAGGACCTGGTCGCCGTAAGACATGATGTAACGATCGTCGCGGAAGTCGTGTGGCAATCCCAAGGCATGTCCGAGCTCATGGGCCATTATTGTCCACGTACGAATATAGAGGACTCTGGGGGCTGAGTCGAAATTTGTGGCCGTAATTCTCGCCTCGCCACCAAACGAGGTACCGAAGGCATTACCACCGATCTGACTGGGTCCCTCAGGGTCATCCAAATCTATCCAGATGAAATAAACCAATCCAACCCCACGGTTAAACTGTTCGTTGATCTCCCCGCTCGCTTCGGAAATCCCGTTCCCGGTAAGATAGAAAGAGTTATTGTGCTTCCCCTCAACGTGATGGACTACGGTATTTTCATTCTCATTGGTTTCAAGACTGAATGTCTTTCTGCTGAATCCGTGCCGTTCCATCTCATCGGCATAGAACCCCTGGACATGTTTCAGCAGCGCATCCAATTGCACGACAACGTCTCTTCGAGGCGTGCGATCCTTTGGAAAAAAATAAAATACCCGCACAACATAGTCTGGAGATTCCCCCTTTGCACGCTTGCCGGCAGGCCGATCCAGGTCGGATTCAGGTATCTCCAAACCATTCGACGGATGGAGGTGTACGCGGTCGGCGGGCGGAGGCGAAGCATGGCCGTCCAATGGCATGGCGAACAAGACACCTAGAAACACCAGAAAGGCGCCACACGAAGCCAGTTTCATCGTCTAAGTCCTCCGTCAGTTAGCGTTGCGGGTGCCGTGACCGCCCGTAGGTACGGAATTGCGGAAACTCAGCGAGATGCAGGTTGCACCCGTGCAATCAATGCGTCTCAAATGACACCCGGGGACTTCAAATCCGGCAGTTGGTCAGTGTGATGAAGGGTTGCTCCCGAACGCGCCGGCAAAGATCAGGAAATCGCTGAACCCGATCGCGCCGTTGCCGTCCAGGTCGAACCGGGCGTCAAAAACCCTGGTCGGTATTGCTCAAGCCGAAGTTCGCGGCGAACTGAAGGAAGTCGCCGAAACCGACGGTCCCGTCACCGTTGAAGTCAGCGTTGGCTATCACTGTCGCAGTAAACGTCACCGGCTTGAGATTGCCGACAGTCGCAACGACGGTCTTGGGCCCCAGCCGAGGACCCAAAGTCAGAGTGGCGGTAGCACGGCCGTTGGCATCGGTGATGGTGTGCTCCACGTTGAACTGGCCGCTGAGCTGGCCTTCGCCGGTAGTGATCGTGAAGGTGACATGCGCATCGGGCAAGGGATCGCCGTACTGGTCCCGCACTTCCACGACCAGGGGCTGGGGCAGAACCGTCCCGGGCGCGCCTTGCTGGCCGTCGCCGGAGATAATCTCCAGCGCCAAGGGACGGGGCTCCTCGGACAAGTCCCAAAGGGTGATGGTGCCGTCAAGCCAGGAACCTGCGGCAAGCGTGGTACCGTTGGTCGAGATCGACAGCGAACTGACATCAGAAGATGCACCTGGTAAAGTGACGATCTCTTCCCGGCTCGCCACATTCCACAGCCGGACCGTGCGCGGTTCACCCACGTTCAGATTTGCCGGTCGCTTTGCCGCAGGGAGGGGGTGCTCCCGCCGCCATTGCTCGTTATCGAAAACTACACGGGAATGGACGCTGGCGGCCGGCGGAGACGACGCGGGGGGAGACGTTCCAACGCCCGCGGCATTTGACGATTTCGGCGTACTTACTCTACGATATTGGCCTTCTGATGTGGTCTGGGCGGAGGCGTGACCGGCAAATATCGGCGACGCGAAAGCCAGGAGAGACAGCCGAGCCCGCCTTAGTGACATGCAAAACTCTCCAGGGCTGCTTGATGGTCGTACGATTAGCCTCAATTTGGAAGAATCAGATGACCCCGTGCCGCAGCACACGATTGACAGCCTTCGAAGCCCGCGGAAATTGGGGAATGTACAGCGATCTCCGGAAAAAGGCACTACGAACCGAACGCATCCACAAACTTGAAAAAGTCCGCGAAATCCACCGTGCCGCTCCCATCCAGGTCGAACTTCGCGTCTGTCCCGCCGTACGCGTCGGCGAAGAGGAAGAAATCGGCGAAATCGGTCCTGCCGTCGCCGTTGAAATCGGTTGCGGCCTGCACAGGAGGTGGTGAAGATGCCCCCGTCCACTCCGACGCGTCCCACAGTTCAATCCCGTTGAGCCCGACGGAAGCGAGCAAGGAGCCGTCTGGAGAGAACACCCCATTGATTCCGAAGCCGCAGCCGTCTTCCAGGTGGTCCGGATGCCCCAGCGTGGCGAGATTCTCCCTGGTCGCCGCGGCCCACAGCAGGACCTCCCCAGTCCCGCCCCGGTAGCGAGGCCCGCCACGTACTGTACAACGGAGGCGGAGAGACCTGCAACGCCTTCAGAGGGCATGATGCCGCGGAAGAAGGTCCCGGATCCTGGGAATCCTGGCCTTGATCGTGTCTACCACGTCCGGGTTGAACGTCCTGTCGTTCGGCAGGAAGTAGATCAGGCGCAACGTGCGCGTCTCGCCTGAGTCCGCCACTGCCGGCCGCTTGGCGGCAGGACCGGCGGCAAATTTGTGCCCTGACTGTTCATGGTCCGGCGCCTGGCAGGAATGCTCCGGTTCGAATTCCAAGGTAAAGGCAAAGGCGCCAGAAGACAATAATGGGACGGCGAGAAAGGTGAGAATAACGGATCGAAGAACAGAGATTCCGGGGGGACATACGTGCCTCAACGTAAGCCGGCTTTCGCTCGCGATTGTTGTGTGCCCGGGACTGGCCGGCGGGAACCAGGTGGACAATCGGCGGGTCTCTCAAAGCGCGGCACATCCCTACCCGATTGACGCGGCAGCATTCACCGATGGACGCTGCGCCCCGGCGCGCACCCTGAGCTTGTCGAAGGGTCGGCAAGGGATTTGCGTCCTGCGGGCATTTCGACAAGCTCAATGACCACGCTTCGGCAGGATGTTCGATTTCGCTAAGTATGGCCGGCCGGACAGTCATCAGGTACCATTAATCCCTTAAACGGTTCGTGGCGCCGCGGCTGCCGATCGCATGAACGGCCCCGGCTATCCCGACGTACCGAAGGCATCCACAAACTCAAAGAAATCCGCGAAGTTCACGATGCCGTTGTCGTCCAGGTCATATTGGGCGTCAGTGGTGCCGAAGGCGTCCACGAAATCGAAGAAATCGGCGAAATTTACGATGCCGTCGCCGTTGAAATCGGCCGTCTTCTGTCCCTGCGGCGCTGGAGGTGTGGCAGTCGCCGGGACCGCCAGAACCAGCCAGAATGGCCTGTCCAGTCCGTCGGCGCTGGTAACCAGGTCTTCAACGTTCGAGCCGTCCAGGCCCGCGCGCTGGATCTTGTCGGCGGTCCAGTCCGTCCAGTACATCTTGCCGTTCCCCACGTCCAGCGCCAGCGCGACCGGCTCGTTTATACCGCTGGTGACCAGGTCTTCCACGTTCGAGCCGCTCAGGTCCGCGCGTTGAATCCTGGACGTCTCCCGATCCGTCCAATACATCTTGCCGTTCCCCACGTCCAGCGCCAGCCCGCTTGGGCGGCCCAGACCGCTGGCGACCAGGTCTTCAACGTTCGAACCGTCCAGATCCGCACGCTGGATCTTATCATTTTCTCCGTCGGTCCAGTACATCTTGCCGTTCTCGACGTCCAGCGTCAGCCCACCCGGACTGACCAGACCGCTGGTGACCAGATCTTCGACGTTCGAGCCGTCCAGATCCGCGCGTTGAATCTTGTCGGCGCCCCAGTCCGTCCAGTACATCTTGCCGTTATCTAAGTCCAACGCCAGTGCGACCGGCCTGTCCAATCCACTGGCGACCAGGTCTTCCACGTTCGAGCCGTCCAGGTTCGCGCGCCGGATCCTGTCGGCGACCCAGTCCGTCCAGTACAGCTTGCCGTTCCCCAAGTCCAGCGCCAGCCCCCACGAGGCGCTCTGTCCGCTGGGGCCGGTGACCAACACGTCTCTTACGTTTGAACCATCCAGGTTGGCGCTTTGAATTTTGTAATTGACGTGATTCCAATACAGTTGCGGCGCCGACGTTACCGCAGTGACTGTAACCGTCACTGCGGGGGAGCAGTTGTTTCGGATATCGGATTCTTCGCTGACGCTCTGCACGCAGGCTCCATAATAGTAGACGCCGGAGTTCGACGGGGCGGTCAGGGCGATAGCCTCGTCGCTGCTTCCGGCGGGCGCAAGTGCGCTCACAGCGCGGGATCCGATTTCTTCGTCGCTGGTCGAAATCGTCGCGTCCAGCGACCGAAGATAGTGCAGCGTTGTCGCGGACGATCGGGCACTTCCACGGTTAACAACGGTGACGCTCAACATAATGGATGCCCCGGCGTCAGGGTTGCCGTCGCTGACCGATGCAGCCTGAACCACAAGATCCGGGGCAGTGGTGTCACCCGGTCCGCCCGTGCCGGGCCGGCTGACCGTCGTGATGTAGGCGTAGATCTTATCGTCAGAATCGTCCGCCGCCCACATCGTCGTACCGTCAGACCAGATGCCCTCTGGAGACGTGTTGCCGGCGGACTCAAGAGTGTTGAAATCGTTATCGGGATCCCGGACCTTCGAAGCCATGTTGTATGCATAGATCTTCTCGTCGCTTGAGTCCACCACCCACATGGTCGTCCCGTCAGACCAGATGCCCTCCGGAAACGTATTGCCGGCGGACTCAAGAGTGTTGAAATCTCTTTCGGCGGCCCTCCCTTTGGATGCCAACTCATAGGCGTAGATCTTATCGTCGGCTGAGTCCACCACCCACATGGTCGTCCCGTCAGACCAAATGCCCTGAGGAGACCTGTTGCCGGCGGATTCCAATGTCTCGAAGTCTTTGCGTGGTTGCCAGGCCCCGGTGGCCACGTCGTATGCATAGATCTTCTCGTTCCAGTAGTCTGCAACCCACATGGTCGTCCCGTCCGACCAGATGCCATCGGGAGATCTGTTTCCGGCGGCCTCAAGGGTGTTGAAATCCTTACCGGCATCCCGGGCTTTCGAAACCAGATCGTAGGCGTAAATCTTGTCGTCGCGTGAGTTGGCAACCCACATTGTCGTCCCGTCCGACCAGATTCCCGTCGGAGACGTGTTGCCGGCGGATTCAAGTGTATTGAAATCTCCGCCGGGCGTGCGCGCCGTTCGTGCGTCCGGCATGGCAGACGGCATGTTGTAAGCGTAAACCTTCTCGTCCCAGTAGTCCACCACCCACATGGTCGTCCCATCCGACCAGATGCCCTTCGGGTTGCCGTTTCCCGCGGCAACCAATGAATCGAAGTCGTTGCCGGGATCCCGCACCCCGGTGGCTACGGCATAAGCATAGATCTTGTCGTCACGATAGTCCGCCACCCACATCGTCGTACCGTCCGACCAGATGCCCTCCGGACTCTCGTTCCCGGCGGCATCCAAAGCATTGAGATCCTTGCCGGAATCCGGCGCTCCAGTGGTCATGTTGAACGCATAGATCTTGTCGTCGCTACCGTCCGCGACCCACATGGTCGTCCCGTCCGACCAGATCCCCGCCGGAGACGTGTTGCCAACGTCATCCAGCGCATCGAAGTCATTGCCGGGATCCCGGGCGCCGGTGGCCATCGCGTAAGCATAGATCTTTTCGTCGCTATCGTCCGCGACCCACATGGTCGTCCCGTCCGACCAGATCCCCGTCGGAGACGTGTTGCCAGCGTTATCCAGGGTGTTCAGATCCTTGCCCGTGTCCCGGGTTTTTGAAGCCACGTTGTAGGCGTAGATCTTATCGTCGCCCGAGTCGGCAACCCATATGGTCGTCCCGTCAGACCAAATGCCCTGAGGAGACCCATTACCGGCGGAATCGAGGGTGTTGAAATCTCTGCTGGGAGCGTGGATCGGGGTGTAGACCTGGCCGTAGCCGGCGCCCTGCGCACCGAGTGTGAACACAACGGAAATCAACACGAGGCACTGCCAGTTCGTTTTCGTTTTCATGATGTGCGTCCTCATCGTGTACCAGATCTCGATGCCGGTTCTTAGCCCGGTGGCGGTCACCAGACCGTTCTATCCCGACGCGGCGAAGGCGTCCACAAATTCGAGGAACCCGGCAAAGTTCACGATGCCGTCGCCGTCGGGCTGTGTTCCTGGCCGCAGCCCGCTCCCGGGATTCCGAATGCGGTCAAGGCGACAACCGGCAACACCATGGCGAATCGACGATTCGTAAATGGCCGTTTCATAAGTCAGCTACCCCTATTCAAAGGTGCCCCTGGTGACGCGTCCGCCCTCGATGGCGCATCCACCGGCGGCGACGCAGGTATATCGGGTTCCATCCTGAAGTTCGATCAGGCCGCCGTCCTGGAAGCTGAGTACAGCGCGCCCGCCGCTTATCGTGAGGTTTGCATTCCGAAGAAGCCGGGGAACAAAGAAGCCGGTGGGAAAATTCGGAAGCGCGTCACCGACGCCGTAGGTTCCGCCGCTGCTGCTGCCGGCGCCAACGGCCAGTCCCGATGGATCCACAAGCCCGTCGGCGCTGGTGAGCAGGTCCTCGACGTTAGAACCGTCCAGGTCCGCGCGCTGCACCTTGTCCGCGTCCACGTCCGTCCAGTACATCTTGCCGCCCGACACGTCCAGGTCCAACCCATTGGGGGTTGTAAGACCGGTGGCAACCAGGTCCTCGACGTTGGAACCGTCCATGCCGGCGCGCTGGATCTTGTGCGTTCCGCGATCCGTCCAGTACATCTTGCCGGCTGACAGGTCCAGGGCAAGACCAGTTGGGCTGCTCAGCCCGCTGGTAACAAGGTCTTCCAGATTGGCGCCGTCCAGGTCGGCGCGCTGGATCTTGTCCGAGCCGGGGTTCGTCCAGTACATCTTGCCATTGGCCGCGTCGAGAGCGATTTCACCCGGAAATGCCAGGCCGGCCAGCGTGAGGAGGTCTTCGACGTTGGAACCGTCCAGGTCCGCGCGTTGAATCTTGCCGTTTTGCCGGTCCGTCCAGTACATCTTGCCCCCGGACACGTCGAGCGCCAGACCGTACGGCACGCTCAGGCCGCTGGTAATAAGGTCCTCGACGTTGGAACCGTCCAGATCCGCGCGCTGGATCTTCGCGGAACCCGCGTCCGTCCAGTACATCTTTCCGCCCGCCATATCCAGGGCCAGACCGTCAGGCCCGTCCAGCCCGCCGCCGCTGACCAGATCTTCGACGTTGGAACCGTCCAGGTCGGCGGACTGAATCTTGTCCGTGCCCCAGTCCGACCAGTACAGCTTCGACGTTTCCGTTGCGGGTGGCGTCACCGTCGCGACCGTTATGCTTACCGCGGCAGAGCAGTTGTTTCCGGTGTCGGACTCACCCGATACCGCATCCACACAGGCGCCGTAGTAGTAGGTGCCGGCGGACGACGGCGCCGTCAGGTCAACCGACCCGGCGCTGGATCCGGAAGCGGCAAGTCCGCCGACCGCATCCGTTCCCACTTCCGTGTCAGTCGTGGAAATGGTCGCGTCCGTAGAACTGAAGTAACGTAACGTCGATGCTGCGGACGGGCCGTCGCCCTGATTGCGGACCGTCGCGCTCAACGTGAAGGATGCCCCTGTATCAGGGCTGCTTGTGCTGACCGAAGGCGTATCGAGGATCAGGTCTGATGCGGCGCCGCCACCCCCGCCGCCGGGACCGCCTCCACCGCTGCCGGAGGACGTCGCCAGAGCCACACCCGACGGATCGACCAGTCCGTTGGCGCCGGTTACCAGGTCTTCCACGCCGGAGCCGTCCAGGTTGGCGCGTTGCACCTTGTTCGTACCGGCGTCGGCCCAGTACATCTTGCCGCCGGATACGTCCAACGCCAGTCCGTTCGGGCTATGCAGGCCGCTGGTAATCAGGTCTTCCACCCCTGATCCATCCAGGTTGGACCGCTGGATTTTGTCGGAGCGCCGGTCCGTCCAGTACATCTTGCCGCCGGATACATCCAGCGCGATCCCGGTGGGACTGCTCACACCGCTGGTGACCAGGTCTTCGACACCCGATCCGTCCAGATTTGAGCGTTGAATCTTGTTTGCGCCCGGGTTCGTCCAGTACATCTTCCCGCCGGACACGTCCAGCGCCAGACCGCCCGGAAACGTGAGACCGCTGGTGACCAGGTCTTCCACGTTGGCGCCGCTGAGGTCGGCGCGCTGGATCTTGTTTGTCTGACGGTTCGTCCAGTACATCTTGCCGCCGGATACGTCCAGGGCCAGACCGTACGGGATCCCGAGGCCCGTGACCAGGTCTTCGACGTTTGAGCCATTGAGGTCCGCACGCTGTATTTTGTTCGTGCCGGCATCCGTCCAGTACATCTTCCCGCCCGCCATATCCAGCGCCAATCCGTCAGGCCCTTCCAGCCCGGTTCCGGAGACGAGGTCTTCCACTCCTGTGCCGTCCAGGTTGGCGCGCTGGATCTTGTCGGTGCCCCAGTCCGTCCAGTATAGATTCGATGTTCCGGCTGGCGGCGGAGGAGGCGGTGGAGGTGGCGGCGGAGGAGGTGGAGGTGGTGGAGGTGGAGGAGGTGGAGGAGGAGGCGACGGCGGACCTCCAAAACTCTGCGCAAAGATCAGAAAGTCCGTAAAGTCAACTGAGCCATCGGAATTCAGGTCTTGCGCGGCATTGTACCTTCCGTCACCCTGGCGAGAATCGAACACGCTCGCGAAGATAAGGAAGTCCGAGAAACCCACCGTACCATCGCCGTCGAAGTCAGGAGAGAGTGCGGCGTTGAACGTCACCTCGCTGCTAGTCGTGAGTCTGTCGCTCGCGGTCGTGCTCTCGGCCAAGGTGACCGACTCAATGCCTATGGAAAACGCCCTGCCCGTCACGTCGGAAACCGTTGTGAACTCCGCGCGCGCCAGAAACCCCGAAGACGACAATGTGACGGGGCCTTGCGCCGCCAGGTTAGTGCCGGTGGAACCTTCCGGAAGCGACAGGCCGAACGCGCTGTTTTCCGCCTTTTCATACGACAGCAGCGAAGCGTCGAAATCGAATTTCAGGATCACTCCAGCCAGGGAGGTCCTCACGCCGGTAGCAAACACCTCAACGGCAATGGCTGTGCCCCGACCGGAAACTGTCCCCGACGTTATCCCATCATCCATTTGGTTGCCGGCGCCTCCGCCGGGATTCAGGTCAAGCGACAAAACGGCATTCGCATTAGCGCCGGCGAAGGCCTGTCCGGAAGATACTGCAACCGCGAAGGCGGTGAACAACAACAGAATCCGTTTGGGAAGCATCGGGAAACACTCCTTTGTTTCGACGACGATTTCGGTCCGGTACATTGTCCGGGCGTTCAATTCGACACGTGCGGTTGCAACGTTTCGAGATGCCCGGCCGCACCTGCGTTGTCGCCCGGCGGAAGGGCGTTACTGGCAGCTGGCTCAATACCGCGACACGGCGTCCCTGGGTTCAGTGACGTCGTGTTGCCGATGGAGTTATTTCAATAACAGCATCCGTTTGGTGGCCGAGAAACTGCCCGCCTGTATCCGATACAGATAGATACCGCTGGCGACACGGCGGCCCAACACGTCCGCCCCGTCCCACGTTGCCGAAAACGATCCGGCATCCCTCCGTTCGTTTACCAAAACGCGCACCTCCTGGCCGAGCAGATTGTATATCGCCAGGTACACCAACCCTGCCTCGGGCAACTGATAACCGATCACGGTGGCCGGGTTGAACGGGTTCGGCATGTTCTGGTCCAGATTGAATCGATCCGGCAATGGCTTCAGGTTGCCGATCTCAGCGCGGTGGAGCATGTCGACGGCGCCATCCAGGCCCACCAGCACGCTTTCCGATACCTGGAAGTCTGACGACACCGGCGTTCCGCTCGTCCTGAACACAAGCTCCACCAGCTTTCCGCCGCCGCTGGCGCCCTGACCGTCGATCTTCACCGCGCCGATATCCACCTGCCCCGCCGTCCGGTTCGAAGAAAGGAACAGCGTTTCCTGCCCGGAACCGGATTTCAGCAGGTTTCCTTCCAATTCCGTGGCGTTCACGAACTCGTACTTTACGGGATCGTATTGCAGCGAAAACCCGTACCCCTTCAGTGCATCGGTCTGCGCCACCGACACGTGCAATTTCAGAACGCCGCTTTCGGCGCCCGGATCGTTCTCGCGTTCCAGCTTCAGCATTGCATCGGCGTTCCGGCCGCCAGTGATGTTCAATCCGCGGGTCATATCACCGGCCAATGCCGGTCCGATCAACACAAACGCCGCGCAAACGGATGAAACGATGCGAGTCCACATGGCAAACTCCTTTTTTTGTCACCAGTTCGGTGACGAGGTAAATACAGCAGACAGCGGGGGCCCGCGAAGGTGCGAGGTTTTCGATGAACACCGCCTTCCGGTCATCAATGCGCCCGGGATAATTGAAAAAGCCAGCTTCTGGCAGACCCAGGCCTGTATCTCTCCATCACTGCATTTCGTCGCTTCTTTCTTACGGCCAGCTTGGATGCGCCAAATGACACATCGACCCCTCTACGCTGAAGCGCCGCAATGTGTTCGTTTATCGACGTGGCGCTCAGTGGATTATTCCTCACATCCAACCGATCTCCACTGTCCAATCCCGCATTTGCAACCAGTGGCGCGAGGTCAGATACCCTGTTGCTTGCAAGATCCAGCCATTCCAGACGAGTTAATCTTGACAGGGCCGACAGATTCGATACGCTATTGCCTGCAATCCACAGCCATTCAACATTGGTCAAGTTCGCAAGAACAGACACATTTGCGATACTGTTGTCATCAAGATCAAGAAACTCCACACGTGTCAATCCCGAAAGAGCCGATACATTCGAAATGCCGTTGCGGGCAAGCCACAGAACGGTCAGGCTGGTCAAATTGGACAGTGCAGACACATCCGTAACGCGATTGTCGTCCAGGTCGAGCCCCTCCAGCCGGGTGAGCCCCGAAAGGGCTGATATATTCGAAATGCCGTTGTCCGAAAGAACAAGGCCGGTCAGGTTTTCCAGGTTCGAAAGGGTAGAAATATCCGAGATGCTGTTATCCCGAAGATTCAGAATCTCCAGGCCTGTCAAGCGCGAAAGGGCAGAAATATCTGAAATGTCATTGCCCCCAAGCCCTAAAACCCGCAGGTTGGTCATGCGCGATAGCGCAGACACAAGCACAGACAGGTCCGGTAGGCTGTTGTAACCAAGGCCCAGCGTATCCAGACGGTATCTCGCCGAAAGGATAGTACAGGAGCCGTTCGTTGTCTACGTTGGCGCCGGCGAATGCCGCAGACGCAAGAACGTTGACCGCAATGGCCTTGACCAACAAGCGCTTGAGAGAAGACATGGAAGAACTCCCCTAAAATTCGATAACATGTTTGGATTCAATAAGATAGAAATCGAATGGACGAAGGCACCGCTTCGATTTCCTGCGAATGCATCTGCCCCATTCCTCGGTCATCGAACGGTTTGCAACCCGAATGCTATCGGTTGCACCCAAATCCGAAGTCGGTTGGATTTCGACGATATGAGAGGGAAGAGACGACCTCGAGGCGCGGAAGGGCTTGCGGGGTATTTTGCCGCACCGGCAGGGAATGCGTCTAAACACCCACCCGCAAACACGCTGCCAGGATTTCCGTGCGCCCATCAAAAAACCGCGAGACTTCCTGGTTTCAATGCTGGATTTAACCAATCAAACGTAAGCAGCACAAATGATGTCAGCATGATTTTGGGTCGGATTTTGTGAATTTTTTTTGATTTTTAACTTGATTTACTTACATGTCCGTGGAATCACCCCGGTTTTGTGTGTAAAATTCGCTAATTGTCCGAAATAAACACTGAATTATCCGTGAAGTCAACGTGATTGTTTTGCTCTATCGTCCTAAATTTGTCCCAGTTTCCAATTTCGACGACATTTCGTCGGGCTGTTACCGTATTTCGTTTTGAATACCTTGCTGAAGGTCGATAGTGAACTGAAGCCACACAGATAGGCGATTTCCGATATGGAGGCCGTGGTATTCTTCAGTGCCTCTTCAGCCATCGCCACGCGGACGTTCCGCAGACTCCTCAGGAATGCTGCAAACTCCGACGTAAATTCCGGGTCCGGGTCCACTATTGATATTTTCCGCTTTTTGGATTACGTTGGATCTCCCTTGACAATCAGAGTTGCTCATCCTCTCGAGCCAGCTCACTTACGCCGTCCTTGGTTCGTTCTTCCTGCCTCTGGTCGCGCTAACCCTGCTGATAATGAACAACAGGACGGACTGGGTGGGACCGGGCTTCAAGAGCCACCCCGTCATCAACGCCGTTCTCGTGGCTACGCTCGTGTTTTTCGGATACACCGGCGTGAAGAAAATCCTCACCACGCTCGGCCCGATTCTGGGCGGGTAATCGCCTTGCATCGGGGCGAACGCCGACATTCGCAGACCCAGATTAGAAATCGCGCAATCAGATGGTCCGATCGCGCGATTTCCTGATGGATAATACCTGCTTCGAACGGTTATTCCCTATTCTCCGATTGGAAAGCCGACGCCGACCTGAAGGATCAGATTTCGGTTCTTGATGTCCTCGTCGCCGGTCGTGTCAACTGAAAGCAGCCCAAGCGTGTAGCGCAAATCCACCGACAAGGTCATCTGTTCGGACACCGCCATATTCGCCCCGATGCCTCCCGTAATTCCCAAATCGATACCCTTTACGTCATCTCCGCAAGACTCGGAGAACGTGCCGCTTTCTCCGCCGAGGCTGATGGAAGCAGACCCTTCACACTTCGTATTGAACGCCAACGACGGTCCCAAGAGCAAATGCGCAGAAGCCGGACTACCGGACGGTGTTAGATTAATCGCCCCGAGGCCGGAAAGCTCGATGTAGTCGAGAAAAAGGTTTGCCTCAAACCCTTCGCTCTCGGCACTATACCCCTTCTGCACGTAGCCGCCGTCGAGTCGAAGGCTGAAGTTGTCCTGAATCGGGACGGTCGCGGACGCACCCAATGAGAGGCCAGTGCGTGCTTTCAATGCGGATTCGTCCACGCCCTCGACGCCGCTCACGGTCGCCCGGCTCAAGCCGCCGCGGATGGCGAGTGTGGTCTGGCCCGGAACAGGCGCAGGGAAATTTGCGGTTGTAAGCGCGATGATGCTGGCAATGATGTATTTAGGCACGTGTTTCACGCAGCTTCTCCCTTGTATAGTGACTCCGTTCACAGCAATCCCGGCTGGTGAATACAACCTGTACGTCTGCTATTACTACCGCGAAAATCGCCTCCTTTCCGTGAACGTGGATTTTGAGGTTCAAGTGGCTTCTTTACCAAACGCGCCGGCGAAGATCAGAAAATCGCTGAACCCGATCGCGCCGTTACTATCCAGGTCGAATCGAGCGTCAAATCCGTCGTCGTCCTGGCTCAATCCAAACTGCGCCGCGAACTGCACAAAGTCGCCGAAACCGACGGTCCCGTCGCCATCGAAGTCCGGGTTGGCGATGGAAGGTGCGAGGATGTGCGCGATATCCCACAGCAGCATCGTGCCGTCCGATGCGCCGGTGGCGAGTGTGGCGCCATCGTGCGAAATTGCGACCGTATGAACACTTTGCGTGTGACCCTCCAGGGTGGAGATCAACCGGTTTGAGGCTACGTTCCACAGTCGGACGTCGCCCGATGAACCGATAGCGAGTATTGTCCCGTCATGGGAGAACGACAGGGCCGCAGCCCTCCCTTCCACAGCGCCGATCGGTTCCCATGTTCCCGTTTTCCATAGCTTGAGGGTGTGGTGCGAACCGGAAGCGAGTATCCGTCCATCTGGCGAGAACGACAACGCATCGACCGGGGACTGATGCCCTTCCAGGGTTTCGATCAGGTTTCGAGTGCGCACGTCCCACAGCTTCACCGTCTTGTCTGCACCCCCGGCCGAAGCGAGGATTGCGCTATCATGGGAAAAGGACACCCCATATACCGCCTCTGTGTGCCCCTCCAAGGTGTCAATCAACTCGCGCGTCGTCACGTCCCAGAGCTTGACCGTTCGATCCGGTGACCCCGATGCAAGGCGGGCGCCGTCAGGAGAAAACGACACCACAAATACCTCAGAATGCCCTTCCAGGGTACCGATCAGGTCCTGGGTTCCCACGTCCCATAACCTCACGGTGCGGTCCCCCGACCCTGAAGCCAGGAGGGCGTCGTCGGGAGAAAATGACATGGAATTGACCTCATGCGTATGCCCATTCAAGGTGGCGATCACTGCCCCCGTTGTCGCATCCCATAGACGGACCGTGCCTTCCTTGTACCCCGAAGCCAGAAACGTACCGTCGGGAGAGAACGCCATCGAGCTCAATGATCTGTGACCGGACATGCCTGCGGCATTGCCTGTCTTCAGGTCTCGTAACAACACCGTACCGTCGGTGGCCCCGGAGACCAGGTTCGCGCCATCGGGCGAAAACGTCACGGAACTGACCTCATCCCCATTCTCCTCATAATTGGCCACATTCTCTTGCGTCGTCGGGTCCCACAGCTGGACCGTGCCGTCCCGCGACCCGGATGCCAGAGCGGCGCCGTCTGGAGAGAACGACACCGAAAGCACGGCGCCGGTATGTCCTCTCAGCGTGGCAACCTCGGTCCGGGTCTCTACGTCCCACAGACGGACCGTGGGATCCTTCCTCCCCCCGCCCGACGCCAGCAGGGAGCCATCCGGCGAAAACGACACCGAAGTGACCCGATCCGTGTGTCCCTCCAGAGTGGCCACCTCCGTTTGGGTCGCCACGTCCCACAGCCGCACCGTGCCGTCCTGAAATCCGGACACCAGCGTCGACCCGTCCGGCGAGAAGGCCACCGAGAGAGACCAGAGGAGATTGTCTTCCCGCGGCACCTCCCAGGTGCCGACAACGCTCCGTGTCTCAACGTCCCACATCTTGATGACCTGTTCCCTCGACCCGGTGGCCAAGGTTGTGCCATCCCTCGAGAAGACCACCGCGGTGACCCTTCCCCAATCGGCATGCCTCAGTGTACCGATCGACCTACCTGTCTCCACGTTCCATAGCTCGACCGTGCCGTTATCGAGCCCTGAAGCCAGGGTGCCGTCGAGGGAAAACGCCACCGACTGGACCGGACTCTCCGTCGACAGCAGTGCCAGGGCCCTTGACGTGGCCGACTCGTACAACCACACGCCAATGTCGCTGGCCACCGCCAGACACCGTCCGTCCGCCGAAAGCGCCACGGCCCGGTCACTTTGCCCGAGAGCGCCCTTCCCCAGGCGCACCGTTGCCGCCGCGGGCAGATGCCAGGTCCGGTAGTCCCCGTTCAGTTCAGCCACCGCCGTGCCCACGCCTTGCGCTTTAAACGTCGCCAGTTCCCGGCCACTGATAGACACCACAACAGTATTCGAGCCCGGGTGGAGGCCCAGAGTTAAAGGCAGTCCGGCCCGGCCGCTGGCATCCGTAGTGGCTTGCTGCACCGTGAAGCGGCCGCTGAGCTTGCCCTCTCCGGCAGTGACCTTGAAGGTGACGCCCGCATCCGGCAGTGGATTACCGTACTGGTCCCGCACTTCCACGATGAGGGGCTGCGCCAGGGCCTCTCCAGGCGCGCCTTGCTGGCCGTCGCCCGAGATGATCTCCAGCCTGGAAGGAGACTCGGGCGGCAGCCACACGGGCATGTCGGCGATCGAGACCCGCGCGGCCTGCGACGTCGGCACGCCCCACGCCTCGAAGAACGGACCGAGGTTGCGGCCCACCTGCCGGGAGAAGCGCACCAGCCACTGGTCGCGCTTCTCGTCGTCGCTCTTCGGACGCTCGGCATCCGGCAGGGCCCGATAGGTGGCGAACACCTGCCGGTAGGCGTTCCAGCCGAACGCTTCCTGTAACTGCACGTACATGAGCAGGGCCAAAGCATGCTCTCGCTTCCACAGCTCGAAATCCGGATTTTCGAAGTCGTAACGCGCGATCATCTCCCGCCTGCGGACGTCGACCCATTGGTGATACGCCTCGGCAACAGGGATCCCGCACAGAAACTCGTACACGTACAGCGTGAACAGGTTGACGACCACCTCGAGAGTGCCGTCGAACGTCCAGTCGCTGCTCTGATGGTTGTGACCCACCTCGTGGAAGATGCCCCAATTCCCCTGCGTACGCATGTGATCAACGTCCACCACGTTGGCCTGCTGGTCCAGGTGCGCCTCGATGGGGTAACCGGCCTCCATGTAAACCATTTCCCCTTGGGAGTTGAAGAGCTGCCTGTCCACGACGAATCGCTCCGGTCTCAAGCGCGCGGGCGATGGCCAGGCGGCCAGTTCCGCGTTCAGGTCCAGCACGCGGTCCCATGTCTCGGCCACGGCGGCCGGGTCGTCCAGGCCGCGAACCTCGCGCGCGTCCGTGGTGACGATCATGTTTCGTCCGGCGATCTCCGCCCACGGGCCGGGCGCATGTCGGATTTCGTTGCGCCAGGCGGCCGGGTCCGTCTCGCCCAGCACGAACAGGGGCGCCGCCACGGCGCCTGCGACGGTGACGGGGATCCTTCCGAGGTTAGCGTTGAGCGGAACCTCGATGTAGATCAGGCCGCCGAACGCATTGGCGACCGGGGTCGTGGCCTTAGAGACGGGGAAACGCCGGCTGATCACCGGCATGCGCGTCCACTCGGCACTATTCCAGATTTCTTCACTGTGGGCGCCCACGTGCACGCCGAGGCCGCCATTTCGCACGACAGCGGCCGGCATGGTCACCGTGACCGGTTCCCCCGGCGCGGCGTAAAGCCCCGTGGAGTGCCAGCGGTCCTTGCTCCGCTCTGACCAGGGGCTCGTGGCGTGCCCGACAGGTTCGGAGGCGTCTATGGTGAGCGTGCGCGTGAGGCGCGGGGCATCGGCCGGGACCGATCCGGGGAAGTCCGCGGCCGCGGGATGCGCCCGCACGAACTCGGGCGGGGCGCGGAGATGCTCCGTCACGAAAAGCGTGGCAGCCAGGCGGTCAACTAGATCGCTCTCCCCCACCGGGTGATCGGCCGAGGGCCACCGGCGCGCGCTACTCTCAAGCAGCGCGCGCAGGCGCGGCGCTATAAGCATATCGTCGGGTGGCAGTGAGCGGAGGGCGCTTGACAGGGTGTACGTTGCCTGTGCGACGTCCGTGGGGATCAGGGCGTTCGCCTGGACCGCATCGAGCGCCTTGCCGACGTGTGTCAACTCATGTGGAGGCCCATCGACCGTGAAGCCCAGCGGCGACGTGCGATCAAGGGTTAACCCGGTCCATTGGATGCCGGCGGGCGCAAGCAACCGGTTGCCGGCAAAGTCGCCGGCCAGATCCAGGTCCGGGTACCGTTCAGCCCACCACCATCCGGCGGACTGCGCCACCAGACCGCCGCCGGCGCGTACGAACGCCGAAAGCGCTGCGACCTCCAACTCGCTCTGATCCCACATGGTCACGGCCACGACGTCGACCGTCCGTAGAGACGCGGACGTGAGTGCCGTCTGGACGACATCGTAGCCGGCCTGCATCAGCCATCGCCGCAGTTCTTTATTCCCTTCCACGCCGATGCGGGGACGTGAGGGTCCTGGCATCCCGGCCGCCCAATGCAGCGCGTTCTTCATCAGTCTACCGTTGTTTGCCGTCTCAAGTGTGGTTTGCAAGAACAAATCGCCCAAAGAACCGGCTGCAACCACCCGGCCGGCCTCCATGCTTGCAGCAGCGACAACCGGCGCACGTACTCCGTCCTCGGACGCCTTGACGGCGCCTACGATCACCGGGAAGGCCTCGCGCCCGTAAACGCACAGGGCGCCAGGTACACCCGGCGCCACTGCGACCTCCGCCACGCCGTCGAGCAGGATAGGCAGGTCATCTTCGCCTGCAACGGCCGGCAGCGCCGTTCCCAAAATAAGCAGCGACGTTGCGATTCTTGTGATGTTCAAAGGGGGCATGTTCAAGATTTCCACTTGTGGTATCGAACAGCAGATGTGGTGGGTGTCAACACAGCCGTCAGGCGTTCGCGGAAATTTCGTCTCACGAGGTGCTTTTACCAAACGCGCCGGCGAAGATCAGAAAGTCGCCGAACCCGATGGCGCCATTGCCGTCCAAGTCGAATCGAGCGTCGAATCCGTCGTCGTCCTGGCTCAACCCAAACTTTCCCGCGAACTGAACGAAGTCGCCGAAACCGACGGTCCCATCACCGTCGAAGTCCGGGTTCGGAATTGGGGGTGAGCGTTGCTGCTCAACATCCCACAGCAACATCGTGCCGTCCGATGCGCCGGTGGCGAGGACGTTGCCGTCATCTGAAAAAGCGACCGAATGGACCGAACGCGTATGACCCTCCAGGGCGGCGATCTGTTCGCGGGTCTCCACGTCCCACAACGTTGCCCCGCCCCATGTACCGGTAGCCAGCGTTGTCCCGTCCGTAGAAAACGCCAACGAAAATACAGAACGCGAATTGTTCAGTGTGGCACGCCGTTGTCGCGCATCCACGTCCCACAACGCGACCCCGTCTCGCGACCCGGATGCCAGGAAGGCGTCGTCAGGTGAAAACTCCACGGCGTTGACTGAACCCGTATGTCCTTCCAGGATACCGATCACTTCCCGCGTCCCGACGTTCCATAGTCTGACAGTCTTGTCGTCATAGCCTCCTCCCGACGCCAGGAGGTCGCCAAGGGACGAGAATGCTACCGAACGGACTTCATTCGTGTGCCCCTCAAGAACCCCGATCAACTCACGCGCCCTCACGTCCCAAAGCCTCACCGTGGCATCCCTCCATCCCCCTGCCGACGCCAGAAAAGAGCCATCCGGCGAAAACGTCACGGACCTGACGCCGCGTGTATGCCCTTCCAGGGTCCCGACCAGTTCTCCGGTCCTCACGTCCCATAGCATGACGGTACGGTCCCCCGACCCGGATGCGAGAAGGACACCATCGGTAGAAAACGACACGTCACTGACCCCGGACGTATGCCCTTTAAGAGTGGCAATTCTTGCCATTGTAACCGCGTCCCACAGCCTGATCGTTCCGTCCGGATAACCAGCGGCAAGAATGGCGCCATCCGGCGAAAACGCCGTCGAGTTCAAGGATGTATGGCCGGAGAGACCTGCAGCATTGCCCGTCTCCAGATCCCGCAGCAGCACCCTGCCGTCGGCAGCTCCCGATATCAGGGTCACGCGATCAGGCGAGAACGTCACCGAATGGACTCCGGCTCCATGCCTCTCCAGGACAGCCACTTCCTCGTATGTAGCCACGTCCCAGAGTCGAACCGTTCGGTCAGATGACCCTGAAGCGAGGGTGGCGCCGTTGTGCGAAAACGACACCGAATTCACCGTTCCTCTGTGTCCTTTGAGCGTGGCAACCTCTGTCCGTGTAGCCACGTCCCAAAGTCTGACGCTGGGATCGTCCCTCCCCCCGGCCGAAGCCAGCAAAGCCCCATCGGGAGAGAACGACACCGAAATAACCCAATGGGAATGCCCTTCCAGCGTGACCCTCTCCGTCTGATTCGCCATGTCCCATAACCTGACCGTACCGTCCTGAAACCCGGAAACCAGCGTTGACCCATCCGGCGAAAAGGCTACCGATTGACCAGCGCCATGCCAATGGACTTCCGTCGGTACCTCCCAGGTGGCGTCCAAACGCCTGGTCGCTACATTCCACAGCTTGATTTCCTGCCTCCACCGGGAAGCCAACCGCGTCCCGTCCGGCGAAAAGACCACCGAAAGGCCGGTCCAACCTCCATGGTTCAGCGTGCCGATCCGCTCCCCCGTTCCCACCTCCCATAACTCAACCCGGCCGTTGTCCAGACCTGTAGCCAGGGTACCGTCGAGGGAAAACGCCACCGAATGGGCCGGACTCGCCGTCGGCAGCAGCGCCAGGGCCCGGGACGTAGACACTTCGTACAGCCACACGCCAATGGCGCTGGCTAACGCCAGACAGCGGCCGTCCGAAGAAAGGGCCACTGCCCGGTCGCTTTCTCCCATGGCGCCCTTGCCCAGCCGCACCGTCGCCGCACCGGGCAGATGCCACATCCGGTAGTCCCCCTCCAACTCGGCCACGGCCGCGCCCACCCCCTCCGCGGCAAACGCCGCCAGCTCGCGGCCTCCGAGGGATACGCCGACGCTGTTGGGCCCCGGATTGGGTCCCAGCGTAAGGGTCAGTTCCGCCCGGCCGTCGGCGCCGGTAGTGGTATGCTCCACCAAAAAGCGGCCGCCGAGCTTGCCCTCGCCGGCCGTGACCGTGAAGGTGACGCCCGCATCCGGCATTGGACTGCCGTATTGGTCCCGCACTTCCACCACCAATGGTTGACCCAGCGGCGCCCCCGGCGTGCCCTGCTGGCCGTCGCCGGAGAGGATCTCCAACGCGAAAGGACGGGGCCCTGACCACTCCGATACGTCCCAAAGCGTGATCGTGCCGTACGACCACGATCCGGCGGCGAGAATTGCGCCGTCGGGCGAAAAGGACAACTTCGAACTGTGAAATGCATCTGGCAGTGTGACGATCTGTCTTCCCGTCCCGACCTCCCACAGTGTGATCGGCCCTGAAAAGCAAGCCAGGATGGCGCCATCGGGCGACAACGCGAAGCTCCAGCCCTCAAAGGCCGCTATCGGTTTCCGACTCTCCACGTCCCACAGCGTGACCTGGGCATCTGGCCACGACGCCCAGATGAGGCTCTTCCCATCGGGCGAAAACGCTACCTGCTCTACCGCCCCCCGTGTACGCTCAGGGATTGTGATTTCTGCTCGGCTCTCCACGTCCCACAGCCTGACCGTAACTTCGTCGGTTTTCCAGGAATCGCCTGATCCGGAGGCGAGCAGCGTCCCGTCGGGCGAAAAAGCCACAGCATTGATCTGAGCCGCATGTCCTTCCAGGGTAACGATCTCTTGTCGGCTCTCCGCGCCCCACAACCTCACGGTTCGATCGTCGGCACCGGACGCAAGGAGTGCGCCGTCGGGGGAAAACGCCACGGATCGGACTGAACGCGTATGCCCTTCGAAGGTGTCGATCAGCTCTCGGTTCCTTATGTCCCACAGCTGGACCTCGAAACCCCGTGGCGAGGCGAGCAGGTCTCCCTCGGGCGAAAACGCAATCGCATCGCCCTCCGCGCCTTCCAACGTCCCGATCCGTTCGCGTGTGCTCACGTCCCACAGAATGAGCGAACCAGAACTCCACGGCCCGGCAGCCAGAATGGATTCGACGGGCGAAAACGCCACGGACCCGACGTGGTCCTCGTCACCCCTCAACGTCGCGATCTCATATGGCGAGTTTTCCGTAAGGAACGAATTCGTCTCGATCAGGTTCCCTTCTGCATCGACCGCGACGATGAGAAGGTGATGTCTGGTCTGATCGGAAAGGTTCGTAAATCCACCTTCCCAGAAGCTGCCGTCATAGTTGAATTCAATGACGGCCTCACTCTTGCCCGCCATACCGCGACACGGCTTCGCGTTGCCGATCAGCATTACCTGGTGAAGCCCCTCCGAATCCCTGACAACGAGTCGGACCGGGACACTTTTCGCTCCTGGCTGATATCTCGTGGGCGAAGTGATCTCGACGGTTGGTGCCTGTCCTCCTTCAGTTGGGACAGTCGGATTGAAGTATGAATGTGCGGACAGGAATTCGGCAGCGCACGCGGAAAGGACCCCGCGCTGATCAAATCCATACGACATGATGTACAGGTTGTCCCTGAAGTCATGATACAAGCCGAACGTATGTCCCAGTTCATGGGCCACCGTGAAGAAACTGAATCTGTCCGGCACCACCAGATAACCACCATTTTTCGTCCGCCGACGCCCCACACCGCCCGCAGGCTGACCATTTCCCTGACGAAGCGCATCTGTACCGAGTACGATGACGTAGATGTTCGCATCCAGATCGAAGGTCTGCTCGAGCTCGGCAACAACCGCGTTGCCGAGGGTATTGTCGTAGTGGCTGAAGGGATGCTGCCCATCGACGCGATGCACCAGTGGCTCGCTCGAGGCATCGGTCTCGATACCGAACGTCCAATCGCCGTAGCCGTGCGCTCGCATCTGCTCGCGATAGAAGGTTTGACTCTCCTTGATCACCGTCTTCATCGAATCCACCACCTCAGTACGGTACGGCCAGTCGTTCGGCAGGAAGTAGATCATCCGCACCGTGCGCGGTTCGCCTACATTCAGATTCGCCGGGCGCTTGGCCGCGGGTTGCGGGTGGCCCCGTCGCCACTGCTGGTGTTCGTCGAAGGCGCAGAAATTCAAGCTGTCGACGGATGGGGAGGAAGCATGGGCCACCGACGAGAGGATCAGGCCAAGAAACACAATCGGGGCGGACCGAAGAAAACGAGATTTCATCGTGGTATCCTGCATTCTAAAAAAACCTGTCGCAATCTCTCGATCTCGGGACCTGCGAGTACCGCCGGCCAGAACGCCACGCCGCAGGAATGTTGTGGGTCTGAACCCTACAAGCCTTATCAAACGTCATCGAATCGCGACAGTGTGGACTCTTCGTTTCACGAAGTGCTCTTGCCAAACGCGCCGGCAAAGATCAGAAAATCGCTGAACCCGATGGCTCCGTTCCCATCCAGATCGAACCGGGCGTCAAATCCGTCGTCGTCCTGGTTCAATCCAAACTGCGCCGCGAACTGCACAAAGTCGCTGAACCCGACGGTCCCGTCGCCGTCGAAGTCCGGGTTGGCGATAGAAGGTGCGAGGACCTGCGCGGCATCCCACAGCAGCATCGTGCCGTCCCTGGCCCCGGAGATCAGGGTGGCGCCGTCGGGCGAAAACGCCAACGAACGGACCAAGTCTCTGTGACCCTCGAGGCGCGCAGCAATGGCCTCCTCCGCCACGTCCCACAGGAGCACCTTGCCGTCCCTCAATCCGGAAGCCAGGAAGGCGCCGTCGGGGGAAAACGTCACCGAATAGCTATCAACCCAGTCCCTTCCCAGCGTAGCGATGAGTTCTCGTTTTCCAACGTCCCACAGGCTCACCGACCCTTCATGCCGCCCGGCCGAAGCCAGGAGGGCGCCATCGGGCGAAAACGACAGCGAATGGACACCGCCGGTGTGCCCTTCGAGGATGCCGATCAGTTCTCGTTTTCCAACGTCCCACAGTCTCACCGACCCATCCTCCCACCCTCCGGCCGAAGCCAGGAGGGCGCCGTCGGGCGAAAACGACACCGAATGGACACTGCCGGTGTGCCCTTCGAGGATGCCGATCAGTTCTCGTTTTCCAACGTCCCACAGTCTCACCGACCCATCCTCCCACCCTCCGGCCGAAGCCAGGAGGGCGCCGTCGGGCGAAAACGACACCGAAGAGACTTCCTCCGTGTGCCCTCTCAAAGTCTCGACCAGTTTTCGGGTCGTCACGTCCCACAGCCTGACGGTTGGATCTTCCCAGTCGCCGGCCGAAGCCAGGAGGGCGCCGTCGGGCGAAAACGACACCGAAAGGACACTGCCAGTGTGCCCTTCCAAAGTCTCGACCAGTTTTCGGGTCTTTATGTCCCATAGCTTGACGGTTGGATCATCCGAGCCGCCGGCCGAAGCCAGAACAGCGCCGTCAGGCGACAGCGACATTGAGGACAGGGACCCATGACCGGAGAGTCCGGCGGCACTGCCCGTCTTCTCGTCTCGCGGCATCACCGTGCCGTCGGCCGCCCCGGAGACCAGGGTGGCGCCATCGCCGGAAAACATCACCGAACGTATTCCGGCAACGTGCTCTTCCAGGATGGCCACTTCCTCGTGTGCAGCCACGTCCCACAGTCGGACCGTGTTATCCGTCGAACCGGCCGCCACTAGAGCGCCATCAGGCGAAGAAAAAGACACCGACTTGATCTCCGAGTGTATGGGTCCTCGCAATATCGCGACCTGTCTCTGTGTTGCCGCGTCCCACAGCCGGACCGTGGGATCATGGTACGACCCACCTGAAGCCAGGAGGGCGCCATCGGGCGAAAACGCCACCGAAGCGACCCGAGTCGTGTGCCCTTCCAGCCGGGCCACTTCCGTCTGTGTGGCCAGGTCCCACAGTCGGACCGTGGAGTCCAATGTATTCGAGGCCAGCCTAGTCCCATCCGGCGAAAAGACCACCGAGGTAGGCCAGACAAATTCCGTGTCCGGCACCTCCCAGGTGGCGACTTCACGTCTGGTCTCCACGTCCCACAGCCTGATCCGCCTCGAAGACCCGGAAGCCAGCTTCGTCCCGTCCGGCGAGAACACGACCGTGACTCCTCTCCACCATTCCGCATGCCTCAGGATGCCGACCCGCTCCCCGGTCGCCACCTTCCATAGCTCGACTCGGCCGTCTTCCCACCCCGTCGTCCCCACAGCCAGGGTGCCGTCCTGGGACCACGCCACGGATTGGACCGGACCCGCACTCGGCAGCAGCGCCAGGAGACGGGTTGTGGCCGCCTCGTACAACCACACGCCGATGCCGCTGGCCACGGCCAGACAGCGGCCGTCGCCCGAAAGCGCCACCGCCCGGTCGCTTTCCCCCAGACCGCCCTTGCCCAGGCGCACCGTGGCGCCAGCGGGCAGATGCCAGGTGCGGTAGTCCCCCGCTAGCTCGGCCACGGCGGTGCCCACGCCCTCGGCGGCAAACGTTGCCAGCTTGCGCCCGCTGAGGGACACTTTCACCACGTTCAGCCCCGGATGCGGACCCAGGGTAAGGGTCAGCTCTGCCCGGCCGTCGGCATCGGTCGTGGCATGCTCCACCGTGAAGCGGCCGCTGAGCTTGCCGTCGCCGGCGGTGACCGTGAAGGTGACGGACGCATCCGGCAACAGATCGCCGTACTGGTCCCTCACTTCCACCACCAGGAGCTGGGCTAGTGCCGCCCCGGGTGGGCCCTGCTGGCCGTCGCCGGAGACGACCTCCAGCGCGAACGGACGGGGTTCGGCCCACTCGGACACGTCCCACAGGGTGATCGTGCCATCCCTCCACGACCCGGAAGCGAGTATGGTCCCATCGGGTGATAACGACATCGAATGGACGTCGGGCGATGCACCTGCTAGCGTGGTCAACACTTTACGGGTCGCTACGTCCCAAAGCGTGATCGCGCCATATCGTGCATAAAACAGGGTGCTCCCGCCGGGCGAATACGACACCGGCGAACCCCCATTGTAAAGGTTCGCGACCTCTTTCCGGCTGGTCACGTCCCAAAGTGTGACGCCGTAGGATCCCGCACCGGCCAGGGTGGTCCCATCGGGCGAAAACGCCACCGACCGGATCCCACTTGTATGTCCTTCCAGGGTAACGATCTCTCTTCGACTCGCGACGTCCCATAGCTTGACCGTGCTATCGACCGACCCCGAGGCGAGAAGGGCGCCACCAGGCGAAAACGACACCGAAGCGATCCGGCCCGTATGCCCTGTCAGGGTAGCGATTTCTGTTCGGCTCGCGACGTCCCATAGCTTGACCGTGCTATCGGCCGACCCCGAGGCGAGCAGGGCGCCGCCAGGCGAATACGACACCGAATTGACCCAGTCCGTATGCCCTGTCAGGGTAGCGGTCTTTTTCCCGACGGCCACGTCCCAAAGCCGGATCCCACCGCCACCTGTGGCGAGCTGGCCACCATCGGGAGAGAACGCCACCGCACCGAGCCACGCCCCTACCAAAACCCTGATCCGTTCACCGGTGCTCGCGTCCCACAGCAAGACCGAATTATCACTTACGGCGGCCAGGGTGGCTCCGGCGGGTGAAAACGCCACCGACTGCAAGTGATCCGGCTCTCCCCTCAGGACAGCGATCTCGTAGGGCGAGATCTCCGTAAGCGACGAATGCGTCTGACTGACATTCCCTTCCGTATCGATGGCGACAATCAAGAGGTTATGCTTGGCCTCGTCGTCAAGATCAAAAAAGCCATCAAGCCAAAAAGCGCCATCATAGTTGAACTCAACCACGGCATTCATATCCCCGGTCAATCCGCGGCACCACTCCGATGTGCCAATCAGATCGACCTGGTGGAGCCCCTCCGAATCGCTGACTCTGAATCGAACCGGGACGCTTGCCGAGCCTGCCTGATATCTGTCGCTCGAAAGAATCTCGACGGTTGGCGGCGGCCCCTCTTCGATCGGTATCGCGGGATTGAGGTTGGGATTAACGGCCAGGAATTGGGCAGCGCACGCCGACAATTCCGAGTTGCGACGAGCCCCATACGACATGAGGTACCGATCATCCCTGAAATCATGTCTTAAGCCGAAGTTATGCCCCAATTCATGGGCTACCGTGAAAAAACTGAATTGATCCGGCACCACCATCGAGCCGCCGTTTTTCGTCCGCGGGAACGCCACTCCGTACGTAAGGTTTCCATTTCCCTGACGAAGCGCATCGGTACCGAGGACGATGAAGTAGATGTTCGCATCCAGATCGAAGGTCTGCTCGAGCTCGGCAACAACCGCGTTGCCGAGGGTATTGTCGTAGTGGCTGAAGGGATGCTGCCCATCGACGCGATGCACCATTGGCTCGCTCGAGGCATCGGTCTCGATACCGAACGTCCAGTCGCCGTAGCCGTGCGCCTGCATCTGCTCGCGATAGAAAATCTGGACCTCCTCGATCACCGTCTTCACCGAATCGACCACCTCGGCGCGGTACGACCAGTCGTTGGGCAGGAAGTAGATCATCCGCACGGTACGCGGTTCGCCCACGTTCAGATTCGCCGGGCGCTTGGCCGCAGGACGCGGACGGTCGCGCCGCCACTGCTGGTGTTCGTCGAAGGCGCAGACATGCACGCTGTCGGCAGGTGGGGAGGAAGAATGCGCTGCCGACAAGGATGCAACGAGAAAGCTAAGCAACACGAACAGGAACCGATGACGTACAGGTGGTTTCATATTGGCATCCATATTACAAGAAGCGGCTGACATGCAATCGGCCGATTTCCATTAAAGGAAGGGCTTCATTCCAAACACGGCAGTCCTCAACTGGACGCAGTGCTGTTCCCGAACGCGCCGGCGAAGATCAGAAAATCGCTGAACCCGATGGCGCCGTTGCCGTCCAGGTCGAATCGAGCGTCGAATCCGTCGTCGTCCTGGCTCAACCCGAACTTTCCCGCAAACTGCAAAAAATCCGAAAATCCGACGGTCCCGTCGCCGTCGAAGTCGGCATCGGTTATCGCTGTCACCGTGAACGTCACCGGCTTGAGATTGCCAACAATCGCAACAACGGTGTTGGGGCCCGGCAGGCAGGTTGCAAGCAGACCCTGCGTCGTGTCCGCCTAAGAGACGTAGACCCGCTCACTCTCTCACCAGTTGCCACTTCAGCTTTGCGCCATCCAGGTTGACTTTCACGGCTTTCACATCCAGTTCGTCCAACGTCTGCGGAAGGTCGCCGCGCAGGAGAAACCCCTGATCTTCATACGGTCCGATGAGTGAATCTTCTTTGTTGTCCAGCTTGATCTTCCTGCCCTGGGAAGTAGTAAAGACAATGTCCTTCAGCTTTCGGGGTTTGCCAATATCGGCGGTGGCGTATACCTTCCCCAAAACCTGTGTGGGATCCAGCGAGAACCTGCTTGCTACCGCGGCCGTGGTCCAGCGCTGGCACGACATTTCGAGGGTCACGACCTCGTCGCCACGTTTGTTGCGACCCACCACGCGCACCGGTTTTTCGAATACCTTTACAGTGGAACCGGTAAAGGCGGCGATGCGATCGTCCAGTAGAGGGTGCGAGCGAAATGCCCGCATCTTCTTTTGATCGACACCGACGTAATCCGTGTAGTACCGCAATTTCTTCAACACGCGCGTCATTTCGGCAAGCCCCTCCTGACCGTATCGCTGCTCCAGATACAGGGCCGCCATCGCGTCGGCCTCCTCCTCCATCGATCGCGGATACCCCTCGTAAAAGACGTCGGTCGCAGCCTTGGCCAGGTCGAATGCCATGCCGCCAAAGATTACCGCTTTTTCCACCTTGTTTTCCTTGGATTTCTTCCCGGCAAGCACACCCACAATCGCCCCCACGCCGGCTGCAATGGTCTGTTTCGTTTTCTCTTTTCGATAAATCCGATAGCTGTGCCGGCGCTCGACGTGGGCGATTTCGTGAGCGATCACGCCCTCGATTTCCAACTCGCTCTCCGCGGCCTCCAGCAACCCCCGGTTGACAAACACGTACCCCGTGGGCAACGCATACGCATTGACCTCGCCGTCTTCCATCACCGAAAACCGATACTGATACCCCTGCAACGGGACTGGCCAGTTGTCCAGCACCCGTTGCCCGATCGCTCGCGTGCGCACCTGCAATGCGTGGTCCGTTGCCAACTGTCCCATGCTCTTAATCTGCTGCGACGCGTAGAGACCCAGCATCCGCTCGGTCGCGTAATCACTTACCAGCGGCATCCGCATAAAACACAGCTTGCACGCCCGCATGCCCGCAGCTTCCGCTTCCTCGTGTGTGTGAAAGGCCTGGCGTCTGTCCGCATCCGGCAGATGATTGCACGACGCCACGTGAAACACGTTACTGCTCGTATTGCCGATCAGCGACGGCAAAACCTCTGTCTCTTCTCCGGTCTTGAAACACAGCGCAAATCCCGCGTCAAAAGCCGCTCTGTTCATCGGCGGGGAATGCAGCGGCGACGAAAAACCTACTCGACCCTTTCCCATCCGGGCACTGGCAAACTCGACTTCAATTGCGTCATCGCGCGTCTTGATCGATCGAATCCGCACCGGTTCGTCCTTTTCGATGCGAAACAGGGTCGGATACCTCCGGGAATGTGCGTAGTAATACACATTGCCGGCATGCTCGTAGTACGTCATCGGATTCTGATGGATACTGCCCCGAAGGATCAGGTCGCGCCCCTTCAACGCCTTCTCCAAGTCCTTGCCCAAACGCCCCGATACCCTATTTGCATACACGTCGCCGCTTGTGAAGAAACAGAGAGCGACACACCCCAGACGGATGAAGTTGGTCATTAGTGGACTCCTTTCTACGATGCGGTGGAAGATTGACGAATTAAATCTCTCACAGGGTGGCATCTACGTAAAATGGATACATGATTGTTCAGGGATTCGTGTTAACGACGACCCCTTCACCGAACTGGGAGGGGAGGTCCGGTTATATCGGCCGGACGGCGGGCGACGGACAGCGCCGAAATTCTGGAGCGAGCAGAGGGCGACGCACTTGTCACACCCGCCGCCGGCGCGGCTGACATGCAATCGGCCGATTTCTATTACAGGAAGGGCTTAATTCCAAACACGGCAGTCCTCAACTGGACGCGGTGCTGTTACCAAATGCACCGGCGAAGATGAGAAAATCGCTGAACCCGATGGCGCCGTTCCCATCCAGATCGAACCGGGCGTCGTACCCCTCGTTGTCCTGATTCAGCCCAAACCGTGCAGCAAACTGTACGAAATCGCCAAAGCCAACAGTCCCATTCCCATCGAAGTCTTCTCTGATTCTCGCAGTCGCAGTGAAAGTGACCGGCTCCAGTCCGGCAACGGTTGCCTCTACGGTGTTCGTCCCCGGCTGGGACCCCAGAGTCAGGGTCGTGGCGGCGCGGCCGTCGGCGTCGGTCGTGGCCGTAGTGTCCGAGAGCGCCCCGTCGCCGGCGGTGACGGCGAACGTGACTTGGACACCTGCGAGGGGATTGCCGTTCTGATCTCTGACCTCGACGACCAACGGCACGGGCAGAGGCGCACCGGTCGGCCCTTGCAGCCTGGGTCCGGCGACTTTGGTCAGCATCTGCGGATGGGGTTGCGGGAACTGCATGTCCCACAATAGGATCGTGCCATCTTCTGACCCCGAAGCAAGTACCGTTCCGTCGGACGAGAAGGACATCGATACGACGCTACTGGTGTGTCCTTCAAGGGTGGCGACGCTTTCTAGTGACGCCACGTCCCATAGCCTGACCGCGCCATCCCATAGCCCGCCGGCCAAGATGGTCCCGTCAGGGGAAAAGGACACGGACATGAAGCTGCTCGTAGCCCACAAGGTGGCAGTCGACTCTCGTGTCGGCACATCCCATAGCGTGATCTTGTAGTCCGCCGTAGCGACGGCCAGCGTTGCAAGGTCGGAGGATAGAGATACACGGACACGCCCAACCGAAGGGGTCCCGAGCGTGGCGAGATGGGACAGTGTCGAAGCATCCCAAAGTGTGGCCCTACCATCGCCTGAGCCGGACGCAAGCATCTTCCCATCTCCCGAAAAGGCCAGAGACCACACCCACCCATACCCAATTGGCGTGCTCACATAGTATCGTGCGGCCTCGTCTCCCCAAACGACCTCACCTCCGGCAGCGGCGCTGGCGGCGGACACTCTCGCCACGTCCCAGAGGACGATTCCACCAGGATCCCCCGCAGCGAGCAATGTTCCGTCCTGGGAAAAGGCTAAAGACAGGATCTGGCCCTTCCCCCTCTTGAAGGAAGCGATCTTTGTGCTCGTGGTTACATCCCACAGATCAATCGTATTGTCCGACGAACCCGAGGCGAGGGTTGTGCCATCGGGCGAAAAGGCCACCACGTCGATTCCCCAGGGACGAAGTCCCAGGCTCTTTGTATTTCGTCCCGTGTCGACATCCCAGAGCTTGACGGTGCCATCTTCTCCGCCGGAAGCGAGCATCTTCCCCACCAGAGAAAAGGAAACGGAACTTCCCACATCCACGTGCCCCAGGCCGGGGAAAGTTGCGGCATTTCCCGTGACCACATCCCACAGGGCGACCGTACCATCCACCGACGCGGAAACGACCGTTCCCTCGGGCGAGAAGGCCACGGAGGTGACCCAGGATGTGTGTACACCCGTGAGAGTCTTGCTTAGTGAACCCGTCGTCACGTTCCATATTTTGACCTCGGCCTCCCGTGAGCCCGATGCGAGCATCGTTCCGTCGCGCGAGAAGGCTACGGAAGTCACTTCGCTTCTATGCCCTTTCAGGGGGGTACTTTCCCTGGTCTCCACGTCCCACAGCCTGATATCGCCATCGGCCGACGCGGAAGCGAGCACCGTCCCCATGGGGGAGAAGGCAACGGATCGGACCATCAGCCTGTGCCCGGAGAGGATGGCGACACTCTTGAAGGTTCTCAGATTCCACAGCCTGACCGTGTTGTCCATGAATCCTGCAGCGAGAGTGGTCCCGTCAGGGGAAAACGCCACTGAAACAGGACTCAACCCAGTTCCTTGTCGCTCCCCTTCCCACGTGGCAACTTCGCGTCCGGTTGCCACCTCCCACAGTTTGACTGTTTGCAGATAGTCTCCGGAAGCGAGCAGCGTTCCATCCCGCGAGAAAGAAACGCATGAGGCCAGGTACGTATGACCCTCAAGGGTGGCCGTCAGTTGGCCAGTCTCCACGTCCCACAACCTGATGTCACCATCGTCCGACGCGGAAGCGAGCAGGGTCCCGCCAGGCGAAAACGAAACGGACAGGACCGAACTCTCATGCTCGAACAGCGCGAGTTCCCGTAACGTCGTCGTATCGTAGAGCCAGACGCCTATGCCACTTGCCACAGCGAGGTGTTGGCCATCGGGCGAGAAGGAAGCCGCTCTATCGGTCTCATGGGGAACACGCCCCTTTCCCAGTCGCCCAATGGCGCCGTTGGGCAGGCGCCAAATCTGGGAGTCGCCGAACAGTGTGTTCACCGTCGGAGGGCCGATTCCCGTGGCGCTGAAGATCACGGGCACGCACTCTGGAGCTTGGGGAGCCGACACGCGAACGATGTTCGTGCCCGGATCGGCGCCCAGTGTGAGCGTCAACGTCGCCCTCCCAGTCGCATCGGTCGTCGCATTCTCGACCAGGTACCGGCCGCTGAGTCTGGCGTCGCCCTCGGTGACTCCAAGCTGGATCGTCGCACCCGGCAAGAGCTGGCCGTTCTGATCCCTCACCTCAACGACGAGCGGGTCCGCCAGCACCGTACCGGGGGCTCCTTCCTGGTTATCCCCGCCGACGATCCTAATTGTTGCTGCACGACGCCGATCAGCGTCTTCGGTGTCTTGGGACAGTTCGAATTGCATGATGCCCATATTCCCGGCAATGTCAACGGCCAGCACCTCCAATCGATACCTGTCTTGATCAGACAGTCTCCTTATTCGCCCCCAGTCGGCTCCGGAAGCGCCATACCCGTCATAGTCGAACTGGACGACCTCACTCT
>CAXXJS010000006.1:0-1731 GCA_963662665.2 Candidatus Latescibacterota bacterium
AGTTCCCGTTGTTGGGTCCCAAGAAGATGTACTCGGCAATTACATCTGGGTTGACCACCGCGCTTACTGGAAGTGTCCAACCGGGAATTGTTCCAGACTGGTAGAAAATCTCGTCCGTAACCTTTTGCCAGTCCGCGGTAGCGTCGGATTCATTCAATGCTCGCAAGGCCCGGTTCTTCGTTTCCTGGATGTCGTCGCTGGTGTAGGCCCGGAAGACACGTTCGGCACTGAAGTAGAAATGAACTCGGAGTGTCCACAGGAGCCGCAGGTCCCCTGAATGGGTAAACGCAGCAGTCAGTATCCAAACCGCGAAGGTTGTTGATCCAGGTGGAGGCCTCCACGGGGTCGAGCTGCGGCTCCAGACCGACAGCGATCCAGAATTTGGCCATGGCTTCCATCATGTCAGGCATCTCGGGAACCGCGGACAACGTGAATATGGGAATGCGGAAAGAGAACCCGTTGGGGTATCCGGCTTCGGCAAGAAGTTCCTTGGCCTTGGCCGGATCGTATCCGTAAAGCTCGTCCCATCTTTCCTCCCAAGCTGGGTTGTAACCTGCCGGGAGTTCGGGAGCCAGTGTCGCGACCCATTGGCGACCGCCGGCGTTCCGAAAGATGGCAGCGTTGATTTGTTCGCGATCCAGCGCTTTGTTCATGGCCTGACGGACCAGCCTTCCGGTCTCGCCCGGGATGTTCCAGGGGTGTTCTTCGTCCCGAGCGGCCACGACGTTGTATCCTTCACGAAGTTCCGCCTGCTTCTCGGCCGAAAGATCTTCGGGCACACCTTTTTTGCCGGTCGTGTAGTACAGGCCGCCGAAGAGCGCGAACGTCGTATTCGCGGTGACGGAACTGTCGAATATTTCCAAACCGCCTTTAATCGCGTCTTCCAACAACGCACGGTTGATGGCTGCGATGTGCCCTTCACCGGCGAGCATGATGGCCAAGCGTGTGGCCGGTTCTTTGACATCCTTGATCTCTATTTCCGAGAAATCCGGGTTTACACGCCAATGGTCGTAGGGAACCACTTCCCATTCCCATCCGACCCCTTCCTCGAAACTGACGAACTGGTATGGACCGGTTCGGGCCGAAAGTTCGTACACGGCGTCCCGACTGGCTTTGCAATATCCCAGAGGGATACCGGTCTCGGTGGTCCCGTAGTCGGCTGCGCCATTCGGGCAGGCCTGATCCCATTGGGCACTACTGCTCTGGGGGATACCGCGGTAACAGGAATACCAGTACACGAAATCGACCGCCGGGCGTAATTGCATATGCATATTGACTTCGTAGTCATTGACTATTTCGACTTCGACCCCCGGGTCGCTGCGGAAATAGTCCGAGTAGGACGCACGGCATTCGGGATTAGTGTAGTAGGCCATGGAATTAGCGACGTCCTGGGCGGTGAAATCGCCCCAGCCGTGCTGCCAACGCACGCCCTGGCGCAGCTTGAAGTTCCAGGTCCGCCCGTCGGGAGTGATGCTCCACTCAGTAGCTAGCATAGGCTCATAGGAACCGTCGAACCGGCTGGCATCGACCATGAATTCAGCGGACATACGGTATACGACCACACCTGACCCGGTGACTTCGCAGTCAAGCATCGAAGACAGAATTGGCGAATCGAGCACCAGGATGAGCCGCTCCGTGGTCAACTGACCATCCAGAGTGTCCGGAGCCAGCGTCGGTCGCGGCGTAACTTGCTGCACCGAAACCCGTTGAGTAGGAGTGGGCAAGGCTTGA
>CAXXJS010000007.1:0-54718 GCA_963662665.2 Candidatus Latescibacterota bacterium
GATGCCGGGGCCAGGCATCGGCTCCAGTCGTTTCTCGCAGCGGTCTTCGATGCTCAGACCGGCAACTGCCCCCCTGTTTATACTGCGTCCGCCGCCGTGGAAATTTGCGTAAGGGCGCGGGTCTTGGCTCTTGGTTCCCCGTCTTGACAGTGTCATTTAACTTGCATATATTACATTGTTTAGCGCAATGAGAGTTCAAGTTGCAGCAGGGAGCGGTTCGCGGGTGGTTTCAAATCCACACGCTTGGCAGGAGTGTGCAATGGCCGTGTTATCGGACGACGAGCTGGTTCGACGCTGGAAAGGTGAACCCGCGCCGTTACTGCCGCTGCTGCACGCGTTCCACGATCGGGATGGATATATCTCCGATGAAGCCGTCCGGTCCATCTCAATTGGCCTGAAGACGCCCCTGGCAGATCTGTTTGGCACCGTAACGTTCTACCATCATCTTTCTCGCGAGCCAGGCGGGTTGAATAAATCCCGGGTGTGTACCGGCCCGATATGCGCGCTTAAGGGCGGGCAGGAATTGTGCGATGCCCTGAACGGGGTTCCAATGGCATGCGCGGGCAGGTGTGACGAACCGATACCGGTAATCCGAAGCCATCGCGTGCTGGTCGGCACGAGTGCAAAGCGCCTTCGGGAAGTCCCAACGCCATCGCCCGTGCGAAATCCTGGCAACCTGGAAGAGTGTGTCTTTCGTCACATTCGCACGCCGAACCGCGCGACGCTCGAAGGATATCGCGCATCCGGCGGATACGACGCGCTGGAACGAGTCATTATGAGGTTGCCGCCCGCGGAGGTTGTGGAACGGGTCACACAGAGCGGGTTGACGGGCCGCGGAGGCGCCGGTTTCCCCACGGGTGCAAAATGGAAAGCGGTCGCAGAGGCTTCGGGCCATCCGAAAACGGTTGTCTGCAACGCGGACGAGGGAGAGCCGGGCTGCTTCAAAGACCGTGTCCTGATGGATTACGATCCGCACGCGGTGCTGGAGGGAATGGCCATCGCCGCGTTCGCGAGCCACGCCACACGAGGTTTCATCTATCTGCGGTACGAATACCCGCAAGCGCTGGGCATTCTGGAAAACGCCATTGTAGAAGCGGAGGCGGCCGGATTGCTTGGCAATGGCATTCTGGGGACGGACTTCGACTTTCAAATACACGTTCGGCGCGGCGGAGGGGCGTATGTATGCGGAGAAGAAGGGTCATTGCTGAACAGCCTGGAGGGCCGGCATCCGTTTCCGCGAAACCGCCCGCCGTTTCCCGTAACCCACGGATTCGAGGATCTGCCCACGGCGGTGAATAACGTCGAAACGCTGGCTGCGGTGCCCCAGATCCTTCGAAAGGGTGCGGCCTGGTACCGCGGTCTCGGGCAGAACGGTCATCCCGGCACAAAGGTAATCAGCGTATCCGGAGATATTGCAAGACCGGGGAATTACGAGGTCCCGTTCGGCTTGCCCCTGAGAACACTGCTCGATGATTGGTGCGGCGGCCCACCCCATGGCCGAACCGTCCAGGCGGTAACGATGGCGGGTTTGTCCGGCGGTTTTGTGGCCGGTGACGCGCTGCAAGCCACTCTTGACGAACCCAGCCTGCGCAGCTACGGGTCCTTTCTGGGCGCCGGAGGCATCATCGTATTTGACAACCGCCGGGACATGGTTGAGGTCGCCCATAGCGCAATGGCCTTTTTCGCAGACGAGTCTTGCGGCAAGTGTTTTCCCTGCCGAATCGGCACGCGGCGGTTGGCCGAGCGGCTTGGCGGCGCCGTCGGTCCCGCGCAGGTCGGCCGATGGCGGTCGGAGGTCCATGATATCGGTCAGACAATGATGGCGACCAGCGCGTGCGGTCTGGGAACGGCGGCGCCTCTGGTGACCGAGAGCCTGATGAAGTATTTTCCGAATCAGGTCGAAAGGCACGTTGAGTCGTAGCGGAGAGCCGCGCCGGTGTGTGTAAGTCCCACTGAACCTTTCTGGAAGGCGGGAAGCCATGGTCTCAATTGAAAGTGGAGCCAATACCGCAACGATTACCCTGGACAACGAAACAGTATCGTTTTCGGACGGCGAGACCATTTTTGACGTGGCGCAAAGGCACGCCAGACACGTGCCTACATTGTGTTACGACTCCCGGCTGAAACCCTTTGGGAGTTGCCGCCTTTGTGTGGTGGATGTGGAGGGTGCGCGAACCCCCATGGCGTCGTGCACCACGGCCGCGACGCCGGGGATGGTTGTACGTACGGAAACGGATGAGATCGTGAGATATCGGAAGGTGTTGCTGGAAATGGTGGCATCCGAAAACCCGGAGATTGACGTAGATCCCCTCAGTGGTTACGCCTCGCAGGAACTGACCGCACTTGTGGGTCGGTACGGCGCGCGAACCGGCCGGTTCAAGGGCGCGCAGTCAGGGCGCAGCAAGGTGGAGGACGACAATCCGTTTTTGCTGCGCGACTACGACAAGTGTATCTCATGCTACCGTTGCGTCCGCGTGTGTGCCGAGCAGGAGGGAGACGACGCGATCAGCGTGATGAACCGCGGCTTCGAGACGCAGATTGTGACCGAATTCGATGGCCTCCTGAAGGAGTCGTCATGTACGTTTTGCGGGCAGTGTATTCAAACGTGCCCTACGGGCGCGCTTGCGGACAGGAAGGCGCTGCGAGCTTCCGGCGATTCCGGCGAACTTGAAAAAACGCGTACCATCTGTCCGTATTGCGGTGTAGGGTGTTCGGTGGACATGATGACCAAAGAGAATAAGATTGTGGGGATCCAGCCCGCGATGGACGGTCCCGCAAACCTGGGTGCGCTTTGTGTCAAGGGGCAGTTTGCTTTCGACTTCGTACACCACCGCGATCGGCTGAAGATGCCGCTGATGCGCGGGGGAGACGGCAGTCTGCACGAGACAAGCTGGGCGGAGGCGCTGGATCGCGCGGCGCAGGGTTTCATGGATGCCCGGGAGACGCATGGCGATTACAGCGGGTACGGGGTGGCCTCCGGCCGAGCGCCAACCGAGGCCGCATACCTGATGGGGAAGTTCATTCGCGCCGGCTTCGGCACAAACTACATAGACAACTGCAGCCGTGCGTGACACGCCCCAACGGTTGCCGGTCTGGCAGCCACGGTCGGACGGGGCGCAATGTCGAATCCACTGGTTGATATGGATAAGCCCGACGTGTTCTTCTGCATCGGGACGAATATGACCGAGTGCCATCCGGTGGCGGCCACGCAGCTTAAGAAAGCGATACGCAGAGGCGCAAAGCTGATCGTCGCGGATCCCCGTCGGATCCCCCTGGCCGAGATGGCGGATCTGTATCTTCCGTTACGTGTGGGGTCGGACGTTGCGCTTTTGCTTGCGATGGCGCACGTCATTGCAAGGGAGGGTTTGATCGACCGGGACTTTGTCGAAAACCGGACGGTGAAGGCAGAGGACTTCCTGGAGCATGTGAAGGAGTATCCCCCGGAGTCGGCCGAGCGAATCACCGGCGTGCCGGCGAAGGACATCGAGTTGGCCGCCATCTGGTACGGCATGGCCGATCGGGGTGCAATTTACTATACACTCGGGATTACCGAGCATATCTGTGGCGTTGACAACGTTCAGAGTCTCGGTAATCTCGCCCTGATGACGGGGAACATGGGGCGCGCCGGAACAGGTATCAATCCGATGCGCGGCCAGAACAATATACAGGGCGCTGGTGATTCGGGAGCAATCCCGGATAAATTTCCGGGGTTCCAGCCGTGCGACGTTCCCGAAAACGCCAGGAAATTCTCACGGATATATGGCCGGCAAATCGCCCCGGAAAAAGGCGTTACCAAGGTGGCGGCCCTGAACCTGTGCGGCGACCGGATCCGCGCAATGATGATAAACGGCGAAAACACGGTTGTATCCGATCCGGACCGGGCGCATTGCACGCGGGCATTGCAAAGCCTGGACCACCTGGTCGTGATCGATATCTTCCTGACCGAAACGGCGGAACTTGCCGACGTCGTCCTGCCGGCCACGGCCTGGGGGGAAACGGACGGGACATGCACCAATACCGAGCGGCGTGTCCAGCGCTTGCGTGCCGCCGTCCCGCCCCCTGGAGATGCCCGTCCCGATTGGTGGATCATCAGTGAGATTGCGAAACGCATGGGAACGCCGGGATTCGGGTTTGGTTCCGCGAAAGAGGTGTTCAACGAATTATGCAGCGTGTCGCCGATATACGCAGGGCTGAATTGGGACCGAATCGAGCACGGGCAATACCACTGGCCCGTCCCTGAAGTGGACCATCCCGGTACGCCGATGCTGCACGAAGACGAATTTGAAAACGGCCGGGGTATTTTCACGAAACACCGCTATCGCAATCCGGCAGAGACGGTCAGTGACGCCTATCCGGTCTGGCTGACGACGGGTCGCAGATTGCACGCCTACCATACTCGAACTCAGACAGGACGAGCGACGGGGATGAACTGGTTTCTTTCCGAAGAAACTCTGGAAGTAAATCCTGCGGACGTGTCGGCGTGGGGGCTGACCGACGGCGGCTGGTGCCGGATGTCGAGCGAACGAGGTTCCATTCGAATCAAGGTGAAGGCGACACGGCAGTCACCTCGGGGGACGGTCTTCGCCAGTTTTGGATTCAATGACGTTCCAGTGAATATCCTCACCGGTTCGGGCTACGATCCCGTGACCGAGACCGCCGAACTAAAGGTTTGTCCGGTTCGTATTGAACGACTTGCCCCTGAGTAACATACACCCTAAGGTTTAAAGTTGATTCCTGGCATAACACAGCGAGTCGTGTCTCGGGTGAAATACGGCTGCCCGGCGCGTTCGATTCAGGACGATATCGCGATTGAAGAGCCCCTGGAAATCCGCGTGGCGGGAGATCCGGTGGCCGTCACCATGCGTTCTCCGGGAAATGACTCCCGGCTCGCCGTGGGTTTTCTGTATGCGGAAGGGATTATAGAGTCTATCGATGACGTCGGGCGGGTATATCACTGCGGAAGGCCCGGTACAGAGGCATTCGGCAACGCGATCGACGTGTTGCCCGCGCCCGGCCACAGTCTGGACGTCGAGCGGGTCAGCGCCAGCCGGCGCGGAACGCTAACGACCTCTGCGTGCGGGGTATGTGGTCGGCAGGGTATAGCTGACCTGATGGAACGTTGTACTGTTCTGCCGCCCGGACCGAAGATATCGGCGAAATCGCTATCCGATACAATTGAGGAAATGACGCGGATTCAGCCCACGTTCAACCATACAGGCGGTGTACACGCTGCAGTCGCGTTCCGTCGGGACGGCAGCGCTCTGGTATGCAGCGAGGACGTCGGCCGGCACAACGCCGTGGACAAAACCGTCGGCACCCTGCTTTTCGACAGATTGGTGGGTTCATCTCACGGAGCCGCCGTTTTGGCCGTTAGCGGCAGGGCGAGTTTCGAAATCGTCCAGAAAGCCGCAGTTGCACGAATTCCTATTGTAGCAAGCGTCTCGGCCGCCAGTTCGCTGGCAGTCGATCTTGCCACCGATGCGGGTATCACACTTGCGGGTTTTGTTCGCCGAAAGGGCTTCAACCTTTACGCGCACCCTGAAAGAGTGGTGCAACAAGGAGTGGACGATGCCAATATTTGAGTTTGTCTGCGGCAGTTGCGGTCATCCCTTCGAGTTGTTCATCCAGGGCGCCCAGGAGCCCCGCTGTCCATCCTGTGGAGGCAGCGAGCTTGAAAAGCAACTTTCGGTTTTTGCGGTAAGCGGAGGCAGCGGCCAGGCGGCGTCTCGCGAACCCCTGGGGCCCTGCGGGACCTGCGGAGACCCCAGAGGTCCCGGCGCCTGTTCACTGAACCAGGCATTGAGTCCCGGTTGAAACGCCGGGATCTTTTTTCTTGCCGGACCGGCATTCGTCCGGTTTTCCGACCGCCGATCCGATCTGGAGTATCCTACATGGGCGGCCTGTTCACAAAAGCCTACCGCCGCATTCAACAATCGATAAAAGAGGACCGTTGCGTGATTCTGGACGGCGGGGTCGCCACCGAATTGGACCGGATGGGACTTCGGGATCACGCCATCAGCGATCACTCCCTCTGGGGCACGTGGGCATTGTACCATGAACCCCATTCGGTGCTTGATGTGCATCGACGGTTTGTAGAGGTCGGCTGTGACGTCATTTCAACCAATACCTGGGGGATCCTGGACGGGTCGGCGATAGGCGGGCGAGGGTTGGGCGAAGGCGCCGGAATTTCGCATTGGATGGACGTGGCGCGACGGGGTATCACGTTGGCTCGCCGTGCAAATCAGCAGGTGGGGAGAGAGGACGAATGTGCGGTGGCTTTCAGCGTAAATGGAGAAATCGATACCGCCCGGCGGCTGGAACGGTTGCAGTTGCTTTCAAGGGTGTTTGTAGACGATCCTCCCGATCTCATCCTGATGGAAACGATGTCAATTGTCCGCGATGACCTCACGCTTCCTGCGGTTGAACTGATGATTCAGACAGGAATTCCCGTATGGCTGAGCTTCCGGCGCTGCAGACAGGGTCTGTGCGGGGTGCACGGACAGCACTGGGGGGGCCCGAAGGCGATTACTTCGGCAGACTGGCCGGCCGTTTCGAACGAATGGAAATTGGTGCCCTTTTGATCAACTGTCTGCCGGTAGAACACGTGAACGGGATGATATCGTGGCTGCGGGATTTTACCGATCTTCCACTGGGCGTGTATCCGAACCTGGGGCGCTACCTGGACCCTGGCTGGAAATTCGACGAAACCGTGGGTCCGGCAAGCTTTGCCGCTCTGGCTGAAGCCTGGAGAGAAGAGGGTGCTCAGATCGTGGGCGGATGCTGTGGCGTCACGCCCGATCACATAGCCGTAGCCCGTGCGGTGCTGGCGAACACCCGCACGGGCCGTAAGCGAGTCCAGCCGCTTACCCACGCAGGGGTTGGAATCAATCGGGCAGACGGGGTTGTTTCGTGCCCATGGGTCGACGAGCACATGCGGTCGCTCTTTCCGCTGCCATTACCTGAAATCGTGTGCGATCCGGGAGTGTTCGCTCCAACGCAGGGCAGCTTCCTGATCTGGAAGCATCTCTTTCGAACCGGGGCCGGTAACGGCAAACGCTGCCTGGATGTAGGTTGCGGCACCGGCATCCTGTCCGTGCAGCTCGCATTGAACGGCGCGGAGCGGGTTGTGGCAATCGACATCCAGAAAGAAGCGGTTGGCAATACGATGACGAATGCTTTTCGAAACGGCGTGGCAGACCGTATTCGCGGACGGGTTGCGGACCTCTATACCTACATCCCGGAAGACAGGTATGACGTGATAATAGGCAGTCTCTATCAAATGCCTGTGGATCCGATTCGACAGACGACCGGACACCGTCCCGCCGATTTTTGGGGGAGGAATCTTCTCGATCACCTGATCGGGCTGCTGCCGCAGATGCTGGCCGACCACGGAGTCGCCTACGTGATGCAGATTTCGGCGTTGAGTCAGATTCAAACGTCCGAACTGGTTTCGGACTCGGGGCTGGACGCGACGGTAATAGACTTCAGCTTCTTTCATTTTTCCCCGGTATTCGACGAAAACATCGATCAGATCCGGCGGGTCTCCGAGTTGTCGGATGCATTTCACCTGAATTTTGGCCGGGACAACGTGATGGTGATGTACCTGCTGGAAATAAAGTTCGGCGCAGGCAAACCTTAAACGGTCCAGTTCGAGGCCATCGCGCCGTTCGACTCCCGACGTGAGCATACCCGGCTGGGGTGTCGACAATGCGTAAAGGAGTAAACACCCGCAGTTTCAACGGTGGTCTCAGGTGGGATGGCCGCGGTATTCACACCGGAATGTAAAATGGTCGATCAATTCCTGGAGGGACGCGCCGCGATCGTCACCGGAGGCGCAAGCGGACTCGGCAGGTCCATTGCCTTTCGCCTCGCCCGGCGCGGCGCGGACATCTGTATCATGTCCTTGAGCAGCCGACGCGTGAAACACGTGGATAGTGAGGTAAAGTATTTCGCACACGTCGAAGAGATCGAGACAACCCGGCGGGAACTCCAGGAATTGGGCGTGCGGTGCATCGGTCTGGACGGGGACGTCAGTTCGGAAACCGACGTGGCGGATATGATCGGTCAGACCGTCGGGGCATTCGGGAGGTTGGATATTCTGGTGAACAATGCCGCAACGAACGTGATACACCCGATTCTCAACCACGACAACCACGCATGGAAACGCGTGATGGACGTCAATCTGTTCGGACCCTACCTGTGTACCCGGAACGCACTGCCCCATATGATCGAAAACGGCTGGGGTCGAATTGTCTCTATCGGTTCCACCAATTCCCATGTCGGGTCGCCCAGCTACAGCGCCTACGCGGCATCCAAACACGGGTTGTTGGGGTTCAACAGATCTGTCGCTCTGGAGGTCGCGGCCCACCACGTCACGGCCAATACCGTCAGCCCGGCAACGATCGAGACACCGTCCGGTCAGATGCATTTGCTGCGGTGGGCAAAAGACCAGGGTCTTTCATGCGAAGCCATGAGAGAAGAGTTTATAAAATCCTATCCACAGGGAAGATTCCTGCGTCCGGGGGAGATCGCCGACCTGGTTGTCTATTTATGCCGCGACGAGGCGCAAGGAATCAACGGGGAAGATATCCGCGTGACAACGGGTGCGATGTACTAGTGTCCTGTCCCCAAAATACCTCACCATTCTTCCGCCGGAGGCACCAATGGATCTGGGATTGAAAGGCCGGCGCGCGCTGGTGACAGGCGCGAGCAAGGGGATTGGAAGGGCGATTGCATTTGAACTGGCAACCGAAGGCGCAAATCTTGCAATCTGCGCCCGTGGATCTCGCGCCCTGGAGGAAACGGCGGAAGCGTTAAAAGCGGGAAAGGGCGTGAACGTCTTCGCAGGAACCGCGGATGTAACGGTCGATACGGAAGTCCGTGCGTTCGTGGCGCAGGCCGCCGCCGCGCTGGGCGGACTGGATATTCTCGTGAACAACGCGGGCAGCGCGCTTCCCGGAACCTTCGAAGAGGTGGACGAGATTCGCTGGCGTGCGGATCTGGACGTGAAGCTGTTTGCGGCGATGCGCTGCGTGCGGACCGCCCTGCCATTTCTGAAACAGAGCCCGCAAGCCAGAATTATCAATATCAACTCGATCGTCGGACGTCAGATTGCGCCGGAGTACATCGCCAACAGCACCGATAGGGCGGCCTGTCTGGCGTTCAACAAAGGCCTTTCGGACAACCTGGCAAAATACGGAATTCTTGTAAACAGTGTGAATCCCGGAAACGTGAAGAGCCAGGCCTGGGGCAGCACTCTGGATTATTTCGCTCCGGACGCGGAACTGCAGGAGTTTTACGCACAGGCAAGCCGGGAGACGCCGCTCGGCAGAGTGGCCGAGGCAGAAGAGGTCGCGGCCGTGGTGGCGTTTCTTGCCAGCAAACGGGCGAGTTACGTAACCGGCGCCTCGATCGACGTCGACGGCGGATTGGTCAGGTACATTTAGCAGCCCGTTGAAAGAGTTTATCCGGGCTACGTCCTGCCTCGCCGGCCCAGCGACTTTATCAACGGACTGATAATGTCCTGTCCCCAAAACACCTCACCATTCGGCCGCCGATTCATCCCGTCTTGCTACGTTGCCTTCGCTCGTCGACCTGCCCAGGTCGGAGGCGCCTTGCGAGGCGGGCGACTTGACGGCCGAATTCAGGAAACTTGTTTCTGGGACGGAACACTAAGGGTACATTGAATTGTCCAATCCTCGTTTCGAAAGACCGTCGCCCGTACCCGGTCTGGGGCTGGAGGGCTATGCCGACGAAATTTCGCTGCCGGCCGGAGCGGAAATCGGTTTCAAACTGGGTGGTCCTCCTGGTGCTGCCAATCTGAACCTCGCGCGGCTGATACACGGGGATCCGAATCCCGACGGACCGGGTTACAGGGAAGAGCCGGTCTTCTGGGGGCAGCCGGACAGGGTCGACGTGCACTATCAGGTTACGGATTATGGTTCATTCGTAGAAGTTCCGCACGCCAACACCCTGAATCCGGACGGAGCGTTTACCGTGGCGCTCTGGTTTCGGCCAACGCTGGGTGGCGGGGGATGGCGCGCCCTGGCGGTGAAGTGGGCGCCTGGCAACCTGAGTTACGGGATTTTTTTCGCCGGCGAGCGGTTCCTGACGGCTGCCGTGTCACACGATGGAGAGACGGCACAATGGGCAACCGCCAGAGAGGCCATCCATGTTGGCAACTGGCAGTTCGCGGCGTTTACGTACCAACCCGATTCGGGTGGCATCCGTCTCTATCAGCAGATCGGGGACACGGCGGGCGTGGTTGAAACCAGATCGTCCTCCGACGCGCTGAGTCTTGCATCCAGGAACGTCAAGAATGGTCCGGTGTTTCCGGGCAGAGCGCCGCTGTTGTTCGGCGCTTGCCCGGACCCCGACCGCGAAGGCATCCATTGGGCCCATTTTACGGGCAAAATCGCACATCCCGTGCTTTTTGAAACCGCGCTCGATCCCAAAGATATCCGTGCACTCGCGGCCGGCCGGAATCCTTCAACGCTGGGACCACTGCTGGGATGCTGGCATCTCGGCCGCGAGGTGACCGGTGTCCGCGTCGTCGATCTATCCGGCAACGGGAATCACGGGCTTGCCGTAAATGCGCCGGGGCGTGCGGTCACGGGACCGTTCTGGAAAGGAATGCCGTCGCGGCTCTATACGGACCAACCAGACGATTACAATGCGGTCTACCTGCACGAAGACGATCTGGAAGATGCGGATTGGGCGACGTCTTTCGCCGTGGATGTACCTCCCAACGCCAGGTCCGGCATCTATACGCTACGCGCCGAAACAGGTGCTGAAACACTCTTCGTGCCGTTCATCGTGACATCCAGGACGCCGCGGTCGGAATTGGCATGCCTTATCCCCACGCTCACTTGGCAGGCGTACCGAAGCAACCGTGCGGCGTACAGCTATACCGAAGACGGTGTGCTGGATCGCGCGCTATGTACTTACGACGTTCATAGCGACGGGTCGATGGTTTACTATTGCTCGCGCCTTCAGCCAACGCGCGGATGGAATCCCAGAGCGGGATTTCAAAACTGGGGCGCACACAACATTACCGCGAATCTCTACCTGATCGACTGGCTGGACGCACTCACGTTCGAATACGACGTCTTTGCGGACGAGGATCTGCACGTCGGGGGCGCCGGGCTTCTTTCGAAATATCGATGTGTGATTCTGGGAAGTCATCCCGAATACCACACCGAAAACATGGTCGACAGCCTGGCGGCGTACGTGCGAAACGGCGGCCGTCTCGTCTATTTGAGCGGCAATGGTCTGTACTGGGTGATGTCCGTCGATCCGCAGCGGCCCCATCTGCTTGAACTTCGCAGGGGAGGAGAGGGCGACTACGGCCCCACGTACGATCCCGCGCCCGGAGAATCGCAACACAGCACGACGCTGGAACTCGGGGGATTATGGGCGAGGAGGGGACGCCCTCCCCGGCGGACGGTCGGCGTTGAACACGCCTCCAATGCCTGGATGGAAACGGAAGAAAAAAGGGGCTTTCGGCGACTTCCGTCGAGCAGGGACGCCAGGTACGCGTGGATTTTCGACGGCGTCGGGAGTGATGAAATTATCGGAGATTTCGGCCTGAACCTGGGCAGTGCGGCCGGCTTTGAAATGGACGCCGTTCAGGATTGGGTGTGGGATCGGCTTACCCCTGAACCGGTTGTACTCGCCCGGACGGCTCATCCCGGATTTATCCCCGCCCGACGTACGCACGTTCCGCCGACGGCGGATCTGGCGATTATGGATTATCCCGGAGGCGGTGCGGTTTTTTCGGCAGGCTCCGTAACCTGGACGGGCAGCCTCTCACATAACGGCTATTCGAATAATGTCTCCACCGTCACCCGCAACGTGATCCGCAGATTTCTGAATTCGCCTGCCGGCCGGACGGTACTTGGCGGCGCCGGTGGGCCAACGCCGGCACATGCATCTTCCAGCTGATCAATAGCGGCGCAGGGAGAACCCAGTGAAATGGACGCCGGAATGCCGGTAAACACCCGAAGCCTGTTGCAGCGCCTCGACGAAGACGGCGTGATATGCGCTGAGGGGTACCTGTTCGAACTCGAACGTCGAGGATATCTGCAGGCGGGGCCATTCGTTCCGGAAGTCGTGCTTGAGCAACCGGAAGTCGTGGCCGGGCTGCATCGGGAATTCTGGCGCGCGGGTTCGGACGTGATCGAGGCGTTTACGTACTACGCCCATCGGGAAAAACTGCGCACTATCGGCAAGGAGCATCTTCTCGAACCCCTGCAGAAAAGAGCGCTGGTGATAGCAAAGTCGGTCGCGGAATCCGTCGAAGGAGAACGCCCTCTGGTTGCCGGCAACATTTGCAACACCAACATTTGGGATCCGGAGGATCGGGCCACGGACGAGCAGGTGCAAGCGATGTTCGACGAACAGGTGGGCTGGGCGGCTGAGGCGGGTGTCGATTTCATGATCGCAGAGACGTTTTCCTACTTCGGAGAGGCCGCACTGGCGCTGGCATCCATCAAACGGGCTGGAATGACGGCCGTGGTGACGTTTGCGCACCATCGGGAGGAAGGGTTGAGGGACGGATTGCTGCTCGAAGAGGCCGCAAGGCGTCTGGAGCAGGCCGGTGCGGATGTAGTGGGGGTAAATTGCGCCAGGGGTCCCAAAACGATGCTGCCCGACGTGGAGCGCATCCGGCGTGCGGTATCCTGTCACGTGGCGGCGCTGCCGGTACCGTATCGTACGACGGATGACCAACCGACGTTTCAATCACTTCGGGAGGCGGGTAATGAAGCCCTGCCCGAGGGACGTTCGTTTCCGACGGCTCTGGATCCCTTCACATGCCACAGGTATGAAATGGCCGAGTTTGCGCGTCGTGCGTCTAACATGGGTGTCCGTTACCTCGGCTGCTGCTGTGGGTCGGGGCCCCATCACGTCAGGTCGATTGCGGAAGCGTTGGGACGAGTCCCGCCAGCCGGCCGGTACTCTCCCGACATGTCCAGGCACTACGCGCTGGGCAGCGATTCCAGCCTCAAGAGCCACAATCAGGAATTCGTCGATAGGCTGTGAGAAATCCCGCGCCGACACGGTTTCGGCAATGATGTTTTCCCGTAGCCGGCCAGTGTTCCGGAGGGCTCCGGTGACCGTGTCGAACCTGGCGTAGGGATTACCGGCGGGAAAGAGTCCATTTGAACCCGGAGCGTTCAAGTCGATGCGATCCTGTGCGCTCGCTATTGCGGAAACCCTACATGAAGGCGGGGTCCGGTACGTATTCGGTCATCCGGGCGGCGAGGTGGTGGATCTGATCGATGCGCTGGAGAACACGGGAATCCGATTCGTGCTGACCGGCCACGAGGCCGCCGCCGCCTTCATGGCCAGCGCCGTCGGGCGCCTGACGGGGATTCCCGGCGTATGCCTTGCGACGCTGGGGCCTGGCGCTTGCAATCTGGTACTGGGAGTCGGCGCCGCTTACCTCGACAGGGATCCGATGCTGGCGATATCGGCACGGAGCCCGGCGTCGCGGATGGGCGTGAGCCAGAAACAGAATCTGCCACTCAATGAATTGTTCGATCCAATCTGCAAATGGTCCGTCGCACTGGGAGAGACCGGCGTCGAAGCGACCGTGCGGTCCGGCATGCTGCGCGCTTTGGCGCCGGCAGCTGGCCCGGTATACCTCACGATACCGAATGATGTCGCAGTGGCCGATGCGCCGCACGCCCCGGCCGAGGGTCCGTCCTCCTCGACTCGCGTATGCAACGGGGACCTTGAAGCGATAACGAAGGCGCTGAATCGGGCCAAACGTCCGGTTGGCATTGTGGGCGTCGCGATGAATGCTCGGCTGGATTTCGCCGCAGTACGTCGATTTTTCTCAATAACGCAAATTCCCTACGTTGTGCTTCCACAAGCAAAGGGCATCCCGGATGAGTTTGCACAGGGTTACCTGGGCACGGTGGCATCGGCAGCGGGAGACGCCGTTCTTGTGGAAATGATCGGGCGAAGCGATTGCCTGTTAGGCGTGGGCTTCGAGCCCGTGGAGTCGGCCCAGGACTGGCACCTTCAACAACCGGTCTACTCCCTGGCCAATTCCTCTATCGCCTTTGGCGACTTTGAACCGGTTTCGGAGTGCGTGGGCGACGTCACATTGTTGCTCGACCGGTCGTTGGATAGATATAATGGAGGCGAACGCTGGCCCACGGCTGAAATCCGCTGCGTGCGGGCTGCAGTCGCGGATACGATCCGTCCTGAAACGGAGGCCAGCGCCAACGGTCTTTCGCCTTACCATTTGATGCGTGAATTGTTCAATACGCTGCCCGGGGAGACCATACTTTCAGTCGACGTTGGCGCCCACAAGATGCTGATTTCGCAGGTCTGGCGTGCCCGTGCGCCGGGGACGTTTCTGACGTCAAACGGCCTGTCCGCGATGGGCTACGGCCTGCCGTCCGCGCTTGCGGCCGGGCTGGTTCGGCCCGGCCGACCCGTGGTGGGCGTATTTGGCGACGCCGGTTTTTCGATGATGGTTCAGGAACTGGAAACGGCTCGCAGGTTGCGTTTGTGTCCATTATTCGTGGTGCTGTGCGACCGGTCTCTGGCAATCGTGAAAGTTGCGCAAGCCATGCGAAATATCCCGCACCGGGGCGTTGATTTGCTGGCGGTCGATTGGGCACGGGTCGCCGATGGGTTCGGTGCAAGGGGAGTGACTGTGACCACCCTGCGTGAAATGCGGAAGGTGGGGGAGGAGTGGCTGGCGAATCCGCAGTTAACGGTGGTGGCTGCGCAAGTGGACGAGGAATTATACACAGCAATGGAATATTGAGATTTGGAAGCGTTCCGGTGACTCAACGACCGGGACGTGAACGATGGGAAGCACATGAGTCTGCCGGAACACGTAAAATATCTGATTATTGGCGCCGGAGTGCACGGTCTGAGTACGGGTTACCACCTCGCGCGTGAGTTGAAACGGCGGTGCAGGGGCGTCGGGTCGGACGTGCTGATTTTGGACAAGACCGGGGTGGCCGCGGGAGCCTCCGGCATTGCCTGCGGTGTGATCCGCAACAACTATTTCCAGCCGGCCATGCGCGAACTGATGGCGCACAGCGTCGAAATCTGGGAAACCGACCCGGAGGTATACAGTTATCACCCTGTCGGCTACATGCAGATCAGCCCCGAGTCGATGCACGACGACGTTGCAGGCATCGCTCAACAGCAGGCTGAGATCGGTTACGAATCCGAGTTTATCGAAGGAGAAGCAGACTGCATGAAATATATGCTGAGTCTGTTTCACGACTGGCAGGCGAGGGGAATCACATCTGTTCTTCACGAAAAAAGAGGGGGTTACGCCAACAACCGTGCGTCGATGATGGGCCTGGCGGCCAAGGCCGGGAGCGAGGGCGTTGGGATAATGAAAGGTGTTACAGTAACCGGTTTTCGGTACGATGGCGGTGCGATTTCGGCGGTAGAAACGAATCGCGGCGTGATCCGCACAGACGAGGTTGTCATTGCCGTGGGGCCGTGGGCTAAACTGCTCTGGGATATGCTGGATCTGCCCGCGTCGGTGAGCATCATGGGTTTGGATGGCGTCCTGCGTCGCGACATTCCAATGTGGAGCTACTGGTGTTTACAGGAAGGGACGCTGGGCGTCGACCCCGGCTTTCTAGAGACCAACGATGGCAGAATGCCCCCCGTAATTCATCTGGACACCGACGCGCCACTCCATTCGGACGTGGACGGTTCGCTGATTACTGATCGCCTATGGGGAATATACTACAAACCCGATTTCCACTTCGGTGGCGTGCAGGGAGGAGCGATGCCCTACCGGGTGGAAAGACCGCCGGACGAGATCGCGGTGGACCCGTATGGTCCGGAATCTCCCGATTTCATCGTTGGCGACCAATTCGCGCACCACTGGTGTTCCGCGCTGGCGTTCTGCCACAAGCGGTTTGAGGGAACCTCTCCACGCTTCAGGAAAGAGCCATCCGGCGGTATCGGCGCGTTTACGCCCGACAGTTTCCCGGTGTTCGACCGGTTTCACAAGAATTGCTACATCATTGCCGATTCCAACCACGGGTACAAGATGATTGGCGTGGGGAAGCTTGTGGCGGAGGAACTCCTGGGCGGACGTTCCCGTCTCCTGGAGCCGTTCCGTTTCTCACGTTACGCCGAGGGCAGGCTGCACCCCGTATCCAACAGCCCGTTCCCGTGGAGCTGAGCTTCGAACACAAGCGTCGGAACACCGGATTGCCGGAGCAGTCTATAGAGCGCAGTCAGGTTTGACCGGCCCTGCGACGTCGGGGTTCCGGCCGCACTGTCGAACCCGTTTTCTGCCATTCGCGGCTGCGAAACGGGAATTAACGTGCCGGTTTCCTGTCCTATAGAGAGAGATTGCGTCGATGCAATATCCCGATGTCCAACGACGTATGCGGGTTCGTCACACCGATTGGGGAGACGCTGTACGTATCGACCTCAATCAACTCGGGGCCCACATGCCGTCACGGGGACCGCAGGGCGCGACGTGGTCGGAGGCAACAGGCGAGGCTTTGCGGGACGAATGGTCGGAATCCCAGAACGAGGCGCTTTGCGACACACTGACGGACGTCGCCGCCGGATTGGGCGGAAGCTTCGATTCGTTTGCCGAGTGGACGGTTCTGCACAACAGACGGTACGACGGCACCCACATGCGAGATGCGCGGCGGGCGCGATTCAGCCCGGGGTACCGCGCAGCGATCACGACACTCGGCTGGGCGCATCCGAATGCCGCGCTTTCAACGTGTATTCAGGCGGTGGGTTATGTGCCGAAAACCCGCGCGACGTTCGAACAGACCTCGTGGCGGCCTGAATCGCTGTACGATACCGAGTTTATGGCGCTTGCGCCTGCCGTTGTGACGAGGTTCGGTGGGGGCCGGCAGATCCATTTGTCGGGCGTCGTCGCGTGGGACGACGACATTAATCCGCTATTCGAAGGACAGCCGGAGCGTCAGATTTCGTACGTGTTCGACCTCATCCAGGACGTATTTCACGAGGCTGGCGGATCCCTGGCGGACGTTGTGCGTCTCCGTCCGTTCGCGCACTCCACGAGGATTGCGCGACTCATCCGGACGGAGGTTGGCCGCCGCTGGGCGGGCAATCCACACCCCGTGGTCATGATGTCGGACAGCCGGCACTTTGGAGACCCGCCCAGCCTGTATGCTGAGATACAGGTGATGGGTGTCATCTCGGACAACCGCTGTGGTGTGCGACACTCGGAGATGGAACTTCCAGCCGGGATTACGGGTGACGGCCTGACGTGTATTCGAAGCTGCCGGGCTCGAGATTGGGAACTGATCCAGGTGGGCGAACTTCGTGCGCTCCCAGGCTCGGACGGGAAACGGGAGGCGGCGCAGGTCACCGAACAGATTGCAGCGATTCTTGAGGGAGCGTCGCTCACGCGCGGCGATATCTGTCTGATATTTGCCTATGTCAGTTCTCCTGAAACAGCCGCAGCCTTTTCGGAAGCCGTGTCCGAGGCCGTGCCGCCGGACACGGTACACGTGTTGCCCTGTCCGCCCATGCCCGAACTGGCGGGGCGCCGGATCAAGGTGGAGATGACGGCAAGAAAACGCCTGGAGACGGACTCGAAGACGGCTTCCGGGCACCCATGAAGATTCCGGCTGCAAGGGTGCGTAGTTCCCGCGGACAATACGGGAACGAATGACACCGAAAGCCGGTCTAATGCATAGAGTGCCGCACATCTCCGGTACCCGGTTGAGGGGCCCGAAATGCGAATCAACACAACGAGTCTGACGAAAATCTATCAAAAGGGGGCCGCGCCTGCACTGGACAACGTGGACCTGGAAATCGGACAGGGTACATTCGGGCTGCTGGGACCGAATGGTGCCGGGAAAACCACGCTTATAAAGATACTTTCAACCCAGATGGCGCCAACGGCCGGCGAGGTCAGAATTGGCGCATGGGATCTGCGGCGAAACCGTTCCGAAGTGCGTCGAAGGCTGGGATATCTTCCTCAGCATTTCGGAGCGTATCCGCAACTGACGGCGTGGGAGTTTCTGGATTATATGGACCGGCTGGCCGCCGGGCACCGTCGGAACGGCAGAAGGGCGCGGGTACGGGATGCGTTGGAAAACGTGGGGCTATACGATGCGCGTGACCGTCGGACCGGCACGTTTTCCGGGGGAATGATGCGCCGACTCGGCGTTGCACAGGCCATTGTGGGCGATCCTGAAATTCTGATTGTGGACGAGCCCACGGTGGGTCTCGATCCGGAAGAACGCATTCGTTTTCGGGGGATTCTCGCCCGGTTGAGCCGGGATCGGGCCATATTGATTTCAACCCACATTGTTGGTGACATTTCGAGTACCTGCGATGATCTGGCCGTGCTGAATGCCGGGCGGATCGTTTACAGGGGATCGCCGGCAACTCTGGTCGCCCGCGCCGATGGCAAGACCTGGCGCGTGCAGGCGGACGACGCCGGCTTCGAGAAAATCTCCAGACGTTTTCTGGTCGTGACGGTCGCCGTGGACGGCGGACGGATGGATCTTCGGATCGTGGGCGATGGCCAACCGCCCGGCAACGCGGAGCCGGTTTCGCCGAACCTCGAAGATGCGTATGTTTATTTTATCGGTATGGAGAACCAGGAAAGGGCGGCGTGAGTCGCAGTGAACATGAATACGGTCTTCACCATATTTTCGGTTGCCAGATACGAACGCAAGTTGCTGATGCGGACGATCAGATTTCGCATTCTGGGCGGTATCGGCGTACTCATCCCGGTTGTCCTGGGCGTGGGACTGGCGATTGCGGAAGCAAGAGGCGTTGAATTCGAATCCGTTAGTGGAATCGGCGCCTACATGCCCTTTTTTGTCTACAGTTTTCTGCAGACCGTCGTGATCGCGTTCATTGTCGGGGATTTCCGCGCCGCGGATGAACGCGCGGGGATCTACGAGGTGGTTGCAGCCCGACCGCTGTCTACGGCCGAACTGGTCATGGGTAAATACCTGGGTGTTCTGGGCGCACTGATCACGCTCAGCGTGGTTGTGCTCGTGCTCAGCCTTGGTGTGCAAGCAGCCAAAATCAGCGTAACAGGCGCGCCGTTTACCGTGCGGCCCTATCTGGCGTACTTGCTGCTGTTGAACCTGCCGGGGCTCGTTTACATGTCAGCCCTTACGTTTTTTCTTGGGGCGGTGTTGCGTCGGCAGGCCGCAGTGACCGTGCTCGTTATCGCCTACGTCGTGATTGTGCTCTTGTTCCTGGGACGCAGATATGGCGGCATTTACGATTTCGGTGCATTTTTCGCACCCGTGTTCTATTCGGATATGCTGGGTCTTGGCGATATCCGACGTGTGGTGGAGATCCGGTTCTTCTACATGACGCTTGCTCTGTTTTTCTTCGGTCTGTCCATCGACCGGTACCCGCGTCTGCCGCAATCTAGATCCTGGCGCCGGTTTGGCCGATGTCTGACCGCCGCCGGCCTCGTCTCCACGCTGGCTCTGTACCTTTATATGGAAGGCCGGGATGCCTCCGACCTCGAATACAGGACGGCGCAGTTGGCATCACAGGAGAGATATGCCGGTTGGCCTACCGCCGCGGTAACCCACTACACCCTCGACGTGGATCTGGCAACAGGCCGGTCGCCCCTGGGGTGCACAGCGGTACTGAACGTCTTGAACCCACATCCCGTGCCCCTGGATACGCTGGTTTTCAGTCTCAACCCGGGATTGGAATTGCGGTCTGTGAGCGCAAGGCCGGCAGGGGACGTTGCTGTCGACTGGCGCCGCGATTACGGCACCGTGCGGGTCGCGCTCCCACTCCAGCCCGATAGTCTGGCGACGCTGGAGTTCGTGTACGACGGTTCGATTGACCTCAGCGGATTCGATCTCAGACGGCATCCCGATTCAAGGCGCTTGCAGAAGCGTCGCGCCGGCCCCGGAAGAAAGGGTGATCTTACGGCCTGGATTCGACACAATTCCGTTTTCCTCCCGCCGCGCAGCAGGTGGTACCCCTCACCGGGAGTGGACTACGGGCATCGGGATGACAGACCCCGTTCCTTCGCCACTGCGGATCTCAACATTTCTCTTCCCGGCGGGCTGGAAGTAGTGACCCAGGGCGTGCCGGTTAACCGGAAGCCACAGGGAAGACGTGAGATTCACACATGGAAAGTGGAGCAGCCTGTACCCGTTTTCTCACTCAACGCCGGCGTCTATCGTGTCTTTCAGGCCGAAATTCACGACGTCGAGTGTGCTATATACGTACATCCGGCCCATGCAAAACAGATCACTTTTTTCGAAGACGCCACGGACGACGCCCTCGATACACTGGGCGAAATCCTGGATAGCGTTGAACAGGAAACCAGCCTGGCCTATCCATACAAGCGTCTATCGGTGGTTGAAGTGCCATTCCAGGTGCAATGGTATTACGACGGATGGGAGGAAGCCGGAGGATTGGTGCAGCCCGGCGTGATGATGCTGGAAGAGGATGTCCTGATGCGATTGAGGCTGGGACAGCGGCTGAAGTGGATGCAGCGGAGGCAACGGCGAAACGACGATCCAGCGAGAATCAAGCGAGATTTGCTGGTCAGGACGATCCTTAACACGTTTCTTGCGGGCGAATCGTCTCAGAGCGGGATATACCGGAGTCCTGTTGCGCAACTCTGGTCGTTCAACAAGGGATTCGAAGGCGAACACTATTCGCTGTTAAAGCGTGCAATGCCGGTCTACATGCAGAAGCATCTCGGTACCAATCTGCAGCAGAATTTCTACTCTCGGCGGGGGCGGTTTCGGGGGCGGTTCAGGCGCAACAGGGGCGGGAGTGGCGTCTCCTGGGATACGTTGACGGCCAAGATGGCGCAGCGGTCCTTCGCGCAACTGGACCCGAATGCAGACGCGGAACTCTACCGGGCCGTCGTCGATGCCAAGGGCGCCTCCATGTTCGGCATGATGCAGGCTGTGGTGGGAGACGACGTATTCAGAGACGTTGTCAGCGGATTCGAGGAGGCGAGTCGACACGTCGGGGTGGACTTCGCTTCGTTTGAGAGGGCGGCGGTCGGCGATTCCTCGGGAGCGGGGAACGGCCCCGACCTGAATCGCCTGGTCCGAGACTGGCTGCACGGCACCCAGGTGCCGGGATACACGCTGACACGGGCGAAAGCATATAAAGTGGACGACGGGTGGGGGATGCTGACGTATCAGGTCATTGTGAGGATCCGGAACGGTGAACCCGGGCGAGGGTTTGTTCAAATTCGAGCGATGGGCGCCGAGGACGAGGCGGTAAAGGGCGTGGAGATAGAGGGGGGGCAGGAAGTCGAGGTTGGGTTGATCCTATGGGAACGACCCTCAAGAATAAGTGTCGAGCCCTTTTTTGCACGTAACCGCCGGGTCCTGATGGCGCCGTTGCGCATTCCGGAGAAGCCGATGGATGGATCCGCCACGACGTACGTGAGGGAGGTCTCCCCGGATGAGACGGGATTGACCGAAATCATCGTGGACAACGATGACGACGGCTTCGAGATGCCGGTCCGCAGGGTGCGGCGCTATCTGCGACCGCAGTTGAAGGGGGACAACTGGCAGGAACGCCAGATGCCGTTTTCCTTCGGACGGTATGAGAACAATTTCCGGTGGAAGAAGCCTGGCGACGGCGCGCAGCCGGCCGTATGGACGGCCCGGTTGCCCCACAGCGGAGATTACGACGTCTACTATTATTTCATTTCTCCCAGGTTCTCGAAGCGTCTGCGTATGGCGTCGGAATTCAATCTGGCCGTGGGCCACGGTGGCGAGGTGGATACGCTGGCAATCGACGCAGGCGAATTGAAGGCGGGTTGGAACGTCCTGGGGCGTTACCGGTACGAGGGCGGGGAACTGGCCCGGGTCGAATTGTCCGACCGCGCAAGCGGGCGCCTCTACGCAGATGCGGTGCGCTGGAGATACGTAGACCCCGACCATCCGGAGGAGGTGTATGAAGAGGACCTCCCGACGTGGAATTTCGGCCGTGGCGGTCGTGGAGGCAACCGCGGCGGTCGCGGAGGGAGCAACCGAAGCGGCCGCGGTCAATGGCGTGGTGGAAACTGGTAATACATTGGGATACATGGGATTATAACTTTTATGTGAGGTGCGTTTTGAACAGGCGATTCCCGGACTCTTTTTTCATTGTACTCGTAAGTATATCAACGCTGTCCGGCTGCGGCGGGCAAACTGAGCAGCGTTCCGTCGATCTGACCGTCCCCGTAACGGTTCAGGCCGTGCGAATGGACACGATGGAAGCGACGGTGTCGGCCACGGGCACGCTCCGACCCACCAAGGAGGCCAGAATTCTAACCGAGGTCGAGGGAATTCTTCAATTTATCGCACGGGGCGTCGGAGGACGGCCGACGGAGGGGATGCGGCTGAACCGAAACCAGGAGATCGCCCGTCTTGTAAACAAGGAGCTTGTTGTAAACGCCCGCCTGGAATCCCGTGAGCTTGCACTTGCCGCCGCGAAGCGAACCCTGCGCGATCAGGAGGTGCTCGTTGAACGCAAGCTGGGCACGGAAAAGGATCTGGAAGAAGCGCGCCACGCCTTCGCCGAGGCCGAATCAAACTATGAAAACGCTCTCGTTCAGATCGCCAAGACAACCATTCGCACACCAATCGCCGGCTTTCTGACCGGATTGGCCGATATTACCGAAGGTACGCTTGTGGATGCCCGCACAACCATTGCAACGGTAATGGATTACAGCCGGGTGCTGGTCGATCTCAAGATACCCAATGCCTATATTGCGTCGGTATCACCGGGGCAGGTTGTACGGGTGGAGAACTATGCGTTGCCCAACCGACGGTTTCTGGGGACCATCAAGGTGGTGGATCCGGCCATTGATCCAACAACACGCACGTTCCGGGTGGTGGGAGCGGTGGAGAATTCGGGCCTGATGTTACGGCCAGGCATGTTCGTGACGGCGGAGATTGTAACGGAGTCGCATGAAGACGCGGTGGTGATTCCACGCCGGTTTGTTCTGACCCGACAGAATCGCAAGGTGGTTTTTGTGGAAGAGGAGGGAAGGGCGCAGATGCGCCATGTGGAATTGGGGCTGGAGGGAACGGAGCAGGTCGAGATTCTGGATGGGCTTGAGGCGGGCGAGCGTCTCATTACCAGCAACTACGAGACCCTGCGGGCCCGTACGCGCGTGAGGGTAACCGGCGAGGGAGTGCCGGGGCAGCGATAAACACCGGTGTTCTTTCCCTGAATCGGATAACCGGATGTTGACAGTTTTCCGCGACGGGACACAGGTTGCGGATATCCGCCGATTCGAGGACCCGAAGCGAATTCGAGAGATCCCGTCCGCGGCGAAATTGCATTCAGCAGAAACCTTGTGAGTTTTCGTTTGGACCCTTCTTGGGCCCGGGGAATGCATGTGGGGCTTTCGGAGGGTTATTTTTAGCCCGAATCCTCGCGGCCCACATTCCCGCGGACGTCCGGGGGTAGGACAGTTGTCAATACCTCTTGTAAAGGGCTGATACGATGTCATTGCCCGAATTCTCAACAAAATACCCGGTGACGATCGCGATGGCCACACTGGCGGTGGCACTCCTGGGTTGGATCTCACTGGAACGGCTGGACGTGGACCTTCTGCCCGATGTGCGTTCCCCCGTGATCACAGTAGACCTGCGATTTCCGGGCAAGACGCCCAGGGAGATGGAAGAGCGTTACGCACAACGGCTCGAAGGGGATATTGGTACCGTGCGTCACGTCAAACGGGTACATTCAGTATCCCGTTCCGGGCAGGCCGTGGTGATAGCGGAATTTGAATGGGATGCGGATATGGATTTCGCCCTGCTCGACGTACAGAAGAAAGTGGCGCGATACGCGGCGGATCCAGATATCGCGAGTCTGGACGTTACGCAGGAAGACCCCCAGGCGCTGCCGGTGATTCGACTGGCCGTATCCGGAGCTGATTGGCAGGATCCGGACGAACTGTTGGGCAGTGTGGAAACCATAATCCGGCCTAAACTTGAAGGGTTTTCCGGCGTTGCTTCAGTGGAAATCGAAGGTGGGGCTGAAAAGGAGATCCACGTTACGCTGGATTCCTATCTCCTGCAAGCCTTCGGCGTCAACTCCGAAACGGTCGTATCGCGGATTCGGGAAGCGAATTCGGATGTCTCCGGTGGAACGTTGAAGGACGGACAACGATCCTATCTGGTCAAGGGTCTGGGACGTCTGACAGATTTGAAGGACGTGAATAACCTGGTTGTGGGCGAGCGTCGAGGCGAAACCGGGAACGGGCAGGAGGATGCCCCCGCCGAAAGGGTGCCCGTCATGGTCAGCGACGTGGGTGCCGTAGCTCTCCAATATAAGGAGAGAGAGACAATCGTGCGCCTCGATGGTGTGGAGTGCGTCGGTCTTTCAATTTACAAAGAGGCGGGGGCGAATACTTCCTCGGTGGTCAATCGGGTTCTCGAAGAACTGGGAAACCTGGAGGCCGACCTGGCCGGCGTGCGCTTTACGGTGGTCGAGAACCAGGCGCGGTTTGTGGAACGCGCGGTAAACGAAGTGGAAGAGGCGGCCATTATCGGCGCACTGCTGGCCGTGGGTGTGCTGCTGGCGGCGCTCCGGCAGTGGACGGCAACACTGGTGATCGGTCTTGCCATTCCGATCTCCGTGCTGGCCACCTTCACACTGATGTATTTTCAGGGGTTGACGTTGAACGTGATGACCCTGGGCGGGTTGGCGTTGGGCGCGGGCATGCTGGTCGACAACGCGATTGTCGTGATCGAAAACATCCACCGTCACCTGGAACGGGGAGAATCGGCCGTCGAAGCCTCCATTAAGGGTGCAAGCGAGGTGGGAGTCGCCATCCTGGCTTCCACACTTACCACGGTGTCCGTGTTTCTGCCCATCGTCTACCTTCACGGTCTGGCCGGCGAACTGTTCAAGGAGCAGGCCTGGACGGTCGCGTTTTCGCTGATTTCGTCTCTCGCGGTGGCCATGACAACCGTCCCTATGTTAACCGCCCGGCTCTTTGGCCGGTATCGCCGCCGGTCCGCAAGCGTCGCCGGGTCGGTCGCGTTCAATCGCCTTCTTAGTGGATCGCTCAACCACAAGGGACGTACGTTGGCAGTGCTTTTCGCGTGTCTTCTGGCCGCCGTCTATATGGCCAGGTCCATCCACACGTCTTTTATTCCGGGTGAAGACGAGGGTGTACTTCACGTGGACGTCTCGTTGCCGGAGGGCACAAGGCTTGAGTCGACGGACAGGGTTTCGAGACGCATTGCCGCGATCACGCAGGCAGTTGCCGGAAAGGAAGCCCGGCACATCTACCTTCGCGTGGGAAACGATCCGAACCGGCTGACGGCAGTGGGAGAACCCTCCGGCCCCAACAGGGCGGAGCTGACGGTGGTGCTGGCGAAGCGAGAGGACCGGCGCAGTGTTTCCGAACTCACCGCCGCTCTGGACGCCGCCATTCGCGAGGTGCCGGAAATCAAAGTTAACTATCGACTTCAAAAGGCTGCACTGGAAGGGCTTATTCGAGGAGATTCTGCGCCGGTTCAAGTCGAGGTCAGCGGTGAGAACCTGGAATTACTCCGGGAGCTCACGGCAGACTTGAAACGGCGCATGGAAGCGTTATCAACGGTATATAACGTGCGAACCACCTTCCAGGACGGTCAGCCGGAAGTGGACGTGGTGTTGCGGCCGGACGTCACGGCGGCGTTTGGACTTACGTCACAGAACCTCGTGCGCGAACTGGAGCGCAGGCTGGCAGGCGAGGAAGCCGGAGAACTCTCCAAAGACCAGCGTGCGCGAACCATCCGGGTGGGTTTCGAGGACCTGGACATTCGTGAGTTGAAACACGCCAGAATTGACGGCCCGGACGGTGCGATGCTCACGCTGGGAGATCTCGCCGACCTGCGCGTGGTCCAGGGACCGCGGGAGATCCTGCGCGACGGTCAGCGCCGGGTGGGAAGGGTATCGGCATATCTGTCCGATGGCGTGGTGCTGGGCCAGGCTGCAACGCAGATCAGGCAGGCGGTGGGACAGATGGCCATTCCACACGGATACCGGGTGAACGTCACGGGTGAGGAACGCGAACGGGCCGAGTCATTTGGCGGCCTCCAATTCGCCCTCATTCTATCGGTAGTGCTCGTCTATATGGTAATGGCGTCGCTATTCGAGTCCCTGCTACATCCGTTTACGGTGATGTTTACGGTGCCGCTTGCCGGGATTGGGGTGGTATTCGCGTTCTGGAGCCTTGGAGAGGCGTTTGGCATTATGGCATTTATAGGTGCGATCATGCTGGGCGGAATCGCCGTGAATGACGCCATCATTCTTGTGGATCGCATCAACCAGTTGCGGCGCGATACGGGCGACTTGAGACAGGCGGTACTTCGGGGGGCGCAGGATAGGCTGCGCCCGATCCTGATGACCAGCGGCACGACCATCCTGGCGTTGTTGCCCATGGCGGTGGGAGTGGGGGAGGGCGCCCGTTTAAGGGCGCCGATGGCTGTGGCGGTTATCGGCGGGTTGGTAACTTCCACACTGATGACTCTGGTGGTGATTCCCGTGGTTTACGAATTGATTGAACGGCTTAGATTCCGGAGGGCGCCGTGATTCTTCCCGATCTTGCCGTCAGGCGTCCGGTGACGACGTCCATGTTCTTCGCCGCGTTCGCCATATTGGGTGTCGTGTCGTGGACCCGGCTTCCGGTACAGCTTTTTCCGGAACTGATTTTCCCGGAAGTCTTCGTCACGCTCTCGCTGCAGGGGGCCTCCCCGGAACAGGTTGAGAGGGATCTTGTGATTCCCGCCGAAGGGGCGATCGGCAAGCTGGACGGGATCCAGGAGATGGAGTCCTTCGCAATGGCCAACAGGGGTGGTATCAGAGTAGCCTACGCTCCGGACGTGGATATGAAGTTCGCCCTGCTTCAGCTGCAAAGCAACCTGAATAGATTGCAGCCAACGCTGCCTGAACGTACGCAAACCGATGTACGAAGATTCGACTCGACAGACCTGAGCAGCAGCATCATGGAACTCCACGTGCTTGCCGATTGGGATCTGAACCAGTTACGGGAGTTCACGGAGGAAAAGATCCGCCCCGAATTGGAGTCTGTCGACGGCGTTGTGAACGTATTGGTAATGGGTGGTCGGCGCAGCGCCGTGGAAATCGTCCTGGATCCGGTTCTGCTGGAAGCGCACGGCCTTTCAACCGGAGCGGTACGGGCGCGCCTGAACAACTACAATCGGCGACGGGAGTACCTCGGTCGCGTATACGACGGGAATCGTGCCTGCTCCGTGAGCATTCATGGACAGTTTACGGACCTCCTGCAGATTCGGAATCTGGTGTTGAATGCGGACGGCACCCTCCGGCTGGGCGACGTTTCCCGTGTGGGATACGGACTTCAGGAGCAGGCCGACCGCCACCGGGTCAACGGGAAACCTTCGGTGGGGGTCCGGATCCAGAAAGACGACGAGGCGAACCTGATTGAGGTGGCAGCCGCGGTAGAAGCGGCCATTGCGCAGTTGAATCGCACGTTCAAGAGCGACGGCGTGGAACTGGGCGTGAGCTCATCTCAGGCGGATCTGATGACCGGGGCGCTTTCCACGCTGAAACAGGCGGCCATAATTGGTGCCGTCCTCGGCCTGGTCGTACTCTTTCTGTTTCTTCGGAACCTTCGTTTCGTCTCGGTCCTCCTGCTCGCCATTCCGGTTTCTCTCTTGATGACCTTCAATCTTATGTACCTGGGTGGTCTGTCGGTCAACGTGCTTTCACTTTGCGGCCTGGCCCTCGCGATGGGAATGCTCGCCGACAACGGCATCGTGGTGATGGAGAGCATCTTCAAGCACTATGAGCGTGGAAAATCGCCCGCGCGGGCGGCGCGCGACGGGGCAGCCGAGGTCGGTCGTGCGGTGGTCGCGGCAACAGCAACCACGGTAACCGCTTTCCTGCCAGTGCTATTTATCGAAAGCGACGCGCAGGATCTGCTGCGGGAGCTCGCGCTGTCCATGGCGTTTCCATTAATGGCCTCTCTGCTGGTAGCGCTGACGCTTGTTCCGGCCCTTGCCGTCCGGGCACTTAATCGCGATGTCCGAAAACCGCCGGACGTCCGGGGCTTACTGGAACAGTATACACTGCTGTTGAAAACTGCATTGCGGCACCGGGCGTCTGTCGCTCTGTCCGTTGGGGGGGTCCTGGCGTTGACACTCGTCGTGGCCTTCTTCTTTCTGCTCCAGCAACAGGTGCGGAGGGAGGAGACGCGATTTACGGTTTACGTGAACCTGCCGGAAGGGGCCACGCTCGATGCCACCGACGAGGTCGCGAAACAGGTGGAAGAAACTGTGCGGGACGTGCCCGGTCTGGATCGGTTTACAACGTCGGTGCAGGAGGCCGAGGCCAGCGTCACCGTCCTGCTGAGAAAGCGTTCTGACCGGCCCGGCGACATCTCGCTTGACGAAATAAAGGAACAGCTCGACGAGAAATTGCAGAACGTGCAGGGAGGGGTGGTAGGATACGAACCCAGACCCCGTGCGGGACGAGGCGGTCGCGGGCAGGGGATAGGACAGCGTCGGAGGCGTAGTTCCGGTGGATTCGATCTGACCGGGGCCACGCCGAACGAGCAGGCCGTGGTGAGAGGCTACGATTTTACCATTCTGACGATGGTTGCCAACGACGCGGTGTACCGCCTCGAGGAACTCGAGGAGGTGGATGCCAACAGCGTGCGCGCCGACGCCGAACGGAGTTCGCCCGAGGTGCAGGTGATTCCCGATGCGGCTTCCCTGTTCGACCGGCGGCTTGGGGCACAGGAGGTCCTGGCCGCCGTGGGAGACACGCGATGGGACGGATTCCGCACCACCGTACCGTTTCTGCTGCCTGACGCAACCGAGGTACCCATTGAAGTGCGGACGATCGAAGAAGAGGACCGTGAACGTTACGGACTGGCTGAATTGAAACGGTCCCGTATTCTCAACCAGGACGGTCAGTACGTGTCTCTGGACGAAGTCGCGCGGGTTCGAACGGACGAGGGCAGGAGCAGTCTCTTGAGGACGGACCAGGCCCGGCGGATTGTGGTTTCCTACCGGTTTCCTTCGGAAATTCTGGATTCACAACCGCGGTTGGATACTGCGAGACGGGTCGTTCGGACGACACTGCAGGACATGGTGCTGCCTGAGGGCTATTCAATTGAAATCATCGAGGCGCACGAGGAGACGATTTACTATTGGATGATTGGAATTGCCGCGGTACTCATCTATATGATTCTGGCCTCGTTGTTTGAATCTTTCGCCTCTCCGATAATCATCCTATGCACGCTGCCGCCCGCCGCCATCGGCTCGTGTTGGGCGCTGATGATGTCGGGCACGGGCCTGAGCCAGCAGGAAGGGCCCATGGCGCTGCTGGGCTTTGTCGTCTTGTTGGGCATTGCCGTAAATAACGGGATTATCCTGATAGACGCCGTCGGCGTACTCCGGTCCCGTTTCGGCTTTCGCCGGGAACGCGCAGTCCTGACGGCGGCGAGGTCCCGTGTTCGGCCCATATTAATGACGACGGCTACAACGCTTCTGGGCGTTCTTCCGCTCGCGCTGGAATTCGGTGGGGATTTCGAAATCTGGCCGCCGTTCGCAATAACTGTTCTGGGTGGGTTGTCTGTTTCCATGGTGTCCACTTTGATCCTGATTCCGGTCGTGTACATGGGACTGGACCAGATCGGCGATTGGCTGGCCGACCTGGGCTTTATCGGCCTCGTGTTCTCGCTGCTTTCTACCGCAGCGGCCGGCTATGGCGTATATATCCGATATGAAAGCGTTTTCTGGGCCGCGTTGTCGATATTTCCCATATGGGCCGCGTTCCTGACGGCGGTGTGGATCGTACTGAAAATCCATCGCGCCCGGGTCGCCTCGCGCCGCGCCGCGAGCGCCGTCCATTCGATTCAACTTAGAAACCTGACTAAAATTTACGGCGCGCCCGGGCGTTTTGGCAGGGAGTGGGCGCGCTATGAACGTCGGAAGGGGCGGTTGGGAACAACGGAACCTGATTCGCAGGACCTCAAACGGATTCGCGATGCGCTCTTGTGGAAGCTGCCGTTGCTCGCACTGTTGTTGTATTTCGCGACGTATTTCGAGGACGAAATCTGGATTTATCTGCACGGGTTGGCGCTGGTATTCATGCTTGGCCACGTGGGTTGCTGTATCGGCGCGCTCTTGCGGGAACATCTGTTGCCGGCGGTAGAACGTATTGGTGATATTCTGTATAGAGTCGCTTTGCCGGTGGGATTCGTGGCTTACATGCATTTGCGGCTGAATCTGCTTTCCGTTACCATTGCCACGTTAGGCTTGTGGGCCGCCTACCGACTTGTACGATGGCTTTCCGGCAGGGTGCGGGCGGGCGTGGTCACTCCCGATGAGCTAACCGGACGATTCGTGCGGGCCCGTAGATGGCTCTATTGGACGGCATCGGCCATACCCATCGTTGGCGTTCCCCGGCCTGAATTTCGGGCGCTGGCGGGCGTCAACCTCGAAATCGGCAGGGGAATGTTCGGTCTTTTGGGCCCGAACGGCGCGGGAAAGACCACGTTGATGCGCATTCTGTGCCGGGTCCTCGAGCCCAGTTACGGGTCGATTCTTATCGACGGTCGAAACATCCTTCGAAACGGCTCAATTCATGGCCTGGTCGGATATCTTCCTCAGCACTTTGGCAACTACCCACATCTTTCGGCGTACGAGTTTCTGGAATACCGGGCGCTGCTCGAAGGCTTCAAGGACCGCAAGACCCGCGAGTCAAGGGTTATCGAATCCCTGGAAAAGGTGAATCTCATCGAACGCATGGACGATCCCATCGGGTCGTTCTCAGGGGGAATGAAGCAGCGTCTCGGGATCGCGCAGACCCTGTTGCACACCCCGCTGATCGTGGTTGTTGACGAGCCCACGGCAGGGCTCGATCCGCTGGAACGTATCCGGTTTCGTAACTTGCTCGCCCGGTTGAGCCAGGACAGGATCGTCATCTTCTCCACGCACATCGTGGAAGATATCTCCGGAAGCTGCAATCGACTGGCGGTACTTGATCAGGGGCGTCTTCTGTATACCGGAACGCCGGGGGAGATGAGAAATCAGGCGGAAGGACGGGTATGGGATGCGGTGGTTTCGGAACAGCGCTTTACCGAGTTGGAAGAAAAACTGAAGGTCGTATCGCACCAGCGGACGCCGGACGGGGTCAGAATGCGATTCCTGTCTGAACGCCGGCCGATAGGGTTTGGCGCACGGAGTACGGAACCAACCCTGGAAGACGCGTACCTGTACCTCCTTGGCGGAGGAAAGGAAGAGCCATGCTGAACTGGCGGGAACTGCTGCTTACCACGTGGCGGCTCTTTCGGCTGAGCTGCAGGATCATATTTCACAGGAAATTGATGTTCATGGCCATTGGCGTCCTCGTCTATTACGGAGCCATGTATGCATTTGCAGTCTGGCGCCCAAACGAAGGATTCGGCGTATCGCGCGCCCTCAATGTTCTGGTTGAAATTCCCGGTATCGCACTGGCTGTTTATCTGACGATGGATCTGGTTGCGGGCGAACGAGACAGAAATACACTGGAGACGTTATTCAGTACAACCTCATCCCACTATAAGATATGGGCGATCCGGATGGTGGGGGTCTATGTGGTGTTGGCGGGAACCCTGATGGGAATGACGATTGTGGCCTATTTTGTTTTCGCGGAATTGCCGGTTTTCCGGGGCGCGTTGAACGCCTTTCTGCCCGCGTGTTTTGCCGCTGGGCTGACATTCTACTTTTCCGTTCTCTGCCGAAGCGGAAATGCGGCAGCGATGCTCGCTACGGGAGTAATGGGCCTGACGCTGGTCGTGTCGGAATCCATGCCCGATTCACCCTTCGTGCTCTTTCTGAGTACGTTCGACCCCCCGGTGGGCATGGAAGACACCCTGTGGGGCGACCAGGTGCTGCTCAATCGCGTGGCTGTACTGATGTTATCGGGCCTGCTGCTTTTTATGGGACTTCGCAAGATGGAAGCCCGGGAGCGATTGGTTTCTTCGTAGCGGCGCCTGCGTGAGATCCCATGCAGGATGAACACTTTGCGTAACGCATGGCTCCGAATTCCGCGTGTGGCCGGCGTCGCGGCATTGTCACTCAGAAGTCATGGGTTTCGTCCACGGTGCGCTCCGCACCAGGTTGGTCGCCTCGTCAAACCGAGATTGCGGGATTCCGGCCAGCATCCCCGCCTGGATTATTCCTTTCGAACATCCAGCCGGACCTTTCGAGGTTCTACGTTTACAACCGTCAGTTCCGTCCCGTGTATTATCGACTCGACGTCAACCACAAAGGTTCTTCGTCCGAACCTGACGTAGGCCGCATCGATCGCGAGTCGAAAGTCGTCCACTGGCGCCAGCAGAAAGGCTCGTCGCGGTCCCTTCAAGGTAACGTTTACAACCCCCGGTCTGACACCCTCCAGTGTATAGCCACCCGGTAGATTCTCCACTCCGACTTCCACCTTGTACGTCGTTTCATGGACCGCCGCGCCCGGCACGAAAAATACCCAGGCGCTGAACGCCAGCGCGAAGGAAAGCAGCCCTTCACCGATATGCCTCGCCAGCGAACCACGACCGGTCCTGCGCGCGCTGGCTATCACGTGCTGCGCATGTTCCTGCAACCGGGCCAGCAGTTCGTCCGGATCGTCTATAACCTCCAGTCGGCCCTGCCGCGCGACGGCGATGGTGCCGCGCTCCTCCGAGACCACGAGGCAGAGCGCGTCGCTGCGCTCCGCCAGCCCCAGCGCCGCGGCGTGGCGTGTGCCGCCCGGCCCGAGTTCCTCCCGGTTTTCCGAAAGCGGCAGGTATACGGCGAAACGCTCCAGCCTGTCTTCCCGCATTACCAGAGCCCCGTCGTGGCCGGCGGACGTCGTGCCGAACAGGCTGTCGATGAGTTCCTCGCTGATGGTCGCTTGCAATACAATTCCGCCTTGTAGAAGCCGGTCCAGCGGCTCGCGTCCGGGCAGAACCACCAGGGCGCCCTGCCGTTTTGCCGCGAGCTGATGCATCGCCCGGACCAGCACCGCCAGACTCCCGCCGTGTGGGCGCGATACCCTTCTTCCCAGGCCGAGCGCGGCAATCCGCTCAAAGAGGCGTCGGAGGTCGTCCTGAAAGACAACCACAAGCAGCACAACGAGGACCGCAAAGAACCCCTGGAATATCCACGCCGTCAGTTGAAGTTCGAATTGCCGCGCCAGCAGATAGAAGGCGCACAGAAAGGCCAGCCCGACGAGCGCCATCCGCGCGTGCATCTTCCGGGTCCAGGCCAACAGGCCCCAGAACAGAACGCCCACGACCGCTATATCTACAAAATCGGTAAATGCGATCTCGAGAAGCGTCATTTCCGAAGGTTTTCCGGCTGCCGGATTGAGTTGCTGAAGGGCTTGAACGAGTCCAACGATGAGGATAGACCCGTCAGCCCGGAATATGGGAAATCTTTGACATTTCGTCAAGTGCGCACCGGATCAACCCTGCCGGGCCGGCGAACGTGGATTGGCGTCCGGCACAGCCGGATCAAAGGGGCTTGAGTGCGGTTCCCCGGATCTCGTCTTTCGTTTGGCCGGCCTTGGTAAAATGCCTATATTTGGTATCATTCCAGGGACAGCCGTAAACGGACATCTGTTAATCTGACGCTATTTGTGAACGGAGGAGAGCGATATGCAGGGTACGCGGGGACGATTGACCAGGCGGGAACTCAGACACGACGAGTTCGTTAACAGGATTCTGGCTGCATGGGCATACGTCGAGGAGAACTACATCCGGATGCTTGTTGCTGTTGCCGGGGTGGTGATCCTTATCCTTCTTGGCGTCTACGTAATGCACAGGATGGACGTCCAGGCAAGAGAGGCGGTGGAGGCGGAGGGGCGGGTCCGGGTGTTGTTGCTCCAGGGGCAGGTTGACGATGCCATACTGGAAGCGGAACGAATTGCCGATGCCTATGGTGGGGAGGCAGCGGCGGGCAGGGCGCTCCAGCTGGCGGGGGGCCTCTATTTCGAAACCGGGCGCTACGCCGAGGCACAGGCTGCGTTCGAAAAATACCTGCAGGAGTTCGATGCAATGGGCCCTACCGGGTACAGCGCCTGGTCCGGTGTGGCCGCGGCGATGGAAGAACAGGGCAATCCTGCAGGTGCGGCAGCCAGATACCAGGCGTTCGCCGACGAGTTCGAAGACTCGCCGTTCGCGCCCAATGCGCTCAAGGAGGCAGCCCGCTGTTACAGAGTTTCGGGAGATTCCGATCAGGCAAGGATCCTGCTGCAGCGGATACTGGACAGGTATTCCAGGAGCCCGGCTGTGCGGGGCGCGCAGGAACAACTCGGTCAGATGGGCGGCACCGGATGAACGATGCGAATTTCATTATGCGTCGTACCCGCAGATTTCTCCCCACGAATCTGAACGACGATTTTCTGCTGGTGGTACCGGACAACATGTTAAAGCATCCTACCGTTGTCCGCGTCCGTGAAGCGGCGGGGGATGCCGGACAACTGCCTGAAACGATTCCACAGAGGGATTTTCGGCAGGCGATGTTCAGGGAAAAACACGTTCTTGCCTGCGGAAATCTGACCAATAACCGGGCGATTCGACGTTTATATACCGCCCGGTGTTGTTTTTCGGATACCTTTTTCCCGGGCGCGAACGGTTACCTTGTCAAGTCGATTTCGGATCCGTTCGGGTACGGCCGCAACTGCATTGTCGCAGGCGCGAGCACACAGGATGGGCTGGAAACGGCCCTGGGCGTCGTCCGAGACATCGTCACTGCGGGTAGCGGGATCCCGGATCGCGTTCACGCCTCGTCGTTCGACCACAACCTGCCGCAGTTTCCGGATGCCTCCGAGTTGGACGGGATGGTTCGGGGCGACCTGGAGATCTGGGGAACGGGCTGGTCTGCTTCGCCCTTCCGGGGCGGCAATCTGCTGTCCTATCTCTGGTACTATTACCTGACTGATCATCCGGTCTGGGCCCGCGCGGCGGTGGATATCCTGAAGGGATCGGTAGAACCATGGCGCGCGGAGTGCCGTGCGCACCCAGAAGCATACCACTGTTTTTTCAACCTGCACCTCCACGTCCATCTGTGGGACCTGGTGGAGGACAGCCCGCTGTTTTCCCCTGAAGACCGCCTGGGGGCGGTCACCATGTTCGGCGAGTTGCTGAGACATCTCATGGAACTCTCCTACGTCTCTGAGGAAGTGAATCCGCCCGGTGAAATCCGGCAGAATCACACGACCTTTATCGGGTTGAACCTGGCCGTGGGCGCCGATTATATGATCAGGCGGTATGGTATCGGCGAATTTCAGCGGGCGAACGATATCGCAAAGCGCATATTCGAAGGTCAGATGAATTGTTATAAGCCCGATGACGATGGGGGAGTGGGGTATGTCTGGCATGTCCCTCAGGAAACCCTCAACTATTTTCTATATCGCGGGGACGACCGATATATTACCGGTGGCCACGTGTCGGATCTATGCAAATTGGCTGTGGTGACAACAGACAATATGCGCAGCGAATGCGGTTACGGGGATACCACCGGATATTCTCAATTTTCCGCAAACGGATGGGAAGCACGCCTCTGGCCGCTTATGGTCTCCACCTGGTACAATCCGAACCCCGAACACCTCTGGACGTTGAACTGGCTTGGAGAGGGGAAACGGCCTCCGCTGGACCGGGCGCTGCACGGTGTCTATTCGGCAGTAGATTACGTGCGTGACGGCTTCGCCATTGAAGGGTGCGCGCCGGAAGCGCCTCGCGACCTTCTGGGAATCTGCGCGATGGAACTGCCCGATGCCGTGTTGTCCTGGGTGCGTCGATATACGCCTCCGGCGCATCATCCGGATTCCGGCAGACGGTATTTCGACAAGTTGTCCCTGCGCCGCAATTTCGAGCCGGGCGGCGAGTACCTGTTGCTGGAAGGCATCGGCACGACATGCCATGGACACGAGGACACCAACGCGATCATCCGGCTGACCTGGAACAACAGGGCTTGGCTGGCGGACGGGGATTATATCCGGGCGGCGCCCAGGTTTCACAATTCAGTCACGGTAATGCGCGACGGCGTCGGCGTTCTCGAGTCGCCTGGAGACGGCGTGGTCATCCCCCCGCTGGCAACCCTGGATGACAGTAACGACGGGGCGGAACTCGCAATGGTCCGTACCGAGGCCGCCGGCTACAATGGGGTGGATTGGCAACGGGATCTTTTCTGGCGCAAAGGGCGATTCATGGTGGTTATGGACCGGCTGCGCTGTTATGAAGCCGGCGACTACCACATGCAATGTCTATGGCGAATGGTGGGGGACCCTGAACTCAAACCGGACGGGGTTCACATCCGGCAGGATGGAGAGCTTTTTTGTATTCACAATGCGGACGGTTCCGTGCAGGAGATCGTTCCTGACAGTCACGTCAAGAGCCGTTGGGGAAGCTATCCACATTCGGACGGTACGATCTCGGTGCTGCATCAGCGGACGGGATGCGGGCTCGATGCCGGAACGTCGTTTACCTTCATGAATCTGCTCACTCCCGACCCACAGATTCGAATGGAGCGGGTCGGCCCTGAAGCTATCAAGGTAACGGACGGAGACGAAGTCACGTTGTTGGGCGCCGGAGACCTGAAACTGGATGGAATCCGGATTTCGGGGCGCATGTTCGCGTGCCTGGCCCGGGACGATCGGGTGATCTTAAGTGGCGTTGAACGGGTGGCCGGACGAGAGACAGAAAGGTCCGAACACGGTGTGGACTGCCACGAGCTTGCAGTGGGGATCCGGTCCGTGATGGAAGCCCCGTCGGCGGCGTCAACGCCATATCCCCGGCCGGTTGCGGGTCGACTGACACAACGATGGCGCCGGGAGTTTCCTGCCGACATTCGGGATGTCTCCGTCTCAGACGAAGGCAGATTGCTTCTTGCTTATAGCGGGGAGGTCTCGTGCCTGTCCGAAGCGACCGGAGAGACGGCCTGGTCCCTGCAAATTGACGCTGAAGGCGGCGCCGGCCGTGTGCTTGCATCGGATATCGACGGTGACGGGATTCCGGAGGCAATGGTGGGTACCGAGGACTCGCAACTGATCGTGCTCGATGGAGACTCGGGTATCGAACGGTGGCGGCGCGGGTTGCGGAATATGTCGAGTCGCGGCGCACGGGTTTCCGGCATCGCGGTCGCCGATCTGGAGGGAAACGGCGAACTGAGCGTGCTTGCCGGTACTGAAGGATGGTTTGTGAACGCGTTTGCGAACGATGGCAGCCCCAAGTGGGCCGAGTGGTTTCGATATCACGCCATAACGGCGTTGAAAGTGGCCGACGCGGACGGAGACGGAAAGGCCGAGGTTCTGGTCGGTACGGAATATTACACGCCGCTTACGGTACACAATTTCGACGGGTCGTTTCGCTGGTCCACGTTCGAGCAGGTCGGGTCGCACGGCAATGCAACAACGCCCAGGCGCGGCATTTGCATGAAACATATGGTTCTGTGTGATCTGGATGGCGACGGTATCCTGGAAATCGTCTACGGTACGGAAGACGGCTGGATCTACGCCGTAGAGCCCCAGGACGGCGCTGAATTATGGCATATCAATCTTGTGGGGGAAATTACGGGGCTTGTCGTTCTGGGGGATGTACTGATTGCGGCGTGTGAATTCGGCGCGCTCTACGGGTTCGATTTTGACGGCAGAATTGTGTGGCGCTGTCACGAAGCGCACTGGATCCACGCGCTCGCCGAATCCCGCGGCGTGATCGCCGCCGCGGTCAACCGCCGGGAAATCCGGACGTACGACATCGAGGGACGCTGTCAGGGCTTTCTGGAAATGCCCGTGAACGTCACGTCACTCGTCGCGGGGAAAAGCGGATTCGTTTGTGGCACTGGGCGGGTGATCGCCTTGCTCGATCCTTCGTCCGGTGCTTCGTGATTGTGTCAAACGTGAAGCCGGAGCGCCAATAGCCATTCGAGCCGGAAACGTCGTGTGTTGCGTTTGGTGATTAGGGTGTAGGAAATTGGGAGTGTGGCTGGCTCTTGCCGGACTTTGTGAAATTTCGGAAAATGACGTGGTCAGGTGATATTCTTTTCAATATTGCGACGTTGACCCAACAAAGCCGGTATAAAGTAAATCCTGAATAGTGTTTTTTTTAACGCATTCCGCTGCAAAAGGTTATTCCGGGCGACGCATCCATTGTTCCATACCTTCATCCAGGTTGATAGGTTTTATTTTACCATGGACAGCCGCGATAGCTTATTGGATAAAACATCCATTTAAACTTATTTGGATAATTCAAAAGCAACGAATGATCGCTCAGTGGCCGTAATTCAGTAGTTCCAGCTAATGAAATCAAAGTCGTGCCCGGTATGTTAAATTGATAAGTCTTCAATTCATCTACTGGAAGTTCATCCTTTACATAAATAGGTAATGATAGCATACGAACAAAAGCATTTATTTCAATATCCAAATGCATAACAGCCAAGTCAGCCATAGCTGGAGTCGTCATTTTTCTATGGGCCTTGAACACACACTGTATGACTAGTTCCCTTGCTCCTGATTCATCTACAATAGTGTTTCGATAAGCAGCATATGCGTGAAATGGCTCGCCTCTAAAATCTCGTTCATTTCTTAATACTCCTGCTTCGGCTTTCTTCATATCGAACAGTGTTTCTTTTGCTGGAGCACCAACAAAATAGCGAGTTCCTTTATGGTTGATTGTTATAGTTTGAGATTCGGCCAGTGATGGAAACAGCAAAAGAATAGACAGGCACTTCCACATCCTCGTCAACGCCCTCCTAAATATCCATGAAATACCACCCGCAATAAACGCGATAATAACCCAGGCAACAGCCCAATCAATCGCCTCTCTCATCATTTTAACCATCACCCTGTTCCTCCAACAAAAACATACAAACACCACTTCACGATAAAATATAACAGGGAAGAAACAAAACGCCATCCCTATAATGATTGTGCTCCTAAGAGATAATTCTTCATCCTTTAAGTGCCCTCTGCAAACCCTCCTTTTCTCCCCTTCGAGAGATCGAAATTGTTAAGGCTCCTTCAAGGCGCTCAAGGTCAGTGGATTGTTTCATAATTTCACAGACGCCTCCGCCGGAGCAGTGGTAAAGGTGTTCGTGCCGAGTGAACATCCCGTAGTTGGCTTTGATGGAGGCAACAAATCGTATTATGACAAGGGATCGAAACAGGTGCAGTTTTTCGAATGCATCTCAATCGGACTCACGACTTACACCTATTGGGGGAAAGCATCTGAGTTTAAGCCCTGACAACGCGCGTGGTGTGAATTAAGAAAACCGGGATCAGGATTCCATCAGCGTCACGAGAAACTACACTGTCAAGAAGGGAATTGCGCACCTGGTTGCGGTTGGACTGTTCAAATCGAAATATAACGACAGATGTACGAAGGGTGGGGGAGGGGACCCGATGCTTGTAGCCATGAAAATTAAGGAAATGGCTGAAGAGTTAATCGTGGCTTGGCTGTATCACGACGCTCAAATTGCCTTTGAACTAAAGGCCGGCGAGCTGTTCCCCGAGGACAATATGCTGAAATCACCTCTCAAGCCGAAGCCGAAAGCCGTTCTGTGGAGGTACATGAGTTTTGAAAAATACATCGACGTGTTGATAAATCGAGTTATATTCAAAAGTTGTGGATGAGTAAAAAAAAGAGCGTATCCTTAAGTGTCACCATAAACCCGCGAGGCCCCTCGGACGAGGGAGAAAGGATACGCTCGATGAGACAATATACAGCCTCCGAAGTTGAGACGATAGTCAAAGATGAAGTGACGTTGAGCCTGGAAGCCCTGATCCGTGTTGGTGCCAGGCGGATGCTGCAGGCCGCGCTGGAGTTTGAAGTGGACGCCTACGTCGAGAACCTGCAGGACGAGAGAGACGAACAAGGTCACCGGCAAGTGGTCAAAAATGGTGCCCACAAGCCGCGGGACCTGCTCACGGGCATGGGACCGATACCGATCCGCCAGCCGCGTGTGCACGACCGTCGTGAGGGCAAAGCGTTTCGATCTGCGATTTTGCCGCGGTATATGCGTCGAGCACCGTCGATCGATGCGTTGATTCCGGCGCTGTATCTCAAGGGTGTGTCCACGTCGTCGTTCCCTGAGGCGCTTGCCGCCATTCTGGGCGAGCAGGCCCCTGGATTGTCACCGGCCAACGTGGTTCGTCTCAAACAGATTTGGGAACAGGAATATCAGGCCTGGCGTGAACGGGATCTTTCGGACAAACACTACGTGTATGTGTGGGCTGACGGCATCTATTTCCAAGTGCGGCTGGAACCGGACCGGCCCTGTGTCTTAGTCCTCATCGGCGCCACCAGGGACGGTCGCAAGGAGCTTTTGGCCATTGAAGATGGGCATAGGGAAAGCAAGCTGTCCTGGCAGAACGTGCTGACGGACCTGAAACGACGCGGGTTGAAGGAAGCGCCCGCCCTGGCGATTGGCGATGGGGGTCTGGGGTTCTGGGCAGCGCTGGAGGAAGTCTTCCCTCAAACACACCATCAGCGCTGCTGGGTGCACAAGAGTGCCAACGTGCTGGATAAGCTCCCCAAGACGGTCCAGGCGCAGGCCAAAGCGCACCTCCACCAGATGTATCTGTCACCCACCAGACAGGATGCCCTGGGCGCTTACGAGGACTTCCTGTCCCTCTATGAACCCAAATACCCCAAAGCGTGTGCGTGCCTGGAAAAAGACAAGGACGTGCTGTTCACCTTTTACGATTTCCCTGCCGCTCACTGGCGACACCTCCGGTCCACCAATCCCATCGAATCCACCTTCAGCACCGTTCGACACCGCACACGACAGACCAAAGGATGCGGCTCTCGAAATGCCACGATGATGATGGTCTACAAACTGGCAGAAACAAGCCCAAAAACACTGGCACAGATTACACGGTCACAAACTCATTGAACTCGTCGTACAGGGTGTCGAATTCCAGGACGGAGACATTAAGGCCGCCGCTTAATCCATCAGGATGCGCTACCCGCCATCCACAACATTTGACAATATCTCGATAAATCGGGGCGTTTTCTTTTCTTATCCCGGCAGATTGCGTGATCCGTTTGAAGGAATGGTGCCACCCCTAACAAGGAAACGTCTGTACGAATGGCTAATCCAAAAACATAAAGCCCCGGTTCATCAATTTGATGAAATTGTCAATATCTTTATACACAATTTAAAAAACCAACACATCGTTTCTTGTTGGCACGCAATGGAGCACGAATCGGAAGCCATGTGGCGCCTATATGCCGGTACGGGAGCCGGGATCGCGATCAAGACCACCTTCGAATCGCTGGAAAAGGCTTTCAAGAGTTGCGCTGAATCGAATGTCAAATATAAAGCTGGCAAGGTAATTTACGTAGACTACGATACGTGCGATATTCCCCTTTTGAATGCGATGGCGTTGTTTCACAAGAAAGAATCCTTCAGTTTGGAGCGGGAAGTTCGCATCGTCCGCTTTTCTGACGGGAATGAAGACTGTCCGGGCATAACCTGCAGCGCGGATCTAGGGGAACTTATCCAGGAGGTAGTGGTGTCACCTCTTGCAGACAGTTGGATGTTCAAAGTCGTCAAGGAAACCACAGCGAAATTTGACGCATCATTAGTGAAGAGAATCAGAAAATCAAAATAGCAGCGCGTGATTCCGTAGATGTCAGCCGAGGAACTTGCAAGCGTGACCTTTCAGAATTTAGAAGGTGTGTTTTCGTTCGCTTTGCAGCCGAACCCGATACATCCGTGAAGGACGTTGATTAATTCAACCGGGCGTTGTGGGAGTTGTGGCAGCAGATAGAGAAGTGCTTTCACGGCATCTCTATGCGGAGACCAGCGTACAACTGTTACAGAACGCACCGATCGTCCAGGACATTGCTTAGGGATTTTGCGAAAACGGAGCGAGTGATGCCCTTGACAGGATTGACAATTGTGATTTCTTTTTATTGAAGATGCGTCGTGAGCCTTCTGGAACGAACCAACTAAAAACCGGTATAAGATATATTATGTAAACTTGATGCTGCGGCGGGGTTTGTTTTCACGTCTTCTTCTGTATTTCTATTGAATGGGTTCATCCTGCCTGTGTTTCTCCTGCACTATGGATAATTCGGTTTTCAAGCGCCCTATTTCCCGGTTTTTGGCTGCCAGGTCCTCTTTGAATGCTTCGCAGCTGTTTTCGAGTACCCTGTTTTTTTCTAGTAACTGATTTTTTTCTTCTCCGTGCCGGTTCAGTTCTTTTCTGAGCCAGTGCGCCGTTAAAACCGCCTCTTCCCGGGTTTTATCCGCTACACGGAGGTTTTCCCGCAAACCCTCGATGTCATCCTTGTATTTTCGCGCTTCCGTCCATCCGGATGCAGACGATGCTTCGAGTTGGGTCTGGCGTTCGTGAAGTGTCCGAAGTTCGGCCGTGCGTTCAGCCAGAGCCCGCTCAACGGCATCCAGTTTGCCAATGCGCTGCTGCAACCGGTCGTAGTCGTCTCTTTGAAGTTGTACCAGGGACTCGCTTTGGAGTCGTTCAATTCTTTTTGGCTCTATAATTTTTCCATATTTTTTCCTATAAATTTCCAATATATTTTCTCTGGGAATTCTCCACGCGCCATTCCACTTCTGGGCTTTCAAGAATCCCCGATCTATATAGTTTCGGACCGTTTTTGTCGTCACTTTGAGTAAATTCGCTGCCTGATCTATGGTCAGGTGCTGTAACTGTGTATCTCGGGAGTCGGACATAAACCCTCCATTGCAGAATTATTCTATTTGTTTTCCACAATTATTATAGGAAATTTCATCCATGAGTTCAAGATCGAATATCAGATTGATTACGGACCCGGAAGGAAAACTCAAATGAAAAAGTCAGAATGGAAACGCACCCCACTCTACTCGCAACATGCCGCATTAAACGCGAAATTGGTCGAATTCGGGGGCTGGGAGATGCCGGTCCAATATTCCGGTATCGTTTCAGAGCATCGGGCGGTGAGGTCGGCGGCGGGGTTGTTCGACGTCAGCCATATGGGGCAGATCCAGGTCTCGGGGGCAGGAGCGATGGATTTTCTGCAATACCTGGCGGCCAACGACATTGGAAAGCTGCAAATCGGCAGATGCCAATATTCCTTTCTCCTGAACGAACGCGGCGGCACAATTGACGACATGATGGTCTACCGGACGGAAGCGGACAGGTATACGCTTGTTGTCAACGCGTCCAATGCGGAAAAGGACTGGGCCCACGTGCGCTCCACGGGAGCCGGTCGAAGAGCAGTCGATTTGGAAAACAGAAGCGGCCACGGTGCCCTGCTGGCATTACAGGGTCCCGCGGCCGCCGGTATTCTGGCGGCGCTGACGTCAGACGACGTCGCTGCGCTTCGTTTCCACGACGTGCGGCCGTTTACCGTTGCAGGCCTGCCGGTGCTGGTCGCCGCATCGGGTTATACCGGTGAAAACGGATTTGAGATATTCGTGGGGTCAGACGGGGTGGAAACGTTGTGGTGCACCCTCCTTGAGGCAGGCAGGGGCGCCGGAGCCGTTCCGGTCGGTCTGGGGGCCCGCGATACGCTCCGGCTGGAGGCTTCGCTCGCCCTGTACGGGCACGAACTGGATGAGAATACGTCCCCGCTGGAGGCCAACCTCGGTTTCGCCGTGGCGAAGACCGGATCATACATCGGTTCCGAAGCGATCCGGAAACAGTTGGCGGACGGCGTCAAAAAAAGGCTCGTGATGCTGGAGATGATCGACAGGGGGATTCCACGCCAGGGTTACGGGATTCAACAATCCGACGGCACAGCCGCCGGTGTGATTACCAGCGGGTCGGTCTCGCCGTGGACCGGCAAGAACATCGCCATGGGCTTTGTGAATCCGAAGCTCGCCCGGCAAGGCCGGGAACTGCTTGTATCCGTCCGGAACCGGCGGCTTCGGGCAAGGGTGGTTCGCAGGCCGTATTACCGTCGGCCGGCAAGTTAGCAGCCCGTACCTATCCCCTACCAGCCCGTTGAAAAAGTCTATCCGGGCTGCGTCCGACCCTTGTGGCCGAATTACTGCGTTGCGCTCCCTCCCCGAATCCCCGATTCGACGCGGTCGCGCGCCTTGTCTTCGGCCACAATGACAGAACACGATGCCTCGACTGCAGAGCGACTTTTTCAACGGACTGCTGCCCTGCTCATTTTTCTTTCCTGATTGACAGCCACCGGAATGTTTGGATTCGTTTCAAAAAAAACCCCCGCAGTCGGTCGATGACTCCGGGGTTTTTGATTTACGCCACGATGTTAACGAGTCGGTTGGGAACCACGATCACCTTTCTGGGTACCTTGCCAGCCAGATGGGTTTTGACATTCGGCTGCTCCAGCGCAAGTCTCTTGACGTCGTCGCCTTCCGCGTCCACCTCCACCTGAAACCGGGCGCGGACCCTGCCGTTGACCTGTACGGGCATCTGAATGGTTGCCGGCCGTGCAAGATCCTCTTCCCATTCGGGCCAGGCCTGTTCGTGTACGCTGTAGTCTTCCCCGATACGTTCCCACAATTCTTCCGATAAATGAGGCGTGAGTGGCGCCAGCAGCAGGCACAGCGAGCGGATGGCGTCCTTCCAGGCGTCCGATTCGACAACCGCCGCGGTCTTGGCTTTACCGAGCCGGTTGACGAAGGTCATCAGCGCGGCGACGGCGGTGTTGAAGTCGAACGATTCAATGTCCGCCGAGACCTTCTTGATCGCCTGATGGGTCACCCTCCGCAGATCCGTCGTCTCCCCTTCCCCAGGTGGTTCACCTGCCATCACTGTCGGCTCCACGACAAGTGACCAGACCCGGTTGAGAAATCGGGGAACGCCCTCCAGGCTGGCCGAGTTCCAGGGACCGCCCTGGTCCCAGCGGCTGATGAACATCAGATACGCCCGGACGCTGTCAACGCCGTGCGCGTCGATGAGATCGTCCGGATTCACCACGTTCCCCCTGGATTTGCTCATTTTCTCGGAATCCTCGCCAAGGATGATTCCCTGGTTGAACAGCCGCACCATGGGTTCGGTTTCGTCGGTGGCGATCAGCCGGATATCTCGCATCGCCATCGTGAAAAAACGGGTATATAGCAGGTGCATCGTCGCGTGCTCTATACCGCCCGTATACTGATCTACAGGCAGCCAGTACGCCGCCTCGTCCGGATCGAAAGGGCCGGCGGCGTACTGAGGGCTGAGATACCGGTACTGATACCATGAAGAGCACATGAACGTATCCATCGTATCGGTTTCTCTTAGCGCATCGCGGTGGCAATCCGGGCAGGTCGTATGCAGGAACCCTTCGTGATGTTTCAGCGGAGACTCGCCCGTAGGCAGAAACTCCGCGTCGTCGGGCAGAGTCACGGGAAGGTCCCGCTCCGGTACGGGCACCACCCCGCAGTCGGCGCAGTAAATGATGGGTATGGGGCAACCCCAATACCGTTGACGGGAAATCAGCCAGTCGTGCAGCCGGTAGTTTACCTTCCGCTCTCCGATTCCCCGGCCTTCCAGATCTTCAGCCAGCGCTTTCTTCGCGGCCTGCGATGGCATTCCGCTGAACCGGCCGGAATTGACGAGGGTGCCTTCTCCCTCGTATGGACGCGTGAGCCGGCGGCCGTCCCAATCCGGTGGTGCGATTACCGTTGCAACGGGCAGTCCATACCGTTTCGCGAACCCGAAATCCCTTTCGTCGTGTCCGGGCACGGCCATAATCGCGCCGGTGCCGTACGTTGTCAGCACGTAATCGGCAATATAGATTGGTACCTCGGCGTCGTTCATCGGGTTAATTGCATACGCACCCGTGAAGACACCGTCCCTTTCCTTGTCCAGCGCCAAGCGGTCGATTTCGGATCGCCGTGCGGTTTTTTCGCGGTACGACGCGACTTCTGCCGCCCGGACCTTTGGCGTTATCGTATCGACAAGGTCGTGCTCCGGCGCCAATACGGCGAATGTAACGCCGAAAATCGTATCCGTACGCGTGGTGAAAACACGGAACGACTCCCCCGTTCCCTTCACCCGCATTTCAAACTCCACCCCTTCGCTGCGGCCGATCCAATTGGTCTGCATCGTTTCGACCCGGTCGGGCCATTCAACACCCGAGAAGTTCAGGAGCGAATCCGCATACTTCGTTATCCGGAACAACCACTGATCCAGGTCCTTCTTTACAACGGGGGTATTGCAGCGTTCGCAATGGCGGTCGTCTCCCCACACCTGCTCTCTCGCAAGCGTGGTATTGCAACGCGGGCACCAGTCCACCAGGGCCTTTTGCCGATAGGCCAACCCGTGGCGATAGAACTGCAGGAACAGCCATTGCGTCCACCTGTAGTAATCTGGCTCGCACGTGACAATCTCTCTGTCCCAGTCGAACATGGCGCCCATTCTTTTCAGATGACGCCGCATTCTTGTCACGTTGTCCATGGTCCATTGGGCCGGATGAATTCCCCGTTCAATGGCGGCATTCTCCGCCGGCAGTCCGAACGCATCAAATCCGATTGGAAACAGGACGTTATATCCTTTCATCCGCATCCATCTGGCGCGAGCGTCGGAAGGCGCCATCGCATACCAGTGTCCGATATGCAGGTCTCCGGAGGTATACGGCAACATCGTGAGCGCGTAATGCTTGGGTCTGCCTTTCCTTACAGCGCTCCTATAAAGCCCCGTCTCCTCCCAGCGGGTGCGCCATTTGGATTCGATCGAAGCAAAATCATATCCACTCTCAGCCATCTTTTGGCTCCCTCTTCTCACATATTATGGGTAAAGCCGTTGCAACATCCGGGGAAACGGAATGGTCTCCCGGACATGCCGCAACCCGCAGATCCACGCCACGGTCCGTTCGATGCCCAGCCCGAATCCTGCGTGGGGCACCGATCCGTAGCGCCTCAGGTCCAGGTACCATTGGAAAGGAGCCTCGTCAAGTCTGTGTTCGGCGATTTTCCGCCGCAGTTCCTCCAGGTCGTCCTCCCGTTGCCCGCCCCCGATGATTTCTCCGTACCCCTCCGGCGCAAGCATATCCATACACAGCGCCAGCCGGCCGTCGTCCGGATCTCCCTTCATGTAAAAGGCCTTGCACGCAGCGGGATACCGGTGCACCAGGACCGGACGATCGAACTGTTCGGCCAGCACGGTTTCCTCGTCGCCGCCGAAATCATCGCCCCACGCATGCGATATGCCCTTCATGTTCAATATGTCCACGGCGTCCGTATAGGAAATCCTGGGGAACGGTTTCTTCACGCGTTCCAGCGGCTCGAGGTCCCGTTCGAGCAACTCAAGCTCCTGTGAACGGTTTTCCAGGACCTGCCGGACCACGGTACTGACGAAGTCTTCTGCCAGATCCATGTCACCGTCCAGGTCCAGGTACGCCACTTCCGGCTCCACCATCCAGAATTCGGTGAGGTGCCGGCGGGTCTTGGATTTCTCCGCCCTGAATGTAGGCCCGAAACAGTAGACCTTGCCGAAGGCCATGGCGCTGGCCTCCAGGTACAATTGGCCGCTCTGGGTCAAGTAGGCATGGTCGTCAAAGTAGTCAGTCTGAAAGAGCGTCGTCGTGCCCTCGCACGACGACGGCGTAAAGATCGGCGAATCCGTCAGTACGAACTCTCGTTCGTCCAAGAAACTCCGGCACGCACGGATAACTTCGCTTCGCACCCGTAGAATGGCGTGTTGGCGGGAGGAACGCAGCCAGAGATGACGATGATCCATCAGGAAGGCGGTCCCGTGTGCTTTTGGCGTAATGGGATAGGGTTCCGATGCCTGAACCACCTCCATATTGGAAACGCCGACCTCAAAACCCAGGGGCGAGCGTGTGTCTTCGCGTACAACCCCCCACACGCGCAGCGAAGACTCCTGGGTCAGGTTACCCGAGCGTTCGAACAGGTCGGACGACACGTCCCCCTCGAACACGACGCACTGAACCACTCCGGTTCCGTCTCTCAGCTGCAGAAAGTGCAGCTTACCGCTGGAGCGTTTGTTTTGCAGCCAGCCCTGTAGCAGGACATCACGCCCCTCGTGCTCGGCGATCCTTGAAATCGAAATCGGTACGGCCATCGTGTACCTCCCCCGGTCATATGACCGACGCGTTCAAAGACCCCATCGCAGAAGCCGGACGGTCCGCCGGATAGGCAACACCCCTGATACGGACGTCGTGGTTCGCGATGCGCGGTTCCCTATTCTTGCCGTGCAAAATCAAAAAAGACGACCGGGAAGTTGCCGATCGCCTTGTGCCGTCCCTGAAGTTCCGGCCGGATCAGCGCCGGTTGGGCCTTCGCGGACCCCGTGAATGACGGGGCGGCGGTTCGACGTACCCGGGAGGCGGCTCGAACGTCGCCTTGCGACTAAGTCGAATCTTGCCCTGATCGTCGATGGAAATTACCTTGACATCAAGCTTGTCCCCTTCAGACAACACGTCTTCGACCTTGTTCACCCTGTGGTAATCCAACTCGGAAATGTGACAGAGCCCCTCTTTTCCCGGGAGGATCTCGATAAAGGCGCCGAAGTCCAGTGTACGCTTGACCGTTCCGCCATACACACGACCCACTTCCGGATCTTCCACGAGTGCCTTGATCATCTCCATGGCTTCTTCCCCGGCCGCGGCATCTACCGAGCTGACGGTAATCAATCCATCGTCGTCCACAGCAACAGTGGCGCCCGTCTCTTCGATGCTGCGAATAGTCTTGCCGCCCGGACCGATAACCGTGCCGATCTTGGCCGGATCGATATAAAGGGAAAGAATGCGCGGCGCGTACGGAGACAACTCCGGCTTCGGGCTGCCGATCGCGTCGTTCATAATGCCAAGTATATGGTCCAGTGCTCCCCGGGCGCGTCCGAAGGCCTCCTGCATTATCTCAAGACTGATGCCCTTTATCTTGATGTCCAACTGGATCGACGTCAATCCCTCGGCCGTCCCCGCGATCTTCAGATCCATATCGCCGAGATGGTCTTCAGCGCCCAGAATATCAGTCAGCAGCGCCCAATTGGAGCCGTCCTCCCCCATCACCAGCCCGACACCCGCGCCCGCAACCGCCGTCTTAATGGGAACTCCTGCATCCATCAGGGCAAGCGATCCGCCGCAAACCGTGGCCATGGATGACGAACTGTTGGATTCCAGGATCTCGGAAACCACCCGTATTGTATAGGGAAAATGCTTTTCGTTGGGTATAACGGGAATCAGCGCTTTTTCCGCAAGAACGCCGTGTCCGATTTCCCGCCTTCCCGGAGCCCCGATCCGGCGGGTTTCCCCGACGCTGTACGACGGAAAGTTGTAGTCCAGCATGAAGCTCTTGTAGGACATGCCTTCGAGATCGTCCACCATCCGGGTATCCAGCTTGCTGCCCAGCGTGGCCACGCATAGGGCCTGGGTCTGTCCCCTTGTAAACACGGACGAGCCGTGTGCACGGGGCAATGACCCGAGTTCAATCTCGATCGGCCGCACTTCGTCCAGGGCCCTTCCGTCGATCCGCCGGCCCTCCTCAAGAATCATCCGGCGCATTTCCTCCTTGACAATCGCACCAACCTCCTCGGCGATCTCGGCGCGCGATTCCGGAAACTCATCTTCCAGGGCCGCCTGTGTATCCTCCTCGATGCCCGCAATGACGTTCGCCCGGTCTTCCTTCTCGGACAACCGGTTCGCCTCCCTGATGCGCTTGGCCGCCAGTGCCCTGACGGCTTTATCAAGCGCTTCATTGGGTTCGGTTTCAACGACCTCCCGCTTCGGTTTGCCGCATCTGGCGACCAGGTCTTCCTGCATTTCCACCAGCCGGACGATGGCGTCCTGACCCGCCCTCAGGGCTCCCAGGACGTCGGCGTCGGGCGCCTCGTGGCATTCGCCCTCAACGGAGATAATCGATTCCTTGTTACCGGACACGATGATGTTGATGTCGCTCTCGTCCAGTTGTTCATAGGTTGGATTGATCACGTACTCACCGTCTATCCGTCCCACCTTCACGGCGCCGATCGGTCCTTCGAACGGGATGTCGGAAACACAAACAGCCGCCGATGCGCCGTTCATCGCCAGCACGGCGGGGTCATTTTCTTCATCGTACGATAGAATGGTTACCAGAACCTGCGTTTCCACGTCCCGATTCAGAAACAAGGGTCGAATCTGGTGATCAATCAGCCGGGCACTCAACTTTTCCGTTGTGGAAGGCGCGCCTTCCCGTTTGAAGAAGTTTCCGGGTATTCTGCCGCTCGCGTAGAACTTTTCCCGATAATCCACCGTCAGCGGGAAAAAATCCATGGGAGATTCTTTGGTATCCGCCACCGTAGCCACCAACACCACGGTTTCACCATATTGCATCCAGACGGCGCCATGAGCCTGCCTGGCCACCCGTCCGTAATCAATGGATAATGTCCGTCCTGCCAATTCCAGCTCTAATTTTTCTGCCATCCACCCTTTCTCCTCGACAAAAATGAACGTACCTCCAGCCAGTTGCCCTTAATTCGCTAAATTCGATACAGGCATTCAGCCACGGATTCCGAGTTTGCCAATCAGCACGCGATATCCCGCGAGATCGCTGCGCTGCATGTACCGCAGGAAACGCCGGCGCTGCCCAACCAGCTTGAGCAGCCCGCGGCGGGAATGGTGATCTTTCCGGTGCCGCCGGGCGTGTTCGGTCAACATTCTGATCCGCTCCGTCAACAACGCGACCTGCACTTCGACGGAACCGGTATCCTGCGCGGCCCGGCCAAATGATTCGACCAATTCGCCCTTCTTTTCCTTAGCTAAACCCAATGCCTTACCTCCATATGATGAACCGACTCCTGTCCTAAAACGTCCCGGGCACGCTGCCCGTCCTTGTGAATCTGTGAAATGAGCGCTTCCGAATTCCGAAATCTGCGTTCGTCACGCAGGCGACCCACCAGATCCAGCGAAATCCGGCGACCGTAAAGATCTCCGTCGAAATCCAGCAGGTGGGCTTCCAGCAGCCTGTTTTTTCCGTTAAACGTAGGTCTTAGCCCGAGGTTGATAACCGCCGCGTACTGTTCCGGCACAAATGCTCTGGCCGCGTACACGCCATCCGGCGGCAACAGCTTCATGGAATCGTCCGGCACAATATTGGCGGTTGGATAACCCAGTTGGCGCCCACGGCCGTCGCCCGGCGCCACACGGCCTGAAACGGGATACCCGCCTCCCAGCAATTCACGGGCTTCGAGAATTCTCCCCGTTCGGACCAGGTCCCGGAGCCTGCTGCTGCTTACCGGAAGATCCCCCACCATCACGGGCGGCACAATCGACACTTCGAAACCGTACCGATCGCCAAGCGCACGCATCGTATCGGGATCGCCGCCGCGGCCCTTACCAAATCCGTGATCGTAACCCAGCACCACAACCTTGGCGTTCAGATATTCCACCAGATAAGTGGCTACAAATGCCTCGGGGCTCATCATCTGTACCTGCCGGGTAAACGGGACAACTGCCAACCTGTCAATCCCTGCATCTTCAAGCCGCCTCCGCTTCTCATTCATCGACGTCAGAACCACCGGCGGGTCGGCAGGATGTATAACTGCCCGCGGATGGGGATCGAAGGTGACGGCAACGGCGGTACCGGAACGCGCCCGCGCCGCGGCGACAACGGCTTCGATAACGGTCCGATGCCCCCGGTGGACGCCATCGAATGTGCCTACCGTGACCACCGCGTTGGCTAATTCGAGAGTCTGTTCCAGTGTCCGCGTCTGCATCCGGTTCAACCTTTTGGCTGGCAAAGCACACGCACGGGCTTCAAGATGCCGTCGTCGGCCCTCCAACGCCCGATTCCAAGCAATACCCCCTCGGGATGAAGCGCCCTTACGAGCCGGCCTGACTCCAGCGCGTCTGTGTCCTCTACATCGGCAACCGCATTGCCGTGAATAAAAAAACCTGCCTGAGCGGCGTTCAGGTTCAGACGGGGCAGGTCGCGCAACAACCGGTTGGGATCCATCAGATACGGCTGGAGTTCCTCGACCGACCCGATCGATTCGAGGCGCGGGAGGGTCACGCACTCATCGACGCGAACCGGGCCGGCAGCCGTGCGCCTGAGCCCGGCAAGATACGCGCCACAACCCAGTTCCCGGCCGATATCGTCGGCCAGGGTGCGGATATAAGTGCCCTTTGAACATGAGACCGTCAGGTGCAATTCGGGAGGACTGAATTCTTCAATATCGATTCTGGAAATGCGCACGGTGGACGGCCGCCGGTAGACTTCCGTGCCCTCCCGCGCCAATCGGTACAGCCGCCTGCCGCCCACGCTTCGGGCCGAAAACATCGGCGGAATCTGTTCAATTTCCCCAATAAAAGAAGCCACCGCGCGACGCACAACCGCCGCCTCGGTGGGTACGCGGTCGGACCTGGCCACAACTTCACCTTCCGCGTCGAGGGTACTTGTGCGGATACCAAGCCGGACGCGTGCGGAATACGTCTTATCGTGGTTCGCAAAATAGGAGCTGAGTCGGGTTGTCCGGCCAAGGCACAATACCAGAACGCCGGTCGCGAGCGGGTCCAGAGTGCCCGTATGCCCCACCTTCCGAACGTTCAGTCTTCGTCGAACGCGGTCTATCACGTCGTGAGACGTCAGTCCCGGAGGCTTGTCGATGGGCAACACGCCAGTGACGTTGATCCTAACCTCCATTCTACGGCTTCAAGTCATCCAGCAGCCTGTCGATTCTGCTGGCGCGTTCCAACGTCTGATCCTGTTCAAACTCCAATTCAGGCACGTGTCGGAGCCTGATCCTCCTGCCAAGTTCCTTGCGGAGAAACGGCATCGCCCGCTGGAGCGTCTTCAGGCTCGTTTCGCGAATCTGCGCGTCTCCCATCACGCTGACGAATACACGCGCGAATTTCAGATCCCTTGTTACCTGCACCTCCGTGACGGTGACATAGCCCAGACGAGGGTCCTTTACGTGTCTGTGGATCAAGTCACTCAGCTCTTCCTGAATCTGCCGCCCTACGCTTTCGGCGCGCCACATCACATCATTTCCAGAGAATAGTCAATGAGCTCCACGCGATGGTCCCGTTGCACCATGTCCGTGACCTTGGAAAGCACGCGATTGACGTAACGCGACTCGTTCGCCACGATCGCCACCCCGACCTCCGCCTTCTGCCAGAGCTCGTTATGGCCAACCTCCGAAACGGATACGTTGTATTTCGCCCGGATCCGTTCCCGAAGACTCTCCAGAATGCGGCGCTTCCCCTTTAACGAACCACTTTCCGGCAGATACAACACCATGCGGCACAGGCCAACAGTCATAAGTTAAGTTAGAGCGTCCGCGCGGTTTCGACCTGTTCGTAGGCCTCGATCACGTCGCCCAGCTTGGTATCGTTGAAGTCCTCCAGACCGATACCGCATTCAAATCCGGACTGAACCTCCCTCACGTCGTCCTTGAACCTTCGCAGGGACCCGATCCGGCCCTCGTAGACCACAACATTGTCTCGCAGCACACGTACCATGGCGCTGCGTGTCAATCTACCGTTGGAGATGAAACAGCCGGCGATGATTCCGACCCGCGGCACCTGGAACGTCTCCCGTACCTCGGCCGATCCTACGATCTGTTCATCGATGTCCGGCGTGAGCAATCCGGAAAGCGCCGCCTTGACGTCCTCAACGGCTTCGTAGATTACCCGATAGGAGCGAACGTCCACCCGCTCCTGAGCAACGACTTCACGTGCACGGATATCCGGACGCACGTTGAAGCCAATAATGATGGCATCGGAGGCGGAGGCGAGCAGAACATCGGACTCCGATACCGCGCCTACCCCGCGGTGGATCACGTTGATCCGGACCTCGTCGCTGGGGATCTGCATCAGGGAATCGTGAAGTGCTTCCACGGAACCGTCCACGTCGCCCTTGAGAATCAGGCGCAACTCCTGAACCTGTCCGGCCTTGATCTGATCGTGAATGTCAACCAGGCTCACCCTGCGGATCCGGTGGGCCTCCCGCTCGCGGCGCAACTGTTGTCTCTTCTGACTGATTTCTCGGGCGGTGCGTTCGTTTTCGACAGAGTAAAAGGAATCTCCGGCCTGAGGCAGTCCCGACAGGCCAAGCACCTGAACCGGCACCGAAGGTCCCGCTTCCGAAACCCGGTGTCCCCGCTCGTCCAGAAGGGCCCGCGCCCTGCCGCTATAGAGCCCCGTGACAAAGGTATCGCCGACCTTGAGCGTCCCCTCCTGCACAAGCACGGTCGCCACGTTTCCGCGCCCACGATCCAAACGCGCCTCCACAATAGCGCCTTTGGCGCGTTTGTCGGGGTTGGCCTTCAGTTCAAGAAGATCCGTTTCCAGGGCCAGCAGCTCCAGAAGATCGTTGATATTCTCACCGGTCTTTGCGGAGATCTCACAGGACTGAACTTTGCCACCGAAATCTTCAAGAATGACATTATGTTCGGTCAGCTGCCGCTTTATGCGGTCCACGTCCGCGCCGGGAAGGTCTATTTTATTGATAGCGAGTACGATCGGTACTTCCGCTGCACGGGCATGGTCGATGGCCTCAACGGTCTGAGGCATCACATTGTCGTCGGCCGCCACTATGAGGGCGACCACGTCCGTCACCTGGGCGCCCCTCGCACGCATTGCAGTGAAGGCTTCGTGGCCGGGCGTATCGAGGAAGGTCACCATCCGGCCATTTTCGAGTTCTACGTGATAAGCGCCGATGTGCTGGGTTATGCCCCCGGCCTCTCCCGCCACCACGTTGGTATTGCGGACATAATCCAGAAGGGATGTTTTTCCGTGGTCTACGTGGCCCATAATGGTCACCACTGGCGGGCGCGGCTCGACGTCTTCCTCCACGTCTTCGTCTTCCTTCTCAAGCACGTCTTCCGCAAATTCCTGGAGTTCTTCAACGCCAACTCCGAACTCGTCGGCAAC
>CAXXJS010000008.1:0-84550 GCA_963662665.2 Candidatus Latescibacterota bacterium
CTTCGTAGAGGTCGATAATGCCCTGTGCCTTTTTCAGGTTGTCCTGAGCTTGAACCCGGACAGCTTCGAGGAAAAACTGGCACCATCCGGTCCAGTCGTCGTCACGCGAGACAGCAAGCAACCCGTCATAGTAGGCGTCACGGTGGGTTTCGAAGTAAGCGCTGATGTAAAACATGGGAGTTCTTATAAGGCCACATTGCCACAGGAACAACGGTACCAGCATTCGACCAAGACGGCCGTTGCCATCCAAGAATGGGTGCAGGGCTTCGAACTCGGCGTGCAGAATGGCGAGTTGAACCAATTGGTCGGCCGCATCGATGTGAATGTAACGCTCCCACGCACTCATGGCATCGGGAAGCTTGTCCGCTCCAATCGGCACAAGCCTGGCTTCATCAATGGTGCATCCAGGAGGGCCGATCCAACTGGGAACGCGTCGAAAATCGCCCGGAGACTCACCTTCTCCCCTTACCCCGGCCAAAAGCTCCCTATGGGCTTCGCGAATTACTCGATGGGAAAGCGGCAACTTCACCAGCATTTCTTCCGCCCGCCGCATGGCGGTCCGATAGTTGATTATTTCGTGAATGTCCTCTCTGCGTGCGGGGGAATCCGGTTCCCGTCCGGCTTCGAATTCCAGCACCTCGCCCATCGTTGCCTGAGTGCCCTCAATGCGCGAGGAGAGTACGGCTTCCTGGGTTGTCAACGGCGCAAGCAAAATGCCGGTGTTAGGGGTGGCCGCAAGTGTACCGTCGTAACGTGCCATCGCCGCGGCGGCAGGGCCAATGAGTGGAATGAGCGCTGGCCAGTCGAGATTATCGGGAGGGAACCGACCGGCGTGGTATTGGACAGGCACCATTTGACGTATCCAGGTCCAGATTGCATGCCAGGGCCGCAACAAATTTAGCAATCGCGCGGCCATTGTCGAAAAAACAGCGTCCTGCGCCCGTACCTGCTGAAAACACAATCGTTGTCGTACAGCTATGGCCAACAACACGTTTTGTTGGCCACTTTTCAGATTTTCTGGCCAACAACTGTCGTTGTGGGACATAGGTGGCCGTCAAAACACTTTTCTGCCTTCAGCGGTTTGCAACTGAATCCGCCATACCCCTTTCAGCTATGTCGTGACGGGGTGGGCATGAGTTGTTTCGCCGGCGAATTCATCCCTGTCCAATCGCAGCGCACCTCAAATGTCCTTCAAGAGTGCGTTCGTTTCTCGGACAAGGGTCGAAAGATTGGTCTCGATCACATCCCAAACCAGACGGTCGTCCACGTCGGCGTATTCGTGAATCAGGACGTTGCGGAACGCAATGATGCGTTTATACTCTCTGATCCGGGCAACCACAGCTTGGCCAACTCTTGCAAGTTTCGTCATGGCCTCGCCAATGATCTCAAACTCACGCTCCACTGCCGCCCGCAGCATGGAGTCCCGCTGATAGTCCGCAAACGTCTTGTCACGGACGAATTCAACCAATCAGCCCCCAGCCCTCTGGATATCGTACAGATATTTGAGCGCTTCAAGCCGCATAGAGCAGTTTCCTGGTTTCGTCGACGCGCTGTCGGAAGAAAGGGTTCTTGATGGCCGAATTGACAATTAGATCCACGCGGTGTCCAAAAAGGCGTTCCAGAGCCTCAAGCAGCCCGAAGTAGGCGTCGGCATATTCTCCTGAATGCAGGGTCTGGAATTCAACTAGAAAGTCCAGGTCGCTGTCGTCCCCCTGGTATTTGTCTCGAGCAGCCGAGCCAAAAAGATCAAGCCTCCGGACACGGTAACGAACACAGAGTCGCTGCAGTTCGTCTACCTTTTCCTCGACAATAGAAATCATCGAACGTACTCCTGTTCAATTGGACCTAAAGCAGAGACTGACCGTTGGGATTCTGCAGTTTGAATTGCGATCCGTTCCACTTTGCCATTGTGCGGACCTCTATTGGATTCACTCGGTTACAGAAGTCTTATAGTTACTTTACCGGATGATGTCAAGCCTTCGTTGGGACAAAAATAAACCGGGCGCCCACAAGAGGCGCCCCTGCAGTTCCGGCGGAGGGTTTGGCGACGTGTCAAACTGTATCGGCTGTAATTGCGGTCACTGCGGTTCCCAGGGATTGATGACGTCAACGTCCAGGCCGCTGAAATCGGCTACGTTTCCGGTTGCAACCGACAGTTCATTCGCCCGGGCGGTTCCGGCGACCAGCGCATCCCCCAGGTCCAGGACCCGTCCGCCGCGATGCGCCTGCGTTCGAAAGACGGCGGCCCACTCTGCTCCTTACCTATCGACAGGAAGAATGCGGTCCTGGTAGTCCGCGATGATTCCTGACAGCGCCGCGCGCAGTACGTCGCGCCGTCGTCCGTGACGCAACAACTGCAAACCGAACTCCAACTCATGTACCACCACCGCGGACAGCCACAGGTCGTGATGCTCGGCCAGGAATGCCATTACGTTCGAGTCCGGCTAGATCCGGGTCAGTTCCGAGACGACGTTGGTATCCAGGAGAAACCCGTTCACCCGGCGCCTCCATCAGCGAACGGGATCTCGCGCCGGGACGTTCGATCGGCAGGAATATCTAGATTCGTGCCGCGCGGCATGTTGTCGACCAGCCACTGGCCAAGCGGCTTGCGCTGTGTCGACTGAGCCTTCCATATATGCTCGGGCACCACAACGAAAGCCTTCCGCGCGCCGATTCGCTGCGGGCCTTCCGCTTCCGACAGACGAAGGATTTCAGAAAGGCGCGCCTTGGCCTCCGCGACGGTCCAGACCCGGCCCGGTTTTAGATACTTCGCAGCCATATTTTCTTTCTTTAATACACCGAATGCGATTTAGGAATCGTCTCGCTCCTCATCCTGAATTCGCTCGACGTCGTGGTAGTCCCTATTCCCCGTACATCTCAGTGATGATGCGACGCAGCTGGGCCGCTTCTTCGGCGGAAAGCCGGTCGATTTGGCGCATGAGTCTCTGCTTGCTGATGGTACGGATCTGATCCACAGCAATTTCAGCCTCTTTGCCCGCGCATTGGATCTGCATTCTACCCCGCCAATGCGGATGTAGAGATGTGGTAAGCGGACACACGACAACCGTATTCAGAAACCGGTTCATTTCATCCTGACTGACCACCAGAACCGGACGAACCTTTTGAATCTCTCCACCTACGGCGGGATTGAGGTCGGCCAAATATATCGTGTATCGGCGGGGATATGTGGACATCAGTCCAGTCCATCCGCGATCGTCGCGTCGAGGTCGCTCCAGTCTTCATTCTCAGCGGCCATCTCGCGGTATGTTTCGTTCCAAGACAGTTTATTCAGTTCTTTCCCATACAGAAGAACCCCTCGTTCGGTCTCTTCCATTACGAGCGAGTCCCCCCATCCGTATTTCTGCAGCACAGCTTTCGGTAGCCGAATACCCCTGGAGTTACCTATCGCGATAAGTTTGACATTCCTGATTGCCATATTGCCGACCTCTGATTGGATGAAAATCGTGAAGATGGTTATGTAATTATAGTAATTACTTTTAGGAACAGAGTCAAGCCATCATGCGAGCAATAAAAAAAGATCGGGCGCCCACAAGGGACGCCCCTACACCTCTGGTATTTCCGCAAATGGCAACAGCCATTACGTTAGATATACCCAATAGAACCGATAGAAATCGGTTGGGCGATTTGCCCCATTCCGGGGGATCATTACCCCTGCATCGGCCACCCTCAACCCCAATCGAATCCACCATCCTGCGTTGGGGCAACCCTTGTGGTTGCCCTGGTCTCCGTGGCGTCACGAGAGCACGAATTTATCTGACACCAAAAATTTTCTTGTGGATTACACAAGAAATCTTGTGGTGTCGCCACGTCACGCCTCTCTGCCGTATCACGATTTCAGTCTCTCACCTCGCGGATCGTAGAGGGGCTCGTGCGATACCGTGGCGCGATGGCAGTTGCCGAAGTATTCGATTTCGACGGATGTGCCCGGCTTCGCGAATTCCAGGGGGAGATAACCGTACGCGATGAATTCGCCAACCGTGTACCCGTGATTGGCGCTGGTGACGTACCCGAGAACGCGGCTGCCGTTCAGTATGGGTTCCTTGCCCATCACAACCGCGCATGGGTCGTCCAGCGTGAGGCAGCAGAGCTTCCGTGCGATCCCCTTTTTCCGGATTTCCAGCAGCGCCTCCCGCCCCGTGAAGTCCCCTTTTTCGAGTCTGACCGCCCATCCGAGGCCGGCTTCATAGGGATTGTACTCCGTGTGAATATCCGCGCCCCACAGGCGGTATCCCTTTTCGAGACGGAGCGAGTCGAACGCGCCGCCGCCGAGCGCAACGAGGCCGTGGTCGCCGCCCGCCTCCCAGAGCGTGTCCCACAGGCGGAGCCCGAACTCGGATGGCGCGTAGATTTCCCATCCCGGCTCTCCCACGTAGGACAGCCGCAGCGCAAGGACCGGAACGGCGCCGATCCGGATCTCCCGCGCGGAAAAATACGGGAACGCCCGGTTGGTCAGATCGTCGTTGCAGACCCGCTGGAGGATCCTTCGGGCTTCGGGCCCCCAGAGTCCCAGGCCGCAAAAGGCGGAGGTCACGTCGGTAATGTGAACCGCGCGCTCGTCCCGGCTATGGAGCGAAAGCCACGCCAGGTCGCGCATCCCGGTCGCGGCCCCGGTAAGGACCAGGAATCGGTCGGGAGCCAGCCGGGTAATGGTCAGGTCGGAAACGATTCCACCTCTTGAATTCAGCAGAGCGGTGTAGACAACCGCGCCCACGGGGCGGTCGATCCTGTTGGCGGCGATTCGTTCCAGAAAATCCAGCGCGCCTTCGCCTGCAACTTCGATTTTCGTGAACGGCGTGATATCGCACAACCCCGCGCGCTGCCGCGTGGCCCTGTGTTCCACGCCCTGAACGGGAGACCAGTACCGCGCCTCCCAGCCGCTTCGCGATGGCAGGTCTTCCACTTCGTCCAGCAAAGCGCCGTTGGCTTCGAACCATTGCGGGCGTTCCCAGCCCGCGCCTTCAAAGAATACGGCATCCAGTTCATTCAGACGCGGATGAAAAGGGCTGACGCGCAGGTCACGCGGATGATCCATCTGTTCAAGCGGATGGATGATATCGTAGACTTCGCGGTACTGTTGCGCGCCCCGGGCATCGACATATTCCGGGGTGTAGACGTGCGGCCCGAAGCGGTTGACATCGGCGTCCCGGAGGTCGATTTGCGGCGCGCGGGAGTCCATCCATTCCGCCACGACCTGCCCAACGCCGCCGCCGTGCGTGATCCACACCGCTTCGGCAACCCAGAGCCCGCGAACGTCCACGGACTCCCCGAGAAGGGGCAGCCCGTCAGGTGTGAAGGAGAACAGGCCGTTGATCCTGTAGTCGAGACCCGCGCGTCTCAGGGCGGGCAGGAGTTCGTCCGCCGCTTCTCGCGCCGCCGAGAAGTGTTCAGGCGTGAATTCCATGATTGAGGGCGAGAGCTTTGCTTTGTCCGGGCTGACCAGGTCGTCCGGACGCACCAGAAGCGGTTCGTGGTTGTAGGAGCCGATGCCGTACCTGTCTGCCTGCTGCCGGAAATACATGGCGGAATCCTGGTGCCGCAGGATGGGATGGACGACCTCACGGGTCTCGCCCGCCAGTTCCGGCAGCGGTCCTGTCAGGGCGTAGAGGTGTTGTACGGGGGTGAGCGGGATGGAAACGCCCACCATGCGGCCGATGCGCGGCCCCCAGATTCCCGCGCAGATCAACACCTGGTCCGAGGCAATGCGGCCCCGGTCGGTGTTGACACCCCTGACTCTGCCATTGACGACCTCGATTCCGGTGACTGTGGTTCCACCGTGAAAGCCCGCGCCGGGTTCCGATGCGCGCGCCATCGCTTCGCAGGCGCGTACGGCTTTGGCGATGCCGTCTGAAGGGACGTAGTACGCGCCATGGATTCGGCCGGCATCCAGGAGGGGCAGCCTGGACCTGGCCTCTTCGGGCGAAATGAGGTGGGCTTCCAGGTTCCATGACCTGGCGGCGCCGAGTTTGCGCTTCAGGTCTTCCAGACGTTCGGGGGTGTACGCAACCTCGAGACTGCCCACCGGGTGGAAACAGGGCCGACCATCCAGGTTCAGCGTATTGTACAGCTCGACCGTGTCCTTCGCCAGGTCGGTCATCGTCTTCGAGAAGTTGGTCTGGAAAACCAGTCCCGGAGCATGGGACGTCGACCCGCCGGTATCGAACAGCGGCCCCTGATCCAGGACCACAATGTCTTTCCATCCCAGGCGTGTGAGATAATAGACGGTGCTGCAGCCAACGATACCGGCGCCGATGACAACCAGGCGCGACTGGGATTGCATCGCGGTCACTCCGACTATGCCGGACTATGGCTTCGTCCGCGCACCAGGGCGTATGAGATGCGCCAATTTTCGAATAAATCGCTTGACATTGACATTTCAGTTCGCTTTTTTGTCATGCTGCCCGAGATCCGGTTGCGGTACCCGACAAACGGGGATTGATGTACCGTAGAATCCGCTGAATACCGAAACCTGCCGAAGGAACTCAAGAAAAAGGAGGGCTGCAATGCCATTGCGATTGGGTGACGACGCACCCGATTTTACCGCGCAAACGACAGAGGGTACGGTCCGTTTTCACGAATGGCTGGGAGACGGATGGGGCATCCTGTTTTCGCACCCCGCCGATTTTACGCCGGTCTGTACCACAGAACTAGGCGTCGTTGCCAAGCTGAAAGCCGAGTTTGCAAAGCGAGACGTTAAGGTGATCGGGGTGAGCGTGGACCCGCTGGATTCCCATAACGGCTGGGTGAGCGACATTAACGAGACCCAGAATACCACCGTGAACTTCCCGCTGATTGCAGATCCGGACAAGATCGTGGCCAGCATGTACGACATGATTCATCCGAACGAAGACGACAAGGCCACGGTACGGTCCGTATTCGTGATCGGGCCGGACAAGAAGGTCAAACTGACGTTGACCTATCCGGCTTCGACCGGGCGGAATTTCGCCGAGATCCTGCGGGTAATCGATTCGCTGCAACTCACGGCCTACCACCAGGTGGCAACGCCCGCGAACTGGGAGGATGGCGAGGATTGCATCATTGTTCCCGCAGTTACCGACGAAGAGGCAACCGGGAAATTTCCGAAGGGATTTACGACTGTAAAGCCGTATCTGAGGTACACCCCGCAACCGAACAAATAGCGGCAGTCCGAGCAAATGCCCGTCAGCCTGCGATGCGCCTCCTCTGGAGATGCGACGCAGGCTGTTTTTTGTTTAAAAGTTGGGACGGCACACGAAAAGTCCGGAAATCCGCTCGGGATGACCTGATCTACGACGCCAGTCCAACGACCTCCTGAAGGCTGGATATCTCGTAGTCCGGTTGCGGAATGTCCGGCTTGAGCGCCTCGCCTTTGCGGTTCAGCCAGGCAATCCTCATGCCCGCCCGCCGGGCGCCCACGATGTCGTCGTCCTGGGAATCGCCCACGTAGAGGGTTTCTTCCGGGCGGCTGCCGATCAGGCGCAGGGCTTCGTGAAAGATTCCCGGCGCCGGCTTGTAGGCGCGTGCGGACTCCGAACTGACAACCACGCGAAACGACAGGTTGTTTTTTCTGAGCGCGATACTCAAATGGTCCTCATCCGCATTGGATATCACGCCGGTCCGATAGGACTCGAGTCCGGCCAGCGCGGGCTTGACATCCTCGTATAGAGGCGCATCGGCGAAAACATCGAACAGGCCGTGGACGTAGTGTTCGAAGGAAACGCGTCTCCCGAGTTTCTCAAACGTCCGTTCGAGGCTGATGAGATGCGCCTGACGCATGGTGTAGAACGTCTCGCCCCAGAGAAGCGGAAAAAATGACAGGTCCCAGGTATTGAAGAAATCCATCGCGGACATGTCGAGTTCCTGCTCCCGGACAATGCGGCCGCACAGGGCGTGCAGTTTGTCCATGGCGCCCGCGAATAGCGTTTCGTAGCCGTCGAAGAATATGGTGGTGATACCTGTTGACATTATCTCAGGCCCTTCCCGACAGATGGGACTTCATCACCGTGGATGGTGGGTCCGCCGGTAAGACGCTTCACACAGGTCAAGGTTAGCGGCAGGGCGTTATTTCCCTTTACGCTGCCCGGTTGCGCTGCTGCCTTTCGGGGTCACCGGGCCGGTGGGCGCTTCGCTGCTGTAAAGTGCGCCGCCGCGCTCGTAGGATACGGAAACCTGCCCGTCGCTGACTTCCAGGCGAGGGACGTTCTGATTGAAGACGTCCCGGTCCGGCCCGCGCATAACGGCCAACTGGGCGTCGGTCATCTCCTCCACCAGATCGCCCCATCGGTTCTCGGGGTGCGCCATCTCGCCGCCGCTGCGGTTGAAGTTGCGGGAGGAATATTTGATCAGGACGGCACGGCGCGCAATCTCGTTCTTCCACGCAAGCGCGCCGTGCGTCTGGCCCCCATCCATAAAAAAGAGCACGTCGCCGGCCTTCATTTCGGGCTGGACGACCAGGCCCATGTGGTCATCGCACGACCGCACGCCCGGGGGCATACGGTACTGGGCTTTATGACTGCCGGGCACGCAGGCGAACCCGCCCTGGCCCGCGGGTACGTCCCGCAATTGCCAGCTCACCGTCACGGCCTCGCAATAGCTGCGGCCGTTCTGGTAGATATAACCACGGCCGGGGTTCAGGGGTTCGTTGGCATCGTGCAACGAGTGGCCCGAGCCGCCCTTCACGGAACAGAAGGCCGTCGCGCCGCCCATCCGGCCGCCGCTCGCGCCCATCCAGTTGAGACGGTGCTCCACGACAGGGTGGGCGACCATGCGCCGGAAGGGGTCGCAGTAGGGTTCCGGAAGTTGCAGCAGGCCCGAAAGCAGCGGCCGACCTGTCCCGGCGAGCGCCCTGGATCCGCCGGAGAGTTCCCGTCCCACTTCGATCCGGTCTTCGTATCGATCGACGGCTTCGTTGGCCTGTTCAAGCCAGCCTTCGTCCATCACGTTCCGCAGGACGAGGTGCCCGCAGAGGTCCCAGAAATAGAACTCCTTCTCGTCGATGCCGGAGTCCGGATTCCTGACGTAGACGGACGGATGGTAGAGGTCCCGCGATTCGTCGACGCGCACCGACTCTCCGTCCGTGAGGATCGTGGGCGGCGGCGTGGTGGTCCGGTAGCCGGGTTGATGGAGCGAGGCCCTCTGTTCGGCTGTAATGGCGGACATCCATTCGGGCGTGGGATCTTCTCCCGCCGCGGGACCGGTTCCGGGCGTTCGGATCACACCCCGGCCTGCGAACTCGTACGAAAGCAGGCGGTGCGGGCCGGCCCCCCTCCATGGTCTGGTGCCCTGCAACACCGCGCCGGCAACCAGGAGAAGGTCGCCAGCCTTGAGCGCGAGCTGAAGCGTGAGCCCAATATCGTCCCTGCCGGTTAGTACGTCCTCAGGGGTCTCTACGTTTGATTTGTGAGAGCACGGCACAATGACGAAACCGCCTGCGCCCGCCTCCACGTCCGCCAGCGCCCACACGGCCCGGACCGTCTCGCTGAAGCGACGTCCGTTCTGGTAGTAGTAGGCCCGGGTCGGGTCGCGCGGTTCGTTGCCACCCTCAAGGGGCGCATCGGGTTCGGTCGCGTCGTCGCAGAGAAGCTCCGGTTCGGTCTCCAGACGGAACCCCTGCCCGACAATCTGATTCAGGTACCAAACGAGGTGCGGATGGACCAGAAGGTCACGAAAGGGTTCGCGCAGCGGGTGAGGCAACCCCAATATGCCCTGCGATCCCCCGCCGGTATCGATCGCCGAATTCAGCGCTGCAATCTCGCCTCTGCCCAGGACGCCCCTGACAATCAGGTAACCGGCAACGTCGAAGCAGTAGTTTTCCTCGTTGCTCATTGATTCGCGGTCCATAATTCTTCCTCCCTGAAATTCGGTACGGGAATCAGGACACAACCGACCATCGCTCCCGTTCCCATTGCTTCTGTCCAATCCTTTCCACGTAGGACTCGCCCTTGTGCTTCAGTAGCCATCCCTTGAGCGGTACATCGGCATCCGTCGGTTGCCACCATCCCTTCACATCCACCCCGTCACCCAGAAGCTGGCGTCGAATCGGATCGCATTTCTCGAGAATTTCGTCTGGTATCAGGTTGTAGTCCAATCCCCTGAGCCACCGATAGCTGTAACCCAGAAACAACACCTTGCGCGTTGTATCGGACGTATTCAGACCCCGCGAATGCCATAAACGCCTGTCGAAGAGGACCGCCGTTCCGGCCTTTACCCGGACCTGCATCTCATCTTCGATCCCCGACGCTCCGGGCGACCCGTTTCCGCCCTCAGGCCAGCGTTCCGGGGGGACGTCGCGTTTGTGGCTGCCCGGAACGATGCGAATTCCGCCCCGGTCGGGCTCTCGTGTGTCGGACAGCCAGAATGCAACCTTCAGCGACAGCCGGGGATGCGGACGCTCCATTTCCGGTACGGGGCGGCCGCCGTCCTGGTGCCATCCGCCGGTCTTCGTATCTGCTTTTTCGCGCGGCTCCTGCGGGTAGTAGATCAGGTGCGAAATATAGTGCTGGACGTTCCAGCCCAAGATGTCCCAGATAAGCGGAAAGGTACGCGGCAGGTCCAGCAATTCAAGGAACGCGTCGTCTTCAACAATGGTTCGGAATTTATTCACCATCTGACCGGGTCCGAGCCCCTGTTTTTCGCGCTCACGCGCATCGACGCGGTCACCGGCGTCCAGCAGCCGTTCCAGTTGGCCCTGGTCGAGCGCATTTTCAACAATCAGGAAGCCTTGCTGATCGAAGTGGTCCCGTTGTTCGTCCGTCATGCAATGGTCAAGACAGGTGATATCCAATGTCTTTCCTCCGACTTACGCATTCGCTCTTGTTTCCCGGCACAGAATTGTCGCACAGTTCTTCGGGCGTTTCTCCCCGCAACCCCTCAACCCCGGGGGAGACGGGAGACGTGAGATGATTTGAGTGCCCGATAGTTTTTCTTGTCGTTACAATAACGGTAAAATAACAGGCACGGGTTGTGTGGAAACACTGCGGAGAAAGTCATTCTCTTCCGTCTCACCGGTTTTATTGCCTGCCTCGTGCGGTTTCATTTCTTGCCAGTGGCATCAGGGACGAACCAATCGGGCAAAGATGTCATCTACCGGCTCACCTCTTCCGTCTAACCGCCTTTCGTAGAATATCGTCCGGAACCCGGAGAAGGCAAGGACAAACGACGCGGGGGTCGCAGGGCATTCGCGTTGATTTTTTCGGACGCCGGCATTAGATTGCGGCTCCCGCTGTGCCGAGGCGACCGTCACGCGCGTGCGATTCTTAACCTTGTACGGGAGAGAAAGCGGGCGAGGTCGTATTTTTTCATTGAGAGTGAGAGATTTGTGGCTTCAGACAGACCGAATGTCGTGTTCATTCTGACGGACGACCAGGGCGTCTGGGCGGCGGGGTGCTACGGCAATCCCGAGATCCGTACCCCCAACATCGACCGGATCGCGAATGCCGGCGTGCGGTTTGATAATTTCTTCGTGGCAACGCCGGTCTGTTCCCCCAGCCGCGCGACCTTTCTGACGGGACGCATCTCCTCACAGCACGGCGTTCACGATTGGATCAGGGGTGGAAACACAGGGCCTGATGCGGCTTCCTATCTGAAGGGAGAGGTGGCGTACACCGACGTGCTGGCGGAACACGGATGGAACTGCGGGATCAGCGGCAAATGGCACCTTGGCAACAGCCAGATTTCTCAACATGGATTCGGGCACTGGTTCGTGCACCAGAGAGGCGGCGGCAGATACAACGATGCGCCGATGGTGAGAAACGGCGAACTGATTGATGCGCCGGGATACGTGACCAACGTGATTACGGACGACGCGCTTGGATTCATTGATCGTCACGCGAAAGACGACGACCCGTTCTACCTGAGTGTACACTATACCGCACCGCACAGTCCATGGACCGGGCATCCGCAGGACGTCGTGGATTCCTATGACGACTGCGCGTTCGAGTCATGTCCTCAGGAACCCCGACACCCATGGGCCATCGGATTGACGGACCAATGCCTGGGCAACCGCGAAATGTTGAAGGGATATTTCGCCGCGGTGACGGCGATGGACGCGGACGTGGGACGGATCCTGGACAGGCTGGAGTCGCAGGGTATTCGGAACGAGACGCTGGTTGTCTTCGTAAGCGATAACGGGTTCAGTTGCGGGCACCACGGCTTCTGGGGCAAAGGGAACGGCACGCGCCCCCTGAACATGTACGAGAATTCCATTAAGGTGCCGGCCGTGATGAGCCATCCGGGACGAATCCCCGCAGGACTCGTGCAGCCCGCAATGGTAAGCGCGTATGACTTCATGCCCACGCTTCTGGAGTACCTGGGTCTGCCGCTTCCCGAGGGACGGAATCTGCCCGGCAGGAGTTTTCTTCCCGCTCTGCTCGGCCGCGAAGACTCCGGCCGGGAATCGGTGATCGTCTACGACGAATACGGCCCCACCAGAATGGTCAGGACGGAGGAATGGAAGTATATTCACCGCTACCCGGAAGGGCCGAACGAGCTCTACGACCTGGTGAACGACCCGGGCGAACGCGAGAGTCTTGTGAACGATAGTGCTCAATCCTCGCGGATCCTTGCGATGCGCGCCATGCTCGAGGACTGGTTTTCAACCTATGCGGACCCTGAAAAAGACGGGCGCGAACTGTCCGTTACCGGCGGCGGCCAGCTGCGTCCGGTCGGAGGGGAATGGGAAGACGGCCAGGATGTTTTTCGTGGGAAGATTCCATAGGGTCTGATCCCGGACGAGCCGGTACTCGTGAGGGACCTCTCCCCCCGGCCCCCTCGGATAGAGCTATCAGCCGTCAGCCATCAGCTTGAAGCAAAAAACGAAAACCAATGGGGGTTCCTTGCCCAAGAGTCTCACGACCGTCCGGAGGTGGTGTGGGGGTTTTGTTTGAGGCAAAAAACGCACCGCACACGACCGGTTATTTGCTCTTCGTAGCAATCCTTTTCCTTTTGAATGTTGCGAGAGCCCGATTGTAGAAGTGACAGATGGAAAGGTCACCACCACCTCTTCCTTCTTCCCTTTACCCGATCCCTGGCGAAAGAGGACGAAGATGAAAAAACGGTGCCGGTTCTATCGTCAATAGATGTAACAGTGAGGAGTAACCTATGAACGTCGCTGATGCGGTAGCCCATATAATGAAGGCCGAAGGCGTGGAGTACCTGTTCGCCTATCCTGTGAATCCCCTTATCGAGGCGGCGGCGAAAGTGGATATCCGTCCCATTCTCGTCCGCCAGGAACGGATCGGCCTGCACATGGCCGACGCGCTGAGCCGCATGACGTCCGGTAAGCAGATCGGCGTCTTCTGTATGCAGAGCGGTCCCGGGGCCGAGAACGCATTCGGCGGGGTCGCACAGGCATACGGGGATTCGGCGCCGATACTCGTGCTGCCGCTGGGTTATTCCAGAGAGCTGACCAATGTGCAGCCGAATTTCAACTCGGCGCTGAATTACCGGCACGTGACCAAGCTTTCCGAGCAGGTGATCCTTTCGGAAACCGTGCCCGAAGTGATGCGGAGGGCATTCACGCAGGTGCGCAACGGCCGCCCGCGTCCGGTTCTGGTGGAGTTTCCCGGCGATGTATTCGACGAGGAAATTGCCGGCCCTCTCAACTACCGTCCTGTCCCTTCGCTGAGGACCGGTCCGGACCCGCGCGACGTCGAGAAGGCTGCCGTAATGTTGCTGGACGCGCAACGGCCCGTAATCTATGCGGGGCAGGGCGTACACTACGCAGGAGCCTGGAAGGCCCTGCGGGACCTCGCGGAACTCCTCGAAGCGCCGGTCACAACGAGCCTGGGCGGGAAGAGCGCCTTTCCGGAGAACCACAGACTTTCATTGGGTTCAGGCGGCAGGTCCATCCCCAAACCCGTACACCATTTCCTGCAGGAGGCGGACCTGATCTTCGGGATCGGATGCAGTTTCTCGCGCACCAATTTCGGGGTGGCCATGCCCGAGGGCAAACGCGTGATTCACGCCACGCTGGATTCGGCGGATATCAACAAGGACGTGGAAGTCGAACACGCCCTGGTGGGCGATGCGAAACTCACCCTCGAGGCGCTGGCGGAGGAAGTCCGTGGCCGCCTGGATGGACAGGACCGGGGCCGGGCGGACCAGGTGGCAAGCGAGATTGCATCCATAAAGCGCGAATGGCTCTCTCAGTGGATGCCGAAACTGACGCTGAACGAGGCGCCGCTATCACCGTATCGGGTGATCCGGGACCTGATGCAAACCGTGGACGTGCCGAATACGATCATCACCCACGACGCCGGCAGCCCGCGCGACCAGCTTTCGCCGTTCTGGGAGTCCCATACGCCGCTTTCCTACATCGGTTGGGGAAAGACGACCCAACTCGGTTACGGGCTGGGCCTTGCGATGGGCGCCAAGCTGGCCTGTCCGGACAAGCTGTGCATCAACGTCTGGGGCGATGCCGCCATCGGCTTTACGGGGATGGACTTCGAGACGGCCGTCCGGGAACGGATACCGATTCTGTCGGTGCTGTTCAACAACTTCAGCATGGCCATTGAGCTTCCGATTATGCCCGTCTCTACGGAAAAATACCGCAGCACGGATATTTCAGGGCATTATGCGGACATGGCGAAGGCATTCGGAGGCTACGGAGAGCGCGTGGAGTCGCCCGACGATATCGTTCCGGCAATCGAGCGTGGAATCAGGAAGACGGAGGAAGGCGTTCCGGTGCTGCTGGAGTTCATCACGGCGAAGGAGATCGATTTCTCGCTTTTCTGATCGTTTCAATCGAATCGGCCGCTTCTTCTCAGGCGAAGCGCAAATCCGTGGCGCTTTGCAACGTCGGTTACACAATCACACAGGAGGATTTTCTTGGGACGGACACAGACTTTCGGCCTGGCGGTCCTGATTGGTTTCGTGCTGTCTTGTGGCGAAGACAAACCCACGGAACCGGTTCACGAACTGGTTGGTTCCTGGACCTACCAGGGATCCGATTTCAGTTCGACGGCTGCGAACAACCTGCAGGATTACCTGCTGAGTCAGGGCGTGGACCTTACGGCCGCGCAACAGTTCGTCGCAGAATTCAGGATCGAGGTGGATAGAGGCTTCCGTGAGACGGGCCTGGAAATCGTGCGATTCAATGAGGACCGGACCTACGAAGACAATTCGGGCAACTCGGGCGTCTGGTCGGTTCAGGGCGACGTGCTTACGATGGTGGAGGAAGACGGGTTTACCATTCAGTGTCAGTACTTTATAGACGGCGAAGACCTGACGCTCATTCTGACCAAGGAGCGGTACCTGAACATCATCAGACAGACCGAAGGTGCGGTTGAACTCGACGCGGATACACTGGCGCTTCTCGATATCCTGTTTGGCGACGGCGACTCGCTGAGACTCTTCTATAGGGCCAGATAACCGGCGGGAATTTCGCGCACCGGTCAAGTTCGGGCGCGAAGCTGAGATTGCGACACAGTTGGGGAATACACTGATGATCCGGCTATCGGTTTTCGGCCTGGCATTGTTGATTGGTTTCGTGATCGCGTGCGGTGAAGACAAACCCACCGAGCCGGTCCACGAACTGGTTGGATCCTGGGCTTACCAGGGATCCGAATTCAGTGCCACCGCAGCCAGAAACCTGCAGAATTACATGGTGAATCAGGGCCTGGACCTGACGGCCGCGGTGCGCCTGGTCACAGAATTCAGGAATGAGGTGGACAACGGCTTCAGGGATACGGGATTGGAGATCGTGCGTTTCAATCAGGACCGAACCTACGAAGATAATTCCGGCAATTCGGGAGTCTGGTCGGTTCAGGGCGACGTCCTCACGATGGCCGGCGAAGACGGGTTTACGATTCAATGCCAGTACTTTGTGGACGCCCCAAACCTGACGCTCATCCTGAACAAGGAGCGGTACCTGAACGTCGTCAGGCAGGCGGAGGGTACGGTTGAGGTAGACCCGGATATACAGACGCTTCTCGATATTTTGTTCGGCGACGGGGACTCAATACGACTCTTCTATCGGGCCAGATAGCGGGCGAAATTTTTCGTACGCCTGGCAAGTGCTGGCGCGAAGCTGAAGTTGCAACACAGAAGGAGTGCGTCCCGATGAGCCGGCTATCGGTATTCGGACTGGCTATTCTTGTTGGCGTCGTGCTGTCCTGTGGGGACGAAAAACCCACCGAGCCGGTCCACGAACTGGTTGGGGCCTGGACGTACCGTGGAACCGATTTCGGTTCCACGGCAGCGGCAAACCTGCGCGATTACCTGCTGGCTCAAGGCTGGAACTCAACGGCCGCGCAACGCATGGTCGATGGATTCCGGAATGAGATGGAAGCCGGTTTCCGCGACACCGGGCTGTCGACTGTACGGTTTAACGACGACAGAACGTACGAAGACAGATCCGGCACGAAGGGCGTATGGTCCTTACAGGGAGATGTTCTGACGATGGTCGGTGAGGACGGGTTTACGATTCAGTGTCAGTACGTTGTGGACGCCGACGACCTGACGCTTGTCCTGAACAAGGAACGATACCTGAATCTGATCAGGCAGTCCGGAAGTTCGGTTGAGATCGACCCGGATATACAGGCGCTTCTGGACATCATATTCGGAGACGAAAACACGCTCAGGCTGTTTTATAGGGCCACGTAGCGAAACTGACCGGTTTCGGACCGGAGATTTCCGACCTCCGGAATCATGGACGATTCAGCAGGATCGAAACATCGCGCCTCCGGATGGGAAACATCCGGAGGCGCAAGCTTTTGCCTCGAATCGTCGTGAACAAAGAGGCGGCGGTAGCGTAAAGCGGCGAAGAATAACGAATCATGGCTGATTTTCACTCCTGTGATTCACCCGCCGTGATCCTGCGGAGAGTCAGGATGATGGGTTCGGACTTGTCGGTTCCGGCCTCCGGATGTTCGATCACACAATTGAGCGGAATCGTCCCCTCTGGTCCAATCGCAATCTTTGAAGTGGCAGGCAGGATGTAGGTGTCGGCCTGGGTGACGTCCACGGTGTAGCCCAGGTCGGCCATCGCCTGGATGGTGATCGCGCTGAGTGGAGCGGAACTGGACAATCCCGGCGTCATCAACTCGCTCTGCATGACGGATTGCCGCCAGTGGCTGTCCCGGCTGACCCCAGTCCGCCCACTGTTCTCCACAGGGACCTTGTTGCCCGTGTAGCTCGACCCGCCTGCCGCGTCGAAGGCGGTGATCGCCTTGGCGCCGGAGAAATAGGTATCCGGAGAGGGATTGATGGGAGTTCCGAATGGTCCCCTGGAGGGGTCCTTCAGCAGATCCAGATACGTCCAGGGATAGGTTCCGAATCCCAGGGCGTGGCCCATCTCGTGCAGCACGGCGAGGTAATCGATCACGAAGCGGGTACCGAGCTGGATCTCGGATGCGAAGGGCAGGGAGGACGGGCTCCGATGCAACCTGGACGTGGCCGCCGCGATCCCAACGTCCAGGCTGGTGGTTCTCACGTAGATCACGATGTCATCCACAACCTCGGGGGCGGTCGTCCCTGGAAAGAGCGTGTTCAGGTAGTCGCGGTTCCTGCTGGACAACTGCTGGTTGGGAAGATCGCCGGTGATGATCTCCTCCCAGCGCTCGGCCGCGTCCTCGGCATGGGATCGGTTCGTCGACGAGACGCTGCCGACGAAGACGAGGTCGATATCGAAGGAGGCCGTCCCGGACGTCGTCACCTCGTCGGTGGCGGAGCGCGAACCCGTCAGGCTGCCGCCGCAGGATGACCCAAGGTATCCGTAGTCCGCCTCATAGGTGGTGCCCGGCTCGAAGAAATCCGGTACCGCGTCCTGCAGCGACACCGAAATCGACTGCTGCGAATCCTCGTCATTGGTCTCGGCATGACACCCCGTCGCCCAGGGCCCATGATTCGCTTTCTGGCGGATTCGTACATGGTAGGCCCGGGTTTCCTCGGCCGCGAAATCATCCGTGAAGGCCAGCGTGAAGAGGTTGCCGGTGATGGTCAGAGTGGGCGCCGAAAGGGTCGGTGTCTGGACCGTGACGTCGAACGTCTCCGAGTCGGATGCGCCGTATGGATCGCTCGCCGTCACCGTGATGGTCGCGCTGCCGGCCGACCCGGGATCCACAAGTACGCTTGTCCCGATCATCTGAACGGCTGCGGCCGTCGCATTCCCGGACGACGCCGAATAGGTCAGCAGGTCGCCGTCCTGGCTGCCGAAGACGCCGCCTGTGGACACGATCTCGACGGCGCCTCCCACCGCCAGCGTGAGGTCGTCGAAGGTGCCGACGGCGACGGGAGGCTGGTTGGGGAGCTCGATCTCCGCCGAGGGTGACCACTCGCTGTCCCCCTCGTCGTTCTTCGCCTGCACCTGCACCTCGTAGGAAACCCCCTTGGTCAGATTCTCGATCCGCGCGTCCAGGGTGGCGGACGTGTGCGTGGTCGTGGTGAAGTCGTCGCCGCTGTCCTTTTCGCGGTATTGTACTCCCCAGCCACTGATGTCCGGTCCGGTATTCGCCAGCGGCGCCCGCCCCCCCCGGCTCACCGCGATGGAGGGGGTAAACCCTCTGTAGAGACTCAGTCCGGGCGCGGGCGGGCGGCCGGGCGGCTCGTCCACGTCTCTCACATTGATGGCGACCTGCTGCTGCCCGGTCCGTTGCCGGGTGCCCATGCCGCTGGTGACGGTGACCACGATCTCATTCCGGTTGCTGGTGCCTGCCGGACGTTCGAAGTCGGGTACATCGACGAAGGTGAGCTCGCCCCGTCCACTCCGGGTGGCGATCTCGAACAGCGCCCGGTCGCGGCCTCCGGTAAGCTCGTACCCGGTGATATAGTCCCTGGCATCCGGATCCGTCCCCACTATGGAAATGGTCCCTGTGAAGTTTTCCGCCACGGTCTGGGAATTGTGGAAGATGGACGGAGGACTGTTGGCGGTGACCGTGGTTTCGGTGACGTTCACCGTCACGTCATCGGCGGTCACCCCCGTATAGCCGCCGCTGACGGTGTGGGTGAGGGTGACCTCGTCGTCATCGGTGTCGGTGTCGGCGGTGGAGCTCACCGTCACGGTCTGTGGGTCATCCCAGTTGTCGGTGGTGAAGGTCAACGGCGACGGGTTCGCGGTGACATCGGCGTCCGAAGGCACGGTCACCGTGACCGTCACGTCGGCGGTGGGCTGCATGGTCAGTACCACCGTGTAGGTGTCGCTGTCGTCCTCGGCCATGGTCAGTTCCGTGGGATAGATCTCCACGCCGGATTCGGCGTCGATGACGACCAGCGGCAGGTCATCGGACCGCACCAGCTCGTACCCGTTATCGCCCGACGGGAGGGAAGGCAGCGCCACGATATCGATGGTGACCGCCGCGCTGGTTCCGGAGGTTCGGGAGACAGAGAGGGCGTCGCTCACGACACTGCCCTGGGGGATGGTGATGCTTGTCGCGCCACTGCCGATGTCGCCGTTGGAGAGCCGCAGCGGCAGGACCATGTCAAAGGGCGCGCCGGTATGGGCCCTGGCAACGAACTGGTCCGTTCCGGACGCTTCCAGTGACACGGCAATCGGCAAGGGGTCAACCGGGTTCCACTGAAGCTGGAGCGTGGAAAGCGCCGTCAGCCCCTCGAAAGCGCTGTCCGGCAGTGACGACAGGTCCCATTGCCTCAGGTCCAGCGATCTCAGTTCCGTCAGCCCGGAAAGCAGGTCCGCCGGCAGGGTGGAGATGTCGTTGGTCCTCATGTTCAGCGTTCTCAGTTCCGTCAGTGCGGAAAAGACGGTTGCCGGCAGTGTGGTGAGGTCGTTGTTGTAGCTCAGGCTGAGGAACTCGAGGCCGGTGAGCCCGGAGAAGAGGTTGCCGGGTATGGCGGTGAGACCCATGCTGTAGAGTTCGAGATGGATCAGCGCCGTCAGCCCGGAGAACAGGCCGGCGTCCAGGCTGCCGCTGCTCATCTGGTTGCGGCTGAGGCTGAGGTGTTCGAGGCTCGACAACCCGGAAAACACGGTCGCCGGAAAGCTGGTGAGCCGGGCATGCTCCAGGTCGAGGCTTTTGAGCCCCGACAAGTTGGAGAAGACGTCCGCCGGAAAACTGGTGATTCGGGTATTTTTGAGTTCGAGGTATTCGAGCGACGACAACCCGGAGAACTCGTCGGCGGCGAGGTCGCCCAGGAGGTTGTATTGAAGGATGAGGGTGTCCAGCGCCGTCAGCGCGGAGAAGCCGTTCGCCGGCAGGTTGTTTATGCGGGCGCTCAGCAGATTGAGATGGGTCAGGGACGTCAGCCCGGTAAACAGACCGGCGTCGAAGTCGCCAAGGTAGCTAGAGGAGAGATCGAGAGATGAGAGCGCGGTCAGGCCGGAGAACGTGTTCGCTCTGAGGTTGGAGAGGTTGTTCGACTTGATGTAGAGCTCTTCCAGCGCCGACAGGTCGGCGAAGATGTTCGCCGGCAGCGTGCTGATACTGTTGTCTGAAAGATAGAGTTTCTCCAGGCTCGCAAGCCCGGCGAAGTCGCCGGCTTTCAGCGTGGAGATGCTTTCGTCAATCAGGTTGAGGAGGGTGATGGCGGCAAGATGGTCAGCGGTTACGTCGCCGCACGCGCTGACCCCTGCTTCATCCACGATCGCGTCGCGCACCTGCACGGTGCGGTTGCAGACGTTCCTGAGGTTCGTCACCGACAGGTTGCTCAGAGCGCCGGCGGGATTACGCGCCCGGTCGCGGATCGGGTTGGTCCCCGGCGTGTAGGCCAGCGCCACCGTCTCGCCCGTGTTCACGGCCGAGGCCAGGGTGAGCGTCACCACGGTGCTGCTCACCCCCACCGCCGTAACGCTTCGCGCCTCGCTGTCTACGCTGACGGCAAAGTCGCCGTTCGCAGGTCTCGAACCGCTGTCGAGCACCTCTTCGTAGGTCAGTGTCAGCCGGGTGCCATTGACGCCCGCTTCAGAGAGGGTGGGGGCTATTCCATCGACCTTGTGGCCGGACTGGTTGGCGCGCGCCACGTGCGCCAGGTCGGCATTGATCGTGGAGTTGTTCCTGACGATGCTGCCGCTGTTGAGCTTGAGGCAGTTGGCATTGATGGTCGCGCCATTGGTGTCTTCGTCGGTGTCCGCCACCGTGTACTGGAAGAGCAGCCGGGTTGTGGTCGTGCCGCTCTTGTAGTCGGCCTTGCGCACGGTGGTACCGATCGTCAGGTCGACCTGCGGCGTGCCGGTGACGGTCACGGCCTCGCTGAACGTCGCGGTGACGTCGATGACGTCGTCCTTCTTGTAGGTGTTGTTCTGTCCCGACGGCGGCGTGGAGGTAAAGGCAACGCTGGAGACCGTGGGGGCGGTGAGCGTGGTCCCGCTGCCCGTATTGGACCATGGTCCCTTGCCTTCATCGTTCTTGGCCTGCACCTGGAACTGGTACGTCCTGCCCGCGCGGAGGGCGCCGAGAACCCGGGAACGCGTCACGCTGCTGTCCGGAGAGACGGTGTATGACCCGCTGTCGCGGTATTGCAGGAAGTAATTCGTGATATCCGGACCGGTGTTTGATGGCTCGTCCCAGCGCACGGTGAGGCTGCTTTCCGTGGTGTCGCTCACGGTGGGCGGGTCGGGCTTGCCCGGCGGTTCGACGTCGTCTTCGATGGTGACGGTGATAGTCTGCGCCGCCGTCAGCGCCCGGGTGTCCGTCCCGCCCGTCACCTCCACCTGGACGATGTATTCGTTGTCGCCCCCCGCGTCCGCCGGCCGTTCGAAGTCAGGGGCATCCCTGAAGTGCAGTTCCCTCGTGTTTTTGATTTCGAAGTCATCGCTGTCCGCGCCACCGGAGACGGCATATGCCGTGATGGCGTCGTCCCTGTCCGCGTCCTGTGCGGCCAGCCGCCCTGCCCTCAGGACGTTTTCGGCAACTGTGAACGTATCGACGCTTGTGAAACGGGGCGATTCGTTCTCGTCCGTGACGTTCACGGTTATCGTCTGTGCTGCGGTCAGCGCGCGCCCACCCGCCCCGCCGGTCACGGTGACCTCGACGGCGTAGCTGTTGTTGCTTCCCGCGTCGGCGGGACCCTCGAAGTCCGGGTCATCCTTGAAGGACAACGTGCCGCCGCTGTTGATTTCGATCAGGTTTCTGTCCGCCCCGCCCGTGATGGTGTAATCGGTGATGGCATCGCCCTGGTCCAGGTCGTCGGCACTGACACTGCCGGCGAAGGACTGGTTCTCCGCCGCCGCCAGCGTCGCCTCGCCGGCGAACACGGGCGCCTCGTTCAGATCCGTCAGGTCGATGGACACGGGGATGCTGCCCTCGCCGCCGTGGCCGTCGGTGGCCTTCACGTCTACGGAGAAACGTGGCGTGGCCTCGTAGTCGTATGTATTCCCCGATCTGGTTTTGAGCTGCCCGCTACGCGTGTCGATGGAGAACGAGTCCGCGTGCGTGCCTTCCAGCGCGTAGGCCAGAGTGGTCATCTCCGCGTCCGTGGCGCCCACGGGATCGCCGACGTCCTTCACGCCGGTGGTGTTCTCCGCCAGGGTGCGCGTGGCGCTGGCCCCGTCGGTGAACACCGGCAGCTGATTGGGGTTGGTGCTTCCCGAACCCGATTCGGACCAGTCGCTCGTGCCTTCCGGAAAGCGCGCCAGCACCTGCACCTGGTAGCTCGTGCCCGGGGTGCGGCCCGTGATGGTTGCACTGCGCTCGGCGCTGTTGTGCGTCCACGCACTGAAGCCGCCGCTGTCCCCTTCCCGATACTGCACGTCGTAGTCGTTGATGTCCGGGCCGGTGTTTGCCGGCTCGTCCCACGTCACCTCCAGGCTGGTGGATGAGGCCGCTGTAACGTCCGGCGCGTCCGGCGTGCCGGGTCTTTCCTGCTGGTCCGTCAGGTTGATCCTGACCGCAATGGTGTTGCTGCCGCCTTGACCGTCTTCGACGCGCACGATCACGTCATAGCGGGGCTTCGCCTCAAAGTCATAGGTCTGTCCCGACAGGGTTTGCAATTGGTTGCCGTCGAGTTCGAAGGCGGCCCGGTCCGTGCCTTCCAGGTCGTAGGTGAGCGTGCCCCCGTCGGTATCCCTGGCGGCGAACGCATTGCCGATATCGTGTGTGCCCGTGGTGTTCTCAGCTAATGAGCGCGTGGTGCTCGTGCCCTCGTTGAACGTCGGCGCCCTGTTGGCGACGGTCCGCGCGTCTGCCGACTCGGACCAGCCGCTTTCTCCTTCGGGAGACCGCGCCAGCACCTGCACACGGTAGCGCGTGTTGGCACTCAGGCCGGTGACGGTCGTGGTCGTGCCGGGCCCGGTATGCAGCCAGTTGGTGAAGGCGCCGCCGTCCTCGCTGTACTGCACGTCGTAGTCGTTGACGATGGGGCCCGTGTTAGCAGGCGCCGTCCATCGGATGGACAGGCTGTTCAACGTCTGTGCCGTGACCGTGGGCTTGCCGGGCGCCTCCGGTTCCTCGGTGTCGTCGTCGATCACATTTATGGTCACGGTGATGGTCGCGCGTCCGTCCTGCTCGTCCTGGGCTTCCACCGTGACCGAATAGCGGTCCTTCGTCTCGAAGTCGTAGTCGACGCCCGTTCTGGTCTGCAGCTGACCGGTGTTGGTGTCGATATCAAAGCTCTCCACGTCGCCGCGGGTGAGGCTGTACGTCACCGTGGTATTCTCCGGATCGGATGCACTGACCGGGGCGCCCAGGCCGGTTGTCCCGGTCGAGTTCTCTGTCACCTCACGCGTGGCGCTGCGGCCCTCGTCGAACACCGGCGGGAGATTGCTACTTGTGGACCCGAAGCCGGAGCGCGACCATAGTGATGTTCCTTCGTCGTTGGTTGCCCGCACCTGCACCTCGTAGCGGGTGTTGACGTCAAGGTCGCTGATCGTCGCACTCGTCCCAAGCCCATCGTGCGAATGGGGAATGAAGTTGCCGCTCTGCCGGTATTGCACGTCATAGTCGGTGATGTCCGGACCGGTGTTGTCGGGCGCGTCCCACGTGACCGTCAGGCTGGTGGTGGAGGCCGGTTGGACCTGCGGTGCGGCAGGAATTGCCGGCGGTTCATTCACGTCGGCCACGTGGATGGTCACGCCAATGGTTGCCGATTCGCCGAAGGGGTCCTCGGCTTGCAGATCAATGGAATACCGGTCGTTATCCTCGAAGTCGTACGTGATACCCGACAACGTGCGCAACTGCCCACTGCCCGTGTCCACGGAAAAGCTCGCGGAGTCCGGTCCACTGAGATGGTACGTCACGCGGTGTCCGTCCGGATCGGTGGCGTTAACCGGATGCTGGATGGGCCGGCGCGCCGGCGTGTTCTCCGCCACGGTGCGCGACGTGTTCGACCCGTCATCAAACGTGGGCGCACGATTGTTTTGGGGCGGCGGGGGTGGCGGGGGCGGAGGTGGCGGGATGAACGGCCCGATGGGCCCCACGGGACCACCGGGGCCGCCTGTACCGGGAGGGGGTGGTGGGTTTGTGACGACAACGCCGAAAGTCGTTTGCGCGCTGTTTCCGTACGCGTCACCGGCCGTCGCGGTGATGGTGGCGGGTCCCGCCACAACGCCGCGCACCACAGCCAGCGTATCCGCCACCGTGACCGTAGCGATGGCTTCATCCGACGACGTTGCCCCGTACGTCAGCATCCCCAGCGCAGGACGCGTGAACAGGCTGGCAAGGTTAACCCGCGCGTCGCTGCCCCGGACCACCGTCAGTTCGCCGACGACGCCTAGCGGCCGCGGACCCACCGTGGGCGCCCCGGAAATGGGATCGGACCACGGGCCCGCGCCCTCATCGTTCAACGTACGCACGCGCACATCATACGCCTGCTCGTTGGTCAGACCCGTAATCGTCACGCTCGTATCCGTGCGGCCCTCCACCAGCAGCACCCCCTCCGGCCATGTCTCGGCCTCTGCCTGCTTATGCCCCACCTCGTACCCGCTCACAGGCGGCTTGCCATCCTCGTCGACCGACGCAACCCAGCTTACGCTCAACGCCGTATCGCGAGGGGCCACCACCACCGAGTCAGGCGCCGCGGAAGGGGGCTCGTCCACGTCGGTAACCGCGATGCCAACTACGATGGTGGCGCGGCCTCCTTCTCCGTCGGTGGCGCGTACGGTCACGGAGTAGGTGTCCATGGCTTCGTAATCGTAGGCGATCCCCTCCTTCGTCAGCAACTGACCAGTGCCCGATGCAATCGAAAAACTGTCCGCGTGCACGCCACGCAGGCGGTACGTCAGCGAGTCGCCGTCGGCGTCCGTGGCCGACACCGGGTCGCCGACGGGCTCACCGGCTGCCGTATTCACTTCCACCGTGCGCGTCACCGGTGGGGTGGCGCTAAACAGCGGCGAGCGGTTGGCCTCCTCGCCGAAACTGCTGGCGAAGATCACGAAATCGTCGAAACCGATGCCGCCGTCGCTGTTCAGATCATACGCCGCCGCATACTTGCCGTCGCCACGCCGTGCCCCGAACACCCCGGCAAAGGCCACGAAGTCCGAAAAGCCAACAAGACCGTTGCCGTCGAAGTCGCGAGAAGGGGGCGCGGCAACCTGCAACGCCACAGCCAAAGCCGGCCAGATCGTCTCGGTCTGCCCGTCCCGGGTCAGTTCAGCGTCCACCAGCCACACCTCCGTGTCCGAGAAGGCAGCCGTCGTGCCAAAACGCACGGTACCGACAAGGCCCGCGTTCACCGTTGCCGTTCCGGAAAGCGAAGAGACACCGATGGTAAGGGACGTGGTGTCCTGCTGGAAGATCGCCTGCGGGCTCGGCAGCGCCCCACCGGCGTCGAAGCCCTCGTATACGACCTGGGATGCGTCGAAACCCAGGCGCGCGGACATGCCGGTGGCGCCCTGAATATTCTTGCCGAAGATCTGGATGGAAAACGGCTGATCGGGAAGGAGGTCGAGCGAGGAGACGGACTGGTCGCCTGCAGCGTCGTCCAGGTCCAGCGAGACGGAAAATCCGCTAGGCTGCGTGGACGGCGACCAAGGTATAACCTTGATTGCTCTGTGCTATCGACACCCTATTCAGAAACGTCGGATTACGCGACGGTTACGTGAAAAACACACGCCCTTTGCAACGGCGGGGCCGCGTAAGGCACGGTTTCGAATATTCGAATTGATATTGAATATCGAAATGTATATTTTAGATATACATGTATAATCGAATATTACATTTAGATCTGACCAGGCAACAAACGTGCTTTCTATGGGGTCCGCGACAGACCGGAAAGAGTACGCTCATCCGCACGTTGTATCCCCGGGCAAGGCGTTACGACCTCCTGCTGGCCGACGTGTATCGCGCACTGATCGATCGCCCCGAACTGATTCGCGAGGAATGTCTCGCTGCAGGATTGGATGGCGAATCGCAGGTCGATCCCATTGTGATAGACGAAGTCCAGAGGATTCCGGAACTTCTGAATGAAGTGCACTGGCTCGCGGAAAATAAGGGGTTGCGTTTTCTTTTGTGTGGTTCGAGCACGAGGAAGTTGAAACGTGGCGGAGGCAATCTGCTCGGGGGGCGCGCGGTCCGTTATCAGTTGCACCCGTTGGTTTCTGCCGAGATCCCGGATTTTTCCCACGAAAAGGCGCTGAACGCCGGTCTGTTGCCCCGGCATTACCTGAGCGCACGACCACGCCGGTTGATTCAGGCCTATGTTGGCGACTACCTTCGGGAAGAAATCGCAGCCGAAGCGCTGACGCGAAACATCCCGGCGTTCAGCCGATTTCTCGAAGTCGCCGCGTTATCGAACGGCGAGTTGATCAACTACAACACGATCGCCGCGGAATGCGGCGTGAGCGCGCCCACTGTGAAGGGGTATTTCCAAATCCTGGAGGACACGTTGATCGGGAGCTTCGTGCCCACGTTTCGAAGGCGTGCAAAGCGCCGCGTCGTCGGCGCGCCTCGATTCTACTTCTTCGACATCGGTGTCGTGGCGCACCTGACCGGACGAGGGCAGATCCAGCCGGGTTCGGAGTTATTCGGACGCGCGTTTGAACATTTCATATACATGGAAGTGTCAGCGTATTCCAGCTATTCAGGCACATTTTACCCGGTATCGTACTGGCGCACAACGTCCGGTTTCGAGGTCGATTTTATCTTGGGTGACGTCGCCCTGGAGGTCAAGTCGACGTCCAGGATCCAGGATAGACACCTGAAGGGTATTCGTGCATTCAAGGAAGAGTTCAATATGGCCCGATATCTCGTTGTCTCACGGGACGCGTCACCGCGCCGGACCGCGGACGGGATACTGATCCTGCCATGGCGGGATTTTCTCGAGCAGCTTTGGAGTGGCGCGATTCTCCCGCCCGCGTAGCCTCTACTCTTATGACTCCCCACGTGTCCCGTCCTTGCCTCTCCGCTTTTTCTGTCCACTCCTTCCTGTTGTCCCTCCCGCTCTTGCCGCGACACCCTGTTCAGCCGGTTCGGCCTGCCGGCGCTATCCCACAATCGCGTTGATATCCTGAACCACAATATCCGTCGCGCCAAGGGTTCTGAGGCGTATCAGGAGTCCTGCCGTCTGTGACCTGGGCACCACGGTTTCGATCGCGCTGGCGCAATCCGACAGAGGACTGAGTGTCGGCGCGCGGCGGGCGGGCAGCGCGTCCAGGACGGCGCTCTTCTGACAGTTGTCCACGTTTAACTTGATGAGGTGCTGGTTTTCGGCCTCGAGCGCACCGGCCAACAGGTCTCCCAGGGCGACGAATTCAGAAATTCGGCTGCGCGCAATAACGACGATGGGTGATACCATGATTTCGTCGACGATTTCCAGGCCGTTTTCGCGCAGACTGACGCCCGTTATCGTGACGCCCACGCCGTAGTCGAAGAGCTTCATCGCCACCTTGATTTCCGTGCTGCCGTGCGAGAAGTCGATGTCCGCACTCGGATATCGGTCGCGTGTGATCGCCGGATATTCCGAACTGATTGTAACTGTCGCATTTTGCGACAGTGGCGGACTGTCGGGACGACCGAACAGAACGACGCGGGCCGGGTCGCGGGTGTCACGGCTTAAGCGCAACTCCTGGAGGCGCTGGATGCGGGCGTCGAAATCGCCTGTCTGTGCCAGTTCGGATTCAACCACGCAGTCCAGTCCGCAGATGCCGCAGTCAATCTGTCTCTTCAACAGGGCGGTTGGAATGTCCTGCGGTCGCATATAGACGGTGTGATTGAAAAGATCGAGCCCGTCCACGGAGACCTGGCCGTTGCGTCCTCTTGGGCGGATGTCCAGACCGATTCGTGAGAGCAAGTCGCACAGCGGAGCCTGCATGCTGCCGTTGGGCAGACCGAGCGTGAAGTTCATGGGTTACTCCGAGATGGTTTCAGGATCCGTGAATTCAAGCTTTCCGTTGGCTATGCTGCGGTAATAGCAGCCGTAGCGCGCCCGATCGTTGGCTTTCGTGTGGCACGATCCCTCGCCTCTCAGGCGCACCAGATAGAGCAGCGAGTTCTGCTCGCAGTTGACGCGCACGTCGATTAATTCGAGCATATCTCCCGACGTCGCGCCTTTGATCCACAGTTCGTTGCGCGACGTGCTCCAGAAAGTTGCCAGGCGGTGTTCGAGCGCGTGATCGAGCGCATGTTTATTCACGTAACCGATCAGGAGAACGGCTTTGCTGTCCACGTCCTGTACGGCCGCGGGGATGACGGAATGGCCGGTCTGCGCAACCCTGTTCAGCTTCTCGTAGTCGAGTTGGATCTCCGCGCCTTCTTCGAGGACGTTATCATTGGACATGGCGAGTTCCTTCCTTCATGGGATTGGGTGTCATTCATGCTTTATCGATGATTGCGACGTAGACGGTTCCCGTTTCGGGGATAAATCTGGAAATCCGCCATCCGGAGTCTTCCAGAATGAGTGCCATCTCCTTGCGGGAAACCATGAGATATTCGAACCAGGCGTCGATATATCGTTCGTACCGGATCCGGAATCTGAGCTGGCAGGAGAACTTGCCGCGCCTCCGGTTGGATTCGTGATAGTCCAGATGCGCCTTGCTCGCGGTTGTATAGGGATCCCGGGATTCGGCGATGATTCTACCACTCGACGATGTCATATTGCGCATTTTCCTCAACAACCACCGGGCGCGTTTCAAGTTGGCGAACAGACCGAAATTGTTGCCCATCATCAACAGGGTGTCGAACTTGCCGAGCCGGAAGGATATCTGCGTGACGTTCAATACGCTGGCTTTTTGCAGGCCGCGCTCGCGGGCAACCTTGACGGCCAGGGGCGAGGCATCGATCCCCAGGACGTCGAATCCCTTTTGCTGCAGGTGGATGGCGTGCCGGCCCGGTCCGCAGCCGATATCGAGTACGCGCCCTGACACATAGTCCATCGATTCCTGCTGGTGAACAGACCAGTCGTGAAAGGGCTTGAAATAGTCGCTTGATTTGCCGGCGGAAATAAACCCGTCGTCGCGTTCCACGATTTCCTGTGCGGGTATGCCGCGATGAAGGTCCCACATCATCCGTCCGTATGCGTCGTCATTGTGTGCCATTTTTCAGATACCTTTCAAGGATGAGCGAATCCTGCGTCATTATCGGCATCTACGAATCTGTCCTTCACGGGCATCCATTAAAAAAGCCCACTGTCTCTCGACAGCGGGCGTTCATTGGCAACACTTGAAATTCAGTACTAATCCACCGCCGAGCAGAATGTGTTTCGAGTCGCCGTACCCGCATGATGGGTATGGCGATGGGCGGTATGGGCACACCGGGAGCCCGTACGAACATCGCTCGGTTCCCGCGGCGTGACAGGAATGTTGTTCAGTGTATTCATGGCGGACCCAAAATAGACAAGCAGCATTTGCGCGTCAAGGTTTTTCTTTCTGGCGCACACCCTGTGGGCCTCGCCCTTTTGCGTTGTATCCGATGTTTTGATTGGCTATTTTACGGCGAATTGATGAGAAGCAGCGATCAGCGGCGCGCGAAAGAAGGCGCACACGGAGCCACGAAGAGACGCAATCGAATAGCGGGCAACCACAAGAGGCGGGGAGACGGTGGACGGGAGACGGGAGATGATGTGAGTGCCCGTGTGGTTTCATTTCTTGCCGGTGGCATAAAGGAAGAACCAATTCGGCGAGGACGTCTTCTCCCCTCGACCCTCTCCCCGCTTTCCGATAAGGGCAAGGGAGAGGGGACGTTAAGGGATGGGGAATAATTGACATCAGGTGTTGCGGTACTCGGTGTGTTTCGGAAGTATTTTGACTGATCAGGCGGTCTATTGATCGAAAGGAATTCCAATGTCAAAGGTAAATCCAAATGCACTGACCGTTTCTATCGAGACGCCCATGCCGCCCCCGGAATGGGCGTTGCTCGAAAGAGCGCTAATCCGGTCGCAGACGCGTGCGTGCGAAGAATTCTTCGATCGTTACTTCGATTCGCGGGGATATCTCCAATGTGTGCCGCGGTGGGGAGGTAACGACGGTCCGGACGACGCCATCGAGAACCTGACGGGCTGGCCGATTCTGCACGCGGTCGGCGCTCCGGATTGCATTCTTGACATGTACAAGCTGGGGTGGGAGGGGCACCTTCTGCAATATACGGAGGCAAAAACCGTGGAGGTGCCGCTGGCCCGGGACGGGATGATCTATAAAGAGTTTCCGGTAAGCCTGGATTGGTTCCACCACGGCGAAAGCCTGGCCGTCTTCAATCTGCAGGGATTGTCGGACCCGTACGACATCAACTTTCGGCACCGCGCGCGCCGGTACGCGGGATTCTACATGGATGAGGATCCGCAGGCGGAGAATTACGATCCGGAGCACAAGATTATCCGCAGTCTGTTTAACGGCAGCCGCGGGCCCCTGCTCCGGAAGGCGACGGCGCTGGACTGGGCCGGAGACCCGATTGAAGTGGAGGGGCGGTTCGACCCGGCGCATGGTGAGCGCAATTTCGAGGAGATGCTGGCGCATTTCGAGGATTATACGGACGTGGTTGGCGACCACCCCATCAATCTGGCGGCCACCACGCTGGGTCTGAACGCCTATATGGTGGCTGGCGAGAATAAGTACCGGGACTGGCTGGTGGAGTACGTGGATGCCTGGGCGGAGCGCGCCGACGCGAACAACGGGATTCTCCCCAGCAATATCGGATTGGACGGCGCCATTGGCGGTGAATGCGATGGCAAATGGTACGGCGGGTGCTACGGCTGGGGTTTCACGGTCGTGGTGCCTCAGACGGGTGCGTTGTCTAACCGAAACGCAACGTACCGGGGTGTCGCGGGCTTCGGCAACGCGCTGTTGCTGACGGGCGAACAGAAATACGTGGACGTATGGCGCAGGATGCTAGACGCGGTGAATGCGAATTCGAGGGACGTAAATGGAAAAACCCTGTACCCGCACATGTTTGGGGACGACGGCTGGTACGCGTACGAGGAAATGCCCTACAGTCAGGGCGCCCTGGACGTCTACTACTGGTCGATGGATCGCGAGGACTTGAAATACGTACCGGAAAACGCATGGTTGAAGTTTCTGGATGGAGAAAACAAGGGATTTGCGGACGCTGTGCTTCGTAGGGAATTTGCCTCGATCCGTGAGAAGGTGCGCGGCATGCGTCGTGACACCAGTACGCCCGATACCCGGATGTCGGACGATACACTGAAGTACAACCCGGCCATCAACAGCTGTCTGACCCAATTGATGCTGGGCGGATTGACGCCCCGATACGGCGAGCCCCTGCATTGCCGCCTGCGGTATTTCGACCCCGCGCGGCGTCGGGCGGGGACTCCTGAGGACGTGGCGGCGCTCGTGGAGGGATTGACCGACGAAACGGTCACGGTCTCGCTGGTGAACGTGAATCCGGTGGATCATCGGACGGTAATCGTCCAGGCGGGGGCCTATGGCGAGCACCAGGTAACCGCGGTTCAGATCGACGACGAGACCCATTCAATGGACTTTCCGTTCTTCACGGTACAACTGGCGCCCGGAAGCGGCAGCCGGCTTTTGGTTACCACGAAACGATATGCGAATCGGCCGACGTTCGTATTTCCGTGGGACAGGGAATAATAAGCTGTCAGCCGTCAGCTCCCTGCCCACTCCACACCAGAATCGCACGGCTAACAAGCGGGCCCTTTCTGCTCCCCCTTTCCTTCAGGAGAGGGGGCCGGGGGGAGAGGTCTGCGGGGCTGGGAGGAGAGGTTGGACTTTGATCTTGCCTTTCGTTCTTGGCTGATAGCTGATGGCTTCATCTGAGAGGTCGCAAAAACACGGTGAGACGTTAGAGGTTAGACGGTAGAAGAAATCCTTGCCCGATATTTTGTTCCTCCTTGCCTCCGGCACGAGAAGAAACCTCACAAGGCAGGTAATTGCTACCCTCTCCCGTCTCCCCGCCTTCTGGTGTTCGCGTTCAAACCTACGGAGGATGATAAATGAGTCTGGATATTGAAAGGTGGCTCCGCCGGCCCAAGATCGACGCGCACTGTCACGTCTGGAATCTGGGGAACGAGGCGGACGAGGCAACGTCCGCCGAGCGGCTGATCTCGACGGGCGACATGCTGGGCATCACCGAGTACTGGTGTTCGTCGCCCATTACGGGCGGGCGGCTCGCCAGTATTGAGGAAGTACGCGCGGAGAACGATGCCGTGCTGAGGGCCATGAAACGGTTTCCCGACCATATCCGGGGGCTGTGTTTCGTCATCCCGGGACATTTTCAGCGCGCGGTGGACGAGATTGAACGTTGCCTGGACGTGGGAATGATCGGACTGAAACTCTACAACCAGTACCGCATCGACGATCCGGCGGTGTATCCGGTTCTCGAACGCATCATCGAGCGCAAGGTTCCGCTCCTGGAGCACGCGGGCCTGCCCACCGCCAGGGAATTCCTCGACGCGCAGCCGCTGATTTCCAACGGACAACACTTTGCCGAGATGAACCGGCGGTATCCTGAGGCGATGGTTATTCACGCCCACATCGGCGGCGGCGGGGACTGGGAAAACACCATTCGCGCGATGCGGAATACGTCCCCCAACCTGGTCTGCGACGTCAGCGGGAGCAATCTGGACGACGGGCAGGTTGAACTCGCCGTGGCGGAAATGGGCGCGGACCGGGTGCTGTTCGGCACGGACGGCACCATGACCGGCAGCGTGGGGAAGGTCATCGACGCAACGCTTAATGACGAAGAAAAGGACATGATTTTCTGGGGCAACGCGGAACGAATCCTGGCCGCTCAGGGCGCGGCGCCAATCCGGACCGGGAAGGAGGCTTCGGCATGAAATACATCGATCTCAATGCATGGCTGGGTTCGTGGCCTTTTCGGGCATTGCGGGACAATACGCCCGAAACACTCATCCGAAGGCTGGATCGGGCCGGAATCGGCAAGGCTGCCGTGTCCCGGATCGAAGCGATATTGCACCGCAGCGTACAGCCGGCCAACGAACGGCTGGCGGAGGACCTGGAGGGGTTTGCCGATCGATTGGTTCCGTTGGCGACGATCAATGCGGCCGATCGGAACTGGGAAGGCGATCTGCGTCGCTGCCACGAAGACCTTGGCATGAAGGGCGCACGTCTGTTCCCGCAGTATCACGAATTCGCCGTTGATGGACCCGAAGCCCGCAAGGTCGTGGCGGCATGCGTGGAACGGGGGCTTCCGGTGTTCATTCCGCATCGGATCGAGGACGTCAGACAGAAGCACTGGATGGACCCCGGGCGGATGACCGATCTCAATGGCGTGGCCAATCTGATCGCCGCGGTCTCCGGCGCGACGATCGTGATACCGAATGCGCGGGGGATTACGGGTTCCCCCGTGTGGCAACGCAGGGAGATCCGCGATCGTGATTGGTACTTCGATCTGTCCCTCGCGGAAGTCCACTACTCATTGAGCCTAAACGTGAATCAGTTGGGCGATCTTTCAAACTTCATCGACGAGGGCGGCGCGGGCCACCTCGTATTCGGCACGCACGCGCCGTTCTCCTATCCTTCCGCCGCACGGGTGAAGTGCGCGGTCCTGCCGGTGGATGAGGAAACGCTGGAAGAAATCTGTTTCAAGCGAGCCGAACGAATGTTGAGTTGAGCACTCTGGGGGAAGTCGGATATGGTCACAGCCAACATGATCACCGGACTGGATGGCGCGTGCATACCCGCCGTCGAGACGCCGATGAGCCGGCGATACCTTCGGATGGCGCAGAAGTGGTTTCCAACCGCGCTGAGTTATTTCGAGGATTGGGGGGAGCGCCCCCGTTGCGGGCATTTCTTCGGCGGGGTCCATTGGTACGGTATCGAGACGGCGGTCCCGTTGCATGCCCTGGCCGCGGTGGGCACCTCGCCGGAGTACGACGAGACGACAACGGGACTTTCGATCGACAGCCTCCGGGAAGTTGTGGTCAAGGCCATCCGATACCTTTGTTTTACGCACGACACGGGACCCGGGGAATGCCTCCGGCCAAACACGGGGCTGGGCATGCCCAGGTCCTGGGGCACGAAGTGGGGGGAACGGGGTCGGGGGTTCTTCCCTGAAAGCCAGTGCGGCGGGACCGTCGCGAATATGACATCCGCCGCCCTGATGCTGCAGCCGTACGTGGACGACGAAACGCGGATGATGCTGGCGGAAATCTGCCTGGACTATCTCCAGCGGTTTGGAGAAATGGCGCCGAAAAGCGGGGTATTCGCCGATACGCAGATGGAAGAGAACGCGTGGACGGCGCACGGCCTGGCGGCATGCTATCTGTTTCTGTCCGGACACGAGCGGGCGGAAGCCTGGGAAACCTGCGCACGGCGATGGATGTTTTCGGCATGCGCGGCCCCGCAGGACCGGTTCAACGAGGGGGCGCTGGAAACGGGATTGACGGCCGCGACCCTGACAGGGAAGACGTTCACCACGCTGCCGGACTACATGGCCGAGAATCACGGAATGGTCCACCCCGGATACACCGCCTCCGGGGTCCAGTCGGTGGCCAGCCTGGGATTGCTTTACCGGATGTACGGGCGGACAGAACCGCCTGAGGCCTACTGGAACCGTCAGCGGGTCTACGATGCGATCAAGCTGCTCACGGACGAAACCGGATCTGCGATGCCGACACAGGGGATGGACCGCCTGTATCTGGGGGAACAGCACGTGCTGCACGCATCGGCATACCTGTTTCTGAAGGACCCGGATGCGGGATATTTCGAAGAGGTCTCGCTGGCGCTGCGGGAAAAGAAACAGGAAGGTAGCGGAGGACGGCTGATCGATCCCGAAATCGCGGCCACATGCCACGAGGTGGAAGATCCGATGGAAATCAAAGAATCGGAGATGATTGAGGGGATCGTCAAACCTTATCTCCTGCACCGGATCATGGATGGAGAAGCGCCGGCGCCCACGTCCGCCGCCGAGATCGCAAGCAAGTTCAACGGCGTCCGCATGTTCCCGCATTCCGGATTCGTACATCATCGACACATGAAAGGACAGAATTCCCTGTCCTGGCGAAATTACGTGATGGCGCTGCCGTTCACGCGCGACGGCGTGCATACGGTGGGGCCCAGCCGGTGGAGTCTGCTGGCCAACGTGACGGTGAAGGACCGTCCGGGAAGCCACGACTTGCTTGTGATGGAGGTGAACCGGAAGGACGACGGCTTTGCAGCGTTAATGGTCAATCACCGCGCCCAGGGCGCCATTCGCCAGCGCGTGCTGTGCTGCTCCCTTCCGGACGGAAGGTTGGTGTGCCACGAACGACTCGATGCGTTGGAAGATTGCGCCGTAGCGAGGATCGATCAGGGATTCATCAGAATCATCAACGAAAACTTCCCCCTCGTCGGCGGCGCGTGCGACGGAAAGCGCATGCTCTACCATCCGAACGGAGCGGAGGCGTTTCCGGGGTTTCCCGGCAACGATCCCGACGCCGACGTCGTGTTCGACCTGCGCGATCCGGGGTGGCTGAACGTGGACGATCAGTTGGGGATCGTCTTCAAGGGGACAGGCGGGACCCGCTACCTGAACCGTCACTATTTCCCGCCATTCAGCTTCCGGGCGGTCGCGGACGATCTATTCCTCAGCCTGGAAGAAAGGGCGAAGGAATATCGGACCGATGAGCAGGTTGGCGCACTCGACATGCTGATCTGCCCCGAGCAGCCCCACGAGGAAACGCCTGCCCAATTTCTCACGGCAGCCGATTCGTCCGATGATACCGTATGTTTGCTCGTGGACGGCTACATTTGCGCCGGTAACTTCGGATCGCACCGGAAAGTATGCGCATTCGAGACGGAAATCCAAAATCCGGTACCGGTTTTTGGAAGCACCACGCGCGTTTCGGCAAAGCGCGTTGAGTATGCGATGCCCATCGAAGGCGGCGAGGCCGTTTACGCGAAGGAAGTCATGAAGGTCCGGAGCGATGGGGATATTCTGATCGAGGCGGTACCCGGCGGCGACGCGTATATCACCAATGAAGCGGGGCGCGCGGTGGAGGTGAATATTCTGAAGGACGGGAAAGCACGGGACCTGCGGATGGAAGCGGCACAGGTGGCGCGCATCTGATATCTGGAGAAGGACTCAGGCAAATTAACCGATGGTATGTGGTCACGGATTATTGAATGGGAAATAGCGAAATGCGGCTGGCGATTTGCGGGATCAGGCATGAAACGAACACCTTCTCCCCGTTGCGCGCGGGAAGAGAGGACTTTCACGTCCTGCGCGGGGAGGAAATACTGGCCGACGGACCCTGGCAGGCATTCCCCAACGTCGAGTGGGCGCCCACGCTGGTCTCAAAGGCGCAGCCGCACGGGCTGGTCCTCAGGGACACCTACGAGACAATGGCTGCCGAATTGGTGGAACGTCTGCGCCAGGCATCCCCGGTGGACGGCGTGTACCTGGATCTGCACGGTGCGATGGAGGTGGAAGGCGTGGGCGACGGGGAACGCGACCTGGTCTGCCGCGTGCGTGAAGTCGTCGGTGACAAGATTCCGGTCGTCGCCAGTCTGGACCTGCACGCCAATCTTGCGCCCGAGGTCGTGGAGAAGACCAATGTGCTCACGGCGCTGAGGACAGCGCCTCACATCGACAGGCGGGAGACGCAGGTGCGGGCGATGGGGCATCTGGTCCGTTGCGTGAAGGAAGATATCCGCCCGGCGAACGCCATTGTAAGGCTGCCCATGCTGCTTCCGGGTGAACACGCGGCCACGGGGGTGGAGCCCGCCCGGTCCCTGTACGCCGGGCTTCAGGCGGTGGAAGCGCAACCCCATGTTATGGACGCGTCAATCATAATCGGGTGCGCGTGGACGGACTCGCCCTTTACGTCTGCGGCCGCCATTGTGGTTTCGGAGAATCGAAAGGCAGCCGTGGAACACGCTGAACGCCTGGCGAAGGAAATCTGGCGGCGGCGGGATGAATTCGCGCCGGACGTGGTGACGCTGCCCGTGGAAGACGTCGTTCGACGCGCGGTCCGTGAGACCCGGCATCCGGTGTTCATTTCCGATTCCGGCGACAATGTGACCGCGGGTGCGGCCGGCGATATCCCTCTCGTCCTGAAAACGCTGCTCGAAGCCGGCGTCAGGGATGCGGTTGTCGCGGGGATCGCCGATGCAGAGGCCGTGGCGAGATGTATCCAAGCGGGTATCGGCGCTGAGTTGAGTCTGACGGTGGGCGGCAAACTCGACAGGGTGAACGGATCGCCGCTCGAGGTGACCGGCCATGTGGTCTCGATGAATCCGCCGCGGATTGTCGTGTTCCAGGTGGGCGGCGTCAAGGTGGTCCTGACGGCCGACCGCATGCCATTCCTGGAGTTGCGGGCCTTTGAAGAGGCTGACGTGAAACCCGCGGAACACGAGATCGTGGTTGTGAAACACGGATATCTCGCGCCGGAGTTGCGTGAGATCGCCGGCGCGGCGTTGATGGCTGTCAGCCCCGGCTGCACGACCCTGGCGCTGGAGACATTACCCTATGAACGGATTCGGCGGCCCGTGTTTCCACTGGACGAGGACGTGGTGTTCTCAGTGTGACGGACCTTGAGATGATGCTGATCTGTATCGCGTTGGCGCGGGCAATTCTACTGTTTCTGATACCCGAACGGCTGAACGCCGAACCCGTGTTTCCGCCTGAGGTTGAACGGAGTCACGTTTCGGGACTCAAGAAAAACCTCGCGCCGCTGATGGCGCTGTCCGAAGGCGAACTGGCGCAGCTGATTCCGGACCGGTCCGGATTCCGGTTTGTGGACTGTCCGAATTGCGAGGGAGGCGCTGAGGAGAATCAGCTGTCGTGGTCGATCGAGGAACCCGACCATGTCTTCTGTCTGTTCTGCAAGATGCGGTTTCCAAATGAGGTTTACCCCGAAAACGGGGTGCTGCGGGTGACCAATGCGCGGGGCGAGATCCAGGAGTATCCATTCTGGGAGGCGCCGTTTCCGCCGCCGGCAGAGTTGCCCGGGTCGCTCTCGCACATCCAGCCGGACAGGAAGTACAGGCACTATTTCCGGGCCAAGGGATGGTACGTGGCCCGGATGTATTTCTCCGACGCGGCCCATCAACTCGGACGGCTATATTATCTGACGGGGAATCCGGCATTCGCCCGGCGGGCGGCATTGATTCTGGACCGGTTCGCCCAGGTTTATCCCGGGTATTGCGCCAGGTACGACGCACCGTTCCGGCCGAAGGTGATCTTTGAGGGAGACAGCACGTTTCCGTTTCCGGTGTCTCCGTATCTGGCGGCAAAGTGGGATTACTGGGCGTATGGGGATATCCCGTCCAACCTCGTCTTCGCTTACGATCTCGTTCGCGGCAGCGGTCAGGTGGACGACGCAATGCGCCGGAGAATCGAAGACGATCTGTTTCACGGCAGTGTCAGATTCGTACGGTCCTATCCGATTACCCTGAGCAACATGGACCCGGCGATCCTGCGAGGACTGATTTCCGCGGGCAGGGTCCTTAACGAGCCGGCGTACGTACACGACGCGGTACAATGGATTGGCGACCTGATCCGGAAACAGTTTTTCGTGGATGGCATGTGGCGGGAAGCGGCGGTGTCGTACCATAATCAGACGGTGCAAGGGCTGGCCGATGTAATGGACCTGCTGAAAGGGTATAGCGATCCGAAGGGTTATATTCATCCGGAGAGCGGAGCGCGTTACGAGAATCTGGATCTGTCGGACCGGTTTCCGCTCTTCGAAAAGGCGAGGCGGATTCCGGATCTCCTGCGATACCCGAGTGGCCGCGTTGTTGCGGTACACGATACGTGGGCACGGGAGCATCGCGCGCGCACCGAGTGCTCCCGCCCTTATCTGCTTGGCGGCTCAGGACACGCCTGGCTGGGACGGGGCAGCGGTGCCGGTCAGATGCAGGCGCACCTCCACTTTTCGGGAGCATACGGACATGCACACGCGGACCTGTTGAGTATCACCCTGTTTGCACGCGGGCAGGAGCGGCTGTCCGATATCGGCTATACCTGGACCCACCAGCGGCAGTGGGCGTCCAGCACGCTGTCCCACAGCACCGTGGTCGTGAATGGGGAGGACCAGGCGCGGGGCGATGAAAACAACCCCTCCGACGGCAACCTGCTGCTGTTTGTGCCGGGAGACAGCGGGTTCCAGGCGGTGTCCGCCCAGGGCAATAGAGCGTATCCGGGGGTCGTCAGGGATTACAGACGCCTGCTGGTCATGATCGGCGTCTCGGATCGGGATGCTTACGTGGTCGACGTATTTCGCGTTGACGGGGGAGCGCGGCACGACTTCGTACTGGTGGGAGATGCGAATAACGACGGGACGATTGAGACGGAACTGAATCGATCGCCATACGGTGAGACGCTGCTGCCGCCAGACGTGAAGGTCGTGTTACCCAGCGGGGAAACCGTCCCTGGATACGCGGAGGGCCACAATTTCGTCTACGCGTACGTACGGGATGTACGCCGGGCGGAAATCTCCGCACCATGGAGCGTGGTCTTCACCAGCGAGGGCGAACCGAAGGGCGGGGTCCGCGTTCACGGGGTTTCAGGTCCTGACGGGGAACTGCTCTTCGGGAGCATGCCGTCCGTTCGGCGCGCGGAGGAGAGCGAGGGCAGGCTGGATGACAACACGATGCCCGCGTTGATCCATCGCCGGGAAGGAAAGGACCTGTCCAGCGTATTCGTGAATGTGCTGGAACCGTTCGGCGAAACGCCGTTTTTGCGCTCGGTGGAGCGACTGGGCAATGATTCTGACGGTCTGGCGCTGAAAATTACAGGAGAGGGGTATACGGACTATTTGTTGCATAACACGGACGGCAAGCGGATGGCAGTGGAAGGCATCACGCTGGATGGCCGCATCGGGTTCGTGCGTGTGCGGGACGGAGACGTGGAGAGGATGACCCTGGTGGGCGGGTCCCTGCTGCAAAAGGGAAATGCGAAACTTTCGGGAGAAGGCATCTTTGAGGGCGCGATCCTGGGTGTTTTGCGCAAGGAAACCGGTTCCGACGTAAACGGATTGGCTGTGGACGGCAATGTTCCTGAGAGAGACTGGATAAGGGATTTGACTGTCTTGGTCAAAGACAGCGCGGGGTTTACGCTTGGCCTTCGTCTGACGGATGTCACCCGAAGAGATGGCCGGACGGTTCTCGTAATGGCAGACGATCCCGGATTTGAAATGAACCCGGATGGGACGAGCCGGCATGTCTATTTCCCCCGGCGATCCTGGACCGGAGAGAATCGATACGAGATCATGGACGTGAGGCATCTTATTCTGCCCCGGAAATAGATTGCCGAAATTCGACTCACACGGAGACACAAAGGGAAAGACTGAGATCAGCCAAAGGCGGGGAGACGGGAGTCGGTAGACGGTAGATGAAAAACCTGAAAGCGGGGAGCCGTGATCCGGTAGATGAAACACCTTGCCATCTAATGCGGCGCCATGCAAGGAAAGATAGCGCCGGAACGCCATATTGAATCGTGTGCGCCTATGGTATTGATATTGACACAACGGCGTTTACACTAAACCGGTGCCTGTTTCTTTGCCGTTATCGTAACGACAAGAAAAACCATAGCGCACTCACATCCTCTCCCGTCTCACTTCTTCCGTCTACCCACCGGTCGGGATGGGTGGGCGGGCTGATCCCTTATGGCTGGTTTTCGTATCAAGATCCGAGGAGACTGTGATATGGTCAGAATGTCAGACACAACGGAATTGCGCGCGCCATTCCTCCCGGCGGAAGAGAACGAACTCAGCCGGCGCTACCTGCGGATGATCGAGAAATGGATTCCCGTGGGCATCGAGTATTTTCAGGAATGGCCGGACAGACCGAACTGCGGGCATTTCTTTGGCGGTTGTCACTGGTATGGAAACGAGACGACGCCGCCCGTGGAAACATTCGCGCTGGCCAGCATCTCCCCCGAGTACGACGAGAAAGGCGTCGGCGTCTCCCGGAGCGACCTTCAGCGCATGGCGATTATGGGGTTGCGGTATCTGTGTTTCACGCACGACTCCGGTCCGGAGGACTGCGTGCGGCCCAGCGTCGGAATCGGGCGGCCGGAGATCTGCGGAACCAAGTGGGGCGAACGCGGATTGGGGTTCTTCAAGGAAAGCCAGTGCGGCCATGGGATCTCCGCGCTGGGGCGCGTCTGCCTGTTGCTGCGGGACCGGATTGACGACGAGACCTGGATGATGATGGCTCGTGTCCACGCGGACTACGCCGGCAGGTTCGGGAATATGGCGCCGAAGAGCGGCATTTACGTGGATACGCAGATGGAAGAGAACGCGTGGACCTCGAACGGATTGACGTCGTGCTTCCTGTTTCTGGAACGCCATGAACAAGCGGCTGCATGGGAAGCAACCTGCCGGCGTTGGATGTACTCCACCTGTGCAACACCCCAGGATGCGAAGGACCGCGGCAGGTTGAACGGCGCCACGGCGGGGTCTCTGGCCGGAAAGACGTTTACGGCGCTGCCGGATTATTGGGCGGAAAACCACGGGATGGTGCATCCGAACTACACCTCGTCCGGCGTTCGGCCGCTCACTTCGGCGGGAACACAATTGAAACTGTGGGGACGGGAACTGCCGCCGGAGGTGTTCTGGAACCGCCGCAGGGTGTATGAGAACCTCAAGGCGATGACCGACGGATCCGGATATGCGCAGGCCGTGCAGGGGATGGACTGGCACTATCTGCCGTCCACGGGAAGCGAGACACCGCATTCCGCGGCTGCCGTGTTCTTTGACGACCCGGACGCCGCCGCGCTGCTGCGCAGAGGGCTTCGGAACGCGGAACTACGGCAGGACGGAAACGGCGGGCGGATGTACGACAGGGAATTCTCCATGAAGGCGCACGACCAGCAGGACCCGATGATCATGCGTGAAGTTACCATCGGCGCGGTCGCGCACCAGTACCTGTTTCACCGGTTGTTCGGCCCCGGTGCGGCGCCCACGCCCGAAGATGAACTCGAACGGCGATTGGCCGGGGTGCGTGAGTACCCGCACGCGGGTTTCGTCCACCACCGGCACCCGAAGGGGCAAACCTCGTTTTCCTGGCGGAACTCCGTGATGGCGATGCCGCTGACCCGGGAGGGGATCTATACGATCGCGCCTTGTTCGGATAGCTGGCTGGGCAGGCCGGCGGTGAAGGGAAAACCCGACAGCCATCGACTGAAACAGGTGAAGGTGACCGACTATGACGACGGATTCGCCGCCGCGATGTCCATGGACCGGTGCCAGGAGTCATTGAGGCAGGAGGTGTTGTTCGCCAGCCTGCCCGACGGACGGGCGCTTTCCTTCGAGCGGTTCACGGCCCTGGAAGACCTGTCGCTGGATTCCCTCGACCAGGGGTTCCTGCGGATCACCAACGAACACTTCCCGTTACTGGAGCCGAACTGCCGTGGCGTCCGCACCCTGTACCGCCCCGACGGATCCTTCGACTACAAAGGCTGGCTCGGCGATCGCGAAGAGGACGATATCGAGGATCGCATCGGCAGGCCGGATTGGCTGAATATCGACGACCGCCTGGGGATCGTGTTCTCGGGAACGGGCGATGCAGTTTACCTCAATCGGCACTATTACAAGCCGTATCGCGCCATCGCGGATGATCTCACACTCTCGCGTCAGGCGAACGGACAGGCAGTACGGGCCGGCGAGGAAGCCGGAAATCTCACGGCGTTGCTGATACCCGAACAGCCCCACGAATACACGCCCGCCTGTCGTCTCAACGTCCTGACGGGGCCGGAACAGAGCGCCTGCCTGGTTACCGACGGCTACCTCGCAGCCGCCAATTTCGCGAGCGACCGCCGGGTATGTGCGTTCACACGGACCAGGTGTGAGAAAATCGTGGTCTATTTGGGCGCAACGGTTGTTGCGAATGGAGACACCGTACGGGTTGACGTGCCGCTCAACAGCGGCAGCGCCTGTTTGCTGGCGGAGACGCATTCACTGCGCGTGGATGGGGATATACGAATCGATTCAACACCGGACGGCGGGATCTTTGTGACGAACACCGGTACCGATGGCCTGGCAATCGAGATCACGAGCGGCGAAGACGCCGCCAGGGACCGGGCGATCGACGCCGGACAGACGATACGAATCGGATAATGAATCACCTTGCGCGCACCCGCTACCCTCAGCCGGAACCAAAACGGGCACTGAGACCGACGATTACGCAGACTATGCTCAGAATGGAGGGCAGGTTTACGACGCGTCCAATGGCATCACTCCCCCCTTGAGGGGGAGTCGCAGAAACCCGAGCCGATCCCTGAACTCGCGTCTTGAGCCTGCGGTCGTTGAGCTTGTCGAAACGACTCGTTGGTTGTATTTCGGCTATCGATTTCAGTGTAATTACTTGAGGGAGACATATCCGTGAACGATCAGTGTTTACTCCAAAATAGCGCCCTTTCCCTGAAGTGGGAGGACGGGAATCTCCAGGTCGAAAATCGACGATCGGGTCTCCGCCACACGTTTGACTCTCCGGCATTCATGCTCCGGCTGGGTGAAGTGGAGATTCACGCGGACCGTTTCGTTCAGACCGGCATGCAGGCCGGTACCGACGAGGTGGTGTTCGACTTTCTGCATGAAGCAACGGACATCCGGGTGCGCGTACGGTATTGGATCGAAGGAGAAGATCCATGGTTCAGGAAGCGGTTGACGCTCGAAGCGCCGGACAGTCCGAGCGCGCCGACCCCGGACAGACTCTGGGTGGACATTCAGGAAAGGCCTCCACGGCCAATCAGAAGGGTCGGATACGGCGTCCGCGGCGGACCCGACGCGGAAGAACAGACCGGGCTGAACTCATACGCCCCGCCGGTGCCGGGTTGCGGGTATCCGGTTTGGGCGGGTGACTGGTTCGCCGGTCTGGAACATCCTGTGGGGTTTGCGGTACCGGGAGACCGGCTGGAGCTCTTCCACCATCCGGTGTGGGACGATGAACGGCGCATTGAAAGCTACACCGCGGTCTTCGGCGCAGCGGAGAGTCACAACACGGTGCGGGACGCGTTTATGGACTATCTGTGGCAGATCCGCCTGCCCCGGCTGTCGAAGCCGATTTTCCATCTTTCCGTGGGATGGTCTGTACGTTATCTGGGCAACCGGGAGTATATCGACTCGTTCGAAATGAACCAGGCGTATGCCGAGGCGGTATTGGAGCTCGGGCTGAAGCCGGATTCGCTGGCGTTTGACGCGGGCTGGTTCGACAGGAAGACCATTTACCGGCACAAGGGCGACGATGAGGAGGATTCGCGGCTCATCGCGTTTGCGGAAGACTTGAAACAGAAGGGATTTTCGCTGGCGTTGTGGGTGACACACAACGGTCCGGTGGGTTTCGACACCGATTGGATTCAGGAACAGGGATGGCGGGTTGGCGAGGGACCCGGCTCCTACGGAAGCGGGACCTTTGTGGTCATGGCGCAGCCGTCCTTCGAAGAGGCCGTGGCGCGGCGCTGGGAGCGGCTGGTGAGGGACGTGGGGACGGTGCATCTGAAGATCGATTGGGACAACGAGTGCGCCACCCATCCGGATTTTCAGGACCGTTTCCCGTCGCCCCATCACATGCGCGAGGCCTCGATCAACGCGTTCAACCGGATCGACCGCCGGCTGCGGGCTGTCAATCCCAGGCTGGTGACACGGAACGGATGGTGGCCCAGCCCATGGTGGCTGTGCCTGGCGAACCACACCTGGCTGATACATTCCGGAGACTGCGAATACGCGTCCTGGCCGGCTCGCACCCAGCGCGACCGGGCCCTGACGCATCGGGACACGGTTTATTATCAGATCATGCGCCGGGCGGAAACGCCCATCTATTTCGATGCGTATGATAATCACGAATTCGTGCAGGCACTGACGAATGCGTTCGGAGACCCGGACCATACGTGGTTGGACAACCTGGTGCTGGCGGCCTGCCGCGGCACCACCTATATGCCGATGCCGATCAATCCCGAGAGCCTCAGGGCGAACCGGGCGGAGCAACTGCAGGCGATGATGGACTGGATGCGTTTCAACGCGGACGAACTGGGCACGAAGGAGACGCGGATGGTGCTGGGGAATCCGGCCTTCGGAAAGATTTACGGTTTCCTGCATCCTTCGGACGGAAGCGCGTGGCTCCTGCTCCGAAATCCTTCCATTGAACCTCAGGTTGTGGATCCTGGAGAGGACTTTGGATTGGGATACGCGCCTGGAACCGTTCGACAGGTCCATCCGTTCTGGGAGGACCTGAACGGGTCGGTGAGGTTGTTGGGGAATGAAGTCCGCTTGCTGAAGATTTACGCCGATGGACAGGAGGACGTCTCTCCCATACCCGGCGTTCCGTTCATGGCGCGGCTGTGCGATGGGGGATGTGAATACCTGTTTCCAGGGGACCGGCGGCTTACGGAAGACGTTGGTCCCTCGGTGCATCCGGATATGCAGATCCCCGGTCTCTCCGCCGAGACGACCTGCGACGAATTGAATGACGGTTCCCGCAGGATGCAGTGGTACGTCGCGGTGCCGCACCGGTTCGAGCGACCGGAACTGCAGGTTGTCCTTCTCGGGCCGGAGGAAGTGCTGGATGGCGTGGAAGTCCGCGCCGGCGGGTCGCGGTACAAGGGCGTGCCGGCGCGATACGCGTATATGACCCAGCGCATCCACCGGCAGGGCCGAAGCAGCCACGGCTCTTCGAGGTTCCTGCCCCCCGTGGGACCGAGGGAACGTGACGACTATCTTTTCAACATTCACGACAGCGGATGGGCCTCGGTAACGGTGGATATCACGGGCGACGATCTGGATGCACTGACGGTAAAGGCCTGGATCGCCGGATACGAGGCGCCCGCCAGACAGACGATTGTCCGGGACGCGCCGCCGATGCCCGGCCCCCTGCTTCCGGTACATCCGTACGGATTTTCCAGATGTCTCGAGATCAGGTGACCGGGCGGTCCCGAACAAGCTGCGATCGCCCTTCTGAAAGGAGTTTGTGAGATGGCGCTGAGGCACGATGCCGAACAAAACGTCTGGCACTTTGAAACGGAGCAGATGGCGGGACACATTCAGCCGGACGGAGACCGGCATGGGATCAAGGAGTTGACACACAAACCCACGGGTGCGCAGATTGTACACCCGAAGTACGACCTCCTGAATCTGTTCTTCATGTTTTCGCAGAATCACTGCATGGGGCAGGCGCGCGAGAACGAGCGCACGATTACGGCCGAAGGCAATGCAATCGACGTGCACTGGGCGCCAACGGACGATCACAAGGCGGAGATGACAGCCAGGTACGAGGTTGTGGAACCCAATGCGGTGGACCTGTCGATTACCGTGGCGTCCGACTGGCCGTATCCGGCTTATGAAGTGTTCCTGTCGAACTACTTCGATCTGTCGCTGCGGCCGTACGTGTACGTTCAGGGCAGCCCGTTCGATATCCCGGCAGACGAGGCGCGCTGGATCGCGCCGGAGGTGAACGACGTGTTTGTGGGAACGGGACTGGTCTTCTCCAGGGACCAGCACGCGGCCAGGCGGTCCACCGACGGGCGATGGGACCGGATCTGGGGCCTCTACCAATGGAATCCCCAACGCTATTTCGAGTTGCCGGTGATTATAAGCGCCAACCTGGAAGAGGGGGTCGCCGGGGTACTGATGTCCAGACCCCGGGACTGTTACGCGGTGATCTGCGGGTACGAGAGTGAGAACATGAAGGACCCGTTCAAGGACCAGAACCCGCTTTACCTTTCTTTGTTTGGGGATGACTTCCGCGTTGGGGATGAACGCACCGTGGAGGTGCGGTTCGCCGTCACCGAAATCGACGCGTCGATGACGCAACCGCTGGCGCTGTACGAAACGTTTATGGCGGAGAAGGGGTAGGCGCGCACGCGCAGCCCGACGTCGCTTGATCCCGTAGCGCGAACTGGTCGTTCGCGGCACCATCGGTGGGCCGTTCCCACTAACGTACCAAGCGAACCTCGATGGCCGGAGGGATAGGTCGCGGAAAAGCGGGGAGACGGTAGATAAAAAACCCGAAAGCGGGGAGCGGGGAGCGGGGGGACGGTAGATGACGTCTTTGCCTGATTGGTTCTTCCTTTTATGCCTCCGGCAAAAATGTAACCGCACGGGGCAGGCCATCTCTCCCGTCTACCCTCTCACGTCTCACCGCCTTATGGAGAGGTCCCGCCCATATCGATGATAGACTTCGCCATGCCATAACGATATCCTGTAGATGCGGTGACATCATCTCCCGTCTTACGTCTCACCGCTTCTAAGGGGCCGGGGGGAGAGGTCCGGGCACCTGAATCAAGGCATCCAGATATTCCACTTGCCGTATTTTTCCCAGATGCGGCAGGTGTCGCAGGTGCACATCCACCGGAGCGCGAAACGCGGTTTATTGCCTGTATTGAGAGACCCGGCGTGTACGAGCAGGTAATGAAAAAACAGGACGTCGCCCCGGGACGGCTTCAGCTCAACCGGTTCTCGAAGATTGAACTTCTGTTGCGGGTTCTTTAAATCCGGCAGCACGCGATACCTGTCGGGGTCATTCACCGCCGCCTCGCCGAGCGTCCGATGCGAGCCCGGCCAGACCGTGGTTCCGCCGCCCTGTGCAACACCCGTATCCAGATAGGTCAGCGACGAAACCCGGAATGACCCTGGAAAGACGCTGAAGGGTCGATGAACGCCATCGGCATGCCCGCTGTGGTGATTCCAATCTCCGGAGACCGGAAATACACTGCGTGTCCACACTGCCTGAGGCTGTGGTTTCTGACAATGAAACGCCTCTGCATTCTTCCGGACAAGCTGGCTCTGCGCATCGCAAAACGCGGGTGTACAACAAGCAAGCAAAGCGGGGTCCTGGAGCCCGAAATGTTCAATCACCCCCTGGCTGGCCACCGTCGTTACGCCGTCGGCATCGTCCGGTAAAGGAGACCAGGACGCAAGATCGTCCCGGTCCATCCCCAGGACGGACCACATCGCTGCCTCCGCCTGGGCAATCGTCGCTTCCGGAATCAACCCGGACACCAGCACGAACCCGTTCCGGTCATATTGCGCCATCTGATCCTGCGAAAGCATAGATGTCTCCTGGTTGGATTGAATTAGTTATCTCAAAAATAAAGCACCGACATCCGTAATATGCAATTCGCTGAAAGCGTACGCAAGGAGCCAGAAGGGTCCCTAAAGGATGAACTTTCATCGTGCGGTAACGCTCGGTAGTTTCATCGGAGAGCACACAGGTGACTGCTGTTCCCTTCAGACTTTGGCGAATAGTCGAATAAGCCGAGAGACGCACATTGCGACGCGGTAAAGACAATGGGCGGCGCCGTTCCTTGTGCAGAGCATTCAGGCCATCTGTCCTGAGGCTCCGGTGATGATGAAATACAATGGTGTGTCCCCAACGCAATGGGATCTATAACCCTAGCGCGGCTTAGCTGTGCTCAGCCGCAACCAAACAGATGGCAATGATCGGGCGAGCCCGTTTGAAGGTTTAATCACTCCCCCCTTGAGGGGGAGTCGCAGAAGCCGATCCGATCCCTGAGCATGCGTTGCCCTGAGCCTGTCGAAGGGTCGAAGGGCCGGCGACGGCTGATGCGGTGGGGGACTTCAACGCCTTACCGTATGCAAACAGCATGATCAAACATCTACGCATCTTGCGTTGAAGGCTTACTGTAAGACTCTAAAGACAAGAGTTTAGCATCGAAACTGAGGGAAAGATCTTGACTTTGTTCTCAACTCAGATACTATTCTATTAGGGGAGAGTGCCCCCGAGCAAGGGCATAGAAGGTCATGCACTCAATGAGTTCGGCCAAACTCATTACGGGCCCTCTATCCCCGAACACTCCCACAAATCCTTGTTGAGAATTGAAAAGCCCCGGTAGGCAATTTTACCGGGGCTTTTAATATAAATGTCATTTAAGTTTAGCGAGACTGCTAAATTATGGACTAATCCCAACCGCCCTTCGGCCTACGGGCGCGGGCTCATTGATGGAGGGGATGGATAGTTTGGTATTACAGTCCGGTGGGGGGATGAATCCAGCAAATATCAGCCTGATGGATAGAGTTTTTTTAAAATGGATTTTAAATAACGCTTTTTTCATCATTTTTTTCTTGCATATAAAAGACTTTTTCGTTATCTTTAGCGTAGGAGGAAAAGACACTATGAATGATCCTATTTCTGATGGCTTGAAAAAAGCGCATACCGAACTATTGAGAATCGCGGAGTTCCTAGAGAAGGTCGCCGAAGATCATAGGCAATTTGTGAAACTTCGGCAAGAAATGGAATTCCTTTTCAGCAATATGCAGGACGATCTATTCTACACCAAGCACAATTCAGTTTTTGAGGTGCTTCAAGAGCGGGTCTACGAAGTACTCAAACGTCAGCCAATGCCGCCTAAAGAAATTTATAGAGCCATCGACGGGGATAACCTACCTGTAGAGATCCGACAACTGCGAAACTGGCTGAGCCGGGAATTACGTAAAGGCAAGCTGACACGAAGGGATGGACATTACATGATTGCATAAAAAACCTCGGAGTATGAAGCACTTACCATATATTTAAAACGTGTCACAGGGTGGTGCCGTAAGGTCATGCGGCAATAGGTGGGAAATGAAGCTGGAAGGAACGCGGCAACGAGCCGTTAATACGGAGTAGAAACCAATCACGTAGGAAGGAGAAAACTAAATGATCTCGCTAATTTTCAGTTCCCTATATTCGAGGAGGCTATACAATGGCCGACCAAAACAGCCAGAACCGCAAGTTGACGCTTGCGGTTCTGGCGAGTACGCTGACGGCTGTTTGGAAATTGATCGAAACAATCGTCAATACCCTGAAGTAATTAATATACGGTAATTTTTTCAATACCGAAAGGGTTTTCGCCTGTTCCATCCAGAAGTTGGGGACCCGGAGTGTGAGAACACTCCGGGTTTTTAAATACACCACGGCCGGGGCTTTCAACGAGCACAGCCCAGGGATGAGACCCTGAACCGCAGTTAAATTGAAATTCCATATTCCGCAAGCTCTTTCTTAAGTTCAATCATTCGTAACCTTTTCTTTCGATTTTCATCTACAATTTCTGACAACTCCTCCCGTGTGGGCCAAGGTTTAAACTGATCTATGTGAATACGAGTTTCGGGCAAGCCTTGTGCAATCAGGTTCCCCGCAAACCGCCCGTCCATCCAAGGCAACAGCGCCTCTCCGAATGGCGGATGCACGGTCCTTTTAGTCAGCATCAAGCGCGATTTGCTTATATTTGCATAGGGGACGATGTGTTTAGCCCGATCGGGATTCCAGTCAACAGACTTGTGCGACGGCCGCCGGCATAATACGATTAAGCTGATGGACAACACGTTAAAGCACATGATTCGACGAAAACTTTCTAAAACGCTTGATACTTTAGCTGATGTCTGCCGGCAGGCTCAGCTCAGGGGTCTTCCAACGCGGCGGCGGTTTGCCAGATGGTTCGGCCCTCACTTGGCTCGGTACATTGAATACCGAAGCGCCGCGCCAGCCCGCGCCACGCTAAAGGTCAAAGGTCGTCAGACGCTTCTCATTGACTCTTCTGTTAATCATCACCGCCAGTTGACGAGTTTCGTAGGGTATTGGGAAGACTATGAAGACGCGGAGAGCGGTAACTACTCGGCAATCCTGCGAACTCAGGAAGTAAGTAATAACAAAAACGTCTCGGACAGTAGAAATCCATGCTTCAGTATCACGGAAAACCTAAAGTATCTTCCTGGGATCGCAACCCTGGCTAGGGAAGGACGAATAGGACTTTACACGTCATGGGAATTGAACTCTCCCTACGGGATCGAAAGCAAAAAGCGATGGAACCCAGATCCGGTTTGCGACGACATCTTTAGGGATGTAGTGATGGAGGTATTAGACAACTCCGATCCGTTCTGTTCTGAGCTGCCGGCTGGTCCGACTTTATTTCAAAGGGAGATGTACTGTAGCAACTGCGAGGAGTACCGCTACTTTGACCAAGTTAATCCAACGACCTGCCCCACTTGTAGTGGGCCTACAAGACTTGGAAGTGTCCAAAAGCGCATTGACAGACGCAAGAAGATGATATCTATGGAGCCACTGCCAAATATACCGGATAATCCAGATTTGAAGCAACGGATTCAGAAGTTCCTGGATGCCGCGGAGTTGAATGCACGGTTGGTTGAATTGCTAGAGATATTCAATCCTAGGAAGGGTCACGACTGGGATTACCTCCACCTGGCAACCGCCGAAGTTAACGAAATCGACGCATTCTTGACACTCGACAGAAAGTTCGTTAACCACATACGGAATACTATGAGAACCAAACGCGGCGGTCCATCTGAGTTGCGCTGCGATGTCTTGACGCCCTACGAGTGGGCGAATAAATGGGGAGTGCTCCCGGTCGAAATCCCGGCAGTATTGGGTAAGATTGTTGGTCGAAGAAAATATGATCCCTACTGGACACCTCCTGACAATCCAAAGACGGAGGAGCAAGTGATGAAGAAGCTCAGGGGATATTGGCCTCCCTAACCGGGCTGGGAATATCGGCGGTTGCGGGTTATCGCTGATTGATGTGAAGAGTCGTTCTGGGATGCTCCGGACACCGTTGTATAAGGAACTCGGCAAGTTTCAGCCTAATGCGACTGCAATCGCGGACATTTTCGCTGGCCGCGGCGTCGAGTATACCAGTTCAGACCTCACTACGTCAGCGAATCCAGGTGGTCGAGAATTTCACTCTGTTCGGGTAGATCAAACTGACTCGATCCGATGTACGTATATCTGATAATGCCGAGTTTATCAATGATAAACGTGGCCGGTCGGGCAATGCTGTTGCTCAGACCGTGATCCGCCAAGCCGGTCCACCCGTGTACGGAACGGCCGGGATTGCCGAATATCGACGTCGCGGGGCGGACGATATAGTAAGCAAAGTTGTGCAACGCCAGGCCGAACCAGTGATGTACCCCGTAGCTCCTGATGGCGCTCCAGTCTCCGTCCGCCAAAAGGGGAAAGGTGATGCCGTTGCGTTCGGCGTATTCGCGCAGTTCGCAAAGCTGCTGCCCCGCACCGACAGCAATGATTGTCGCGTTACGCTCGGCGTAGGCGTCCAAATATTCCTGCACTGTCGCCAACTGACGACGGCTTCGCCGTCACCATGTCCCCCGAAAAAACGTCAGAACGACGTTCTCTTTTTCCCGATGCGATGCCAGTGACACGTCTCGTTGCAGGTGAGAGGGGAGGGTAAATAAAGGGGCCGTATCACCAACGTTGAGGATCTTGCTTTTTCGCGACATTGTGTACTTTTCCTAACCTGACCTATTCATGAATCGTCAGGGATTGCAGATTCGTGCAGCAGAAGCAGCTTTCGAGTGAGTCTAAGAACGCAGGAGAAAGCTGGCTGTGCGGAACTGGCGTTTTCAAGCGATTTCAGGGTATATTTTTGTAGCAGGGTCGCGTGTAGGCGTCAGGATGACCCTGCTGTGACTGCCAAGAGCACAGACTTCTCCATTGCTTTTGGTGGTAGCAATCAAGACGTGAAGGCGGCCTGGTCCAGATGGAAACGTTATGGCATGGCGGTTCCCAGATTGTAGAGCATGGTTCGATAGAGGTGTTTGAGTGGAAACGCCGTTGGCAGATGGAACGTGATTTTGGTTTTCAGTTCACAAACGCGCCCGGCGACTTTCAAGATGCGGTTTTGCAGCGTATTAAACTGGGCGTTCGTCCACGTGGTGCCGCGCAACCCGATATGGGCCAGGGCGTACACCAACACATAGGCGGCGCTGTGGAGAAAGAGCCGGAAGTGATTGGCGTGGAAGGTGTGGCAAGAGGTGCGATCGGAATGCAGAAAGGTCTTGTGATTCTTGATGAAGTTTTCCATCCTGCCGCGTGAACAATAAGCGGTTTTGTAGATGAATGACGGTTGTGCGCCGTTCAGGTTGGTGACCACGAATCGGATATTGTGACCTTGCGGGGTGACTTCTGCCTTGCAGATGATGCGGCGTGGGGAAGACCAGCTGCCGGCCTGATAGTCCCAACAGCGATACAGGCGCACCGGTTTTCCCCCATCGGCATACAGCGCTTTGGCCTGGTCCATCAAGGGCTGTGCCAACCGCAGCAGCACCGCGTTTCCGCCTTGTCCGAGGATAAAAAACACATCGTTTTCGTCACACATCGTGTGTACTTCCGGACACGAAAAGTGTGAATCGCCACGCAACAGGATCTTGACATCGGGCCATGCGTGACGCAGGTAGGCGATCACCCGTTTTAGAATCGACACGATCTCTTTGCCCGTGGGTCGGCGGCCCGGACGCAAGACCGTCGTGATCAACTTGCCGGTTTGCCCTTCATAGATATGCAGGGGTTGGTAGCAATAGCCCTTGAAATACGCATTGAATAACGACAACTGCTGGGATCCATACACCTTGTCTTCCGTGTCATCGATATCCAACAGAATGGCCTCGGGAGGGTGCTTATACGAGGCGATAAACGCATCGGCAAAGGCCGTCGCGATCCGATATAAGTCACCTCTGGTGATCCGGTTCTCGAACCGACTCATCGTGGGTTGACTGGCCAGGTTGGCACCGGTGACCGGCAACCGATCGCAGGCCGCCTTGAAGCCGGGGTCGCTACGCAACGTATTGCAGTCGTTCGCATCCTCATACCCACACGCCACCTGAAAGACACGCTGAGTCAGCAGGTCCACCGACGGGTGATCCACGTAACTTGGATGCCGACGATCTGTTATCGCCGCAACGATCCGACCCAAAATGCCGATTTTGGACTCCACCTCTCGAAGCAGCATCGCCCCGGTGTCGCTGGTCAGCATGCCCCCGTCGAAGGTGGCTTCTACCCGTTTGCCAGAAACACTTGCGAAAGACATCCTTTGTTGTTTATCTTGACCTGCCACGGTAGTTTCCTCCCGGTTCATTGTTATCAGGTTATTCGCGTAACCATAATATAATACAATGACTTGGGTAAGGAAACTACCTTTTTTGTGAATTATTCAGACTAAGGTAATGAATCTGCGTTTCGCGAAACAATGAACTCTTAGCCTGACGCGGCTTCGCTATGCTCAGCCGCAACCAAACAGGTGGCAATTATCGGGCGAGCCCGTTTGACGGTTCAATCACTCCCCCCTTGAGGGGGAGTCGCAGAAGCCGAGCCGGTCCCCTGAGCATGCGGTCCCTGAGCCTGTCGAGGGTCGACGACCGGCGACGGCTGATGCGGTGGGGGGATCTTAACGCCTTACCGTATGCAAGCAGCATGATTTAACATACACGCATCTTGCGATGAAGCGTTACTGTAAGAATCTGACTCAGGATCATCCGCAATGGACAGCGAAATGTTGCAACGGGGGTTCGTCCCCCAGCCGCTGACGCCCGCGCAATGCAGCGCCCTGGACACCAACGGCTTTCTCATTCTGGAAGATGTCATCGCGCCTGACTGGCTTGTCGAACTGCGCCACGCGTTTGACGATATCTTCGCACGCGAGGGCGACAAAGCCGGCGCCGAAGTCGCCCGGATGGAGGGCGTGCGACGCCTCGCCGACCTGGTCAACAAGGGAACGGTCTTCGACGATGTTTACCTGCAGCCGACGCTTCTGTCGGCGGTCTTTCACGTCCTGATGCGGCCGTTCAAGCTCCACTCGCTCAACGGTCACGATCCGCTGCCCGGAAGCGGGTTACAGGGCCTGCACACGGACTGGGGGCAGCCCACCCCGCCCGGCGGGCCGTACCACGTCGTCAACTCCATGTGGATGCTCGACGATTTCACGCAGGCCAACGGGGCAACCCGCTGCGTCCCCGCCAGCCACCGAAAACCCGGCAGGATGGCCGACCACGTATACGATTCCATGTCGGATCACCCGGATCAGGTACAGCTGACCGGACGCGCCGGTTCGGTCGCCGTATTCAACGGCAGCCTCTGGCACGGCTCATATCGAAATCGCACGGATGCCCCTCGCCGGACGCTGCACTGCGCCTTTATTGCCCGCGAACACGCGCAGCAGACGGACCAGCGCCAGTACCTGCGGCCCGAAACCGCACAACGGCTCTCGCCGCTGGCGCGCTATATCCTGGACGTGGCGTGAACCCCGGGGCGTAATTCACCTTGATTCGTGATTCTTCGGGGAAGTAAAACCGAATAAATGTAAGTGGATAAACCTGATTTAACGGCTGATTACCAGGATACACCAGGTCACTGGACGTAGACTGAAACGATGTCTTTTTTGACGACCGTTGCACCCCGTTTCAGAGGTTTTCGTCGCGTTGCCGAGTTGCTGTCTTTTCGAATTGGGGTTCATGGCTGCTTTTTCTCCGTCGAAGAAAACTATAGATAAAGGGGAACCATGAAACGCAGAAACATACCGACCGGCAGTCCATTTGGCGCGGAGTTCGGTTATTCGCGCTCCGTACGTGTGGACCGTCACATTCACGTCGCCGGCACCTGCGCCCAGCCGCCTCATGACCGGGGCGATGCCTACGAGCAGGCCAGGAGCGCATTGGGAATCATCGCCGTGGCGCTCGACGAGACCGGCGCCAGCCTCGAACACGTGGTGCGGACGGTTGTGTACATCACGGATGTGGCCCACGCCGATGGCGTCACCCGCGCTCACCGCGAAGTGTTTGGCGAGATTTTGCCGGCCTCGACCCTGGTTGTCATTGCCGCGCTGCTCAAGCCGCATCTGGTCGTCGAAATCGAAGCCTACGCCATAGCAGCCCGTTGAAATAGCCCATCGGGGCTGCGGCCCCCATTGCACGCCCGGTCACCAGTGGCGATCGGGTCCGCCCGGAGACCGTCACCGGAGGTGTATAGTACCTATGTCCTCGACCGGCCCTCGCTTATGGCCTCTCCATTTACTCGGAGGAGGCATCGTCCTGGCGCTCCTGTTGATCTGGTTGCCCGAAGCCCCCCATCGCCAGCAACAGGTCATGCGCACCATGGCCACCTTCATTCTCGCGTTTTTCTTTGTTTTGCTCTGGTTGCTCTTCGCGTCGCGGCTGGCCTGGGGACAGCGTCTGCGCTATTTCGGCGGTGCCGTCCTCGTCATTGCGCTTGGCATTGGACTCATTCGCATTAAGGGTATGAGCGGCGATTTCGTACCGGTCCTCGATTGGCGTTGGCGTGCTGAGGGCGAAGCCGCCGTCGCAGAAGGAGGGGACGCCACCGCGCTCAACGCCCGCGATTGGCCGCAATTCCTCGGCCCCGAGCGCAACAACCGCCTCCAGGGCGTCCACCTCGAGCGCGACTGGACCAGGTACCCCCCGCGCGAAATCTGGCGTCGCCCCGTTGGCGCAGCCTGGTCATCCTTTGCCATTGTCGGCGGCCGGGCCGTAACCCAGGAGCAACACGGCCCCGAGGAGCAGGTCGTCTGCTACGACCTGGCAACGGGCCGCAAGCTCTGGCAACACGCCGACTCGACTCGCTACGAGACCGCCATAGCCGGCGTCGGTCCGCGCGCTACGCCCACCATCGCTGGAGACCGTGTTTTCACCCTGGGCGCCACTGGCATCCTCAATTGCCTGGATCTGGCCAGCGGGACCCTGATCTGGGCGCGGGACATCCTCGCCGACAACCGGGCTGAGGCCCATATGTGGGGCACCAGCTGTTCGCCGCTGGTCCTCGACAGCCTGGTCGTGGTCAGCGCCGGAGGCCCTGATGAGCGCTCGCTGGTGGCCTATCACCGCCAAACCGGCGCGTTCGTCTGGGGCGGAGGCACGGACAGGGCCGGCTTCAGCTCGCCGCGTCTGGTCACTTTGGCCGGGAGCGAGCAGATCCTGATCTTCAACAGCTATAGCGTTGTCGCGCACGATCCTCACAGCGGAGTTCCCCTCTGGCGCCAGCCCTGGGATCAGGTCGAATGCGTTGCCAACCCACTACCCTTGCCCGGGAACCGGGTTCTGGTTTCCACCGGCTATGGCATTGGCGCCAGGCTGTATCGGGTGAACGCCGCGTCCGACGGCGGCTTGACAAGCGACATCCTGTGGAGAAGCCCGCGGCTCAAGGCCAAATTTGCCAACATGGCATATCGCGATGGGTTTGTCTATGGCCTCGACGATGGGGTACTGGTCTGCCTCGACCCGAAAGACGGAAAACGCCGCTGGAAGCGCGGGCGCTACGGCCACGGCCAGCTCATCCTGATAGACGACGTCCTGCTGATCATGAGCGAATCGGGCGACGTGGTACTGGTCGAGGCCCGTCCCGACCGCCACGTCGAACTGGCGCGCATGACGGCCTTCGCGGGCAAAACCTGGAATCCCCCGTCCCTTGCCGCACCCTATCTGTTGGTGCGCACGGATAGCGAGGCCGCCTGCTACGAGTTGGCGCTTGCAAACGGGCGAAAGCCGCACGCGGCGCGCCTGGATTGAGTCCGTCGGGAAAAAAATACAAAATGCCCGCGCTATTCCCCCTGGTTCTGTCCCTGAAGAACGGTCAGTGCATCCCACGTCGCCGGAAATCCGCCGAAGGCGCTCATCTGCAACATGACCTCCTCAATCTCCGTCCTCGTGGATCCACAACCAAGGGCACGGTCAATGTGAACGGCAAGTTGTTGCGGCCTGCCAAGAACCGTCAGGGCCGCGATCGTGCATAGCAGACGGGTCTTGATATCCAGCCCGTCCCGTCCGTACAGGTCGTGCATCACGTGTTCCATCACGAGTCGCTCGAACTCCGGATGTAGTGTGCGCATCTTCCTGGCGGAGGCCTCTGCAGCGGCCTCTCCGAGCATCGTCGAGAGAACTCTGCGCCCGGCTTCGTAGCGTTCACTTTCAGCCATACATCCTCCCCCCTGGGTGTCGATTGAAATTTTGGTTGCATCGGTGCCCGCCGCCAGCCGGGCAAAGGCGTCGGTCAGCGCGTCTGGACGAGCGTCAGCAGCCCCTCAGTTCGATTCAGCCACGTGATCCATCTGGACGTCGCCCGATCAGTCGCTCATACAAAAAGCGCGTGCACCATCGTCCGACCCCGCTCCACCACCGTTTCGAGGCAGCCGGGGGCGAGCTTTGCCCAGTAGGTCACGTCTTCGTTGGCCTCGTGTCCTCCCCGGGGATAGGCCTCGCGCGTCGGCAGGTAGCCAACGTAGTGCGACGTGAGATGCGCAGGAAAGAGATACGGCGCCGCCTAGTTCGTTTTCAGGGCGAGTTGCCCTTCCACAAAGGGTTCTCCCGGCAGGCCGATAACGCAGAGGTCGCCGATGCGGAACGCCTGGATTTCATAGGGAAACTCGTCGTCCCGCCGACGGCACAGTTCGACGCTTCGGGTCGAAGCAGCACGGAACCAGTTCGGTTCCACTTCGCCGTTTGCGCCGCGCGGCGGTTGCGGATTCCCGGTGAGAATCGCATTGACCTCGCGCGAGCGCTCGGCTGGAATCTCTCGGAAGGGCAGACCGACCATTTCGACGCTGCACGCCACCGCGGCGTTGTTGGAGAACGCCATATTGTAGACAATTCGTTCGCTCATGCGGGCCAGTTCGCGCCCCATTCGCCGGTGGTCCGGCCGGCAATCCGGGTCGAAAGGATGCCGGGGGTTGATGTTGCCGCAACAACCGTTGACAACCAGCGGCACCGCGTCGGCGCCGAAAAGCTGCTGCATTTCCCGCGTCCAGGCGCCGGGCCAGTCCGCCGACACTGCCCGGTAGGTCAGGGGATTTCCGAATACGTTGACGGGGTGACAGGTGTGGTGCAGGAGAAAGGCCACCGGCTTCATATCCATGTCCTGGACGCAGCACACGCCCACTTCCGGGTCCATCGGTCCTTCCAGATAGCAGATATCCGGGATCCCGAACGGCTGTTGTTCCCGACCCAGCGGCTTTGGCATGACGATGGTTCCGTCCCGTCGTATGCCGCGACGATTGAACGCCAGGTCTCCCAACACGCCGCGTCCCAGACCAATGCGCACGGGTTGCAGCCTGCCCGCCGCCTCGACCGCGGCCTCCACGGCGGCGACGGCAGCCCTGTCGCCGTAAGCGCGCTCCCCTCCCCGCAGGTAATCCGTCTCCTCGCCGGTCTCCAGGGGAAAATCCGGATCCAGCATAAAGTAGCCGAGGCTCGGGGCGGAATGCGTCTGGGTCGCCTGGACGATGATCGCCTCCGGTGCGATACCGGTTTGCTCGCCGATATCGGCGCGGATTTTGTCCGTATAGTCACGGGTGACGATGGTGAGATCCAGGATTACCATGCAGACGCGCTGCCGGCCGGATTCAAAGACGATCGTCCTGGCAAAGAGCGGGTCCATCACGGCCTGAGCAGGCCGATGCTCGCCGGCCCCGCTTCCCGCCAGATGCGTCCCCAATGGCGGCGTGATGTCAACCATCGCCGCTCCGGCTCTGAGCTGGTTGGTCTCGTGCATGGTATCTCCTTTTCGGCGCCAGGGGCGTTAAAGCGCAAAGGGCTTGGCGTGGGACCGGCCGAGAATCCGCACCGAACCGGTGATCCGTTTCAATTCTTCGGCAATTCTCAGCAGACAACAGGAACATACATGCATCAATTTTAGACAGATGTCACGCTGTAAATTCCCGAGGAAAAAATCTATGGATATCCAGACCCGTCTCATTCACGCCGGCGAGGAGCGTATCGAGGGCGCCGTCGTTCTGCCGATCTTCCAAAGCTCGACTTATATCTCTCAAGACGAGCAGGATTACGATGCCATCCGATATCTCCGCACGAACAACACACCCAATCACCATGCATTACATGCGAAACTGGCCGCTGTCTGCGGCGGCGAGGACGCGCTCGTCGCCGGCTCCGGTATGGCCGCGATCACCACGGCACTGATGACCTTGCTCAGCAGCGGTGATCATCTGCTGATCCAGGACTGTCTCTACGGGGGTACACACAGCTATGTGACGCAGGATGCGCCGCGCCTGGGGATAGACGTCGACTTTATCGCCGGCAACGCGCCGGAGTCGTGGGCGGGTAAGCTCCGTCCGGAGACACGGGCGATCTACGTGGAGACCATGACCAACCCGCTATTGGAGGTCGCCGATCTAGAGGCAGTCGTGGAATTCGCCCGTGAACATGGTCTGGTCTCTCTGATTGACAATACGTTTGCCTCCCCGTGTAACTTCCGCCCGCTGGAAATCGGGCTTGATATCGAACTGCACAGCGCAACCAAGTACCTGAACGGTCATTCGGACCTCGTCGCGGGCGCGATCGCAGGCTCCCGTACACAGGTTGCGGACATCAGGCACAAGCTGAATCATCTGGGCGGTACGCTGGATACACACGCCTGTTTTCTGCTGCAGCGAGGCATGAAGACACTGGCGCTCAGGATGCGCCAACACAATGAGAACGGTCTGCTGCTGGCGCGCTTTTTGACAGGGCAGGAGCAGGTGGCCCGGGTAAACTATCCGGGGCTGGAGAGCCATCCGCAATACGAGAGGGCACAGCGGTTGTTTTCCGGCGCGGGTGGCGTATTGAGCTTTGAATTGCACGAGGGCGTGGCGGCGGCCGAGCGGTTGCTGTCCAGGCTGACGCTGCCGGCAACGGCCCCGAGTCTCGGTGGCGCTGAAACCCTCATTACGCGTCCTGCCGCCACTTCGCACTGTGGCATGAGCCCGGAAGATCGAGCGGAAATGGGAATTGCCGATGGCCTGGTCCGGGTGGCGTGCGGCATTGAGACCGCCGGGGATCTGTGCGCGGACTTTGCAAACGCATTCGCCGAAGTGTAGATTCATACACTAAGACTTCCGCGCAATTTGCGTACATGTTTAATCATGCTGCTTGCAAACGGTAAGGCGTAGAAATCCCCCCACCACCGTCGCCGGCCCTTCGACAAGCTCAGGGGACGGACTCGGCTTCTGCGACTCCCCTCAAGGGGGGAGTGATTGCACCGTCAGGCGGGCTTGCACATTGACGCCGGCCTATTTGGTTGCGGCTGAGCATAGCGAAGCCGTGCCAAGGCAGGATGAACCTGTCCCATTTCCCGCCAGATTCCCCTTGCCTGTAAAGCGACGAACGTCTTATTTTATCTCTCTACGCTAACAAGACAACTGGCTTGCGTCGATCAGGGCAGGCTGCGCCAATCTCAGCACAGGAGGAACGAAATGACATCCAATCAGGACTGGTGGCCGGATCAGTTGAACCTGAAGCCCCTCCGCCAGAATTCGGCCGCGTCCGATCCGATGGACAAGGACTTCGACTACACCGCGGCGGTCAAGACCCTCGACGTCGATGCGCTGAAGAAGGACGTCGAAGAGGTGATGACAACCTCGCAGGACTGGTGGCCGGCCGACTACGGCCATTATGGGCCACTCTTCATCCGCATGACCTGGCACGCCGCGGGCACGTACCGCATCAGCGACGGCCGCGGCGGCGGCGGCTCCGGCCACCAGCGCTTCGCCCCCCTCAACAGCTGGCCGGACAACGGAAATCTGGACAAGGCCCGCCGCCTGCTCTGGCCCGTCAAGAAGAAGTACGGCAGGAACCTCTCCTGGGCCGACCTGATCATTTTCGCCGGCGACTGCGCCCTGGAATCAATGGGGTTTAAGACATTTGGATTCGCGTTCGGACGACCGGACGCATGGGAAGCCGACGAAACCGACTGGGGCGCTGAGACGACGTGGCTGGACGATGAACGCCACGACGACGACGGCGAGCTTCAGGGGCCGCTCGGCGCGGATCACATGGGCCTCATTTACGTGAACCCGGAAGGGCCGAACGGCAATCCGGACCCGTGCGCTGCAGCACAATACATTCGACGGACGTTCAAACGCATGGCAATGGACGACGAGGAGACCGTGGCGCTCATTGCCGGCGGACACACCTTCGGCAAAGCGCACGGCGCCGCTCCGGAGGATCATGTCGGTCCGGAACCGGAGGGAGCCAACGTCGAGGAGCAGGGCTTCGGCTGGAAGAACAGCCACGGCAGCGGCAAAGGCAGCGATTCAATCACCAGCGGCCTGGAAGGCGCCTGGACCAGTAACCCTGTAAAGTGGGACAACGAATTCTTTGAGAACCTGCACGCACACGACTGGGAATTGACGAAGAGTCCGGCGGGCAAATGTCAATATGCGCCCAGCAATGCGGCTGAAGCGGCCACCGTGCCGGACGCGCACGATCCGTCGAAGAAGCACGCGCCCATGATGCTCACAACGGACCTCTCCCTGAGAATGGACCCGGCCTATGCGCCAATCGCAAAGCGCTTCCTCGAGAACCCGGCGGAATTTGCAGACGCCTTCGCCCGGGCGTGGTTCAAGCTGATCCACCGCGACATGGGGCCACGAAGCCGGTATGTCGGACCCCTGGTCCCTTCGGAGCCGCTGTTGTGGCAGGATCCCGTGCCCGAGGTGGACCACGAGTTGGTCGAAGCGCAGGATATCGCGGATCTCAAAGAGAAGGTCCTGGCGTCCGGATTGTCGGTTTCCCGGCTGGTCTCGACCGCATGGGCGTCGGCGGCATCGTACCGCGGCACGGACAAACGCGGCGGCGCGAACGGAGCCCGCATCCGCCTCGCCCCGCAAAAGGACTGGGAAGTCAACGACCCGGCAGGGCTGAGCGAGGCGCTGCAGGCACTGGAGCGGATCCAGTCGGAGTTCAACGGTACGCAGTCCGGCGGGAAGCGGGTCTCTCTCGCCGACCTGATCGTGCTGGCGGGATGCGCGGGCGTGGAACAGGCTGCCAGGATCGCGGGGCACGACGTTGAGGTCCCCTTTGCACCGGGGCGCACGGACGCGTCACCGGAGTGGACCGACGAGGAGTCCTTTGCCGTGCTCGAACCCACCGCGGACGGATTCCGAAACTACCTCCATGCAGGGCAGGAAGGCAAACCTGAGGATCTGCTGGTGGAGCGGGCATGCATGCTGACGCTCACAGCGCCCGAGATGACGGCCCTCGTTGGCGGCATGCGCGTCCTGAATGCGAACACGGGGCAGTCCGGTCACGGCGTGTTCACGGATCGGCCGGGGACGTTGACGAATGACTTCTTCGTGAATCTGCTTGATATGGACACGGAGTGGAACGCCTCCGATGGTTCGCAGGACGTATTCCAGGGACGCGATTCCGGGACCGGCGAGCGCAAGTGGACCGCCACCAGGACGGACCTCGTCTTCGGCTCAAACTCCGAACTCCGGTCCTACGCGGAAGTCTACGGATGCGACGATGCACAGGAGACGTTCATTAAAGACTTCGTGAACGCGTGGGACAAGGTCATGAATCTCGATCGATTCGACCTGGCCTGATCTCACCGGGCGCCCTCGTCGGCGTCTTCAAGATAAAAGCAGAAAGGACCGCGATGGCAATCACGCTGGGGGCAGGCGACGTTGCCCCGGATTTCGAACTGGCCGACCAGGACGGCGCCGTCCATTCGCTGGCCGGATACCGGGGCCGGACGGTCGTCCTCTACTTCTATCCGCGCGATGAGACCCCGGGTTGTACAATTCAGGCTTGCTCGTTTCGGGATCATCACGCCGAAATCCTGGCCGAGGGCGCAATCGTACTCGGCGTATCGAGAGACGATGCAGAGTCGCACAGCGATTTCCGCGAACGCCATCGGCTGCCGTTTCCACTGCTGGTGGATGCCAACGCCAACGTCTCCACGCGCTATGGCGCATGGGGTGAGAAAGTCCTCTACGGACGCCGGTTCGACGGAATGACGCGGTCGACGTTCATCATTGGCCCGGATGGAATCCTGACCAAAGTCTGGAAACGGGCCCGCGCCGCCGGGCACGGCGCGGCAGTGCTGAAGGCGCTACGCGATTCCGGTTAGGCGGGACTGAACACCGGCGGGAGTTCGTGTTAACGGAATCTTTCGGGTTGCATTCAACCTTGAGGATCGGGTGCCACGCAAACGGGACGACTGACTCGGCTTGCTCCCATCCCGGGTAGCAGCCGACGGAGATCAGGGTGATCGAACCGACTGTTCAGGCACAGATGCTCGTCCGGCGGCCGATCGTTTGAACACGGAATCGCCCTGAACCTGGTGGCAGATCGCAATCCGGAAGCCCACGTCTCCTACTAGCCGTGCTGCTTTGCCGACCGGCGTCCTTTCCCGAGGAACTCCTCACCATTCCTCCTCCGACTCATCCCGTCTGGCGGCGTAGCTTGAACTGCTTGCACTGAGCTTGCCGAAGTGGCATGTCGAAACTGCGCTCCGCCAGGCGTGAACGACCAGGGAAAGGGTGATGAAATGAGTGAGGAGGTCGAAGTCCTGGTGGAGCATCGGTTCCGGCACGCGACGACGGAAGAGGTCTTCGAAGCATGGATCAACCCTCAGAACGTCCGGAGCTGGATGAGCCATGGCCTGGCCGCGTTCGGCCTTTCCGGAGAGATCGTTCAAATCGAGGTCGATCCTCGTCCCGGCGGCGCATTCATGTTCAGCGACATGCGCGGTGGCGAAGAGATGCAACATTGGGGCACGTACCTGACCCTGGAGCGCCCCTCGGTCCTTGAGTTCACCTGGTTCACGAGCGAGGCTGACGAGCGGGCGGGTTCATCGGTTGTGAGGATCGCGATCGCTCCTCAAGCGGCCGGTTGCTCGGCGACGCTCACCCACAGAATGCCAGCGGCCTACGCGGAGTACCGAGAGCAATCAGAGCGGGGGTGGAAGACGATTCTGGCCTCAATCGAGGCCAGCCGATAGCCCGGTTTCCCGGCGCACAATGGGACATCTGAACGAGAATTGGGATCTGCTGCTCCGGTGTCTTGTACGACGCCCGATACCCTTCCTCGAAACCGGAATGAACGGGGTTTCGCGAGCTGTCCGCAGCAGCAGCCGGGTCCACCACCCTCAACCCCAATGGTTTCTTCTCCTCCAGATGTCTGACTTTCGCCCCGAACGCCCGTCCACAGTTCTATCGAATACGCGCGCAGGCAGTTCTGCTTCTTGACGAGGACGAAACCCGCTTCCGTCAGCGCATCGGTCGCCACCAGGTAAGCTGCTGTGAGGTGGAGGCGGAACTCACCACTTGTGAAGCCTCCATCCCCCTTGTCCGCCTGGTGTCTGTCCACGCGCGACCTGACGCGAAAGACATGGGCAAACCTTGCGGGACAGTCCAACATCCCTAATTTTTTCCTTCAGTCAAGCGGTTGGTTCGTCGTCGGGGCATCCCAGGCAACTCGCCGTCAATGCGAGCGTCAGTCCGATGATGGATTTGTCAATGAATCGAATCATGATCGACCTCCTGTATTTGGCGTGTTTAATATATAAACGAGTGAATCCCCTGGCACGACATATAAGCGCCTGATACGCTGCAGCAGATGCGACGCGATGTCGTGTCACCGCTAGCGAATGTCCTTGATTGGAGAGACTTGCGTTGTTTAGCTTACAAGCTGGTTATCCTGCGGGCAGCCGTTGTCATCACGGAAGAAGACACTGATGCTACGACCACAATCTGCCAGTGAGGAGAACGCAATGATGAAACTGGCACAGCGTTTGGTTTCTCACGTGATGCCCCCCCGTGCGATGATTGCAGGGTTGCTGCTGGCGACCTCTGGCATGGCCTGTGTGGGCGGGCAGGATGCCCCGGAGCCGGATGACGGCGGAAGGGCGTCGCACCTGGCAACGGCGCGGGAAGAAGGCCAAGCGGACCCCGGTTTTTCCGACGACCACGTCCTTTTTGGTCAATCCGCCGCGTTCACCGGGCCTGCCCGGGAATTGGGCAAAGCGATGCGCCTGGGAATTGAGGCGGCATTCCACGAGGCCAATCGGGAAGGAGGCGTCCATGGCCGCGAACTGAAGCTCAAGGCGTTGGACGACGGCTACGAAACCGACTTTGCCGCTTCCAATACGCAACACTTGATTGAGAACGATAGGGTATTCGCGCTGATCGGAGCGGTGGGCACACCCACGTCCCGCGCCGCATCACCGCTCGCCCGGGCTGCCGGGGTGCCCTTCCTGGCTCCGTTCACGGGGGCCGAGTTCCTGCGCGACCGGGAGTTGGACAATGTGCTCAACGTCCGGGCATCGTACTACCAGGAAACCGAGGAGATGGTGGCGCGACTCACCGGGGATCTGGGGATCACCCGCGTTGCCGTCCTCTATCAGGATGATTCCTTCGGCTTGAACGGGCTGGAGGGCGCGCGATTGGCGCTGGAGCGCCGGGGCCTGGAGCCGGTAGCGGCCTCTCACTACCCACGCAATACCCGTGCTGTGAAGGGCGCCGCGCTCAAAATCACCGCGGCCAATCCGGAAGCGGTGATCATGATTGGCTCGTACATGCCGGTGGTCAAGACTATAGAGTTGGTACGGCGGGACCTGGACCCGGTATTCATGACGGTTTCCTTCGTGGGGAGCAACGCTTTCGCGAACGAGTTGGGGCCCGACGGGGCCGGTGTATACGTCACGCAGGTCGTTCCCCTCCCCCATGATGAAAACATCCCCGTGGTGGCTCGATACCACAGCGCCCTCTCCGAGTACGACCCTCAGGCGGAACCCGGTTTCGTCTCGTTGGAAGGCTATCTGGCCGGACGCCTGGCCGTCGCCGGTCTTAATGCCTGCGGCCCCGCCCTGAGTCGAGAGTGCCTTCTCCACGCGGTGCGGGATGCCGGCGTAATAGAAATCGACGGCATGCAGCTCAAATACGGGCCGGACGATAACCAGGGATCCAACGCGGTGTTCCTGACCGTGATTGGTCCGGACGGCAAGTACCACGGGGTCGAAAAACTGAGAGGCCCGCACTAAAGCCCCCAAACGGCACCTACGGAGAACCTCAAGATGTCCATGGATGGCTTCTCGCTCCAAAATATAGTGGAACTGTTCAGTTTCGGTGGACACACGAATGAACTGCACCAATCGGTGTTGACTCTCGGGATGCTCATCATCGTTGCCAAGTTGGCCGAGGGCGCTTTTCGCAGGCTGCGGTTGAACGCCATCATCGCCTATGCGGCGACAGGTATGTTTCTCGGGCCGGTCATGGAACTGACCGGCGTCTGGTGGATCGAGTCTTCGCTGCACCTCCAGCTGGTTTTGGCGCTGGGTGTGTTCATATTTTTTTTCCTGATCGGCCTGGACGAGGTGGATATTTCCAGCTTCATGGCGTCCCTCAAAGGCCATTACTTCCTCGCGGCCGTTCTGTCCGTGATCGTGTCGCTAAGCATTTCGATGCTGGTCACCACCAATTTGGTTTTCGATTTCGGACTGAAACTGAATTTCACCGAGTCGCTGGCGTTGGCCGGCGTGCTGTCGATGACCAGTCTGGGCATCGTGGCCAAAGTGCTGACAGACGGCGGATACCTGAAACAACCGGTTGGACTGCAGATTTTCACGGTGGTGATCATCGCCGAGTTGATTGCCCTGCTGCTGATCGGCTTCAGCATCGGCGAACACGCCCACCAGGTTTCGCCTGTCGGCATACTGATCCTGCTGGGCAAAGTGGCCGGTTTTTCGGTGGTGACCTGGGTATTGTCGTCGCGGGTGCTGCCGCCGCTGGTGGCGCTGTTGCAGCGGGTGATCCAGGTGCCGCAACTCTCCCTTGGTTTGCTGCTTGGCATGCTCTTCCTGATCGTGTATTGCGCAGAAGCAGTGGGACTCCACGGCTCACTGGGTGCTTTACTGTTCGGGGCGTCGCTGTCGAACCTTCCCTACCAGGTGCATCGGGAGATCATCCCGGGGATTCGCAGCGTGGCCGAGGGGTTTTTCGTGCCTCTCTTCTTTGCTTCCGCCGGATTGAGCTTCAGCTTTACCTTCGCAACCTTGCCGCTGGGGGCAATGGCGGGGTTGGCGCTGATTCCGTTACTCGGCAACTTCACCGGCGCTTTCATCGGCGCTTACGTGTCCCGCCTCGCCGTTCCCTACGCCGTGGCCACCGGGCTGATGGGTAAGGGAGTGGCTGAAATCGCGCTGCTGCTGGTAATGTGGGGATCCGGAATTATAGACGAGGCGGTTTTCTCATTCCTGGTGCTGGTCATGTTCTGCTACATCCTGTTCATGCCGTCGGTGATCAACTTCGCGGTGAGCCGGGCCAGCCGCAGGACCGACCTGCCAGCGCAACTTGACGACATTCCGTCGGGAATCGTCCGCTTCGCGCTGGAAGACATCAGAATTGATGACATTCTGGACCGCTCACATCCGCATCCTGCGTCTTCGGTCACAGTGCGTGATTTCACGGAGCAGTGGATCGTTCCGCACCAGCCCCACTACGTCGTGGCAGACAAGGAAGCCCTGGTCGGGATCGTGTCCCTGGAGATGCTTCGTTACCTGCCTAAGGACGATTGGGACAAGACCCGGCTCGACGCTGTGGTACGCCGCCAGACACCACTGGCCTGGCCTGATGAGCAAGTCGAAGACGTGCTGCAGCGTATGTCAGAGAGTTCACTTTCCGTCATGCCGGTCGTGGAAAGGGAATCGGAAAAGTTTTTGGGCGCGGTCACCAACAACGACATCATCCAGCTCATGACCAGGAATTATTAGCCCCAATTTGAAAAAACAGCAACGCGGCGACGCGACGAAAACCCCTTAAACGGGGCGTAACGGTCGTCAAAAAGGACGTTTTTTCAGTTCACGTCCAGTGACCTGGTGTATCCTGGCAATCCGAAGTCAAATCGCCTTTATCTACTTGCATTTATTCGGTTTTACTTCCCCGAAGAAGTAGAGTCGAGATGTGGCGCGGTGGTTTAGGAGTGGCCTGTCTGTTCCCGCCCCTTTCGTCTGGCGGTGCCTCAATAGCCCCTCCCTGCTCCGTTTCCACATCCCGCTCGTCGAACCGGACGTGCGGAGTTACCGCATCCGGCTCTCCGACGGACATCGCCTTCAGGTACACACTGCCCGATCTGCCCGGACAGCTTCACCTGAAACCTTAGCTTGATCTGGAGTCGCCTCGTCTTATTCTGGAGGAGGTTATAGGCTTGCGCCACTCTCCCGACAGTTGTCCCCTTCACAAGCACATCCGAAGTCAGGCCCCTTTCCTCCGCCGGCGTTACCCGGCATCACAGGTACTACGAGCCTGTCCGCCACCCCATACGGCCCGGCCTGGCCCTCACGGGCTTCCGGTTGGTGGCTCTCCACCACCGCTGGGGCTTCCCGTGTTGCGTCGGATCTCCTTGTATGCGTGCCTCCGCCATTACCCCGGCGGGACCGTTGGGTGCTCTCGTTGCCTGCTTCCCCAACGACGGCGGCCTTCCCCGTTCGCAAGCCGGGTCGGCTCCCGCATTACCCTTTTCGAGGCCTGCTCAGCGTTTACTCACGTTTCAGCCCACATACTCGCCGAGTCGCCTGGCGACCCTCTACACCGGAGGCTTCGGAGATGTCGTTACCTACGTCTCCGCTCCGATTGCTTCCGACTGTGGCAACATCTGTCGGGTGGGACTCTCACCCACTGAAGTTCCGCGCCTTTTCACGGCGCACTAGCGAATCGAGGTTAAATCTTCGACGAGGCAGGAAGCATTCCCGTCGCGTCGACTGCAGGGCGATGCGATGAAGCTCGTCACTCAACTGAACCATGAAGAAGAATTCAAACGGTCCTGGGCCGACCCGGGCAACACCCGAATCGAGCTGCCACCGGTTGACGTCAATCTGGTTCTCGCCCGGTATTACCGCACGAATGAACCGCTCAGGTTTACCCGGACCATGCTGTGGGACATGGAAGCCAAGAAGGCGTTCCGTCCCGATCTCTATATTCCGTCTGTCGTATCGGCGGGCAGCTCCTGCTATTGGGGTTGGCAGGCGGCGGCCGACGGAGCCGAGTCCTTCGTGCGGTGCTCGCGGCAACGCTTCCGGCTCAGGCCGTCAGAGCGCGGTCTGGTCCTCGAACAGGTTCTCCTTAATCCGGCGCGGCAGAGTGCCACTTTCATCGGGACAGCGGAACTCCTCGACGAGGACGGGAACCTGCTTCGAGCAGGAGCACGGCAGCCTCTCTTTCACGTTGAGCATTCGGTCGAGGGTGATGAGTTGAGACCTCTTAACCTGTGGCGCATCGTCTACCTCACGGACAAACCCCAGCAGGAACTGTTCGACCGGTTTAGGCTTGCAAAGGACGTGTGGCTGCGCGAGTTCGTCGAAATCTACATCCGGCGGGACTTGAAGATCGACTTGACCCGCAGGAGAGCCACATAGATGGAGATCCGGGATATCCGCCACGTGGGGTTGCTGTCGCCGGCGATCGCGGCCCAAGCCGACTTCCACCTCAAGGTGCTGGGACTCCAGTCGGCCGGAGAAGACCGGCACGCACAATATCTCCGCTCCGCGTCGGCAGAGCACCACGTTCTCAGCCTGCATCCGGCCGAACGGCGGGGGCTCCACCACCTGGCCTTCAGCCTTGACGGACGCGAAGCCATCGACGCGGCGGCAACCGAACTCGAACGGCGGGGAATAACCCTCCTGGCGCAGCCGGACGACCTGGACGAACCCGGCGGCGGATACGGGCTGCGGTTTCTCGATCCGGAGAACCGTTGCATCGAACTGTCGGCCGACGCGACCGAACACCCAAACGGCCGGTCTACCGCGAAAGTCGGCCCCCGCCGGTTGTGCCACGTGGGTCTCAACACGCCGCGGTTCGAGCAGATCGTGGCGTTCTACACCGATTTTCTCGGGTTTCGTGTCTCAGACCGGATAGAGAACCAGATGGCCTTCCTGCGATGCGGCCGGAGACATCATGTCGTTGTCTTCAATCGCGCCGATTACGCATCGGTCCACCATGTCGCGTACGTGATGACGAACGTGGACGACGTGATGAAAGGGGTCTCCAACCTGCGCGGACGGGGGCAGGAACCCGACTGGGGACCGGGGCGTCACGGCCCGGGCAACAACATCTTCTGCTACTACAGGGATCCGGCTGGATACGTGGTCGAATTCTCCAGCGATTTGGAGTACATCGAAGACGAAGCGACCCACAAGCCCGAGGTGTGGCGACGGGTGCCGGAAACGGCGGATCTATGGGGTACCGCCGGGCCGCCCGGCCCCAATGTTCGGAGGGCGATGGCCGGCGACCCTGATCCGGGCTGGGGGGTGCAGGACATCACCACGGATTGACTGTCGAACGGTCTGGCAACGCCAGACAACCAGGGGCGTAACCTTGTCGCTAACCCCGGGGAGGCGTCCATGCAGTTGCTCTTCTACAACGACTACACACTTGGCGTCCTGAAAGACGGCAGGGTCTTCGACGCGAGTTCAGCCGTGGATCACGTCGACATCCTGCCGCCGGAAGCGGTGATGGAGCAGGTCATCACCGGATTCGACGAACTCCGGCCCAGGCTCGAGGCCGCGACTGCCGGCGATGGCGAGGGCCTCGACATGGTGCGGGTGCGCGTGCCGCTGCCGAGGCCGCACAACGTGCTCTGCGCCTTCTCCAACTACCTCGACCGCGAGGGCGCGGTGCGAGGCGCACTCGACTTCTTCTACAAGGGAACGAGCAGCGTCATCGGCTGCGGCGACACCGTCCACATTCCCGATATCCCGGAGGCGCAGGTCTTTCAGGCCGAGGCGGAGTTCGCCTATGTCATCGGCAAGCCAGCCAGAAACGTGTCCATGGACGACGCCCTCTCGCACGTGTTCGGCTACACCAACTTCGTTGACGTCTCCGCCCGCGCCATTCCCAACCGCCGCACGACCTTCCTGAGCAAGGGGCAGGAGACGTGGGGCCCCATGGGACCGTTCATCACCACCGCCGACGAAGTCGCCGACCCGCAGGACGTCCACGTCCGGTCATGGATCAACGGAGAGTTGAAGCAGGACTACAGCACTTCGGCCATGGCCTACAGCGTGGCCGAGCAGATCGCCTGGCTCTCGCAGTACCTCACGCTCGTTCCGGGCGACGTCATATCGTGCGGCACGCACCACGTGGGCCTCTGGCCCATCAACGACGGCGACACCGTGGAGGTGGAGGGCCGCGGCCTCGGACGCCTGCACTTCAACATACGGTCCTTAAGCCCGAAGAAAACGGAGAACTGGCTGCCGCCGGGCGTGCGCGGCGCATGACGCGGGCGACTTCGTGGACGCGTGGGGCAAGGTGACGAATCTCGATCGCTTCCAACTTCCATAGTCTCAGGGGGATTCGACCATGATTGAATTGCTTGGTATCGGCCACTTCTTCGAACTTTCACAGGCGGAAGCGATTGCGGGGTTTTTCACCCCGCTGGCTGTCTTCGCCGTGTTCTTCCTGGTGCAGCTCATCCTGCCCGGAAAGTGGGTCCCCGGCTACGTCATCAATCCGGAAACCGGCGAGCCGCGCAAATATCGGTTGAACGGAATACTGGTATTTGCAATCGCGCTGATCGTCTGGGCCTTTGAGCTTACGGGGATGCCGCGCGACTGGTTTTACCGGTCATCGATCTATGCAGTGGCAGGCGGAACGGTCTTCACCACTATATTTACAATCGTAGCGGTGTTCACGCAGCCGCAAGGAAGGATAAAGAACCCGCTCGTGGCGCTTTGGATCGGGCGGGTCCAGGAGTTGTCGTTCTTCAACGACCGCTTTGACGTGAAGATGTATTTCTACGTGGTCGGCGGGACGATGCTGTCGCTCAATGCCATGTCCGGCGCCGCGTATCACTACGAACTGTTTGGCGAAAACGCCAATCCGGGCGTGTTCCTGTTTGCGGCATTTCTTACGTTCTACGTCCTGGACTACTTCGTCTTCGAGCGCGTCCAGCTGTATACGTACGACCTTATTCATGAACATCTCGGCTTCAAGATGTTCTGGGGCGGTCTCATTGTGTACGGTTGGCTCTACATCGTCCCGATGTGGGGTATGGCCGCTTACCCGGACCCCGGATTCTCGCCCGGCTGGACGAATGTCTGGCTCATCGGAACCCCCGCGCTTTTTCTGATTGGCTGGGGCATCTCGCGCGGCGCCAATATGCAGAAATACACATTCAAGCGATGGCCCGAGCGCAAGTTTCTGGGTCTCATCGAACCTGAGTACATCGAGGCCGGCGACCGCAAGATTCTGTGCAGCGGTCTATGGGGTGTCGCACGCCACTTCAACTACCTGGGCGAGGGATTCCTTTCCCTGTCGATCGCCCTGGTATTCGGTCATTTCACGATCCCCTGGGCCTGGACGTACTTCGTCTTCATTGTCACGTTGTTCACCATACGCCAGGTTCAGGACGACCGGCGCTGTGCCGAGAAATACGGCCCCGAAGAGTGGGCGGAGTATCAGGCGCGGGTGAAGTATCGGATTATTCCTGGTATTTATTAAAACAGCTATCAGCCAGACCTCTCCCCCGACCCCTCAAAGGCGGGGAGAGGGGAGACGGAAGAGGGGAGAGATTACCTGCCCCGTGCGGTTTCATTTCTTGCCGGTGGCATTAAGGACGAACCAATCGGGCAAGGATGTCTTCTCCCGTCTCACCTCTACCGTCTCACCGCTTTTAAAGGAACTGCATTGATGATAAGGCTTTTCTTTATTGCCTTCGTGGCGTTGACGAGCCTGTTTTCCTGTTCAGGAAATGACGATGTGCCGCTCGATGCGCCGGAGACATCCGGTCTCTTTACACGGACGATATCTCATAACGGCATAACAAGAGAATATATCGTGTATGTGCCGGATTCTTATGGTGGAGATGCACGAGTCCCGCTGATGCTCAACTTTCACGGATACGGTCAGAGGGCAACCCGGTATTTGAGATTCGCGGATATGCGGTCTCTGGCGGATACCGACAATTTCATACTGGTATATCCTCAAGGCACCCTGCTGAATGGAGACCCGCACTGGAACGCCGGCCTGAAATCCGACACCAACAAGAGCGATGCGGACGATTTCGGCTTTGTGGAAGCGCTGATCGATGAGATCTCTTCCGACTATTACATCGATCCGGCGAGAGTTTACGCATGCGGTTACTCGAACGGCGCTTTTTTTTCGTACGCGCTTGCCTGCTACCACAGTGATAAAATAGCGGCTATTGGTTCCGTTGCCGGAACGATGATGGAGGAGACATACAACAACTGTAACCCGTCACGTCCCACGGCGATGATAAATATTCATGGCACATCAGACGCCATTGTCCCGTATGGCGGGGCCGCGGGACTGAAGTCCATTGACGACGTGCTTGCGTATTGGACAGGCTTCAACAATACCGGCGCAACGCCCACGGTGAATCGCATCACCGATGGCGCAACAACGATTGAACGCCATTCCTATTCGGATGGAGATAAAAATACCTCCGTTGAGCATTTTAAGGTCATCAACGGAGGTCACGTCTGGTTCGATATCAACCACGACGGCGCCAATACAAGCGCGCTGATCTGGAATTTTGTGTCAAGATACGATATTGATGGATTGAGGTAATCAGTCGGGGCCAGGCGACTCAAACAACGGGAGCTTAACTTCAAAATGAAAGCTGGAATATCACAAGAATTCCAAAGATTACTGGACTCTGTGAAGGAAAAGTACAACGATCCTGCAGAACTTGAAATCCGAAAAGAAGAACTAAAAATCGGTATCAGAGAGGAAGAACAAGCGTTTGTTGGAAAGTACCCAGAAGACAGCCGCCTGTTAGACATCGGATGCGCGACGGGACGATTGTGCTTTGCACTTGCGCGGCTTGGATACAACGTCACCGGTATTGACGTCGCCAAGAAACAGATTGAGCAGGCCCGGCGAATTGCCGAAAACAATCGCATCAACGTGGCATTTCTACAATATGAAATGCCGACTCTGCCATTTTCCGATGCGTCATTTGCCGCTGCATTTATGCGAAACGTTTATTGTTATGTCCCGCACCGTGCATCAAGATTCGCATTTTTGGAAGAGGTCGCGCGTGTGTTGGATCCGAACGGCGAAGTCTTGATGTCTCAGACAGTCCTGGATTCTGTACTCGATGATTACGAAGAGGTTTACGATGACAACCATCGTAAATTTGCCCCCAACTATCACACCCTGGAAGAAGGGGACGGATTCGCTCTGGGAGCACCACACTATCTGCATTTTTTCTTCGCTGAAGATCTGTCAGCAGAACTGAAAGCATCACCGTTTCAGGTTGTCAATTCAGTTTTCAAGAAAGAAGAATTCACATGCGTTTTGAGGAAGCGAAACTCTTGAGGTGTTCACGCTTTTTATCCATGCAATGCTGTAGCGATTTGTACTGAATCAGTGCGACGACCGCACTTTCACCAAGGTCTTTCCACGCATCGTGGTTGGGCTCCGTCGAACAGGTTGCTTAACAAGAGTATGGATATGCGGATCCCAGCGGGTCCATTGAGAGCCTCTATTGAGCATTCTTGGATTTCCTCAGTGCCTGTTAACGCGCAGTTTATTGGCTACGGCGAGTAGATCTGAAACGAGTACAGCGAATGACGCGGCAATCACATCCGGCTCGACGCTGGGGCGGGCGGCGCGGATCGCCATGCGTATTCCCACTTTGTCTGGGCTACCAAACAACGACCCGAGGTGGGACAACGCTTCGGAGGTTGCCTCCGCGGAGAACTTGTGGACTGCAAGTGAAACCAAGCCTTGCGCGAGCGTTTCAGTATCAATGGCCTGCAGCAGACGCAGGATATCAAGCGCGTCCTTGTCTGTGATCCGATCACCAGCACCCGTGCGCTCCGCAATCTTATGTACCTTTGAGACGAGAAGCGCCGCCGGCCCGGCGACAAGCATTGTGACTGATCGTTCGACGCCTGGCGTGAGTGACGTGATCACTGTCAGGTCTTGATCGACTAGCGCTGCTTCCAGGCCTTTGGCGCGTCTTGCAACTCTCTTGCCATGGGGTCCCAGTCGGGCTCCCCTTGAACCGGCTCCGGCCAGCACTTCGGGGACCATGAGGTCGACGGAAATGCGGTCCGGGCTGATCCAAGCGCCGGGATGCTCACCGGGCGAAAACCCACGCGCGGTCAGCAGTTCAGCCAGTAGAGGCGTGTCGCTCAGTTGTGCTGGCGCTATGCAGAAGTCGGCGTCGGTCGTGTATGGAGCCGTGGCGATGAAATCCGCATCTCCTGTGTGGATATAGACGGCCTGAGCGCCGACGAGCACGACGGCATTCAGCTGTTCGGTCAGCGCCTCGGCGGCGTCGAGAAGCGCAGTGCGCGCGCATATGTACAGAGGATCAGAAGCGCCAGACATGCTCGTTCTTCTCCATCCACATCAGTACGTGTTCGCCCTGAGACGGTTCCCGACCTGGACCGGTGAGGAGGTCCGCGGCGAGTTGGCTGGGTGCGACGCAACGAAGGCCGTCACGATTGACCGCCCGATCAAAGACGACATCGTCGAGTGGCTCTAAAATCACTACGTTGGCGCCGGATTCCGTCTCCCGAAGATCCAATTGCTGGATAAACTGGATTGAGTCAGCAACGTAAACGGCCGCCAGTCCTGCCGGGGCAATCGGATCGAATCGCTGGGCGGCGAACGCGCCTGTGGCGACGTACCCAAGCTTCGTCGCGCGGAGTTTCTTCTCGAGAGCCGATATCCCCCGTGGCTCAAGAGCCATCGTAGGCGTGTTCGAGTCCGTTTGGTCGTAATCTTCAGTCCACCGCCTTATCGCGCCCTTCCAATCGACGGCGGATACTCCTCCCCGCACGCGGGTCACGACGGCTTCCCGTTCGAGCAAGTCCAACACGCGCGACAGGGTCGGCGCCGACGCGCTGGTCGACTGGGCCAGCTCTCGGACACCGTACGGAGGAATTGTGTCGATGATGGCCCTCACTGCACGTGCAGCACCACGACCCCGCAGCGACTGTAGCTTGTGATCCCTCGGCCAGGGATCACGATCAACCCCGTCGGCAGAAATGAACAGCCCCGGCCTGGAAGCTTCGATGCGAACATTGCCCGTGGTGTCGACGTAGCCAACACCACCGGCACGAAGGAGGGAACGGGCGCGGGGGGAGAGGTAGGAGGCCGCTACTACAGGTACAGCCCGAGGCAACGCTCCGGCCTTGATCGCGCAGATCTGCTCGACAGCCTGGAAGACGCCGCGTGGTTCCAGAGTTCGCTTTATCTCAACGGCAAGGACCGCTGTCCCGCCAGCGGGCGACTCGATCTCCGCCAGCAGATCCACGCGGTAGCGACCGGCGGGAGCTTCGATCTGGGCGTGAATTGACCAGCCGTGCGGCATTCGTTCAGCCAGAGCACGCTCGACATGGCGAGCGACCTGTATGTCGGTCGGTGGCTTTCTGTCTGGGAGAGGCATGGATCTCCTATGCTGCTACGGTTGTTTCATTAAATATAATATTTCGCGTTGTCTGAAACAAGTTATTTTATGAAACATAGACTTCTCCTCGCACCGAATCTTTGGAGATTCCTCATTTCCGTTGAATGGATTCCCGCACGCTTCGGGGATCAGCCGGGTTGCGTAAGGTCCCACTCCTCCCAACGGCTCACAGGGCAGTGTGCGAATCGCGGAGGAGATTAGGCGGAAAACTCGAACTACCGCATAGCCGGGACCCTCGGTGGAGGCACCGCTGATAGCCTTAAACGAATCAGCGGAACGCGGTACAACTGGCAACCTCTCAAACCAGTTCATCAAGACACCGACCAGTCCCCATGTCTTGCTTCTCAATGCTTACGTGCCACGTGGCGATCTTCGTAACGTCCCTTTGGAAACCTATCCGGATTGAGTTCCTCCGGCAGATAATGCCAGGCCGTACTGTAGCGCGTGCGATTGCTGTGGTTATCATAGGCGCCGTGCAAGAGATTGGCGGAAAACAGAACAACCGTGCCGGCGGGAATGACCAGATCCACGGCACGCGATTCATCAACCTCCGTCCAACTGCCATGCCTGCCTTGATTTCTGCGGTGTTCGACAATCTTGCCTGTCCGGTGGCTGCCGGGCACCACCCGCAAACACCCATTCTCCACGTCCGAATCTTCCAGATAAATTCCGCAACTGATAATGCGATCCGTATCGGTGCCAAAATAGAAATTGTCCTGATGCCAGCTCGTTGACGTGCCGCCGTTGGGCAACTTTGGAAAAAACTTGGTGCCAAACACATCGATATGTTCACCAATCAAACCTGCCACGCGGTCTAAAATCGCCGGTTCACGCGCCAGTTCCAACACGCGCGCATCGACCACGCATACCCCCTGAATCTTGTGCAACAGACCCGCCCGGGGTTTACCGTGTTCGTCCAACTCGAGCGCCCAGTGCGGCGACTGCCCGGTCAAATTGCTCCCCTCTGCGACCAGTTCATCGAACACGCGCTTGTAACAGGCCAATCGTTCGCCTTTTATAAGGGCTTCGAAAACGAGATAGCCGCCTTCCCGAAACTGCAGTACCTGTTCGTCAGTCAACATTGAGACCTCCTCAAGTTCGCCTGGCTATTCCGGTCGCGCAAACGCGACCAGTGCGGCGTCGGGCCCGGAACCCGTCGCGATAACGACGTACTGACGCCCCGACCGCGCGCGGTAGGTCATCGGGTTCGCGTTCGTACGAAACGGTGTCGCGCCGCGCCAGACTTCGGCGCCCGTTGTCTTGTCGAACGCGTACAGGTACGGAGCGCCGCCTCCGAGAAACACCAACCCACCCTTTGTCACCAGCGGGCCGGAATTTCCACGTGCGCCCAACCGTGGAGGCAAGTCGATACCATTGAGCAGCGGATGATTTCGCAGACTGGAGCTCCCTTCGCCAAACGGTACCTTCCACGCAATCTCGCCCTCATTGAGGTCGATCGCCAACAGGTACGCGTACGGCGGCTTGATGAGCGGAATCGGACCGAGCTTGCTCGGTGGAGTCTGTACGGCCCCGGGTCCGTTCGCCTCCCGAAACATGACGAGCGTTGCACCGTAGGGACAGTTGTTGCTGTACTCGACGTCCACTTCCGGATCGTCACCCGCGTTCCGGCATACCTGGTTCGTCTCGACCTCTTCAGATGCCCGTACGTAATAGAGCCCCGTTTCGGGATCGAACGCCGCCCCACCCCAGCTAGCTCCGCCGCGAGCACCCGGGAGCTGGAGCGTTCCCTGAAGGCTCGGCGGCGTGAAAAGCGGTCCGAGGCGAAACTTTCGCATCTCCTCTACCGCGAGCGCGTGAATCTCCGGCGTCAGGTCGTTCGCGTCCTCGAGCGACACCCCCTGCCTGCTGAAAGGCGGCGGCTTGGTCGGATAGGGTTGCGTCGGATACAGCACCTCGCCCGGCACGTCCGTCGTGGTGTCCACCGCGCGTTCCTCGATCGGCCACACCGGCTCGCCCGTCACGCGGTCGAACACGTACGTGAAACCCTGCTTCGAGACTTGCGCCACCGCGTCGATCTCGCGCCTGTCTACCGTGATCGTCACCAGATTGGGCGCTGCGGCCAGATCGTAGTCCCACACGCCGTGGTGCACCGCCTGGAAGTGCCACTGCCGCCGGCCCGTGCGCGCGTTGAGACAGACCAGCGACTCGGCGAAAAGGTTCGCTCCCAACCGGCGGCCACCGTAGTAGTCGCCGCTCGGCGTACTCGTCGGCACATAGAGCAGCCCCCGCTCGACGTCGAGTGACATGAATCCCCACGCGTTGGCGTGGCCGGTGTAGCGCCACGACTCGTCCTCCCAGGTGTCCGCACCGAAGTCTTCGCTCGACTGCGGGACGGTGAAAAACACCCAGCGGCGCTCGCCCGTGCGCACGTCGAACGCCTGCACCGTACCGGGCGGATCGAACTTGCGCTGCACCCGGTCGGGAATGCGGCTGCCCACGATCACCAGATCTTCGAACACCACCGGAGGCGAGGTCTGATCGAACTCGGTGCGGCTCACCTTGCGGCCATGGCCTTGGGTCAACAGAACGCTCCCGCTCCCGCCGAAGCCCTCGTCCAGCACACCGGTCTCGGCGTCGATTGCATACAGCCGGTCTCGGCTGTTGAGGAAGACGCGTTCGTCGCCCCCATCACTCCAGTAGGCGATTCCCCGGTGCTTGAAGCCAGTCGGCGGCATACCTTTGGCCCCGCCTTCGTAGGCCTTGGGATCGAAGATCCAGAGTTCCTTGCCGGTCTCCGCGTCGAGGGCCACCACGCGCATGTACATGGTCGAGAGGTAGAGGACGTTGCCGATCATGACGGGCGTCGCCTGGAATTGGCCCGGTTGGGCGCCGTACTCCTGGAGGGGCATCTCATTCGGCGCCCATTGCCAGACGATCTCCAGTTCGTCGACATTCGCGGCCGTGATCTCCTCAGCCGCCGAGTACTTGGTGTGCGCCTGTCCGGCGCCAACGAACGGCCATTCTATCAGGACGCCCGGTTCCTGCGCGCCCGCGAGGACGGTACACAGGAGAATGGCTGTCGCAACGAATCGTCTCATAGAGAGTAGTCCTATTGGAAAATGGACGTTTGTTTCAGCGCATGCGGGGAAACACCCGCCCTGGGTGATCACGCAATCTAACCGCTGACGTGGGGCCTTTCTTCGGCTATATTAAGCCGGGAATCAATGGAAGGAGCGATCGAACGCGCCCCGAACGGGGACACGCACTGTACGCTGACATTTCGGACGTTGACCGAACGGTAAGATCAGAAAGGAGAAGACCTGTGTCAAGAATCGAACCCGCATCCCGCCTGACCCGCCTGAAAGGCGCCAGGATCGGACTTCTGGACCCGGGAAAGCGCACCGCGGGAGCCGTTCTCAACGCAGTTGGCGAGCGGCTCGCGGCAGAGCACGGCGCGAATGTGGTGGGACCGTGGAAAAAGACATCTCCCTACCGCGTTTGCACAAAGAAGCTTCTGGAGGAAATCGTTCCACAGTGCGACGGGCTTGTTATGGGGGTCGTGGACTGATGCGGCGCCAGTTCGTGCAGTTTGCACGATATGCTGGAGTTTGAGATGAGAGGCATACCTACCGCCTACATCACGGCCGCAGGAAGAGTACCAATGATCGAACGCGATGGCGATGGCTTCAGGCTATCGCATGCAACGGGGAACTATCTTGTTGAGGGATGGGAGGACTCCGGACCGCAGCCGGACAAGGTGCATCACAGGCTGATTCACTTCGGTGTCCACCGCAGGATGAGGATGAGCGACGTGAAGGCGGGGGACCGGGTTCGCTACCGCGGCAAGGACCTGATATGGGAGTATCCTCGAAAGGAACTGGAAGCCGGAATCAGGCCTCGCGGAGCCGGCGCCTGGTCCAGTACTCTTGACGGCGTCGCGGGCTACCGGAATATCGAATTGCGCGCGCACGCTGCACCCATGGAAAGCGCTAAAGTGGATGAAAGCGTGGAAGAGGCAGTTCCTCAGGTGGTGTCGATTTTGACGGGTGGGAGGGCGTGAGTTCACGCATCGCATCATTCACGCAATTTGATTACCCGATCTCCGGCTGGACGATACAGAAGTCAGCGCCTTGCGGATCTCTGGCAACCACCATTCGTCCGAACCCGGCAATGTCCTCCGGCTCAGCCATCAATCGCCCGCCGTGCCTCTGGACATAACCCGCCGATTCGTTAAAATCTCCGACCTGAAAATACACGTACCACTCGGATGCGACACCTTCTTCTATCATCCGGTCCGGCATCTGCATGATCCCGCTTACAGCCTTGTCTTCCACCAGCAAACTCGTGTACGGCACCGGATGTTCATCATCCGCCGTCGCGGTTTCGACACCGACAACCGCCTCTAAAAAGCGAACCGATGCCGCACGATCCGTACTCAGATGCTCGGACCAGGCAAACGCGCCTGCTTCCGACATAACTCCGCATCCCGAAAACTCGCCGGGTTCCCACAGCGTCGTCACACAACCCGTCGGGTCCGCGATCAACGCCACCCGACCCGCGCGATCAACGTCCCTCGAACCAGCCGGCACAGCCCCGCCCTTCGCTGCCACCCGCTCGACGACGACATCGACGTCATCCACCGACACGTAGACGTTCCACTTCGCCGCCACGTCCGGACGAATCTGCCCGGGGCCCGGTACATAAATCGCCGCCGCCGCCGACCCGTCCAGCATCGCCATCGAATAGACCCCGACGTCCATCTCCCCCATCTCTTCATCCACGTACTCCCATCCGAATAACCCGGCGTAGAACGCTTTCGCCCCGGCCAGATCAGTCGTCGCCAGATCAACCCAACACGGTGTTCCGTGTGTGTACTTTTTAACCTTTGGCATCAAGTTTCCTTATTCCTGGCAGACCCCCGTCGACCTGGTTCCCATCAACATCAGTCGCTACCCTGTAACTCATGTACGCCGAACACCGCCTGCTGTGGGTCCGCCGATCATTCGGCAACGGACGTTTTGCGTCACGTCGGCGCGTGTCCCGCGGTCAATCGCCGACTCTCGACAAAGCCCTGCCGGCTCAGGAAGTCCAGCATCACCGCCGCGCACTCCTCCGGTCTCTCGAGCTGCAGAAAGTGTGTCGTTCCGGGCACGAACTCGTGGTCGACGCCTGCGGCGGCGCTGTAGTCGAACTTCGGACGATTCGGATCCAGGGCGGGATCTGACGCGACGATCCTGGTGGGACATCGCAGGCAGCCGAAGTCCACAGACACCGCAGGTTGCGAAGCTTCATACCAGATTTGCGCTTCGTACTCGCGCGGGCACCGGAGCTCGAAACCCTGTCCCGTCCCGGACTCCCTGAGGGTCGTCCTGGCAACGAGATCCAGGACGCCCGGCACAGCGTGCTGGAAGTAATGGAGGTTGGTATGAAGTTCGGCGAGCTCTTCCCGGGCCCTGAACCATGGCGCCCTCCAACTGAGCATGTCACCCGTTCGCACCGCCCGCAGCTCGAACTCCCTGTATCTCGAGCCCTTGTTGCACAGAGGCGGCGCGAACAGTACCATCGCGGAGTAGTGACTGCCTCTCGAAGGCGTGTGCATGGCGGCCAGGGCAGAAATGGAGTGGAAGACGCCCACCGTGGGTTTCTCGCCGTAGAGCCTTTCGATCGCTTCGAAGATGCTGTCGTGGTCGCGGGAAAACGCATCGAAACGGTGGTTTTCCAGGGCTCCGACTTCGTTCCAGCCGTGGTTCCTGAGGTCATGGACCACCAGGTCGAAGCCAGCGGCCAGCAACGACCAGAACGGGTAGTAGAGGTCGATGGCGAGGCCATTCCCGTGACTGAGGACAAGCCGGGGACCCGCCGGATTCCCGTGGCGTCTCAGGACGATGACGGCGTCGTCGTCCACTTTCACGCTGTCAATGGACAGCGGCTCGGGTATCTCCCAGATGGCTGGAGGCACTGTCAAATCAGCTTCCTTTCCGGCCGGCGCGACCGCCGGCTGTTGTGCTCAGGGACTCGGGAGGCGGCTTGTCGACTCGCAGACCCCGGTGATGGTCGCCGGGCAGCGCCCGTCGTGAAGGTACCGGCCCCGCCGCGATCAGCTTGAGCTGGTAGGTATTCATAGAAAATCGTTGTGAACAGAATGCAGGGTGATGGGGTGGTCCAATTTCCGCGGATGGTTGGTTTCGCGCTTGTGAGGCAGCGAGGGAGTCACGTGATTTCCAGCAACCCGGGGCTTCCGGGTGGCTACCGTGTTCTGAACAGGGTGAGTGTGGCTATGGCGACGCGTACGCTTTGGCCGGTTTCAAGAAGTCGGTGATGGCTGCCTTGGCTTGATTTACCGTTCTATACGACATCGGGGGGGCCTGGTTGGGTGCTGCTGGCCGTCTCACCCGAATTTCGCCCGGAACTTCGCTTCTGTTGGCGATGGTGATGGTCGGTCGAAGCCTCGTTGCATGCAGAGCGCCGCGATGTGCAGAGAGAACTTATCCAGGGTTCGTGCATTGAGTTCAGGGTGATCGTCCTCCAAGATCACCGTAGCTCTGATATAGTCACCACCGTCGGGTCCTAGCAGGAATTCTGAGTACACGTCGGCTATGGCTATACCGTCGCCGAGGAATTCACGGAGGGCGGAACAGTCCCAAGTCGGAGACATCGACCAAGGTTGTTTCAAGGGCAGCCATGAGTATCGACCTCCATGCCAAGTCGATTACGTCAGCTCGCCTCTCCAGAGAGAATCTCCCAGACCCGCTTATATCCGGTGCCGGACAGCGGCACGCCCTCCGGTCTCACCCCGTCCCATTCATCGGCGCCCAGTCCCTGTAGGAAACGCCGCGCTGCTCCCACCGAATACCGCCCCACATCCTCACCGGTGACATCCCGGTAGAGGCTCCCTAACCCCTCGGCGGCGCTGCGCGGGGCGGCATTCATCCGCATGAGTACCGCATCTTCGCTGCTTACACCATGATAGATCATGGCGGGCAGGGCGTTGATCCGTCGCTTGTCGACTTCGGAAAGCGCGTCGAAATCGATCCCCGACACCCGACTCAGCGCCGAAACACCCCATGTTCCGCTGTTGACGATGGTGCGGTAGATCGCCCTGCACGCATCCGTCAGGGCGGCTGTGCCCACTTCGTCGTCGTTCTCGCGGCTGAAATACTCCCTCGCGATCGCTTCCAGACCCCTTCCGTTCACCCAGTCGTTGGTGATCTCGGATATCCGGCTCCGGTCGAACCCTTGCCCCCCCAGCTCGATTAGGTCCTGCTTGAGCTGCGGGACCCTCAACATGACGCCGACCAGGTCCGCCATTCTGCCGCCGCTGCCGAACAGGCTCTCCGGCGCCCAGTCCGACACGGTGAGCCTGCTCTCCAGATTGCCGATGCCGCCCATTGCCGCCCGGACACCTTCCGGCGAGAACCCGGTGGAATCTGCAAGCTCCGCGATGCCCTGCGGCATT
>CAXXJS010000009.1:0-10323 GCA_963662665.2 Candidatus Latescibacterota bacterium
CACTCAGGAACTCACGCTGGACATCATGGATCGGCTGTTGCCGTTCGAACGCATTATAGGTACCAAAGACTCCAGCAGGGACCTGCCGCGCCTGATCAACACCATGCACCGGCTGCGCGCCAGGCGCCCCGACTACGTGGTCCTTGTCGGCTGCGAAGAAATCCTCTGCCCGTCAATTATAATGGGCGCGAGCGGCGGCACGATCGCGACGTCCGGAATCATTCCCGAAGTCATCGTGGACATCTACGAAAAAACCCTCTCCGGCGATATCGAAAACGCGCGCAGCATGCAATACCGCATACTGGACCTGATCAACCTGATGCTTCTGGGAGTGAACTTTCCTGAAGGGTTTAAAACGGGCGTGGCCGTGCGCGGCTTCGACGTCGGTCCGCCTCGTCAGGCCATGAGCGCCGAGGAGAAGGACTATCTGCTAAAGCTGGAAGCGCAGATCAGCTGCATACTCAGAGACATGGGATATGAAGTCAAGGGCGCCAGAGCCTGTCCGGTCACCAACCTGCCGTCTATTGTCGGAAACGCTTGACACGATACGCACGCCCTCGTGCAGTACCCTGATCCGGCCTCGATTTACCGATCAGGTTCACGTCCGGAGAATTCAGATGGCGAAAGATGCGCCGCGGCAAAACCTCGTGGATCCCTTCAGCCTGAAGGCCGAAGACGGTTACGTGTGGCTGAAGGGCAACCTCCACTCCCACACAACGAATTCCGACGGCAAAGCGTCGCCCCAGGAACGCCTGGATGGTTACGTCAACCAGGGATACGACTATCTCTGCCTTTCGGACCATCGCAGAATCACCCGGATCGATTCCGTGGCCTGTCCGGCAGACTTTGTGCTCATTCAGGGCGCCGAACTGCATCCGGACAACCCGTTCGGAGGTCAGAAGCACCATTTTCTCTGTCTGAACATCCACGAAGACTTGGATTCGGAGAACATGCCCCCTCAGCACGTCATCGACGCCGTTCGCGACCAGGGCGGCAGCACGTGGCTGGCCCACCCGTACTGGAGTTCAATCAACATACTCCGCGACACCCTGCCTTTTTCGGGACTGGCCGGCATTGAGGTGTTTAACACAACGTGTCGATGCGCGGGACGCGGGGAATCCGGCGTTCACTGGGACGATTGGATGGACCTGGATAACAGGCTGTATCCCGCCCTGGCCAACGACGACTCGCACGCCCTCGAATCCGACAAACGCGATACCTACGGAGGCTGGACGATGGCGCGCGTGAAAGACCGTTCTCCCCGGGCCATCGTCGACGCGCTCGCAAATGGCGCGAGCTATTCGAGTACGGGAGCGGAAATTCACAACATCAGCCTGCACAAGACCATAGGCGAGCCGGCAGCGGTGGAGGCGACGGTGGAATGTTCCGAATCCCGGTGTATCGTTGCCATCTGCGATACCTTCGGTACCGAATACAGAGAATCCGGAAATCCATTTACAGAAGCCACCTTCAGGCTGCGTCCGGGCGCGCGCTGGGTCCGTTTCGAAGTCATCGGAACCGACGGCGCCAAGGCCTGGTCCAATCCATACGACCTCGCTTGAAGCGGAAGCCGCCATGGGAATCGCACTGACGCCCAGGCAGACGGCAGCGTATCGCGCAAACGGATTCATCCAGGTTCCAAACCTGCTGACCGGGCGTGAGATCGACACCTTTCTGGATGCGGAGGCAGGAACGAAGCCTCCGGAAATCCTGGAACTCGGCCTGCGCAGGCACACCGCCGACCCACAGTGGCGCTATCTGTCATCGCATCCTGGCGTTGCCGGCATCGCGGCGCAACTGCTGGGCGGTGGGCCGATGATCGTCCAAACCATGTACATGGCGAAGGCGCCGGGAGGCGGTACGGGAATCGCACTGCACCAGGACGCCCACTACATCCGAAACGAACCCGACACGCTGATGGCCTGCTGGCTCGCACTGAGCGATACCGACAGAAGCAACGGCGGTCTCTGCGTTGCCGCCGGCAGCCACCTGGCGCCGCTGCGGAAGACCCGCCCCCCCCAAGACGGCCGCGAACACGCCTCGTGGGTGAAAGATTATGCCATGCGCGGGCCCGACGGGAGGGAATGGACCGAAACCATGCACTCGCACGAGGTTGCCGGCGTAAATCTCGATGAACTCACCTTTCTTACGGTACCGCGCGGGTCGGGAGTCTTCTTTAACGGCAGAACCATACACGGCTCGTACGCCAACCGGTCGCGCGGCAGGCCCCGACTGGCGTTCGCGGTTCACTTCGTAAGAGAAGGCACATGGGTCTTTCGCCGGGACATTCAGGATCTCACACCGGCTGCCTGAGCGGTATTTCCAGTCGTGTATGACCTGAGAGGCCGGGCCGCGCGGCTCGCACACTCGTTATTTGAAGCATCATCGCCGGCAGCCTTCGAATCTTCAATTTCGGGAACCCCATCATGAAACGCATTGCAAAGCCGGAAGGCGAATACAATATCGTAGTCGAAGACGTACCCATACCGGAAATTGCGCCCACCCAGGTGCTGATCCGCGCGGAATGCAGCCTGATCAGCCGCGGTTCCGAGATCTGGCGGCGTTACATCCGTCCCGAGGCCATCGATCATCAAAGCATGGGGTACTCGTTCGTCGGAGACGTGGTTGAGGTTGGAGCGCGCGTGGATGGCTTTTCCATGGGAGACCGTGTGGCCGCAATTGCGCCTCACGCCGAATACGTCGCCGTTGAAATCGTGGCGTCACGCCACCAGGATCCGGTTGTCCATCTTCCGGACGCCGTCTCCTCCGAAGCCGCGACGTTCTGGCCGCTGAGTACCAGTTCCGTTCTCTGGATGTGGGAAATCGACGCGAGAAAGGAACAGACCGTCGCCATACTCGGACAGGGTCTCGTAGGCTCGATGTGCATGCAGGCGCTCAACGCGGACGTGAACCCCCGGGTTATCGCGGTCGACGCGTTGCCCCTCCGATGCGAACTGGCCGAACGTCTCGGGGCGGACCACGTGGTGGACGCTTCCGGTGAAGATCCCGTGCGGGCGATCCGACGGCTAACGGACGGCGCCGGCGTCGACGTCGTAGTTGAGGCGGTGGGCGGACGCGCCGGTGCGGCCGCGTTCGCGCAGGCGCAGGATATGGTGAAACGGAGAGGCCTGATCCAGGTTATCGGATTGTATGAGGATGAGCCGCTACCGCTCGACTCGGGAAAGATCCAGGGCCGGCGCATTGTCGGCGGTTATTCGAACGGCGGCAAACGCTCTCTGGGCTCCGACCGCGCGTTACAGCTCCTTGCGCAGAAGAAGATTCGCGCCGGAGAGATGATCACCCACCGCTTCCCCTTCCAGGATGCTGCCGAAGCCTTTGACTTGCTGTACAGTCGACTCGGGGAGACGATGGGCGTGGTGCTGGTGTGGAGATAAGAAAAACGTGCGTCGGCGTTCGGGATTATTTACTTGTCGCTCCTGAAACCCGGCGCACGTATGACGTTAACCGGAGGATTTGTGAAAAACGGTTTCTACAAGGGCCACGGTCTCGGCAACGACTATATCGTCATGGATCCGGCCGAACTGGAATTTGAACTCACACCGGACAATATCCGCTACATCTGCGATCGCAACCGGGGCATCGGCGGCGATGGCATCCTCACGCTGGAACCCGGAAATGGCGCCGACTACGGCCTGCGCATTCTGAATCCCGACGGCAGCGAAGCCGAAAAGTCGGGCAACGGCCTGCGCATTTTCGCCCGCTTCCTCCACGCCACCCGTCGGACGCGAAAGCGTAACTTCACGGTGGACACGATTGGCGGCCGCGTGGAAATCCAGGTACATCCGGACCACCACGGCGATGCCAGTCTCGCGACCGTTGAGATGGGGCAGGCCGCGTTCAATCCCGGTGCGCTGCCCTGCACGTTGCCTGGAGGCGAGTTAATCGGTCGGCCGATATCCGCCGGCGGACGGGAGCTGAAATTCACGGGCGTCAGCGTGGGAAATCCCCACTGCGTCCTCTTCAAACCCGAACACGAGGCGTGGACCCGCGACGACCTGCTCGAACTGGGTCCGGCCCTGGAGAATCACAAGCTGTTTCCCAATCGCATCAACGTGCAACTGGCCGTGCCCACGGGTCCGAAGGAAATCTTCATTCTCATCTGGGAGCGGGGCGCCGGGGAAACGCAGGCATCCGGATCGTCGTCCTGCGCGGCGGCATGCGCTGCCGTTCGTCTGGGACTGGTGACGTCTCCGGTAACCGTCAACGCTCCGGGCGGCGCCCTGTACGTCGCCATCGACGCGGGGTATCACCTTACCATGAAGGGGCCGGTCTCGGAGGTGGGGCAGGGCGTCCTGAGTCCGGCGTTTGTCAGGGAACTACAGGACGAAAACAAGGTTTCCGCCGGCAGGTAATCGGACGTCTATTACGCCACCCGATACTTCGCCACAGTTTCCTCGTTAATCGTCACCCCCAGACCTGGACCCTCCGGCACCGCAACGTATCCATCGACAATTTCGAAGCGCTGGTGCGTCAGTTCGTGGCGCAGCGGGGATTCCGACATGCAATACTCGAACATCTCCCCGCCCGGTACGGCGGCGAGCGCGTGAAGCGACGCCGCGATTGTAATCCCGCTCTTGAAGCTGTGGTTCACCACGCCTGCCCGGCGGCGGTGCGCCATCCTTCCCACCGCCACCATGGTCGAAATACCGCACCGTCCCGGGTCAGGCTGCACCCAGTCCAGCCCGCCGTCGGCCACAAGACGCTCGAACGCGTCGAGCCGCGCTTCCGCTTCACCCGCCGCGATGGGCAGGGGGCTTTCCGCCGACAGCCTCGCGTAACCGCGCAGGTCTGACGGATGAAGTGGTTCCTCGAGCCAGAACGGGCGGAACTCCGCGAACCGGCGCGCACGCTCCAGGGCCGTCTTCCAGTCCCAGACCTGCCCCGCGTCGATCAGCACGTCCACCCCGTCTCCCACGCCCCGGCGTGCCTCCCGTACCAGGGCGATATCGGTCTCCTCGTCCTGTCCCATCGGCCCCCAGCCGAATTTGACCGCCGTAAAACCCTCTCCCGCAAATCTCCGCCCGAGTTCTCCGGTCTGCGCGGGCGAATCGCCGAACAGAATTGAACAGTACGCCCGGAAACGCTTTCTGAAGGGCCCGCCCAGAAGCCGGTAGACCGGCCGGTCACATGCTTTGCCGGCGATATCCCAGAGCGCAAGATTGACGCCCGCCATGGCGTGCAGCGCCACACCCCCTCCTCCGTAGTAGTTCGCCGCATCCATCATACGATGCATACACACTTCCACCGCCAGCGGGTCCTCAAGGTAGAGCGCGTTTGCCAGACCGTTACAGATCCGGTGCGAAAGCGGCGCGTCCACAATGGCCTTGACGGCCGATGGACAGGAATCCACCTCTCCCCACCCCGTGAGGCCGGCGTCGGTCTCCACCCTGACCAAACAGGTATCCTGCGTTCCGTCACAGGCGTCGGTGACGCGGGGCAGCCGCAACACCATTGCGGTCACACGGGTGATTTTCATTTCAAGCCTCCGATAATAGAAGACAGCAGGCGGCGCTACATCGAAACCGGGCTCAATTGCACGTGAACAGTGGTTCCCGGTTCCGCATGATACCCACCCGCGTCCGTACTGTCAATCCCCAGACGCGGGATCGGCCGCCGGCATTAGTGTCCCGTCCCGCTGCGTTACCCTCCCTCGCCGACCTTGCCCGGGTCGCCTTGCTCCGGTGCCTTGCCGGCCGGGCGAGTCGACGGCCAAATCCAGGCAATCCATGTCCGGGACATAACACCAGAAACGGGTTGCACCGGCGCGTCGTTCACCGTAGATTATTCGCGACCTGCACGGTTCCAAATGCTGTCTTGAACCAGGGATCCCGCCATGCCTGCCGTCGAAAACCTGAGTGAAACCTACGAAGCCAATGGCGTGCTGCCTCGAATCGACGTATTCTCCGAAACAGAGATCAGCGCATTCAGGGCACAGTTCGACGAACTCGAAGCCAGAGAAGGCAGAGGCGTATGCCAGGTGGGCCTTCAGTCCCGGCACTTCGAAGAGGAATTCATCTGGCGGTTATCCACAGACGCGCGTCTTCTGAACGTCATGGAACGGGCCATGGGTAAAGATATCCTTCTGCTGGCCACGCATTTTTTCTGCAAATACCCCGCCAGGGCCGAAAAACACTTTGTCGCGTGGCACCAGGACGTGACCTACTGGGGCCTTAAGCCGCCGCTGGCGCATACGGCCTGGATTGCCATAGACGACAGCGACGTGGAGAACGGCTGCATGCGGGTTATCCCGGGATCCCACAAGAGCGGGATCGTCACCCACGGCACGTCGGAACGGGCGGGGAATTTATTGAGCATCAACCAGGAAATCCCGGACGAACTCGTCGACACCAGCCGTGCGATAGACCTTGTACTCAGCGCAGGCCAGATGTCGGTCCACAACGGCCGGCTTTTCCACGCAAGCATGCCCAACACCTCGAACCGGCGGCGTTGCGGCCTTACCGTCCGCTTTATCCCGCCGGAAGCCAGACAGGTCGAAGACAACTCGATCGGCCAGGACTGGCGGCCCGTTCTGCTTCGGGGCCTGAACCGGTACGGGCACCACCCCGAAATCTCCATGCCCTTTCCACTGCCATAGAGAGAATTGCGATGGCGAAACGCAGGGTAGTCATCACCGGCGCGGCCGGATATATTGCGGGCAGGAGTCTGCCGGCCCTCAGAGAGCGCTATGACCTCGGCCTGCTGGACGTCCGCAAAACCGACAGGTCCGGCAACAAAGTGGAGGGCATCATTCAGGCCGACCTCCTGAACCGGGACAGGGATGGGTACAGGAAGCACTTCAGGGGCGCAGACGCGGTTATACATTGCGGCTTTACCCGCGCAAAGGAACCGGAGGATCAGTACTGGGCCGAATCGGACAACGTCGCCATGGCGTACAACGTTTACCAGACCTGTCTCGAAGAGAACGTCCGTCGGGTCGTGGTCATCAGCTCCAATCATGCGGCCGACTACTACGAGACCCTCATCTGGTCCGGGCGCATGGATTTCGTTACGCCGGATATGCTCCCGCTTTCCGACAACTTTTACGGGTGGGCCAAGGCCGCGTACGAACTGCTGGGCTTCGCCTTTGCTGCGGGAAAGATCGGAAACGGACGGAAACTACAGAATGTTCAGCTTCGCATCGGCGGGCCCCGCGAGAACGTGGCGGACAGACTCAGTCCGGAAAACCCAAAGGGCATGCACCGCAGCCTCGGGGCCTACCTGAGCGCGCGTGACCAGACCCAGCTTTTAGTCAAGAGCATTGAGACGGAGAACATCGAAGACGAGAACGGCATCCCCTTTCAGATTTTCTACGGCATCAGTGGAAACAGCCACAATTTCTGGAGTATCGCCAACGCCCGCAGGCTCATCGGCTACGATCCGGAAGATAACAGCCTGATCCGGTTTGCCGACAGGATCGCACCCGTTCTTGCAGCCGCGAAGCGGGACAAAGAAAGGGGCGTAAACTCCGATTCGTGAGTCGCTCGGGTCTCCCTTTTGATCCGCATGGCCCGAAGCGGATCCGAACTTCCGGATACCCGGAAACGCGGGGTCGACGGAGTCCCCCGAGAGGTCATTCTCATGAAGATCACCCGCCTTGAAACGGTCCCCGTTGCCCAGCGGTTCCTCGTGCTGAAAATGCACACAGACGAGGGCGTGGTCGGCTATGGAGAACCCCTGGACTATACGCACTGGCGTATCGTGGCGCGGGCCATTGACGACCTGGCCGAATACCTCATCGGCAAGGATCCGCTCCAGATCGAAGACCACTGGCAGACCTTCTTTCGCTCCACGTACAGCCGCAGCATGCCGATTATCGTTGGCGCGCTCAGCGGCGTGGATATGGCTATGTGGGACATCATGGGCAAAGTCCTGGACGTTCCCGTCTGGAGACTTCTCGGAGGCTCGGTCCGGGACCGGGTCCGGGTCTACGCCCACGCCGGGGGGAACACGCCGGAATCCTGTGCGGTACAGGCACGCAAACGGGTCGCCGACGGGTTCACGGCCATCAAGATGGGCGGCGCCGTCAGACCCGTCCGTTTTGTGGATACGGCAAGAGCCGTCGACGAAATGGTCGCCCGTGTCGCCGCCGTACGCGAAGCCGTGGGCGACGACGTGGACATTGCGGTCGATCTGCACCGCCGCCTCAGCCCGCAGATGGCCGTCATCACCGTCAAGGCGCTCGAACCCTATCATCTGCTGTTTGCGGAAGAACCCTGCCATCCCGAGAACAACGACGCCCTGCTGACCCTTTCCCGATCGACCTCCACACCCATCGCAACCGGCGAGCGCCACCTCACTCGCTGGAGTTTCTGGGACATCGTGGAAAAGCAGGCCTGCGCCGTTCTGCAGCCTGATATCCGGCATGTGGGAGGCATATCGGAAATGAAGAAAATCGCCACCCTGGCGGAAATCAGGGACATTGCCCTGGCGCCGCACAACGCCGCCGGTCCCATCGGCGTCGTCGCTTCCATCCATACCATGGCCACGGTCCCCAATTTTCTCATCTGCGAGGGCGGCACCGTACGCGGCGACGGCCTTCTGACGCCTCCGCTCACGTTCAACGGCGGATTTATCGAACTTCCCACAGGTCCCGGTCTCGGGTTCGAAATCGACGACGACGCCCTCGATGCCATGCGGGACGAACGCTTTCGCTTCCGAGGCATGTGGCGCTCGGAAGAAGATGGATCCTTCGCGGACTTCTAGCAGATAACCCGACTGGAAACCCGCGGCAACGGACTACCGACATGCATGAGACAACCCACGGGTACCGTATGCGAAACCGATGGCTCGCCGCGCTCGCACTGTCCGTTTCGTCTTTGCTGCCGGTTGACGTGTCAGGCCGCGCGGATGACAGAACCTCCCCGGTGGACCGCAGCCCGTTTGCCATTCGCCAGGAATTCAATGCGGTCTCGGCGCAGATCGACAGTCTGATTCGCGTGATGAGCGCGGCCGACCCGGGAGCCATCGACAAAAAACGTCTGCCCGGAACCGCCGATGTCCTGCGTCTTCCGAAAGGGACCTCGGTTGTCTGCATCTTCTGGGCTGATGACGAGGCGCGCGTGTGGATCAATGACTTCCCCGTCGGCGAAACCCGCCTCACGCCGGTGGAGGTCGAGGTCCCGCACCTCTACCTCAAAGACAGGAATCGGATCCGCGCCAGGTGCTGGGACACCGACCACGTGGAAAGCGGATTCCTCTTCGGTCTCTTTCTGAAGGAAGCGAACGGCGCGCTGCACCCGATTCTGGTTTCCGACGACACCTGGCAGACCGGAAGTGGCCCGGCACTCGAAATCATCTATGCGCATCCCGTTCCCGACATCCCGTCGGCCCGGGTTATCTGGCATTCCATGATCTTCGGACAGGCGGAATTCTCAAAAGGATTCACCCGGCGGGAAATCGAACAGGCCCTGTCGAAACCATCGCGGGCGCAGGCGCCGAAGACCCGGCGGAAACGCATGGACTACCACGGTTTCCTGCAGAATCTGCTTTCCCTCCAGGAAACACGCGCCAGACTCAAGCGCCAGCTGCAGGAAACCACGGATCCCGTCCTTCAGACCGCTTATACGGGACATCGGAATCCGGAAGTCAGCTTCACTCTGGGCAAGGCAGGACCGCTCAAGGAAGAGACGTCGCTCACCTTCGCAAAGGAAGTCGAACTGTGGGCGGAGAAACTGGCCGAGACGGAAAAGCGCCTCGTCTATCCCGATAAACGGACGCTGAAGGGAGAAGACGCCGCCATTGCTGCCGCGGGACCGGCGGCGTTCGGCACGAAGAGCGGGGAACGTACAGATGCCTATCGCCCGCCCGACGAACGGTCGCCCGGCGAACAAACGGTTTCTGAACGGCGCGAAAGGGAAGGCAAATCCGTTGCGACCGACTCCGGTGAACGCGGAGGATTCGGAGCAAGCAGCGGGCGCGGGTCGCGTGCGGGACTGCTGTTTCCCAGCATCATCCTCGCCGCCTATATCTGGTACGTTATTTCGAAAGGAACGGATGCATTACGAATCTAACCTTGATTCGTATTTCTTCAGGGAAGTAAAACCGAATATATGCAAGTAGATAAAGGCGATTTAACTTCTGATTACCAGGATACACCAGGTCACTGGACGTGAACTGAGAAAACGTCCTTTTTGACGACCGTTACGCCCCGTATCGGGGGTTTTCGTCGCGTTGCCGAGTTGCTGTTTTTTTCGAATTGGGGCTAACCTTGATTCGTTATTTTTCCGGGACGTAGAATCGAATATAGGCAAGTGGATAGAGGCGATTTGACGGCTGATTACCAGGATACACCAGGTCACTGGA
>CAXXJS010000010.1:0-477099 GCA_963662665.2 Candidatus Latescibacterota bacterium
CTGGGGACCGTGGATGGCCGGACGGCCCTGGTGCTGGTGGAGGACGGGTCCCGCCGGGAGGCCTGGCTGGCGGGCATGCCTGCCGTGAAATATACGGGAAACATCCCCGGCATGTCTTTTCTCGAGGAGACTTCGAACGTGGCGTTGCTGCGGAGAATGCTTCTCTGGGCGTCCGGCCGCCGGCCCCTTGTGAGGTTGGATCCCTTTCCGCCGGTGGACGATTACCGAACGCTACGGCCGACAGACCGCCGGGCCGTGCCCACCATCGAGTTGCTTCCAATGGTCAATCACAGCAATTCCGTGCTCGCCATCGTCTTTCCATATACGCCGGTCAGGAACCGGACCGCGCTGGAGATCGTCCTTCACGAAGGAAAGACCGTCTACGACGTCAATGAGATCTGGTCCGGAGAAAACTGGCTTGAACGTGTAGTTTCGTCAAAAGACGGTGTGGCGCGCATACCGCTCGACATTCCGGGCGATTGCGACCTGCTGGCAATACACATACAGTTCAAAGGTTGATTGCTTTCGCGCCACAGTCCGGAGGTGTCGTACGAATGGCTCAGTCAGCCCGAATGGTCATGTCTGATGTCCGAAAAACAGCCGCGTCGACCGGCGATGGCCTGTCGTGCCGGGCGTTCCTGATCGGACTCGGGCTGTGCGCCTTTCTGGGGGTCTGGCTGACGTACAACCGGATGGTGGTCCAGGGCCCTTCCATGGGCTGGTACTTCCTGGATCGGGGCGTGCTGTTCCTCTTTTTCTGTCTGGCAGTATTGATCAACCCCCTGCTCGGCCTGCTGAAACGCAGCTTCGCCCTGGGCCGGGGCGAGCTGCTGGCCATCTATGCCATGCTGCTGCTCCTGATGCCCGCATGGGCGATGTGCAAGGCATTGCTCGGATTCATGACCGGCGTGACCTACTACGCCTCACCGGAGATGCGGCACCTGGAGGCCGTCCTCCCCTATTCGCTGCCATGGCTGGCGGTCCTGGACGCCGAGCCCGTCAGGTGGCTGTACGAAGGATTGCCGAAGGGAGGTTCCGTCCCCTGGTGGGCGTGGGTGGTCCCTCTGTGGAGTTGGGGCTCGTTCCTGGTCGCGCTGTTTGCAGTACTGGGCTGTGTGGCCGTCATCCTTAGAAAGCAGTGGGAGGAACACGAGCGGTTCGCCTTTCCGATCATGCAGGTTCCCCTCGCGATGGGCGAGCGAGGAGAGGGTCTGATTGGACAGCTGTTCCGCGGCCGGTTGATGTGGTCGGGCTTTGCGGTTCCGTTCGGCATCGGTTCCGTCAACGCATTGCACAGCTATTTCCACACACTGCCCCGAATGAGCCTTCGGGCGATGATCTGGGTCTTCAGGCGCGCGATTCCGCTGTCGATAAGACTCAACTTCGCGCTCCTTGGCTATGCCTATTTCGTAAACCTGGACGTGAGCCTCAGCATCTGGCTCTTCAATGTCATCGCCAAATGCATAAACGGCGCGTTCGTCATGCTGGGCGCGGAACGATACGGCGTATCCGGGATGGTGGGTCGGCACAGCTCCCAGGGGTCGGAGCTCCTGGCGTTTATGGGCATGGGGTACATGCTGGCCCTGGCCGGGTACAGCCTGTGGATTGCCCGGGGACATTTAAAGGCTGTGTGGACAAAGGCTCTGGGTCGCGAGTCGAGCCTGGACGATTCGGAGGAGGTGCTCCCCTATCGGACAGCCGTGGCTTGTGTGTTCGTGGGGACGCTGTATCTGGGTTGCTGGCTCTACCAGGCGGGACTGCCGCCGCACGTTATCGCCTTGCTGTTTGCCGCCTGCTTCGTCGTATTCCTCGTGCTCGCGCGGATCGTAAGCGAAACAGGCTATGCCGCCACCTATTCTCCGCTGAATCCGTCGGAGTTTGTGGTCTGCGCGGTAGGGTCCTCGGCGTTCGGTCCCACGGGGCTGGTTACGAACGGACTGAATTACGTATGGACGATGACCCGGCTGAATACGATGATGCCCCGTGCTTCCGCGGCGCTCAGGCTGGCCCGGGAAATGGGAAAGACTCGAGGCCTGATCTGGGCAATGGGCGCGGCCCTCGCCGTGGGCCTGGTCGTCGCCAGCCACACGACGCTGGATCTCGGGTACGCCCACGGTGGCCGAAACCTCGATTACTGGTTCCGCGACGTGAACGACGCCGCCCTGCCGTTCGACGAATACGTGGGGCGCCGCCTGCTGGATCCGAGTGCGGTCTTCTACAGGGGATTCGTATATACAGGATTGGGTCTGGGCATTGCCGTGCTGCTCATGGTCCTGCGAATGCGCCTGCCATGGTGGCCCCTGCACCCGGTGGCGTTGCCGGTGAGTACAATCTGGATGACGGAGCACTATTATTTCAGTGTTTTTCTGGCCTGGGGGATCAAAGCGCTGGTGATGAAGTTCGGCGGGGCGTCCCTGTACCGGAAAACCAGGCCGTTCTTTATCGGGATTATCGTGGGTGAGGCGGTTTGTTTGGGAATGTGGAGTATTATTGACTATTTTACCGGGAAAGTCGGCAACTTGTTCCTGCTCTGACGATTGAAACGTCCATCGATGATCGAACGATCACTCTTGCCGGAAGGAGCCGAAACCATGCTTTCTCAGGATCAGATTGATTTCTACCGTATCAACGGCTATCTGGGCGTGGAGGACGTTCTCTCCCGCGACGAGGTCGAGGAACTTCGCCGGGTGACCGACGCTTTCGTCGAAGCATCGCGGCAGGTCACCGAAACCGACAGTGTATTCGACCTGGAACCGGGCCATACGCCCGAATTCCCGCAGTTGCGCCGTCTAATAGATCCCTCCAGGCAGCACGACGCGTACGCCCGCGGCCTGCGGCACGAAAAGATACTCGACATCACCGCGCAGCTCATCGGACCCGGCATCCGGACGAACGGAGACAAGCTGAATATGAAATCCGCGGAGGTGGGCAGCCCCGTGGAATGGCACCAGGACTGGGCGTTCTACCCCCACACCAACGACGATCTGCTCGCCGTCGGCGTCGCAATAGACGACATGACCCTCGAGAACGGCTGTCTGCTTGTCGTTCCGGGGTCTCACAAGGGGCGCATCCACGACCACCACCTCAACGGTCGCTTTGCCGGTGCGGTCACGGAGCCGGATTTCACCGGCGAAGGCGCCGTACCCATTGAACTCAAGGCAGGTGGCATCTCCATCCACCACGTCCGGATGCTGCACGCCTCTACCCCAAACACTTCCGGCAAGCCCAGGCGTCTTCTGCTCTATATGTATTGCGCGCTGGATGCCTTTCCGCTGGTTCAGCCCATAAATACCTGGGAAGAGTTCAACCGCAAGATCCTCCGCGGGGAACCCACCCGGGAACCGCGTATGGTCAGCGTCCCGATCCGGGTCCCGCTTCCTCCGGCGGAACGCAGCGGATCAATATATGAAATTCAGACCGTCCTCGAGGAGAGTAAGGTTACTCCGGATGATGTGGATTCACCTGGTGAAGTCACCTCGCTAACGTCGAGGTAGGACTCTGGAACGGATGCAGTAGGATATCCCGTCGATAGTCGAATTCCAGGATGTGCGGTACAAAGGAGGACGTGAGGGATGGCCGACGTCCCGGCGAAAAGCCTTCAAGATCGGGCGCCTGGTGAACGCAGCGGCATGCGTGAGGAGGTACGGGACGGACTGACTGGCAGGGCCTTCCTGATCGGGCTCGCGCTGTGCCTCTTTCTGGCAGTTGTCATCCCCTACAACCGAATGGTGATCCAGGGCACGTCGCTCCACTTCTATTTTGTGGACCGTGGCGTCCTGTTCGTTTTTTTCTTACTGATCCTTCTCTGCAACGTCGTGCTGAAGCCGGGGTACTCCCTGAAACGGGGAGAACTCCTGTGCATCTTCTCAATGCTTCTGGTGTCGATGCCCGCCCTGTGGATGGTCAAGTGGCTAATCGCCTTCCTGACCGGCATGACCTACTACGCTTCGCCGGAGCGCCCTGACCTCGAGGCGGTGCTGCCCCATGTTTTCCCGTGGACGGCCCCCCGGAATGCCGAGGCCGTGCGTGGGTTCTACGAGGGGCTCCCGCCCGATGTCTCCATCCCGTGGCTGGCGTGGCTGGCCCCGTTGGCGAGTTGGGGGTCTTTTTTTTTGGTGTTGTTCGGGGTGCTGATATGCATCGCCGTGATGTTTCGCAAGCAGTGGTCGGAGCACGAGCGGTTCGCGTTCCCGATTCTGCAGGTGCCGCTGGAAATGGCGGAAACGGGGCGCGGGCGGCTGAATCCCCTGTTCAGGAACCGGTTGATGTGGGCGGGTTTTGCAATTCCACTTCTGATTGGTACGATCAATGGGCTGAATCACTATTTCCATACACTGCCCAGAATCCAGATGGGGACGATGCTCTGGATCTTCCAGGGCACGACGCCGTTGCCACTCAGAATGCACTTTGCAATTCTTGGGTATTCCTACTTTGTGAACCTGGACGTGAGCCTCAGCATCTGGCTGTTCAATGTGATCTCCAAGGTCATCAGGGGAACGCTCGCAGTTCTGGGCGCGGAGTATGCGGATGCGTCCGGAATGGTGGGCCGGTTCAGTTCACGGGGCTCGTCCTTTCTGGCGCTGACCGGGATGGGCTATATGCTGGTGCTGGCCGCCTACAGCGCGTGGACGGCGCGCGGCCACCTGCGCGGAATTTTTTCCAGGGCGTTCGGGATACCGTCAACCGCCGACGATTCCGGAGAAGTTATCTCTTACCGGGCGGCCGTATTCGGAGCCCTGGGCGGGCTGGTTTACCTCGGGTGCTGGCTCCATCAGGCGGGAATCTCGCTCGCGTTGATCGTGTTTCTGTTCTTCTCGTGCATCGTGGTGTTTTTTGTACTTGCCCGGATTGTGAGCGAGACGGGATTCGTGGCCGCGTATTCGCCGATCAATCCCGCCGAGTTTGTGGTTTGCGCAACGGGGTCGGCGGCGTTCAGCCCGGCAGGGCTCGTGACCCTCGGGTTCGGCTACGCCTGGACAATGACCCGGGTCAGCAACGTGATGCCCCGCGCGCTGGGGGCGTTGTGGCTGTCAAGGGGGATGGGGCGCAAACGGGGCTTGATCTGGGCTCTCGGCGCGGCAATGGCGGTTGGACTGATTGTGGCAAGCACGATAACGCTGGACCTGGGCTATGCGCGCGGCGGCCTGAACCTGGACCGCCACTTCCGCGATTATTCCCGCATTCCTTTCGATGCCTTTGTAGGCCCGCGCATGCTGGAGCCGAGTCCGGTCTTCACAAGAGGACTGGTGTATACCGGACTCGGGATGGGGGTTGCGGGCCTGTTGACCCTGCTGAGAATGCGGCTTAGATGGTGGCCTCTGCACCCGGTGGCGCTGCCTCTAAGTACGATCTGGTACACGGATACCTATTTTTTCAGTGTGTTCCTGGCCTGGGGGATGAAGGCGATCGTACTGAAATTCGGAGGGGCGACGCTTTTCCGCAGGACCCGGCCGATTTTCATGGGGATAATTCTTGGAGAGGCGACCGGTGCGGGTGTGTGGGCCATCGTGGACTATTTCACCGGAACGATTGGCAACCGGGTCTTCGTCTAGTCGACAATAGTGGAAGGAGCAGACGGCATGGAAATTTTCGACATGAACTGTATGCTTGGACCCACGCGTACCGACCGCGAGCCGTGCTTCCGGACACCCGGGGAGCTGCTGGCCGAGATGGATCGTCTGGGCATCTCGGAAGCCCTGGTCCACGCGAGCCACGTCGCCATGGGACACCCGGCGGACGGAAACGCCTGGGTGGTTGAGGCCACGCGTTCCCACCCGCGCCTGCATCCCTGTTGGGCCGTGCTGCCGCCGGGAACGGGGGAACTGCCCGAGCCGCAGGAACTCGTGGCGCAGATGCGCGCGCATGGGGTGCGGGCGGCCAGGATTTTCCCGGGAGTACACGTTTTTCCGTTGCTGGAACGAATTCTGCGGCCGCTGCTGAAGGCCCTTGCGAAAGCGGGAATTCCGTTGATTCTGGACCAGGGGCGCACAAGCTGGAGCCAGCTCACCGACTGGCGTGCGGTCTTCGAAATCGCAGAAGCCCACCCCGCGCTGCCGCTCGTGTTGATTCGTGAAGGCGGCACTACCGCGCGGGCGTTGTTTGGAGTTTGGGACGCGTTTCCAAACATCCATATCGAGGCTTCCTACATCCAGGAATCGCGGATTGTGGAGGAGATTTCCGAACGGTTCGGGCACCGCCGCCTGTTGTTCGGGACCGGGATGCCCGCATGGGACCCTGGAGGCCCGCTGGGCCTTCTGGCGGGCGCGCGAATATCAGAAAACATAAGAGCCGATATCGCCGGGAACACACTTCGGCGGCTGCTGGGTCTGCCGGAACGGGAACCTGGAACGGCGCCGGTCTGGCGCTGCGGCGCAAACGGATTCCGCGTGTTTGACGTGCACGGACATCTGGGCAGATTTCATTCGAAGTATCACAGGGATTGGTCAGCCGAACAGATGGTATCGCGAATGGACGAAGTGGGGGTGGAGCGGTTCGCGGTCAGCCACTTTCTGGCCATCGGCGCCGATTATTGTGAAGGAAATTCCCGGATCGGTGCGGGCGTGGCGTCCTATCCGGACCGGCTCGTGGGATACGTGGTCTACAACCCGAATTACGAATCGGAGATGGCCGATGAGATGGCGCGCGGATTCGACGAACTCGGCTGCCGGGGCATCAAGCTCCACTGCGGGCTTCACGACACGTCAACCGAGGACCCAGGCTACCGCCTGGCGTTTCAGACGGCGCACGAGCGCAACTGTCCCATGCTGTGCCATGTCAACCGAGGACCGTCTCCTGCCTTCCTCATGGATACGCTCGCGGCGTTCCCGGATGCCAAGTTCATCTATGCGCATATCGGCGGAGGCACCCGTGAGGAACTAAAGCCCTTCCTCGACGTCGCGCACGCGCGGCCGAATTTGTTTTTCGACCTGGGTTACTCGAAAATGGCGCGTGGCACCCTTGCCTGGCTGGTCGAGCACGCGCCACCCACGCAGATCCTGTACGGATCGGACCACCCGGTAAACGGATTTCCCTATCAACTCGGAAGGGTACTGTACGCCGACATTCCCGATGCATTGAAGCGCGTAATCCTCTGGGACAATGCGGCGAGGATATTCGGCGTGCAGTAATACTCCCTCATCAGTCGCGGAGGTTTTTAGCCATGAAAATCGGCATCCTGACCCATCCGCCCGATCTTTCGGACTACGTCGCCGAGATCTTCAAGACCTGGGGACTTGCCGCGTTCGATCGGATCGGCGAGGAACAGGTGGAGGCCCTGTATCCTGCGTCGACTCCCGTACTGGTCTGCCCGGCATCCGAAAGAGATGTGCAGACGCAGGAATTCCTGATTGGTTATGCACGGCGCGGCGGCACCGTCGTGACGTTCCTTCCCGGAGACGTACTTGCCCACGCCGCGGGGCTGGCCTGCGAGGGCGCCAAGGCCGCGCCGCTTCGCCTGCGTCCGGTACGATATCCCCCGGGGGGCGTCTCTGGCGAGGACTTCCCGGTTGTTGGGGCGGCGGAACATTACATCCGGCAGTCTGACGCGGGAGTCGGTATCGCCTATCTTTACCATCCGGACGCATTTGAGGGAGAGTCCGTCGGGATTTTCGAAACGCCGTACGGAAAAGGACGGATCCTCACATTCGCTTTCGACCTGCCCGCGTGCGTATTCACCCTGCGTCAGGGAGACCCGTGTCAGATCGAACGGGCCGTGGGCGGAAACGTCCGGGCGGACTCCATTGGAATCGACCTGGGGCCGACGGACAGCGGCCTGCTGCCCTTTGCGGATCTGCTGGCCCGGTGGCTCGTGGAACTGGTCTGCCGGTTCGTTCCGGCGCCCGTCCCGCTGCTCTGGCACCTGCCGGGCGAGGCAACTGCGATCGTGCTCTATTCGGGCGACGAGGACGGAGCGGAGCTTTCCGCCACGGAGCAGGAATTCCGGGAGGTAACCGCGGCCGGTGCGCGCATGAATCTCTACATCATTCCCATTGGAACGGACTCGACGGCCGCGGACGTGCAGCGGTATTTGAAAGACCACGACGTGGGTCCGCACCCGAACCTCCGGTCCATGGACGAACGGCCGATAGCGGAGCGCGTTGCCGAATTCGAGCGACAGATTCTGTTGTTCGAGGAAATGTACGGGTTCAAGCCCAGGAGCGTACGCAACCACTGCCTTTCCTGGGCGGGTTACATGGAACTGGTGGAGGCTCAGGCGCGTCTGGGCATCCGGATGGATGCGAACTACCTGTGCTCGGCCTACATGCGGGACCGTTGCAGCAGCCCGTACCACCTGAGAGGGGCGGCCATGCCAATGCGTTTCTGTCGTCCTGAGGGGCGCTTGATTGACGTGCTCCAGCAGCATACCCACCTGTCCGACGACGTCTGGTTCCAGGAAAACGCACCCAAGTCCTTCCACTATTCGCCGGAGATGTACGGCGTACTCGCGGACCGCATCCTCTGCGACAGCGCCTCCCGCTTCCACGTGCCTTACGGCGTGATTCTGCACCCGGGCAACTGGGTGAGATTCTCAAGGCCGCACGGGCTCGTTCTGCTGGAAAAAGCCGCGGAAAGAAACATTCCCGTCTGGTCGTACGATCAGTGGTGCGATTTCTGGCTGCTGAGGGACCGGTGGCGCGTGGCGCGTCTGTCCTGGCGGGACCACACGCTGACGTTCACGGCAACGGGCGCGCCGGACGACGGAATTCTGCGCTGGTTGATTCCTGCGGCATTCGGCGGAGAAGCGCTGGAGCAAGTCCGGGTGGATGACCGGCCGACGCCGTTTGAGATCGTCACCCGATACGGTCAGGACTTCGCGCAGGTGGCATTGGGTAACGGCATCGACAGTTGCGGAATATCGGCCGTTTACAGCTGAACGATGCCGTGTCGCCGGGTCAGGTCCGCCACGAGGCGGGTTGACGACGAAAAGCCACCGGACAGAACACGAGGAGATCACGGAATGCAAAAGCTGGTCTTCCTGGGCATCGGATCGAACAATTCCGACATTCTGGACGCCGTGCAGGAAATTAACGCCCTGAAACCGACCTATGAGGTGCTGGGATACGTGACGCGCAACGGCAAGCCCGTGAATAAGGGCGGCCTGAAGCACCTGGGGGACTTTGACACCGTTCGCACCCTGCCGGAGGACGTACGGATTACCGGCTTTTCGTTCGGCCCTGGGAGTTATCAAACCTGGCCGGGCACCGTTGCCGAACTGGGCCTGCCGCGGGAACGCTTCGCCACGATTATCCATCCCCACGCGTTCGTTTCCGCGCAAAGCACGGTGGGACGCGGATCGGTTGTTCTGGCGGGAACGACGGTTGGGGCATTCGTAACCATTGGCGACCACGTGATCATCCTGCAGAACGTTGGACTGTCCCACGACGACGTGATCGAGGACTACTCCTGCCTTGCGGTGGGGGTGAGCTTTTCGGGTAGCGTACGGGTGCGACGAAACTGTTTTCTGGGAACGAACGCCACGATTATCGGCGCAACGATCGGCGAGGGAAGCATGGTGGGCGCCGGAACCCTGATCCTGCGCGATGTGCCCGCGGGAGAGGTCTGGGTGGGCAATCCCGGGAGGTTTTTGCGGAACGTGTGACGGCGCATCACCAACGTCAGCCGCGGAGTCCGCGGTCGCCTGGCGTTTTGCCGATCACAATATTGAAATTCGCCGTTAATTCTCCAATTTCCGATCCGGCCAGCGGCTTGAACGGCACCGCCAGGAGATCGTGTGACGCGCGACCGGACCTCCGGAATATGGCGTCTTTCTCGTTATCCGGGTTGCCCTTTACGTACATCTGCGTGGTCAGTGCCCGGCGTCCGTTCCTGTTGATGGCGAAATGAATATGGGCCGCCCGGCCGCCCGAGTATCTGACGGGCTTGATCGTACGAAAACGGTATTTACCCGTGGAGCCCGTTTCGAATCGTCCGAATCCCTGGAAGTTCCGGTCCCGCCTGTTTCTTTGCGGGGCATCGCTATGAATGTAGACGCCGTTGCTGTCGACCTGCCAGATCTCCACCTGGGCACTCTTCACGGGTTGGCCCCGGACATCGGTGACGCGTCCGGTCAGATGCGTGATTTCTCCCACCGCCGGCGTGATCGCGTCATTGATGATCAGCAGGTCGTTATCCACGTCCAGCGGCATCCGGTCCGGATAGAAGGGACCCTCGGTCTGCCGAGGCGTTCGAGTCAGTTCCTCGGCAAAAGCCCCCGGCGCCACAAGCGCCCCGGCGCCCAGCGTGCCTGCCTGAAACAGAAACCGCCTGCGATCAATCGACATCACGGCTTCTCCATGGAGTGAATTCACGGTCGGAAAGAGTTCTCAATGATTGTAGATCACGTTCAGCTCGACAAAGCTGTCTCTCCGGCTGGCGTGGGACAGGTCGCCGGCGTCAACGTCGAGAAGGGCAATCGCCTCCAGGTGCAGGGAGAACCTGCCGGAGATTCGCCGGTTCAATTCGAACGTCAACACGCGTGTGGCCGTGTCGAAATCGTTCATCATGCTGCCGAGAACTTCGGTGCTCCGGATATCATTGAACGCGAGGCGGGCGGCGATGAAGAGGTCGTTCTGGAAGACATTCGTCGCGCTCCGGCCGCGGCCGTCATAGTTCCATTCCCCGATCAGGCTCAGATCGGCCGCGGAGCCGATCACGGAATAAATCGTATACTCGCCGCCCAGTGTGGCGGCAACGTAGTCCTCCTCCACGCCGTGGCGGTCCCGCGCGCCGGCCCTGCCGAGCGCTTCGAGCTTGTAGAGCCACGGACCCGCCGTAACCTGGGCGTCCAGCCCGAACTGCCGGATCCGTTCATAGTTCGGTACCAGAACCGGTCCGCCGCCCGGGTCGACGCCTGGTATCAGCAGAGGATCCCGACTGTTGCCGTCGAATACGCTGATCCCCACATCCATATTTCCGGAACTTCGGCTGTAGCGGGCGGCGAATTCCGGTTGCCACCGTCCGGCGTCACTCTCATACGAAACCCGTTTATTGTCTACGATGTAAGGGAAACGCAGGCGGCCCGAGCGCCCCGGAAAGGTGCGGGCGCGATGGAAGGTCAATCCGAACAGTTCCACCGCCCCCCAGTCGCCTGACAACGTGAGATGGGCCATGGGCTGGCCTAGCGTGGGCTCTTTGTACGGGTGTTCCACAAGGTCGATCTGGTTGACGATATTCACCAGGTGGCGCGATTCGGTCACACCCCAGAATACCCGGTCGACGCCCAGACGCACTTCCCATTCCTGACTGCGCACCTCGCCGAAGAGCAGGAGATAGGCCTCCCGCAAATCGGCATGGGTGCGCCGTTCGTCCCCGGCGTCGAAGCGGAAGAACGGTGCGAGGGTGAAGCTTCTGCCCCGGGCGTCTTCGAGGTAGAGCCCGGGTTCGATCACCACACCAGTGCCATGCGAACCCTGGCCGGTATAGACGCCGGTATCGGGATACCAGCGGCTCTCGACGCTTATGCGCCCGGACAACTCCAGCGTTTCGATCTGGGCAACGGCATCGCCGGATAATACCGCCACAAGCATACAGACGGCGATGAGCCGCGCGCATTGAAAAACAATACGGTTCCGCATCAACGCGTCCGTTTCAGTCCGGTGCGTGAAAAGTCCCGGTCGGCGAGGTCAGTCCGGAACTTGTAGTCCGTCCAGGACAGCACCGTGCTTTTTCCGGTGAGATGATTGACCATGGTCATCACCCCCGCGCGCCAGTAACGACCCGCGTACAGCCCGTAGTTCTCCAGCGTGAGGGTCTTCAGATGCGCGTCCTTGCGGTCGTAGTACTCCACTTTCCGGACGCGAAGCTCGTCCCTGTCGCGCCACACAACCTGGCGGCTGTAACCTGATTTCCTGTCCGTGGGGAAGCGTTCCGTTACCGTGCACGTCTGATCACCGCAGGCCTCGTCACGCAGGTAGCGGTAGGTGAATTTTTCCACGGCCTGAGCGGTCATGTCTTCATAGGCGAACTCACTGCCCATGAAGGAACCGGACCGGTTCGAAGAACTGATCCGCTTGACGCGTTTCAAAGCGGGCAGATAGAGCCATTGATCGTCCGCTCGGTCCCCGTGCGCGTGAACGAGAAGCGCCGTTCCCCGGACGTCGCGCGGCTCGTCAAATACAAACAGGCTCTTGTCGCCGGCGCCAGGTACCTCCAAAACCTTTACTCGGAGCTGGCGCTGGCTCTCCTGCCCGTGTTTGTTGCGAAGCACCATGACCTGCTGCGCCGTAAAGTTGCCAAAGCCTTCCTCCCGGGCGCGGGCTTCCCGGGCGATACTCAGGCCGGTTGCATCCGACGTCACGTTCTGCGAGTGAACGGGCGCCGGCGCGCCGATTGCCGCCGCGACAATCAGCCATGGCGTCGAAAACGCAAGCACTTTGCGTGGATAACTCATAATTTCCTCCGGTCGATGGTAATCAGCAGCGTCGGAAGAAGCAGAAAATCGGCGACCAGCGCGAAGATGATCGTGATCGTCACCAGAAGGCCCAGTGCCCAACTCACCTCGAATCCCGACGTGGCGAATACCAGAAAGCCTGCCGACAACACCGCCGTCGTCGTCCAAAGGGCATAGCCTACGGTCCGAAAGGTGTATCGCACGGCGTCGGGCGCAGCAAGGCCCTCGCGTCGGGCTTTCAGATATTTGCTCAGAAAGTGGATCGTATCGTCCACGACAATTCCGAAAACGACGGCGATGACCACCGAGGAGGCGATGCCCACGTTGCCCACGAGATAACCCCACAGGCCGAAGCTCATGATTGCGGGGATGAAGTTCGGCAGAAGACTGAGGAGCCCGATGCGTACGCTCCTGAAGATCCAGATCAGGATAAACGAGATGAGCGCCATGGCCATGATCGTACCGCGCAGCATGCTGTTGATATTCCGCAGCGAAAGGTGTGCAAAGACGATACTCAAGCCCGATGCCTCCTGTGCGAACGCGGGCGCGTTGGCGCGAAGCCAGACCTGTGCGCGCTCATCGAGTTCGCGGAGATCGCGAGACCAGGCGTTTCTGGTGGTGACGACCATGCGTGTCGCGGATTTGGCGACGTCGATGCGGTCGTTGAGATCGCTTCCAAAGGGCAACGACAGCTCGTAAAGCAGCAGGTACTGCGCCGCGACCTCCGGGTTTTCAGGCAGACGATGAAAAGCCGGATCGTCGCCATGCATATTCTTGTTCAGACGTTTCATAATGTCCGAAAATACCTGGACATGGGTCACCTCGGGTTGCTGCCTGTACCACCCGGCGAAAGCGTCGACACGACGCAGATAGTCGGGATCGGTGATGCCGCCTTCTCGCCCCGCATCCAGCGAATATTCCAGCTTGTCAAGCCCGGTGAGATTGTCGATGATATAATCCGTATCGCGCCGGAACTCGTAACGTTCATCGAAATACCGCGCCATGTTGTCGCTTAGCTGGATACGGGGAATGCCCATGATCAACCATGCGACCACCAGTATAAGGGCCACCAGAAGGAGTTTGCGACGCGCGATGACGAAGTCGGCAAATCGGTCGAGGAAGTGTGCATCTCGAGAACGTCGGGCAGACACGCGCAACGGCAGAATAGACAGCAGAGCCGGCAGAAGCGTGACGGAATACAGGAGTGCGCAAAACACACCAACCGCAACGTAATTGCCCAGGGTATGAAAGGGCGGTGAATCCGAGGCATTCAGACTCAGGAATCCGATCGCGGTTGTAACGGACGTGATGAACACCGGATGGATATTGACGCGCAGTGATTCGACAATCGCCGCGTTTCTATCGAGGCCGCTCCTCATTCCCAGCAGAACACTCGTGACAATGTGAATTGAATCCGCCATGGCGATCACCATGACGATAATCGGTATACCGGCGTTGGTTGGGCTGAACACGACATGTCTCCAGCCGGCGAACCCCATGGTTGTATTAATGACAAAAACAAGCACGGCGACGATGGCCACCGTTCCGAGGACCGAGCGCAGAAGAACAATTGTGGCGCCTACGATGATCACGAACACGATAGGCGTCAGGGTCTGCATGTCGTCCTGTGTGGCGTCGGAGAAAGCCCGGTTCATGACAACGTCGCCGGTCATGTAATAGGCGACGTCCGGATGGCTTGCCCGGGCTTCGTTCAGGAGCGAACGGAGATAATCGGTTATTTCAACGACGGCCTGGTCCGGATTCGCCGGCAGGATAAAATTCACGGCCACCCCCGCCAGTCGCCCGTCACTGGAAACCAGACGCCCGGCAATCCCGACGGCTCCCAGCGCGATCTTCTCGATTCGCGCCAAATCGGAATCGCTCAGTGAAGATGCGTCATCAACGAGCGGAGCGACAACGAGATCGTCATCGTGTGCTTCGCTATGGGTATAGTTGGTCAGGGAATTGACCCGGCTGGAATAGGGCGTGCGCCATGCGGCATCGGTCAAATCCTCAACCGCGGCAAGCGCGTCGCGGGTGAACACCGAGCCATCTGCGGGCGCAATGGCAATCAGCGCCGCATTGGAGGCGGAGTACGTGTTCTCGAGGGCATCGAAAGCGAGGAGTTGCGGGTTGTCTTCGTTGAACAGAATGCGGTAATCGTTTGTAACCGTAATAAAGCGAATGCCAGCCGTCATGGCCAGCATGAACAGCGTTGCGAGCGCAACGATCAGCCATCGACGGCGCAGAATATTAGCGACGCAACGATCCAGCAGCCCATGAGTCATCGCCGCTCCCATCCCGATCCGGGAACGGCGATAACCTCACCGTTTTGAACGTACGACGCTGTCGACACGGATAACCCTGGATCACTTCGTTCCATCTATCCGATGAATCCCCGGCTTTCTGTTAGTAAACGGAGGCGCTTACACCACGCCGCAGGCATCTTCACCATTTGATTGATTTTTGTGTGTGGACATGGCTGGGCATCTTGTAACTCAGTCCTTCATCGTCGTATACCGAAATCTGGAGAAGTTGTGAGAAGTTATCCGATCTGATAACCTGTGTGTTGGTGAGCATTCGATGCACGCGTTGCTTCATCCGGTACATCCACAGTGCGCCGAATGTGGAGGTCTTTGGAAACTCGAACTGGTCGGCAAGTCGGTTTCCTATGAGCGCTCGTGAAAGGCGGTAGGCCAGATCCGTCAGTTTTTTGTGTTCAACCGGATCGTTTATATCCGCAACTGACGGAATTGCATTTATCAACATATTCGCCACGCCTATCGAATCGGCGTCCGGCGGCGGCTCGCACATATAGCCGATCCTGTAGATCTCTTCCGCCTCTTTGCTGGTCTTATAAAGGATGGTCTCGGGAATCCCCATGAGATAGCCGGCATAGCGCCACACCTTGATAACGCTCTCTTGTTCTTCCTTGCCGAGGGCCGCGCCCACCAGCAACGAGTATTCCACCAGGCGCTTGGAAAAGACGGAGATGGCAAAACCCAGGTGCGCCGCGCTTACCGGCGTGCCCCAGGCTTCGTGATTCCAATCGTCGGATTTCGCCAGCAGGTTCCTTATTCGAGTATGGACGAAGCGTATTCGCGTGGACAGCTTCCATCCGTCGCCGTGTCTCTGCAAGCCGCCGGGGAAAAAGATATCCATCATGTGGCGGTTATTCTGTTGGCGGCGCCTTTTGGTCGTCGCGACTCGCCCGGTAATATTGAAAGACTTGGCAATAAGCGTGGAGAATCCTTCCACCAGCACGCCGGTAACGAAGGCCACGAGCATGAGGTTTACGTTTGCGTGGAAGGCGCGTATCCCCGGCCGAAAGTCCTCGTAGTTGAGCCATGGAGGTTCTTCAAGACTTTCGAAGAAATCGCGCAGGGCCTGTGGCGCATGGCACAGGACCTCATCGCGCCCCTCAATCCCGGCCCCGACAAACCGGTGCAGGTCGTGAGGAGGCATCGAGGAGAGTTCCTCCATAATCGGGTCCAGCGCGGGATCGCCTATGGTGGTATGCTTGACGTAGTTGTCGGCCATCTCCTGGTTGTAGCGGCGTGCCTTCGCATACCCCTCAACGTACGCAGACGGTGTATGATTCATTCTTCAATCTCCTTGCATTTTGGCCGATGAGCCCCCGGAATGTTTTCAAGCGTATCGTCGTTCTGTAGATTGAATCTCAAATTCGACCTGGAACTTTTCATCAAAAACGGGGTACACCAATGCCGGGAGGGTACCGCCCGACGTTCCCCATCCGCCATTCCGCACCCCTCGGTACTCCTTCTGTCAGGCACACAATCACTTAATCTAATACTGAAGCGAATAAATATAGCGGCCGATAGCTACAAAGTCAACAGCATTCATACGATCAATTCGCCTGGTTTCGGCCATGAATATAACCATCGCCCGATGGCGTCACAAGCAGACAGGACCGTACTGATTTCCTTTGTCAATCGCAATTCCGGCACAGGAGAAACCGGGGCGAAGTGGAAACAGAATCTTCAGACACAGGGCGAAAGGAAAACCCTGTTTCTTAAGGATCGAGTACACATGAGGACATCGAAGGGGCGATTCCCGGGAAGCCGAAGGCCTTTCGTCGCGGCTGACTCCCACAAGTTTCTGCTTCGGCAGGTCGGAAGACCATTCAACGGCAGTGCCGAATCGCACGAAACCGGTCAATCAGGGGTGATCCGAATTCTACAAATGCCATGTCTTAGGCTATTTCAAAATTAAATCTTGACATAGCTGGATACGCTCGTTATTTTCCGGTATGATCACACGCGATCTGACGTCGAGACTCGAGAAGTCCGCACGCACGTTCCCATCCATTACACTTACCGGCCCACGGCAGAGTGGAAAAACGACGCTTTGCCGGGCCATATTTCCCGAACATCGATACACAACCCTTGAGTCTCCTGACGTTCGTGCATTCGCTACGGAAGATCCACGGGGCTTTCTGGCTCAGTTTCCGGACGGCGCCATCATCGACGAGGTGCAACGTGCACCCGCACTGCTTTCCTACCTGCAGGGTATAATCGACGATAACCCGGTCCCTGGACGCTGGATCCTGACGGGCTCGCAGAACCTCGCCCTGCTGGCGTCGGTAAGCCAGTCGTTGGCCGGAAGGACCGCGGTGTACTATCTATTGCCGCTCACACGGGTGGAAGTCGAGCGATTCCCCCGGTTCCCCGGGAATCTGGACGAAACCCTCTTTGCAGGTTCATATCCACGCATATTCGACGAAGGTCCGGATCCATCCGACTGGATCCGTTCGTACGTCGCTACATATATCGAGCGAGACGTGCGGACAATCACCAACGTGGGAGATCTGGGTACATTCCAACGATTTCTCGAATTGTGCGCCGCCCGGACAGCGCAGTTGCTGAACCTTTCCTCTGTCGCCGACGACTGCGGGATTTCCCAGCCGACCGCAAAGGCCTGGCTCAGCATTCTCGAAACCAGCTTTATCACCTTCCGGCTGCCGGCATTTCACGCCAATCTTCGCAAGCGCCTCGTCAAAATGCCCAAACTTCACTTCTACGACACGGGGCTCGTCTGCTGGCTGCTCGGTATCCGCACCCCTGAACAGTTAAGGAATCATCCTCTCCGTGGCCCGATATTCGAGACCTGGGTCGTCTCCGAAATTGCAAAACTCCGAAACAACCAGGGTGAAACGGCTGGTCTGTCATTTTACCGGGACCGGAACGGAGCCGAAGCCGACCTGATTATCGAGCATCCGTCCCGCATCGTGCTCGTGGAGTCCAAGTCCGCCGATACGGCGTCGTCGAGCCTGTTCGACAGCGCAGGCCGCGTCCAGAGGCACCTCACCGCGTTACCTTTGCCAAGTTCCGTCTTTGTCGCATACGGGGGCAGCCAGCACCAGCGCCGGGCACGGGGCAGCCTGATTCCATGGCGCAACCTCCACGAAGCGGCGTTCCAGGACGACCCGTCCGGCAGCGAGGTCGGCAAGAAAGAGTGACCGGCGCCGGGGATTGGCCAAACGGCAAGATCAACTGCCGAAACCACAATTGCCATACGGGAACGTCCATCAGCGACATTGTAATGGACCGGATTGTACGTCAAGAACCAATTGTAGACATCGTTTCCCGACACTACGTTTTCGGGTCGATGCGACGTTTGTCCCGTCTTACGGGCGGTGTACTCAACGAGGTGTATCTGGCGGAGACGCCGCGCGGCGATTTCGTGATACGGGTGAATCGCGTCAGGCGGTCCATAGACGAGATCGAGCGGCTTTCGGACTTCCTCTCACACCTCGACCGGAGCGGAATTCCTGTGGATGGGCTTGTTCGGACGGCGGGCGGGCAGGTCGCCGTGGATAACGATGGACGACTTCTGTCTGTGCACCGATATTTCCCGGGAACGGTCTACCCGACTCCGGCGGACCTGACAGACAGCCAGACAGCGAACATGATGGGGTTCCTCGCGAGCTACCATTCCGCGGCCTCGCGATACCGCAGCCACGAGAGCCTTGCGGCCCGGGATGAACCGCTGGCGGTCATCTACACCGACGATCCGGACCGCCTGCGAGAACGTCTCGAAAGTCTCCCGAAAACCAGTCGGGCCGCAGAATCCGCCGTCAACGGCGCAATCCACCGGCTGGCCGGGTTCTTTGACTCCAGACAGTACAAAGAACTCGAACGGACCTGGATCCACGGCGACTACAGGTCCTGCAACGTCGCATTCAATGGAGACCGCGTGTGCGGGCTGTTCGACTGGGATCTGCTATGCAGCGGTCCCCGGCTTTGGGACGTTGTGGTTGCATCCGGCGACATGGCAAGGACTGCCGGAGGTTCCCTGTCCCGACAACCGGAAGCGTGGCGTCGAGAATTCGTTGGTCATCTCGCAGCCTACCGGAAGGAAGCATGCCGCCATGGGGCGGATATCACGGAGCCCGAGGCCAGGTCCATTCCGGACCTGCTGGTCGCCGACACAGTTCTCAGCGGCGTATTTTTCGCACTTTATTTGAGACAACTGCCTCTGAAGCCAGGCGAGACCGGAGACGAGCGCAGTCGACGGTCGGAAAAACTCCTGTCGGAGTCCATTGACGACCTCATTGCGATCGACAAACTGACTGCCAACCGGACGCACAGGTTCACTTTTGCCAATTTGGATCCGGCTGAACATACGGACGCATAATAGGCTATTTCAAAATATATTATTAAATTAGCCTATTTTAGAGTCGCCAACGGTCCGGGATGGCCCGTTGCGCAAAGGGAAAGCAGGAAAGGCGGATATGGACCTGCACCGCGTGGTCGAGGATCTGGGAATCGAGCAAGGCAGGGACGCCCTTGAATCAGGGTGGGAGGACTCCCGGCGCGCGATGCCGGACGGGGAGATCCGATTTCTTACATCTGACTTCGTGAGCGAGGCCTGCCGGGGCATTTGTCTTCCGGAAGATATCGTCCAGGCTGCCGTACACGCGGCTGCCCGGGTATCCAGGAACTCCGCGATGCGCGCGTTGGCCTGGCACTGCCACTGGTGCCTCTATCGGGTCATGGGTTATTCCAGCCGATACGCGGACAATTGGCCCTGTATGAGTGGCCCGCTCGGGGAATCGGCAGGTCTTTTCTACCTGCTGGTGCTGCTTTCATGGTTTCCTCATATGCGATCGGTACACCGGGCGCATGGAATTCCGGAAAAGGTCGTGCACGATAGCATGGATCAGATTTACCTGAGGGGCGAAACCTGCAGCGAGATCTTCGGTGGATGGGGGCTGGACGGACACGCGGCCCGCTGGCTGGCCAATTTCCTCCGTGGTGAAATCTACGCCCTGGGCCGGCTCGAACATCAATTCAACGTGATGAACGACCCGTTTCGCGTCTATCGGCACAGGGCGTCGTCAGCCGTCATCGCGCTGAGCGAAGACGGCGTTTCCTATCGCCGCGACGGTCAGCGGCACAAAGGCGGAGACACGCGCCCGGCGTGGACCTCCCGGCTCCAGGTCGCAGGCGGCAGGATTGCCGGCCACCCCATCCTCCCCACCGGCCGCGCCGTTGAAATGACGGTAACGCTTGCCGAAGCAGACTGGGTCCCTGTCCTCGGCCCTGGGGACCCCGTGCTTTATTTTCATATTCCGGGCGGAATTCCGCTGGACCATGCCGATTGCGGGGATTCCTTCAGGGCCGCAATGGACTTCTTCCCCCGCCATTTTCCCGAACGTCCGTACAAGGCGTTCTTCTGTGGTTCCTGGTTGCTGGATACGCAACTGGAGGACTGGCTGCCATCCGGTTCCAATCTGGTGCGTTTTCTGCGTGAATTCTACCTCGTGCCCGGCGGCATCTCGGAGCGGTCGATACTGCAGACGGTTTTCGGGAATGCGGCGGATGACCTGAGCAGGGCGACCGGCGTTACATCGCTTCAGCGTGCAATACAGGAACATGTGTCCGCGGGCAGGCCGATAGATCCCCGCGCCGGCAAATGCTTTCTGTTCCCCGAAGATCTGGATTGGGGAGGGCAGGTATACCGAACATCGAAGTTCTCCTGGCCCCTGGCGGGCTATTGATGTGAAACACGCGCCGGTACCAAGCCGCGGCGACAATGGATACCCGCACAAGGAAATACAAGGAGGTCGACATGGAGCGATTCGGACAGCTCGAGCTGGACTACCTGGCGAAGGTGATCGCCAGCGGGACCCTGAACAGCAAGACCGGAAAATTCACGTCGCAACTGGAGGAGCGGTTCGCAGCGTGGGTAGGGGCCGAATACGCGGTGGCGATGAACAGTGCGATGAGCGTCCTGCACACTGCCGTGGCGGCGGCGGGCGTGGGGCCGGGCGTGGAGGTGATCTGCGACCCGGTGGTCCATTTCGGGGGCGCAGCGGTAATGTATCACAACGGGGTGCCCGTATTCTGCGATATCGACGAGGATAGCTGGAATATGGATCCCGATTCGCTGCAGTCGTGCATCACGGAACACACGGGCGCCGTCATCTGTACGCCGATGTGGGGAAACCCGCCGGATTACGACGGGATTCTCCGGGTGGCTGAGAGCAACGGGCTACCGGTAATCGAAGACGTGGCGCACGGTGTCGGGGGTTCTTACAGGGGCAGGCCCCTGGGAACGCTCGGGTCGATCGGATCCTACAGTTTCCAGGAGGCCAAACATCTCACCAGCGGGGACGGCGGCATGGCTGTGACGGATCGGGCCGACCTGGTCGAAAAAATGCTGGAAATGAGGATCATAAAAACGACCCTTGGCTGGAATTACCGTATGACGGAACTACAGGCCGGGGTGATGCTGGCGCAGATGGACAGGGCGGACGGTATAATTTCCGCGCACCACAAGGCGGGGGCGCTCTACTGCGAAGCCGCAAAAGAGACCCCGTGGCTGGTGCCTCAACGCGTGGCGGACGGATGCGTCCACGCCTATCACGGGGTCGCGTTTCGATTTGAAGGTGACCGCGATGGAATCCCGGTGGAGCGTTTTCAGACGACTATGGTCGAACACGGATGTCCGGTCTCGATCGGCTACAAGAGACGCTCTGCCGCGGAGGACCCGATTTTCACGGAGGTCCTGGCGTACGGCAAAGGGTGCCCCATCCGGTGCCCTCATTACAAGGGCCTTGCGCGCTACGGAAAGGGAGTGACGCCGGTGGCCGATCGCGCGGTGCCCCGCATGGTCGTGATGCCGATGGACGTGTATACGCCCGGAAAGACCGAGGAATTCTCGGAAAAGATCCACGCGGGCCTGAAAGCGCTTGGGTGAGCCAGGCGTCACGAACCTGGAACGGCCCTCGCTCGGAACGCACGCAGAGATGCGACACACGACGGAGGTCGTGCTGCCGATTGAGCGTTCCGCCCGGATAGGGCGCCCGGTTGAGTTGAATCGTTCGGAAATGTAGATGCGGAGGGAGAGAACGGCCGCGGTCAATGCCCGTGCTGCGCTTCCGTTCCATGAACGGCGCTGGATTCAACGAAGTAGAGGGCGTAGGCCAAACCGATTCCCACAAGAAGGGATGCGATGAGTTTGCCGCGGTCGTGGCTGTGGAAATGGATCTCAGGCAGCAGATCGCTCAGAGCGATGCACAGAAACGCGCCCGCGGCAAACGCAAGTACATAGCCTATGACCGAGCCGTCGTCCAGGCCGAGGAGTCCCACTCCCCAGAAACTGGCAAGAGCGACCAGCGGGCAAAGCAAGGCGAACGCGATATTGGCCGCGTTTCGCACGCGTGCGCCGTGGCCCGCGAACTTCATCATGCCAATGATGGAATACGCGTCGAGCGGTTTGTGAAGAAGAATGGCGAGGAATACCCCGAGTGCGGGCAGCGCCCCGCCGTCTTCATGCGGCGAACTCACCCGCATGCTGGTGCCCAGGGCGACGCCTTCGGTTACGGTATGTACGCCCAGGCCCATGGCAACCCCTACCAGACTGCCCGAGTGTCCGCCGGCTTCGCCGTGGTCGTGATGATCGTACAGTTCGCCGGCTTCATTGCTGAAGTCGTGCTGATGGAATTGAAAGACGCGCAGCAGGAAGATCATCAGGATCATGCCGAACACCACCCACGCGACGGCTTTTTCGACGTTTCCGGGTCCGGTAATCCGCTCGAGACTGTGAGGGAAGAGATGGTACATGGCAATGCCGAGGATGAATCCCGCCACGAGGCTCATCAGTATCTGAATCCTCGTGTGGGTCATGGACCCCAGAACGGCCAATCTCCCGCCAATAAATGAAACGGCAAAGATGCCGAGTGAGTACCCGATAATAATCAGTAGCCCGTCGTAATCCACAATAACCTCACCTCAATTTGGCTTGGGAAGCCGCACTGTCTTCTCCAACGCCTGCGCCCGAGCGGGGGCCGTCGTGACGACTCAGTTTCGCCAGATGCCAGAACGGAAATTCCCTGGAGAAACCTCGGGGTCGCACAATACGTTTCTTCATTGGAATTATTCGGGGGCAACCCCACATCCCGCACCGGGCTGCCCCCTTTCGATCATTTTCGCTTTCAGACCCGAAGCGCATCAGAAGAAAAGCATAAGAAGCAGGATGCTGCTCAGCCCGCCCAGCATAAACCCGCCTATGCTGACCGCGCCCGAAACCAATGAATAATCGGCAATACGAAACGTCTGTTCGCCCAGGGTGAAGAGCACCTGGGTGCGATTGATTTCCCGATCCGCGAAATTTTTCAATGCCTCCTCGGCGCTGTGGGCCTCCTTTACCGAGACCATCGCGACAAGAATCATCGTCAGCGCAGATGCCAGGGTCCCGGTTGCAAATACGAGCAGCGTCGTCAGGGCGATCCAGTGGTAGGCCGCGTCTTCGACTCCTGAAGGCGAACTCATGAATCCGATGACCAATGCCGCACCGCCCGCGTTGCCAAGCAGCAAAAGCCGGGCCGACTCGGTAATCAGCCTGAACATCGTGCCGCGACGCATATGGACAACCTTGTAGAGTTCGCGCAGCCACTCTTCGCCGATTTCTTCAACTGAAAATTCGTCCACCTTTTTCAAGGGTCAATCTCCTCCGAGATCGATCAGACGGACGTAGCGCGAACCTGAGTTGGTTCCAGGCTCGAATGCGAGCGTCCAATCGTCGATCGCTATCGGTCCGGACGACAACGCCCGCTGCAGAAAATACTCCCGCGTCAACGTCCCGCCCATGCGCTCCAGCACCTCGATGACGAAGCGGCCCAGAATGTATCCCTCGAGGGACACCTCGTTGACGCCGTAATTCCCGTCCGCCTCACCGCTTGCAGTGTCCACGGCCCCCATGGCCCGATGAAAGTTCCTGACCACCAGCATGCCCGTGTCGCGGGCATCGGGCATCACTTCGGAGACCAGTATTCTGTCGTTTGGCGCGTCAATCCGCTTCTTCAACTCGTAGGACAGAACAAACGAAAGATTGGCCATAATGTATCTGTGGCCAAGAGAGTGCGCCAGGTTGATAATTTCAGAGTTGGAGGCATACGCACCCACGATCATGATGGCCTCCAGGTCGGCCTTGGCCAGGGCGAACAGGCTGGCCTGGACGGCATGGGTGTTTCGGGAGAAAGCGGTTTTCGCCAGAATGGGAATTCCCTTGCCGTCGAGAATCGACTTGTAGTTCTTCAGGACGGAACGCCCGAAAGCATCGTCCTGATAGATAATGCCGAACCGCTTCTTGCCCCGTTTCCTCTGAATGTGATTTACCAGAACGCGGGTCTCGTCCATATAACCCGCTCTGAGGTTGACGACGTTTGGAAACCTTAGAGCATTGCGCAGGAACGCGGCGCCGGTAAACGGTCCCACAAAGGGAATCTTTGCCGTCTTCAGCACCGGCGCGATGCGTTTCGCCGTGGGCGTACCCACGCCGCCGATAACGGCGAATACGTCGTCCTCGGAAGCGAATCGTTCCGCGTTGGCGGCCGCCAGATCTGGTTCGTAGGCGTCGTCGAGGGAAATCAGCTTCAGTATTCTGCCGTTAACGCCGCCGCCGCGGTTCGCTTCGAGCAGGGCCGCGCGAATACCGGCCCGATAGTTGAATCCCAACTGTCTGTTCGGCCCGGAAAAACATGCGCTCTGACCGAAGACAATCGTTGTATCGCTGACACCTTGCGCCGCTTGGGACGTCGCGACAGGCAGCAGGGCGAGCCAGAATACCCATAGCCCATTGACGATGTGTGCCGCCATTCGCTACCCTCTTCCCGAGGCGTGTCACATCTACTTCGACGTGGCGCCACCCTCCCCCTTCTTTCCCGATTTGCCGGCAGCCACGTTCTTCTTCCCCTGCTTGGGGCCGGCCTTCGTTTTCTTCCCGGATTTGACGCCGGGCGTTGCCTGCTTCATCGACCTGGCATCCTCCTCAGGGAGCACCTCCACCATCGGCTTTTCCTGCTCCTGCCGGCTGAACCGTTTGCCACGCACAACGTGGCTATGAGAGAATATCGAAGGTGTGTCGAAAATGAGCGACCGGGGATTGGCCACGTCCAGGTGATCGCGTTCCGCGCGCGCTCTGTGAAACTGCCCGTCGAGCGTGAGTTTGTCCTCATCTACATTTTCTATCCTGTGTATATTGGGCATTTGCGTTGACGATAACGCCATCCTGCCGGTCGCGGCGCCGGTTAACGAAGGTTGCTCCCCCAGGGCCAGATCGGCCGGCGTGAACCCCTCGCCAGCGCCGTCAATCATGTTAATGTCGATGGCCGACTGATTGGCCGGGTTGACCGCCGCCAGGCTCGCATCCGAAAAGATCCTTCGCATCCGATCCCAGTAGCGCGTGGTACGGACGTGTGAGGGCTGCCGCCTGTACTCCGCCAGCAGAGCCGTAAACGCCCCGGCGCTGCTTTTCGCCTGCACGACCCGTTCTGCTGCCCTGGCCTTTGCTTCCAGTACCAGCGCCTCGGCCTGTCCCCGGCTGCGCGCAATCAGCTGCTCCTTCTGGCGATTGGCGTCGCTCACCGCCTTCGCGCGCTCCGCAAATGCGTCGCTGACGTCCCTGAACGCTGCAATGGTTTCCTCGATGGGGCGCACGTCGACGATGTCGAGAGAAACGAGTTCAATCCCAACGTCGCGGTTTTCGAGCCACGCGGTTATCCTGTCGAACAGCCTGCTTTGAATGATGTTTCGATTCGAGGTCAGGATCAGATCAATGAAGTTCTCGCCCAGGACATCGATCAGTTCTTCCCGGGTGTAAACGGTCAACATCGCAATGGGATCGCTGGAGACGAACAGGAAATTCCCGAGATTATCGATCCGGTACTGAAGCGCAACGTTTACCTCAAGCAGATTCACATCGCCGGACAATATGGTGAAGTTGACCTTGCTGCCTTCCCTGCTGGATACCTGGTATCGGGTGACCCGCTTGACCTTGCGGATGTGCACCTGGTCGATGATTGGAATGCAATAGTGCATTCCGGGGCGGACATTGGCATTCACGACCCTGCCGAACCGGAGCACGACGCCGTGTTCTTCCTTTTTTACAATGTACAACCCGCTGGCCAGAATGCAGACGACAACCGCGGCAGCGGTCCAGACGATGATTCGCCACCGGTGTTTCGAGTAATAATCGAAGACGGCGTAGATGATCCGCGTACTTTGCGGCAATTGTGACTGTTCGCTCATTGCGCTTGAACTCTGGTTTTATCGGGGCGAGGTCCTGCTGTTGAGGTACTTGAACAACTCGTTGTCGGCCGGCAGCATCAACGTCGTATTCCGGTCGACAATCAGGTCGTAGCTGTCCAGCGCGCGGATGAAGCTGTAGAATCCCGGGTCCTGCCGGTAGGCCTTGCCCAGCAAGGCCATCGCCTCGGCCTCGGCCTTACCGAGAATGGCGGTTGCCTCCGCGTGGGCGTCGGCCATCAGCTTTTCGTGTTCGTTAATGGCCAGGGCCTCGATACGCAGCGCCATTTCCTCACCCTCGCTGCGATACCGGGCGGCAATGCGCGCCCGTTCCGCGATCATGCGCTGAATGACGCTCGGCCGGTTCTCCGTGGGCAGTGTGTATTCAACGATTCCCGCCTCGATGACCTCGATGCCGTAGCTTTCTCTGGCAGTTGGCGCGATTCTGGCGTGTATTTCCCGCGAAGCCTCGTTCAGGTCTTCGTGTTCCAGCCCCAGCCCGATAAAGGAGTCCATAGCCTTGTTGCTGATGATAATCCCGCTGCTGGACAGATAGAGGTCCTGCAAGCGCTCAACGGCGTTCTTCCCGGTGCGGATCGCCTCAACGAACAGAATGGGGTCCACGGTCCGCCAGAGCAGGTACCCGTCGACGCGAACGCTCTTCTGATCGTCCGTGATCAGTTCGTGAGGCACGTCGGTCAGCGTATGAATGCGTCGGTCCACCTTGTAAATCCTGGAGATCGGGCGGGGCCACTTCACGTGAAGCCCGGGTTGTCGCACCGGCGGCGAAATCCTGCCGAAATGCGTCAGTACGCCCTGCTGGGTTTCGTGGATAATGTAGATGCTGTCGTAGACGATTGCGCCGACGATCACGGCGATGGCCGCGGTCATTGTGGCTTTCTTGAGCGTCATTGCCTTTCCTCGTCAGTAAGGGCGTCCGGGTCGCGTGTGTGAGATCGACCCGTGGACCCGGTGCGACTCTGAATTATCGAGCGCCAACCGAATGGCGTGGAATCCGGCGCTCCGTCCCGGACATGCATTGCATGCCTTCAACTGCCGCGTTTACCGCTTAGTGGCCCTTCTTTCGGTGGCCGTCCGGCGGGTTGGCGCCGGATGCGTTTCTCTTCCACAGCGCGACCTTTTCGAGGCTCTTCTTGTTGGGAACGATGATCTTTGGATTGCCCGCCAACGCCGATTCCAGTTTTTCCCGCCACAGCATGTTCCTCAGTACGCCCGGCGCGGTTCTGACGGCCCTGGAGACCGTGGATATCGCATCGGACTCAGCGGCCGCCGTCTTGACCCTCCGATATGCCTCGCCGTCGGCCTGCTGTACCTCCCACGCCGCGTTTCCGTGAGCCTGGGGCACCAGCGATACCAGGAAGCGCTGCGCGTTGACGATAATCCGCTCCCGGTCTTCCTGCGCGCTGGATACGTCCCGGAAAGCGCTCATGGTTTCCGCCACGGGGCTGACGTCCAGCAGGCTGACCTTGACGATTTCAACGGTTTTCAAAACCGAATTTGCGAAGTGCACGTCCACGTCGAAGGACCGGGTGAGATGTTCTTCGAGCGTTGCGCGATGCACGTTCAGCAATCTTTCGAGGTCCCGCGCGGATATGAAGGAACGCACGTGGGCCTTGACGACGTCGGCGATGACTTTCTGCGGGTCCTCCGTCCGATAATGATAGACGTAGGGATCCGTAACCCTGTATTGCACGTTGACGGTAAGAGATATCAGGTTGAGGTCGCCGGACACGTACTCTTCGGGCGTCTCACAGAGGATGGACTTCACTTCCCGTACCGGCCACTTGTCGACTTTGACGAAGGGCCAGGGGAGAAGATAGCTCAACCCCGGCTGGATGTCACGCCAGTAGACCTCCCCCAGAAGCCGGCCATAACCCACCGCATGGGGGGGTACGGTTGTGAATCCGCTGGCCAGGAACAGGACGAGGAGCAATCCCCAGAGCATCTTTCCCATTGGCGTGCCGGGAGAAATGATCCCTTTGAAATTACGCCCGCGCGTGAGGCGCTGCCAGGCCTGGGCCCACGTTTTCGACAGGGGTCGTATGTTGAGAAGCAGGTCCTCCCATCCGCTGCGGAGGGCGCCCGCCCGGAAACGCCAGACGATAAGCGCAATGAGAATAAGCGCTGATCCCCACTGCATGAACTGTATCGCAGGCGATTCGGAGGGACCGAGGTACAACGGAATCGTCAGGCCGGCGGCCAGGAGCAGTGCGTCTACAACAATGCCGATGACGACCGTGACGGCGACGACGGCCGAGACGTAAATGGTGGCGAAACGGGCGCCAAACTGGCTGACGATGATCGCGATCGTTCCGGTATTGGTGGCCGGCCCGGTCATCAGAAAAATCAGCGCCGCTCCGGGGCTGAATCCCTTCGCAACGAGGGCCGCGGCGATCGGCGTGCTTGCCGATGCGCAGATATAGAGAGGAACGCCGACCAGCACCATCACGGGATAGGAGACCCAACGGGCATATTCGTTTGTCATCAGGTCGCCCGGTATCACCAGGAAGAGCACCCCGCCCAGGGCCACGCCAACCAGCAGCGCGAAGAGGATGTCGTCCGCAATCTCCACGAAACCGTAGTGAAAGATGTGCTTCACCAGCTTTTTAAAATCGAGTGCCTGACCGCCCTCGGACGAATCCCCCGGAGAAGCCTTTCCGGCCTCCTCCGCTTCCTGCGCTTCCCGGTAGAATGCGGGCTTCACCCAGGAAAGGGACTTCCAGCGGCCGGCCACCGTGGCGACGCTCTTCAGCCACTGCACGAAAAGGCCCTTCAATCGCGAAAAGCTGACGTAGCAGTCGTCAGTTTCGGGAATGAGGGGCTCGTGCGAACCGTGATCGTGGTCATGATCGTGCCCGTGGTCATGGTCGTGATCATGTTCGTGGTCGTGATCGTCGTGGCTGTGGTCCGACACGGTTTCTTCAGGGTCGTTACGTATCAGGCCGATACAAAAGATGCCGGCGACGACGGCCGTGATAAAGCTGATCACCGGACGCACCACCGCGGCGGCAAATCCGAAGAAGGCATTTGTGACCAGAATCGAGTCCGCCCCGGTCTCGGGTGCGGTTATCAGGAACGACATGCAGGACGATCGGGATGCGCCCTTCCTGCGCATCTCGGCAACCACGGGCACAACGGAACAACTGCACAGCGGAACGGGTACGCCCACGGCCGAACTCACGGCTACGGATTTCAGGCTGTCGTCCTTGAGCCACCTGAGGATGGCCTCACGGGAAATAAACACGTGGATCAGACCCGAGAGAAACAACCCCAGCAACAGCATGGGCGCCAGGAGTAAACCTGACATCCAGAGAAAGTCGAAAAAACTGACCAGCGTCTGCTGTACCACTCAATGGCCTCCAGTGCATCGGATGATGCGAAGGACCGCCTGAAAGGCGGTTCAGAAACCCGAGCGGAAATGATAATGACTATCAGATTTCAAGTCAAGGACAATATAATATAGCATATTCCACCGCCCCTGCAAGGGGGCGATACACAGTTGAAAATGACGTGGTTTCGGCCGCCCGGACAGAACAGTTCAGCGGCAGGCGGCTCGCGGATCCGGGTCGCGCTCCGGGCTGCCGTTCCCGGCGACGTCGGGTGCGACGGTCTGGCGCAGGAACGCCGTTTGTTTCAGGCTCGGGAAGGCCCGTGATCGCAGCCGGCCTCAGACGTACTCCTGGCATAACGTGGGCGGTTGTGTATCGGGCGGAACCCGATCCCTTCGTAGACCTTTTCGGCTGCACTGCCGGCTGCCACTTCAAGCCCTGTCCATCGATTGCCCATTGCCCTTGAGTCCGCAACCGCGCGCGCGGTCAGTGCGGACGCCACGCCTTTGCGGCGGTATTGCGGCAAGGTGCCTACGAAGTCCACGCAACCCATATCGTATTTGGAGTAAAGCAAAGAGGTTCCCGCCGGCTTTCCATCCACCCATGCGAGGTAGAGCCGTACTTCGGGGATGTCGAGAACCGTCCGGCTCAGGGCGCCCACGTCGTCCGGAAAATCGAAAGCGCGACACATCGTGCCACACCAGACTTCGTAACGGCCGGGACCGGGTTCTTCTATCCGAATCGATCCCGGCGCGACGGATTGCGCGGTCCGGTCGCAGTTCATCGCCACGGCCTGTAAATCAAACGCGAATCCGCGTCTTTTCAGCCGTTCGGCCAGATCAGCGGGCCGGTCCAGCGGCGACAGGGTGAACGCACATTCGAAATCCTTTCCCCTGAAATATGCGAGGGCGTTGTCGATCATCTTGTCCACGTCCGAGTCGGACACGTTGATCTGTACGACGCGGTGCAGCAAGGACACTTTGACGCACTCGTGGCTAAATGCCAGGGCCCCGCCCAAGTCGTGGCTGTCGCACCAGCGGGCCCGAAAACCGACCCAGAGTTTTTCGAAAGCTTCCGTGAATTGACCGGACATAGCGTGTAAAGACGCGTGGACTTCGGCGCTCTGCGTGTTCCAGCGGAAGCCCCACCGCTTCCATTCAAGCTAACGACCGCAGATCGGGTGAAGCCATCTTATATATCTTACATGGGTCTTTGAGGGTTATTGGACCGACATGCATTGCCAAAGTGTGCCATATTGGTATATTTCCTTCTCCGCCATAATGAGATCGACCATATGAGATTCGCAGGCAATCGGCGCATGTCCGAATCCGGCGAGGAGAAACGACGAACAGCCTTAAATAAAGGAGGATCAATGAGTCATTTATTTGCATGCGGCAATCGGGGTCTTCTACCATGAGATTCATTGTAACGGGCAGCAACGGCTTCATCGGCCAGAATACATGCCGCAGGCTGATCGAACTCGGACACGATGTCATCGGCGTCGACGACCTTTCGTCCGGATCGGCCGACAACGGCGTCGAGGGCGTCCAATACCACGCCCACAGCGTTGTGGATGCGGACTGGCTTGTGCGGCTCATGAAAAACACGGTTCCGGACGCGGTCCTTCACCTGGCGGCGAAGCCGCGTGTTCCGGATTCTGTGAAGAATCCGCTGCGCAGCGCGGAGGCAAACACAATGGGGACCCTGTCCGTACTCAACGCGATCTTGGAGACCGGGCTGAAGGGGAGAACACGCCTCGTCTTCGCCAGCAGCAGCGCGGTCTGCGGCAACGCTTCGGTCCTTCCCACGCCGGAGGCCTGCCCCTCGGACCCGCAGTCACCCTACGCTCTGGCGAAACTGCACGGCGAGCAGTGGTGCGCCATGTTTCATCGATTGTACGGACTGGATGTCGTAAGCCTGCGATATTTCAACGTATTCGGTCCCGGCGGGCTTTTCGGCGGCGCCTATTCAACCGTATTGTCGGCCTGGTCCTATCACCTGTTCGTGGATCCGTCGTACCAGCCCTTCCTGGAAGGCGACGGCACCCAGACACGGGACTTCTGCTTCGTTGAGAACGTTGTCGACGCGAATATCGCCGCTGCGACCCGCGAACGCGGCTTTGAAGCGGACGTACTGAACGTGGGTCAGGGGGAAGCCCACTCCGTGCTTGAGGTCAAGGACGTTCTGGAAAAGGTTGCAGACAGAGAACTCCCGCTTGAACGCCGTCCGGCTCGTGTAGGCGACGTGGCGCACACGCTGGCCGACATTTCACGGGCACGGGACGAACTCGGGTTCGAGCCGGCGACCGACTTCTACAACCAGGTTGAACGCACCGCGATATGGCACCGCGATTGTTATCCCGAACGGCCGCGGGAGCGTTGAGTTGAGAAACTGAAAACCTGAAGCACCACCCGATACGCATCCGTACGTTGCACTCCTTCACCTTTACCACTGTTCACGGATTCATTTCGTGTAATTGTCTCATTTGGCAGGTACAGGAGGTCCCCGCATCTGCGAAATTCGTTGGTCGCTACTGAAAAAAAGATCCCGAAATAGCGCGGATTATTCGGATTGCCGGGCACGCGCATCGCGGGAACTGTCGGCCTGATCACTTATCCGGGCAACGCCCCTGACCTGGCGCAGCAATGGATTCACTGGAAATGGGTGGGCGATACTGGATTCGAACCAGTGACCTCCTGCTTGTAAGGCAGGCGCTCTAACCAGCTGAGCTAACCGCCCATCGATTCTTCGGACGCATCTTCGGCCGGTTTTTCCGACCCGCCCAGCAGCAGACCGAGCGGGATCAGCACACAATATCCTATCACCAGCAGAACAGGCGCCAGCGTAAGCGACAGGAAACCGTCGACCGGGGGCTGAGACAGGCACAGGTAACCGATCAGGATCGTGCACAGGCCGGCACCCAGGAAAGCCCAGTTCCTGCGGGAGTAGGGCAGGGGACTCGGTGCAGGCTCCCGCCGCTGTTTCTGCACCCTGCGCGCGGTGCGGCCGCGAGAGCGTCTTCCTGAATTTTTCGTTGCCATTGGGTATACCGACTCCCTGGCAGTCCTGTTTCAAGAAGCTTCTATGCAGGCGCGACCAGGCCGAATCGGGAATTCGGAGAGGGACGCGCAACACGGTAATTCTGTCACAAGAGCCGCCCGTCCGGCTGAAGCATGCGAGGCAGGCTGCAGACCGGATGGGCTTTTTCAACGGGCTGCTTTATGAAGCGGTCCGTTTTTCCTCAATCCTTGCGGCTTTGCCCTGCAGTTCGCGCAGATACTTAATACGTGTACGGCGCACCTTGCCGGGTCGAATCTGCTCGACCCTCGCCACGCGCGGCGAGTGGAGCGGAAAAATCCGCTCCACTCCCACACCGCCCACCACCATCTTCCGTACCGTGAAAGTCTCCTGGATCCCGTGTCCACGACGCTGGATCACCACGCCTTCGAATACCTGCGTTCGCTGCTTTTCGCCTTCAACCACCCGTACGAGCACCCGCACGGTATCCCCCGCGCCAAACTGCGGCACATCGGACTTGATCTGTTCCTCGGTCAAGGATTTCAACAACGCGTCCATGGTGACACTCCTGAAACGAAATAAACAACCTGAGAAAAAACCGCCGCTTTCTGCCGGTTGGATGCAGTGTGAATACTCTGCAACCAACGTCAGTTACTTCCCGTGCCCACCAACATTGCCCTTCTCTGAACCGACACTGTCTCCAACGCCTTTTCTCTTCAACAGGTCCGGACGCCGTTCCCGGGTCCGTTGCACCGCCGTGTCGTGCCGCCACCCTGCAATCCGCAGATGGTCGCCACTTAACAGAACATCGGGAACCCGCAGGCCCTCAAACTCTCTGGGCTTCGTATACCACGGACAATCCAGAAGCCCGTTCTGAAACGAATCCTCCAGGGCGGATTCCGCGTCTCCGATGGCCCCGGGGATCAATCGCACGATCGCGTCCAGCAACACCAGCGCGGGCAATTCGCCGCCACTCAACACGTAATCGCCCACCGAAACTTCCTCGGTAACGTACAAATCCCGGACACGCTCGTCAATACCACGATACCGTCCGCACAAAAACACCAGATTCGGCGCAAGGGACAATCGGTTTACGGTCTTCTGATCCAGCCGTTTCCCCTCCGGCGTGAGGAAAATTACATAATCCAGCGGCCGACCGGCGTCTTGAATGGCGGCCAGCGCCCGGGCGATCGGTCCGGGCTTGAACACCATTCCCGCTCCGCCACCGTAGGGTGCGTCGTCCACCGAACGGTGGACGTCATCGGTAAAATCCCTCAAATCATGCGCTGCGACGTCGATCAGGCCCGCACGGACCGCACGACCCGTAATGCCAAACGCAGCCACGTCTCGAATCAGATCCGGAAATATGGTGAGGAAGTCTATATACATAGCAGTCCGGTCGCATGGTGCCTTTTTTCGCTTTCTAATCCAGGAGTCCCTCAACGTCCTTCACGACCAGACGCCCGCCCTCCAGGTCGACCCGAACCAGATCCTTCGCGGCGGGTACCAGACGTTCCCTCCCATCATCCCCGTTGATCACGTACAGATCGTTTCCGGGATGGGAAATCACGTCGACCACCTTCCCGACTTCCAAACCTTCTTCCGTCTCAGCCTTCAGTCCCACGATCTCAAAAACGTAAAATGTATCTTCAGGAAGCCGGTACACCTCGTCGGCGCTGACCAGTAACCGGCTTCCCCGAAACGGCGCAACAGCGGCAGACGTGTCTATGCCGAGGAATTTTACGGCCATGCGCCGACCATAGTTCCGCACGCGGTCGATCCCGAGTGTCACCCGGTTCCCGTCGGGGCTTTCGACCAGAGCTTGCTTGAGATCTTCAAACCGTTCCGGAAAATCCGTCAGGGGATGCAGAAACGCCTCGCCCATGAGGCCTCTGGGTTTCAGAACCCTGCCGATGGCGACGTATCGTTCCCGATCTGCCGGATCTTGAGACAAGGATTATTCCTCATCTTCAGGTTCGGTTTCGGCCGATTCGTCCGTTTCGGTTGCGGATGTGCCGTCCTGGCTCAGTATTCCCTGCTGCCGAAGCAGACTCTTCACCGTTCCTGACGGCTCGGCGCCCAGTTCCAGCCAGTGGCGCGCCCGCTCGGCGTTCAACCGGACAACCCGCGGATTCTCGGTTGGATCGTAATACCCCAGGCTTTCAATGAACCGACCGTCCCTCGGGGACCGGCTGTCTGCAATCACGACCCTGTAAAACGGTGAATTCCTGGCGCCTTTTCGGGTCAATCGAATCTTTACCAAGATCCATCCTCCCAATCTGAAAACAAGCTGTCAGACTTCCGTTGCTCTGCCGATTACAGAATTCGACTCAAACCGGAAACGGTACTCCCGCGCCGCGGCCCTGTTTTTCCGTCCGCGACATCCGTCTCATCATCTTGCGCATCATCCCGAACTGCTTGATCAGCCTATTGACTTCCTGGATGCTGCACCCGCTGCCTTTCGCAATGCGCCGGCGCCTGCTGCCGTTCAGGATCTGGGGTCTTGCCCGCTCGTGCCGTGTCATTGACAGGATGATCGCTTCAGTATGCACAAATGCGTCTTCATCCACCTGCATTCCCTTCATTGCTTTTCCCGCTCCCGGAACCATGTCCATCAGCTGGTTCAACGGCCCCATCTTGCGAACCTGATCCAGCTGCTGCAGAAAGTCATCGAATGTAAATGATGCACTTCTCAGCTTCCTTTCCAGCTTCTGCGCCTGTTTCACGTCCACCGCGTCCTGAGCCCGTTCCACCAACGTCACAACGTCGCCCATACCCAGAATACGGGAGGCCATCCGATCCGGATGAAACGGCTCGATTCCGTCCACCGTTTCACTAACGCCCGCGTATTTGATGGGTACGCCCGTGACTTCACGGATCGATAGCGCCGCGCCACCGCGCGTATCGCTATCCAGCCGTGTAAGCACCACTCCAGTAAAGTTGAGTTGTTCGTTAAACGCCGTCGCCGCTGAAACCGCGTCCTGACCTGTCATCCCGTCCGCCACAAACAGAATCTCACCCGGCGAAACCGCGTCACGAATCCGCTCCAATTCCGCCATCCGTTCATCGTCCACGTGCAACCGGCCCGCCGTATCCAGAATCACGGGGTCCATCCCGTCCGCATGCGCCACGGCCACGGCCTCGGCGCAAATCACCGCCGGGTCGGTTCCGTCTGCCGCCCGGTGGACCGGCACGTCTACTGACGCGCCGAGTACGCAAAGCTGGTCGATTGCCGCCGGCCGATAGATATCAGCCGCCACAAGAAGCGGCCGCAGGCCCTTCCCTTTCAGGAGTCGAGCCAATTTTGCGCACAGCGTCGTCTTCCCCGACCCTTGCAGGCCGACAACCATCACGACGTTAGGCGCCGGCGCCGTCAGATTCAACTCCTGATGCTCGTCTCCCATGAGATGAATCAGTTCGTCGTGGACGACCTTGACGACCTGCTGCCCGGGAGTAATGCTTCGCAACACGTCACGCCCTATCGCCCGCTCTCTTACACGGGCAATAAACGACCGCGCCACCTTGTAGTTGACGTCCGCCTCCAGGAGCGCGCGGCGGACGTCTCTCAGCGCTTCATCGATATTGGCTTCGGCCAATCTGCCGCGGCCACGAAGCTTTTTGAAAACCCCTTCAAGCTTTTCCGCGAGATGATCGAACATGGGGCCGTCCTGTCGTTGATCCTGAAGTGAGACACAGAACGTTAAAAATACGGGACAGCGGGATTTTATGCAACAAAAAACTCCAGAATCGGGGCACCCCCGGATGGTCTTTCCCAGCAAACTGTCAGGCCGGCCCGGCCAACCCCGCGCGCCTCAACGCAGCCACGTTTTCAACTACTCTGCCATCCCGAAACGCTGCAGATCCCGCAACCAGAACGTCCGCCCCCGCAGCGACGGCCTGCCCCGCGTTTTCCAACCCGATTCCCCCGTCGATTTCGATCTCCGCATTCACGCCCTGACGTTCGATCTCCGCCCTCAATCGCCGAACTTTCTCCAGAGACTCCGGCATGAACGCCTGACCGCCAAAACCCGGCTCCACCGACATCACAAGCGCAAGATCAAGCGACGCGAGCAGGGGAAACAACACTTCTACGGGTGTTGCCGGCTTCACCGTAGCGCCCGCCCGCATTCCCATCGACCGGATTTCACGAAGCAATGCGGGCACATCAGCGTTGACCTCCACGTGGACGGTGCATATGTCAGCTCCGCTATCCGCAAAGTCCTTCAGGTACCTGCCCGGGTCGCTGATCATAAGATGTACGTCAAGGGTCAACGCCGTCGTTTTCCGAACGGCTTCCACCACCATTGCGCCGAACGTAATATTCGGAACGAAATGACCGTCCATCACGTCCAGATGAATATACTCCGCACCTGCTGATTCCACGGCTCGAATCTCGCGTTCCAGCGCGGCGAAATCCGCCGACAGGAATGACGGAGCGATTTTAATCACAAAAAAACCTCCAGTTCTCGGAAACGGGGGCTGAACGCATACACCAACCTGCGACGATGACCGACCGTTACAATTTGCTCACGACCAGCCGCACACGCGTACCCTGCTTAACCTCTTCCCCGGAATCGGGGACGTGGCGGATCACCACGTTCAATAGATGCTGGGTGCTGAACTCGTACCGGATATCCCGCACCTGCAGCCCGGCCGAATCCAACTCCGCACGGGCCGTATCAAGCGGTTTACCGACCAGATCCGGCATCGGGAACATCTCTCCCGGAAGCCCGTTGCTTAGCGTTACCGATATCGGCGTTCCAACCTGAACCCGCAGTCCCGGCGCGGGATCCTGGCTGATAATCAGGCCTTCCTTGACGGTTGGAGACGCATCCTCCAGAGTATCACCCATGGCAAGGCCGGACTGTGCAATCCACAACTGCGCCTGGCGTAGTGATTTCTCCCGAAGGTCGGGCACCTCGTACAGGCGGTTCCCCCGACTGGGAACCGCATACACCGTCCGGTTTTTTTTCACAAGTGAATACGCAGGCGGATTCTGTTGTACAAGCCTGCCTTCGGCAATCGATGCGTCCCACCGGGGCTGCTGAAGCTTCAGCCTGAGACCCCGTTGAGACAGCGCCAGGCCGGCCTCGTCGGGTGTCAGATCGACGATATCGGGCACCTCTACCTGCTGGCCGGCACGCACCAGACGCGGCATGATGAATCGATCGAGCAAAATCAGCCCCACGGCGCCGGTGAGCACAGCGCAGCCCGCGAACAACGCCGCCTCTCGCAAAATCCTTCTGGCCATCCTCCTGGTAACCCGCCTGTTTCAATTATTAGATACCGCGTCCGGGGCGGAGAAGTCTGCACGCTCCGTCCGGTGTCGGATTCAAAAATAGGACAACATCACCCTCGTGTCAAGATCACACCCCCCGTCAGCGCCCGATCGTCATTGAAACCCGGTGTGACATCCCCAGCACGGTGTGGTAGAGCGTTGCATAGTCGATCCGGAACACACCCCGGCTCACGCCCATTCCTATCGACAATCGCTCGGGCCGACCCCCTGTGCCCAGTCGCAACGTTACGTTGCGACTGGGACTGAATTCCACACCCGCGCTCGCTCCGGTTGGCTGGCCCGCTTCCTTGCGAACATCCACCAGCAACGCCAGATCCGGCACAACCTCGAATCCAACGCCCGCAATACCGCCCTGACCCAGCACGTCCACCGACTGCCCCCCCGCGTTCCACGCTGCAAGGCCCAGCGTTGCCTTCGAACTGAGTACTATCCTCGCGCCCAGGTCGAATGCCGTCCACGCGCGGTTCGCGCCGGCGGCGACCGACAGCCGCATGCGCCGGACCCTCACCCCGAGACCCAGCCGGGATGCCACACGAATGCCAAATGTAACCCCGGTTGTCCGCTCCCGGTACAGGCTGAACCCGTACTCCTCGTATCCGAGGCCGACGGCCACCCGGCCCGAAGACGCGACCGTCCCGATCGCCTGGACATCCAACGCCGCCATGCCGAACGGACGCTCATATCCTCCCGTAACGCTGACTCCCTCGGCCCATGCTAACGCGCCCGCGTTCCAGAAAACGCCTTCAACGCCCGCCGCCCAACCCACGAATGTGTCACCCAATCCACCCGGCCGCGCGCCCACGGGATGAAACTCGAACGCGGCAGCGGCATGGAAGGGGACCGTGGATACTCCTGCAATCCCGCAGCAGGCCGCGAGTGCGATCCGGGCCACGCGGCGAAGCCATGGATTTAATGGACCGCCGTGCCTTGCCACAACGAGCGGGCGCCGCTGCGCGGGGCGTTCATTCATCCGCCGCGCCGCGTTTTCGTAAGATATCCCCATCCTGAAGGGATCTTAACCGCAAGCCCTGTGCCGTACCTTGTATCTATCCGAAATAACAGACTATCTTATTCAATATCAAATTCTTGAGATGGAACTTTCCAGACCCCTGCCGAGCCACCGATCCGTATACTGCCGTGCCGAACGTTACAGTTCAAGGTCGAATTGCCGCCCGGTGGAAGACAGAAAGCCCGTGGGCAATCACCCACGGGCAATATAGAATTAGACCTGACCGCGCTGCTGCGTTATATTTCCAACCAAACCGGGACGAGGATGACCCGGCTCTACGCACGGCCGAAGATTCCGGTTACCGCATTGAAACCTTCTCAATTATGACTGGATTACGGGACGGGCAGCGTGTCTCTTCGAATTCCCCTCCGCGAAGGCTCGTCGGTCAATCACGGTTGGTCCTATCACGACCGTATCCGGCCCGATGCGAAAGGGGAAACCGTTCTTCAGTTCTATCTTCAGCGCTATCCCCATTCTTCCCGAAGCGAATGGCGGAAACGAATCCTGTCCGGCGACGTTCGGCTGAACGACAGCCCGACGACGCCCGAAACGCCACTTTCCCCGGGCCAGCGGCTCACCTACCACCGAAGACCGTGGCGGGAGCCCGACGCTCCTTGTTCCTTTGCCCTGCTCTACGAAGATGAACACCTTATTGCCGCAGCCAAACCCGCCGGCCTCCCAGTGCTGCCCGGCGGCCAGCGTCTTTGCAACACGCTGCTCGCCCGCGTCCGGGAACGCTACGCGGAAACCCCGGGGCCCGCGCCCCTGCATCGACTGGGACGGGGGACCTCCGGCATCGTTCTGTTCGCCCGTTCCGAATCGGCAAGACGAATCCTTTCCGAGGACTTCCGCAACCGGCGGTTATGCAAGATATACCGCACACTCGTCGCCGGCACGGACATGCCCGAACGGTTTGTTGTGGATGTACCCATCGGTCGGATACCCTATTCGCCAACCCGGTACCTGTACGCGGCAACGAGCGAGGGTAAACCGGCCAGGACGGAATGCCGGGTACTGTACCGCAACCTTGAAACCAATCGGAGTCTGATCCGCGTCAATCTCGTCACGGGCCGCGCCCATCAGATCCGGATCCACCTTGCTGCGGCCGGACATCCCCTGATTGACGACCCTCTGTATCGTGCGGGTGGCCTGCCAGTCGTTACACCTGCTGGAGATCGTGCTCCGCTCCCCGGTGACGTTGGATACCGCCTTCACGCGCACCAACTGTTCTTCACCCACCCGTCCACACGTTGCAACGTAGACATCACGTGCCCGCCGCCACCGATCCTCCGCACACCCGGTGAAAACCAGCCGATTAATCTCTGATTCTGGTCGTCTCATCCGTTAGCGCCTGTCCGACGTGCCGGCCTGTGAAACCCACGGCGTTTCTCAGGTCGGCGCCGCGCAGGTCCGCATTGTGAAAGTTGGCCTTATAGAGGTCGGTGTCTTGCATTCGCGCCTTGACAAGCCTGGCGCACCGGAGGTCCGTTTGTACCATGTCCGCATTCTGCAGCCTTGCACTATGCAGATCCGCATTCCGGAGGTCCGCCGCCTGAAGGTTGGCGCCCTCAAGGTATGCGCCTCTCAGATTGGCTTCGCGCAGGTCGGCGTTGAGTAGATTGGCGCCCTGAAGGCGCGCTCTCCGCAGATCGGTCCCAACAAGCGTTGTATCGCGAAGGTTTGCGCCCCGCAGCGTGGCCCCCCGCAGCCGGGCGCCGGAAAGATCGGCGCTCGTGAGATCGGCGAGTTCCAGATCCGCGGGCGCAAACACGACGTTTTTGAGATTCGCGCCTCGGAACACGGCTCGCTGAAGGCTGGCGCCTGAGAGATCGGCGTCCTGAAGGTTCGCGTCCCGGAAGTTGGCTTCGTAGAGCCTGGATCGCTGGAGACTGGCGCCGTGAAGGTCCGCGTTCTGGAACCGCACGCCGCTGAGGGTGGCTTCGCTCAGGTCGGCGAATGCGAGTCTGGCATCCTGGAGTTCCGCCCGGTTCAGGTTCACGCCGGACAGTTCGGCGCGTTCTCCTTCCGTTCCTCCGGAATCGATCCACGATTGGTGGCGGTCAATGACAAGTCGCAGTTCGGAAGGTGACATGGACATTTCAAATCCCCGTCGGGTGTGGACTGTTTACGTCTCACGTCTTGCGTCTACCCGCTCACCATTCCCGGGTTTCGCCCCCGTCACGTCGTGTGAATTTCAGATTCGGTGATGACCAGGTCCATAGGGATATCATGAGGGCCGGTTGGAAGACGATCGAAGAGCTGGAAGTCGTATGCCAGACCCACTCTTGAAGCAGAGGTCGTTGAAAGGAAACGGTCGTAGTAACCGGCGCCGAAACCAATGCGGTTTCCGGCGCAGTCGAAGGCCAGACCCGGAACGAGAACGATGTCGAAAGCGTCGGACGGCACCAAGGCGCCCGCCCCGTCGGACGGCTCCAGCAGGCCGAAGTCCGACGGCTTCAATTCAACAAGGCAGCGGATTTCCCGGTGGATCAGCATTCGGTTGGGCTCTGTAACAGGCGCCGCGATTCGCTTGCCACTCTTCAGGGCGGATTCGATGAGGACCTGCGTATCGACTTCCTTCCCGACCGAGACGTAACTCGCCACGAATCCGGCGCGGCGATAGACCTCCTGGCCGGTCAGGCGCGCGACAATGTGTTCACTCCGGGCGCGAACCTCCTCGGACGTCAATTCGGACCGTCGTTTCTTCATTGTATTTCGAATTTGCTTTTTGGATGGCATCGGGGTCGATTCGACTTGAAACCTTTCTGCGCTTTCGGGGTTCATAACTATACCTCGAGGATGGCGGGTTGTCAAGACAGGAGCTCCATGGAAAACCGGTATTGCGGGTAGGGGCCGCCGCGGTTGGACGGAAAAGTTCGCTTGACTTTGAATGTGGGGGCCATTACATTTACAAATGCCGAATTTTGAAGTAATAACGGCAAATTCTACGAGGGAATCTTGGATCGCCGCGACGTGGATATCCAGAATGAACTGAAGGCAAATGGCAATCTCCCCGGGCATGTCGCAATAATAATGGACGGGAATGGTCGCTGGGCGCAACAGCATGGCCTTGTCAGGACTCAGGGTCACCGTTCCGCTCGTAAAGTCGTGCGCGACATTGTACGGGCATGTGGAGAACTGGGGATCGATATTCTCACTCTGTTTGCATTCGGAACGGACAACTGGCGTCGTCCGTGGGCCGAAGTCCTTTCGTTAATGCAACTGTTGCGAGACGTTGCTGCTGAAGAACTGAAGGAGCTCCTTGAGAATAACGTACGCCTGATTGCTACCGGAGATACGGACCGTCTGGCAAGGCAGGCGCGGCAGGCGATGAAATACGCCATGTTCAGGACATCGGAAAACACCGGGTTGACGCTGAACCTGGCGATGAGTTATGATGGTCGCAGCGATATTCTCCAGGCCGTCAGACGTATTGCCTCCGGGGTGGAACAGGGAAGAATCAGCAGCGACGGGATCGACGGGAAGCTGTTTTCCAGGATGCTTTACACCGTCGATCTGCCCGACCCCGATTTATTGATCCGCACAAGCGGAGAGTTTCGTCTGAGTAATTTTATGCTTTGGCAGTGCGCTTACACGGAATTCTGGTTCACGCCGGTCTTGTGGCCCGATTTCAGGCGCGAACATCTGTACGAAGCCATTCGGGCGTATCAGTCCAGGGAACGCCGTTTCGGGAAGACCAGCGCGCAGATCCGTTCCACCACGGTTGGCGCCGGGAACGGGGTTGCGAAGCGGATGGGCGCGGCGACGGGATAGAAACTCCCGTATCGGGTTTCGATCCAATTCCCGCTTCCGTCAGGCAGGGGTGGTTTTGGCGGTACAGTCGAATTTGCTTCACCGGATCTCAGCGGCGGCGGTCTTCGGGCCGCTTTTTCTGGTTCTGTTCTGGGTTGGCGGAATACCGCTCCTGATTGGCATTTGCCTGGTGGCTGCGGGAGGGACGTGGGAGTACTGCCAGATGCAGAAAAAGAGGGGGCTGCATCCCTGGACGGGCGTCGGGGTTGCGGCCTCTTTGGTTTGGTGCCTGTGGTTGAACGGTTTCGGCGAACGGCTCGTGCTGATACCGGCCACGGTGATTCTGCTTGTTCTGCTAACCCTGGCGCTGGGACAGAGGGAGGGTCGATTCAGGCTGGCTGACGCCGAGGCGACCTTTGTCGGGACGTGCTATATCGGGTTGCTGTCGGCCTTCGCGCTGCTGGTCCGGAACTATTCCGGATTTGAAACGGCCGACGAAGGCGGCGCCTGGTTTGCCGTTGTGGTACTCCTGGGAATCTGGGGCACGGATATTCTTGCATATTTTGCGGGGCGCCTTTGGGGGAAGCGACATCCTTTCCCGAAGATCAGTCCGGGTAAGACGGGGGCGGGTTTCGCGGGCGGAATTGTCGGAGCGGTTACGGTAATGTACGCTGGCGGCCATATCCTGGATTTGTACACGCTTCCAGAGGGTATCGCGCTGGGGATCGTGGTGGGCGTTAGCGCTCTATGGGGAGATCTGGTTGAATCGATGATTAAGCGGAACGCGGGGGTCAAAGACGCCTCCGGCCTGATTCCCGGACACGGCGGCGTGCTGGACCGATTCGACAGTTTTCTGTTTGTGTACCCTGCAGTGTATCTTTATCTCCGCGCGATTCATTAAGATGTCCGTGCATTCAGGGAACATTCGATTTCATTCATCCGTCGACATGAACGGGATCTGTGTATGAAGCGAGTTGCTCTGCTCGGATCAACAGGATCTATCGGTACCAGTACGCTGGACGTCCTGGCCGGCCTGCCCGAACGATTCGAAGTGGAATGCCTCAGCGCGGGGGGCAATATCGATCTGCTCTGCGAGCAGGTCGCGCGTTTCCGGCCGAAGCGGGTGTGCGTGGGAGAAGAGAACGCCAAAAACGCCGACGCGAGACATGAGTTGCAGGGTATTGAGGTGTTACACGGTGCAGACGGACTCATCGCGTTGGCGACGGATACGCAGGTGGACCTGGTAATCAACGGGCTGGTAGCGGGAGTAGGACTGCGGCCAACCCTGGCGGCGGTCGAGGCAGGCAAGGACGTCGCCATTGCAAATAAGGAGACGCTGGTGGTAGCAGGGCATCTCGTGACAGATCTCGCACAGCGGAACGGCGTGCGGTTGATTCCGCTGGACAGCGAACTGACCCCTTTGTGGCAGAGCCTGCAGGACGTTCCGTCGACGCAGGTGACGCGCATCGTACTTTCCGCCTCCGGAGGTCCGTTCTTCGAGACGTCACTGGACGATATGGCTCGGGCGACACCCGACGAGGCCCTCCGTCATCCGACGTGGCGGATGGGGCCGAAGATCACCATCGATTCGGCAACATTGATGAACAAGGGCTTTGAGGTGATCGAGTCCCGCTGGTTTCTTGGGCTCGACATCGACCGGATCGATGTCGTCATTCACCGGCAGTCCATCGTGCATTGTCTTGTGGAGTTCCTGGATGGAAGCCTGACCGCACATCTGAGCCGGCCCGATATGCGCCTGCCCATTCAACAGGCGCTGACCCATCCGGAGCGGTTGCCGACAACCGTCCCGTCGCTGGACCTTGTGGCTATGGGTTCATTGAGCTTTGATGCACCCGACCTGGAGCGGTTTCCCTGCCTTGCGCTTGCGTATGAGGCGGGGCGTGCGGAAGGCACGGCCGCGGCGGTCCTGAACGCGGCCAACGAGATTGGTGTCTATTCTTTTCTGGCTGGGCGAATCGGATTTCTGGATGTGTCCGACGTCGTACGCCGGACTCTGGACGCTCATGTCAACGCAACATGCTCGAGTCTCGATGCTGTATTTGAAGCGGACCGCTGGGGGCGGGAAAAGGCAAGGGAGGTTGTCACACGCCTGGGGAGATAGGTTGAAAACCCCTGTCGCGGCTTCCCGTTGTTCAGCCGCAACCAAAGGAGCGGTATACATCAAACAGCGTGATTGAACCTGCGCGCATTTTGAGTTGAACTCTAACAGTAAGGTCTAAAGGAGTAGAGCGCTTTGGAATTTCTGGAGACGATTTTCTATTTCATTCTCGTTTTGGGCGTGCTGGTTTTCGTGCATGAATTCGGTCATTTCGTGGTCGCCAAAAAGTCGGGTATTCGCGTGGAGCAGTTCTCGCTGGGATTTCCGCCCAAGGCGATCGGGATAACGATTGGCGAGACCGAGTACTGCATTTCCTGGCTGCCCCTCGGAGGATACGTGAAGTTGGCGGGAATGTCGGACTTTGGAAGCGCGGAAGTCAGGCGTGAGCCGTGGGAACTTCAGTCAAAGCCGCGGGCAATTCAGATGGCGGTGATGGTCGCAGGGCCCATTATGAATTTTCTGCTCGGTTTCATGCTCATTCTGGGGCTTCGGCTGGCACTGGGCGACTATGTTCTGCAAACCACGAAAGTAGGCCGGATCGAGTCCACGTCGCCATTTTACGCGTCGGGTCTGCGCCCGGAAGACCGCATCCTCGCTGTTAACGGGACCCCGGTGGAAAACTGGGGTGGACTGATCGAGGCGTACAACGCGGGTGGCGGCGGAGACGTTTCTTTGGAAGTGTCTCGCGGGGAAGACGTGGTTTCCCTTGTAGCCACACCCGATCCCGGTCAGGAACCGGGGTTCGATCCCTTTCTGCCTCCGACCGCCGGGTCGGTGATGCCCGGGTACCCGGCTGCCAGAGGGGGGATGGAGCCCGGAGACCGTGTGCTATCTGTCGCCGGTGAATCCGTGAGCGGATGGGACGAGATGAGAACGAAGATTTCCGCAAGGCCGGGGCAGGAAACCGAGATACGGTGGTTGCGCGGGGAAGAGGTGATGTCCGCACGCATCGCGCCTCAGCCACAGAGAGGCGAGGGCCGTACCATCGGTGTGATTGGCATCGGGCCGTCCTATGAACCCAGTGCGCGTGTACCTGTGACGATTACCACCGCCATCGAGCGCAGCGGGCGGGACCTCGTGGGTTATACCACGCTCATATTCGTACTCATCAAACGCCTGGTCCTGGGCGAGATCTCGGGCGGCATGATTGCGGGCCCTGTAGGAATCGCTCAGATGGCGGGGAGCAAGGCGCGGGAAGGTCTGGAAGCGTTGCTCGATTTTATCGCGATGCTGAGTATTAATCTTGCGGTGCTGAACCTGTTACCCATTCCAGCGCTGGACGGGGGCCACCTGATGATCCTGGGCGTGGAAGCCGTAACCCGACGGTCGCTTTCCGCGCGTCAGAAAGAGCGGCTCCAGCAGGTCGGGTTCGTATTCCTTCTCGGCCTGATGGTGTATGTGACTTTTGGTGACATTGGCCGGATCCTGGGAATGTTCTACTGATCCGGATGAAGCCGTTTCAACATCACCGAAAAATGAAGGCGGGCATTCGAACCCGCCTTCATTTTTTTTTGTTGGCGCGATGCCTGCCGACGGTATTTCGCCTGAGGGTCTTTCTCCAGCTTACGTAAACGCTATCGGACTCGAGGGTTTCCATAATATCCCGGGTGAGGACTTCCAGAGCCTCGGGGTCCGTTTTCCAGGTCTCGGTTAACCGCTCGAGGTCTTTCTCGGTAAGATCAAACCCGTCCAGTGCGGCTTTTCGCTTTGAGGCGAGACTGTCAGGATGCTCCGCATACTGATGATGGAGCCGGATCACGTCCAGCACAACGTGTGCCAGTTGTCGATCCCCGGGTGCGGGTCCGTTCCGGACCGCGCACGCCAGCAGACCGGAGAACAGGAGAGTGATGAGTCTCGGTTTCATCGTGGAAAAGATATCCGGGCGCACCGAAAGCGTCAAGCCAAAACACCCCGCGCCGAATTTGGGCGGGAGCAAGCGGGGTAAAGAGTGCCCGCCTCGTGTCGTTGTCACTGTCTTACCGCCGGGGCACCGAAACGCAAGGAATGAACAAGGACGAAAGGGGTACTTGCACTATATCTGGTATTTTTTCCGCGTGTCGCTCCCGGCACCCACCACATTTTCGGACCAGGACTCGATGGTCCAGTAAGTGCACACATGGTCACGGCGTTGTTTTTTTTGGAGATAAGACGAAAAATCAATTAGAAATCCCTTGACTTTTGTATAAGCAAGCCCTAATTTTGGTGGTGGAAAGTGGTGGAAAGTGGTGCATTAGGGTGGATCTGAATAGATCAGTGAAAAAATCGCTCAGCACGACGAGCCCCGACTGGTAAGTCGGGGCTTTTCTCCCGATTCCGATCCTGGCCTCAGTGTCCCGTCCTGTCTCCCCCGAGGCGCTCACATGCCAGACGAAACGCCACTGTTCATTGGAGAATATGAGGATATTCCCGTCGATAACAAAGGTCGGCTGATTGTCCCGGCCGCCATTCGCCGGGTATTGCCTACGCACGTTACATCGCTTGTAATTGCCAGGTGGTTCGACGGCTGCCTGGCCGGGTTTGATCCGATCGGCTGGCAGCAAGTCCTGCAGCAGATAAAAGAGGGGAATCATAAAGGAAAGGTGAAGCGGCAAATCGCCCGCTGGGTTATGGGCGGCGCGGCGGAGACGAGAATTGACCGGCAGGGGCGTTTGCTGGTTCCACGTAAGCTGCTTGACACATCGGAAATTTCGGATCGCGCGACGCTCAGTGGCGTGGGCAACAGGATAGAGATCTGGAATCCGGCACGATACACCGCCGACATGAGCGACGTCGGCGAGAATCTGGAAGCCTTCGCGGAAGATCTGGACATTCTCTAGAATGCACGGGGCCGTGGAATTTCATACGTCGGTTATGGGGCGCGCAACGGCCTGCCGGGTGGTGAACGACCCGAACGGCGTGTACATCGATTGCACGGTGGGCGGAGGCGGCCATGCCGAGTACATGCTGGAGCGGATGGGCCGACACGGACGACTGATCGGGATGGATCAAGATCCGGAGGCGGTTGAAGCCGCAACCCGTCGCCTCCGCAGATTCTCACACCGCGTGGAAATAATCCGGACCCAGTTCCGGGAACTGCCGCGTATCCTGGATAAACAGGGCGTAGAACGGGTATCCGGTGCGCTTTTCGACCTTGGGGTTTCTTCGCATCAAATCGATGAAGCCTCCCGTGGTTTCAGCTATCTCCAAAGCGGCCCCCTGGATATGCGAATGGGGCCCGACGCCTTCCTGACCGCTCGGGAGGTCGTGAACGCTTACTCGCTGGAAAAGCTGACACGGATTTTCAAAGAATTCGGAGAAGAGCGCGCTGCCGGACGGATTGCCCGGGCGATCTGCCGTCGGCGGGTCAGGAAACCCCTGGAAGACACATCGGAACTGGCCGCGCTGGTAGCGGAGACCAGCCCCGGACCTCAATCGAAAAAGGCTATGGCAAGAGTCTTTCAGTCCATCCGGATCGAGGTCAACGGTGAGTTGGAGCAAATCCGGGAGACCCTTGAGTGTGCAATCGACAGGTTGGCGCAGGGCGGACGAATCGGAATTCTGTCGTATCACTCGCTTGAAGACCGCGCGGTGAAGACGGTATTCCGTTCGGCTTGCCTGGGTTGCGTTTGCCCGCCGAATCTTCCCGTTTGCGGATGTGGACGGGTCCCGCAGGTGCGTGTCCTGACCCCTGGTGGCATTCGCCCTGATCCGGACGAGCGACTGCGAAACCCGCGGTCCAGGAGCGCAACGTTGCGGGTCGCAGAAAGATTGTGAAACCGACGGTTCCGAGTTAAGAAAGAACGCGCATGAAGACCAATTTCCAGATGAACGCGTCGGGTGGGTATCGTTACGTATTTCTGAGCTTTGCGCTGGTCGTTGCGGGTCTCCTGGGTTATCTGTGGGCGCAGGCGCAAACCGTGCGGCAGGGTGACGAGATCGCACGGCTTCGAACCGAGCACCAGCAACTGCTCCGCCGGCAGGAGCGTCTGCGGGCGGAGATTTCCGGACTCCGAAGAAGCAGTCGAATCCGTGAGATCGCTTCGAACAGACTCGAAATGGTGTTTCCCAAGGGTCCGCCTCGGAATCTTTACCTGGATAGGCAATCCGGCCGCCGCGCTCTTACCGGAAAAAAGAACTGAGCCATGCGGATTGAAGTACGCCACATTCGCCGGCAAAGGGCCATTTGCCTGCTGGGCGGAATCTTCGTTCTGGTCCTGATCTACAGATTGGCGGCGCTTCAGGTCTGGACGGGCGACCTTTACAGCGCCCGCGCAAAGAGACAGCACGAGAAGCGGACTGAATTGCAGGCGAACCGCGGTCGTATTCTGGACCGCCAGGGCCGGGTGCTTGCAACGAACCTGCAAGCCCAATCGTTCTTTGTAAACAAGGTAGCCGAGCTGGATAGCGCCCGATCCATCGCGTTGCGATTTTCCGGGCGTGATGGTGAGGAAACGGCCGCACTCATGCGGCGGCTACAAAAGAATCAATTCGTCTGGCTGGCCAGAAAGGTAATCAACGACCGGCGACAGGATCCGCTGCCGAAGGGCGTCGGCCGGATTGTCGAGATGAAGCGAAACTATCCGATGGGTGAACTTGCCGCACAGATGCTGGGGTATACCGACATCGACAATTTGGGAATCGAGGGCGTGGAACTGGCCTGCAATTCGCTGTTGCAGGGCACGCCCGGAGATATGACGTCCAGGAGGGACGCGCGTGGCGAGGTACTGGGGGCTCTGGGGGTTGTGCGGCGGATTCCTGAAGACGGCGAGGATGTGATGTTGACCGTCGACGTCGATTATCAGTCGATCGTCGAGGAAGAGTTGGCTGCGGCCGTGGCCGAATTCCAGGCGGTGAACGGGATAGCGATCGTCACGTCGCCCCGGTCAGGTGAAATTCTGGCGATGGCCAACGTGCCGTTGTACGATCCGAATCATTTCGGGAAATACGACGCGTCGGTCAGACGCAATCGGGCGGTTACCGACATTTTTGAACCCGGTTCGACTTTCAAGGTGGTAGCGGTGGCCGGCGGTCTGGAAACGGGGCTCTGGCGACGTGAAGATCGAATCTACTGTGAGCATGGCCGGATGTACATTTCCGGCGGTGTGATTCGAGACACACATCCGTGCGGATGGCTCACGGTCCAGCAGGTCGTGGAAGAATCCAGTAACATTGGAACCGTGAAGATCGCTCGAAAACTGAAACAGGCAGGACTGTTTAAATTTGTCCGAATGTTCGGATTCGGAATCGAGACGGCCGTTGATTTACCGGGCGAAGTGTCGGGAAACGTGAAAAAACCGACACGATGGTCCGGAAGAACGCTGGCATCGATGGCGATCGGGCAGGAAGTGGGCGTGACGGCGTTACAGATGGTCATGGCTTACGGAGCCATTGCCAACGGCGGCGAATTAATGGTCCCGCGCATCTATCGCCGCCGTTCTCAGGACGGCGCCTGGACCTCCGAACGACCCCACGTCCTGCGGCGGGTGGTTTCTGAGGAGACGGCAAGGAACATGGCCGAAATCCTCGAAGGGGTGGTACAACGAGGCACGGGCGCGAACGCACGGATACCAGGCTATCGCGTCGCTGGAAAAACGGGCACCGCGCAGCGGGCAAGAGAAGGGGGGAGGGGCTACGATCCGAACCGGTACGTTTCCTCATTCATCGGTTTTCTGCCGGTCGAGCGTGCTGAATTCGTGTGCATTGTGGTCGTAGACAGCCCAAAGGGAATTCACTGGGGCAGCAAGGTAGCCGCACCCGTCTTCAGCCGCATTATGAAACGCATCTTGAGTCTGCGCGACACGGAAATGCGGCATCGGGCAGTCGTTAAGGCCGGTGGGAAGGAAATCGTGGAAGCGTCCAGACCGATTTTGGCGGGATTGTCGCGGAATGTGGCGAGACGGGTAATGGATCGGCACGTTTTCAGGCCAATGAATGTGGACACGGGCCCACGATTGCCGGTAAAGGCGCATACCCCATCGAATGATATCAGAGAATCGGGGCAGAAGACGGTTTCATCAGATTCAGCAAACGCCATCGATTCCGTCATGACGCCCGACGTACTGGGGATTCCATTGCGTCAGGCTGTGGTTCAATTGACTTCCTCCGGATTAGTTGTAAACGCTTCCGGCAGCGGGCGGGTCGTTTCGCAAACTCCAGGCGCCGGAACGCCGGTTGCCCGGGGCACGGTCTGCAACGTGGTGTGCAGCACCGAGGACGTGCCCATCCCCAACGCAAGATGACAAAGACCGTGTTATGCGGCTGGTCGACTTCACTTACCGGATTCAAGAGGTACAATGGCTTCATACGGGCGATCCGTGGGTTACGGGTCTGGCCACGGACTCGAGGAAGGTTCGACCGGGCGACCTGTTCGTTGCCATACGAGGCGGGCAGATTGAGGACCGGCACGCATTTGTTCCGCAGGCCGTGGCCGCGGGGGCCGTGGCGGTGGTGGTTGAAGAGCCTGTCGAGGCGGAGGTTGCGGCCATCCGGGTACCGTCCACGCGAAAGGCGCTGGGCGAATTCGCGGATCATTTCTACGGGTCGCCTTCGCGTAGACTGCGGATGGTGGGGGTAACGGGGACCAACGGCAAGACCACGACGGCAATGCTGATACAGGCGTCACTGGAGGCGGCCGTTGGGGTCTGCGGATTGCTCGGGACGATTGAATACCGGCTGGGCGATCGTCGGGTGCCGTCGTTCATCGGAACGCCGGAAGCACACGATCTACAGCGGCTGTTGAAGGAGATGACGGACAACGGCTGCGCTTCCGCCGTAATGGAAGTAACGTCGCACGGATTGGCATTGGACCGCGTACACGGCATCGAATTCGACACGGCCGTTTTTACCAATTTTTCGCGGGACCATTTGGATTTTCACGAATCGTTGGAATCCTATCTGGCCGCCAAAAAGCTGCTCTTTGACAACTTGAATCGGGATGCGCACGCGGTGGTCAACGCGGACGACCCGACGACCGATCGCCTTTTGCGCGACTGCCGCGCTCGGGTGGTGTCCTTCGGTCGTTCGCCGGCGGCCGATGTGAGAATCACGAACGCGAATGCGGACGGTTGCGGGACACGGATGAATCTGGAAACGCACCGTGGAACCCTGCAACTTGAGCTGGCGCTTCGGGGCCATTTCCATCAAATGAACGCGGCGGCGGCAATTGCCGCGGGGTTGGCGATGGACGTGGACGCAGAGTTGATTGCTGCGGCCATCCGGGACGTGCAGGTGCGTGGTCGATTTGAAAGCGTGCACGAAGGACAGGATTTCGGCGTGATTGTGGATTATGCACATACTCCCGATGCGCTCGAAAACGTCTTGTGCGCGGCACGTGAGTTTACGGAAGGCCATTTGATCTGTGTGTTTGGATGCGGGGGTGATCGAGACCGCGGCAAGCGGCCTGAGATGGGCCGGATTTCCGCAGAGATGTCCGATCTGACGGTTGTAACGTCAGACAATCCCAGGACCGAAGACCCGGAGTCGATTCTCAGAGACATAACGGCGGGTGTTGGCCGTGCGGAACACCGTGTCGAAGTTGATCGGCGAAAGGCGATATCGCTGGGCATCGGACAGGCGTCGGCCGGCGACCTGGTCGTTATTGCGGGCAAGGGACACGAGGATTACCAGGATATCGGTGGTAAGAAGGTTCACTTTGACGATAGGCAGGTGGCGCGGGACGTCCTTCGGGGTGCGTCCAGTCCACTTCAGGATCCTCGAAGCTGATGAATCCTGGAAGCGAAAGTCGTCAGCTGGAACGCGCAATATGGACGGAATGACACTGGCGGAAGCGGCCGATGCAATGGGCGGAGAGCTGGTTGGAGCGGTTGACTCGGCAATTTGTCCGACGGGTGGGTGCATCGATACGCGGGTGTTGAATGCAGGGGAGTTGTTCTTCGCGCTCGAGGGAGAACGCGCCAACGGAAAGCGAGACGGGCATGAATTCGCGGGCGATTCCCTGAAAAGGGGCGCATCCGCGGCTGTTGTTTCGCGGAAATGGGCCGATGATCGAAATTCCCGCAGCCCGTCGGGGACCCTGATCGTGGTTGAAAACCCGGGCCTTGCGCTGGGCGTTCTGGGCAGGGTTTACCGCCGGCGATTTCAGATTCCGGTTGTGGCCGTTACGGGCAGCAGCGGAAAAACAACCACCAAGGATATGGCTGCCGCCGTGCTGAGCACCCGTTACCGGGTGCTGGCTACGGAAGGCAATTTAAACAACTGGCTTGGGGTTCCGCTGACGCTGCTGCGGCTTTCAAACGCCCACGAAGCCGCGGTTGTTGAAATGGGCATCAGCGAACACGGCGGACTGAAATACTTGTGTGAAATCGCGGATCCGACGATCGGTGTCATTACAAATATCGGACCAGCACATCTCGAGTTTTTAGGCTCTGTAGAGGGGGTGGCTAAAGCCAAAGGGGAACTCCTGGATTATCTAGAAGAGTCTTCAATGGCTATCTTGAACCTCGATGACCTGTTCGTGTCACAGGAGCGAGCAAGACTAAAGGGGAGACTCCTGGGCTTTGGTATCGAGAAGATATGTCAGTTTCGTGGGGAGGGACTTGTCATAGACCAGGAGGGCTGCGGTCACTTCTCTCTGCAGGGCCGTTTTTTTCATCTTGTTGTACCCGGCCGGCATCAGGTTTACAACGCACTGGCCGCGGCGGCGGTCGGCACGGCCCTGGATGTGCCGGTCGACCAGGCCGCGAAAGCCCTTGGCGCGTTTCGACCTTCAAGGCTGCGGGGCCAGGTGGTCGAGCAGAATGGAATCCGGCTGTTGAACGATTCGTACAATGCCAACCCCGATTCGATGCGGGCGGCTCTTGAAACGCTGGCGCAAATGACCGGGACCGGGGGCGGCCGGAGGGTGGCCGTGCTGGGGGATATGCTGGAACTGGGCACATCCGCGATACAGGACCACAGGCGCCTGGGCAGGCTTGCCGCCAGACTCGGAATGGACGCCATTTTCGCACTCGGTGACATGTCGGGTCACGTATGCGAAGGAGGTATATCGGGCGGCCTGCCCCCCGAAAGGTCGAGGGCATTCAATGACCGTGCATCCCTGGTGGCTGAACTCAAGGAATATCTCAGACCGGGCGACCTGGTGCTTATGAAGGGGTCTCGCGGCCTGTCGATGGAGACGACCGCGGAAGCACTGGGGTTTAGATTAAAACCGGGAGATTCAGCCGGCTGATGAAGTGATGATTTGATGGCCATCGACGGTCCTGTGCGTCTGACTTTTCGTTCTCTTTCGCAATCCCTGACCTGGAAGTTCAATCTTGAGATGCCGTTTCGGGATCTTTTTCTCAATAAGCTGGAACATATGGCGACCGGCGGAACAGAACGGCAGACTTATCTGCTGATGTTGCTGGTGATCGGGCTGGTGGGATTCGGCCTTGTAATGGTGTATAGCGCCAGCACGGCACTGGGTCACGTGCGGTTTGAGAGCGGCCACTTTTTCCTGAAGCGGTGGGCGTTGCGCACCGTGGTCGGTCTCGTGGCGATGGTTCTGATTATGCGGGTGGACTATCGATTCTGGGCGCGTTTTGCCCGCGTCCTTCTGGCCATCGGTTTCCTGGGATTGGCTGTTGTGCTGGTTTTTAAGCTCGCAGGCTTCGGTAAGGTGCGCGGCGCTTATCGATGGATTCCGTTACCGGGCGGCACCCTCCAGCCTTCGGATCTGATGCGCCTCGCATTGGTGGTTTATCTGGCGGAGTCTTTGAGCAGACGCCAGGGGCTTGTGAAGGATCTCGTACAGGGTTACCTCCCACATATTGCCATCGTCGGCGTTGCGATGGGAATGGTTATGCTCCAGCCTGATCTCGGGACGGCTCTGGCGATCGGATTGACATGCACGCTGATGTTATATCTGGCCGGCGTACGAGTCAAGCACCTTGCCGTTACCGGGGCGGCTTTGCTGCCGTTGTTGTATATCGTCGTATTTGTTCTGGGATATCGGAAGGAACGGATGATGACGTTTTTCAGTCCGTCCGACGACGCCCAGGGCGCCGGATACCACGTAATGCAGTCTCTGCTGGCGCTGGGAAGCGGAGGCTGGACCGGATTGGGGCTGGGGCAGAGCCTGCAGAAATATTTCTTTCTTCCGGAGCCACATACTGACTTTGTATTCAGTATCGTCGGCGAAGAGTTGGGGCTGGTCGGCACGGCCGGCCTGGTGATTTGCTTTCTCATATTTGGCAGGTGCGGTTTTCAGATTGCCCGCCGCGCGCCGGATCTGCACGGATTCTTCCTGGCCACGGGAATAACGTTTATGATTCTGGTCTATGCGTTTGTGAATATGGGTGTCTGCACCGGATTGATACCGGCCACAGGGCTTCCACTGCCCTTTATCAGTTACGGCGGATCGTCACTGCTCTTCACGCTGCTTGCCGTTGGCATTCTAATCAACATCGGGCGGTGCGGCGCGGCCGACCCCGGAACGCTTCCCCAACGAACCGGTACCGTCAGAATGTACCGGACAGGAGATCGCAGATTCTGATGCCGTTACGTCTGTTGTTTGCCGTAACCCTTACCGGCGGCCACACGGTACCCGCGCTGGGCGTGGCGGCCGCGGTTCGTAAGCGTTACCCTGACACGGTAATCCGATTCGTCGGTATTGCTCGAGGCGTTGAAGCCAGGCTGATTCCACGAGAGGGATTTGTCCTTGAGACCCTGCCGGTTATAGGCCTGAAGCGCCGTCTGCATCTCAACCTGCTGCAATTTCCATGGACGCTTATGAGAGGCGTCTATACCGCCTTTCGCATCCTGCTGGCGTACAATCCTCATGCGGTGATCTGTACCGGAGGGCACGTCAGCGGCCCGGTGGGGGTTGCCGCGCGGATGCTTGGTATTCCGCTGGTTCTGCACGAGTCGAATAACCTTCCGGGTCTTACCGTTCGCCTGCTGTCCCGTGCAGCCAGGCAGGTTTTTCTGGCATTCGAGGGGGCAAAGCGCCGCGTGGGCGGGCGGGAGAAGCTTGTTGTTGGCAACCCGATCCGGGAAGGATGGAGACGCGTTGACAGGATCGAGGCGCGCCGGCGGTTCGGGCTGGCCGTTGACCGGGTCACTCTGTTCGTCACGGGAGCCAGCCAGGGATCATTGGGAATCAATCGGGCCGTGGCGGCGGCACTACCGGTATTGACGGAACGTGGCTATCAGATTCTGTGGCAGACCGGTAAGGTGGGCTACGAGGCAGCGGCAGCAGCCGCACGCGCCTGCGGAGACCGCGTTGTCGTCAGGGACTTTATCGACGATATGGCGGTGGCTTACAGTGCGGCCGACCTCGCGTTGACCAGGGCGGGCGCCATAACTGTGACGGAAGTGACACAACTGGGTGTCCCTGCGTTGATGGTGCCGTTGCCACTGGCGGCCGAGAACCATCAGGAATTCAATGCACGGGCGGTGGTTCAAGCGGGAGCCGCGCGGATGGTGCATGAATCGGAACTGAGCGCGGAAAGGCTCGTCCAGGAAGTGTCCGTGCTGGTTGATTCGAACGGCCTTCTTTCGGATATGGCCCGTCGCAGCCGCGCGCTGGCCGTTCCGGACGCGGCTGAGCGGATGGTTGCCGAAATGGCGCGACGTGGACTTCTGCGCGGTGGGGATTAAAGGACGGATGCCGCATGGTGAAATTGAAACCGGGTTGCCGGGTTCATTTTGTGGGCATCGGGGGCGTGGGAATGAGCGCGGTCGCGGAGCTGCTGTTTCAGCAGGAATGCGTTGTTACCGGATCGGACCGCGAGGCGTCCGCACTGACCGACCGGTTGGGGCTGCTGGGAGTTCCGGTACAAATCGGACACACGGTGGATGCCGTAAGAAATGTTGACCTGGTTGTGTACACACCAGCTGCGGGACCGGAGAATCCGGAGTTGGCGGAAGCCCGGTCCAAAGGGATTCCAACGATCAAGAGGGCTGCCATTTTGGGGCAGTTGACGGCAGGGCGCCGGGTTGTCGGGGTGGCCGGTACCCACGGGAAAACGACAACGACGGCTATGGTCGGCGGGGTTCTCGACGCCGCGGGTCTGGACCCCACCGTGCTGGTTGGAGGGATCGTCCGGGGACCGGAGACAAACTTGCGGCCGGGCTCACGGGCAATTTGGGCGGTCGAGGCCGATGAATTCGACAGTTCCTTTCTGACCTTGCGTCCGGAGGTCGCAGTGGTGACTTCGCTCGAGGCGGATCATCTGGACAGCTACGGAGACATGAAGAGCCTCGTTTGTGCGTTTCAGCAGTTTCTGGAACAGACAAGCCGTTGTGCGGTGATGGCCTCCGATGGACCGCTGGTGCGGAGACTGAACCCGGGGCATCTTGAAATATTTCCGTATGGCCTGAAGGAGGAAACAGGGATTTCAGCACGATCCGTCCGTCCCGATGGCCACGGAAGTCGGTTTCGCGCGGTCGAGGGCAGAAAACCACTTGGCGACGTTGTCCTCAGGGTTCCCGGCCGGCACAATGTGAGCAATGCGCTGGCAGCGGTGGGTGTGGGCCTGGCGATGGAACTCCCCTGGAAGGCAATACGGTCCGGACTGGAAGACTTCCGGGGCGTGCGACGTCGTCTGGAAGTACTCGGTGATCCGGGCGGTGTGCGGATTGTAAACGACTACGCCCATCATCCTACCGAGGTCCGCGCCGCGCTGGAAACCATCAGAGACGGATGGGCGGGCCGTCTGGTGGCTGTTTTCCAGCCCCATCTGTATTCCAGAACCAGGGATTTCGCCGTTGAATTCGGGAGGGTCTTGAGTGAAGCCGATCAGGTCTGGGTCGCCGACGTCTACGCCGCTCGCGAAGATGCCATTCCCGGTGTGACCGGTGAGATGGTGGCGCGCCAGGTACGGAATGCCGGCTGTTCCGAAGTACACTGTGTCGCGGGCCTGGACGATCTCGAGACTCGCCTTTCAGAAGCGGTTGCGCCCGGCGACCTCGTGTTGGTGATGGGCGCCGGCAACGTGGAGCAGGTTGCGTTTGGACTGAAACACCGGCTGTCCGAGGGAGCGCTACGGGCCAATGCCTGATGCTTCAAAGCGGGATTCGCTCGCCCGTGAAATTCGCGCACGCTGCAGGGGCGACCTTCTGGTTGACGAACCCTTGAAGAAGCATACCCATTTTGGTTTGGGTGGCGCCGCGGATCTGTTTTTCCGGCCCATGGACCTGGACGATCTGACTACCGCGGTGCCGTTCGTTCTGGACTCCGACCTGCAGGTGTTACCTCTGGGCGGCGGAACCAATATGCTGGTGGGCGATGCAGGTTTCAGGGGGCTCGTAATCTGTTTGACCCGCGGACTTGCGGGAATGGCGGTTGAATCGGACCAGGGCGTCGCGCAGGCGGGTGCGAGCCTTCAGGTGTTTTCCAGACGCTGCCAGCGTGCGGGCCGGGCCGGGATGGAGTTCGGCTGCGGAATTCCCGGTACCGTAGGCGGCGCAATCCGGGGTAACGCGGGCGCGTGGGGGGGGCAGATTATGGAGCGGACGGCCTGGTTGAGAGGCGTGGACCTCCGGTCGGGTCAGACGCTGGAATTGCGGAAAACGTCGATAGCTTTCTCCTACCGCCACACGGATCTTCCGGATGGATTTCTGATCGTGGAGGCGGGGTTCTATCTGGAAGAGGACGATCCTGTGAAGGTGCAGACACGCATGGATGAAATGCTGGCGCAGCGAAGAAGCTCCCAGCCGTTGTGGGAGCGCAACGCCGGCTGCATCTTCAAGAACCCGCCGGGCGCGTCGGCGGGGCTGCTCATCGACAAAGCCGGTTGCAAGGGTCTATCCGTGGGCGACGTCGAAGTCTCGGACGTACATGCGAATTTCATCGTGAATCGGGGCCGCGGCACGGCGGCGGACGTGCTCTCACTGGTCCGGAAGGTTCAGGAAAGAGTACACAAGGCTTTCGGTATCGAAATGAAAATGGAAGTTCGGGTGGTCGGCGAGCGGGGAATCGAGACCCCGTAGGCGATGGGTCCGGTTAACGAACTCACCCTTGTGGCGGCTTTTCGGAACGTGTATGCCCAGCGCGTCCGGCCGATACTTGAAACGACGGAGGTCAAATGTCCAATCATCGACCGATCTATTCCCGAACCCAGGAAAGGGAGCGGATTCCCTGGGTAGAGCCCGAACCCCGATCGCCGGCTCGCATATTGCGGTGGATCGTCGTTCTGGCGCTTGTCGGACTGCTGCTGTTCGGCATTCAGAACGCATATTCGTCATTCACCGACTCCGACCTTTTTCGGCTGGACCACATAAACGTGGTGGGCAACCTGCTGTTGAAGAAGAGCGAGGTAGCGGTTATTTCCGGTCTCGAGATTGGCGTCAACCTCTTTGCGGCCGATCTCAATGCGGCGACAAGGCGTCTGGTGGCCGATCCGACGATAAAGGACGCATTGTTGCTGAGGCAACCGCCGGGCGGGCTGCTCATCGAACTGCGGGAGAGGCGTCCGCTTGCGCTGGCGGCAACGTCGGAAGGCCTGGTCGGTCTAGACGGGGAAGGCGTGCTTTTTCCGCTCCCGCAGGTCCGGATTGACCTGCCGGTCGTGACGGGCATTGAAGCGGCCGCGGACTCACCCGGGGTCTACCGGCTTTCCAGCCTTGTATCGTTCCTGGAACAGCTGCACTCAAAGGCGCCGGCGTTTCTGGATGAAGTCTCCGAAATACACCTGGTGTCCGTCACTGAGGCCCGGATCCATCTCGTGGGAGATGGGTTGACACTTCGCATGCGACTTGAAGGTGCGATCGACCAGGTCCGGCGTTTTAATGCGTTTGTAAAGGCGGGAGCGCACAGGAATCAGACGCCGGTTTACATTGACCTCCGGTTCTCGAATCAGGTCGTTGTGGGGACAGGTTGACCGTCTGCAGATAGAGTCGATCCTAAGGCGAGGCGCGCGACCCCGTCGAACCGGGGGAATCGGCGAGGGAGCGTAACGCGGTAATTCGGACACCAGAACCGGCCTGCCTGCTGAAGCATGCGGGGCAGGCCGCAGCCCGGACGGGCTTTTTCAACGGGTTGTCAGAGGTTTCGCAAACCCGTACCCGGCACCTGTTCGGCAGTTGTCGGAAAGGAAGTGAGGATGGCCAAAGGGGATCAGATCATCGGGATGGATATTGGAACGACCAAGATCTGCGTGGTCGTGGCGGAGGTGGAAGAAGACAATCATCTCAAGATTACCGGGATCGGCACAAGCCCGTCCAACGGGCTGAAACGCGGGGTCGTGGTAAACGTGGCTCAAACCGTCCAATCCATCCAACGCGCCGTCGAAGAAGCCGAACAGGCTTCGGACGTACGTATCGGGACGGTTTACGCAGGCATTGCCGGTGATCACATTCGCAGCCTGAATTGCCGAGGTGTAATCGCGGTATCCGGAGCCGATAACGAAATTACCGCTCAGGATGAAGCCCGTGTGATCGAAACCGCAAAAGCGGTTTCGATTCCCATGGACCGGGAAATAATCCACGTATTGCCCCAATCGTTCGTGGTGGACGACCAGCCGGGTGTCAAGAACCCGATCGGTATGTCGGGCGTGCGCCTCGAAGCCGACGTGCATATGGTGACTGGCGCCGTGACGTCGGCACAGAATATATGCAAGAGTATCCGAAGGGCAGGGGTAGAGGTCGTGGATCTCGTGCTGGAGCCCCTGGCATCCAGCTACGCCGTCCTGTCACCCGAAGAAGAGGAAATGGGGGTAACGCTGGTCGACATTGGCGGTGGCACAACCGACGTCGCGGTATTCTACGACGGGAGCATTCGGCATACGGCAGTCGTGGGGCTCGGCGGTGAAAATGTAACCAATGATATTTCAATCGGATTGCGAACGCCGCTACGCCAGGCGGAAAGCATCAAGCGTTCACGCGGCTGTTCGTCGCGCTCGTTGGTCGAGAAGGACGAGACCATTCAAGTACCGGGAATCGGCGGCCGGCCGTCCTACGAAGTACCGCGGGAGGAACTGTCTTCGATTATCGAAGCACGCATGGAGGAAATTTTCGCTCTGGTACATCGGGAAATCCGCAGGACCGAATTCGCCGACATGCTGGCGGCGGGCGTCGTCATTACCGGCGGCGGATCGATGCTCGAAGGGGCGGCGGAACTCGCGGAGGAGGTGTTTGGAATGCCGGTAAGCGTCGGCAACCCGAACGGCGTAACCGGCCTGTCGGACGATGTCATCGCGCCCATTTACGCAACCGGGGTGGGCCTGGTGAAATTCGGCCTGCGGCAAGAGGAAAACGGCGGGGCGTTGAGGGTGGGCGGCAATAACTCGTTCGGATCTGTTCTTGGCAGGATGAGGGCGTGGGTGAAGGACTTCTTTTAATGCGAACGGCGGCCGGGCCGGCCGTAGCCCGGATGGGCTTTTTCAACGGGCTGTTACGAGTTTACCCGTTCCACAACGCGAATTGACAGGAGAAGCTAAATGGTGACATTTTCGATTGTTGACGACGAAAACCAGGCGAAGATGCGGGTTGTCGGGATCGGCGGCGCAGGGGGCAATGCAGTGAACCGGATGATCGCGGCGGACCTGAAGGGTGTGGAGTTTATCGCGGTCAATTCGGACCTGCAGGATCTGGACAGATCCGAAGCATCAAAACGGGTACAGATTGGCCAGACGATGACGAAAGGGCTGGGCGCGGGCGCCAATCCGGATGTCGGACGTCAGGCCATGGAGGAGGACCGGAACCACGTCGCGGAACTGCTGGCCGGTTCCGATATGGTATTCGTGACCGCCGGTATGGGCGGCGGAACCGGTACGGGCGCCGCACCGGTGGTGGCCGAAATTGCAAGAGAAGCTGGCGCACTTACGGTTGGCATCGTGACCAAGCCGTTCAAAATGGAGGGCGTACCGCGGTTACGCAACGCCGAGATGGGCATCGCTCAGTTGAAGGATTCCGTGGATACGCTCATCGTAATCCCAAACCAGCGTCTCCTCGACGTTTGTTCCGAGGACACGACACTGCGTGAAGCATTCAGGGTTGCCGACGACGTCTTACTACAGGCCACGCGGGGAATTTCGGATCTGATTGCGATACCGGGTGAGGTCAATCTTGATTTCAACGACGTGCGTACGGTAATGCAACAGGGCGGAGACGCGTTGATGGGAACCGGCACGGCCAAGGGGGAAGGCCGTGCAATTCAGGCAGCCGAAACTGCAATCAGCAGTCCCTTGCTGGAAGAGCTGTCCATAGACGGCGCGAGGTGCGTGCTGGTGAATATCGCGGCCGGGAGCGACCTGAAGCTGTTCGAAGTGGACGAATCGGTATCTACCGTTACCAAGGCGGTTGGACCTGAGGCGAACATAATCTGGGGAACCGTGTTGGACGATTCGCTCAGTGATGAACTGCGGGTAACCGTAATTGCCACAGGTTTCGTCGGAGAAGAGGATACGGTTGAAACGAAAGCGCCCCGTGTTTCGACGGACAATTCTCTCGGTCTCGACGTTCCGGCATATATGCGCAAGGGCGACACGGCCGAGGCGGCGGAGCCTCAGGTCGCGCAGGAAGAAACGGCAGATGGAGACCTCTCTCTGGACGACCTCGAGATTCCGTCGTTTCTGAGGCGGCGTTTAAAGGATACTGCCTGACCCCCGGCGGGGCGTGTGTCCTGACCCGGAAACATGCTGCCTGAATTCGGTACAGAACACGAACCCCCGGATGTGCTCTTCGGGGATAACGGAGGACGAGGCACATGGAAACCGTGCGATGGGGTATCCTCGGTTGTGGCGACGTCACTGAGGTGAAGAGCGGGCCCGGATTTCAGATTGCGAAGGGGTCCAGGCTGGTTGCGGTGATGCGGCGGGACGTTGACAAGGCGGAGGATTACGCGCGCAGACACGGCGTGCCGCGGTTTTACGGACGTGCTGAGGCATTGATCGAGGATGCCGAAGTCGACGCCGTCTACGTGGCGACCCCGCCTTCTTCGCATCTTGATCTGGCGCTCAAGGTGGCACAGGCACGTAAACCGTGTCTTGTGGAAAAACCCATGGCATTGAATCACAGCGAGTGCCGGCAGATGGTTGCGGCCTTCCGGAAGATTGGACGGCCGCTTTTTGTCGCGTATTACCGGCGGGCGCTACCTCGGTTCCTGCGCGTTCGTGAGCTGCTGCGGGAAGGAACGGTGGGCGAGTTGAGTTCAGTTCACATCACGCATTACGACCCGCTTGCCCGCGGCGACGCAGCGAGTGGTTGGCGATACAGGCCCAAAATCTCGGGGGGCGGGCTGTTTATGGATCTGGGGTCTCACGGTCTGGATCTGCTGGATTTCCTTGTGAGTCCGATCAGACGTGCCGGCGGATGTGCGGCGAACACGGGAGGCGCCTATGGGGCCGAGGACGTGGTAGCCGCCAGCTTTGAGTTTGAATCCGGGGTTGTCGGAACCGGCATCTGGAATTTCAACGCGGATTTTTCCGAAGACCGGATCACGTTTACCGGCTCGGTGGGAGAATTGCAATGTCCGGTATTTTCGGATACCGATATTCTGCTGAAGGCGAGCGGCAAAACGACGTCTCTGGAATACCGGAATCCTCCGCATGTACATCAGCCGCTGATACAGACGGCGGTGGATGAACTCCTGGGCAGGGGAACGTGCGAGTCAACCGGTGAGACTGCGGCGCGGACGGCCCGGGTGACGGATCGATGTTTGAAATCGTACTACAATGGACCAAATGCCGTGTCTTAGGTGGCCCGTAAATCCGGGACCCGTCCACGTCTGGCTCGAAATTCCGAGGGGTCTCCGTACACGAACCGGTCTCCGGAAGGTCATGCGGGTTTCCCCGTTCGAAGATATGCCTTCAGCGCGGACGGATCCATCCCTGCAATGCCCAGTTCGCGAACGTCTCTGCCGGATACCCAGCCGTCCACTCCCATGACAATCGATCCGATGTCAACCATCGCGCGCATTGTGGGAGCGGGCACGTCGTACTGGGCGCCGACCGAGTGCCAGGCGGCCAGACCATAGGGGATGTCTTCGGTAAGCCAACGACTTTCCAGGGAGCCGGGTGCTTTGAGGCGGGTGAGCATGTAGCTGCCGTTGATGGTGGCCCAGAGGTCGCCACCCGGCCCGAAACCGGCGCGATGAAATGCGATATTGGCCGGGCACAGGTCGTAACCGAGTCGCCTGGCGATCGCACGGCGTTCGTCGTCCACCTTCGTGATCACACTGGCCACAGAGGGGGTTACGCCCTCTTCGTAAAAGTAGAATTCACCGCGGGAATACTCCACGCGGCCGGCGTTCATGAGGACACCGGCGGGATGGACTACCGGATTCATTGCGGCCAGGCCGCAGGCCATCACGTCGGGATATCCCGTTATACCAGGAAAGAGTGCGTCCAGGCGTCCCCGCACGGATTCGAACTCGCCGGCCGGCAATACGCCCAGACCCAGGCCGGTGACGGTGCCCCAGATGGTCGCGGTGTCCGGCGCCGTTTTCCGGCAAACGAACGGCGCCGTGTCCACTTCGGCGAGAACAACGCCCTCGGCGCCTGCGTCGCGGAGGATACGCGCCCATTCAAGGGTCCCCATGGTGCCGGGCATGATGACGACGGTCTGACCCGGTCGCAAGTGCGGGGCGCAGACTTCGGCAAAGGGTTTGTGCGCGTACGCCGGTACGATAAGCAGGATGATGTCCGGTGATTCAAGGGCTTCCCGGATATCGGTGGTGACGTGATGGATCCTCGCCCGGCCTTGTCCGTCTGCGCCGAGAAGATGGATGATGCTGTCGTCCGCAACAGGATCCAGAGACGCCTTGAATTCGGGAATCTCGTAGAGGGTGATCTCAAATCCCTTCAGGCTAAGATTGGCAGCCACGGCAAAAGCCGTGTTTCCGCCGCCGAGAACAGTTACGGATTTCAAGGACATTGTGTAAGCCCCGTATGTGGACAAGTGCGATAGTTAAATGACTTTGTCGTTGATTCGCATCCGGCCTCGAAAGCCAACCTGCAGTACCTTATGAGGCACGAATATACAGTCGCCGGCGGTGCCGGACAAGACCCGATTCATTCAGATCCGGTGATGATCGCAACTGACAGGCCAACCGTTTCATCCGCCATATTGAAATTCGTGACGAGATTCCCTGAAGGCCGGCCTGTCCCGGCGGGATGGTGAATTCCTGTCCGTCCATTCAACGCGAGGAGGAGAACATTGCCCTACGAAGACCACAAAAAGCAGGCACAGGGTACCGTCACGTGCGCTGTGCTCACCATCAGTGACACGCGCACGGAAGCCGAAGACAAGAGTGGCGGGATAATCAGGGACCTGCTCGAATCCGGTGGTCACACGACGGGATTTTACCAGGTTGTCCCGGACGACCCCGCCCGCATCCGCGACCTGGTCATTCAGATTACTGACAGAGGCGATTGCCAGGCGATTCTGACCAGCGGCGGCACGGGCATCGCCGCCCGGGATACGACCTACGAAGCCGTAGTCGATCTGCTCGAAAAGCGGTTGGACGGCTTCGGCGAACTCTTCCGCTTTTTAAGCTGGGATGACATCGGCTCCGGCGCCATGCTCTCTCGCGCCGTCGCCGGCGTCTACCGCGACACGATGATTTTCTGCATGCCCGGTTCCTCCGGCGCCGTACGCCTCGCGATGGAGAAACTGGTGGTTCCCGAACTCTCGCACCTGGTCTGGGAGATCTGGCGCCAGAAATAACGTTCCGTCACCCGGAGAGCCGGGAGCCCGGACTCACGCTGCCGGTGTTTTCCCCAGGCATACGAATTCCGGAGGTGACTGTGCGACTTTGCGCGTTCAGGACCGCTTCCAGGCAGCCCCCGGGCAAACATCCCTATCTCTGATCTGAGAGACGGCGTCGGGACGTGTCCTCCTATCACGCTTCACTCTTCATAAACGGGATCCCATGCTTACACGCGCTATCCATGTACTTGTGCTGCTCGCCTTCGTCGCCTGCGCGCGATTCGGCCGAACCCACGACGCCGAATTTACCAGTCATCACAACGCGTCATACGATACGGCCGCCCACGATGCGCGTCCCTCTCCCGTTCCGGATCGCATTGTACTCACGTGGGCCGGCGATCCGTCGAATTCGCAGGCGGTCACCTGGCGAACCGATGCAACCGACTCGGCAGCCGTCGTGGAAATCGCCCCCGCCACGGCATCTCCGCGGTTCATGCTCAATGCCCGAGAGATTTCGGCGCGCACAAAGTCCGTCACGACGGAAAACGGCGCCTCATTTTATCATTCCGCAGTCATTGACGGCCTCAAGCCCGGCACCCTTTACGCTTACCGCGTAGGGAACGACAAGATGTGGAGCGAATGGTTTCATTTCCGGACGGCCAGGGATGGACCCGCACCGTTTTCCTTCATCTATCTGGGCGACGCCCAGAACAACATCCTCTCGCTCTGGTCCCGTACCGTCCGTGCCGCGTATGCGGACGCGCCGCACGCAAGTTTCATTCTGCACGCCGGGGACCTGGTCAACCGCGCCAACAGCGACGGTGAGTGGGGTGAATGGTTCCGGGCCGGTGGCTTTCTCCATGCAACCATCAACGCCGTTCCCACTCCGGGCAACCATGAATACGCCAAAGACCAGCAGGGGGTGCGTCGCCTTTCCCGCCTCTGGCGCCCGCAATTCACGCTGCCACAAAACGGCCCAGATGGTCTGGAAGAGACCGTATATTATATAGACTACCAGGGCGCCCGCATCATCTCCCTCAATTCCAACGAAAAACGCGGCGACCAGGAACCCTGGCTGGAAACCGTCCTGCGGGAAAATCCGAACCGCTGGACGCTTGTCACCTTCCACCATCCAGTCTACGCCACGGGAGAAGGCAGGGACAACAAGACGTTGCGTGATCTGTGGAAGCCGTTGTTCGACAGATACCGGGTAGACCTCGTCCTGCAGGGACACGACCACACCTACGGCCGCGGTTCCAATCTCCCCACGGGCGCCATCGCCCGTGACGACGGAGACGGCACCGTCTACGTCGTCTCCGTGAGTGGTCCCAAACAGTACAGACTTACGTCAAAACGGTGGTGGCGCCGCGCCGCCGAGAACACCCAGCTCTACCAGACCATTGCGGTAAACGGGGACACACTCCGGTACGAAGCCCGAACGGCCACGTCCGAACTCTACGATGCATTCGACCTGATCAAACAAAACGACGGTCCCAACATGCTCGTAGACCGCGTCCCGGACACCCCTGCACGCACGCACCTGAACACCATCGGCGGGCGGGATTAGCCTGGAGCCGGGAGGGACAATGCCAAGGGTGGGGCTGATCGCACATCCTGATTTTTCGCAGCACGATACCGGCCCGGGTCACCCCGAACGACCCGAGCGGCTCCACGCAATCCGGAAACGGCTGGACGAAACCGATCTCCGGGGCCGGCTCCTCGACGTTGCGCCGAGGATACTCGAAGCCGACTGGCTGGAGAAGGTCCACACGGCGCGGCATATCGCAGAGGTGCAACGCCGGTGTGAACGGAACGTGCGGCTGATGGACGCAGGTGACACCTTTATTTGCCCCGCGTCCTTCAACGTTGGCCGTCTCGCGGCAGGGGCCGCCTGCGAGGCAGTCGACGTCGTTATGAATGACCGTGCAGACGCGGTATTCTGCGCCACGCGTCCACCCGGCCACCACGCCGAACGCGACCGCGCGATGGGCTTCTGTCTGTTCAACAACGCGGCCGTCGCCGCACGATACATCCAGTCAGACCATCGACTGGAACGAATCCTCATTGTCGACTGGGACGTACATCACGGAAACGGCACGCAGAACATCTTCGAAGAAGACCCCACGGTCTTCTATTTCAGTACCCATCAGTATCCCCATTATCCGTGGTTCAGCGGCAGCAGCGGCGAGACGGGAGTCGGCGCCGGAAAAGGAACGAATCTGAACGCGCCCATGCCTGCCGGGGCGGGCAACGAACAGTACCTTCGCGCATTCGACGAACTTCTGGCCCCCGCAATGGAACGATTCCACCCGGAATTCGTCATCGTCTCCGCCGGATTCGACGCGCACGTTGACGACCCCCTGTCCGGCACCCGGGTCACCGAAGCCGGATTCGCGGAAATGACGCGCCGCGTCCGGAGAATCGCCAAGGCCTACGCCAACGATCGTTTGATCTCGGTTCTGGAGGGCGGCTACGACCTCAACGGCCTCGCCCGTTGCGTCGAGTATCATGTAGGCGCCTTATTGGAAGACTTGGCGTAAACTGCCGCGGTCCCAACTCCGGTCGGTGGAACCTTTAACTCAATTCAGTCGTCTACTACCTCAACTGCCAGCGTTTCGGCCGTCACCGGCCGTTCGCGTCGAAACCGTCTATGGAGGTTCAGTGAGCACAAGCGATCCCGTTGTTGCATTCCAGGGAGAAATGGGCGCCTTCAGCGAAATGGCGGCCCGCAGTTATTTCTGCGAAAATGTCCACGTGGTCCCTCAGCGCGATTTCGATGGCCTGTTCAACGCGGTTTCCAGCGGCGTATGCACGCACGGCATGGTCCCCATTGAGAATTCCCTCATGGGTAGCATTCACGAAAACTACGATTTGCTCCTCCGGCAGGAACTATGCATCACAGGCGAAATCAAGATGCGTATCGTTCACAATCTAATTGTCAATCCGGGCGTGAGGATGGAAGACGTCAGGCAGATCTACTCACAGGCGCCTGCCCTGGCGCAATGTACCGAGTTCTTTCGATCCAACGAAGGCGTCGAAGCCGTGGTTGCCCACGACACGGCCGGGGCCGTCAAGCAGATCAAGGAAGAGAACGCAAGAGATGCAGCGGCCCTTGCCAGCGCACAGGCGGCCATCGACTACGATCTGGAAATCCTTCACGAAGGGCTTGAGAACGATCATCGCAATTACACCCGCTTTCTGGTCGTTGCCCCGGAACCGGCTGAACCCGTCGAACCCGCGAAAACAACCGTCGTGTATGCCCTGGATCACATCCCCGGAGCCCTCTTCAAGAGCCTGGGTGTCTTTGCCATGCGTGATATCAATCTGCTCAAAATTGAATCTCGCCCCTTGAGCGGACGTCCCTGGGAATATGTCTTCTACCTCGACTTTGAAGGCCACCTGTCGAGCGAAAGCAGCCGACAGGCTGTAGAGCACCTCGAACAAATGGCCAGCTTCCTCAAAATTCTCGGCTCCTACACGCAGGGCAAGACTGTTGAAGGCAGTTTGCGGGAGAAGAGGGTGGCGCCATGAACCTGGCAGGCAGGATGGCGCAGCTTGGGACGGAATCCGCGTTCGAAGTCCTCGTCAAGGCGCGAAACCTCGAAGCCCGGGGCAGGGACGTGGTCCACCTCGAAATCGGCGAACCCGATTTCGATACGCCGGCCCATATTGTGGATGCCGCCCAACAGGCGCTCACTGCGGGATATACGCACTACGGCCCTCCGGTGGGCCTGCCGGAACTCCGCGAAGCCATCGCGCGCGATGTCTCCGGGTTCCGGGGGATTTCAGTCGATCCGGATCAGGTTGTGGTCACCCCCGGCGCCAAACCCATTATGTTCTATGCCATCCTGGCCCTCGCGCAGCCAGGCGACGAGGTCATCTATCCCGATCCCGGATTTCCAATCTACGAGTCGGTAATCAGATTTGCCGGCGCCCGGCCGGTGCCAATTGCGCTAAGAGAGGAACGGGCCTTCAGTCTGGACGTGAATGAACTTGCGGATCTGATCACGGAGCGCACGCGACTTCTCATCATCAATTCTCCTCAGAATCCCACCAGTGGCATCATTCCTCGGGGCGACCTCCAGGCGATTGCGGAAATTGTCGTCGACAGGGGAATCCCGGTCCTTGCCGACGAGATCTATTCCCGGATCCTTTACGACGGCGAATTCCACAGCATCGCCGTCTACGAGGGCATGCAGGACCAGACCATTATCCTGGACGGCTTCTCCAAGACGTACGCGATGACGGGATGGCGCATCGGTTACGGGGTGATGCCGCGAAGTCTGGTGGATAAGTTCGGACTCCTGATGGTCAACAGCAATTCCTGCACCGCCTCGTTCACCCAGCGCGCCGCCCTGGCCGCCCTTCAGGGCCCGCAGGATGACGTCCACGCGATGGTGGCTGAATTCAGACGCCGGCGGGACGTCTTTGTCGCGGGCCTCCGCGATATTCCCGGCATTCGCTGCCCGCTCCCCGGCGGCGCATTCTACCTCTTTCCGAATATTGCAGGCCTGGGTCACTCGTCCCAGGAATTCGCCGATTACCTCCTCAATGAAGGGAACGTCGCGGCGCTGTCAGGCAATGGCTTTGGCGCCCTCGGCGAAGGACACATTCGCTTCTCCTACGCCAATTCGGTTGAGAATATACGCAAGGCGCTGGACCGCATTGCAGATTGCGCGCGAAAAATACGGGAATAACGCCTCGTATGCGGCGCACAGACAGCCCCGGCGACGTAAAGTTGCCGGGGCTGTCTGTGTTTTCAGAACTGACGAGAATCCACGTCTGCATTTCGCAAATGAACGAAACACCTCGCGGTCCTGCATTCCCGAAATCTACCACATCACTCTGAACGACGTTGCCGCACTCACCTCCTGCCGGCTGTTCAAATCCAGAACGTTCACGCGGAATTCCCTGGGCCCGGGGAACATCTCCAGGTTCAACACCTGGTAAATCGGCTCCCACGCCTGCGATCCCTTGTGGGTGTAGGAAACCGCCGTGGTCCACTCGGGCGCCGTCGCCGCCTCGTCTTCGCTTACCTTTCGGATCTGGTACGTGACCTGATATTTGGTAGACCCGAACCGATCTTTCTGCAAATTGTAGATTTCATAGTAAAAATACGCCTGCGCACCCTGCTGATACTGTTTGAGCGGATTGGGCAGGATGAGGTATCGATCGCGCCCGTAGGGCGCCTGCTCCCTTTCGACAATTCGCCGCGCGAGCAGCATATCGCTTACGCTCAGCGAATCGTATCCGAATGTTCCAACCTGCAACACGCTCCGAAACGTACCGATCGATTTTGTCTTCCTGTCTTCAGCCTCGGCCGCGATGAAATACTTCCCCGGCGCCAGCATCAGCTTCTCGCTGGCAAACAGATACCCTTCCCTGGTAGCCGCATATTGTACCCACGGCATCATTTCCAACCTGCCGACGTCCTTCCGCAGCGTATCCCAATTGGCGTCGAACAAAAACAGACCCTGGCGTATTTCCACGGCCTGCGCCCCGGTCCGGGCTTTTCTGTGTTGGACTTCCTCACCGGGAAGCGCGTAATATACCTCCACTCTGGCCGTGTCCCCGTCCCCGCGAAACCGGGCCATCTGGTACGGCGCGTCGTACCGTTCCCATTTATACGGATCCTTATAATACTCGGGTACCTTCGTTGTCATCGCATCGAAATCCACCGGTCGGTTCCCCAACCATCCCACCCGATAACGCCAGTTATCCCGCCCATCGGTATTTGCAAACAGCAGACGAAACCCGCCGTAGTCCCACATCTCCAGACGGGGGCGGTCTTTATAGGGCATGGATCCCTGCTGGTTCAGCCAGTACAGATGATCCTGGTACCACACCGGCTCATCCAGACCCGTATCGATTTCGGGCGGTCGGACGCTCCTCGCCTCCGGACGTCCATACCGGATATACGCCTGTCCCTTGTCCGTCGTCCAGCCCGAGATTCCCCGTTCCGGATCTCCGAAACGAAGGTTGGCATACGCTACCCGTCCACAATGTTCCATCAGGCGCTCGTTAACCGGTGTCAGGAACAACGGGTCCCTCCCCGTCCAGAATGCGCGCAACGCGTCTTCATCCGGCAGGTCTTCGCCCGCCTCCATCGTCTTTTTTCCCACCAGCATGAAAACGGACATCATGAATTGCTGTTGACGCGGCAACATCCGGCGCAACCCGTTCACGTAGGCCGGATAGGCGCGCTTGAGTTCGTCCTGCGCCTGGTACGCCAACCCCAGGAAGAAATGAGCGTCCGGATCGTTGGGGTGACGTTTCAGGAATTCCTCGAATAACAACGCCATCTTATCAGGCATCCGCGCTTCGTAATACACCAGACCCAGCAGAAGCAGCGACGGTCTGTGGTCCGGATCGACGTTCAGCGCTCTGGTTAGATATCCGATCGCCTGATCGCGGTCTTGCTCCCCGAATCTTTCCAGACTGAACGATCTCATGCGTCGATTGCCTAAATCGTCGTACTGATAATCGATCCGCTCGCCTTCAAGGTAGCGCGACATCTGCCAGGCCGCATACCGGCCGGCCAGATACAGGGCGCCAACGTGGTTCGGGTTAATATCGATGGCTTTTCTGGCATTCTTATAAGCGTGGCCCCGCCTGCCAAGGGCCCAAAGCACTCTCGCGTACTCGATACGGAAATCCATGTTCGTTTTGTCTTTCCGCATTGCCCGCTGCAACCAGGTGGAGGCCTGCCTGGGCGTACCCGGCGTACTCTCGTCGCTGTAAAGCCGCGCGAGTTCGTACATTGCCCATCCCGTATCGTCGGACCGGATCGCTTCCCGGATAATCTTTTCACGTTTCCGGTATTCGACCGTGCTGTCCGATGCCGCCGCAAGGAGCGAATCCACCCCCGTCGAAACCGCTCTGGCGGCTTCGACGGGCGCCGCGCAGACCAGAATGGCGCCCGCGATCACAAAAGCCAATGTCCGCATATTCCCTCCTGAAGGTGGCTCACAACGTCGCACTAACTTAACAACGCCATAATTGGCAGTTTGACAAAGGAAAAAATGGCCGGTATCATGTATACGAACGATCCGTATAAAAGTTCTCCGTCAATCCCGCCGGACCGGCGTTTCAACTGGCGAAAACGCCAGAAATGAATTGTGTTTACGCGACCTGCGATTAATGACGCACAATCCGGGGCGGAGACGCACACCGGCTGCAACGTCCCAACACAAAGCGCTATTCCCGGAGATTTCCATGTCCAACCCGTACGGCGAGCGGCCTGACGTCATCCGCCGCTGGATCAACGATCGCCAGCGCCTGCTTCGAAATGAATCCGAGGAATTCCTTCGGAATGAAGTCCTCAACTACGGGCCGAGGCAGGCCGCGCAATGGAGCCGGGACTACAGTTCGGTTGAAGCCTTCGAACGTTCAGTCGCGGACAATCGCCGCCGCTGGAACGAAACGATCGGCGTCTTTGAGCCGGACGGCACCCGGCTGGAACCGGTACTGGAACCATGGTACGAAGACGACAGGTTTACCGCGTGGTGGCTTACCATCGGGTTGTTGGGCAATCTGAGGGGTCGCGGAATACTCGCGCTTCCCAAGGGCAGGGACGATCCCGCCCCGCTCGTCATTGCCCAGCACGGGATCGGATCATCGCCCGAAAAGGCGTTCGGCCTGGACGACTCGGGCGATCTGTACAAATCCTACGGCCGTCGCCTGGCGGAAGCGGGTTTTGCCGTTATCGCTCCCATGAATATTTCGGGCGGCCCTCCCCGAGCCAGGCAGGAACGCCTCTGCAAACTCCTGGGCAAAACCCTCTGGGGCCTCGAAATCTTCCGTACCCAACGCCTTCTGGACTACCTGGAGACCCGCCCTGAAATCGACGTCGCACGCACGGCCATGTATGGCATCAGCCTCGGCGGCGCCTACACCATGTTCACAACACCGGTGGAACCCCGGATCAAGGCCGCCGTGGTTTGCGCCTGGTTCAACCACAGGCGCAATAAAATGGCCGTGGACGACCCCCGGTACAGCTGTTTCCTATCCGTCAACGAAGAGCACGTATGGATTCCCGGCTGGCTGAACGCGTTCACCGACGGCGACCTGGTTTCACTCATCTGTCCCCGTCCGCTGCTGGTAGAGCAGGGCAAAGCCGACGGCATCGCGTGGTGGCCGATGATGCTGGAGGAGTATCGCATGGCCTGCGAACACTACGCCAGGCTCGGTTTGTCCGATCGTATCGAAATCGACCTTCACGAAGGCGGCCACGAGATACGGCTCGATAAGAGCCTTCGATTTCTCGAGAAATGGTTGACGCCGTAACCGGTTACCATTGGCCTGCCGGATCTCCTTCCGACAGTTGACGGCTGAACCCGATGTATCAAGTTACAATACACAAAAAGGAAATTGACATGGTTAAACTCGGTGTCTTCGGATGCGCGGGCATTGCAACCCATCAACTGAATTCCGTCCGGGACGACAATCGCTTTCAGGTCGTCGCCGGGGCGGACGTCCGTCCGGAACAGCTCGACCTTTTCCGGGAAAAATTCGAAATGGAGCACGGGTACGCCGATTACCGGGTCCTGCTCGCCGAAGCCGACGTCGAGGCCGTGATGATCTGCACGCCCACGTTCCTCCATCCGGAAATGGCAATTGCCTCCGCGGAAGCCGGCAAACATATCTTCTGCCAGAAACCCATGGCGATGAGCTCGTACGACTGTTACCGCATGATCCAGGCCTGCCGTGGAAATAATGTCAATCTCCAGATCGGTTTCGTACGGCGTTTCGACAGTGACTGGGGCACGGTAAAAAAGGTCGTCGAATCCGGCCGGCTGGGCAGCCCGGTGCTCTGGCGTCAGGTCGCCGGTGGATCGCCCCCAGGCAGCCCGTTCTTCATGGACCGCTATCAGGGCGGCGGTCCGATGATCGACGGAATGGTCCACAACTACGACTTTGCGGTCCACTGTTTCGGCGAACCGGTGGAAGTCAAGTCCATGCCCATGAAAATTCACCACACGTCCTCGGCCTGGGATACGGGTACCGTCCTCGTCCGCTTTGAAAGGGGCGACGCCATTATGTGTTCATGGACCTGGGGGCTGCCGTCCGGCGTGCGTTCCGGAGGGGGTACGGACATTGTCGGTCCCAACGGCGTACTCATGTTTCCCGGCAACTACGATCCAAAGAAGGTCGAAGGCAAGTACGACGCCGACACGCAGGGCGCCTATCTCCTTTCCCTGGCTGACGGCGAAGAGGAAGTCATCACCTTTGAAAAGAAAAACATGTTCCGGGATGAGTTGCTGCATTTCGCCGACTGGGTTCAAAGTGGAACCGATCCCCTCGTTACCGGTGAAGACGGGCTGTGCGCCACCCGGATTGCCGAACTCGCGCTTAACGGCGGCGGTCTGGTTCAGCCGGCGTAGCGCGTGCAGCGGAAATGCCCGCAGGATTCGAATAAACGGTGAGATATAAGCGGGTCATACCGGTATCAACTGATTTCAGGAACCCCTCCGGCACGAGATATTCATGACCCTGTTACGCATCGCCCTGGCGCAGACGCGCCAAACAGCGGATCGGGAAGACAACCGCCGCGCGCGAGATGAACGACTCCCAATCAGGGTCATTGCAATGACCACTCGAACCATCCTGATGCTGGCCGTGCTTATTGGCGCGGCGCCGACCCTGTACGCACAGGAGAACGAATCCCCTCCCAACGTCGACTTCAATGGCGACGAAGCCGTCGACTTCCAGGATTTCATCCTGTTCGCGAAGGCCTTCGGCACGAATCAGACCCTCTTCGACCTGGACAATGACGGGATTGTGGGCTTCAGGGATTTCCTGTTCTTCGCCCGGTGGTTCGGAGTGACCGGGGCGCCCATTCCTCAGATCCGTGATATCGGAATCCCTGTGCGATCGGTGAACTGGGTTCGCCTACATCCGGGCCGAAATAGTGAGGACCGCCCACGTGTGTACGTGACCATGGGGCAGCAGGCCGACAATCTGTTCGTCCTGCAAGTTGACCCCGAAACCGGCGACTTTCACCAGTTCGTCTCCCCGGTTCCCCGCTCCAATTACCCTACCGCCACCCTGATGAGCCGTTCGGGCCGCCTCTACATCGGGTCCGCGTACGCCGGCCACCTCCTCTGCTTCGATCCCAAGCTGAACGCCCTTCTCGACCTGGGCGCCATCAACCCTGGGGCCGCCACCTTCCCGTGCCAAATTGACGAAGATCAGAACGGCCGTATCTGGATTGGCAGCTATCCCGGTGCCGACCTTACCGTCTACGACCCTGAGACCGGCGAGTTCACGCGCTATGGCCGAATGTCCAACCTTGACAAATACAATTATCCCCTTGCCACCCCGGATGGAAAAATCGCTTGCCGCATCTGGCCGACACGGCCGCACGTCGTCGTCTTCGATCCCGCCACAAGGGAAAGTTATCTGGTCGGTCCGATTACGTTCAAGGGACAGGGCACGGTAAGACTGGAGAGAAGGCGGGACGGCAATCTCTACGTCATCACTTCGAACTACGGCGATTTCTTGATTTCAGGTAACGAGGGGATTCCCGTCACGAGTCTGCCCGGGCACATACCCCGCCCCGCCCTGCCAGATGGAAGTTCGTTTTTTTTTGCTGACGGTAAGGAACTGAATTATCGCACACTGAGCATCCGCAGCCGCACAGGCCGCGTCAGATCGTTCGAACTGGACTACAGTGCCAGCGGCAGCGACATTTTCTATGTACACACCGGTCCGGAAGGTCTCATATACGGTTCAAGCTTGCTGCCGTTGCATCTATTCAGATTCAACCCCGTATCCGGTGAATTGGTCGACCTCGGAAAATGCTCAAGCTCAGGGGGCGAAGCCTACTCCATGGCCAACCTGCACGGAAAACTCTATATCTCTTCCTATCCTGCCGCTCGCATTTCCGTCTACGATCCTTCACTACCGTACCAATTCGGCACAGGCCCCGCCGACAATCCCCGCGAACTGGGCCGGCTGGACGACATCTCCTATCGCCCCCGTTCCACACTCGCGGGCCCGATGGGCAGGGTCTGGATCGCGTCCGTACCCGACTACGGCCGGTGGGGCGGCCCCCTGGCCTACTACGATCCGGGGACCAGTGAAAGAAAGTCCTACAAACGCATCGCAGGGGACGCGAGTTGCTATACCCTGGCCCATCTGGAATCGCAGAAACTCATCGCCGTGGGCACAACGATTCGCGGCGGCAGCGGGACGGATCCCAAAGTCAACGTAGCCACACTGTTCCTGTGGGACTACCACGCCGAAGAAAAAGTCTGGGAGGGAACGATCGAAGGACGAAGCTCACCCGTAACCGTCTTCAATGCGTTGCTCGCAAGCCCCGACGGCCTGCTCTATGGCACGGCCCGCGGCGGCGGCATCGATGAACTCTTCGTGTTCAATCCCGAATCCCGCGCCTTCATCCACCGCGCTCCTCTGCCCGCCGGTCGTGCTCTGGATCTGGGCCTGCAGAACGGACCCGACGGCAAGATCTACGGTTTTACCTCGGCTCTCGTCTACAGTCTCGACCCTGCCACGCGTCAGGTCGAGGAGGTCCTCAGCGTGGATGGCGGCATCCGAATCGCGGGGCCGATTCTGGGCAAGGAGATTTACTTTGCGACTGGCGCGGTGCTCAGGTCGGCCACAATATTCTAACGTGGACGGACCCGCCAATCCCCTTTCAACTCCGGAGCGGGTGAGTTTTTCGGGTTGCATGTCCGCCGGTCAGAAGATATCGTAGGTTATTCAGGTTCGTAAACGAGGCTTTAGACCTTACAGCAAGACTTCAACGCAAAATGCGTAGGTGTATATTCATGCTGTTTGCATACAGTATGGTGTTGGAATCCCCCCACCACCGTCGCCGGCCCTTCGACAAGCTCAGGGGACGGCTCTGCTTCTGCGACTCCCCCTCAAGGGGGGAGTAATTGGTCCATCAAGCCGGCGCGCGCGTTACCTGACACCTATTTGGTTGCGTCTGAGCAAAGCGAAGCAGCGCCAGATCTCTCAACAAGATATCCCACTTCAGCCTGGTATAACGAATGGCCGCATCCGAACGTAGAAAACTCCGTATCGCCTTTATCGGCGCGGGAGGCATCGCCGGCGCCCACATGCGTTGTTTCGCCGGGATGGATGACGTGGAAATGGTCGCCATGGCAGACGTCTCCGAGACGGCCCTCGAAGGACGTTCGAAAGAGTACGGCATTGCCAATTGCTTTACGGACTACGGGACCATGCTGAGCAAAGTCAGGCCCGATGCCGTAAGCGTCTGCACGCCTAACGGCCTCCACGCTCCGGCCGCCATCGCTTCGCTCTCGGCGGGCGCTCACGTCATTGTCGAAAAACCTCTGGCCATGAATGCCCGTGAAGGGACGGCCATGCTCGACGCTGCAAGGAAACACCGGCGAAAACTCGTCATCGGCTTTCAGCACCGATTCGACCCGAAGACCCAGTTCATCAAGAAGACCGTGGACAGCGGCCGGATGGGGAGAATACTGTTCGGCCGCGTACAGGCCCTCCGCAGGCGCGGCATTCCCAACTGGGGAGTGTTCGGAAGGAAAGAACTCCAGGGCGGCGGTCCGCTTGTGGACATCGGCGTACACGTGCTGGAAGCCGTCCATTACATCATGGGCTCGCCCAGACCGGTGGCCGCCAGCGGAAACGTCTTTACGTACCTCGGAAATAAAAAATCGGAAACGGCTTGCAGATGGCCGGACTGGGACTATGAGACCCACACCGTCGAAGACCTTGCGGTGGGCCAAATCCGATTCGAAGACGGCGCCGTCATTCACGTTGAATCCAGCTTTGCCGCCCACATAAAGGCCGACGTATGGAACTTTGAGCTTATGGGCGAAGAAGGCGGCGCCACCTGGGATCCCCTAACGATCGCGCGGGATGACAACGGATACATGGTAAACACCCAACCGGGCTGGTTGCCCGAATCCGAATTCGGTTCCACGTTCGGCGCCAAACTCCGCAATTTCGTCGACCACGTCCTTTATGACAAACCAACGCTCGCTCCGGCCGAACATGGCCTGATGGTACAGCAGATGATGGACGGCATTTACGAATCCGCCGAAAAAGGACGTGAAGTCAGAATCGAATGATCCAGCGCACGGGTGTGCGTTTAACACGCTGTTTCCAGGTTGGGAAAAAACCTCTTACCCTTGCAGAACGACATGGAAAAAACGGCCGCTACCGAAGACCTCGCGGCTGCTTCGCGTCACCTCTGGCAGAATTACTTCCAGGGCGAGCAGCCCGATAAACCCCCGATGACGATTACCCATGGCGACGGTCTGTACATTTACGACGCTGAGGGCAACGAATATCTGGATACCTTTGCCTCCCTGCTTACGACCCTTTGCGGACACGGTCGGTCGGAAATCATCGACGCGGTGAACGAACAAATGGGAAAACTGGCTTACTTCCCCGGCAGCCAGGACTACGTGATCGAGCCGGCAGCCAGGCTGGCGGAGAAACTGGCCGAGATCGCCCCCGGCGACCTTTCCGTCTCATTCCTCGTCAACGACGGCTCCGAAGCCAATGAAGCTGCCATGAAACTGGCGCGCAGCTATTACTGGGCCAAAGGCGAAAAGAACCGATACAAGGTCCTTTTCCGAAGGGGATCCTATCACGGCGCCACCCTCGGCGCGCTTTCCGCCACCGGTCTGGCCGGCACTCGCGAGCCCTACGAACCGCTGTTGCCCGGGTTCACCCACGTCATGCCGGCGAACTGTTCTCGCTGTGAGCTCGGCCTGGATCCGGAAACCTGTGCGCTGGCCTGCCTCAAGAATCTGGCATCCGTTCTGGAATGGGAGGGCCCCAAATCCGTCGCCGCTGTCATCATGGACCCCATCCCCGGATCAAACACGGGCTTTCCCCTTCCCCCCGACGGATATCTGCAGGGCGTGCGCGATCTCTGCGACCGGCACGGCGTCCTGCTCATTTTCGATGAAATCCAGACCGGATTCGGCCGCACGGGGAAGATGTTCGCCTGCGAGAACTGGAACGTTACGCCGGACATCATGACCGTCGCCAAGGGGTTCTCAGGCGGCTATCTTCCCATCGGCGCCGCTATTGCAACGGAGGAGATCGCGGAGGCTATTCGAAAGGCCGGTACGGGATTCCGGCACATCCACACCTTTTCCGGCCACGCCGCCGCCTGCGCCGCTGCACTCGCCCATATCGAAATCATCCGGAACGAGAACCTCGTGCAACGCGCCGGCGACCTGGGTGTCCATTTCAAGAGAAGACTGGACGAACTCTACCGGTATCCCCTGGTGGGAAATGTTCGCGGCCTCGGCACGCTCTGGGCCGTGGAACTCGTGGCAAACCGGGAAACCAGAGCGCCGCTGGACCCTCCCGGAAAAGCAGGCAGCTTTATATCCGATTTCTGCCGCAAATCCGGTATGATCCTGCGCAACAACGCCGACACCCTCGTTCTTGCTCCAGCCCTCGTCATGACCGTAGCGCAGGCGGACCGGATGTTCGACCTGCTGCATAGCGCCATTGATGCGGCAATGCGTCATTGCAAACAGGATGAAGACCGCCTCGAGTGGGTCGATGAAGCGGCGTCCGGACCTGCACCGGGCCCCGGTTGACGCCGTGATCTTCTTGCAACCAGGAAAGACAGACCAATGATGCCCGATAGAGAAACATGCCTCGAGATGCTCCGTCGGATGTACCGCATCCGCGCTTTCGAGGAGCAGGTGAGAGCCCATTACGACTATACCAGCTATCTTCGCGACAATCCGGAAGGCGACGGGGTCATCTCCGGTGCGGCCCACCTGGCCATCGGCCAGGAAGGCGCCGAGGTCGGTGTCTGCACCGCCCTCGAACCGGAAGACTTCGTGGCCAGCACACACCGGGGTCACGGCCACGCCATCGCCAAAGGCGCGGATCTCAAACCGATGATGGCCGAGCTGATGGGGCGCAGACACGGGTACAGCGGCGGATGCGGCGGCTCCATGCACATCTTCAGTTCCCAACTCGGACTGATTGGAGGGAACGGGATCGTGGGCGCTCAGATCCCCATTGCCACCGGCGCCGCCTTTTCCGCCAAATACCGCGCCACCCGGCAGGTGGCAGTCGCTTTTTTCAGTGAGGGGGCAGCCAATCAGGGCGCATTCCACGAAGCCCTGAACATGGCGGCGCTTTGGAATCTCCCGGCGGTCTACGTCTGCGAAAACAACCTCTACGCAGCCACCACCCCCGCAACCATCACACTATCGCCTCCCGACGTCGCCGTCAAGGCCGCCGCGTATGACATGCCCGGCATCATCGTCGATGGCCAGGACATCCTCGAGGTGTACAGGGTCGCTTCCGAGGCGGTTGCCAGAGCGCGCGCCGGAAACGGACCTACGCTCGTCGAATGCAAGACGTATCGCTTTGTGAGCCACGCGGGCGGCGGCAAAGGCGACCACAACAACCCGGAGGAATTGGAGACCTGGAAGAGGAAGGACCCGATCGCCCTCTTCGAACGCAAGCTCTTCGACGCCGGACGTCTCACGGACAGGCAGAAACAGACAATCATCTCCGAAGCCGAAGCTGCCGCCCGCGAGGCGGTCGACTACGGCAAACAATCGCCCTACCCTGAATTCGACGATATGCCCGTCACCCCGGGAGTACCCCTGTAGTGTCCCGCGTTACGTACGCCCAGGCCATTAATGACGCCATCCGGGAAGAAATCGCCCGCGACGAGCGCGTCTTCACCCTCGGCGAGGATATCGGTCCGGTTCGCGATCCTGATAGCCTCTGGGACCAGTTTCGCGAACGCCGCACGTGGCAGACGCCCATATCCGAGTCGGGCTTCGTTGGATTGGCGGTCGGCGCCGCCATGACCGGCCTGCGTCCTGTCGCCGTCATCATGTACTGTGACTTCGTCACCGTCTGCATGGACCCCATAGTCAACCAGGCCGCCAAGATCCACCTGATGTCCGGGGGCAACGTCAACGTCCCGCTGGTGATCCGGACGCCAGGCGGCGCCGGCACGAGAGAGGCCGGGCACCACAGCCAGAGCCTCGAGGGCTGGTTCGTCCATACCCCGGGACTGAAGGTGGTTATGCCGGCCACCGCCGCCGACGCCAAGGGCCTGATGAAGTCCTGCATCCGCGATGACGGCCCGGTTGTATTCATCCAGCACCGGCTGCTGGGTGACATCGAGCAGGCCGTGCCTGAAGACGATAACGTCGTCCCTTTGGGTACGGCCGACGTGAAACGCGAGGGCGGCGACGTTACCGTTGTCGCCGTCTCCTACGCTTTGCAGAAGGCGCTTCAGGCGGCTGAAGCCCTGGACGGGGAGATCGGCGTCGAAGTCATAGATCCCCGTACACTGGTACCTCTTGACGTGGAAACCATCCTTCGTTCGGTCAGGAAAACAGGTCGCCTCCTGGTCGTGCACGAATCGCCCGCGCGCGGCGGCATTGGCGCCGAAATCGTCCGCCAGATCGCCGAACGGGGCTTTAATCACCTTCGCAGACCCCCTCGCGTCCTCGGCGGCCTGAATACGCCCATGCCCTACAGCGCCCCGCTCGAAGACGCCTGCCTGCCCCAGACCGGGGACATCGTCGTCGCCATCAGAAACTGCGTTAGCGCCTAACCTGTTATCCTGAGGAAGCCGCCCGCGCCGACGAAGGATCTACTGCGGCATGGGATCAACCACGAGCATCGCCGAGTCGGTCCGAATTAGAATGCAGCACAACCGTTCCTGCCTGGACTCCGCTTAGTGTTGCAGGTCTACCAATCACCATCACCTAGACGCGTCTGTCATTCCCTCGACGTTCCGACGGAAGAGGTGCTACTCGGCTCACCGACGCCGCCCTCTTACTCTGCGTCTCCCGTCTGTGATGAGGGTAACGACTTCCCGAGTGGAGATATCCACCTGGACCGACGGAACGTCCAGCGGCGACGTGGCGGGGCGTTCCGGCACCAGGGCATAGGCCCTGCCGTCCTTTCTGCGTATCAGGACCTTGCCGGTAGACTCGGCTTTGTCAAGCACTGTTGAGAGGTTCTGCCTCGCTTCCAAGTAGGTATATACGTCCATCCTACACCTCCAGAACAACGGTGTTGACAGCGAGTGTGTCGGCGGCCCGGCTGAGGGTTCGATCCGGATGGGGACGGTGCCATAGGATTCGGGGACTTCCTGATCTTTGCGGCCGCCTTCGGCACGTAACGGTCATCCAGTCGATCCTCAATCACTTCTCATCGGCCACCGATCCTTTTCCATAATTCGCTTGCAAAGCCCGTTCCATAGCGTCGATTTCCTCATCGGCGAGAAGGCCAAAATGGCTGGCTCGTTTTCGTGCGGAGAGGCGGCCGTTGTTCCGGATACAGAGACGGATGAAGAGATCGATCTGTCGATCCGGCATATCGACGATGTTCTGGATGGATTGTTTGGTCGCATCGAAGTTTTGCAGAAAGGACAGCTCTTCGGAGAGCTCGGTATCGATCGTCTGTTCAATAAATCGAAAAAGCTCCTCCGCCTGGGGGGTCATGTCGATATAGCGATACCAGGTCGCCGTCTCGTTTTCCACAGCCAGTCGCCCGTCCTGGTCGATGGTATATTCTACCAGAGGCATGAGATTCCGTGAAAACGCATTCAGTGACGCGTCATAATCAGCCGGATTCTTCAACATGAACGCCGAAATGGGAAACATGACGCTTTCGGGCGTAAAGCCTCGACGCGCAAGAATATTGTGAATCAAGAAGCGGTGGATTCGACCGTTTCCGTCCTCGAAGGGGTGAAGAAAGACGAACCCGTAAGCGATGGCGGCGGCCTGAATCACAGGCGAAACGTTGCCGGATTCCATGCGGCCGTGGGCGGTCATCAGGCCTTCCATCAGGCTGGTCAGATCATCGGGCTTCGGCGCTACGAAGTGGATTTGCTCCCGCTGCCAGGCGACGCTTTGACCGACGTAATTCTGAGTCATTCGATAATCGGTATCGCGGAACCTGGGGTCGACGATGCGGTTCTGTAACTCGACCAGCCGCGGCTTTCGACAAAAGTCCTCCTGCTCGGCCAATTGGAGCAGAGCCACAAAGCGTTCGGTTCGCGACGAGGTCGGATTGATCCGCTCGATTTCAAATGAGGATTTCGTTTCCCTGGTATACAGGTAACTCAGCGCGCGCTTCAACAGTTGAGGAGGGTAGCGAGACACCACCTCGCGGCATCTCGTGTACAACCGGTCCATTTCCGCGTCACGAAGGGTGTCTGTACGACGCATTGTCGGGCAGAATCGTGGTTCACCGGGCAGATTGTCATTGATCCGTTGACGCCGGACCGGCCGAGCCGGCTCGACTGTAAAATAGGCATCCGGGTCAAGCAGGGCGATGTAGTTTCCGCTCCTCAGATCGTCCAGCGGGAGTGTCCTTCCGGTCAGGAATTCATACAGAAACCACAATCGTCTGGCATACTTGCCAGTCGGTTTGGAGCGGATGTAGTCGAGGAGATTGGCCTCCGATGTGACTTCGAACAACGCGGCAAGAATCGCGAGATTCGTGCCGTCGTACTTGAGAGCGAATCTCAGTTGGTCGCCAAGGTCGCTTCCGGGCCAATAGCTGGGTGGATATACTTCCCTGACAGTGTCTCCCAGGTAATCAATCCTTCGGGTTCCACTTGTGGCCACCAGGGACGTGTGCCAATTCGGAACGACGTCGAGACCGTACTGCTCTATCAGCGCGGCATACCCCGCGAGTTTGTATTTCGTTCTGATTTGATCTTGTTCAATCATTGCTCACCCTGGAATAAACGTTACCCGATGAGAATTATAGTTATATTTCGACAAATTGCAAGAAAAACAGTTTTGTAGTCCCTCTCATCGAATTGGTTTGACAGGAAACCCTGGAACGACCCGGCACGAAGACATGGGTATGCAGGACACCGTTGTTGGAACACGACTGACTCTACGATGACGGGGTGCGTATCGGGCCGGGAGCCCGCCCGATCACACGAAAAATCCCCCCGAACCGGTCCGGCGAAGCTGCCATAGGATCACCAGCCGTGGAACCTGCAAGAAAGGATGGGGATTTTGCAATATGAAACGAGCATGTTTCCTGGTCGCAATTGCCGCGGGTTGTCTCTGGGCTTCCGGGTTCAAGGGGTACGCATTGCAATCCGGTCCCTTCCCCGACTTTGACGGAGACGGGGTCGTGGGGTTCTCGGACTTTCTGCAATTCGCCGGCAGATTCGGTTCAAGCCTTGACGAGGAGACGTTTGACGAGCGGTTCGATCTGGATGGCGACGGCTTGATCGGCTTTCCGGATTTTCTGATCTTCGCCGGCAACTTTGGAAAAGCATCTCCTTACGCTGGCGATGAGAACGACGTGAACATACCCGATGCCAACCTGCGTGCCGTGATTGCGGACAGCCTGGGCAAGGCGCGCGATGTGCCTATCACCCGGACCGAGATGGCGACTCTGACTGAACTCAGGGCGCATGATGCAGATATCAAAGATCTGACCGGGCTTCAGTTCGCCACCAATCTGGAATTCATATGGTTTACAAACAACGGATTCTCCGATATATCTCCGCTTTGTGATTTGACCAACCTGAACGACCTGATCCTCTTTGGCAACGCAATTGCCGATCTCTCCCCTGTTTCGGGCTTAGTCAATCTTACAGGGCTGAATCTAAATGACAATCGTGTTTCAGATCTCTCCCCATTGGCCAACTTGAAGGAACTGATGCATTTGTGGCTTTTGAACAACAAGATCACTGATATGTCCCCACTATCAGGCCTTACGGGCCTGGCCGGATTGGAAGTTGGCGGTACAGCCCTTACTGACCTTTCCGTTATAGCCGGATTGATCAATCTGACAGAACTCGGGCTTTCCAATAATAATATCTCCGACATATCCACGGTATCCGGCCTGATCAATCTCACGTACCTGGATCTCAGTGACAACTGTGTTTCGGATCTCTCGGCGCTGACCGGACTGACCAATCTCACGTACCTGAATCTCAACGGCAACAGAATCACGGACTTCTCGCCATTGACAGCAGGTGCGGGAATGGGTAGCGGCGACCAGGTGGACGCGAGGAATAATCCGTCAAGTGCGGAATCGATCATTACGCACCTGCCCGCGCTTCAGACCAGAGGCGTTGACGTCCAATTCGACGTCGAACCCGAATTGGTCTGTGTTCCAATTATTCCAGGGAATCTCTCCGTGGACGCGGGAAGTTCTCACACGTTACAGACCAATCATCTGTACGTCGATCACGAGCGGATAAGATCCGGAGTCCGGCGTGGGGGTATCGGAGCCGTGGCGTATGCCGATTTCAACGGCGACAGTTACGTGGATGTCTTTTTCGCTCCCGGCGATGGCTGGCAGCGCGACCCGATTCCTGCTGAACTGTACATGAATAACGGCACGGGGTGTTTCACGTTGGACGCCAGTTTCCTGGGTGCGAACCCGCCTGGTCGGTTGGCGCCGAGAAAGGCACTTCCAGGTGACTTCAACGGTGATGGCCGGATGGATGTCTTCGTATTGGATCACGGATACGACAAGCCGCCGTTTCCGGGCGCGGCGCCGTATGTGATTCTTTCCTCCGGAGACGGATTCGTGCTGGGTAAAGGGCTGGAGAGTTTCGTCGGTTTTCAACACGGCGGGGCTTCGGCCGACGTCGACTCCGACGGTGACCTCGACATATTCGTCACCCACTTGAATGCCACTGACGGGCCGTTTTTCCTTATGAATGACGGCAGTGGCTCATTTGTTCCGGATACGGATCGGGTAGAAGGACTTGCCCATAAGGCGCTGTTTACTGCTGAGATTGTTGATGTCGACGGTGACGGTTTCCTTGATCTCCTTGCCGCCGGTCACGAGTACGATCCCCCACAGGATTTACAGACGCAGATCTTGTGGGGTGACGCCGACGGTGTCTACAGCACGGACAGGGCGACGTCGCTTCCGGGTGTAGTCGGCCGCGGCATCGTCGTGGACATCGACGTGAGCGACACCGACGGGGACGGTGACAAGGACATCGTCATAAACCGCACCGGCGACGAGCGTACCGCCGTGTACAAAGGTTACTATGTGCAGCTGGTCGAGCAGGTCGGCGAGCGCCGGTTCGAGGACAATACGGAGGAGTTGCTTCATCAGAATGCAGACGAACAGGCAGATTGGATCGTCTGGATCCGCATGTGCGATTGCGACGCCGACGGAGACGTGGATATCGTGGTCGACGATGCCGCCAGAAAGCTCATCTGGAAGAACGACGGGACCGGCGCGTTTCACCGGCGCCAAGCAATGTGAGCACGTGCCGTCGTCCTGTCGCGAACAGTTGATGCGTTCAGGCGGTGCCCTGCTTGTGCTGAGCCTGTCGAAGCAAGCTTGCTTGCATTGAGTTTGTCGAAGTGTCGTAGCGCCGGCGCCTGCCTGCGCCAAGCGGAGCGCGGCAGGCAGGAAGGCTGATGCGGTGGGGGTTTCGATTTCACTGGCCTTTAGCGGTCGAAAACCCAGGATCGCCATTCCCAGGCGTTTCCTATATGCCGATCATGGATGGCCTGATTGGGGCGATCCGTGACATCGATCAGATCTTCAGTACCCTTGAAGGTGGCTTATTTGTGTTCACTTTCGAACCTGAGGTGCTGTAGCGCGAATTCATTGAGCGGGAATTGAGAGAAATCGACTTCGACCGATCGCTTACATTATCCGGGACCGTATCCGATCCTCAGCCCATCTGACGACAGATTCGGCGATTTCCATCGCCTCCAGGTAGTGCTGTTCTGAGATGGGCTGCTCCATACCCGGATAGCGTGCAGCTGTCGCATAGGGCGTAAGCCTCCCTGCCCGGTGGATTTCGTCGGGCACATGTTGGCCCGTTGATGCCAGTACGGTCAATAGTTGGTCGAGATCATGCACGTACGGAAATGCAATTTCGCACGCGATCAATACGGCCTTGATGGCTTTCTCCGCCGCCTGTTGAGCATCGAAACACAGATCTTCAAGATAGGCGCCGGGAATTCGGTTTCTTGCTCGAACCAGATTGCTTCTTGCACGGTTCAACCATTCCCGAGGGTCGTCCGGTGGGAAGCGTTCAGGCGGCTTCATATATGACCCTTCCCTCCTGAAGTGCGGGCTTGATCACCAGCGCGTGACAGTCCTTGTAACGTTCCACCTGCGCCGGGGTGACCACGATCGCGTCCACTCCTACGCCAACCCCGCGCAGGTTGCCGTAGATGTCTCCAATAACAGTCCATGGATCGCTGTTGTCCTTTACGACGAGTAAGTCAATGTCGCTATGGCGGTTCAGGTCTCCCCTCGCGGCGGATCCGAAGAGAATTATCTTCTCAGGATGAGCGACTTCTACAATGCGCCGTATTATTTCGTCCAGAGTTGACTCGTCCAACATGGTACTGCCTTTCGTTTTATGGGCGCGTCATGTGTAACTATTGGCCAGCTTCCCTATCGATTTTATGGGGTCTATGGCATGTTTGAAGATAATATCGTAATTTGTGCGCGGATAGCAAAACAAAGCTTTTTAAGGACCCGCATGGCTATCTCGTTTCGTAACGATGTATCATCCGAAAGGTCCATTTCGCCGTCGGGATGAACGCCTGACAGTCCGTTGATATTGTCGCTCTGCAGGCGAGGCAGGACGCCTGTCTGCGTACGTACGCACAGACAGACAGCCCGGATGGACTTTTCCAACGGGCTGCAATGGTCGACGCTTTACCCGGATTCGGATAGGTCGGCTCAAATTCCTTATGCCAGCAGGTACCAATACGGAGACAGGACAACACACCTCTACTGTGCACCGTCCTGTCGTTTCATTTCAGGCCAAGGGCATTCAGGGAATGGATCTCAGGGTTGTTTCCGATCCAACAACCGACCGAACGCCCCCGGATCGGACACCTGAATCGCGGCGCCCGGCGCCGGGACGCACGTAGATGACGCTTGAAACATCGGCACGCCGTGTTGTTCAATGGCGCGCCCGATATAGCCGGCCATGCGCCGCGTTCAACACATCAGCCCATGAATCACAAACGATCCGCGGCTTGATTATTGTTGCAAGCTTTTTCCGAATAAACCCGTAAACCGACTTGCGTTTTCTGTAAATCAAGGTACAATAGTGATACAGAACAGAGAGGAAGCCGTCCAGGATCCTCCGAGTCGTTCCCTCTACATCTTTCATCCGGAGAATAAGATGAGCCCTGGTATCCGCAAGTTTGTCGTCTTCGCCATCGCCCTGGTCGTATCCTGGATCGTCGGCATCAACGTCGCCCCCACCTGGACGGTCGAGCAGATCGCCCTCGACGCTCACAGCGACAGGGAAGGAAAGCTCTACTACGTATACCAGGGAGAGCCTGCCTATTTCGACGCCGTACCCATCCAGGAAGCGCTGCTTAACCCCGAGAGAATCGAAGGCTCGCGCGAGGCCCCGTCAGTTGAGAAGGAGTTCGTCTCCGTGGTCAGGATGGAGGAGGGGGAGCCGCGGACCTTCTACTACCAGCTGCTCGCCAAGCGCCACTGGGGCTTCTGGTCCCTGCTTCCCGCGGTGGTCGCCGTACTACTGTGCTGGCTCACAAAGGAGCCGGTCACCTCCCTCCTCGGCGGCATTGTGTCCGGAGCCCTGGTACTGAGCCGCTACGACTTCACCGGCGACGTGCTGGTCCCCTCGCTGGCCACGACCAGCTCCGCCGGCGTTCTGCTTCTCTACCTGTGGTTGCTGGGCGGGCTGATGGGGATCTGGTCGCGGACGGGCGCCGCGCAGGCGTTCGCCGAGTTGATGACCGTGCGCTTCGTGCGCGGCCCGAGAAGCGCCAAGCTCGTATCCTGGATGCTCGGCGTCATCTTCTTCCAGGGAGGCACGGTCAGCACCGTGCTGGTCGGAACCACGGTCAAGCCAATCGCCGACAACGAAAAGGTCAGCCACGAAGAGCTCGCCTACATCGTGGACTCGACCGCCTCGCCGATCGCTTCCCAGCTCGCTTTCAACGCCTGGCCCGGGTACGTCCAGGCCTTCATCTTCGTCTCCGGGGTGGGCTTCCTCGCCACCGAGACGGACCGCATCGCCTTTTTCTTCCAGAGCGTGCCGTTCTGCTTCTACGCGATCTTCGCCGTGCTCGGTACCTTTCTCCTCAGCATCGAGAGGCCCCTGTTCCTCGGTAAGCGGCTCGGGGCGGCGATGGAACGCTCCCGCGCGACCGGCCAACTCGACGCCGACGGAGCGAACCCCCTGAGCGCGAAGGAACTGCAGGGAAGCAACGTTCCCAAGGGTTACACCCCGCACGTGATAGAGTTCTTCCTGCCCCTGATTTCCCTCATTGGCATCGCCGTCGGCACCTTCATCGTCAGCGGCTCCCCCAACGTGCAGTGGGCCTTCGGCACGGCCCTGCTGCTCGCCGCGGGGATGGCCCTGATCAAGGGGATGTCGCTCAAGGATCTCGTGGCGGGATTCCACGACGGCCTCAAGGGGGTGGTGCTCGGCTCCGTCATTCTCCTGCTCGCCATCACCATCGGAGGGATAAACAAGGAGACGGGGGGCGGCATCTTTCTGGTCGAGCAACTCGGGGAAGCGATTCCCTTCTTCCTGCTACCCGTGCTGCTGCAAATCATGACCATGGTCATCGCCTTCTCCACGGGGACGAGCTGGGGAACCTACGCGGTGGCCTTCCCGCTGGCCATGCCGTTGGCCTGGGCGGTGGCCGGGGCTCACGGTCTTTCCCATCCCGAGCTGTTCATGACCCTCTGCTTCGCCGCGGTCATGGACGGCAGCGTGTACGGCGACCAGTGCTCGCCGATCTCCGACACCACCGTACTCAGCTCGATGTGCACCGGCTGCGACCTGATGGACCACGTCAAGACGCAGATACCCCAGGCGTCCATCGCGGCCTGCCTGGCGGCGGTCTGCTGGACCGTCCTCGCCTACTTCACCGCCTGAGAGGAAGTGGGCGCGGCAGGCGGACAGGCGGGCGCAGGCTATTCACCTGTCCGTGCGTTTCTTTTGGCAACTGTTGAACGCCCTGGCCGCTTTTTCAGGACATTCCGCGTATATCTGCATTTGGGCCAGTTCGAACAACCGATAAACCGTCCATATTTTCCACGCTTCTCGTGCAGCCATCCAAAGCACGTCGGACATCCCTCAACGGCCTTCCGGCAGTCGCGGCAACGGTAGTCGCCATCAACCTTCGCCAGTAATCCGGTCCCGCAATGGGGACACCCGGGCTGTCGATACTCGCAGTACGGCCAGAGCGAACAGCCGTAGAATATCCCCCTGTCCTGAGCGTTACCTCTTTGCTGCAGCCGTCCGTGGATGCATTCCGGACATGGTACATCCCGTTCCGGCTGCTCTCCATGAACCTCAACGTCATAACCCTCCTTCATCAACTCCTCGACGAAGGCCGAAGGCGCTCCTCTATCGACAACGAGATAGACGCCGCGCCTGGCGCGGGTGACCGCGACGTAGAACAGGCGGCGCTCCTCGGCGTTTGGATAGGCTTCCGGCGCAGCCAGAACGAGATCCAGTAGCGGGTCGTCAACGATTCCGGTGGGGAAGCCGTACTTTCCGGAGCACAGGTCGAGCACCACCACATAGTCGGCCTCAAGGCCTTTTGAGCCGTGTACAGTCATGAAAGAGAGCCGAAAATTGGAATGTGCTCGCGCCAAAACGCCTAAATTCTGAGGCCTGGTGTGCTTGTACCGGCCCAGCAGCAGAACCGTGGAGCGCTCGTCGTCCTCTGCAGAATGAGCGGCAATTGCGTTTAACGCCTCCGCGAGTGGATCGGGACACGTTTCCGGGGCGACCATTACGTGCACGCATGGTTCGTCTGCATTGAAGATGGACGAAACACGCTTTCGGATCTGTGCGGGGTTGCTGAGCACGAATCGGCTTGCGAGATCGGCGATACGATCCGTGCATCTGAACGTTGTTTCCAGGTTGACGCGTTCGCTCTCGCCAAAGCGCGCCGTGAACTCTCGCATGATGGCGATGTCCGAACCCGCAAATCGGTAGATGGCCTGCCAATCGTCGCCAACCGCAAACAGCTGTGTGGTGTTCGATGTGTCCAGCAACGCCTTCAGCAGTCGCGCTCTCCCGGCCGAAATATCCTGAAACTCATCGACGAGTATGTAGCCAAACCGGTTGTGGTAACGCCCACGCTTCACGTGTTCCGTCGCGTTGGTGATCATGTCGTGGAAATCGATTTGCCGCAGACGTGCGAGCGATTTCTGGTAACGCTCATATACTGGAACGAATACGGTCAGAAAGGCCTCCGCCCGAAGACGGTTTTGATCCCTGGCAGCGCGACGGGCCACGTCGTCTGCCGACAGTTGCGCACCCTTGTAGTGATGGAGGAACGTCGCAACCAGACGCGTGAAAGGATCGATTCGGCCTTGCTTTTCGAGGACGGAGAAGGTGTCCTGAGACGGGATCGGAGACAGCGTTACGCCATGGAGGGCCAATTTTTCCGCCAGATTCCCGGTCAGTCTGCCCGCTGCTTTTTCGTGACTGTAGGTCTCCACGAGTATCGTGCCATGTGTCGCATGCAGCCGTCTTTTCCAGTCCAATGACCTGAGATATTCGTCGCGGTCGATAAAGGGGGGGGTATTATTCGATTCCGAGAGTGCAAGGTGTTCAATGTATATCCCCGCATCGGGGAGGGTGAAGTCGGGCCGGTATTGCCTCTTGTCCGGCGTGGCGGTTTCATGTTTGTAGTCCCTTTCGTACTCATACGGCACACCGTTGAGGTAGAGGAAGTTGGCTATCTCGCATTCTTCGAAACTCTTGAGCTTCTCGCCCTGCAGGGACCGGACCTCGTTGTCCCGGAGATAAGTCCAATAGGCTCCCTGAGTCTGGAATTCGAACTCGCTTCGGTACGGAGCAAAATGCCCGGCGAACCATCTGAGCATAACGCTGGAGAACCTGGGATCGGCGACGAGATCGCCAACGATGCCCTTCAGCAGGTCGAACAGGGCTTGATCATCTACCGCAGCCCTGGCTACGGCCGGGCGTCTGCGTTCCACTTCGCTGATGATCGACATGCCCAGACTGTGGAACGTTCGAACCGTGAGTTCGGCGCCCAATTGAACCCCAAGGCGTTTCCGGACCCTTTCCTTCATTTCTTCCTGGGCATCTTTGGCAAATGCGAGCAGAAGCAGTTCCGACGGGCGGCGGTAACCCTTCTGAATAAGCCAGCCCGCCTTGGCAACGATGACCGACGTCTTTCCACTTCCGGCGGCTGCAACGATCAGGTTGCGGTCTTCATCCACGACAACTGCTCTCCGCTGCTCGTCCGTGAGCGGCCTCGCCTCGACCCTGTCGAAGAATTCCCCGGATCGCACCAGTTCGTTGGCCACAAAGGTGTCGCAAGCCCTCGCCCGACAACGTTCGGAATCAACCGAAAAGTCCTGAATCGCTTTCAGCATTCGGATTTCTGCGACGTCGCATAGCTGTTCGGGACACTGAGATGGGAACCGGGCGACCACGTCTTTGGCATTGTGATCGATTGGGAAAAAGACAGTACGCGACACGTACCGCGGCGGGTCAGTAAACTGCGCCAGGCGGTCGTAGACGGATTGAATCTTTCCGGCATGGGTATCCAGGGCGCATCGCCACCAGTCGAGTCTCGCTCGCATAAGCGCGTCGCCGACCAACTGCGCGTCCGGCTTAGACAGTCCGGATACCGTCACATTGCCGGAGGCGAAACGTACCTGCAATCCTCCCCAGAACCACCCGTTTGCCACCTCCGCGGTCTCGATTTCCCGAAAGGGGATAACCATCGACCGGGACGGGAGTTCGAGGATCAATGTTTCACTGTTCAACGTGACCGCTCCGGCCTGTGCAGGACGAAGGAACGAGAACACGAAGGTGGCCAGACCGGATCGTCCGGCGCAAATAGCTCCCCTGGGGTCCGAATGACGACAATGCTCACGGGCCATGGCTGTTTTCCCCACATGCGAAGGACATTCGTTGACACGGCACACTTGAAATGCAGCCCGGTAGCCAATCAGCACGTTGAAAAAGTCCATCCGGGCTGCCTGCCTGTGCGTACGCACGCAGACAGGCGCCCGGCCCTTGTGGCCGAACACCTGCGTTGCGACTTTTCCAACGGACTGGTGTCCTTTTTTCAAGCTGGGCTTTTTTATCCTGCAAACCGTATGCCAGGCTGGTCGAATATAGACTGCAAAACCAGTCGTGCAGGCGGTCGCTGCCCGGGCGCGGGGTTCCGCCTCATCGGCTGCCCCGACCGGCAGAAGCTGTGTGAGATGACGCCTCCAATTCCGCCTTTGTTTTTCGTTGACACGCTCCCGCTATACCGCTTTCTTTCGCCTTCCTGTACGAGGCATCTGCGTCCGGACTCACGAATGTTCTCGTTGCTTCCCAATGTCTCGTAACCGATGCCTGTCTCTGTTAAAAAATTGTGCTTTCCTCACACGCGGTTCTGTCTTGAACAGGCGCAGACCAGCACCCGATTGACCGTTCATGCGTGTACCGCCGTCCTTTGAGACGTTTTTTTGCAAGCGAAAGGCCAGCCAATGGAAACCGTACGTGACAGGCTCTGGATCTTCACCTGTGTGGCCGGTTCGGACAATGACTCCATTACGTCCGCCGGGTACACACAGGGGTCACGGATGACGCCCGCCGAAGGTGCGTTATTCCTGGACGTCCCCAACCTCCATATGATCCGGTGGCGCGGCCTGCCTGCACACCCGTACGATCAGTTTGCCGTTACCTTTTCCTCGCTGAAACAGGTCACCTGGTCCATTGTGGGCAGCGGCGGGCAGGTGCAAGGGGATGAACTGCAACGCGTACTGGATCTCGCCGATACGCATCCCAACATCACAGGCGTCTATCTGGATGACTTCATGCGAAAGAACGGCAAAGGGGCCCTCAGTGTGGACGATCTCGCCAACATCCGTCCGCGACTGAACGTTGCCGACAGACGGCTGGACCTCTGGGTGGTCCTGTACATCAAGCAACTCCACCTGCCCGTTGCCCCGTACCTCGAACACTGCGACGTGGTCAATCTCTGGACCTGGAACTCCAACGATCTGAAGGACCTCGAGCGAAACCTGGACCGTCTCGAAGCGATCAATCCCGGCGGCCGGGTTTCTCTGGGGTGCTATCTCTGGGACTTCCACAACAGGCGCTCAGTCTCCATTCCACAGATGGAACACCAGTGCGAACTGGGTCTCCGGTGGCTGAGGGAAGGCCGAATCGAAAGCATCGTCTTTCTCGCCAATACCACCTGCGACATCGGCATCGATTCTGCCCCGTGGGCGCAGGCGTGGATCAGGGAGGTCGCCGATATTCCGCTTGACGCTGTTAACGGGTGAACCGGGCACAAAGGGCAATAGCCACAAAAAGCACAAAAGGCACAGAGTGGGTAAAGCAGTGCGGCAACGACCGCAATCGGGTCTGAAATTTTGCGGCTATGCAAGGATACGTGAGGAGACGACCAATATGGAGAACCGGGAAAGGATCGGAAACAACCTCGACAAGAGCACCTACATACGGAGCGACGGCCTTCACGCGTTTTACGCTTCAGGACAGACGTATATGGGCGCGACCGGCGAACGCATCGTTGAAACGGTGACCTCAGAATGCCTCCAGTGGGTGACCCACGACGACGGACGCACAACGCTGGATGCCTGTTACGACGGCACCTGGGTGAGGGTGTCGGACGACAACGGATCGCAATGGATGGAATTGGGACCGAGGGTAAGGTTCGACGTCGGGATCGCGGACGAGCAGTTGATGCCGGCGGGATTCAGCCTGGATAGGAAAAACGACACCCTGGTGCGGTTCTACCGGGGGCAGAAGGCCGATAAGACTTGCTACGGATACATCAACCAGGGCGCCTACCGGGCGTATTACAGCGTTTCCGGAGACCAGGGAGCAACCTGGAGCGATCCTGAGCAGATCATCTCCCGGGGGGACGGTTTCGACGCGAACCGCTGGGGTCCGGGCTTCGAGTACGGCGTGCGGGGCGGGATCCTCAATGGGAACCACTGCGTTTGGCTGAAGGACGGGTCCGTGCTGGCGCCCTTCACGGAGTACGAACGACTGGACGGCACGAGACCCTGGTACTTCCGGGTGGTCTGCGCACGCGGATACTGGAAGGACGACATGAGCGGGCTTGAATGGGAGTTTGGGGACTTTATCGAGGTACCGTTTGAGAAATCCGGCATCGGATGCTGCGAGCCCTCGATCACCGCGTTGGAATCGGGTGCGCTGTTCGTCACCATGAGATGTCAGGGGAACGAGGCCCAGGGCTTCTATTCCATACCCTATACCGCCGTTTCGGAGGATGGCGGAATGAGCTGGACACAGCCGGAGCCTCTGACCTATGATGACGGCACGAACGTATGGACGCCCGCCTCATGTACAGCCTTTTATGATTCCTCAATAAACGGTAAAACCTACTGGATTGCCAATATTCTGGACGGCCCCGTCTACGGGCAGATTCCTCGATATCCGCTGAATATTTCCGAATTCGACACGGTCAATGCGTGTATCTTAAGGAACTCGGTCCGGCTCATTCAGGACAGGCCCGCCGATGCACACGAGAACGTGAGATATACCAACTTCGGGTGGTACGAAGACAGACGTACCGGTCAACTGATCATTACGTTGCCGGAGCAGTATCGCCGCATGGGTTGGGACGACATGGAAAAGCCGGAGGACTTCGCGGCCGATTGCGTGAAATACACGGTGGATATGGACGGGTAGACGCGATCCAGTCGTTCCGACAAGCAAAACGCAGGCGCACCATACCCCTTTGACGTAGCAGTTCTAAGACAACGCGAAATCATCCCCCGTACCTGGAGATGAGGTCCACAGCGGCCTCATCTCCTTTTTTCTGCGCCCAGGCGAGTGGCGTGGCCCACGCGGCGCCGGCCAGCGTGGGATCGGCGCCGCGTTCAAGATAGAGACGGGCCAGATCGTACTTGCCCCATCTGACCGCCCAGCCAAGCGGTGTGGACTGAAGGAGTTCGTCGATCACGTTAAGGTCGGCGCCGTGGTCGAGGAGGATGGTGGCAAAGGCAGTCCGTTCGGGCTCGGTCATAATCGGCTCTCCCCAGACAACGCCGCAGGCCGCCAGGTGATGCGCGAGCCGGTACCCGAAACGCCCCACGAGATTGGGGCTGACGCCGTGGTCCAGGATCATGCGGAAGATTTCGGGATACACCGTGCGGTCGAAATCGCGGAATTTGCGGTTGGGGTTGGTCCGCCAAAGGCGCAACGGCTGCTCCAGCAGGCTGAACCAGCGGCCGTCATCGGGTTCCCAATCGAGTTGCCGGAGGCACATCCCCACAATATTCGGGTCGCCGCCGCACCCGGCCGCCCAGAGCATCTTCTCCGCGAGCGAAGGGTCGTTGTGGAGGGCAACGGCAGCGGCCGACGTCTCGGCTTCGAGTCCGGCAGTGGTGTGATCCAGGATCCCGCCGTATCGAAACAGCAGTCCCTTCATCCGGTCGTCGCGGTTGTTGTACGCCGCGCCCACGGGATTGGCGCTGGCATAGATGCTGGCATTCGGATCCGCGCCGTTTTCGAGCAGGAGTTCGGCGATTTCATACCGGGAATTGCCCGCCGCATTGGACAGGGGCCCACCCCACGAATACGGCCTGGATTCGTAGTGGTGCAACTGATGCCGGTCGTCCGGGTGCAGACCCAGGTCGAGCAGCAGGCGTACCATGTCGATATCGTCGTTCTGGACGGCGATCTGCAGAAGCCCGTCCCGCTCGCTGTCGTTGGACTGAAAGCGTTCGGGATGTTCCTTCGCGAACGCGCGAACGAAGTCGAAATCGCCAAGTGCGACCGCGGACTCGATCGACTGCTCGCATCCCGCCTGCAGAAGGATGCCCGTGCAGATCAGACACCCTTCGTTGAGCGGCCTGTTGCGACCGCGCACATTAAGGACCGCGCCGTCCAGGGGCGATTGGCCCTCGGGCGTGAGATGGGTGATATCGGCGCCCCGATCGAGCAGTTCGCGGACCAGCCGGTAACGGCCGTGCGACGCGGCCGCGTGAATCACGCTGCCGCCATTTCGATGACACGCATCCAGCAGTTCGGGCTGACGGTCCAGGATGTTGAGCGCGGCCTGCTCCCGCCCCTCCCGGACGGCCTCGAACAGCGCATCGTTCTCGTCGGTGATGGTGATATTCTTGCACGCGGCCAGCTTGCGCTTTTCGTCCTCCGCCCTGATCACGTGGACGATGTCGTCCAGGCCGCGTTCTCTCGCCATCGTAAACGCGCCGGTGGCGTCGCGGTGGGGATAGATGCCCGAGTTGTGGTCTGCACCGGCTTCCATGAGAACGCGAACCGCATCGGCGTGCCGGTTCATCACCGCGTAGTGAATCGCGCGGTGTTCGTTGTTTTCAGCCATGTGTACGTTCACCAGATCGGGCTGCTCGTCAAGTATCTGCCTGATCCGCGAGACGTCGCCGCTGCCTGCCGCCTTACATAGATCCGCGACCCTGTAAGTTCCGTTGCCGGCCATTTCTGTTCCTTTCCGGGTTGCCCGTCATCCAATTTCGCCAGCGAAGCCTTCGCCGCCTGCGAAACACCTGAATTCGAACTGCAGAAACCGCAAGCCCCACCGAAAACAGCTCAAAGACCGTACTCGAAGGTGAGTTCGCTCTTCACATCCGTTTTCTCGACACTCCCTTTGATATCCTCCATCATCTCCAGCCACCTGTGTTCCCTGAAATTCTCAAAGTCAAGGACGAATCCGGGTAGCGCTCTGCTCTCGATCCGGCCGGCCGGCTCCTGCCCCAGGACCTCGAACTTCCCGCCTCGAAGCTGGTACCACGTTGCCGGTTTGCCGTTCTCCACGAATAACGCCTCCTGGACGCCGGAAGCTTCGTAAACCTGGCGCTTCTTGCCCAGATCCGTAAATCCATGCTTGGATTCGATTTCAAGCACGAAATTGGGCGGCCCCTCGTAGACCTGGTGATCGTGGTTCTTCTTGCAGATTTGTCGGGGACCGTTTCTTCGCACGATCACGCCTACGTTCGGATAAACCATAACATCCGTCTTACCGGCATAGCTGAGCCGTACCGGTGGGAAGAGGACCACGTCCATACCTGTAGCAATCATCCGGTAGTAATTGATCACGGTAAGCACGTCCGTATGATATCGCGACACGTTCGCATCGGGTATCCACATGACTATCCTCCCTCCACGTCAATTCCGTTCGTAGTCATCCGGGTTCCTTTCTCAATAAGCTCTCTATCCGGCTGGACGTTCTTATTCGTGGCGCAGAGCCTCGATGGGATTGGCGCTGGAGGCTCTATAGCACTGGAATCCGACAACCAGTAACGTGGCGAGAACAGATCCCAGTGCAGTGAAAGCAAAGGGAAAAAGGCCCATGTTTGCGCGATAGGCGAAATCCTGCAGCCATTCCTGCATGAGGACATAGGCAAACGGCCAGGCGATGAGATTGGCGATAAGCACCAGTTTTGTGAATTCGGCGCCCAACAGGACCGCGATTTCGCCGATGGATGCTCCGAAGACTTTGCGAATGCCGATCTCTTTCCGGCGGCGTTCGCTCGTGTAGGCGGCAAGGCCAAGCAGGCCAATTGATGCGATGAGAAACGAGACTCCGAATCCAACCGCAAATATGCGTTGGAAGCGCAGATATTTTCCGTAATTCACCTCCAGCCGGTCATCGAGAAACGCATACATGATTGGACGAACCGGGATAAAGGTCTTCCAGATTTCTTCGAGGCCCTGCATGGTTTCGCCGGCGTTTCCGGCGGCGAGCCGCAAGTTGACCACACGAAATGAACGTGGGCGCAAAACGAAGGCATTGGCGCGAAGTCTCTCGGTCAGCCGGCGCATGTGAAAGTCCTCTACAACGCCGATGATCCAGCCTTCATTATCGAGAAGCTTGAACGGTTTACCAACGGGATTCTCAAGTCCGAGTTTCTCCACCGCTGTTTCGTTGAGAATATATGCACTTTCAAAATCACTCCTGATGTCAGCGGAAAAATTGCGCCCCGCAACGAGATCAACCCCGATCATGGGAAATAGATCCTCGTCAATGGCGTATTGCCGGATCTCGAAAGCAGCGCCCGATGGATCCAGGACCATTTTCCTTCTGCTTGTCCAGCCTTCGCCCGGAAGGCTGGCGGATGCGGTGGCAGCGAGCACGTCGGGGTGTTTGAGAAAGCGCTGTTTCACTTCGTTGTAAGTATTTCTCAGCGACCCGTCCACGTCAAAGATGCGGAGCGCGAGGATGTTCTCTTTCTTGAAACCAAGGTCTTTCTGCAGGACGTAGTCCAGTTGTACAAAGGCGACAAGGGCGACAAAAACAAGAAAGATGGAGATCGTAAACTGCAAAATCACGAGAACCCTGCGGGGGAATGATCCGCCGGATCCCGAGGCGGTTTGACTGTGCAACGCGGCAATGGGGGAAAACCGGCTGAGGAGAAAGGCTGGATACATGCCGGAGAACAGACCGACCAGAACCGTTGCAGCCAGGAGTACAATCGCCATGTCCGGCTCTAGAAATATAGAGAGTGTACCCGTTTGTCCCACGATTTGTTGCCAGTAAGGCCGGGTTATGCCCGTGAGGATGAGGCACAAGGGCAGTGCGAGAAGGGTGAGCAAAACAGACTCGAGGAGGAATTGGAATGCCAATTGCCGTTGTCCCGCGCCAACGACCTTTCGCATACCCACTTCCTTGGCCCTCAGGGCCGCCCGCGCGGTAGAGAGATTGACAAAGTTGATACAGGCGACGAACAAGACGAGCATGCCGATGGCTGCGAGGGCGCGAACCGCTTTGAGATCGCCGGCGCCAATGCCGGTACCCGGACCGCCGATGCCTTCGGGAAAATCTTCACGGCCATAGAGACGCGTACGCAAGAGTGATTGCAGGCGATGGCTGGTTGTGTTTTCCGGGTTTTCTTCGGGTATGACCAGCGCACGCAATTTCTGCTCGGCTCGTTCCGGGTCCGCATCCTTGCGCAGACGGACAAAGGTTTGCACCCACCGAAATGAGGTGCGGAGTTCCCAGTCGGACCAGGCGCCCCGGACGCTTGCCGGCAGGGTTGCGGTTACAAAGTGGGGATTAAAATGCGTGTTTCGAGGCTGCTCGTCTAAAATTCCAGTAACAATGTAATCGCCCCACTGACCTTTGAGCACTTTGCCCATGGGGTCTACCCCGTTCGGGAAGAATTCGGCAACGGCTTCTTGCGAAATGACCACGCCGCCGGGGTGTGTGAGAGCCTTGTGGAGATCGCCGCGCGCTAAATTGATCCCCCAGAATACGAGATAGTTGGGATCGGCGTACCAGAAGGAACGGCGTTGCGCAAACTGGCGATATTGCACCCACCGATGGCCGGGACGGATGCGGTTGGCAGATTCAATTTCGGCAATGGATTCGATCATTCTCGGGGTGAGCGCACCGTGAGAATCGATCTGATAATCCATTTTGTAGGGGGTGGTCAATTGCCGCAATACCCGATAGGTGCGATCGGCCCCGGGGCGGAACGTGTCGAAGCTGGTTTCGTGGGCAACGTAGAGCCACGTGAGGAGCATGCACGTGAGACCGACGCTCAGGCCGAGGAGATTGGCCAGAATATACCATCGCTGGCGGATAATTTGCCGGACGGCGACTTTGAGAAAGTTGTATAGGATGGTTGAACTCAATGTTGGGCGTTGAGGACCCGTTTAACGACAAGATACGGAGTGACGGTGTGGTATCCCGCGGGGGCTGGTGACATGGTTCGCCTCCTTGTGCATCTATGCATCCCAAACGTAGACTTTCTTGTGATAGACGGTCTCAAATCCATTGCGTTCGAGGTTGCCCAGAGATGTCTTCAGCACCTCCAGGGTCTCGCTACAGGCCACCCGGCATCCCAGTTCCGCGGCGCGATTCAGACGGGCTCTGATCAGCGCATTCTGGCCGCCCTTTCCTCTGTACGCCTCCGCGGTGCCGGCCCATCCGAGATAGGCGAAATCGCCATGGTGGACGAGTATCGCGGCGCTGACGGGCGTACCGCCGTCATATGCCACGAAGCGGTCGAATCCCTCACGATCGACACACTGGAAGAAAAACGAACATGGCCACGGCTCGAATATGCGTAGAATTGCATCCTTCCGGTTTTCGACCTCATGTCCGGAAACCCGGCGCACGGCCAGGTGGGTCGGGAACGGGGCCACGCTTTCGACGGGACGAATCAGCGTGGGATACGTGGTTCCTTTAAATGGTTTGAGACCGCTGTCCCCCAGCCACACGATGATTTCCTCTTCCTGGGGGTTCGGACTCATCCAGAAGAAGAACCGTTGGACCTCCGACGCCTCGAATACGTTCAGTATTTCCAATAAATCGGCCCTGGAAACCTTCCTCCCGCATCCGAAAAAATACACGCCGTTTCGATTTGCCGATGGAAAAGGCGATGCGGCGGACGTAGGATCCAGTGTGACGATGGCGCCTTCAATTGGTACCTGGATCTTCGAACCTGACGGAACGCAGTCGAGTTCCTTCTCCCTGATCGCCATCAATCGCCGCGCAACTTCATCCGGTCTCATGTCGGTGGGCGAAACCTATCTCCTTTCCAGGTGCGGCTTCAAAAACTGTCCCGTATAAGACCGCCCTATCGCGGCAACCGCCTCGGGCGGTCCGGCGGCAATCACGTCGCCCCCGTTGTGCCCGCCCTCCGGGCCCAGGTCGATCACGTAGTCGGCGGTTTTGATCACATCCAGGTGATGTTCGATGACCACAACGGTATGCCCGGCGTCGACGAGGCCGTTGAGCGCGTCGAGCAGCTTCTGGATGTCGGCCAGGTGCAATCCCGTGGTCGGCTCGTCCAGGATGTAGAGATTGTGTTTGCCGCGTTTGACTTTGCCCAGCTCGCTGGCGAGTTTGACGCGTTGCGCCTCGCCGCCCGAGAGGATAGTGGCCGGATGGCCGATTTTCAGATAACCCAGACCCAGGTTGTCCAGAACGGCAAGCTTGTGGGCAATGAGGTTGTTCCCCGCAAAGAACCCAACGCCCTCTTCTACGGACATATCCAGCACGTCGGCGATGGTCTTGTCCCGATAGGTAACCTCCAGCGTCTCGTCGTTGTAACGCGCACCCTTGCACGTGGGACAGGGAATGGAAACGTCGGGCATGAAGGCGAAGCTGGTCTTGATCTCGCCTTCTCCCGAGCACTCTTCGCAGCGGCCGCCCTTGACGTTGAAACTGAATCGGGAGGCCGTATATCCGCGTCGCGTGGCTTCTCCGGTGGATGCGAAACATCTGCGGATATTGTCATAAAATCCGATGTACGTCGCGGGGTTGGATCGCGGAGACCGGCCGATGGCGGACTGATCGATGTTGATGACGTCTCCCACGTGTTCGTGGCCTCTGAGGACGTCGTGATCGCCCGAAAAGACACGGCTGTCGTGAAACAGGTTGTACAGTTTCTTGTACAGCACTTCGTGAATCAGGGTGCTCTTGCCCGAGCCGGACGCACCAGTGATGCAGGTAAAGATACCCAGCGGGATTTCGACGTCTATGTTGTTGAGGTTGTTCGCCCGTGCGCCTTTAATGCGGATGGCTTTGCCGTTACGTTCACGGCGGCGGTCGGGTATGGCGATTTCGCGAGCGCCGCTCAAATACTGAGCGGTTGGCGATTCCCGGCATTCAAGGACTTCGCCGACCGGGCCTGTCGCGACAACGCGACCGCCATGCACCCCTGGTCCGGGACCCATTTCTATGATGTGATCGGCCGCGCGGATGGTGTCCTCGTCGTGTTCAACGACGATAACCGTGTTGCCGATGTCTCTCAGCCGCCGCATGGTGCTGATCATCTTGGCATTGTCTTTCGGGTGCAGACCGATGCTGGGTTCGTCCAGAACGTACAACATGCCCATCAGCCCCGATCCGATCTGCGTGGAGAGGCGGATACGCTGGGACTCTCCGCCGGAAAGCGTGCCGGTGGGGCGGTTGAGGTTGAGATAGTCGAGGCCGATGCCGATCAGGAGTTCGAGTCGGGACGAGATCTCGTGGATGATCTGCGAGGCAACTTCCTTCTGCTTCGCGGGTATGGTCGGCTGCGTGAGAAAAGCCCGCAATTCCGGCAGATGCATTTCGCCGAGACTGTGGATGTTTCGATTGTCGATTGTAACCAGAAGGCGCTGTTTTTTCAGCCGCTCGCCACCGCAGTCCGGACAGGGGTTCTCAACCATGACTTTACGCAGATAATCTTCCATGCCTCCGTGCGCGGCACCTTTTTGCCTGTATCGGCGGTAATGGCGTTCGATCTGATTGATGACGCCGTCGTAACGAAACTCGCGCCCGATATATTTCGCGCCGACTTTGGCGTCGGGAGGCTGCTCGATGACGACCCTTTCGCCCCGCGTCCCGTACAGTAACAGGTCCCTGACATTGTCGCGAAGGTCCTTATAGGGCGTGTCCAGGTCGAAGTCATACTTTCTGGACAGGCTGTAAAGGATACGCCCGCCCCAGGTGTTGACGTCGTACTTCAGCGCTTCTTTTACGAATGCGCCTTCGCGCAGACTGCGGTCTTTGTCGGGGGCGACGAGATCCGGGTGGGCTTTGAGATAAGTGCCCAGCCCCGAGCACGTTATGCAGGCTCCGACGGGATCGTTGAACGTAAACATCCCGTCATGCATACGACCGGCGACGACCTGCGCGGAGGAAGCACCCAATTTCCGGTAAAATGAATCTGTTGCAGCCCTGCTGATATCGGACAGAACGCGGAAACTCAGAAAACCTTCGCCTATAACTTCAAGGCCGTGGGTCAGGGACGTAACGATCTGCTTGTCCATTCCCTCACGGACGATAAAGCGATCCACGATCACTTCGATCCGGTAGTTTTCGTCTTCATCGAGGTTGATTTCCTCGCCCAGGTCGTGAACCGTTTCGTCAATGCGCACCCTGCGATAGCCCTTGGTGCGAATGTCATCGAAGAGGTAGGCATAATCTTCGCCATAAATCTTGAGTACAGGTGCGCGAACTTCAATTTCCGCGCCGCCGGGCAGCGCAAGCAGGTGTTCCATCATTTGATGCGGCGTCCAGACTCTGACGACCTCGCCGGTGACGGGGCAGTGCGGCTGTCCGATACCGGCAAAAAGCATACGCAGATAGTCTGAGAGGTCCGTCATTGTCCCCACTGTTGAGCGGGGATTCTTCATCACGGTCTTCTGTTCTATGGACACGACCGGAGAAAGGCCGTTCACGAAGTCGACGTCGGGCTTCTTCAACTGTGAGACGAACCGCCGGGCGAAGGTGGAAAGCGAGTCCATGAATCGCCGCTGCCCTTCGGCATACACGGTATCGAAGGCAAGGGAGGATTTCCCGGAACCGCTCACGCCCGTGACAACGACCAGCTTGTCGCGCGGGATTTCGAGGTGGATATTCCGCAGGTTGTTTTCGCGTGCGCCCTTGACTTCGATTGTCGATCTCATCAATGATCCAATCAGGAATACGAGGGAACGAAAGAACGGGATTACCCCTTTCCGTCTTCTCGTCTTCTCGCCTTTCCGTCTTCTCGTCTTCTCGCCTCTTCGTCTTCTCGTCTTCTCGTCTACAGGAGTTCGACGCTGTCACCATCATAATAGTAGGCGGGTTCTTCAACTTCAATCCTGCTCTTCTCGGTCAGGTGGACCGGACTCGACAGTTTCTGGATGATTTCCTGCCGGACAAGCCATTCACAGGCTGCCTCGAGGCCGCCGCCCTGGATCTTCTTTTGAAAATAGTCGCTGATTTCCGAAAATTTGCGCACTTCGGACGATTCCGCGAGGTAGTCCAGAAGAGGACGAAACAGGTCGCAGGTCTTTTTCTCAAGATAGTCGTTGACCAGATCGAGTACGCGTTTGACGGAGTCGCGAGTCTTGACCTGACTGACGAAATCCGTGTAGATAGCATTGAATAACTGCGGATTGTATTTGAGCGCCTGATGGACCACCTCCCGGCCGGGCGCTTCGTTGTGCATGAGCACCTGGATCGATGCCAGTTCTCTGACGACCTGCATGAGCCACCAGAAGCTGTATTCGAAGTCTTTTTTCAGGTAAAAGTACTTCTCGGCTTTATTGAGCGACGGTATCAGGAAGGAAGCGTATCTCATCAGTTGAAATGCGCGGTCTCGCGTTCCAATGCGATCGAAGGCATGGTACCACTTCGCCACGGACTCGTCTCTTGTAAAGAGAAGGGTGCTATTCGAAAACGTAAAATCCAGCCATCCGCCGGCGAGGTCGCCCTCGATGCGGCGTTTGAAAACGCTGCGGGAAACCCGTTGCGCCTGGATATTGACGTCGTCTTCACAGAGTGTGACGTGTCCTTCTTTCACGCCATCCTGCATGATGATCCACAGGTCGATGTCCGAGTTCACCCAGACTTCGTCGTAGGACAGACTGCCGAACAGAATGGCAGCGAGTACCCACCGGTCATTCTCGAGCTTCGCGACCAGAGACGACAGCGCACTCCGGTAACGATTCTCGACAGATTCGCGTTCGGCGACGGGCATGGATTCTCCACGTTTCGTATTAGTGAGGGGCAGAAGTCCATGTATAATCAGGTTCGAATCAGGTGTCAAGGTCAATTCCCTGAATTCGCCGTTCTCCCGTCGGATGCTTTCCGGCTTCCGTTCTCTTGACGAAACCGAACGTTTCCGGTATATTTATAGGTGTAACCAGCTTTGGACTTGTACTCTCCCGGAGACGGTAGGGATGTTTTCTTCCTCCAGACAGATTCATCCTCTTTTTTTGTTCGCTCTGGCGATATTCGCGGCCTACCTCGCGATATTTTTGCTCACCGCGTACCCCGAACACGACCACGACCAACAACAATGTACTGTCTGCGCCTGGTTGAATAGCTTGAGCGTCGTTTTGCCGGCAGTACTGGCGGTTCAATTCTGCTTTCTGCACTTCCGTCAATTGTTCTCCTCGCGCCGCGTACTTCGCACTTCCTTCCTTCTTCCCGACGGACGCGCACCTCCCGTGTCCTGATCCATCCTCCCGTGTCGTCAAGACACGCCTTTCGACGTTTCAAAATATATTCCAACTTAAGTAACTCCGGCTCGGGCCTTTGCCCGAATCTGCACATGCGGGAACCCGGGATTATCCTGCGTTCGGGTGGACGTTAGTCCGCCGACCGGCATTGTGCCATCCCCGCCTCTCTCCGGAGGTCGTCCGCCGCCTGAGGCATCGGCCTGTCGCCAGTATGTCGACAGATACGAATCATGCCAACCAGGGAGGGCGGACGTCCACGCGAGGTTCGCGACAGAATGAAATACTGGCATATAGGAGAACATTGATGTTCAGCACGCTGAAAATGCAACAATCCCCTCTGTTAATCGCAGCGGCGGCGGTAGCGGTAATCCTGGCCGGTTGCGGAAAAGACGACCCCATTACGCCACAGGAAGAACATTACGAAGCCGAAGGCCTCGTCCTCCTCGACTCCGGCCAGCGGTTCTTCCGATATTTCCAGGGCAGGATAGACTCGGGCGACGGCCGGGCGGAAGCCCTGGAAGTCACTCACGGCGAAGTCACCGGCAAGTGGAGCATCCGCTTCCTGGACAGGGACGGAAACGAAATGGCCCCGCCCACCGGCGAGGGCTTCACGTTCACGTGGGAAATTGCGGACAAGTCAATTGTGGAAGTCGTCCAGGACGCGGCGGAAGCGGGCCAATTCGTCTTCGCCCTGCGCGGCCTCGAAGATGGCGAAACCACCATCAGGCTTCAGATTTCGCACGAAGGGCACGTGGACTTTACCACGCTGCCAATCCCGGTGCACGTGGTAGGAGAGTTTGAGGCCGAAGGGATTGTTATCATCGAGTCCGGCGTTCGATTCTTCCGTTATTTCCAGGGCGAGATCGACTCAAACGAAGGTCGGGTATCGGAACTCTCGGCCCCAATCGGCCTGACGCCCCACTGGCGCATCGCGTTTCTGGATGAACACGGCGAAGAAATAGATCCCCCGGACGATCCCGAATTCTCGTTCGCCTGGATCATTGCCGACTCCGACATCCTCGAAGTCCACCAGGACGAGGGCGACGAGGGTTCGTTCGACTTCCACCTGCGCGGCTTGCAGGAGGGCGAAACCACCATTGTATTTGGAGTCAGACACGAAGGTCACATCGACTACCGCACCCTACCCATTCCCGTACACGTGGAGTCACAGGAGGGCCAGCACGGCGAACCCGTGGGCGTGCGGCTTAAGGAAGAAGACAGCGGCGAAGTGCTGGTGGAGGCGCCCGTGGCGGGCGAAGGCACAGCCAGCGATGCGCTGTCGGTAGCCGTTGGCGATACAACCGACCACATCGCCACGTTCTTCTTTGATGAACACGACGTGGAATTCCAGCCGGAAGCACCCGACGAGACGCTGGGTATTGCGGTGGGCGACACCTCGTTGCTCGCCATCGATCCGCCTGTCGCGCCCGAATACTGGGCCTTCAGACTCATCGGCAAAAAGGCCGGCACGACCACCATAACCCTTTCCACTCTCCACGACGGTGAGGCGGAAGACACGTTCGCGCCAATTTCGGTGGAGATCACCGCACCGTAGCAGGAAGCGCGGCGGGAGGGTGGTTCTTGCCCTCCCGCCGGCTGCAACGCGGGAGTACAATCCAGATGGCTGATTTACACAGGATAAATCGTCTGCACCCGGGTGGCGGCTCCAGCTACCGTTCCACCATCCGGCTGCACTTTATCCGGGCGGCGCTCGCGTTGCTGTCCGTGGCGTGTCTTGCGGGTATCAGCTCGGCAACTCAGGCCGTGTTGATCGAAGGGTACGTCTTCGACAGCGAAACCGGACTGCCCGTCGGGAACGTGAACGTCCGGCCCGCAGATCATGCCGCAGTCGCGTCTACGGACGAAAAAGGCCGGTTCGTGCTTCACCTGTCTCCTAGTGACTATCGGCTGTTACTTACGCACGTCGGCTATGAGGAAACGCGCCACGAACTGAACATCTCGGGTGCGAAGCATCCCGTTGTCTATCTGGAACTGGCGCGACTGGATCTCAAGCTGGACCCCCTGGACGTTGTGGCCAAACGCGCTGAAACCCGGTTTGAAGAACTGCATGAAGCCACCCGTGTGCTTTCGGGCGACGAACTCAGGAAGAAATACAGCATCACATTGGCCGAGACCATGAAGAACGAACTCGGCGTTGCCATCCAGAGCATGGGTCCGGCGCCGGCCCGACCCGTTATCCGTGGGCTCAGCGGCGACCGTGTACAGATCAACGTCGACGGCATTCAGTCACAGGACCTCTCCGCAACATCGGCCGATCATGCGGTAACCGTCGAGACCTTCAACGCGGAACGCCTGGAAATCATCCGCGGGCCCCGCACGCTCCTGCACACGTCCACGGCCGGCGGCGGCGTCATCAACGTCGTCAAGCACAAGATCCCCGAAACCCGGCCGGAGCGCTTGTTCGGAAGCGTGGGCGCCTACGGGGAAACGGCGAACCGTGGTTATTTCTCATCCGCCGCCCTTACAGCGCCCGTGGGGCCGCTCGCGTTGCATGCCGAGTCAACCTACCGGGATACCAGGGACATCCAGACCCCGGTCGGCCGGCTTGCCAATACGCCCATCAACACCCACACATATACCTTGGGCATGTCCTACGCGGGCGACCGGGGATACGTTGGCGCTTCTTTCGATCAGTTCAACACTCAGTACGGCATTCCGGGCGGATTCATCGGCGCGCACCCAAACGGCGCGGACCTCGATATCATCCGTCGGGTTTTCGACGGGAAGGCAGTATACAGGCCCGACAGCCAGATCATCGACAGAGTGGAGGCGGGATTCACAAAAGCCTATTACTATCATCTCGAGTTCGAATCCAGCGGCAGAATCGGATCCGAGTTCCTTTTTCATGACTACAGCGGCGACCTCAAACTCTACCTGAACACGGGAAACAAGGAGCAAAACACCGTTCTCACAACCGGCTTTGAACACCGCAATCTCAAGCTGGGCGCTTATGTCTTCACCCCGCCCACTAGAAAGCAGAACGTCAACCTCGGGTTGTATCATGAAACAGCCTATCGCAATATCGAACTGCAGGCCGCGGCCCGGTACACCTATGCGACCTTCGACCCGCGCCTCCAGGCGAACTCCAACAAGATCCTGGACGTAGATCGCACCTTCCATACATGGTCCGCGGCATTCAGCCCGCTCGTGCCCATCACGGACCAGCTTACAGCGGGCTTCAGCCTCAGCCGCTCCCAGCGCGCGCCTACCATCGAGGAACTCTATAACGAGGGCCCGCACCTTGCCGCTTACACCTTTGAGAAGGGCAACGTCGAACTCAATACCGAACGCAGTTTCGGCGCGGAGGCATTCATTCACTACCTGCAGCCGGGGTTCGACCTGGTCTTCACGGGATTCTGGAACGAATTCGACGACTACATCGCGCCACGAAATACCGGAGAAATCAACTTTGCTCAACTACTTCCCATCTACGCCGCGGAGGGTATAGACGCGAGAATGATGGGCGTGGAAACCCACCTGAAATGGCGTCCGAACGCGCGACTGGAACTGGAGATGAATCTGAGTCACGTGCGCGGCGAAAACCGGGACGACCGAATGCCCCTGCCCGAAATGCCGCCGCTCAAGTTCGTCGGGAGCGCAACCTACAGGCACTCCTGGCTTACCGGGGGAGGAACCATGGAGTGGGCCACGGGACAGAAACGCGTGGATACCTACGAAGACCCCACCGCCGGTTATTCCGTCTTCGGCGTTTACATTCAACGCGATATCCTTGCAAATCGGGCCCGCCACAGCATTATTCTTTCCCTGGAGAATCTATTCGACACGGAATACCGCAACCACCTGTCGCGCATCCGATCGGTAATGCCCGAAACGGGAAGGAGTCTGAAGTTGAATTACAAGATGTATTTCTTTTAGTTTCCACCCGGAGTCGACGTCGAGGCGCCACCACTCCCTACCTCAATTCTCCCCCAACATCGCCCGCCGCATCACGCGTTCCACAATGCGTGGAAACCAGGTACCCAGAATAGCCGCCGTACGGTTTCCGAAACCTGGGACTACCAGACGTTTTCTCTTCCGGATGCCCCGAAGGATGGCCTCCGCCAGGTCTTCCGGCGCCATGCGTTTTTCCTCGCACGAGTTGTCAGGGCTGTACCGGCGGGCGTGGCCGGTTCGCGTGGGACCCGGAAAGACCGTCATGACGTGTATTCCGCGCGGGGCGAGCGCGACCGAAAGACTTCGCGCGTACGACGCCAGCCCGCTCTTTGTGGCCGCGTACGTCGCGGCCCCCGGATAACTTACGTAGTGGGATAGTGAGGATACGAAAACGAGGGATCCGCCAGGGACAATGCGGCTGGCCTTCAGCAACTTCGCCGTTAACGCCATGGGCGCGTAGAGATTAACGGCAATCACGCACTCCTGCAATGCCAGGCTCACTTCCGGAAAACGTCCGACGGCGTTGATGCCCGCGTTGTGAATCAGCACGTCGATCCCATCCATATGTACCAATTGTTCGTGAACCCGCGCGATGCCCGCATCGGTACCCAGGTCTGCAACGACAAACCGCGCATTCAGTTCCCGCTCGAGATTGGCCGCACCCCCGGCATCCACGTCCACGCCGGTCACGGAATACCCTGAACGAACAAACCTTCGGGCGAGCGCCTCGCCAATACCATTGGCCGCGCCGGTAATGACCGCGTGTTTCATCGCGCCCGCCATCGCATCAGGGCTTCGATTACCCGATCGCAATAACGCCCGCAGAAGCGCAAGCCCTTGTTTCCCGGACCGATTGTCATGACAGATCGTCGCCCGTGGATCGCTCGCGCGATCCTCCCGGCGACCCGGGCCGCCGGGGGGAATGCTCTCGACTCCTCGTTGGTCCATCCCGCCTTTCGATGAATGCCCGTTTGCGTCGCTCCCGGGTGTATGACCTGGACGTTCACGTCGCCCTCAACGCGCAGATTACGCCCGAGAACATCCAGCGCCTCCTTGGTCGCCGCGTACACGGCGAAATCCGGACACGGAAACGCGTGAGCGATGGACCCAATTAGCACGTGTTTACCGTTCCTATTGTTCACGTACGGTATCAGCGCGTGCGTCAGGCGCAGCGGCGCCAGGAGATTGACGGCGACGATCTCTCGAATGTTTGCAACGTCCTGATCGGCCACGGGACCATAATGTCCCGTGGCCGCGTTCTGAATCGACAGGTCCAATGAATCTATCTTCCTCGATTTCAGAAAAGAACAGACTTTGCCGGCGCAATCCTCCTCCGACAGGTCCACCTCACAATAGTCTTCTTCGCTGTAGAGCTCGCATTCGAGCGAATCCATGGCGCGCCTGCCCACGAGCACCAGCCGATCTTCACGCGCACGATAGATTTCGGCGAGCGCCCGGCCAATTCCATCCGTTGCACCCGTGATCAATACGGTCTTTCTCTCCCGAGCCATGACAGACACATCCTTCGTCGCGTCAGTACCTGACACATACGCCAACCCGATGGGAACGTTCTGGCGGATACGCAAAGCACCGTATTGACCGTCCCATCCAGTGCTTGCTCTGCGACGGACCAGATCCTATCTTTCCTTGAGCCCTGGCTCACACAATGCCGGAACAGCAAATAGCGGCATGGGGAATCTCTAAACTCGATGGCTCGAATCGGTCATCGGAGGGACAATGCCAATGTCGTTCACTTCGCCGGTCCTGACAACCCGACGTTCATTGCCGGCGAAAGTGATTTTGTCGATCGTGAGATTACGGCAAAAGGGCGCACCGAAAGCCAACAAGTAAGGGTCGACTTGCAGTGACGAGACAAAACAATGCATGATGCGCAGGTGTTGACCGAAGGCGTTACCGACGAGCGGGCCTGGCGGACGAACAGCATCGATGATTCCGCAGCCTGGTACTACCCGTTGTCCGAGGATTTTCTCTCCAGCTCCAGGCGCATCATCGACGATGCGCGGGATAATCACCTGCCCATTACGGATATTACCCGCCAGGGAGCTTCGTTCAATTGCGCCGGTGAATGCCTTCAACCGGTTCGTGACGCTCTCGGATCGGGGCGTGGATTTGCCATTGTCAATCGCGTGCCGACTGAAGGATTTGCAATTGAAGAAGCGCTGTCGATGTACTGGCTGATTGGCCTAAACCTTGGTACGCCCGTGGAGCAGAATATCGAGGGAACGCTGTTGTACGACGTCCGCGATACGGGCAAGAACGTGGCGCAAGGTGCGCGGTTTTCAGTGACCAATGCGGAGAGCACGTTTCACAACGACAATGCCTTCGGCGAACCGCTGCCCGACATTGTGGGACTGCTCTGCTTGCGTTCGGCGATATCCGGTGGAGAGAGTCAGCTTATCAGCGGCTACGCCCTCCACAATGAACTTCTGGAAAATCACCCCGATGTCCTCGAAACCCTCTATAAGATGTTCTATTTTGATCGTCGAGGACAGTTCAAGGCCGGGGAGTCGCCGACGTCTCAATTCCCGATCTTTCAGTGGCGCCGGTGTGAATTGAAGCTCCGATACCTGTACTATTACATCCAGGTGGGTCACAAGCGCGCCGGCAAACCGCTGACCGCCGAACGGAAAGCCGCACTGGAAGTTGTGGAAGCGTTGCTTCGTCGCCCGGATTTCAGAGTGGAGTTCAGTCTGCAACCCGGACAGATGCTATTTACGAACAACCGCTGGATACTTCACAACCGCACCGCATTTGAGGACGATGCCGACCCTGCATGCCGGCGGCATTATGTGCGACTCTGGTTGCGGCGCCAGGGCTGAAGGATCGAATTCGCAAAGAATATCTCAGGCGAAGCCGGTGACCGGAAGTGACCATCCTGCAGGATCCTGACCCACTTCCCGCAAACGGTCGCTCATTTCTACCACGTATTCACGGCTAATCCACAATCTCGTAAACGCCTGAATTATTCATGTTCTCGCGAGTCTCCACCCTGTAAACCCAGCAACGCCCGTCCGTCTCCTCGCGTATCATCCTGTCGGCATGATCAAACACGAATTTTGAGGAGGCCTCCATCCCCACGTTGGGTATCACGCGCAAGTCCACAATTCTCCTGCGGTGCATCTCCTCGAACAACTTCCGCTCCGGGTCGTTTTCGTTGATCAGCATCGTGTGGTCAAACATGTGGTCCAGCCAGGCCCTCAGCTCCTTGAGCTTGCCGAAATCCACCACAAAGTGATTCTCATCCAACTCGTCGCACGTAAAATGAAACGTAATGTCCCGGTTGTATCCGTGGATAAACTGACAGTGCCCGTCGTGATGCGCCTGCCGGTGTGAACATGGCAGATTATGAAATGTCTTGGTGGATGAAAACCGTCCTTTTCCGCTGGACATAAGCCCTTCTCTCTTGCGTATCGATTCCTGGCTGGTGAGTAAGATAGAAAATACGGATCTCTTCATCTCTGTCAAGGCTACCGCATCCGAAAAATACAAGGAGCGCGCCGATGATTATCGACACCCATACCCATTTCTACGATCCCCAACGCCCCGAAGGGGTACCGTGGCCGCCGCCCGACAACGCCCTGCTCTATCGCCGCGTATTTCCTGAAGACTACAAAGCTGTGGCCGTTCCCGAAGGCGTTAACGGCACCGTGGTTGTGGAAGCCAGTGAATGGGTTGAAGACAACCGCTGGATTCTGGATCTGGCAGAAAAAGAGCCCTTCATCGTGGGCTTTGTAGGCAACCTAGACCCGGAATCGGACGCCTTTGAAAGCCATCTTATCGAACTTTCGGAAAACCCCCTCTTCCGCGGCATCCGGCTTCACAGGAACGAGGTCCATTCCGTCAGCGACTCGCTGCTTTCCAAACTCGAACTGCTTGCGCGGAACGATCTCTCCCTCGACCTCCTTGTCGACGTTGCGCAGCTTCACTCCGCGGTTCATATTGCCGCCCGGCTGCCGGAACTGCGTATCGTGCTCAACCACGTTATCCATGTACCCATCGACGGCAAGACGCCCGACCCCGAATGGATCGACGGCCTGCACAACGTTTCGCAGCACCCGAACATCTACTGCAAGGTTTCCGGCCTTGTGGAAACCGCGCGAGAAAAACCGGCGCCACCCGAGTTGATCTATTACGCGCCGACCCTGGACCACCTTTGGGAAATCCTTGGCGTAAACCGCCTCATCTACGCCAGCAACTGGCCCGTGTGCGAACACGGCGCCGATTATGCCACCGTACAGCGCATCCCTATGGAATACTTCGAGGCCATTGGAGAAGAAGCAGTCGAAAGGGTATTCTGGAAGAACGCGAAGGCTGCATACAAGTGGCCCGACCGCTAAAAGCCCGATGAGAACGCACCACCCGGAGACAGTTTCGTATCCGGCCGGATCGCGGACCAGGTTTATCTCTGCGGTGTGAGCATGGGCCCGAGCGGCCTGCCGCCAATCAGATGCATGTGCAGGTGGTAGACCTCCTGTCCCCCGTGGACCCGGCAATTCACGATCAACCGGTACCCGTCCTCGGCAAGGCCCTCCTCCTTTGCAAGCCGTGCAGCCACCGTAAATAACCGGCCGAGCGCGGCTTCATCTTCAGACGACACATCGCTGACGGTTGGAATCACGTAATTGGGAACGATCAACATATGCGTTGGCGCCTGGGGATTGATATCTCGAAACGCCGTCACCAGTTCATCCTGGTACGTTATTTCCGATGGTATCTCTTTCCTGATTATCTTGCTGAAGATCGTTTCTTCCGCCATGGATTCTCCTTTCGGCAATCATCCCTTTTTGCTATCTTCTCCAGCCGGCAGCGGTCCGGTATCAAAAAAACATACCGACATCTGCAAATCAAGCCAATCCTGATCCTGTCCGTGAGAGAACGCGAAAACATGCTTCACTCCATCGACCGCCTTATGGCCGCTTTATCGATCGTCCTTCTGCGGATCTACCGGTTGCTGATCTCTCCTTTCTTGCAGGTCGTGTTCGGCTCCGTCAGCGGGTGCAGGTTTCACCCCACGTGCTCCCGGTACGCCCGCGATTGCTTTCGGCATCACCCATTTCTTATCGCTCTCTTTCTATCGTTCTCGCGAATTCTCAAATGTCATCCCTACCATTCCGGCGGATATGATCCGGTCCCGCCACAACGTCGTTAGACCACACATCCATGTTTGGAATCGCCCAGATCCATTGGAGTGCCGACCCCGAGATATTCCGTATCGGCCCCGTCGTCCTGCGCTGGTACAGCCTGTGCTTTCTGATCAGCTTCACCCTCGGCTACTTCATTATGCGCCGAATGTTCAGGTTCGAGGAAAAATCGACAAGGGACCTGGACAGCCTGGTAAACCACATGGTGCTGGGCACCCTCATCGGCGCGCGCCTGGGACACTGTCTGTTTTACGACCCCGTATTCTACATCTCGAACCCGATCGAAATCTTCAAAATCTGGCGAGGCGGCCTTGCCAGCCACGGCGCCGCCATCGGCATCTTTACCGCCCTCTATCTGTACGCCCGGAACCGGCCGGATCAGTCCTATCTCTGGATTCTCGACCGCGTTGTCGTTACGGTTGCCCTCGGCGGATGTTTCATCCGCATTGGAAACTTCTTCAATTCCGAAATCTATGGCACGCCTTCAGATCTGCCATGGGCCGTTGTCTTTTCACACGTCGATGCCGTTCCGAGGCATCCGGCGCAATTGTACGAGTCTCTCGCCTACGGACTGATCTTCCTCCTTCTCTATACCGTCTATTCAAGACTACGCGCCCGGACACCCTCCGGATTGCTTCTGGGCCTCTTCCTCGTTTCCGTGTTCGCGTTCCGGTTGGTTGTTGAATTCGTAAAAGTTCGTCAGGCCGCTTACGGCCACAGTCTACCCCTCAACGTGGGACAATGGCTCAGTATTCCGCTGATTGTAATCGGCATCATCCTGCTGGTAAACGCGTCGAGAAAATGAGGGGCCCGCAGCTCAGAGGTCGATAGAAACCGATCGCCATAGACAGCGGCCCTCAGACGACAACAGAAAGGTGGATTCCCATGAACTCGTACACGACCATTGCCGGAACGCTGCAGAGATCCCTGGACCTTGTCCTGCCTCCAATTGCCGTCTGCATCTCGGACGACGTTCCCGAAGGCGTACCGGACTACGATGGACGGGCGCCTGCCGGTTGTCTGTTCTGGCAGGAGGCTGAGAAGGGCCCCTTTGCCACCCGCACGTCCCACCACGAACTTTGCGCCATCGGCGTCCACACGCACCATATGGCCGGACCGCCGGCCTCGTACGAAGCCGAACTTGGCGACGTTCTGAAAACGATGGCCGCCATGGACTACGTTCGCGAACAGGAGGTTATGGAGATCCCGGTGCTGGAGAAGGAAACAAAGCACGTGATTTACGCCCCGCTGGACGAAACCCCTCTTGAACCGACCGTGGTCCTCCTGTTCGCGCATTCACGGCAGAGCCTGATCATTACCGAAGCCGTCCAGCAGGTCGAACCGGCCGCGCCGCCCGCAATGGGCAGGCCCGCCTGCGCCGTGGTTCCGCAGTCCGTGAGAACCGGACGGGCCGCCCTCAGCCTGGGATGTTGCGGCGCGCGGGCCTACCTGGATACGCTCACGGACGACGTTGCCATATGGGCGTTGCCGGGCGACAAGGTAAGTGCGTACGCAAACCGCATCGATATTCTTGCCAGGGCCAACGCTGTCCTGGGTGAATTTCATTCCCTGCGGCGGAGAGACGTCGAAGCCGGACTTGAACCCACCGTTGCGGAGTCTCTCTCAAGGCTGGGAAACTGACCCGGCGCCCGCAGCTTTGCTACGCGTGGGCCCGCCGCGCCCCCGGGCGGCCATCTTTCGCTTGAAACAGCACCGATCCATTGTATATTGTGGAAAAACCCTCGCTGGCAGGCCCACTTTCACGTCAAACGGAAACCGCGATGCGTGCCACGGAAGAAACTCTGGACCTGCGTGAAAAAGGCAAATCGATCAATGGACAGGTTCAGGCCAGCAACAGGCGGCTGTTTATGCAGTTGCACGTCTTTGGCAACTGCAGGAGCACGGACGTTGTGGCCGCCGCTCTCCGCGAATCCCGTGTCGACGCCGTCCTGTACGTCGACCTGAACGATCCACACGGCATTGCCATTCTCGTCATGTCCGAATATCCGGACACGTTCGTGGGGGAAATCCGCACATTACTTAACAGCCGGCCCTTCACCGGGCTTCTGCGCAATCCCGACCTCACCATGGTAGGAAGAACCTACGCCCACGGATACGAACCCGATCTCGAGGAAACCCTGTTACGCAAACCACGCCGGAAGGTCCTCAACCCGGACTGGCCCTGGGCTGTCTGGTATCCTCTGCGACGCAAGCCCGGATTCGGTCTGTTATCGGGGGACGATCTTCGCGGAATTCTGGGAGAACACGCCAGAATCGGGCGCGCATATGCCGAAGCCGGATTTGCCCAGGACATCCGCCTGGCGTGTTACGGCATGGACAGGAACGACAACGACTTCGTCATCGGGCTGCTGGGGCCAGAGTTGCACCCGCTTTCACACGTCGTCCAGGAAATGCGGAAGACCCGGCAGACCGCGCAATACGTGCAATCCCTCGGGCCGTTTTTCGTTGGCAAAGCCATTTGGCAAACGCCATTATAACACTGGCGAAAAGGCACAACGAGGTCGCTTCCACTCACGGCACGTCGAAATGATCCTTAAAATCGAAGCCCTGCGGTACCGCTGTCTGCGATTCATCAGCCGGCCGCTTGACGCGTTTCACATTCTGGTTGGGCCGAACGCCAGCGGGAAAACCACCCTGCTGGATGCCATCGCGTTCCTCGGCGACCTCGTTTCGGTCGGCCTGGAGGAGGCCGTTGAAAAACGCACGGCCGACCTTCGCGATCTGGTCTGGCGACGGACGTTCGACCCGTTCGAACTGGCTATCGAACTGAGCATTCCCGTTCAGAAAACCGACCTATTCGAAAACCGCGAATACAATCGATGCCGTTACGAAATCGCCATCGGACCGTCGGCCGAAACAGGAGAGACCTCCATTCTCGCCGAACGGGTTCTGCTTCTTCCCAACGTGCTCCAGGACAAGGTCGAGTGCGAACAGCAGACACTTTTCCCAATCGACCGCCCATTGCCCGGCACGCTTGCCCTGCCCCGGGTCAGGGGCGCCAGAACCATTGTACACAAGGTCCACGGCAGTAACGATAATTTCTACTACGAAACCGGCGCCGGATGGGACCACTCATTCAAGCTGGGTCCAAGGCGGTCGGCTCTTGCCAATTTGCCGGAAGACGAAGGCAGATATCCCGTTGCCACCTGGCTGAAGGGGATACTCAACGACGGAATCCAGCGCCTGGTCCTGAACAGCGCCGGGATGCGCCGTCCCAGCCCGCCCGGTCGACCCACCCGATTCAGGCCCGACGGTTCCAATCTGCCCTGGGTTGTCTCCACCATGCATTCCAGCTCACCCGACCGATTCGCCGCCTGGATCCGCTGCCTGCAAACCGTCCTTCCCGACCTGAAAACCATTCGCACAATAGAACGTCCTGAGGACCGTCACTGCTATCTGGTTTTCCAGGATAGAAACGGTCTTGAAGCGCCATCCTGGACGATTTCAGACGGAACCCTTCGTCTTCTGGCCCTTACACTCCCTGCCTACCTGCCGGACTTCGGGGGCGCTTATCTCGTTGAAGAACCCGAAAACGGGATACACCCCCGGGCAGTAGAAACGGTGTTTCGAGCGCTCTCATCCATAGAAAACGTCCAGGTCCTCTTAACCACACACTCTCCCGTAATTGTGGGCCTGGCGGAAGGCAGTGAGGTCATCTGTTTCTCCAGGACCGAAACCGGCGCCACCGATATGGTTCTCAGTACCGAAAATCCCGCGCTACGCGAATGGCAGGGCGAAGCAGATCTCGGTTCTCTGTTTGCCGACGGTGTTCTGGGTTAAGACCGTGAGCTCCGGTGCTGCGCGGAAAACCGCGGGATGACGCGCCGATGACCCGACGGCCGGCCGGGCAGTTATCCCTAATCGCCCGGGCTATTGTCTACCCGCTACACCCAGGTTGAATCCTGAAGAAATTCGAGGACAGTCCCGATGGTTGAACTCGGCCTGAAATACGGATGCAACCCACACCAGAAGCCCGCGAGAATATACAACAGGCACGGTACCCTGCCCTTCAGCGTGCTGAACGGCGCGCCTGGCTATATCAACCTGCTCGATGCGCTCAATTCCTGGCAACTTGTAAAGGAACTGAGGCAGACGCTGACCGCACCCGCCGCCGCTTCCTTTAAACACGTCAGCCCCGCCGGAGCCGCGGTGGCGGTTCCCTTGAACGAAGACCTGAAGAAAGCCTATTTTGTCGAAGATCTTGATCTCTCTCCCCTGGCGACGGCGTACGCCCGGGCACGTGGCGCCGACCGCCTTTCTTCATATGGCGATTGGGCTGCCCTTAGCGACACGGTGGACGTCGCCACCGCCAGACTCCTGCACCGCGAGGTTTCCGACGGCGTGATCGCGCCAGGATATGAACCGGACGCCCTGGACATATTGAAGCGGAAAAAGGGAGGCGCCTACCCGGTTCTTCAAATCGATCCGGATTACAATCCCGTGGAAATGGAGCGCCGGGAGGTGTTCGGGCTTACCTTCGAGCAGCGATGCAACACCCGGGTCGCCGGTCCTGAGATCATGAAAAACACCGTTACTCGCAGACGGGACATCCCGCCGGACAAAGCCCGCGATATGCTGGTGGCCACCATTACGCTCAAGTTCACACAGTCCAACTCCATATGCTTCGCATTGCAGGGCCAGGCCGTCGGCGTAGGCGCAGGCCAGCAAAACCGCCTTGCATGTACGGTTCTCGCTGCAAACAAAGCCGAAGCATGGTTTCTTCGCCAGCACCCGGCAGTTCTCGGTCTGAAGTTCAGAAAAGGCGCCAGGCGGCACGAAAAGATAAACGCCATCGAACTCTATCTCAATGGGGACATGACACCCGAAGAACTAAGCGCCTGGCGGTCTTCATTCCGCAAGGCGCCGCCCCCCTTCTGCGATACCGCGAGGAGGGAGTGGTTGCAGCGTCTCAAGGGCGTCATAATGGGCTCCGACGCGTATATTCCATTCCGCGACAATATCGACCGCGCCGCTCGAACGGGTGTCGAATACGTTATCCAGACCGGTGGTTCCGTACAGGACGATGCCGTGACCGCCGCCGCGGATGAATACGGCATGGTTATGGTCAATACCGGCACCAGGCTCTTTCATCATTAGTGTTCCTTACCGGAGATAAGTTGCCGGGCAGCCATTTTTCGTGTAAAACTGTTTTCTGTTTCCTGGCGCCGGACGGAAACAGGTCAAGCCGAAAACGACATCATCGTAATATCCTCAATCTGTCGCAATAAGCTACGATTTTTCCGTTGACGGCCGCGCGACCGGGCGTTATATTAACCGCTCGACGCAGTTGATTCAAACTAAATTGTAGGCGTCTGTTTCGTGGTCTCCTCGCGTCGAAAACCATCGACAGGCTTCCTGATAAATGGACGGGTGTACCTGAAGCATACACCAATGTATATGGAGGTTTCCAGACATGCAATCCAGGGGTTTGGAAGGCGACACCAACATTTATCTGCGCGATATCCGGAAATTCACACCGCTCAGCAAAGAAGACGAGGCCGGTGTGATCGCAGACGCTCAGAAGGGCAACCGTCGAGCCCTCGACCGTCTCATCACTGCGAACCTGCGATTTGTGGTCCGTATCGCGCGTGAGTATAGCGGACGGGGCTTACCCCTGTCCGACCTTATTGCCGAGGGCAACCTGGGTCTGATCCGGGCCACGCGGACGTTCGATCTTGCTCGCGGGCACAAATTCATCACTTACGCGGTCTGGTGGATCCGGCAGGCCATACTGTCGGCTCTCAACCGGTACACCCACCCGGTGGTATTTCCGGTAAATCAGATTGACGACCTCGACGTAATCAACAGGACAAAGAACGCCCTTTCGCAATCGCTGGGCCGACTTCCTGATCTGGGCGAACTCGTTGAGAAGACAGGCATGCCGCTAAGAAGGCTGCGCCGCGCTCTCGAAGCCAACCGGACGACCGTATCGCTCGACAGCCCCACTCACGACGGATCCTCTGGCGTATACGCGGATACGCTTCCGTCCCAGGACTCCCGACCGGACGAACAGTTCGAGGACGCCCGGATCAAAAAACTCCTTAATCTGAATAATTCACAAAAAAGGTAGTTTCCTTACCCAAGTCATTGTATTATATTATGGTTACGCGAATAACCTGATAACAATGAACCGGGAGGAAACTACCGTGGCAGGTCAAGATAAACAACAAAGGATGTCTTTCGCAAGTGTTTCTGGCAAACGGGTAGAAGCCGCCTTCGACGGGGGCATGCTGACCAGCGACACCGGGGCGATGCTGCTTCGAGAGGTGGAATCCAAAATCGGCATTTTGTGTCGGATCGTCGAGGCGATAACAGATCGTCGGCATCCAAGTTACGTGGATCACCCGTCGGTGGACCTGCTCCGTCAGCGTGTCTTTCAGATGGCGTGTGGGTATGAAGATGCGAACGACTGCAATACGTTGCGTAGCGACCCCGGCTTCAAGGCGGCCTGCGATCGGTTGCCGGTCACCGGTGCCAACCTGGCCAGTCAACCCACGATGAGTCGGTTCGAGAACCGGATCACCAGAGGTGATTTATATCGGATCGCGACGGCCTTTGCCGATGCGTTTATCGCCTCGTATAAGCACCCCCCCGAAGCCATCCTGTTGGATATCGATGACACGGAAGACAAGGTGTATGGATCCCAGCAGTTGTCGTTATTCAATGCGTATTTCAAGGGCTATTGCTACCAACCCCTGCATATCTATGAAGGGCAAACCGGCAAGTTGATCACGACGGTCTTGCGTCCGGGCCGCCGACCCACGGGCAAAGAGATCGTGTCGATTCTCAAACGGGTGATCGCCTACCTGCGTCACGCATGGCCCGATGTCAAGATCCTGTTGCGTGGCGATTCACACTTTTCGTGTCCGGAAGTACACACGATGTGTGACGAAAACGATGTGTTTTTTATCCTCGGACAAAGCGGAAACGCGGTGCTGCTGCGGTTGGCACAGCCCTTGATGGACCAGGCCAAAGCGCTGTATGCCGATGGGGGAAAACCTGTGCGCCTGTATCGCTGTTGGGACTATCAGGCCGGCAGCTGGTCTTCCCCACGCCGCATCATCTGCAAGGCAGAAGTCAACCCGCAAGGTCACAATGTCCGATTCGTGGTCACCAACCTGAACGGCGCACAACCGTCATTCATCTACAAAACCGCTTATTGCTCACGCGGCAGGATGGAAAACTTCATCAAGAATCACAAGACCTTTCTGCATTCCGATCGCACCTCTTGCCACACCTTCCATGCCAATCACTTCCGGCTCTTTCTCCACAGCGCCGCCTATGTGTTGGTACACGCCCTGGCCCATATCGGGTTGCGCGGCACCACGTGGACGAACGCCCAGTTTAATACGCTGCAAAACCGCATCTTGAAAGTCGCCGGGCGCGTTTGTGAACTGAAAACCAAAATCACGTTCCATCTGCCAACGGCGTTTCCACTCAAACACCTCTATCGAACCATGCTCTACAATCTGGGAACCGCCATGCCATAACGTTTCCATCTGGACCAGGCCGCCTTCACGTCTTGATTGCTACCATCAAAAGCCATGGAGAAGTCTGTGCTCTTGGCAGTCACAGCAGGGTCATCCTGACGCCTCCACCCGACCCTGCTACAAAAACACACCCTGAAATCGCTTGAAAACGCCAGTTCCGCACAGCCAGCTTTCTCCTGCGTTCTTAGACTCACTCGAAAGCTGCTTCTGCTGCACGAATCTGCAATCCCTGACGATTCATGAATAGGTCAGGTTAAGGAATGCCTGAATCGGCTGCCCCGGCGCGAAGCTCGAATCCTGAGTCTTTATTTCGGCCTGGACTCGGACAAGCCCGAGCCACTCGAACGGATTGGCAAACGCCTGCAGATCAGCAGGGAGAGGGTCCGGCAACTCAAAGACAGGGCGCTCAACAGGCTCCGACTCAATTTCGTACAGGAGAATTTGATTTCGTAGACAGAATGATGCACACCCACAACAAAGCGGGCGGCCACTTGGGCCGCCCGCTTTGTTTGTATAGATATCACCGGCTTGCTGCCCGGAAATACCCGTTCATTTCTTGATCGTTTGCTGCTTCAACAACTGTATTTCCCGTTGGAGTCGGAGGAATTCCCGATACAGCGCCTGGTTGCCCTGCTGCATAGAAAGCTGCGACGAAACCGAAAATGCGTCAATGCCGGCAGGTGGGAATTCACTGGATTCCACCGAGAGCTCGCCCACCTCAACGCGAGGAGTGTCCGGTTGTTCACCTCGTTTGACCTTCATTCGGACCTCGGTTCCCGGCGTTGTGGAAAGCACCAGGCTCTGTAAATGTTCGGCGCTTTCCACCTGCTGCTCCTGGAACGACATAATCAGATCGCCACGCACGATACCACTCATCGCCGCAGGGCCGTTGGGCGCAATGCTATCTACGCGCACGCCGTGGTATTCGGGATCGTATTCTCCAGTAACCCCCAGCCATCCGTAGACTGTCTGTGAACCATTCAGGAGGCGCTGCGCAATTCGAATCGCACGGTTGATCGGCACCACGAATACGGTGGTAGGAATCTCCTGCACCATTCGGGCTCCCGGAGCCCCTTCCGGAAGAATACCGGACCACGGATCGGGCGGCAACGCCCAAACCAGGCCCAGAATCTCCCCGGAACTGCAGAATACCGGTGCGCCGCCAAAACTGAGGTCTACCGGTGCGGCAACATAAATAAGGTCCTGCGCACGGTCGACATTGTAAACATGACCGAACGACGGCTTCAGGTTTCCAAAGTTGTTGCCCAGGATAAACGCAAAGTGGCCGATACGGACCCGATCGGAATTCCCGATTGCAATTGGCTGCAGGCCCTCGGCTTCAACGTGGATAACCGCAACTTCCGAAACCGGATCCGATGCCACGAAACGGGCCTGAAGTCGACGCCCCGTCCCCAGGGTCACCCAGATTTCCTCGGCGTCTTTTACGGCACGATGGACGGTAATGATCGTGCCTTTGGAATCCAGAACAAATCCGGTGCCGTGCATGTATCCCTTGCCGTACTGCAGCCCTTCCACCGCCCCCATCTGGGAATAGCTGGCATGAATTCGGACGACCCCGGTCCGGTTCCTTTCCAGAATCTCTGCTCTCTCTTCTTCGATTCCCTTGAGCACGCTACCGGCGCGGCAATCTGTCGCACCTGAAACGGCCAACAGTAACCCCATCACTATGGGTACCGTCCATAGGGATCTGCACCGTCGTGTTTTCATTGTCAGTGTAGACTTTCTCTCCCTGAGGTTTCGCTAAAAGGACACCCGACGTACGTTGGCCAGGTGCCTGCCCGGCCTCATACGCACGATTGACGCGGCTTTTGAGGCCTTTGCAGAATCCGCACGGCCGGCCTGATAACCCTTTTCTGAAGTGGTAATAGGTGCTTTCTGTGGCAACATCTTCAGCGCCCCGCGCCGGTCCGCTGCGGGAAACGGCGAAAACACGGGCGCAACCAACGTCATCTGATGGACACGGTCCGTTGTGGCCCCTCGTGTCTCCGGCATTTCATCCAGTGCCGTGGTCATGCCGAGCGCCATCAGCACAACCGCCGCGGCCGATGCAAGCGCCCTCGGCACGGTTGGGAACAACAGGTCGGGCAGCCTGTTCCAGACCGAAGTTTTCCTGGCCGCCTCCATCATCAGCCGGCTCCGAAGCGCAAAGTCAAATCCGGCGGAAGGCCGCACACGCGACATCCGGGCCAGCCGCCGGGTCAGGTTCCTGACGCCTTCAAGGGAACTGGCGCAGATGGGGCATTCATCCACGTGGAGATCCATCTGCGTCCGCTTTGCGCCTGCTACATCGCCTTCAATATAGGCCGATAATCGGGCCGCAAACTCGCCGCAAGTTATGTGACCCTCACTCATGTAATTCCTCCAATGGTCCTGTGCGATTACGAATGTTCTTGCGGTTCGGCAGACGGCGTCACGCAGTCAGACCGCCAACCCCACGTCCCTTCCCTCATTCTTCAGCTTCTGCTGCAATTTCAGGCGAGCCCTGTTCACGCGAGACTTGACCGTGCCCACCGGACACCGGCTGATTTCCGCAATCTCCTGATAGGACATCCCCTCCACGTCCCGAAGCAGGATGACCTGCCGGTAGTTTTCCGACAACGACATGATGGCCCTATGAATCTGCACGTCCGCGATTGAAGATTCGGTGATTCGATCGGGCCGGTAGGACTCGTCGGGCAATTCCATTCCCGTCTCGTTCTCGTCGTCCCGGTGAAGCGGAAACAGCCGCCAACGTTTTCGACGTCTCAACTCGCTTTTTGCCAGGTTGCCTGCAATTGTAAACAACCATGTGGAGAAATTCGCTATCGCCCGATATTCGTTTCGCTTGCGATACGCCCTGAGAAAGGCCTCCTGAACAATATCCTCGGCTGTCTCCCGGTCTCCGACGAATCGAAAAACAAAGTTGTAGAGCCGTCCCCTGTAACGATTTACAATCTTTCCATACGCCTCGATATCGCCATTCGCAACATCCGTGAGAATATCAACATCCGAAACCGTTCCGTTATCCGTGTTTACCATGAGCATCGACTTTCCCCCCTTTCGCCTGCAACATCCTCGGGAATGGGGCATTCAGAACCCTCAACCCAGACGATCGTCGAACAATTATTAAACCCTCCGGCATGATAAAGGTTCCCGAAAAGCGAAAAATCAAGACGGGGAAAAAACACCGGCGGCAAATCTCGCCGGCAAGACCCGCCCGGGACCGGACTGGAAGAAAAACCGTTCAGACGACCGGAAAATCTCGGGAAAAAACAGCTGAATATCCAGGCTTTCGGGCCGGTTTCTCCGCTTGACATCGGCCCGGGATGTGGTATAATTATAGCCGTTCCATTCAGGAATTGCAAGACCTGTTTCACCGACTTCAAATCTGCCGTTCCAACCGTTTAAAACCGAAAGAAGGGGTCTTCAATGGCGGCACATCCAGACCGGATTCTCGAACAGGGCGGACGATATTTCCCGCCTCAAGATCTCACTGGCCGGGCCCATGTCGATAGTTTCGAAGAATACCAGAGGCGTTATCAGGAATCCATCAGGGACGTCGAGGCATTCTGGGCTGACGTGGCAGAGGAATTCCATTGGTTCAGAAAATGGGATAACGTACGCGCATACAACTATAACGTCGACCGGGGACCGGTCGACATCAGATGGTTTGAAGGTGCGAAGACCAGTATTGCCTACAATTGCCTCGACCGCCACCTGGAAACACGGGGAGATCAGGCTGCGATTATCTGGGAAGGCAACGAGCCGGGTGAAGACGGCAGGCTGACGTACCGGGAACTCCACCGGCAGGTCTGCAAATTCGCTAACGTGCTCAAATCTCGCGGCGTGAGAAAGGGAGACCGCGTTTCCATATATATGCCAATGATCCCCGAACTGGCTATCGCGATGCTCGCATGCGCCAGGATCGGCGCCGTACACTCGATCGTTTTCGGCGGCTTTTCCGCGGATGCTCTTGCCGACCGCATTGTCGATTCCACATGCCAGGTGGTCGTTACAACCGACGGTATGTTTCGAGGCGACAGACCCATGGAGCGTAAGGCGTTCGCCGACCACGCCATCGCCAATGCCGACGGACGGATGAGCGGCAAAACCGTAGATACTTGCATTGTCGTCCAACGCGTGGGCGAACACGCCGGTATTTCCTGCCCCATGAAGGAGGGCAGAGACATCTGGTGGCACGAAGCCATGGAAACCGCCAGCCAGGATTGTCCGTGTGAAGAAATGGACGCGGAAGACCCGCTTTACATTCTGTATACTTCAGGGTCGACAGGCAAACCCAAGGGCGTGCAGCACAATGTAGGCGGATATATGGTATACACCGCCTACACCCACAAAAACATCTTCGACTATCACGATGGCGACATTTATTTCTGCGCCGCCGATATCGGCTGGGTTACCGGACACTCTTATATCATCTACGGTCCATTGGCGAACGGCGCCACGTCGGTCATGTTCGAAAGCACTCCCCTTTATCCCGATCCGGGAAGATACTGGCAGGTGATCGACAAATACGAAGTCAATCAGTTTTATACGGCGCCCACGGCGATCCGGGCGGTTGCCAAAGAGGGCGAAGCGTGGCCGGCCAAATACGACCTCTCCTCCCTGAATCTCCTGGGGACCGTCGGCGAGCCAATCAACCCGGAAGCCTGGCTCTGGTACCACAACAACGTGGGCCGGGGCCGGTGTCCAATTGTTGACACCTGGTGGCAAACCGAAACCGGCGGCATTCTCATTACCCCGCTCCCGGGGGCAACCGCCACGAAACCCGGTTCCGCAACCTTTCCCTTCTTCGGCATCAAACCGGTCGTACTCGACCCGGAATCGGGCAGTGAACTCGAGGGTAACGACGTCCGGGGCGTCCTCGCTATCGCGGAACCCTGGCCGGGGCAGATGCGCACCGTCTACGGCGACCACAAACGCTTCGAGGAAACTTACTTCCAACAATACAAGGGTTATTATTTCACCGGCGACGGCTGCCGCAGGGACGAAGACGGCTACTACTGGATTACCGGCCGGGTGGATGACGTCATCAACATATCCGGGCACCGAATGGGTACGGCCGAGGTCGAATCCGCGCTGGTCTCCCACGAGGGCGTGGCTGAAGCGGCTGTGGTGGGTTTCCCCCACGAAATCAAGGGTCAGGGTATCTATGCCTACGTAACCCTGAACGTCGGCGTCGAATACGTCGATGTTCTAAAGGACGAACTGAAGGCATGGGTCCGAAAGGAGATCGGTCCCATCGCCACGCCCGACGTGATCCATTGGGCGCCGGGATTGCCCAAAACCCGATCGGGAAAAATAATGCGCCGCATCCTGCGCAAAATTGCCGACGACGACACCAGTGATATGGGCGACACGTCCACGCTTGCAGAACCGGCGGTTGTGGATCAACTCCTGGAGAATCGGTAGGAAAATTGCTAATTCGCGCTCAGTCAAGAGGGAGCCATCCGGCTCCCTCTTGACGTCTATATGAAAAAGGTCCGGCCCCGGAATGAACCCCTTGCCCCGGAAATCCCTGCTCCTGCTCTCCGGCGGCATGGATTCCACGACCCTGCTGTGGTGGATGCGAGACCGTGGTATTTCCGAGATCCACACTGTCTCGATCGACTACGGCCAGCGCCACGCCATCGAACTCGAATCCAGCGCAACGCTGTCCCGGATGGCGGGCGCAACGTCCCACCGCTGCCTTAAAATCGACCTGCGGCAGATCGGCGGAAATCCGCTCACGGACGTCGGGCGTCCTGTTCCCGCCGCTCACGAGGATCGGCAGGCGCTAACCGTTGTCCCTTTCCGCAACATGCTCTTCGTCACGCTGGCTGCCGCATGGGCAGAGGTGAAGGGATGCAAGGATCTCTATCTCTCGCCCGTACGCGACGACTTTGACATCTACCGGGACTGCCGTCGCGAATTTTACGATATGCTGGAGAGGGCCCTGCGCCTGGGCGCCACACGGCAGGCCGACTACCGTATCGTTACCCCATTTGTGGAGAAGTGGAAGGACGAAGTTGTAAGCACGGGTCTGAACCTGGGCGTACCCTACGCCGACACCCATACGTGCTACGAAGGCAAACGCCCCGCCTGCGGCCGTTGCGACGCCTGCGTGGAACGCATCGCCGCCTTTCGCGCCAATCGCACCGTCGATCCGCTGGCCTACCAAATCGAAGTCGAATGGGACATATCAACCGCGCCACGTCCATAGATAATTCCGCGCGACGTTTCATGGGACCCAACCACTGTCCCGGCCCGGAAATCAGGCGTTTTTCAATGCTGTCACGGCGTCGATCAGACGCCGGTCCGCATTGGACCGCAGTTGGAGAATCTCAACGAGTTTTTCCGGACTGACGTCCCCGGCCGTTAATCGGTGGACATCGATTCTATCCGCCAGCGCGTTCATTACCATGTCGAGCAGGATGAGGTCCGAGGCCTCGTCCTCGACCATACACTCATCCGCAAGCACACGACGAACGACCTTCAGGCGGTCCCGCAACGCCTCCTCGTCTATCTCCTCGACCTTTTCCCGACTGACAAGCGGGGTGGAAAGCGTCGCCAGAAATCCTTCGCTCAGATATTTGCGGGCTTTCTCTTCGGTCCAGTTGTCCGTCAGAATTTCCACTACGGACTGCGGGACCCGCTCAGCCCGCTCGCGGCTTTCAGCGGTACCGCCGCCTTCATTCTGCCGGCGCGACGGCCGGCGCCTTCTTGTTCGGCGATGTTCCTGCGAGGCGCCCCGCGTGGGGGACTCCTGCGTCGTTTCCGCAGGGGTCTCCACGGGAGCGGCCGCTACAACATCCGGGGGTGGCGTCGCCGCAGCCTCAGCGGTCTCCGATGAAGGCTCTGCAGCGGACTCCCCGGTATTCGCCGGTTCAGGGGGTGCCGCTTCCGCCGTTCCCGCGGTGGGCTCAGCCTCTTTCTCGGATTGGTTCTCCTTCTTGTCCGCCGCCTTCCCGCGTGTCGTGCGCTTCGTGGACTTCGTCGAACCCCGCACCCGTTTCGCCGGCCGCCGCGATATCACGCGCTTCTCCGGAACTTCCGCCGCTTTCTGGGCAGACTGACCTGCATCTTCCGGGGTGTCTGTTTCGGTCTTCTCCCCCTTCTCCTCGTCCGGCGCGGTTCGGGTGCGAGTTGTCCTCTTCGGCTTTTTGCTGACGCTTCGGGTACGCTTGGCCGGCCGCCGAGACACCACCCGCCTTTCAGAATCCTTGGCGTCATCCTTCTTCTCCCCGTCCTGGGCTTCCGACGGGGATTGATCATTCTTCCCGGCTGGGGAATCCAAAATATCGTCCATATACCTCCCTTCGAGCTGTAGACGACACACAACAGTCCATTTCGTCTCCAACCCTCTACAATGTTGAACATGTTCGAAGACATCAACCCGTCGTACCAATATAAGCAAATATTATCGTCGTTCACCAGACGAAAAAAGGCCGGCCAATATCGGCCGACCCTTGAACGCTTCACGTATATTGCAGACACTAATAGTGATCGTGACCGTGGCCGTGGCCAGGCGGCTCCTTTTCCTCTTCCGGAACTTCCGTTATCAGCGTTTCCGTTGTCAACAGGAGGCCGGCAATACTGGCCGCATTCTCAACCGCGGAACGCACAACCTTGGTGGGATCCGCCACGCCGGATTCGATCAGGTCTTCGTAGGTTTCGGTAAGCGCGTTGAATCCGAAGGCACCGTCTCCCTCCTTCACACGCTGCACAACCAGGCTGCCCTCGTGGCCAGCATTGTCGGCAATCTTTCTCAGGGGCGCTTCCAGCGCCTTGCTTAAAAGATCCACACCCGTCTTCTGGTCCCCACGAACCCGGCTGCGCACCGTGTCCAGCGACGAAATACATCTCACGAGCGCTACGCCTCCGCCGGGCACGATTCCTTCCTCTACAGCCGCCCTGGTCGCGTGCAGGGCATCTTCCACCCTTGCCTTCTTTTCTTTCATTTCGGTTTCGGTCGCGGCGCCGACGTTCACCACTGCCACACCGCCGGCGAGCTTTGCGAGCCGCTCCTGGAGTTTCTCCCGGTCGTAGTCCGATGTGGTTTCCTCGATCTGCATGCGAATCTGGCTGACGCGTCCCTGGATGTCGTCGGTTGCCCCGGCCCCTTCCACGATTGTCGTATTGTCCTTGTCTATAACGATCCGCTTGGCCTGTCCCAGATCGTCGAGCTGGATATTCTCCAGTTTAATGCCCAGATCTTCGGAAATGACTCGACCACCGGTGAGAATGGAAATGTCTTCAAGCATCTCCTTCCGACGGTCGCCGTAACCGGGTGCCTTGACCGCCGCCGCTTTAATGGTCCCACGGACTTTGTTCACGACAAACGTCGCCAGCGCTTCACCCTCAACGTCTTCGGCAATCACCAGAAGCGGCTTGCCCGTCTGTGCCGTTTTCTCCAGCAAAGGAAGAAGATCTTTCATATTGGACAGCTTTTTCTCGTGGATCAGCAGATAGGCATCCTCCAGAACCGCTTCCATGTCGTCCTGGTCGGTCACAAAATACGGGGAAATATAACCCCGGTCGAACTGCATGCCCTCCACTACGTCCAGCGTCGTTTCGATCGACTTTGCTTCCTCTACCGTTATTGTGCCGTCTTTGCCCACCTTCTCCATGGAATCGGCGATTATTTCTCCGATGCTGTTGTCGTTATTGGCGGAGACCGTGGCCACTTGCGCAATTTCCTTTCGGCCTTTTACATCCTGGGACTGTGCTTTCAAGGCATCGGTCACGGCCCCGACGCCCTCGTCGATGCCCCGCTTGATATCCATCGGGTTGGCGCCGGCCGTCACATTCTTGAGCCCCTCGCGATAGACGGCTTCAGCAAGGACTGTGGCGGTGGTGGTGCCGTCACCTGCGACGTCGGATGTCTTGGAAGCCACTTCCTTCACCATCTGGGCGCCCATATTTTCGTATGGATCGGGCAGTTCGATTTCTTTGGCTACCGTAACGCCGTCTTTGGTTACCGTAGGCGAACCCCACTTCTTTCCCAGAACGATGTTCCGTCCGCGTGGTCCCAGTGTTGCCTTTACGGCTTTGCTCAGGATGTCCACGCCGTCCAGAACCTTCGACCGGGCGTCTATCCCGTAGCTTAATTGTTTGGCTGGCATCATGACCCTCCTGTTTTCTCGGTATGTTCGAAACCGGTAACGAATCGGAACCGGAAAACCTGCTACCGGTCTCCTTTCAAACTTTCCGCCATCGCCCGGCGCGACTCGGAACCTGCCTGAATGCAGTTTCCGTTATGGTCGGGTTATTCCAGGATGCCCAGAATATCGTCTTCCGACGCGATTACAAGCTCCTCTCCACCCACCTCCACCTCGGTACCGGCATACTGGCCAATGAGGACGCGGTTGCCAATTCCCACCGAAACCGGCACCGGATCGCCGGTTTTATCGTTGACTTTCCCCGGACCGACCGCGACAACCTCGGCTTCGAGTGGTTTTTCTTTTGCCGTATCCGGTATAATGATACCGCCCTTCACCTGTTCATCGGCTTCAATCCGCCGGAGAAGTACCCGGTCGGCCATTGGCTTCACCGTCATCAGCTCCTCCTTCGAAAGAATAACGTTTATGTTAACTCATTTAATTACAACTATTTTCTGAAATTATTAGCACTCAATAAGCTCGAGTGCTAATAGAACAAATATACAAGCTTTGATTTCGTGACGCAAGGACAAATTCCCTGACAAAACAAAAAAGCGCATTACCGCATGTAATGCGCTTCGACCGAATTCCGCCGGCTCGTCCCATGTCATTCCGTGATAGTCCGCTTAATTGGTCGAACTCCTCAGCAGCTCCTTCTTCCGCGCAATCCGTTTCTCGAGGTGTTCTATTTCAGCGGCCAACAACTCTGGGCGATCCGAATCGTCGCCTTCTTCGGGCGGCGGCGGCTGTTCCGCCGGAAGGGCGGCATCGGCCCAGTCTTCGTACCCGCCCGACATCGAAATCACACGTTCATAACCCAGTTCCTTCAAAGACTCCGCGGCCAGCAGGGATCGTACACCGCCAGCGCAATACACCACCACTTCCCGGGACTTGTCCGGAATAGTGGATTCCGCCTCCGCTTCCAGCCGCCCGCGAGGAATGTGAACGGCCCCCCGCAAGTGTCCAGACTCCCACTCTTCCAGGGCGCGCACATCCAACAGGACCGGGCTCTCGCCGCTTTCCAGATGGCTGTGCACTTCCTGTACGCTCATCTCCGGAATCACCCTGCGGGCTTCACTTAACAACTCATCTCGGGATTTCATTGCCTCGGAGCTCCTATCGTCCTGTCCCAATAATATCCGACCATTCCGCCGCCTGTCACGCTGCGTTGGTTCTTCATGCAGGCACCCGGCCCGCCTGACCATGGCATTTCTTGTATTTTTTACCGCTTCCACAGGGACACGGGTCGTTTCTGCCCACCTTCTGCACCCGTACCGGACGCTGCCTGGGCGGACCGCCTTCGGAAGCACTGGTGGCTGTATCCGACGTCGGCGACGCCTCGGCTCCAGGGGCAAATCCCATTCCCGTTGCATCCTGATGCATGAGGGAGACCTGTTGAGGCTGGCGGCGTCCGGGCCTTGTCAGCTCCTCTTCAACGGGGATGCGAAACAGTGTTTTCAGTGTTTCACGGTTGATCTCGTCCAGGAGATCGACGAACATCTGAAACCCTTCACGTTTGTATTCGATCAGAGGGTCCTTTTGTCCGTATCCGCGCAGACCGATGCCCTCCTTGAGGTCGTCCATCTCCCGGAGGTGGTCCTTCCACTTTTCGTCGGTTACCCCCAGATAGACCATCCGCTCGATGTCCCGCATCCTTCCAGCGCCAATAAGACTTTCCCGGCGCCTGTAGGTTGCCCTGATCCCATCGAACAGTTTTTCGCGGAATCCATCTTCTTTAAGCTCGGGCAACGCCTCCGGAGGCACTTCCGGGACCTGAAGGAATATCTGGCGCAGATCGCGATAGAGTCGGTCCAGGTCCCACTCTTGCTGGGTGCCTTCATCCGGAAGATGGTTCCCGAACGAAGCGTTTACTACCTCCTCCATCTCTTCCTCGATCTGTTCGTAGATATTGTGTTGCTCCAGCGCGTGGCGGCGCCGGTCGTATACGACCTCCCGCTGCTGGTTCATCACATCGTCGTACTCAAGCAGATGTTTGCGCACCTCGAAGTTCCGGCCTTCCACGCGTTTCTGCGCCCGCTCGATAGATCGGGTCACCATCCGGTGTTCAATCACTTCACCCTCTTCGGCTCCCAGCCGGTCCATAATGCGGGCAATCCTTTCGGATCCGAAGAGCCGCATCAGATCGTCTTCCAACGAGATGAAAAATCGGGAATTTCCGGGATCGCCCTGTCGGCCGGCGCGTCCCCGGAGCTGCCGGTCTATCCGCCTCGCCTCGTGTCGTTCGGTGCCGATTATATGCAATCCGCAGGGCAACTCCTCCCGGCACCGGTACTCTTCCAGATGGGGACACAACGGTTGACTGCCATTGGCGCCGGGTATCAATGCGCATTGATGGCCACCCGGTGCTTTGACCACGCCCTCACCCAGCTTGATATCCGTGCCGCGCCCCGCCATATTCGTGGCAATGGTCACGGCTGCCGGCTGTCCTGCTCTGGCAACGATCTGGGCTTCCTGCTGGTTGTGGCGGGCGTTGAGCACCGAATGTTTTATTCCCTTCCGCTTTAACATGCGTGATAACAGCTCCGACACTTCGACGCTGATCGTACCGACGAGTACCGGCAGGTTCTTGTGGTTCAATCGCTCAATATCATCCACGATGGCGTTATATTTCTCCCGTTTGGTTCTGAAGATCAGATCCTCCGAATCAACCCGCCGCACCGGCTCGTTCGTAGGCATCACCACGACATCCAGCTTGTAGATCTGAAGCAGTTCGGCCGCTTCAGTTTCGGCGGTTCCCGTCATGCCCGCCAGTTTGTGGTATAACCGGAAGTAGTTCTGCAAGGTAATCGTGGCGATCGTCTGTGTATCGCGTTCCACCTTGACCCGTTCTTTCGCCTCGAGAGCCTGGTGCAGCCCGTCGGCAAATCGCCGACCCGGCTGGGGGCGCCCGGTGAACTCGTCTACAATAATCACCTGGCCGCCATCCACAATATACCTTACATCCTTTTCATATAGCGTAAAGGCTACCAGAAGTTGCTGCACACTGTGAATCGCCTCGCTCTTTCTGGCGTAGTCCTGGTAGGCGTCGTCCTGCGATCTGGCTTTCTCGTCCGGCGCCAGTGAATCATCCGCTTCGATTCCGTGCAGCACTTCATCCAGGTCCGGCAGCACAAAGTCGTCCGGCTTTCTGCTGATCTCTACGCGCCCCTTGTCAGTCAGGTCAATAACATGACCCTTCTCGTCCACGCTGAAGTAGAGGTCTTCGTCGATCTCGCCCATTCGCTTGTCGCGCATGTAGTCCGCCTCGACACGGCCAATAAGGCGTTTGATTCCCTCCTCCTGTACCAACTTCATGAACCGACGGTTTTTGGGCATGCCCCGCTGGACCTGAAGCAGTCGGATCCCCGCCTCGTATTCCTCATTGTCGAGAAGTTCCTCCGCTTCGTTCAAGGTCCCGGTCACCACCCGCGTCTGCGTTCTGACCAACCGCTCCACCAGTGGCCGCATCTCATCGTACCGCTGGTTATCGGCCTCGGCCACCGCGCCGGAAATGATCAGCGGCGTCCTGGCTTCGTCTATCAGTATGCTGTCCGCCTCGTCGATAATTGCGAAATAGTGTTCGCGCTGCATCAGATCATCCGGTCGAACCGTCATATTGTCGTATAGATAGTCGAATCCGAACTGGTCCTTCGTGCCATAGATAATATCGGCCCGATAGGCCTCCTGATGTTCGCACTCCCGCAGGAGGTATCCGCCCCGGCCATCCTCCTCCATGCGATACGCCTCCGCCTCCATGGACCGGTCCTGGATAATGCCAACGCTCATCCCGAGAGAGATATACACGGGCCCGAGCCACATGGCGTCTCGCTTTGCCAGGTAGGAGTTCACCGTCACCAGGTGTACGCCCCGTCCCGTCAATCCGTTCAGATAGAGCGGCATTCCAGCCACCAGCGTCTTGCCTTCGCCAGTGGCCATCTCGGCTATTTTTCCCTGGTGCAGCACAATGCCGCCGAGCAGCTGCACATCGTAAGGCACCATATCCCAGACAATGGATTCTCCTGCGCGCTCCCACTGCTTTCCCTCGGCCTTGAAACGGCGGCAAGTCTCCTTGTAAACCGCATATGCCTCCGGTAGTATCCCCTCCAAAGCCTCCGTCTCAAGTTGCCTGGCCTCGCCCTCCAATTCCGAGATTTCGTCCAGCAGCGAGGAACGATCCACTTCGTCCTCACTCTTCAGCTCCAACCGCAACCGATCCACCTGTTCCGTACATTCCTCCGTCACGTCGCGAAGTCTTTGCCTGAACTCTGCTGTCTTCTCGCGCAAACCCGCGTCGGATAGTCCGGAGAACGACTCGCAAAGCCCATTGATTCTGTCGACCGTCGGCCAGAGTTTCTTCAGATCCCGATCGTATTTGGTCCCGAAGACTTTTTTTATTACATCAATCATAAGCGGTTATCCATTGTCTAACGACAATCCATGGGTTCTGCGATGACTCCCTGCTTCCTGGCCAGCGCATCCAGAATTCCGTTTATAAACATTGGCGCCTTCTCAACGCTGTACCGCTTCGCGAGTTCAATGGCTTCATTCATCGAGACCCTGACCGGGATATTGTCGAATGCCAGCATTTCGGTAAGCGCCATCCACAGGAGGATCCGATCGACTCTCGAGATGCGTTCCAATGCCCAGTTTCTGGAAATCCCCTCAACCATACGGTTAAGTTCGTCTCTCCGCGTCCAGGTTTCCCGACCCAACGCCTGTGCGAATTCGGCCGCATCTTCGGAAAGCTCTGCACGAAGCGCCATGGACTGGAGCGTCTGATGCACGGGGTCCCCCGAACTCTCGCTCCAATACAACGCCTGCAGTGTAACTTCACGGGCTTTTCGACGCGAATCCGTCATGCCTCGTGTTCTTTCCAGGACGCCAGAAGATTCGCCATCTCGACGGCGCCCAGGGCAACTTCCCATCCTTTGTTGCCGGCCTTGGTTCCCGCCCTTTCGATTGCCTGTTCGATAGTATCGGTTGTCAGCACGCCGAACAGGCACGGAATACCTGTTTCCAGCCCTACCGACGCAATGCCCTTGGAGACCTCGTTGGCCACGTAATCGAAATGGGGTGTACTCCCGCGAATCACGGCGCCCAGACAGATCACCGCGTCGTAACTCCCGCTGCACGCCATTCTCCGAGCCATCAGCGGGATCTCGAACGAACCCGGAACCCAGGCCACGTCCACGTTCTCCGGTTCGCTTCCATGCCGCTTCAGACAATCCTCGGCGCCTTCCAGCAACTGCTTGCTAACCAGCGCGTTGAATCGACTTACCACTATACCGAAGCGTTTGCCGTTCGCATACAATCCACCTTCAAACACTCTGGCCATACGTTCCCTCCGGGGCGCCATCGACCAACTTCAAATCTTCTTCGTCAAACAAATGTCCCATCTTCTTCTGTTTGGTGCGCAAATACCGGATATTCCATGGCGTTGGAACAATCTTGACAGGAACCCGTTCGACGATCTCGATTCCATATGCCTCCAGCCCTACACGCTTTGCCGGGTTGTTGGTGATCAGTCGCGCCCTTCTGATACCCAGGTCCAAAAGAATCTGCGCACCGATACCGTAATCCCGCTCGTCCATCTTGAATCCAAGCTTCAAATTTGCCTCGACCGTATCGTATCCCTTTTCCTGAAGCTGGTAGGCGTGTATCTTTTCACGAAGGCCGATACCGCGCCCCTCCTGCCGCATGTATACAATCGCGCCTCGCCCCTCCCGTTCAATCATCTCGATCGCTGAATGGAGGTTCGTGCTGCAGTCGCACCTGAGCGACCCAAAGGTGTCGCCGGTCAGACACTCGGAGTGCATCCGGACCAGCACGGGATGACCCGTAGAGAGTTCTCCCTTGGTCAGTGCCACGTGTTCCCGCTGGTCGACTTCGCTATCATACAGGTGCAGCTTGAACTCCCCGAACCGGGTGGGGAGGCGCACGGTTTCAACGCATCCTACCAGCTTTTCCGATCGACGGCGATATGAAATCAGATCGCGAATTGTAATAATCTTCAGGTTGAACTGTCGCGCCATTTCCATCAGCTGGGGCAGCCGGGCCATTGTCCCGTCCGGATTCAAAATTTCGCAAAGGACACCCGCCGGATAGAGTCCCGCGAGGCGCGCCAGGTCCACCGTTGCCTCCGTGTGCCCCGCCCTTCGCAATACACCTCCCGGTCGGGCACACAGTGGAAAGACGTGTCCGGGTCTGGCAAAATCGGGCGGCCGGGCGGCCGGATCCACGAATTGCCGTATAGTCACCGCCCGATCCTGCGCCGAAATCCCGGTGGTAGTGCCCTCTACCGCGTCGATGCTGACCGTGAACGGTGTTCCGTGCAACGCTGTGTTTCTGCCCACCATCATCTCCAGTTCCAACTCCTGCAGTCGCTCCTCCGTTGCCGGCAGGCATACCAGCCCCCGCCCGTGAAGGGCCATGAAATTGATAATTTCAGGCGTGACTTTTTCCGCCGCTGTGATCAGGTCCCCTTCGTTTTCCCGGTCCTCATCGTCCACGACGATAACCAATTTGCCCGCCCGGATGTCATCCAGCGCCTCTTCGATGGAGGCACCGCTGAACCCGTTGTCGATTTCAGACATGAAATGTCGCTCCCGGCAAAGTGACGTTGAGATACGCGCAAATCTCAACCCGTTCGAATCTCATTGAAGCCCCTGTCTTTCATACCCGTACTTGATGTCCCTCGCCGCCGGTTATTCCCATCCCCGTTCGCCGGATAGCGGCCTGCCAACCTGTCCAGATACCGCGCCACCATGTCCACCTCCAGATTCACAGAGTCGCCCACCCGGCGTTCACCGATCGTCGTCGCTTCAATCGTATGCGGAATCACCGTCACCGTAAAGTCGCGCATCCCTGCTGACACAACCGTCAGGCTGATCCCGTCGACGGCTATCGATCCCTTATCAGCCACGAACGGGGCGAGTTCGGCCGGCATTCCTATCCGGAACACGACGTTGTCCGTCCATCGCCGCCGCTCGAGTACCCGGCCCATCCCGTCCACGTGCCCGGCGACCAGATGGCCGCCCAGGCGATCCGACAGCCTGAGAGATCGTTCCAGATTCACCCTGTCACCCGTTTTCAACTTTCCCAGAGTCGTCCGCTCCAGGGTCTCCGATACGGACTCGAACGAAAACTCCTGCCGCCCCACGTCGACAACGGTGTGGCAGGCGCCATCGATTGAGATGCTATCGCCAATCGCGACGTCCGTGAGTACGAGCTTCGCTTCCAGTGTCGTTCGCTGATAACCCGTCCGCCGGTGAACCGTACGCACCAGTCCTACGTCCTCGACAATTCCGGTAAACATCAGGCCCATCCTTTCGCGGGCAACGGCGCTCACAAAGTCAGAGACACACGGGACAACGGGTCCGGATTTGCCATTCTTATGGCGTCCGTGCCGGACTTGGATTGTCGTTTACACGCGCCGTATAGAATAAATCGGGACCTGTCCATTCCACGTCGACCTCATCAAGACGAACCGCATCGGCCATCCTTTTAATCCCCAGATCGTCCACAGAGGCTATCCCTTTACCCAGAATCGAGGGGGCGATGAACACCATCAGACGGTCGATCAACCGGTCCCGAATCGCCGAGGCCGCCAGGGCGCCCCCACCTTCGATCAACACATGGGTGATTCCTTCGTTCCCCGCGCGGGAAAGCACGTCTCGAAGCAATGGCCTTCCATCAAACTGCGAACAGACCCAAACGCGAGCGCCACACTTTTCCATCGCTTCGACTTTTTTTTTTGAGACACCCTCCGCCGCGGCAAGAATCAGAGGCGCCCCGCCGAAAACCCTCGCTCTACTTGAAATCACAAGGCGACTGTCCAGCACGATTTTTACCGGATCGACACCCTCCAGATGCCGGACCGAAAGCGCCGGATCGTCCGCTTCGACCGTCCCCCGCCCAACCATAACCGCCGTCGCTTCGGCGCGCAGCCGATGCGCCCGTGTTCGGGACACATCCGAGGAAATCCATTTCGATTCACCCGAAGCGGTCGCAATCCGGCCGTCAAGGGTCTGGGCCAGCTTCAGGGTGACAAAAGGGAAACCCGTCGTCCTGTGTTTTATAAAGGCCTCGTTGAGTCGCCGCACCTCTTTTGCGAGTACACCGATCTCCACCCGAATGCCCGCTTCGCGCAACCGGTCGATACCCCGGCCCGAAACCCGTTTATCCGGATCCACCATTCCGCACACGACCCGCGCAACCCCTCTTTTTATAATTAAATCGACACACGGCGGGGTCCGGCCGGTATGGACACACGGTTCTAGCGTCACGTAGAGCGTGACGTCCGGCGTTCCGTCCGCCACGCCGTCGAGCGCATAGACCTCGGCGTGTGGCTTTCCGGATTCAGGATAATAACCCTTTCCGACAATTTGTCCGTTCCGGACCGCCACCGCGCCCACCAGCGCACCGTCCCGTACCCGGCCGCGTCCTTTTTCAGCCAAAGACAACGCCAGCCGCATATTGTCCACGTCCGTCATATACCACCCGGTGTCGCCGGGACCGGAAATCCCGAAATGCGGAAGGTCTCTACTCCACGTCCACAGAAGCCTTGCCAACCCCCACGTTACCCAGTGCATCGGTCGTGCGGACGACCACCGTGTATTCTCCCGCAGTGAGATCTGGGATCTCAAAACGCAAGGTCTCGGTCCTGGAATCGAATATCTGATCTACAGGAAAAACCACCTTCCAGTCTCCGGAATTTACCGCATAGTCCGCCTTCCATAGCGGGCTCGCAGCGTCGTTCAGCGATCCCTCGACGACGATGGACCCGCCCGAAGCCGCCCGTATCTGAAGTGCCACGGAGGGTGGCGTGTGGTCAAGATCGAACGGCTCGCTTACCTTTTCGCCAACCAGCGCGAGTTCCTCGGGATTGGCGAGCCGGTCCGACGCCACCACCCTGACAAGCATCGTACCTTCAGGGGCAGACTCGGTTTGCCAGTCGTAGGAAGTGGCAAGCAGGTTCTCCTCCAGGAGTTTCCACTCTTTCTCGGAGCGACCCCGATAATACAACGCGTATAGGAGTCGGTCGTCGTTAGCGTCTGCGGCATTCCAGGAGATTCTCCAGACGCCCCTCGCGTTACCGGGTGCCTGCCTTCCCTTTCCGGCGTCCTGAGGCGCAGTTCCGTTACCCTGGGCATCAAGGGGCGAGACGACGAGTGCAAGCACCTGCGGACCCATGTTTTCCTGGAGGCCCACCAGACTCACTACTCGAATCATCGGTGTGGCCGCGCCCGTTACCGAACTCAACTCCGCCCTATACTGCAGGAAACGGGCAGGCGGACTGGAGATCTGGCCACCCTGAGCAACTGACGACCATTCGCTCCAGGTATTGTCCGGTTTTTCGCTGTTTCCCGACCGCGTCCGGAATTGGATCGACGCATCCCGGGCGGATTCAGAATCCCACCTGATCTTACCCCACCTGGAGACCTGGAAGAAATCTTTCACCCTGGATTCCAACCTGCCTTCACGCGTGTAAGCCTTTCCCAACCGGTACACTTTGCCAGCACCCGCGGTTCCAATCCAGATCTCTCCGGAACCGGACCTGCAGAATGCCCACGGTTGCACGTCTTTCAGACGAGTCAACAGGGTTGCCCGACCATTCAGGTCAACGCGATAGATGCTTCCACTGTCTCCCGTCAGCGCGGTAATTTCCCGATCGTCGACGTCCAATGCCAGAAGCATCGGCTCATCCACCTGCCAGAGACGAACCGTCGCACCCGATGGCCGTATGGCATACAACACGGAAGCATGTTGCGATGACGAGGACCCCTGACCCTTGGCGGCCGGCTGTGATCCGCCCTTTCCACTCCCCTTGGAACGCTTGGACATCGCACCCGCGAACAGAACTCCTCGGGGGCCCATCGCAAGCGCATGAATTTCAGCTTCCGCCGCATCGTACAGCACTTCAACTCGTCCCGTTGCATTGACCCGGTAGACGAGACCGCTCTGATCCGTACCAGCGTACACCTGGCCGTCGGCGTCCCGAATCATCGAAACCACGTTGTGGTCTTCGCTCTTATAGACCTCGTCGACCCTTCCGGCCGCGGAAATACGCAGGATGCGTCCGTGTCTGCCGCCGGTGGCCGCGTACAGGCCTCCCTGTCCATCCAACTCCAATGCCCAGACGTGTTCGTCTCCTGTTCGACAAAACGTCTCGGGATCTTTCCCCGGAACAACTCTGTATACAATCCCGTCCGGGGAGGAGCCGGCATAGAGCGTCCCGGCCGGTCCAACGGCGAGACTGAAGATGGACAACTCGGGGGTATCGAAGAGAAGCTCCGGTTCGCCAGCGCCGTCATACGCGAAGATCTTTCCGCTGTTGCCCGTAGCAATATACAATCGGCCACCGCGCCCCTCAGCGAGCGCCCACACGAATTCTTCGCCCGTATCCGCTGCGGCTTGCAGCTCCGGCGCCAGCAACACCATGCCCTCTCTGGTGATCGAGACGCCGTCGGCTTCACCCCTGGCAAACGCTTTCTGGGAATGGTCGCGCCAAACGATCGGCTGGACGCCGTCTGACGAACCCGGCAGGCAGTTCAGAACGAAACAAAGGCCGAAAAACAAAACGCGATGCGCCGCATGTCCGTTTTCGTTATCCAACAGCCTCATCACCCATCCTTAAATGTATCGTCGTTTCTTTTTCGGTTTCCCACGCCAGGCAGCGTGCGGTCCAACGGTTGCGGGCGCGCCAATGGGGTGCGCGACGCCTTCGTTACGGGATACGTCTGGCGATCACGGGGTTCGCTATTTCCCTTTACCGCCAGCGCTTCCACCCTCCGCAAAGATGACGCCGTTCCGTTTCCTGTTGACGTTCAGTACGACGACCTGACTCCCGGAAAGCACATAGTCCGTGAGAATTCGAGCCCGTTGCACGACCGTCTGCCGAACCTGTTTTACCGCGTCCGACGAACGGGAAAACTGAAGTACGGAAAGCACCGAGGACGGCAGCCTTGACACCTCCCGTCCCTCAATCGTCACTCCACGGGCGCCGGACAGCAGCTCAACGACCATCTCATTGTTCCGGCCCTCCCGTCCCAACAGGCGGATAAGATGGTCCAGGTCTCTGGCGTCGTATTCACCCGGCGCTCGCTTGGCCTCCTGTTTACCGTGCGCGGATGCGCTTGAAACCCTGAGAATCAGCCTGCCGCCCGGTGTCTTATTCGGAATGACCAGCGCTTCCTGCACGTCCTCCAGCCCGCCCCAATAGGGCCTTAAAGAAACTGTGACGCGAACCGTATCGCCAGGCTGGAAGGATGTCTTCTGCAAACCAATTGACTTGATGTGGGCGGTGTGCGCGCGCTCGGCTTCAACATCCAGGTCGAAGGTCACCCGTTTGATCTGAATCGGCTCAAATGGATTCCGGATCAGCCTTGCAAGCGGCGTGGTGACCCCCAGCACGGCATTACCCAGCCCCAGCGGGCCGGCATAGACGTTATCGATCTCCACCGTTGGACGTCCGTTCAGGTCAATTTGCACACGGGACTTCACCGTTACCTCTCCCGACAGCTTCTCGGACGATATCATCGCGCTGAATACAGCCATTCTCAACAGAGTGGGGCTGAGATCGCGGTTTCGCAGGACCTCCATCCGGAACTGTGCCTGTTTGCCCGGAGAACGCAAATTGATCTTCGCAGGCATCATGTCCACGTCGAGGCCGATGGCACCGGCTATCCCGGGCGCGCGGTCCTGAACGATGGCGCCCATGGTTTTCCCGGCCACACCCAGCTTGAACGACGCAAATTGACTGGGCAGCACTTCGTGAATATAGGCTGCCGTCATCGGCAACGCCGTGGCGCCGCCGAAAATCATTGAATGCCCGAAACCGACAACGCGGGCTCCGTCGCGGTGGGTCAGCGTCCCGATTCCGGTAACGCTGAGATCACCACGTACCAGTTGCACACCCAGGGCGGCCCCCGGTTCGAACGCACCCGAAGGCAGACCAGGATCCATTACACCACCGCCCTGAACCGGCGTCCATCCCATCCTTGAAAATTCCTGCCGGAATTCAGCCACGGCCTGTCGTGCGAATCCGGAGATCACGACAGGCAGGCTGACCGGCGTCAACTCAGCCGCATTCATCCCCGTCAGATCGCCCAGACGACGCACGCCGGCTTCCGTCAGTCGGGCCGCCGAGCTGACGCCCTGAGGTGCGGACGGCCGGTTGAACAGGTCGACCATTGCCGCAATTGGCGTTATCCCCGCGATGGGCTCTTTGGCAAAGGCGCCGACTCGATACGATACCGCACCTACCAGCCTGCCATCGATATAAACCGGGCTGCCGCTCATCCCCAGAATCACCCCTGTATTCGACAGGGGACCGCCGGACAGCCGTGCGAGTATCAGGTCGCTGTGCGGCCCGATCGCGTTGTGGAGCACACCCAGGATTTCGACCTGAAACGTGTCGATCCGCGTGCCCTGGAAGACCGTCCGGCCGATACCGCGCATGCCTCTCCTGAGCTCTTCGACGGGCATGGTCGGCACCGTCCCCCACGAACTTCCGGCGATTGTGACCCACAGGAAAGCGGGGAGCGTTATTTTCAGCAGGCGCATCACGACACAGACCCTTTCTCGCAAGACGGTATCGGAGCCACGAAATCTACGGCGCACCCACAAAAAAGTCAAGCATAGCAACTTTCTAATGTTTTGTCCCGGAAATAGATTGCCGAAATCCGGTTGTTGACGCAGATAAAATACCCGTTTTGAGAGCGCGGAACAAGCCCCTTGTGTAAATCCGGTCTTATCCTTATCATAATCCCATGCAGATCACGTTGCTGGCGGTTGGCAAATGCCGCAAACCTTACCTGCGAGAAGGCGTGTCGGACTATATCAATCGCATCCGGAGATACGCAAGCCTGGAGCACGTCGAACTGAAAGAGGAGCGAGCTTCGAGGACTGGCGCCACCCCTGGCGGCCTTGGCAGAGAAGGCGAACGCATCCTCCGCCGCCTGCCGGAAAACGCTTACCTTGTCGTCCTGGATCCGGCCGGAAATGAATGCAGTTCCGACGCCCTCGCCCAACGTATCCGCAGAATCGGAATTGAGGGCACCAGCCGAATCGCGTTTGCAATCGGCGGCCCCTCCGGCCTATCCTCCGATGTAATCCGGCGTGCCGATTGGCGCCTTTCGCTTTCCTCCTTCACCTTTCCGCACGAGATTGCACGTCTGGTACTCCTTGAACAGATTTACAGGGCATTTAAGATCAGCCGCGGCGAACCGTATCACAGATAGTCGCCACCACCAACGGATCCGTAACGACGCGCAAGGAATTCAGACCCGAAATTTGCCGCGGTATGAAGAGCAAAAAAGCCCGGAAAACAGGTTCATCCGACAGCCGTGGAGAGGTGATTCCGCCACTGGAATCCGGCTGCCGCGAACGTCTCCTGTTTCCGGGCTTTTTAAACGGACCGAAACGCCTGAATATACAGTTTCGGGGGGACGGAAGGAATCCGGATCCGACAAACTCGGACAACGGCCGCTGGGGTATCGGCCCGAGAGAAGCCGGAAGAAGGGTTGTCTCAAACGAATGCCTGCTGAAAGCAATTGAAAGATAAGCCATTGTCTTTTTTTAGTCAAGGGTAAGTTTGTCCTAATATACTGTTTTACATTATCTTGTGGTCTTTCGGTTGAGTTATACCTTATATAGATTCGCAGTTGGCAAACCCTCGAAAAACGCAATATCGCGGCGCTCGCCGCGAAGGGATTCCCGGTATCGAGAGACCCCTCCCCCCAAAACCCATATTACCATGATCTCGTAAGAATGACCATGTTGAATATCGCCATGCGCAGCGGAGAAGGCGGACGTTCCAACCTCCTGCGTCGGTGGAAATTTCTGGACAGGTTTCCGATTCAGAGCTATCTTCGACGTTCGGCGAAAGGAATCGGGTCCGTCTGAGTATAACTTACCCGCTTTTCAATCTATATGCAATTTACCCATGCCGCATACCCTTACCATAACGCAGGCCGCAGCGGAAATCAGGGCGGGCCGTCTTTCTCCCCTGGAGCTTCTGCACGCCTGTTTTTCGCAGATCGACGCCCTCGACAACCGCCTGCGCGCCTGGGTCAACGTCGACCGGGAGGGGGCCGAGCATCGCGCACGGCGTCTTCAGGAGGAACTCGCCCGCGGCCGGTACCGCGGTCTCCTGCACGGAATTCCGGTGGGGATTAAGGACATCATCAACACGAAGGGCTTGCCCACCGCCGCCGGAGCAAGACACCTTTACAACGTGGCGCCGAAGGAAGACGCAACCGTGGTTGCCCGTTTGCGCCGCTCCGGGGCGGTCATCCCCGGCAAAACGGTTACCACGCCCTTTGCATGTTTCGATCCGGCGGAAACCAGGAACCCATGGAACCCCGATCATACCCCCGGCGGCTCCAGCAGCGGTTCCGCCGCCGCTGTCGCGGCCCGTATGTGTCCCGCAGCCCTGGGTTCCCAGACCGGCGGATCCATCAGTCGTCCCGCCGCGTACTGCGGCCTCGTGGGTCTCAAACCCACCTTTGGCCGGATCAGTCTTTACGGGATCCTGCCCGTCAGCTATGAACTGGATCATCCGGGGCCGTTCACACGCTCAGTCGCCGATGCAGCCGTCATTCTGGAGTGCCTGGCCGGCAAAGATCCATTGGATCCACTCTGCGCCGACGTTCCTGCCGGTGAATTCCGCATCGACCCGTTGACGCGTCCGCCCCGAATCGGCATTATCCGTACATACTTTCCTGAATACACCGACGAAATTATGCGTGCGGCGACGGACGACGCCGTAGGGCGCCTGGCCTCCGCGGGCGCTGAATTCACCCAAGTGCAAATGCCCGGATCCTTTGAGGATTTGCACGAGAATCACGCGCTGCTGCTCGCCGTTGGCGCGGCAAGCGTCCACGGGGAGCGATACGACGCCCACCGGGACGCCTTCCCGCCCGGCCTTTGCGAAATCATGGAAAGGGGACGCGCCGCAAGCGCAGTCGACTACGCCAGGGCGAGACGCCACCAGATTGCGTTCAAGTCGGAGATCCTCGCTACGTTCGAAGGCGTGGACCTGCTCCTCACCCCTGCTACGCCAACGCCGGCGCCTTCGGGTCTGACATCCACTGGCAACCCTGCCTTCAACAGCCCCTGGAGCTACGCCGGCCTTCCCACGACCGTCCTGCCGGCCTTCTGTACGCTCGACGGGCTGCCCGCCGGCATCCAACTCGTCGCTCGCCCCTTCGCCGAAGTCCGCCTGCTCTCTATCTCCGCCTGGTGCGAATCCCATCTTGAGTGGACCCGCACCCCATCGATTCTCTCCGGCGATTAACGCCATGTTTCCGCGCCTGATCCTTATAATTCTGACATGGACAATGCTCTTTCCCGGTCTTTACGGCATCGTCCACGCTTCCCGCGTGCATACCCCCAGGCAGAATGCCGTCCGCAAGGGTATCGACTATATGCTCGACGAACGCTATGCCCTCTCCCACGCCATATTCGATTCACTCATCTCCGTGGAGCCTGAACGCCCCGAGGGCTATCTGGGCAAGGCACTTTCGTACTGGAACGAAAGCATGCTTCTGGCAAACGGCGAACGGTTTGTCGATTCCGTCGACCATCTGACCGGACGCGCCATCAAACTCTCCGAACGTGCTCTCAAGAATGACAACAACGATGCGGAGATGGTCTTCCTTCTTGGAAAGGCCTATGGCCTGCGCGCGGGCCTGGCGCTCATCCACGGCAGTCCCATAGACGGCGTACTCCACGGCCTGAAATCCCGGGACTTCCTCAAGGAAACCATCCGTTTGAATCCAAACCTCGCTGACGCCCATTTCGGACTGGGCCTCGCAGAGTACGTGGCCGCCCGCCAGCCCCGTTTCCTAAGGATGGTAAGCCGGCTCCTTTCGTTGCCCGACGGCGACCGGAAACGCGGGCTCGAACGCCTGGAGCGGGTTGCCCGTGAGGGCATCTACACCCAGCGGCATGCCGTATCCAGCCGTGCCTACATCGCCCTCTATTACGAGAAGGACTATGGAGACGCCCGGTGTCGTTTTGCAGATCTGCACCTGCGCTACCCCCACAGCCTGGACTACCGTATCCGTTACCTGGACGCGCTCTTCGGGCTCACTGTCCAGGGCAGGCAGGATCACCGCCGGGCTCTGATCGATTCCGCGCGATCGATCCGTCTCCTGGCTGAAGAGCGAGACTGGAACCTGAACCGCTGGTCGCGTACCAAACTGGACTTTATCGAAGGCTTTGGTCACTATCTCACCGGCAACGCGGACACGGCAATCGAACGTCTGGAAATCTATACCGCGGATGCCACAAGAAAGAGCTGGCTGCTTGGCCCCGCACATCTCATTCTGGGCAAACTGGCCGACCTGCGTAACGACCGGGAAAACGCAGTCCGCCATTACCGCCGCGTGCGAAAATATGAAAACGTATGGGGCGTGCACGACGAAGCCGACTCCTATCTTCGACACCCGTTCAACGGAGATGAACCCGTCAGGCGTCCTCTGGACACGGTAAGGCGTTATCCTGAAAAACCTTGAAGCGAGTCGCAGGCGTCGATGAGTTAAAATCGCCGCAGTTTAATGATCGCTTGCCACCGTCCGCTGTCCGGCCGGTAAAGCCGGTTGCGGGATCACGATCAAGTCCGTATATTTCGTCATGCGCGATCAACGGCGCGCTTGTTCGCGAAGCCAACGCTAACAGCCCGTTGAAAAAGTCCATCCGGGCTGCCTGCCTGTGTGTACGCACGCGGACAGGCGTCTGGCCCTTGTGGCCGAATGACTCGGCCTCGCCTGCAGAGCGACTTTATCAACGGACTGCTAACCGTTCGTTCGAGTGCGGAATAATGGCCGAATCGACAGATCCTCAATCTGCTCCTGCCCCGGACAACACCCATTGGGGAGTCGCCTATCTGCGCGAAGATCTGCAGGACCTGCGCCTCCAGCTGCGTGAAGACGTCAAAGACCTCCGCCAGCAGATCGCCGAGAACAATAAGCGCATTGACGAAACCAATAAGCGCATTGACCGGACAAATGAACTCATTGGATCCCGTTTCACCTGGCTTATTACGACGATGGTGGCGCTGGCGGGCATTCTCGCCGCTCTGATCAAGCTGTGAGACCCGCCCATACCGGGCGCCTGCATGCTCGCCGGGCACCCCTCTAAACCGACGGTCCTGAAGATTTCATTGCCCGCGTCTCCATGCCGGTTACTTCCGACCTGTCTGGCTGGAGCGACAATTGTCAGGTGGGATTCCCACCGACTGAAAATCCGCGCCTTTTACGGCTCACTGAAATATTCAGACCAATGCACAAGTGTGATATTTCTCATACGGGGCGGACCGAGGAAGCACGGCCAATCGCGGGAAAGAAAGAATATCCCGGTCGTATTCCGTACACGCATACGCCGGGATTTATTCTCTTGAGAAATCGGTATGGCGTTCGCGTCCTTCAACTCCCTGCGCCGTCAAAGGCTCGGGTTTTTCCAGGAGCGTATTCACTACCCCCCTCCGTTGTCACCCCCGTGGATCGCCCCGTTCACTGTGCGCACCAAGAGTCCCGATGTTGACCTCAAGCGCCGCTATCCAAAGACCTTTGGCGTTTCGGTTGTCCTCTCCTCAATTCTCCTCGCCGTTCTGTGCCTCGTCTTTCCGAAATATGAATTTCGCAGCAAGTCATCCTACACGGCGCCTGTTATCATTACATTGGAAGACATCCCCGAGACCTCTCAGGCCCCAAAACCCGAAGCCGAAGAAGTGATCCTGGGCGCAGGTGACCCGGACGGCGTGGCCGTCGTTGACACCGTGGAAGACGAGAAGTCGGACATTGACTTTCTCGCCAACCTTCAAGTCGATGATACGCTGGGCGATCCGGACCGGAAGCTGGACGAGGAAGCTGTAGATTTCTGGGCCGTCTCGAAAGAACCCGTACTGGTGCGCGAGGTCCTGCCCATCTACCCCGGAAACGCCCACGAGGCCGGACTCGAAGGGGTTGTGTTTGTCAAATTCGCCGTTGGTACGGACGGACGGGTCAAAGAGGCCTCGATCTTGAAAGGCCCCCGGATATTTCACGCGTCCGCGCTGGAAGCCGTCTACCGGTTTGTCTTCAGACCTGCCCTTCAGAACGACAAGCCCGTCGCGGTCTGGATGACGCGCCCCATACGCTTTCGCATTGTGGACAACTTGCTTGAAGCGCGGCCCGCCCAACAAGCCCAGACGCCGCCGGCCCCCCTCGCACGATAGGGACAGCTTTTCCTCAATTTTCCCGATCGCGACCAACGGCTCCTCCGGAATAAATCACTTCCATTAAGCGATCCTGTTCGTCCAGCCGGACCCGCAGGGTAAATGCTCTCCTTTCCAGAAACGCCGGATTGTGATCCAGCGCCATCCGCAAGGCAAGCGATCCCAGCCAGCCCAGGCCGTCGGCCCGAATCCCGAACCGCAAATCGTGAATCAAAAACGTGCGGCCGTTCTCACCGGACGCCGACACCGCCGGGAAACGCGCGAACCAGCGATAAATCTGCCCGTCCCGCCGGTCCCACAAGCGCTCCAGACGAGGCTCGTCAAGCGCCGAACGAAACGTCTCCGGCGTCCCGGTTACCCCTGAAAACAGTGACACGGGCACCTCGTGCCATTCTCCCTCTCCGAATGCGATTCCTCGCCGGTGCAGCGGTGAAAAAGGCACTGGAACGGCGGCTATGGCCGTCAAGCCCCTTTCGGTTGCCCAGCGGTCCATGTAAAGGAAGGCGGTAGCCGAAATGGCGATATTGATCGCCATATAGGCGGCAAGCGCCGCCGTGCCCAGGCGGTACCCCCGTTCTCCCCATCCCTTCCAGCCGAGAACCAGGCCGGCGATCAGAATCAGATCCAGGTACGGGTCGATAATGAACAGTACGTCAAACAGCGCCCGATACCTGGAAAATGGCATGAAGATCATTGTCCCGTAGGAGGTGACCAGATCGAACAGAATATGCAGCGACAGGCCGGAAAGTGCGACGGCGTAGAGCTTGAGAAACGGTACATCCTTGAGTATGAATCGCCGGACAACCCACGCCACGGCGAGGGCGCCGATTGCAGCACCGAAAAACGAATGTGTCATCCCCCGGTGCGTCTGCAGGCTGTCGAGGGCGCTGCCGGACAGGAACACGTCCACGTCGGGCAATACACTGGTGACGGTAACCAGATTCACAAGGCCCCGGTCCTTCGGCCATACGGATCGTGCAACCAGACGGCCAACCAGGCCGTGCGTTGGAGTGTCCATCCTGTTTGCCTCTGCTTAGCAGCCCGTTGAAACGAGTGAAACGGCGATCGGAGGCGGCGTTCATTCAACCAAAGACCCACCTGCCGGACGCCACTGCAGTTGGTCGTTACACGCCGGGATTGCGCGTCGGTCTTTGATTCGACGTCACACAGAATATACCCAATGCCCCGGCTGAATCAACCCGCTACAGACGCCACTTGACAGCCCGCGTGCCGCCAATGTAACATATGAGCGTATTTCCGGGACAGGACGCCAATTTTTCCTTCCTCACAGGTGAAGGGTTGCTGGGAGACTGAATGCAATGACAAGACTCCAGGGTAAGGTCGCGCTGGTAACCGGCGGAAACCAGGGCATCGGAAAGGGCATCGCGCGGGCGCTGGCGAAAGAAGGCGCGGATCTTGTGATGACCGCCAGAACAATCGATAAGCTCGAATCTGCGGCGGAAGAGATCAGATCGGAGGGCGTGGAGGCGCTGGTCGCACCCGCCGACGTCACCGACGAATCGCAGGTGGAGGCCGTGTTTACCCAAACGATGGAACGGTTCGGGAGGGTGGATATTCTGGTCAACAACGCGGCGGCATTCGACGGGGGACCTATCGACGAACTTTCAGCATCCGCCTGGGATTGGGCAATGGCCGTAAATCTGCGCGGTCCCTTTTTGTGCACGCGGGCGGCGTTTCGCATTATGAAAAAACAGGGCGGTGGTCGGATCATCAATATAGGCAGCATTTCCGCTCAGCGGGTTCGTCCAGGTTCCGCTCCGTACAGCACGAGCAAATTCGGCATCACGGGCCTGACCCATGCCACGGCGCTGGACGGCCGGAACCACGGGATCGTCTGCTCCTGCCTGCACCCCGGCAATACCCTGGTGGAACGTCGTGACGAATCCGACGCGCCAACGGACGATGAACCCATGATGACGGTGGATGAGCTGGCCCAGGCTGCGGTGACAATGGCCACGCTGCCGCTCCACGTCAACATGCTTGAGGCAATCGTTTTGCCCGTGGGGCAGTTGTACGTTGGGAGAGGGTGAACGGATACCGGTTTATTTTCGGCCATACCCGGATCCGGGACCGGGTTCAGGCCAAAGACGTCCACGGGAATGAAAGGCGGCTTTACAGGGGCGGAAGATACGATCGCAAGGCCCGCATCGCAGATACTCAGGATTGACGGGTTTCTTTCTGCTTTCCGGATCTTAGAAGCTGTCTTAAAACCCCCAATGGTCTTCGCGCGGCTGCAAAAGCGCCGGTCGGCGTTGGTCAAATCCACCCTTATCTTTAAGATAGGGGCGGATTTTCCCGCCTTGACCACCACTTTTTCGCTCGCGCTCGGGAACTCACCGGTAGTTTCAAAACAGCTTCCTATCCTGCCCATCCTGTTCATCCAGGTGTTTGAATTAATTCAGATTTGGAATTTTCTTGACACCCGCGATATGATTGTTTAATGTTAAACGGTTCCTATTGCCGTTCGGCGTAAAGAGGCGTCTAAACGAAAACGGCTGGAACCTGGATCATGAGAGGAACGGAAGCGATGGATCTCGGTCGGAACAGGTTTTCCCGGCGTGGATATTTTTATCGCTCCTACCGGTGGTATTACCGGGAGGCTGCGGAACGTCATGTCTGCCCACGCGAGTAAACCGTTGACAGAATCGGGAAATGCGCCGTGGGCATCTGCTCACGGTTTTTTTTTATCCATTCGAAACCTTAACAGTCCGTTGATATAGTCGCTCTGCAGGCGAGGTGAGGTGTCCCGTCCCGGAAATATGTCACCATTCATCCGCCGATTCATCCCGGATGGACGTTCTCAACGGACTGTTTGACCGTGATGCGATAGGGCGCCGGTCCTGGCCGGCTGGCTAGCAACCGCTCGTCCGGCGCAATGGAAAGCCGATTTCTGTTTGACGACTCCTGAAAATATCTTTGGCAGCCAGATGAAACGCTTGAACACCCCCGATTTTAAAACTTTGAAACCGCTGGCCGAAGGCCGAGGCCTGGTCCCGATTTCCAGGGAAATCCTGGGAGATACGGAAACCCCGGTATCGGCCTACCTTAAACTCCGGCAGAGGAGTCCCTACAGCTTTTTGTTTGAGAGCGTGGAGGGCGGAGAGAATATCGGGCGTTATTCTTTCCTGGGAGTGGAACCGTTTCTTGCGTTCAGGTCGTGGAAATCCAGGATAGAGGTGGAGGATCTGAATCTGGGCGAGGTTCGTGTATATGAAGGGTCGCCAATTGCCGAACTCAGGCGTCTGCTGAAAAAATACCGATCAGCGCAATTGGAGGGACTTCCCAGATTTACCGGAGGGGCTGTGGGCTACGTGGGCTACGACGCAATCCGGCTGGTTGAGAATATTCCGGACAGCACGCGGGATGACCGCGGGCTACCTGACGTCGTATTGCTTTTCTACGATACGCTTCTTGGCTTCGACAACGTCCGGCAAAAGATCCATCTGATTTCAAACGTGCATACATCCGGGGATATTGAAGAGAATTACCGGGAAGCGGAGGCGCGAATCGATGTTCTGGAACGGAACCTGCGCGGGCCGATTCCCGCGAACGGCGTTACTGAACGTGCGCCCCCACGAGGCGCGCGCGCGATCCGGTCGAACACGGAGCGGTCCGAATTCCTGGAAAAGGTGCGGCGATGCAAGGAATATATCGTGGCGGGCGATATCTTTCAGGTCGTACTTTCCCAGCGTTTCGAGACCGATATAACCGTAGGGTCACTGGACATCTACCGCGCGCTTCGCACGGTGAATCCGTCTCCATACATGTTCCATCTGAACCTGAAAGAACTCCAGCTTATCGGCGCGTCGCCGGAACTACTGGTCAGGGTCGAGAATGGCGTCGTACAAGTGCGGCCAATTGCGGGCACCCGGTGGCGGGGGGCTACGGACGCGGAGGATTCCGCACTCGAGGCGGATTTGCTGGCAGACGAAAAAGAACGTGCCGAACACATTATGCTTCTAGACCTGGGCCGGAACGACGTGGGGCGGGTATCCCGTTACGATACGGTCCGGGTAACGGAACAGATGACGATCGAGCGTTATTCTCATGTGATGCATATTGTGTCCAATGTTCAAGGGTATCTTAAAGACGGCGTGGATGCCCTGGATGCGCTTTACGCCTGTTATCCGGCAGGTACGGTTTCCGGCGCGCCAAAAATCCGCGCCATGGAAATTATCGACGAACTTGAACCCACACGCCGTGGACCGTACTCGGGTGCGGTTGGCTATATCGACTTTTCGGGCAATATGGACACCTGCATTGCCATTCGTACGATGGTATTGCAAGGCAGCAAAGCCTACGTCCAGGCCGGTGGAGGAATTGTATTCGATTCCGTGCCGGAGAACGAGCACCAGGAAACTGTGAATAAAGCAAGGGCGTTGTTTAAAGCCGTGGAATTGGCGGAAGGTGCTCTCTAGTGTCCTGTCCCAGAACGCTAGTTGCCAGATGAAAATGCCCATTCGGGCATTATGATGCCATCCTTCAACGATCACGTTCAATTGACCTATGATTCTGGTAATCGACAATTACGATTCGTTCACTTACAATCTGGTTCAGTACCTGGGCGAGTTGGGTGCTCGGATGGACGTGTTTCGAAACGATCAGATCGAATTGGACAGGGTCGACGCGTCGGAACCGGATAAGGTGGTAATTTCGCCTGGGCCGTGTACGCCGAACGAAGCAGGAATCTCCGTGGAATTGATCCGGAGGTTTACCGGGCAGATTCCAATGCTGGGTGTCTGTCTGGGGCATCAGTGCATCGGACAGGCCTTCGGCGGCGCCATCGTAAGGGCTCCGGCCATACTCCATGGGAAGGTATCCGAGATCTATCACGACGGACGTACGATTTTCAGTGATTTGCCACAGCCCTTCGTTGCGACGCGATACCATTCCCTGATGGTCGAACGCGAGAGCCTGCCGGACTGTCTCGAGGTGTCCGCGCAGACAGATGACGGCATTATCATGGGACTGCGGCATCGGAAATATCCGGTTGAGGGGGTGCAGTTTCATCCGGAGTCGATCCTGACGGCAGCGGGCAAATTGCTATTGAGGAACTTTCTGGAGGGATAAATCCGGGAAGAGGAAAGCTGGCCCGGTTCTCTGTTTGAAAGTTGGGGAGACGGCTATGGCGATACAGGATACGATTGGAAGGCTGATTGAGGGTCGGGATCTGCCGCGTCACGAGATGACAGCAGTGATGAACCAGATCATGTCGGGTGATGCGACGGACGCGCAGATCGGCGCGTTTCTGGTGGCTCTGCGTGTCAAGGGGGAAACCGTTGAGGAGATCGCGGGCGCCGCCGGGGTGATGCGTGAGAAGGCGACCCGGGTCGTAACGCGACATGCCACGGTGGTTGATACCTGCGGCACGGGAGGCGATGGGTCCGGAACGTTCAATATATCGACGGCGGCGGCCTTTGTGGCGGCTGGCGCGGGGCTGTGCGTGGCCAAACATGGGAACCGTGCGGCGTCCAGCCTGTGTGGCAGTGCGGATGTTTTGAAGGAACTGGGAGTAAATATCGAAGCATCGCCCGAGACGGTGGTGCGGTGCCTGGATGAGTTGGGCATCGGGTTTCTGTTTGCTCCGGCTTTGCACGGCGCTATGAAATATGCGATCGGACCGAGACGCGAGGTCGGCGTGCGCACGGTTTTCAACGCTCTGGGGCCGCTGACCAATCCTGCAGGCGCAACCCGGCACCTGATAGGGGTATATGGTCAATCGCTGACCGACACGCTGGCCGAGGTGTTGCGTACATTGGAATCGGAGCGGGCGTTTGTGGTACACGGGCTGGACGGACTGGACGAGATCACCACAACCGGACCAACGCGGGTGAGCGAGTTGAAAGACGGAACCGTGTCCACGTATCAAGTTACGCCCGAAGACATGGGCATCGCGAGGGCTTCGGCCGGCGATCTGGCAGGAGGCAACGCGGAGACCAACGCCGCGATCCTGCGCAGGGTGCTGCATGGTGAGCCCGGTCCGCGGCTGGACATTGTCCTGTTGAACGCTGCGGCCGCCATTGTAGCGGGAGGCGCCGCAAACGATCTGACGTCCGGTATGGAACTGGCCAGGGAGACCGTGGATTCGGGGCGTGCCATGGACAAACTGGAAAAATTGAAACTCGTCTCGGGAGAGGGCGATTGATATCGGGCGATTTCGCCGGTCACGCCCTGAACGTACCCCTTGAACGAGATGGCCGGAGTTCTTCCGGCGTTAACAAAGACGAGAAGCATGGCTACGATTCTGGATGAGATTATAGCATATAAACGGCGTGTCGTGGCCGAGGCAAAAAAAAAGATCTCACCCGAGGAGTTACAGACGCGGTCGGACCTGGCCCGTGACCCGGACTCGTTTCTGGACAGCCTGACAGCCGCGGAGGATATCGCGCTCATAGCCGAAATCAAAAAGGCATCTCCGTCAAAAGGAGTGATCAGAGATGATTTCGATCCCGTGGAAATCGGCCGGGCTTACGAGGTGAACGGCGCGTCGGCGATTTCGGTGCTGACGGACGTGAAGTATTTCCAGGGCTCCAATGCCAGTCTGAAGGCAGTAAGCGAAGCCGTGGAATTGCCGCTGCTCCGAAAGGATTTCGTGGTTGATCCTTATCAGATTCATGAAGCCAGATCAATCGGAGCGTCTGCCGTACTGCTCATTGTATCGGCGCTCTCGCACCGTAAACTGGCAGGGCTGCTCGCCGATTGCAGGGAGTCGAAATTGGGCGCACTCGTGGAAGTGCATACCAGAGACGAAGCGAAGATGGCGCTTGACGCGGGAGCGGAACTTGTGGGGGTGAATAACCGCGACTTGAGGACCTTTACAACAGACCTGCAGACCACTTTCGACCTGATCGAACACCTGCCGGAAGACCTGGTAATTGTAAGCGAGAGTGGTATCGAGACCAGAGACCACGTGGTCCGATTGAGGGATGCCGGCGTGGATGCGGTACTGGTCGGGGAACATCTGATGCGACACCCCGACGTCGGCCGGAAGCTTCGAATGCTGTTGGGAAAGGAAGGCGGCTGATTCAACCCATGGTTCGGGTGAAGATCTGTGGCATCACGAATCCGGAGGATGCGCTCTTTGCGGCAGCACAGGGCGCGGACGCCCTGGGGTTCATATTTTATGAGCCCAGCCCGCGTTACGTGCATCCGGACCGTGTGGGCGAAATTGTGTCGGAGTTGCCGCCGTTCGTGATGCCCGTAGGGGTTTTCGTGAACGAGGCCAGGGAAGAAATCCTGAGTATCGTGCGGTCGACGGGAATCCGGGCGGTCCAGTTGCACGGCGACGAGACGCCGGCCGATTGTCTGGGATATCCGTTTCCGGTTATCCGGGCATTGCGGGTCGGCGACGGATTCGACCCTGCGTCCCTGAGTCACTATGCGGTAAACGCGTTTCTGCTGGATACGGCCAAAAAGGGATTGTACGGCGGCACCGGAGAGACATTTGACTGGCGGGTCGCCAGGGCGGCCTCGGCCCACGGTCGGATCATTCTGTCTGGAGGGATCGATCCGAAAAACGTGGCGGAAGCGGTCCGAATGGTGAATCCGTATGCCGTGGACTGCGGCAGCGGCGTTGAGGCCGCGCCTGGCAGGAAGGACCACAACAGAATCGCTGAATTCTTCGGGGCACTCTGCTTTGCAAACGTGAGATAGATTGCAGAAATCTGCGGCAATCAGCGAATTTTCGCTACATCAATCGAATCGATCCGGAGCCAAACATAGTGGACATATTGAAAGATCTGAACTTCCAGGGATATGTTTTTCAGGTAACGGACGCCAACGGACTCAAGGCGTTGCTCGCCCGTGGACCGGTTTCGCTCTATTCCGGATTCGACCCCACGGCGGACAGCCTTCACGTCGGCAACCTGATACCCATTCTGGGACTGCGGCGGTTTCAGTTGGCCGGACACCATGCAATCGGCCTCATCGGGGGAGGAACCGGCCTGATTGGCGATCCGAGCGGCAGCAAGGAGGAACGCAGTCTGAATCCACCCGACGTGATCGCGGCATATACGGAGAAACTGACTGAACAGCTGACAAGGTTCCTGGATTTCGAAACGGCAACCAATCCCGCGCAGGTAGTCAGCAATATGGGCTGGCTTTCCGAACTCAAGGCGATCGACTTCCTGAGGGACACGGGCAAGCATTTCTCAATGGGCTATATGCTGGCGAAAGAGTCCGTGGCTTCCCGGCTGGATTCCGGAATATCGTTCACCGAATTCAGCTATATGGTCATTCAGGCATACGATTTTATGGAGTTGTTTCGGACGCGCGGATGCAAGCTGCAAATTGGCGGGAGCGATCAATGGGGTAATATCACGGCGGGAATCGAGCTGATCCGTCGTCGACTGGGCGGGCAGGCTTACGGGCTGACGTTTCCACTGTTGGAGAAAGCCGACGGGTCCAAGTTCGGCAAGACGGCATCCGGTACCGTCTGGCTGGACGCGAGACGAACAACGCCCTATCAGTTCTATCAGCACTGGATTAATTCGGATGACCGGGACGTCGTGAAGTTTCTGAAGCTGTTTACGTTTCTCCCGGAGGGTGCGATTCGAAATCTGGAAATGGAGGTGGAACAACATCCGGAGAGGCGCGAAGCGCAGCGGGTGTTGGCCGAGGAGGTGACCACGTTCGTACACGACAGGTCCGCCACCGGCAGGGCGCGGCGGATTTCCGAGGCCCTGTTTTATGGGGACCTGCGAAATCTGAGTGCGCAAGAGATAGAGGAAGGGTTCAGCGACGTGCCATCTCATTCGCTCAACGGCATTCCGGGAGTGGGCCTGGTGAATCTACTGGTAGACGTCCGCATTTCAACTTCCATGCGCCAGGCGCGGGAAGACATCAGATCCGGCGCGATTCATGTCAATGGCCGGCGTTGCACCGATATGGGCCGGATCCTTGAACCCTCAGACAGACTCGCCGGAAAATACCTGATCGTTCGCCGGGGCAAACGCCGCTACTTTCTGGTGCACTGGAACAGTTGACGGGCGGGTGTGCGGCCGCTTACGGGTATCGGAATGCAAATCAGGACACGCGGGACTCAGCTGGAAAACCAAGAGAGAGGATTCCTTATCATGAAAGCACCCTGGATTACGTATCGGCCGGAACTCAAGGTACTGGACTGTACAATTCGAGACGGCGGATTGATGAATGACCATCATTTCGCAGATGATTTCGTGAAGGCCGTTTACGAAACCTGCGTTGAAGCAGGGGTCGACTATATGGAAATCGGGTACCGAAACTCCAAGAAATTGTTTCCCACGGGGAAATTCGGGGCCTTCCGACACAGCGACGAAGAAGATATCCGCAAGATAACGGGCGATCACGACCCTGAAACCACCGGCCTGAAGCTCGCGATTATGGCCGATGCCGGCAAGAGCGATTGGGCAGAAGACATCCTGCCGGCCAGCGAGAGCGTGGTTAGCATGGTACGCGTAGCCTGCTATGTCGAGCAGATCCCTGAAACCGTTGAAATGCTCTGCGACGCCCATGAGAAAGGCTATGAAACCAGTTGTAACATTATGGCCATATCGACGGTGCAGGAGGTTGAAATCGATCAGGCGCTCGACGTCCTGATACAGACGCCGGTTGGAACAATATGCGTTGTAGACAGTTTCGGCGCGCTGTACCGTGAACAGGTGGATATGCTCATTCGGAAATATATGGAAGCCGTCAGTGGAACGGGCAAGGAAGTGGGCATTCACGCGCACAACAACCAGCAACTGGCGTTCGCCAATACCCTGGAAGCGCTCATTCTGGGCGCCAACCGCGTTGATGCCACGGTGGACGGACTTGGACGGGGCGCGGGTAATTGCCCGCTTGAACTGCTGCTCGGTTTTCTGCGCAATCCCAAGTTCAAGATTCGACCCGTCTACAAGCTGCTGGAAGACCATTTTGTCAAATTGCGCGGTGAATTGACGTGGGGGGCCCTCGTTCCTTACAACATTACGGGCCAGCACAACCAGCATCCCCGCTCGGCAATGGCGCTCCTGGACGGTGACGACCGCAATCGCTATCTGGCGTTCTACGATCAGGTTATGCGGGATATCTAGCAGACCGGATGGACTTTTTCAACGGACTGCTAGCTCGATACGCCTGGCCACCACATCTGAACGGAATGGAAACGATGGCACGTCTCAAGGCAGATGGATCCAACCCGACCTGGCCCGACTCCGCGGGGCATTTCGGACCCTACGGCGGGCGATATGTCCCGGAAACGCTGATGCCCTTGTTGGAGGACCTGGAGGCGGCCTACCGCAACGCGAAGGACCGCCGGGATTTTCGGGAGGAACTGGACCGTTATCTCAGTGAATTTGTGGGAAGGCCCACGCCACTCTATTTTGCACAGCGACTGACCGCCGAACTGGGCGGCGCCAGAATCTACCTGAAGCGGGAGGATCTCGCGCACACCGGCGCGCACAAAATCAACAATACGATGGGCCAGGTTCTGCTTGCCCGGCGGATGGGCAAGACGCGCATCATTGCGGAAACGGGTGCAGGTCAGCACGGCGTCGCGACGGCAACCGTGGCGGCAATGTTCGGTATGGACTGCGAGGTTTATATGGGCACCGAAGACATGGACCGGCAGGCGTTGAACGTGTTTCGGATGCGGCTCCTGGGGGCAAAAGTGACGGGCGTGGATTCGGGAAGCAGGACTCTGAAAGATGCGATCAATGAGGCCATCCGGGATTGGGTGACGAATGTAGAGGACACCTTTTATATTTTCGGATCCGTCCTGGGACCTCATCCTTATCCGATGATCGTGCGCGATTTTCAGCGGGTAATCGGGGTGGAAACGCGCGAACAGATCCTTCAGGCCGAAGGCCGGCTACCGGACTGTCTGATTGCATGCGTAGGCGGCGGCAGCAATTCGATCGGGTTGTTTCACGCCTTTTTGGAGGACTCGAAGGTTCGGATGATTGGCGTCGAAGCCGGAGGCCATGGAATCGCCTCCGGCGACCATGCGGCGCGATTCCAGGGCGGGGATCTGGGGGTGCTGCACGGAGCAAGGATTTACCTCCTGCAGGACGACGACGGGCAGATCGCGCTGACCCACTCGGTTTCCGCGGGCCTGGATTATTCGGGTGTCGGCCCCGAGCACTGTCTACTGCGGGATGCCGGCCGGATCGAGTATGTGTACGCAACGGACGACGAGGCTCTTAAGGCCTTTCAGTTGTTGAGTCGCACGGAGGGTATCATTCCCGCACTGGAAAGCGCGCACGCGATCGCTCATGTGTCCCGAACAGCGCCCGGAATGGGCAAGAATGCCGTAATCGTTGTGAATCTGTCCGGTCGCGGCGACAAAGACGTACAGCAGGCGGCTAAGTACCTGGACTAGCGGCCCGTCTGGTTCACCGGATCGGATCGAAGCACGGAGTTGACCTGATGACAAGGATCGGGAAACGGTTCGAAGCGTTGAGGAAAGCCCGAAAGACCGGATTCGTCGCCTATATTACGGCGGGCGATCCGGACCTGGCAACCACCCGGAAACTTGTGCCGGAACTGGAAAGGCGCGGGGTGGACATTCTGGAGTTGGGCGTGCCGTTCTCCGATCCACTGGCGGACGGGCCGGAGATCCAGCGGGCATCGCAACGGGCCCTGCGGCACCGGGTGTCCATCAGCGATGTACTGGATCTGGTGGCCGACCTGCGTCAGGAGACCGAGATACCGATTGTGCTGTTTACGTATTTCAATCCGATGCACCGCTATGGTCTGAAGCGGTTGGTCGACCGGGCGGCCGAAGCGGGGGTGGACGGCATTCTGGCGCTGGATCTTCCGCCCGAGGAAGCGGCAGACTACAAGGATCTGATGTCGGAACGGGGAATGGATACGATTTTTCTGATCGCGCCTACGAGCGGTGAGGAACGCATTCGACGGATCGCGTCTCACACCAGCGGATTTGTGTATTACGTGTCGCGCACGGGCGTAACCGGGGAACGGGACAGTCTGGAGGAAACGCTTGGAGACAGGGTGGCGGCCATCCGGCGACATACCTCTCAACCCGTAGCGGTGGGATTCGGAATTTCGACGCCCGAACAGTCCCGAGAGGTTGCAGGTTATGCGGATGCGGTCGTCGTTGGCAGCGCAATCGTGCGGCGTATTGCGGAGCGGCACGGAGATCCGGACCTCGTTTCGCACATCGGGGCATTTGTCGAAGAACTGGCGCAACCGCTTAAGGGAGCATCCGATGGATCTTGACGACTGGAGGAAAGAAATCGACCTGCTGGACCAGAAACTTTTGGAGCTTCTGAATCGACGTGCCGGATGCGCCATTGAAATTGGCAGGATTAAACGGGCAATTGAACAACCGATCTTCGTGCCGGAACGGGAGATGTCGATCCTGAACCGGATCCTTGAACTGAATATGGGGCCCATGGACGACGAGGCGGCGCGACGGATCTTTCAGCAGATTATCGATGAATCCAGGCGCCTCGCACAGGAAAACCACGAAAAATAAGCGGGGCGCGAAACCTTATTGAATGCGTTCGTGAGCCCGGCTGAAACCGTTAACCGGATTGGCGGCCGCCCGAAAAACCGGAGGTGATGAACAATGGCCTTTAATAAAAACGCAAGGCTGCCCACGCCGGAAACCGTACTGGAAAAGATGTCGCTGCCGAAAAGGCTGAAGAGGATAAAGGAGGAACGCGACGCCGAGATCAGGGAAATCTTCGAGCGGAGGAGCGATAAGTTCCTGCTGGTGATCGGCCCGTGTTCGGCGCACGATGAAGATGCCGTGTGCGAGTTCGTGTCCAGGTTGGCGAAACTCCAGGAGGCTGTCCGGGAAAGGCTGGTTCTGGTTCCCCGCATCTATACCAACAAACCGCGAACGACCGGCGAGGGGTACAAAGGCATGGGACATCAGCCGGACCCGCGGAAGGCGCCGGACATTTCCGAAGGCATCTATGCGGTCCGTCAGATGCACATCCGGGCGGTCGGGGAGTCCCACCTGACGGCTGCCGACGAAATGCTCTACCCCGAAAACCTGCCGTACGTCGAGGATCTGCTGAGCTACATCGCCGTCGGCGCACGGTCCGTGGAGAATCAGCAACACCGATTGACCTGTAGCGGCGTTGACGTCCCCGTTGGGATGAAGAATCCGACGGGAGGAGATCTCTCGGTGATGTTGAACGCGATTCACGCCTCGCAGATACAACACGTCTTCATCTATAACGGATGGGAGGTCAGCACCGGCGGCAATCCAATGACACACGCCGTGCTTCGCGGGGCCGTGGACGTTAACGGGCGAAGTATGCCGAACTATCATTTCGAGGACCTTATGTACGCGGCGGCACTCTACGGTCAACGGCAGCTTGCCAATGCCACAGTCGTTGTGGATACGAATCACAACAATTCCGGCAAACAGTTCAGTGAACAGCCCAGGATCGGGTTGGAGGTGATCCGCAGCCGGCGGAGTTCAGCGATATTGAACGACATGATCCGAGGGTTGATGGTAGAGAGTTATCTCGTTGAGGGTGCTCAGAACGTTAATGAAGGCGTGTTCGGCAAATCCATTACAGATCCTTGTCTGGGGTGGAAGGAGTCCGAGGCGTTTGTCAAAGAACTGGCTGATGGAATTTGAAGTTGTTCGGGTCAGGAATCCTGCGGCGTCCGGAATGTCATTTAAACGCTTTTGCCAGCTCTTCCGAGGATGACGGTATGGCCAATGATCCTCCGTTTTCGGGTGAGACGATTGCCATTGTAGGTGTCGGTTTGATCGGCGGATCTCTTGGCGTGGCGCTCAAGGGACTGGGCATCGGGCGAAGTATCGTCGGCATCAGCAGGCAGGAGACGCTGGATGCGGCCGAGGGGTTGAATGTAATCGACACGGGCTACCGCTATGACGACCTCGAAAGGGGGATTGCCGAGGCGGCGCTGGTTTTCCTGTGTACTCCCATCGTACGTATTCTGGACCTGCTGCCAGGGGTGCTGGGGGCGGCGCGAAAAGGTGCGGTTGTGACCGACGTGGGCAGCACAAAACACGCGATCGTTTCCACGGCGTCGGCCCACAAACGGGATGGCGTGTACTTTGTAGGCGGGCACCCGATGGCCGGGTCCGAACACCGCGGTGTGAGCGCGGCGGATCCGTTTCTGTTTCAGAACGCGATCTACGTATTGACGCCGTCGCCGGACACACCCGATTTCGTGGTCGAAAAGCTCGCAAACCTTGCAAAGGCGCTTGGAGCGAGACCCATGAGGATGGCGCCTGGGGAACACGACAGGGCGGCTGCGGCGGTGAGTCACCTGCCGCAGATGATGGCTACAAGCCTGGTTTCCATGATCGGGCGCATGACCGAGGCCGAAGGGTTGCCTATAAGGATGGCGGCGGGCGGGTTTCGGGATCTGACGCGCATTGCATCCAGCCCGTTTGAAATGTGGCGGGATATCTGCCATACGAACGCGGATCCGATCCGTGAGATGATCGATCTGTATATCGAATCGCTCACAGCGATGCGCGGTGCAGTGGACCACGACCGTCTCGAGCAGGCATTTGCCTATGCGAATCGCGTTCGCGGGCAGATTCCGACGGATTCCAAGGGGTTTCTGCACCCTTTGTTCGAAATTCTCCTGGTGGCGGAAGACAGGCCGGGCGTGATTGCCGACGTCGCCCTGACCCTGGCCGGGGATAACATAAACATCAACGATATCGAGGTGTTGAACGTTCGGGAGGGCGAAGGCGGCACCATCCGGATGGGGTTCGATTCACGGCCTTGCGCGGAACAGGCCGTCGACGTCCTGGAGAAGGCAGGATACAGCGTCAGGCTGAGATAGTCGGAAGGATCAGGAACCGAAAAGAGATCGCCGTCCGTCCTTTTGCAGCTCAATTTTGAAGAAGGCGTGGCTTTGAAATTCGCTGCTTCCGAAATTTCCCGGAGCACGAACAGTCCTTCACCGGGGCTTGTGGGGGCGTGCGACCTCCCCGGCGATGCCAGCATATCCATTATGGCTCTTGTACTGTCGTCCGCCGCCGACGGCATCTCACGGATTCACAGATGTTCCCGGAGACGCGAAGTCGAGCGGACCGGAGAGTTGCTGGCGGATCTCGGTATTCCGGTGGCGTGGGTCGGCGAGACCGCAACGGTTACCGGCGGCCACTTCACGGCGACGGACGACAGACTCCACGTGGGCGGGTCCCTTGTTCTGTTTTCCTGTCTCGCGGGATTGCTGTCGAATGCGCCTTTTGTGACCAGACTCTCAGGGGTCCGAACGGATGCCCGCATCGACGGGCTTTTCAACGCACTCACCGCGTTGGGCGCACCCCTGGACATTCCGCCTGAAGAACGGACGTCGGCATGTTTCGGAGGCGGAAAGTTAACGCCCGGATCCTTCCGTGTGGGACTTCCGGATATTGCGGTGAAGTGTGGAATACTTTTGGCCGGGCTGGGTGTGGACGGGCCGGTTGAACTGCTGCAGGACACTGGTGGGGACGACAACCTGGAAGTGCTGCTGCAGGCAGCAGGATGCGAGCTGAAAAAGAGCCGGATGAAGGGCGCCCCGGGTCATCGATTGTTACTGGAAGGACCGGTACGGCTCCGTGGCGTTGCGCATGAATTGCCGGGCTGCCCGGACGCGGGGCTGTTTCTGGCTCTGGCTGCGGCCATGTTGAAACGGTCTGAGTTGACAGTAACCCATTTTGGAATGGATTCGAGAAGCCGCAGGATCGTTGACATATTACGCCGTATGAACGTCTCAATGGAAATAGAGCAATGCAGGACGGAATCCGGTTTCCCCGTTCGACGGGCTCGGATCAGGGGGTCCGAACTGCGTGGCATAAAAGTTGCGGGCGCGCATGCCAGACGCCTCCTGGACGTGCTCCCACTCCTGGCGGTCGCGGGTGCGGTTTCGAGGGGCGAAACGATCATACGGGATGCCGGGGCGTTGAGAGACGGACCGGTAGACTGCATTTCTGTACTGGTGAAAAACCTCAGGAAAATGCAGATTCAGGTCGGGGAGATACAGGATGGGCTGGTTGTGAAAGGCGGGCAATTGCAAGGCGCCGAACTGGATGCAGCCGGCGACGTCCGTGTGTCTATGGCACTCTCGCTGGCGGCGCTGTCGAGCGAAGGAGAAACCGTTATAATGAACCCGGGGGCCGTGGACCGGATTTTTCCGGGTATCACAAATCGACTCGCTGCGTTATTGGAGTCGTAAATCGATTGGATGATTCTGTTGCCCGCCGCGTAAGGCAGCGGCCGCCTGAGACAGTGCGGGTCAATCATCGGAACGAGGAGAGTCTTATGAGACTGGTTGTCAGGTTGTTCCTTCTGGCGTTGCTCGTGTTCTTCGGAGGCGTGATTTTCATTCGGTATACCTACAATTGTTCCTGGAAGGAGAGTTTTGCAATTGCCGACCAGTTTGTGTCGGATCTGACCCGTTAACAGTCCTTTGATAAAGTCGCTCTGCAGGCGAGGCGCTGAACAGGTTATGGGAGTCTGTTTTGGGAATCGTCTCAACCACGCAACTGCTTGGGGTAATAGGCGATCCGATCGCCCATTCGTTTTCGCCGGACATGCACAATGCGGCCATAAACGTCCTTGACATAGACTACTGCTATGTAGCCTTTCACGTTTTGCCGCATAGGGTTGAATCGGCAATTCAGGGCATGCGCGCCCTGCAGATCCGGGGCTTGAACGTAACCCTTCCTCACAAGACCGCGGTAATGGCGCACCTGGACCGGATTTCCGAAGCGGCGCTGGCCGTGGGCGCGGTGAATACGATTTCGTTCGAGGATGGTGAACTCGTCGGCCACAATACGGACATATACGGGTTGGCCACCGCGCTGGAGCGGACGGCGGGACTCGCCGTGCTGCCGGAGCATTGCGTGATTCTCGGTGCAGGCGGCGTGGCGCGGGCGGCCGTCTATGCGCTGGCCGCGCAAAACGAGGTACGGAGGATAAGCATTCTCAATCGAACCGTTGCCCGGGCGGAGGCGCTTGCTCGAGAAATGGAGCGGATCACGGGCAAGGCTATCGACGCAGGGGATCTGTCGATAGACACACAGACGAGGCGGTTCGCGGATGCCGGCCTGGTCGTGAACGGTACTTCGCTGGGGATGTATCCGGACCTGGAGGGCACGCCCCTTGCGGATTCAGACGCGATACACTCACACCTGGTACTCTACGATACGGTGTTCAACCCGCTGGATACGCTGCTGATGCGGCAGTTTCGATCCGCGGGTGCGCCGGCATATGGAGGACTGGATATGCTTGTTCACCAGGGTGCGCGTTCGTTTGCCATCTGGACGGGTATCGAGCCGCCCGTCCACGTTATGAAGCAGGCGGTAATCGGCCGGTTTCGAGCGTAACGTGGCGGAGACCGATCTACAGGAACGCTGTGCCCGGCGAACCTTTGTGCGCCAGATGTTCGACGGCATTGCCGGTACGTACGATCTGTTAAACCACCTGTTGAGCGCCGGCGTGGATATTCTCTGGCGGCGGTGGACAATCGACGCACTGGAATTACAGGCCGGCTGGTGGATTCTTGACCTTGCAACGGGAACCGGCGACCTCGGCCTGGAGGCGACCGCGCGTGATCCGGGGGTGCGGGTTGTGGGTGCGGACCTGTCCCTGCCGATGCTTCGGCTTGGAAACAAAAAACTGAAAAAAAGATCCGGCCAACTGTCTCTCCTATGTGGAGACGCAGAACGGCTGCCGTTTACCGACGGGCGGTTTCACGCTGTAACTATTGGTTTCGGCGTACGCAATTTTTCGGACCTGTCGGATGGCCTGCAGGAGATACAACGGGTTTTGCGTCCAGGGGGCCGGTTGGCAATTCTGGAGTTTTCCCGGCCCAGGTCGTTCCTGTTGCGCAGGGTCTACTTCCTTTATTTCAGATTTGTCCTGCCCGGTATCGGTCGGCTTGTTTCCCGGAATCCTCTGGCGTACCGGTATCTGTATGAATCCGTGATGCGTTTTCCGGAGGGCGAAGCATTCCAGAGGAGTCTGAGGCAAGCCGGTTTCGTCGAGACGGAAGAACGCCGGCTGACATTCGGAATCGCCACGCTCTACCTGGCTTCAAAACCGTAGAAACGACAAAAGAAGCGCGCCGCTCGGCGCGGGCCGGGAGGGGGGTACGATGTGGTCCTCTACGCCTCTCCGATTCAAGCTGACAGCTGATGGCTTTGTCTGAGGGATACGGGGGAGAGATCGTCCTTTATGGTTAATTCCTTTACCGAAGAAATCGTATCGCAGGTGACACAAGCGACCGGCATGCACCCCGATGAGGTAAGGGCGCTTATCGAGGTACCTCCAAAACCCACGCTGGGGGACTACACCCTTCCGTGCTTCAGACTTGCAAAATCGCTGAGAAAGCCGCCGAATCAGATCGCCGCGGATCTTGGCGAACGGGTAAGGACGGGTGGACGCATCGCCCGTGTCAGGGCCGAGGGCCCATATCTGAATTTCTTCGTTGACCAGACCGAATATGTGCGGGAGACACTTTCGGAAATTCTCGACGGGGGCGAGCAATTCGGCCGGAGCGACGAAGGCGCGGGGAAGACGGTCGTGATCGATTTTTCGTCACCTGACATCTCCAAACCATTCACCGTAGGTCACATCCGTTCCACGGCAATCGGAAATTCGCTCTGCAGGATTTACAGGACCCTTGGTTGGAACGTGCGTGGGATTAACCACCTTGGCGACTGGGGCGCCAAGCAGGGAATGAATATCGCGGCGTACAAACGCTGGGGAGATGAAAACGCAGTTCGCAGGAATCCTCCCTATGAGCTTTTTAACCTGTACGTCAGATTCAATGCCGAGTTGGAACGGGATCCGTCTCTCAGAGACGACGTGAAGGACTGGACCAGGAAGCTGGAGGCGGGCGATCCCGACGCAATCCGCCTGTGGAGCTGGTTCCGTGAGGAGACCTTGAAGGACTTCAAGCGAATTTATGAACTGTTGGACGTGGAATTCAGCGAATACGCGGGTGAGAGCTTCTTTCACGATAAGGTGGCGCCGGTTATCGATGAACTTAAGGCGAAGCGGCTGGCCGTGGAGAGTGAGGGCGCCCTCGTGGTGATGCTGGACGATGAAGATATGCCTCCCGCCATTATTCAGACCGGCCATGATACCAGCGTTTATCTCACACGTGATCTGGCCGCGGCGATTTACCGCAAGGATACCTACGACTTCGATCGGTTGATCTACACGACCGACGCGGGACAGTCCCTGCATTTTCGCCAGCTATTCAAGGTGCTGGAACGGATGGGTTATGCCTGGGCGAAAGACTGTGTTCACGTCCCGTTCGGTATTATTGCCTTCAAAGATGGAAGGATGTCTTCGCGCAGGGGCAACGTGATTTTCCTCGAGGATGTGTTGAACCGCGCGATCGAGCTGACACGGGATATCATAGAGGATAAGAATCCGGATCTCCCCAACAAAGAAGGGATCGCAAGGGACGTGGGCATCGGTGCGGTGGTCTACGCGGATCTCGATTCCCGCCGGATGCGGGACGTGGTGTTCGACTGGGATGAAATCCTGAATTTCAACGGAGAAACCGGCCCCTACGTTCAATACACCCATGCCCGCTATTGCAGTGTATTGCGCAGATATGAAGGCGCCCTGCCGCCGTCCGAGGCAGACCTTTCTCTGTTAAGGGAACCGGAATCCGTGGCAGTGGTGAGGTGCCTGGAACGGTACCCGGCGCGAATCCGGAGCGCGGCCGAGGCCTGCGAGCCGTCTCTGATTGCCGGATTTCTGATCGAACTCTGTACAGAGGCGAACCGGTTTTACAACGCCCATCGTGTTATATCGGACGACCTGACCCTGACGCGGGCGCGTGTCGCTCTGGTCTATTCCATCACGGTCGTTCTTGCTGCCGGCCTTCATCTGCTGGGGTTGCGGGCGCCGGAGGAAATGTGAGTCAGACCGCGCATTCTTCTCCGTTGCGGGGCAGGCAGATATTTCTGACCGGGTTCATGGCGACCGGCAAGAGCAAGATCGGGCCAATTCTGGCTGTCCGCCTGGGTCGGATATTCGTCGATACGGATGCGTTGATCGAGAACGCGGCCGGAAAGTCGATACCCCGGATCTTCGCTGAAGACGGAGAACCCGCCTTCCGTCGTATCGAGCACAGTTGCGTGGTGCGGGCGGCCGGGATGCGGGAGGCCGTGATTGCTCTGGGCGGCGGCGCGGTCACGCACGAGATGAACTGGGATACGATTCGCGCATCCGGTGTGTGCCTGTGCCTGAGGGCTTCGCCGGCGACCATCTTCGCGCGCCTGCGCAGGACAGAGGGCGAACGGCCGCTGATGGCCGGATTGAACGACGAAGACCGGATGGAAAAGATCCGGTCGATGCTGGCCGCCCGGGCCCCGTTTTACGACCGAGCGGATGCATTCGTGGAGTCGACGGAGCGCCGCACGCCGGAAGAGACCGTTGAACTGGCAGTATCGGCATTGAAATCCTTGAACTGAAATAGCGGTTTGGAAGGCAAATTCGTATGGCATCTGGGGTCGTACAGAACGGTATGCGGACCGTGCGGGTCGACTTGGGGAATCGCAGTTATCCGATCCTGATCGGTCACGGGATTCTGTCCGGATTCGGCGAGGCGTACGCGGCGGCCGGATTGGGATCGACCGCGGCGATAATTACCAACCCGACGGTGGCGCCGCTCTACCTGGATCCCTTAAGGGCCGGTCTCGTGGCACAGGGTGTTGCCGTGACGGTGATGGAGATTCCGGATGGTGAGGAATTCAAGACCCTGGAGACGGTAGAGAGCATATATGGCAAACTGATTGGTGCCGGCCTGGATCGGCGCAGTTGTATCGTAACGCTGGGGGGCGGTGTTGTGGGAGACACGGCCGGGTTCGCGGCGGCGACGTATCTGCGCGGAATCGATTTCGTGCAAGTCCCCACCACCCTGGAGGCGCAGGTCGATGCCAGCGTGGGGGGAAAGACCGGGGTAGATCACCCGCTGGGAAAGAATATGATCGGGGCGTTTCATCAGCCAAAGCTGGTCTATGTCGACACGGAAACACTGATGACCCTGCCGAGGCGGGAGGTGGTTGCCGGGTTGGCTGAGGTGATCAAGCACGGACTGATCCGCGACGCGGGACTCTTCGAAGTCCTGGAGAAAACGATCGAGAATGTGGTGGATCTCGTGATGGAACCGGAACAGCTGGTCAGATTAATCGCACGAAACTGCCGCATCAAGGCGGACGTCGTGGCGGCGGATGAGACCGAGGCCGGATTGAGGGAAATCCTCAACTATGGTCACACGGTTGGCCACGCCATAGAGGCGGCGACGAATTACACGGTTTACAAACACGGAGAGGCCGTCTTGCTGGGCATGATCGCCGCCGGTAGAATCGGGGTTATCAAGGGGTTCTGGAAATCCGCGGAATTTGAACGGCAGAATGCGCTAATAGGAAGACTCGGAATTCCGTCCGGCGTTGGCCGCCTCGAAGCCGACGAACTGCTGGGGCGAATGGCGAGCGACAAGAAAGCGCGGGACGGGGTTATCCGGTTTGTCCTGCCGGAGACGATCGGCCGTGTGGTGTCGTGCGACACCGTGAATAAACAGGAAATCGAGGCCGGGATTCGCTATATGCAGGAACGCTCTCCCGAACCGGTCTGAAATTCGCCGCGGCCTGACGGTCATCGGCTTCAACGGGTCAATCGTTCGATGATGGAATGGTGTTCGGGAAAACTCCCTGTCAGGTCTGCACGATTCGCCAGCACAAAGTCCTCGAATTCGAAACCTGGAGCAACCGTCCCGCCCACGAGCGCATACGAATCGGGCTCGTTCAGCGTAGCGCCGTACCAGCAGCCCGCGTTGATGACCGCCGCGAACGATTCATCGTTTTCGAGGTTGTTACCGAGCAGAATTCGGTTGTATTTTCCGCATTGGCCAATGGTGTGGATGGTGATGGACGATCCCTCATAGAAGTGCCAGATTTCGTCGGATTGAATGCGGTGGAGGGCGGAAAAGTCGTCACCCTCAAGCAGGAAGTAGATCGCGGTTGAAAACGGCCGGGGACCATTGAACCGCTCCGGGAGGGCGTGGGCCCCAATGGTCTCGTCCGAACGGTAAATCTCCCGGTAATAGCCACCCTCGGGATGCTTCTTAAGATTCAGCTTTGAAATCCAGTAGTCGGCGTTCCGGCTCATTGCAATTGGAAAAACGTCTGGTTCAGGGGCGAGGCGACCTCGCCCCTTTTTCTTTATGGAAAACGATCGGTTGACGATATCAGTACCGAGGATGGAAACAAGGCGTGTGGATAGGTGCTTATGCGATCGCGCCACGCCCCAGACAAATGTCATCATCGTAAAAGACGGCCGATTGTCCGGCGGCCACACCCTGGTCCTTTTCCGACATGCGAACGTTCAGCCGGTTTTCGCCGGCGGGTGTGATGAGACAAGGGACAGTCCGTGGGCCGTGTCGGATTTTGACGTGAACGTCGCGACGATCGGGGGCGCCGGAGATCCAGTTCAGATTTGAAACCGTGAAACGACTCGACGCCCTGTTCGCCAGGTTTGTCTTGTGGGACACGTAGACAACGTTGCCTTCCGTCTCTTTCCCGACCACGTACCAGGGGCCCGCGGCAAGGCCCAGGCCTTCGCGCTGACCGATGGTGTAAAACCAGTAACCCCGATGACGGCCGAGCCGGACGCCCGACTCCTGTTCAACGATATCACCGGGCGTTTCTCCCAGATGCGCCCTGACAAAGTCGGTATAGCTGATTTTTCCCAGAAAGCAGATGCCCTGGCTGTCTTTGCGGTTGTGATTGGGCAGAGCGATGCTCCGTGCGTGTTCGCGGACCTGCGGTTTGGTGAGGTGTCCGATGGGGAAACAAGCGCGTTTGAGCTGCGCCTGGCAGAGCGCGGAAAGAAAATAGGTCTGGTCCTTGACGGGATCCGGCGCACGTTTCAGATAGCACGTACCGTCTATTTCATCGATTCGCGCATAGTGCCCCGATGCGACTTTGTGATAACTGCGATCGATTCGGGCAGCGAACTCGCCGAATTTGATACGCCGATTGCAGACGATGTCCGGACTGGGGGTCCGCCCTGCTCTGAGTTCGGACACGGCGTGCGTGACCACCCGGTCCAGGTATTCGGCCTGAAGAGGGACAATCCGGAGCGGCACGCCGGCCTGTTCGCAGACAGCGCGCGCGTACTTGAGGTCTTCCTCCCAGGGACAGTCGCCCAGGAAGGCAAGTTCTTCCTCCAGCCAGACCTTGAGATAGAAGGCGGTGACGTCGTGGCGCCCTTCGCTGCACAACAGATTAAGGGCTACTGAGCTGTCAACGCCGCCGGAGAGCAGAAGGGCGATTTTCATGGCTCTAATCGGCACTCGGCCAGTGGTTCGATTGTTTTCAAATCTGCACGACCCGACACGATCCCAACCAGATGCTCCGTATGGAATCTGTCCGCGACACGATCAACGGGACGATGTTCTTCGATGATGAGGTCGTCAAGGGTGATGCCGTTGTCCGGATCCCCCGGGGCGGGTAGGGGTCCCGTCCCGTTTGTCCATCCGGACGGCATAAGGAAGATCGCCGTATCCGGCGTGCGCGATAAAACGGGTTGAAGGATGTAAGAGATCCGGTCTTCCTGCTTTATTCCATGAGAATCTGTTTCTCAATGTCCAGTCCCACCCGGTTGCTCCAGGCAGCTATCATATCTCTGTAAAGCGGGCCGGGCTTACCGCTTCCAACGGGTACGTTGTTGAATATTGTGCAGGGGGCGATGCAATATGGCGTGGTGGTCAGCCATGCTTCATCGGCGTTGGCAACGTCGTATGGCTGGAGGTCCTTTTCAATCCAGTGCAGACCGAGGTCGGCTGCCAGTTCCTTGACCGTGAGGAGGCTGACGCCCTGAAGAATGTTCCGCGTGGTAGGGGAGTAGATTGTGCGGTCCACAACGATGACAAAGTTGGATCCGGCGCACTCCGTGACGTTTCCGTCCAGGTCCAGTAGTAGCGTTATCGCTTCCGGGTCTACCGCGTGGGTCTGCTGGTCGGCCAGCCACCAGTGCAGGCGGGACCGGTTCTTGGACTTTGGGTCCAGGCATTGGGGCGGAACGTGACGCACGGACGGAGTGACAACGTGGGCGCCAGCTTCGAAGAGATGACGCCAGACGCGGAAGGGCAGCGGAAAGGAGTGGATACAGACGGTTGGCGTTAGGCGCACGCTCCCCGCGGCGCTTCCCGCATAGATTTCGTTCTCACCCGCCGTGATGAAATGTACAATCCCGAGGTCGGCTTCAGGTCCGATCAATTCACGATTGGTTTCAATGAGTTCGAGGGTTTTCTCCCGCATGTCGTTCCGCGTCAGCTGTGGTTGAATGCCGGTGTATTTGCACGATCGGAAGAGCCGGTCCAGGTGATCGTCCAGGCGAAACGGCGCGTGGGCGAAGGTGCGGGTCATTTCGGTGAGCGTGGCGCCCAGAATGATGCCCAGGTCGTAGATCTTGATTGCGGCCCGGGAGGCGGGCACGAAATCTCCGTTGAGGTAGACGATGGGTTCCTTCATTTTCTCGCTCTGGATGCAAGATGACAACTATCGTCACCATGGGTGTTCATCCTGCCGTTTCCTCCGTGATATCGGCACCGGAGTCTGATTTGGATTTTAACGGGAAACGGAAGGTGAGGAGTTGGGAAATACGGACGCCCAACATCTTTCAATTAATATACCGGATGGGTGACGTCAAGACAAACGGAAAGGGATTTTTCGGGGTCAGAAGGAGGAAGGCATGCTTCACGGCCCTGGGCATTTGTTGCCCACGATGCAGAGAAAGACGCCACCGGATTTACAGATGATGCCTCAGCCGCTTAAGGTGTTCAGGGCGTGAGGCGTCGGGGGCAAATCAATCAGCTTGGTCATTCGTGACGGATAGAACCCGGACGAACGGCATTGAGTCCTTCTCGTCACTTTTGAGGCGCGGTTACTACGGGAATGTACTACGAGATGAACATCCAGAACCTTGTTTGTTATATCTATGAATCATGCGGACGGTACAACGTCCGTTGTGTCGATACAGCCGTACATGGGAGTCTTGTAATCTCTGGCATAGTTGGCAAGAAAATCAGGTGCCACGCTTCGGCGACTTGAAATTGCGAATGAGTTTGAGTCTTTGGAGATCTGATTCAGTCCATCTGGCTTGATCTATCAACAGTCTTTCCAAGAAACCTACGTTATAGGTTTTTTTGGGATGATAGTGAATGGTTATATACTTCCTGTGTTCGTACTCCAATTTGCTGAATGCTCGTGCGCCTCCTCTCTTTAATTCTTCTTGCCATCCATCCCTTTTGAGCGCTTGGATAATTTGTCTTGCCGTAACGTTTCTCAATTGGCTGCGAGTAGCTCTTGAGTAGGCCATGGCATCGTTGTCCAATCACTCGAACCTGAATATGGTTCAGGATTGCCAAATCTCGAAAATCCCATATTCGCATTGCGATGCAACTCAATTGTCAAATCTGGTCCAACTGGAAGAGGGTCACCATTTTTGGCAAGTGCCATCAGGTAGACAAGAATGCCATTTTCGACGCGACTCTTGACCTGTTTTATTGTATCTCCGTCGATAATTAATCCTGGAAGTGCCGGTGCCGTGGCAAAGTATTTATCGTCGTCTTTTTCCATAACGATTCTAACGGAGATCTTGTAACCAATATCGTCAATATGCTCTCCCCCTGCGCGTTTCCGACGCCGCTTCGGGAATCTCAGGATCGACATGACAGTTACCCCTTGTGCTTGATCAATTCCAGCCAAGAAAAATGTTTTTCACACACTCTTTCTTAGATACAGCTTACAATAGTAACAAGAGTTGCAATTCCAGTCAAGTCTACACAACATGAACGTCATATTAGTTCGCTTCTTGCGTGTATGTCAAGAACAATAACGTGTACCGTTGCAAATGTATCCCCTTCCTTTCCGCAAGAATATCAATAGCTGCCTTCGCGCGGGCATCTCCTCGGCGGTCGCCCGTACGTTACATCCAGAGATTCCGGTCCAGACTGCGGTACTGAATGGCCTCCCCGACGTGCTGAGGTTTGATTTCAGATTCCTCCTCCAGGTCCGCAATGGTGCGGCTGACTTTCAGGATGCGGTCATAGGCGCGTGCGGACAGGCCGAGTTTTGTAATTGCCATTTTCAGGAGTTCCTTGCCTTTGCCGTCGACTCTGCAATATTGTCGAATCTCCGCGGACCCCATGTGCGCATTGCAGAACAGGTGTTTTTTCTCCTGGAAGCGATGAAGTTGTACCTGGCGCGCCGCGTTCACCACTTCACGAATGGCGTGGGATGATTCTCCGCCGGGTTCATCGGCGAGTTCAGTGTAGTCAACTCCCGGTACTTCAATGTGAATGTCGATGCGGTCAAGGAGTGGACCGGAAATCCGGGCCATATACCGCTGTATGATCGGCGGGGAACACGTGCATTCGTTCTTGGGATCGCCGAAGTATCCGCAGGGACACGGGTTCAGGGCGCATGCGAGCATGAATTGGGCCGGGTAGGTCAGAGAGACCATGGCGCGGGCAATGGTGACGAATCCGTCCTCGATAGGTTGCCGGAGAACCTCGAGGACATGCTTCTTGAACTCGGGAAGCTCGTCCAGGAAGAGAACCCCGTGGTGTGCAAGGGAGACTTCGCCAGGTCGCGGGTGAGGTCCGCCGCCGATCAGGCCGGCGTCAGAGATAGTGTGGTGAGGCGAACGGAACGGCCGGATGGCCACCAGTGTGGTATCCGGAGGCAGCAATCCGGCCACGGAGTGTATTTTGGTGGCTTCGAGGGCTTCATCCAGCGTCAGGTCCGGCAGGATGGTGGGGAGGCGGCGGGTGAGCATGGTCTTGCCGGAACCGGGCGGACCGATCATAATAATGTTATGGCCGCCGCTGGCCGCTACCTCCAGGGCGCGCTTGGCATGCACCTGGCCCCTGACGTCGCGGAAATCGATGCGGTAGTCCAGAGCCTGGCTGAAGATCTGGTCGATATCCACCTGGAGTGGCGGAACGGCCCTATAGCCTTCGAGGAAGTCCAGTGTCTCCATCAGGTCGCCGACCGGATGGACGTCGATGCCGCCCGCAATGGCACCCTCGCGTGCATTTTCCCGAGGCAGGATCATGCCCTTCAGACCTGCCTGGCGGGTCTCGACCGCCATCGGCAGAGCGCCCCGGATCGGTCGGACGGCCCCGTCAAGAGCAAGTTCTCCGAGAATCGCGTATTGGGATAGGATTTCAGGCGAGATGTCCCCGGCAGCGGCGAGGATGCTTACGGCAATGGGCAAGTCGAAGGCCGAGCCTTCCTTACGGATATCCGCAGGAGCGAGATTGACGGTTACACGACGATTTGGAAACGACCGGCCGGTGTTCTTGATGGCGGCGGTCACACGATCCCGGCTTTCCTTGACGGCGTTGTCGGGCAGACCTACCACCGAGAATGCGGGTAACTGGTAGTCCAGATCAGTTTCAATGCGAACGATATAGGCGTCAATACCCAGAGTGGCGCAACTCAACACGCGGGACATCATACGGACCTCCTCGGAGCCTGTGAGGAACGCATCTGAACTCCGTGGAAGCGTGTTGTTCTGCAAGGAGTCCGGTGGTGGTGAAGCGAATCCCCGACAAGCCATAATAACGCAAAGGCCGTGCCAGAGAAGTCGGATACACCTAACTTGCTGTACGAAAAAGAGATGGGGATGACGACAGGAGCAATGGAGGGAACGTTGGGAAAGGGATTTTCAACGATCGGCGATGGGTTTGAACAAAATGTCGTTCGACCGGACCTGCCGACACCCTAGAAAGACTGGTCTGGGTTTACGTCGGCAGCATAGTCAACCGCAGGAAGTCCAAATCCGAAGAGCTTGAGGAATTCCTCGCGATAGCCCTGCAAATCCGATACCGTTTCCAGATTTTCGGTCGTGACGGATTCCCAGAGCGCTGAGATGCGCGACTGTACGTCGTCTCTGATCTCGAGGTCATCGATACGGATGCGCCCGCTCTCATCGGTCGGAACAGCTGGTTCGGCGCAAATCCGATCTTTCAGAAGCCTGTACATCTGTTGTATACATCCTTCGTGGATGTTTTTGTCCTTCATGACTTTGTAAAGCAGGGAAATGTATAGGGGCACCACCGGAATCGCAGCACTGGATTGGGTGACCACGGCCTTATTTACAGAGATGCAGGCGCTCCCGTTTCTCTTCTTCAGCCCGGCGCTCAATTTCCGAGCCGTGGCCTCAAGGTGAGTCTTCGCTCTTCCAATGGTGCCCTCTCCGTAGATCGGGCGGGTCAGTTCCGGTCCGAGATAGGTGAAGGCGACCGTGCGCACGCCCTCGGAAAGCACGTCTGCCGCGTCGAGGGCCCGAATCCACAACTCCCAATCCTCTCCGCCCATCACGGCAATGGTATCGTCGATCTCTTCGTCGGTGGCCGGTTCTATGGTAATCTCCGAGACGGTTCCCGTGTGAATATCGACCGTTTTGCCCGTGTAGGACGCGCCCACGGGTTTCAATACGGAAGTGTATTGCGCTCCGGTCCGGGGATGGGTTCGACGCGGCGACGCCAGGCTGTAGACGACGAGGTCGACTCCTCCCAGGTCTTTCCTGATGGTAGATATAGTCTCTTCCTTAATATCATCGGAAAACGCGTCACCGTTGATGCTCCTTGCATAGTAGCCCGCGTCCCCTGCGGCTTTGTCGAATGCGACCGAATTGTACCACCCCGCCGAGGCCGTGCGATTTCTGAGGGCCGGTCTTTCAAAGAAAACACCTACGGTCCCCGCCCCTGCGCCGAAGCAGGTTGCAATCCGGGAGGCCAGCCCGTAACCCGTCGACGCGCCAACAACCAGCACATTCCGGAATCCATTCAGGACCCGCTGTTTTCTGACCCAGTCGATCTGTTCGTGTACATTGTACGCGCACCCGATGGGGTGAGCGGTCGTACATATGAATCCTCGAATTCTGGGCTTGACAATCATTGCGCCGTCCTTTTCCAAAAATCAGGCCTATTCAGCTCGTTGAAGTGGAATCACGTTTTTCCCCCGGGTTCTGCAGCGGGCTTTGTTTCACGCCATGGTGAAAGCGATTCAAAGGCGGCGGAGGCGCGCAACACTCCCGCGTCGTCGCGCCAGCGTCCAACAATCTGCAAGCCCACCGGCAAGCCGTTGCATGCAAAGCCGGCCGGAACGGTTGCCGCCGGCTGGCCCGTGATGTTGAACGGATAGGTGAAAGCGGTCCAGCCGAGATAACTGGTCGGCTGTCCCGCGACGTCGGCCGGATGGTCGTGCCCGGCGGTAAAGGCCGTAACCGGAAGCGTCGGGCTGAGAAACAGGTCGTAGGCTTCCATAAATTCACGCCAGCCGTGGTAGTAGTCATTGCGCCTGGCGTAGGCGGTCGCCAGGTCGGCGCCTGAGATGCATTTCCCGCTATCGATCACGCCGACAAGGCCGTTGTCCAGCAGGTCCCGCACGTCGTTCATATTGTCCTTGAACACGCCCGCGAACGACGCGGACCAGATCGTGTCGGCAATATCCCAGGGGTCGGGCAGTCCGGGATGGGCTTCTTCGACGAGACAACCGAGATCCTGGAACCGCGCCGCCGCCGCCGCCGCGATCGTTCGGACCTCGGGGTCGATCGGGGCGTACCCGAAATCGGGAGACCAGGCAATGCGCCAGCCGGTGATATCGCCGTCCATTGCGCTGAGATAGTTGGTGGAATCGGGCAGCGAGAGGCGGTCCATGGGGTGGGCGCCGGCCATGGCCGTGAGCATCATCGCGGCATCCTTCACCGTGCGGGTGACGGGACCGGAGTGAGAAAGCAATTCGACCACACTGGCAGGGTACTGTGGAACCCGCCCCCAGGACGGTTTGAGTCCGTAGAGGCCGCAGAAACTGCACGGGATGCGGATGGAGCCGGCGCCGTCCGTTCCCTGGGCGATCGGTCCCATTCCCAGGGCGACGGCTGCCGCCGCGCCGCCGCTGGACCCGCCGGCGGTGCGGCCGTACATCCAGGGATTGTGTACCGGACCGTTGACGCGGTTTCCGGAGTCTCCCTTCCAGCCCAGTTCCGGCGTGGTGGTTTTGCCAAGAAGGACCATTCCGGCGTTGGAGAGGCGCTTTGCCAGCGGTGCGTCGTAATCCGGAACCCAGTTGTTGTAGAGCAGGGATCCCCTGGCGGTGCGGATGCCCTTTGTGGGCGTGAGATCCTTGAGCGAACCGGGGACACCCGCCAGAATCCCTGCATCTCCCCTGAAATAGGCCCGTTCGGCGCAATTCGCCTGTTCAAGGGCGCGTTCGCAGGTGACCGTGACGTAGGGGTTGAACGCAGGGTTCAGCCGTTCAATCCGGTGCAGCAGCGCGTTGGTGACTTCGACGGGCGAGAGTTCGCGCTTCTGATAAAGTTCGCGCAGTTCGAATGCTGAAAGATAGCAGAGGTCGGCTGAATTCATCCTGCCGCTCCGGGTTGGAAACCACGCACGCCCGGGGTAGACGGCGTTGAACGGATGGGGTGTCCCGTAAGCGCAAGCAACTGTGCCACCAGGCGGTAGGAAATGCCCCAGAGGACACGCCGCCCGGGACCCGGCAGATCGATGGTGTTGAAGCGGCGGTCCTCTTTGTCAATGCGGAAATTGCGTTCACGATGGCATCCGGTGTCGGCGAGTTCGCTCAACCGGACCCGGAAGGCATCCTTCACTTCGTCGTTTGGAAGAAGCCGGGCACAAGTTTTCACGTTGTAGACGAAACCCGACACCAGGATGGGTAACGTGGCGCCGATGACGTCGTCCAGGCGGCCGAGGTACTCCGCGCACCGGAGATCCAGGCCGATTTCTTCCCGTGTCTCGCGCTCGGCAGCCATTCGCGAATTCCCGTCCCGGGGGTCGACCCTGCCGCCGGGAAACGCCACGTGACCCGACCACGGATCGTCATCACGCTGTGACCGCTCGATAAAAAGCAGTTGAACCCCTTCTTCCTGTTGATGCAGAACCAATGCAACCGCCGCGCGGGCCCTGTCTCCGGCGGCCAGACGCGGCTGATATCCATCCAGGACCCGGCGGATGTCTGCAATTGAGGTCATAAAGGCATGGACGGGGGGCAATTCCCGTGCCGGCGACGATTGGGCCGCATTCCTGGGAAATCCGCTTAAGCGAGATACTATCTATGGGTTAATTGTTAGGTTGCCGGCTTGTACTTCCGATATTGGTTGAAGAGGAGAAATCCGAGGCCGAGTCCTCCAATAATCAAAACCGGAATGCGGTATATGCTGACCACTTCGTACCTGAACACGGCGCCCGAGGCGCCCGCGGAAACGATCAGAAACGACAGAATGATTAGGGGTTTACAGATCACGGATGGTACAAACGCCGCGGCTACGATAAACAGAAGCGCCGAGTGGAAAATGAAGAACCCGGCGTAGCCGTTTCGGACGGCCATGGCGAACTGCCAATCGTACCGGCAGGCCCAGACCAGATAGACGTGGGCGACGGCAATGAGCGCAGCCAGGGCGACGGCCGTGCGGCTGCAGGTACCCCGGGTGACGAGTACCAGATTCACCAAAAGGCCGAAATAACCCAGAAAAGCCAGAAGAAACGTGAAGGTTTCGAGCGTCAAGACGAGGTCGCTATAGGCAACGTGAAGGCTTGCCGAGAATGCACGTACCGGTGGACGGCGTGCAGGAGAAGTGCGCAAAAACCGTGAATGGGACTCTGCCCGTGGAGGCATTCGGCCTACCTGTGGCAGAAGGCCGGGCGCCTTGCCCTGAGCCGACTATAGAGACGGGAAATAGAAACCTGAGGGAATGGGATAGAACCTGGACGCGCGCCGGCACTTGACCGGTGGCTGAAGAGCATTTCGAGGTGGATGTTTGTCCCGCAGCCGGCTTTTTTGGACCAGGTTCCGGCAGGAACGGTGCGGACATCAGGCTCTTCTGTGAACGCGGCCTAAGAGATTTCTGATTTCATCGAACTCAAGACGCGTTTATCCTGGATGGCGCCGCATCGAGCGGCATCAGCCGCCGTGGAACCGGTCACCCGGCTTTCCCGCCGTACTATTCTTCTCCAGTATCCACCGGATTCTTGATCCGGTCGATCTTATCTTCGCAGTACTTCTTGAATTTGCGGTCTCGGAGTCCCTTCTGATAGTACCGTATCGCTTTTTCCTTCCAACCCTGCGGCCGCCAGGCGTCGTATACGTCGCCTATAATGACGTTCGCCGGAACCCCGAACCTGCGGTCCGAGACGGCTCTTCTGGCGAGGTTGAGGGCATTCTGGTATTGTTTGAGTTCGAAATAGGCGACCGACGCCCGGTACTGGGCTTCGCTGTCTCTGGAGTTCAGCGCGAGCGCCTGCTGGTACGCGGAGACCGCGCTTTTGTAGTTTTTCCCCAGTGCATGGGAGTGTCCCAGCGCCGTGTAGATCCTGACCTTGTCTCTCCTGGTGGGGGCCACCGCAACGGCTTTTCTGAGCGTAGCAACCGCCTTCGAAAATTGTTTCGTTCGATTGTATACGACGGCCAGGCTGCGATAGGCGTTGATATTCTTTTTGTCTTTGCAATTCGGATCGCTATCGATCGCCCGGTTGTAACTCCGGATTGACCGGCTGTTTCTCTTTGTGATCCGATACAGGTCTCCCAGTTGTCGATGGGCCTTGGCGTATTTCGAGTTGAGCTCGACGGCCGTTGAAAACGCATTCTCCGCCTGTTTGTACTTTCGGGCTTGACTGGCGGCCAACCCCAGGTTGTAGTAGTTGGTGGCATCCGTCGGATCGAGTTGGGTTGCATTTTCGTACTCTTCGATCGCCTTCCTGTAGTTTTTGCGAAGCAGATAATCCCTGCCCTGCCTTGAATAGGCCGCTTTCAGGAGTTTCTTGGCGCCGCCGTCCTGAAAGTTGGCGTCCAGGTTCAGGGCCGCCTTGAACGACGCCTGTGCGTCCTTGTATTTTTTCAGGTTGTAATACATGTTGCCCAGTTCATAGTGGGCTTCTACGTAATCCGGTTTTACCGTTGTGGCCATCTTGAAATTGCCGATGGCCTTGTCATTATCTTTTAGCTTCTGGTAGGTCTTGGCGATGCCGCGATACGCCTGGGCGTTGTTACCGTCCAGTTTGACGGCCTCTTCGAACGCCTGAAGGGCTTGCTGATAGCGTCTTTTCTCGAAAAGGGCCTGACCGGCGTTGTACTTTTCCGCCGATTCGGGAGCCACTTGACCCCACGCGGGCTGGCAGAATAGGAGACACAAGAGCAGGGGTAAAAAATGTCGACAACGCATATCAGGTGATCCTCTCGATGATACGGGTTAACTGGAACGCGATTTACAAACTGGGAATATTGCCAAATACAGGGATGATGTCAACCGCTTTGGACATGCGGAAAGGCCACCACCGGTTGTGTGATGGCCTCCGCGGAGCCGTAACTGTCCGGCTCGGGTTTAATCGTGCAGCTTGAAGGCGATGCGCTGGGTCATCCAGACATTCACGGGTTTGTCGTTCTGTATGGCCGGCTTGAATACGAATTGTCTGACCGCGTCAATAGCCGACTGCCTGAAAATCTCCTGTCCCTTCAACACCTGAACCCTGTCCGTCCGCCCGTCTCTGCGCACCATGAACTTGACGAATACATTGCCCTCCAGCCCTGCTTTGCGCGCAATTTCAGGAAATTTGGGGTTGACCCCCTTGATCAGTTCCGGTTTTTCCTCAACGCTCCAGAACTCCATCACTTCTTCTTCCATCGGTGCGTCGGTCGCGCCCGGCGGAGGGGGCGGAAGGTCTACCGGCGCCTGATCCAGATCGAGATCGGTCGTTTCGATGGTCACATCGTCGGGAACGTCGTCGCTCTCGGTTTCAACCGGCATTGCCGGCCTCGGCGGAGGGGGCGGACGCTGAATCTGGCGTGTCTCCGGAATCTCCTCCATCTGGATGATGATCTGGTCTTTCTTTCCCGCCGAGGCCCGTATATCGAACGTGGGGAAAAGAATTGCCATAAAAAGGTGCAAGGCGCAGGAGATGCCGACGGACGACCAGAAGACTTTGGGATAACGGCTTCTGAGGTCGTGCTCAGGGTACTTTCCGCGGACGATATCCTTCCCTTTGATATAGGCCATATGCGTTACCTCTCTCGATCGGTGGCAAAGTTGACGCGGAGGGCGTCGGCTTTGCGAAGTTCCTCGATCACTTCGGATACCAGCCCGTAGGGCGCCCGCGTATCGCACTTCAGAGAAACGATCAGGCGCGGGTTCTGTACCCGACGTTCGTAGAAGATTGGCGCAACCTGGTTGACCTGGGCGATTTTATCGTCTATGTAGACCTTCCTGTCTGCTGAAATCCAGACATAGGAAATGTGGCGCCGGGTCTTGATTTCCTCGACTTTTTCAGCCCTGGGCAGCACGATGCCGGTGACCCGATAGCGGACGAAAACCGTCGTAACCATGAAAAAGATCAGGAGGAGAAAGGCGATATCCGCCATCGAACCGGTCGGAATGGACGTATGTACCCCTGACTTTTTTGTAAAATCTGCCATGCTGAGGGTCTCCTGTTGCCGGACGGGCCTACTTTTCCGGGGATGCTAGAGAGATCCGCGTTGCACCCGATAGCTTGATCTCATCCAGAACGTCTATGAATGCGTTGTAGGGCGTCTCCTCGTCCGCCTTGAGAGAAACGATCAGCTTGTCGTTTTCGCTCAGACGCCGCTCGATGTCGGCGCGGAGTTGCGCCAGTGGAATTTCCTGTTCCAGATTGATAAGAATATCACCGGCGGCATTCACCCAGATGTTGCAGATATTCTTCTTCTGGATCTTTTTGTTCTCTCCGGCGGGCGGAAGCTGCATACCAATGCCCTTGTCCTGATTCATTGTGGTGGTCACCAGGAAAAAGACAATCAGCAGAAAGGCGATATCCGCCATGGACGAAGTCGGGATTTCGGGGTTGGATTTGTTCCGCCTCCCCAACGCTGGCTTGTTGGCCATGGCTTATTCTCCCGCAGGCGTATCGTAGCCGGCCTGAATCAGTTCATCTACGAATTGAGAGGAACTTTCCTGCATATCGATGATGATCTTGTCTATTTTGGAAACGAAAAGGTTGTGAAATGCCTGAATTGGAATGGCGATCACCAGGCCGGAGGCCGTGGTAATAAGCGCTTCGGAAATACCCGCAGCGACAATACTCGGCTCGACGTCGCCGGCTTTGGCAATGGCGTCGAAGGCGCTGATCATACCGCTCACGGTCCCCAGGAATCCGAGCAGCGGCGCAATATTGGCCACCGTGGATAACCAGACCATGCCTTTTTCAAGGAACGCCATTTCGATGGCGCCGGATTCTTCGATGGCCTTTTCCACGTGTTCGATCCCTCGATCCAGACGGAGAAGGCCGGCATGGAGAACCGAGGCGACCGGGCCGCGGTGGCTTGCGCAGACTTCCGCGACGCCCTCCGGCCCTCGCTGCTTCAGTGCCTCCTGAACCGCAGTGAAAAACTCCCTGGTGTCGATTGACGACCGCCACAGCGACCAGAAACGTTCGATACTAACCGCAATTCCGAAAAGCAACATCAGCAGGAGCGGGTGCATAAAGGGCCCGCCGTTTACATAGAGTTCAACCATGCTTCAATCCCCCAGATAATGTTGTGAACATTCGCTGCGGTGGAATATTGCGCGCAAGAAGCGCAGGCCGCCGACAATCGTCCACGGTTCAATTATGGGTCCCGGACGGTCCGCAAGCCTCGGAATTCGGGATGGTGTCGCGACGGAAGAACGGAGAATCCGTCGCGTTGCCAAAGGCCGGGTATGCCTTATTTTTTGCCTTCGATATCTACCTCCTCCTCTTTCTTCTTTTTATTAAAGAATTCCTTTCTCTTTTTCTCCTCCTCGGACACGGGAGGGTTAATTTCATCGATCATCCGCCTGGCGTTTCCGGCCCAGAGAGGATCCTTCCCGGCTCTCTTGAACCATTTCAGCGCGTTGACGGAATCCCGGGCGGCATTGGTTTTCTTCCATTTTTTGTAGTGGAACTCTCCTCGCATGTAGTTGAATTTCCCGTTTCCCGGATCCAATCTGAGCCCTCTGTCGACCAGATTGATATCTCCGGTCAGATCGGCGAGTTGCTCCACAACGCTGAGGTTATCGGGCTGAAGCCTGATCAATTTTCTCAAGATGCCGATTTGAAACCGTCCGGATTTGTTCAGCTGTTTCCCGAGCGTAAGCAACTGGTCCAGAAAGAGAAATTCCTCCGGGTTGTGGGCGTGGAGTTTCTGATATGCCTCGAACGCCTTCTGTTCCATTCCCATGCGGAGGTACAACTTGGCGAGATTGTCCAGCGTGCCGTAATCTTCGGGGTTTATTTCCAGAAGCCGCTCCATCTCCTTGAGGGCTTCGTCTTCGTCTCCCATAAACAAGGTGAGCTTTGCGATCGCATCCTGGACGTCGGGATTGTCCGGTTCCAGTTCGGACCAGCGGCGCGTATGCTTCAACGCCGAATCGTAGTCTTCCATTTCGATGTAGAGCGCAACCAACTGATGTAAATACTGGATCTTCTGTTCCGGTTTCTTGGCAATGGCGAGCAGCTTTTCGTATACCTCTATCGCCTCTTCCCACATTTCTTCCAATAGGTAAAGCTGGCCGAGGTAATATAGCGAATTTCGCGCATTGGGACCTGCCGGATTCAGTCCGATTGCTCTATTGAACCATTCAATGGCGTCGTCCGGTTTTTCGGTTTCATTGTACAACTTACCCAGATAGTAGGCGGTTTGGGCATTCCGGGGATTGAAGTCCCAGGATTTCGTTAATTGCACGTGGGCGTCTTCGTATTGTTTGTTATCCAGATATCGCTTGCCGAAGTATACGTGTTTCCTTGACATCGCCCCCGAGTCTACGGGCGCCTCGCGTGGCTTGTGCTTGTCCTTTTTCGATTTTCTTCTGGCCTGGACCGGTGAAAGCAGGCCAAGGACAAGGAAGCCGCACAGAAAAAAGATGGCGACGTCCGAAAGCCTTAATTTCATGACAACCACTCCTCGGCGAGACAACCCCGCCGCACCGCCGATTCCACGTAAATCGCTGGTATCAAGACGCATAGACGTTTGAGCCTCTTAGAAACATAGAAATCTAACGAATAGGAAATTGGATGTCAAGGCAAAATCCATACCTATCTATTACGAATCCTTTACGAATTTGGGACGAGTTGCGGCAGACGGGTTGAATCCGGCCGGTACGACGGATGTGCCGAATGCTCCTTCAAGGAAATGCTCTGCTGATGCCGGTTGACACAACCCGGCAGATCCGGTATATTGGAACACTTTAACCTTAAGATTCGCCATTTTTCGGGGACGTTAAATCGAACATATGCAAGTTAACAAAGGCGATTTGACCTGGGATTTCCAGGTTGCCTATGGTCACTGGACGTGAACGGAAAAAATGTCCATTTAAACGACCTTTTCGGCCCGTTTCGGAAGGATTTGTCGCGGTGCCGCGTTGCTGTTTTGTCGAATGCAGGTTAATCCGGGAACAGGATGTACGACCATAGGAACCGCACCCGGGAGATGCGCATGCGCAATAGAATCTGGGCGCCCGGACTTGCCGTAAATGGCCGGTCTTCTCCGCCCTTGCTCACCTGCGCGCGGAGGAGGCGCCCGGCCATGTAACGGGAAACTATGCAAACCCCTTGACACGTGTGTCAAGGGGTTTCTTGTATCCGGATGCGCCGTGGCGGCAAAGTGTGAATGCGAAGCATTACTTTAACCAGGGAGACATTTATGGACAGATCCTCGGAAAAAATCGGCAAAGAAGGACTGACTTACGACGATGTGTTGTTGATTCCGGGAAAATCCGAAGTATTGCCCAACCAGGTGGATCTGACCACGCAACTCACCCGCAGGATCAGGCTGAATATCCCCCTGGTGAGCGCCGCCATGGATACGGTTACCGAAGCCCGGCTGGCCATTGCGCTTGCCCAGGAGGGCGGTATTGGAATTGTCCACAGGAATCTGTCCATCGAAGAACAGGCCGAAGAAGTGGCCAAGGTGAAGCGCTCGGAAAGCGGGATGATCGTCGATCCGTTGACGCTTTCACCGGACAATTATATTCGAGAAGCGCTTGAGATGATGTCCAAGTATCGAATTTCCGGTGTGCCGATCGTAGATGGCGTCAATCGGCTGGTGGGCATCCTGACGAACCGTGACCTCAGGTTCGAGAAAGACGTCCATCGGAAGGTGTCCGAGGTGATGACGCACAAGGGGCTGGTGACGGCGCGGTTGGGGATCTCACTGGAGGAAGCACAGGAGATTCTCCAGGAACATCGAATCGAGAAGCTGCCCGTTCTCGATGATAACGGTGTGTTAAAGGGCTTGATCACTGTAAAGGATATAGAGAAAAAAATCCAGTACCCGCACGCCTGCAAAGACAAACTCGGTAGGCTTCGCGTGGGCGCCGCGGTGGGGGTGGGGAACGATCTGGAAACCCGCGTCGGAACACTGGTTGACAGGGACGTGGATGTCATTGTCGTGGATACGGCGCACGGACATTCCAGGGGCGTCCTCGAAGCCGTCGAACGCATCAAGAATGCCGTTCCCGGAACCGAAGTGATTTCCGGGAACATCGTAACCGCCGAAGCGGCCCGGGACCTGATTCTGGCTGGAACCGATGCCGTGAAGGTGGGTATGGGGCCTTCGGCAAGTTGCACCACCCGGGTGATCGCCGGAGCCGGAGTACCCCAGGTATCGGCCATTATGGACTGCGCTGAAGTTGCGGAGGAGGCCGGCGTCCCGGTGATCGCGGACGGCGGAATCACGCAGTCGGGCGATATCACCAAAGCCGTCGCGGCCGGCGCCAATTCCGTGATGATCGGATTCCTGTTCGCCGGGACGGACGAGAGTCCCGGCGAGACGGTTATCTACCAGGGACGTACGTTCAAGGTCTATCGGGGTATGGGTTCGCTGGGGGCCATGCAGCGTGGAAGCAGGGACAGATATTTCCAGGGAGACGTTGAAACCAACAAGCTGGTGCCCGAGGGAATTGAAGGCCAGGTCCCGTACAAAGGGTCGATTTCAGGGTTCATCTATCAGCTCATTGGCGGGCTGAGAGCAGGCATGGGTTATTGCGGCGCGAGAACCATTACGGAACTCCGCAGAAACGGCCGATTCGTGAGAGTGTCGTCTGCCGGCGTTCGTGAGAGCCACGCGCACGACGTGTCGGTTACGAAAGAAGCGCCAAACTACCGGCTGGAGTAAAACAGCGGCGGCGGAACGGCACACGGCAGATGGTACGTTACATCTGCCGTTTCATTTGGATATCCCTGGTACCCGGGAGGCGAGCGTGCATATCGACATCGAGGAAATTCGGGCCGGGTTCCCGGTAACGCGGAATTGGATTTACATGAATCACGCTGGTATCGCACCCATCTCACAGTCCGTCTACCGGGCAATGGACGGCATGCTCCGGGACCTGACCCGCAACGGCATGGCAAACCTGCCCGAATGGGACGAGGTATGTTTGCAGACGCGGGAATCGGCCGCACGCCTGATCGGCGCAAACGCGGCGGAGATTGCCTTCGTCAAGAATACATCCGAAGGTATCCTGATGGTGGCCAACGGATTGGCGTGGCGGAAGGGCGACAACGTCGTAATCCCCGACAGGGGATTTCCAGCCAACGTCTACCCGTGGCTGAACCTGAGTTCGGAAGGCGTAGAGGTCCGGCGAGTTCCCGAGACAGACGGCCGGATTCCGCTGGAATGCCTGTTGAACGCCGTCGACGAACGGACGCGTGTGCTCTCCGTAAGTTCGGTGGAATTCGCAAGCGGATTCCGGCACAACCTGCGGGAAATCGGGAGATTTTGCCGAGCGCGGGGCGTTCTATTCTTTGTGGATGTTATTCAAAGCCTGGGGGTGCTGCCCCTGGACGTGGCGGAAGCCGAGATCGATTTTCTTTCGGCCGACGCTCACAAATGGCTCCTGGGTCCAGAGGGGATCGGCGTCTTCTATTGCTCCCACCGCGCCCGGCCACACCTCCGCGTGGTGAACCTGGGCTGGGCGAACGTGGTGGAACCGAGGGATTTTCTGTCCTACGATACCACGCTGTTGCCGGATGCGCAGCGGTTTGAATGCGGCACGTTGAATACGGTTGGCATCCATGGGCTGAAGGCCAGCCTTGAACTCCTTCGTTGCGTAGGGATCGAGCGGATCGAAGGGATTGTGCTGTCTTTGACCGATCGACTCTGTGCCGGGCTGAACGAAAAAGGCTATCGGGTGGTCAGTTCGAGAGCCCCCGGCGAAGGGTCGGGCATCGTCGTCTTTCACCATTCCCGAATCGACACGGAGGCGATTTATCGGAAGCTGTGTGACGCACGGGTCGTCTGCGCGATTCGGGGGGGACGTATCCGGCTGTCGCCGCATTTCTACAATACCGAAGAGGAAGTCGATCGCGTGCTGGGAATCATCCCTTAATGTCAACGGCGAAAATCAGCAATCAGCAATGAGCTCTCAGCCGTCGGCCAAAACCAGACCTCTCCCCCCGGCCCCCTCTCCCAAGGGAGAGGGGGAGCAAGGCGGGATGTCGCCATGTCGACTTTCCGAAAACTATCTGAATGATAGGAAATCGCCGTCCCGGCACGTGCGCAAGCCCTGTACATTGGCCCATCACCATTCCCCCTTCCTTCAGGAAGGCGGTTACGGGGCAGGTGTCACCTGATTCGACATTTCCGAACCGTGAAGGATTGTATCATGACGGAACTTGCGACCGGCGAGGTCCAGGATCTTCTGGATGTTCTGAAAAGTGCTGTAATCGAGGGAAATTCCCACGCGTTGGGGCAGGTCCTCGCAAAGGACGTGTGCGCGTTTTTTTCGGGAGGAGACACACCGGTACGCGGCAGGGAGGCGGTGCTGGCAACATGGGATCGGCACTTCAAGCGCTGGACCGACGTTCGAATCGTGCGAAGGGATACCTTGGTGGGAACACAGGGGTGTGTGGCCTGGGGGCACTTTCTCTGGGACGGCGAAGGCACGATGGGCGAGCAACGCTACAGGTTGGAAGGCGAGCGGTGGACCGTGGTTCTTCAATTTAATAGCGGATCCTGGCGGTTCGTACAGATGCATTCGTCCATGCCATACAGGGATTGGGAATCCCATCGGGCGGAGTGATTTTCCCGGAAATGCGTAGGCGACGACCGATTTCAGGAGGGGCATGCGGTGGAGGGATTGCCCGAGACGATTCTGCAATTTGGCGGTGGCAATTTTCTCCGGTCGTTCGCCGACGTGTTCGTTCACGAGGCGAATGCCGGCGGTGATGCCGTGGGGCGCGTCGTGGTCGTACAGTCCACCGAGGGCAATCGTGCGGCGCTGCTGAACGCGCAGGGCGGGCGGTATCACGTGGTTTTCAGGGGTCTGGTGGATGGGCGGGAAATTGACAGAACGCTCGAAGTTCGGAGTGTCAGCCGGGCAGTACTCGCGAAATCCGAGTGGACGAAGGTGATGGAGGTCGCCCGGTCGCCGGCTTTGCGCCTGGTCATTTCCAATACGACCGAAGCGGGTTACAAGCTCGTTGACCAAGACATTCCCGAAACCCCCCGCTCCTTCCCCGCCCGACTGCTCTGCGTTCTTCGAGCACGCTACGAAGCCGGTCTGACGGGTCTTTCGGTGTTTCCCTGCGAGCTGGTAGAGCCGAATGGCGAGTTGCTGCGGGAACTGGTGCTTGCCCAGGCCGATGCCTGGCGTATGGAAGCGGGGTTTCATGACTGGATCCTCCGGGAGGTGGGTTGGGTGAACACGCTGGTGGACCGGATCGTAAGCGGCAGAACGCAAGCGCATCCGCATCTGGCGTCGGACGAACTGCTGACGGTAGCGGAGCCGTTTGCACTCTGGGTGGTGGAGGGGGGAGCGGGGGATCTCTTCGCGCACCGTTGTGTCCGATTCGTTGACGACGTCCGACCGTATGCATTGCGGAAGGTGCGCATCCTGAACGGAGCGCATACGGCACTGGTGTGCAAGGCGCTTCCATTGGGATTGGAGACGGTCCGGGAGGCGGTTGAGGATCCGGTGGTCGGACCGTGGCTGAGGCGCCTGGTTTTCCAGGAAATCGTGCCCACGCTCGAGGATGTCGTGGAAGATGCCGGACGGTTCGCGGAACAGGCCCTGGAGCGATTTGCCAACCCCTTCCTGGATCACCGGCTTGAGGATATCGCGTTGCACCATGCAGAGAAAGTAAGGGTCAGGCTGATGCCGACCTGCGAGGCGTTTCTGGACGCATTCGGACGGCCGCCGGACTTGCTTGGGAAACTGGTCGCCCCGTATCGGGAAGCGTGGCGATGACGGACTCCGATAGTCTCCGATATGCGATTCCTGCAGGCATCGGCCGGTACGAAAAAGAGATTGAACGCAGCCGGTTCATTGCTACATTATCCCACGCAGGAACGGCGCATGCGGCGAAGTCGTTCATAGACCGGATACGTGCGGAGTTCCCCGACGCAAGTCACCATTGCCGGGCATATCTGATCGGGCTGCCGGGGGTCTTTATGACAAATGCCCAGGTCAAGGGAGGCGTTGATGGATAAGGCAGCACTATTGGGCGGCACGCCAGTCAGAACCAAGCCGTTTCCATCCTGGCCGCAGTCGGACGGGCGCGACCTGGACTATCTGCGCGAAGTGCTGGGTACCAGTCTATGGGGAGGTACCATTCACGGTCCGAGGGTCTCGGCGTTCTGCGATGCGTTCGCACAATATGCGGATGCGCGGCACGGCGTGGGTATGGGCAGCTGTACGGCCGGGCTGGAGTTGTCCCTCCGCGCATTTGGCATCGGACCGGGAGACGAAGTCATCGTCCCGGCATACACGTTCATCGCAACCGCGCTGGCGCCGCTTGCCATCGGCGCAGACATTGTTTTCGTGGACATCGACCCGCGGACGTTCTGTGCAACACCGGAGACGATAGAAGAAGCCATATCACCGCGCACGAAAGCGGTGATTCCCGTCCATTTTGCAGGGCACGCGGCCGACGTGGAAGGAATTCGGGCGTTGGCGGACAGGCACGAGCTGAAAGTTGTATGGGACGCGGCCCACGCGCACACGTCCGGTTGGCGGGGCAAAATGATCGGCGGTCTGGGGGACGTGGCTGTCTACAGTTTCAACCATGCGAAGAATCTGACCTGCGGCGAGGGAGGGATTGTTACCACGAACGACGAAGGGCTGGCGGATTTTCTGAAGTTCACGCTGTCTACCTTCGGACGGAAGAAGGACCGGCCATGGTACGAACATCACCATCTGGGGTTTTCGGATCCGTTGACGGAGTTTCAAGGCGCCATTCTGCAGGCGCAGTTTGAGCGGCTGGAGGAGCAGAGCCTGAAGCGCGAGGCCAATGCCAGTTTGCTGATTCGAGGGCTGACTGAAATTGAGGGGGTCGATCCACCATTTATCTCGCCCGAGGTCACACGCCACGGCTGGCACGTGTTTGTCATGACCTATAACGGAGACGCGTTCGAGGGGCTTCCCAGGGAGACGTTCCTGAGGGCGCTTGAAGCAGAGGGAATTTCGAACGGCGGGTATACCTACCCATTGTATGACAATCCGATGTTCAACACGGAAACGGGCGAGGTTGCCGGAGCGCAGGGCAGGTGCCGCGTGATGCCCTGTCCGGTGAGCGAATGGGCCTGCAGGGACGGCGTATTCAATATAGCACAATCGGCGCTTTTGGATGAGCCCGACGGGATGAACGATATCGTGACCGCGATCGAGAAAGTGAAAGCCAATACCAAAGAGCTGATGGACCTGAAGGAGTAAGCGATGGCCGAGACGGTTGCACTGACACTGTCACAGCGGTATCATTTCGATACCTACGGGTACGTGCTGCTGGAAGACGCGTTGACGCCGGACCAGGTGGAGCGAATGAAGGCGGCGCTTTACCGTCTGAAGGCCAACCCGGCGGCCGCTTTGGGTGTTTATGTTCGTCCAAGAGGCGATCATCATGTGCTTTTTGGAAACCTGGTGGAGTACGACCCCGCCTTGCTGGAATATGCCGCCCACCCCGGGCTTGTGCCCCTGGTGGAAGAGGTGGTAGGCGGTGCGGTGCGGCTGGAGGAGACTGAGGCGATAATCAACCGGCGTGACCCGCAGGCGGATCTGAATCAACTTCGGAAGCGCCGGACCAATCCGACGGGTTTTCACAGGGGCACAACGGCGACGTGGGGCTGCTATACGGAGCAGGATCGGTACCACTGTATCTTTGTAAAGACGCTCGCCTATCTGACGGACGTGGGGCCGGACGACGGAGGCACCTGCCTGATTCCCGGCAGCCACCGGTTGACGTGGCCCCGGGAGGAGATGATCCGGGCGGCCATGGACGACGAACGGCTGATCCACCAGGTAGAGGCCAGGGCAGGTTCGGTGCTCCTGTTCGGGGAGTCGCTGATTCACAGCACTACTGCGATCCGGAGCGACAGAGAGCGGGTGATTCTGGTTGCGGGATACACGCCGCCGATGCTCCGCGAGTGGATGGGCAACGAAGTCAGCCCCGAATTTGTCGCGTCCCTGCCGGAAGAGATGCGCCCGCTGATTTCAGGCAGCGACAGCTGGAACTGGCGGCGGAATTATTCACAGTAGAGTTGATTCTTTCAAGGAGTTTTCCCAATGGCGGACGAGCGTGTATTTGTAGGGGATCTGACCCGGACCGAATTTCGGGAGCGTATGGAGTCGGGTGTGATTCAGGCGGCAATTGTGCCAACCGGCGCCACGGAGCAGCACAACGAGCACCTGGAGATGATTCACGATGCATTTCACGTGAGTCACGTCGCGGAACAGGCTGCCAGACGGCTTCATCCCCGGGTTGTGGTGGCCTCACCCGTAAGCATTGGCGTATCGGAGCAGTGGATGGCGCATATCGGGACCCTGACGGTTCGGCCGGAGATCTTCTGCGAGTACGTTTACGACGTCTGCGATTCACTCCGGCGGGCGGGTATCGGGAATATACTGATTCTGAACGGCCACGGGGGCAACGTGAAGCCACTCATGCGCCGCATCGACGAGTACCGGGATCGGCTGGGCGTGAATCTCCGGTTTCAGTCGTACTGGGACGTGTACGATCCCGCGCTCGTTTTTTCGACGATGGAAACCAGACGTCTGCCCGGACATGCCTGTGAATACGAAACCTCAACGATGATGGCGCTCGCTCCGGAAAGGGTACACGCGGAGGCAATTGTCAATGAGGCTGCGATGCTGGCAACGAAGGAAAAAGGCGATCGGCTGCTCGGTCCGGCGGTTGAGGGTGTTGCGGACGTGCTGAGCAGCATGATTGCGGGAAAAGCGGTGAACAGGCCTCCGGTCACGTACGTGGATGGGCAGCGCATTCACATGGTAACCGGCGACACGGTCTAGCGTCCCATGGCGTTGCGCGTCACGCCGCCGCGCCTGTGCCGAAAGCGTGGTGGCGTGTGGGAAAAAATGGAGCCGCCCGGGGGGTTCGAACCCCCGACCTACGGATTACAAATCCGTTGCTCTACCACTGAGCTAGGGCGGCTTGAATTGACGACCTGTTTCGTCACATTTGAAATGAACGCCAGGGCAGCGATACTGCCCGGATGGCGCTTGCGGTTCATCAAGACCGCTTCCAGATCGTACCCTCCGGTGTGTCCTCCAGCGTGTAGCCCATTTCGGTGAACCGGTCCCGAATCTCGTCCGCCCGAGCCCAATTCCTCTCCTCCCGCGCCTGGTCGCGTTCCGCGATCAGCACCGCAAGATCCCCCGGAAGTTCCTCCTCCCGGGCATCGTCTGCAGCCCCGTCGAAAACCCCCAGGACCTGATCGATCTCGTCCAGAAAGCCGTCGATCAGGCCGGCGCCGTCCCGGTCCATTCGTCCCGCACGGAGCAGATCCTCTACCCCATTTACCATCTCAAATACGGCGCTCATCGCGCGCGGCGTGTTCAAGTCGTCATCCATAAACCCGACGAACCCCTCGCGGGCCGCGTCGACCTGCGACGTCACGTCCTCCCCTCCGCACTTCCGCGTGACTTCGCTCAGCCTGCGCCTGAAGTTGTCCAGCCTTCGCATGGTATTCCGGGCGGCGTCTAGCACTTCCGCGGAGAAATTGAACGCGGTACGATAATGATTGCTCACCACCAGGTACCGGAAAGCGCGCGCGTCATCGGGCGTATTCACGATATCCCGCACGGTCAGGAAGTTGCCGAGGCTCTTGGACATCTTTTCGTCGTCGACATTGATATGCGCGCCGTGCAGCCAGTAATTGACGAAGCGTTTTCCCGTGACTGCCTCGCTCTGCGCGATCTCGTTCTGATGGTGCGGGAATATCAGGTCCACCGCCCCGGCGTGGATGTCGATGGTTTCCCCGAGATATCTGATGGACATGCAGGAGCACTCCATATGCCAGCCCGGCCTTCCCGTACCCAGATCCGTTTTCCAGAAAACGTCTCCGTCCTCCGGCTTCCACTTCTTCCACAACACGAAATCCCGTGCGTCGTCCTTGTCGTACTTGTCCGTATCCACACCGCTGGCGCCTGCCTGGAGTCCGGAAACGTCCAGTCGCGCCAGTTCCCCGTACGAAGGAAAGCTCCGTATCGAAAAATACACGGATCCGTCGTGCACGTATGCGTGACCGTCTTCAATCATCCGCGCGATCATTTCCACCATATCGGGGATGTGGTCCGTCGCTCTCGGATAGTGATCGGCCGGGCGCACGTTCAACGTTTCCATATCCTCGAAAAACGCGGCTGTAAACCGCTCGGTGAGCGCCTTCAGCGTTGTCTTTTCTTCGCGCACTTTACCGATAATATTGTCGTCCACGTCCGTGATATTCATCACGTGGCAGACCTGATAGCCCCGGTAATCCAGATAGCGCTTGATCAGGTCGAAGACGACAAATGTCTTGAAATTCCCGATATGGGAATAATCGTGAACCGTGGGCCCGCAACTGTAGAACGTGACCTTGCCGGGCTCAATCTCTTTGAAGTCCTCTTTTTCCCGGGTCAGACTGTTGAAGAGTCGAATGGCCATTGACGTTCCCTCGTACTCTCGTTCCCTCGTACTCTCGTTCCGCAACCCTGTCGCGCACGGCTATAAGGAGGTTTTCAACCGCCGCTCCCGACCGTGTCGTTTAAACGCGAGCTGAATCAGGCGGTCGACCAGTTCCGTATAGGACATTCCGCTCGCTTCCCACAGTTTCGGATACATACTGATCCGCGTAAAGCCGGGAATGGTATTGATTTCGTTGATCAGCACGTCGTCCCGGCCGCGCACAAAGCAATCCACGCGAGCCATTCCCTCACAGCATAGCACCTTGTAAGCCTGAATGGCCAACGCCTGAACGGTGTGTACCGTCGCCCGTGGAAGATCCGCCGGAATTGCCAGTCCGGCTCCCTGCTCATCGATATATTTCGCTTCATACGTGTAGAACCGGTGATGCGGTATAATCTCACCGGGAACGGACGCGACGGGATCTTCGTTGCCCAGCACCGAGACCTCGATTTCGCGGCCCCCCGCGTCTGCCTCGACCAGGACCTTGTGGTCGTACTGAAACGCAAGTTCGAGCGCATCGGCAAACATCTCAGGCCCGTCTACCCGGCTCACGCCCACCGACGAACCCAGATTGGCCGGCTTTACAAAAACGGGCATTCCGAGCCGGCTCACAACCGCATCGAAATCAATTCGAACGCTGGACCGGGAGAATGCCAGAAAGTCAGGAGTCGGAATGCCGGCTTCCCGCAGCAGGCGTTTCATGACGTCTTTATCCATCGCAACGGCCGAACCCAGTACACCGGCGCCAACGAATGGAATATCGGCCAGTTTCAACATACCCTGAATGGTGCCGTCCTCGCCAAACGGCCCGTGCAGAACGGGAAACACGACGTCCAGCGCTTCCAGCCGTTCATGGTCGGACGAACGAACGAGATGTGCACCGCCGGCGCCCCGCGGCACCAGCATCACGCCGGCATCCGTGTCGTCTGCCGTCAGCGCGGGGAGTTCCGACCCGGCAGCTTCTACATAGAGATCAGACGGAGCACTCAGGCGCCAGTTTCCTCCTCGGTCGATTCCAACCAATACCACTTCGTATTTGCTCTTGTCAATTGCCTGTATGACGTTCCTGGCGGATTTCAGCGACACTTCGTGTTCGGCTGACTTTCCCCCGAAAAGCACACCCACGCGGATCTTTTTGCTCATCGAGGTTTCCTCAACTGAAAATTGGCGCCCGTACGCTCAATTCCGGTAGGCCCTGCAATGCGGCCGGCTGTCAGGGCGCCCCGGAATCCGATGGTGTTTGATCTCCGCAATCCTTCGATGCTGACCGGCCCTTCTTTCTTCGCCACAGCCAGAACCCGATCCCGCCTGCGACCATCAGTACCAGTATTACCCGATTGTAGGCCCTCATTACGTCGACCACCAGACCCCAGTTTTCGCCCACCTTCAAACCGAAATACACCAGCAGGCTGTTCCAGAGAAGTGTACTCAGGACGACGTATATGAGCATCCTGACCGGGTGTACCCTGCTGATCCCGGCCACGATCCCGACAAACGCTCGTACGGTAGGCAAAAACCGGTTGAAAATCACAATCCGATCGCCATACCGCAAGAAACCTGCCTCCACCCGGTTCAGGTTCTTCTCTGAAAAAACCCGGGACCTGATACCCAGAAAGAATGCACGACCTTTCCAGTACGCCACCGCGTAAACCAGCAGACATCCCAATGTGCTGCCCAGCCACATCACCACGTATGCCGGCGCCAACGGTACAATACCCATACCCGCGAGATAAGCGCCAAATACAATAAGGGTATCTCCCGGAATCGGCGGTATCAGATTCTCCAGGAAGGCGCCGAGAAACAAAAAAAAACAGATCAATTCCGGGGGCTGATCACTCAGAGTCAGCAACAACTGCTCCCATGCCCGCGACACCCACGAAAGATCGAACAGAAAATCCAACCAGTCCTCCAGGTTTATTCCGCAGTTGCTCTTCCCTGATCCTGCGCCGGAACCCCCGGCGCGACCAGCGCGATCGCCTGAGCGGCAATTCCTTCCTCCGCTCCTACAAATCCCAGACCCTCGGTCGTGGTTGCCTTTACCGAAACCCGTTCCGCCGGGACTCCGAGCGCCCCGGCTATTTTCACCCGCATATCCGAAATGTACGGCGAAATCTTCGGGCGCTGTGCAATAACGGTTGCGTCCACGTTCATGATCTCCGCACCGCCGTCACGGACCAGCCCCGACACCCGCTCCAGCAGAATCAGACTCGAAATACCCGCATACGCCGGATCGGCATCCGGAAAGCGCCTGCCGATGTCGCCCAGGCCCATAGCACCTAGAACGGCATCCGCAACCGCATGGGAGAGCACATCGGCGTCGGAGTGCCCCTGAAGACCCCGGTCGAATGGAACCGGCACACCGCCCAGAATCAGAGGGCGGCCCGCAACCAGCCGGTGCACGTCGTAACCCTGCCCGGCGCGCAGATTCGACGGTACGTTCCCGGCTCTGGATCTCAAGATGGATTCGGCCATTGCCAGATCCTCAGGCGCCGTAATTTTCAGATTATCCTCCCGGCCCGTCACCACGTATACCGGCACATTCAGTTGTTCCAAAAGCGACGTGTCGTCGGTACCTGTGTACCCACATCGGGCGGCCACTTCGTGTGCCCGATGCAATATCGGTGCGCGAAACGCCTGAGGGGTCTGGACGCGCCACAGCCGTGAACGGTCCAGCGTATGCAACACACGCCCGTTGTCGATTTCCTTGATCGTATCCGTTACGGGCGTACCCAGAACCGCCGAACCCTTCTCACGCGCCAGATCGATGACAGCGTCAATCTGTTCGGGCAGAACCAGCGGCCGCGCCCCATCATGCACGACAATGACGCCGGCGTCTTCCGGTACCGCCCGAAGACCCTCCGCAACAGAATCCTGGCGCTGCTCCCCTCCCGTCACCACGGCGGTTACCTTGCTTATGCCCCACTCGCGAACGACCTTCCTGCATCGATCCACGCTATCCGCCAGCGTGACGAGCACAACGCGTTCGACCTGTTCTGCACGCTCGAAGGCCGCTAACGCATGGACAAGCATCGGCCGCCCTGCCAGGTCAATGAATTGCTTCGGCAGGACGCTCCCCATCCGCCGACCGGAGCCGGCGGCAAGCAGGATCGCGTAAACCATAGAGAACCACGAATCTTTCCCGCCGCTCACAAAATCAACATCGCGTCACCGTAGCTGTAGAATCTATACCGCTTCCGCACCGCCTCTTCGTACGCCTCCAAAATGAACGTACGATCCGCAAATGCGGAAACAAGCATCAGCAGCGTCGATCCGGGCAGGTGAAAATTGGTGACCAGCGTGTCTATCAGCTTGAACCTGTACGGAGGATAGACAAATAACCGGGTCCAGCCCGATCCGGCATTCAGATTCCAGCCGCCGGTCGTTCGCGACGCCGACGACTCGAGTGCACGCACGGTGGTTGTGCCCACCGCCACCACGCGCGCGCCATTCCGCCGGCATGCGTTCACCTTTCCCGCGGCGTCCGGACCAATCTCGAAGTATTCCGCGTCCATTTCGTGCCGCCGGGGATCTTCCGCGTCCACGGGCCTGAACGTGCCCGGACCCACGTGGAGCAGCACCCGGACGATCTCCACGCCGGACGCCCGGATCCGATCCAGGAGACCGGACGTAAAATGCAGACCGGCGGTAGGCGCCGCAACCGCCCCCGGGGTTCGCGCATACACCGACTGATATCGATCTCTATCCGTCGGCTGCTCTTCACGTCTGATATATGGCGGCAGTGGGATGCGTCCCTGGCTCTTCAGTACCGCTTCCACTGTCACACCGCCCTTGAACCGGACCAGCCGCCGTCCGGACGGTAGAACAGCCGTCACTTCCGCAACGAGATCCACGTTGGGGAAGGCCACCTCCGCGCCCTTCCGAAGCCGGCGGCCCGGCCGCGCCAATACTTCCCAGCATTCCCCGTCGCCACGGACCAGCAAGAGTTCCACGGCCCCTCGGGTGCCGGGGCGGTACCCATTGAGGCGGGCAGGAAAAACGCGCGTTTCATTGACGACCAGGCAATCTCCGGGACGCAGAAAATCCGGAAACGACTTGAACACGGTATGGTGAAGCCGCCTGGCTTTCCGATCCACAACCATCAACCGGGCGCCGTCCCGTTCCGGGGCCGGGTACTGGGCGATCAATTCCTCGGGAAGCGCGTAATCGTAGTCGGCAAGGATCATGGAACCCGATGTTCGGAGTCAGGAATGCCGGGACATTATCGCCGCCGTTACGGCCCGACCGGCGGTTTTGCAGGTCTGCTGATTTCTGTGTGCTGACCCGCGAGCCCTCGCCCGCGGCATCTGCCTGTCAGGACGGCCTTGAGAACCACTTCATGCCGGCGCCGCCCCACTTACGTTACCGCCGGGAAATCAGGTTCAGAACCACGGTCAGGACGATACTGACCACAATACAGGTTACAATTGGAAAATAAAGCCTGAAACCCTCCCGGCGGACGACAATATCCCCCGGCAGCCGCCCTGCAAAAGGAATCCTGTCTCCGACCCACAGCAAAAAACCCGCCGCAAACAATAGAATTCCCACAATCATCAGGGCCCTGCCAATGCAGGAAAACCCGCTCACGACGTCCGCCTTTCATAGAAGGCAGAACTTACAGAAATCTCGAACCGGCGTCAAGGCATTGCGTCCCGAATTGAGATTCTGCAACAAGAGGGCGGAAAGCCGGAGCCTGGCACGTCCGGCCTTTGTGAATACCCCGAACGCCAGGTCGCAGCTTCTGCTGTTTTCGCCGTGTGCCCACAAAAACACCAGACGTGAATCACGCCACGCCGCAACGGCGGGCCGATTCACGTCTGGTGTCTCGCACGGGACGTCCAGCAGCCCGCTGAAAGAGTCCATCCCGACTGCTCGTGTCCTGTCCCCAAAATATCTCACCATTCGGCCGCCGATTCATCCGGTCTTGCTACGTTGGGCCGACCTGCCCAGGTCGGAGGCGCCTTGCGAAACGGGCGACTCGACGGCCGAATTCAGACAACTTATTTCCCGGACAGAACACTAGGGCGTAAATACGACCTTCAACGCCTCCATATTCTCGGCGGCCGCGAACCCTTTCTCCCACTCTGTAAGGGGCAACCGGTGTGTAACTATCGTATCGACCTCGATCTTTCCGTCGGCAATCATCCAGATGGTCTTGTCCCAACTCGCGTATTCCGTCGACATATTGAAAAAGAGCGTCACGACCTTGGTCATTGCCGCATCCCAGTCCAGCTGCACGGGACGCTTGCCTGTAAGGCCGATGGCGCAAATCCGACCCCATTTACACACCAGATCCACTGCCTGAGCGATGGCCGGCGGCGCGCCCGAGCACTCAATTACGAGATCCGCCCCCTTGCCGCCTGTCAGTTCCATGCAGCGCTCCACCGGATCCGCCTCTGCGAAATTTACAACGTGTTCCACGCCCAGCCTGCGAGCCGCCGCCAGGCGCAATTCCTCGTCTGCCGGGGCGCCCACGATCATCACTTCGCGGGCCCCGGCGACCCGGGCTACCTGGGCCGCCAGCAGGCCGATGGGCCCGGGCCCCAGCACCACCACGAAATCCCCCACCTCAATCGCTTGCCGGTCGATGATATCCGTTACCGTATTGGCCGCAGGTTCAACCAACGCGCCCTGCTCAAAGCTCATATGGTCCGGTATCCGGTGCAACAGGTTGGTGGGATATTTGATGTATCTGGTGAACGCGCCATCGATACCCCAACCAGGAGATCTCTTCTCGAGACAATTCTGAATATGCCCTTTCCGACACAGGAAACACTTGCCGCAGTGGAGTGTATGCGGCTCGCCAACCACGCGGTCGCCGACCTTCCAATCCAATACCGAATTTCCAACTTCGACGATCTCACCCGAGAACTCATGGCCCAGGATCACGGGCGGCCAGTACGGAAACGTATCGTGTTTCACGTGTACATCGGTACCGCAGATGCCCGCCGCCTTTACTTCAATCAGAACCTCATCATGCGTGATTTCGGGCTCCGGCACGTCGCGCAGTTCCAGAAATCCAACGCCTCGTTTGGTCTTGACAACCGCCTCCATAATCTACTCCTTATTTATGTTGGATCTCGCAACAGTTGCACGCACAAGGCACGAATTCCCCTTGAAATCCGGGGTTGGATAATGTATAATCAATTTTACAATACGGCCGACCGGCGTTTAACCGGTCGGCTGATCCGATTATGAGGAAATCATCCGCAATCCAGACAACGCACTTCGTCGAAAATCCGACCTTGCTCATCCGGCTCGTCGATTGCGAAATTTACGAGGCACCGAACCGCCTTCGAAGCGTCTTCCAGACGGTATTTGGCGGCGACCTCTCCCAGAAACGCCATCTGGTGTGTTTCCAGCAAGATCTCGAAAGTCTGCTTTTCCTTGAACACGCCAACACCTCCCTGTCGAGTCGGATTCCACCTTGCAGGCAGTGATTTTTCTGCGTTTCCAAAGATTCATGATAGGGTTTCGGCAGTGCATTGTCAATGGGGATTCATTTCCCCGCACCCCGCTTCTTGCGGTCCGGCCGGCACCCGGCACAGCAAATCGAAAACAGCGCGTTTACTGATCGTCGGCTCCTGAATTCATGTCAATACTTGAATCTTTCATTGCCATTGACCTCGAAACTTCCGGCCTGGAACCACCGCGCGCCGAAATCCTGGAAATCGGCGCTGTACGTGTGGAAAACGGTCAAATCGTCGACCGTTTTCAAAGCTACGTCAAGCCGAAAGGCGTCATTCACGACGAAACCATCCGTCTCACCGGCATCACGGCAGCGACGGTCCGCGATGCGCCGCCAATCGACGCCGCTTTCGGAAATTTTCGGGGTTTCGTTGCCGATCTGCCCCTCATTGCCCATCAGGGCCGTTTTGAATCCCGTTTCCTTACAGCCTTTGCCGACTTACCCATCGCGAATTCGGTACACAGCGTCCGCGAACTCGCCCGCGCCGCCCTGCCAACCCTCCATGATCACCGCGTTGAAACCCTTGCCGGACACTTCTCCGTTCAGTGCGAAGCACCCCACAAAGCACTTACCGACGCCGAAACCCTGGCGGGGATCTACCTCAATCTGGTTGAACTGCTACGTTCCGTGTCCCTGCATTTGAAGCAGCAAATGCTGAGTTTGCTGCAGGGCTCCAGGTCGGGGCTGCTTCCCATCCTGGTCGAATTGGCCAGTGAAGGCGCGAGGAAGGAGTTCATGAGCCCGAAGCGGGGCGGGCGGCCACCCGACACCCGGTTATTCAACGCCGGCGGGGAGACGCCTCAGATTGAGGGCGACCCGTCCGAACAGCCGCTGGATCCAGCGGTGGTCTGCGGCATGCTCGAACCCGGAGGATGCTTTGAGGAGGAGATCTCCGGGTACGAATATCGTCCCCAGCAGGTCGACATGGCGCAAGCGGTGACCGAAGCCATCAATGACGGGCGGCACCTGGCGGTGGAGGCCGGTACCGGCGTGGGTAAATCGATCGCCTACCTCGCGCCGTCCATACTCTATGCCGTAAGGAACAATGTACGATTTATCGTTTCGACCAACACAAAAAACCTCCAGGAGCAGCTCTTTTTTAAAGACTTGCCATTGCTGGCGTCGATCCTGGACGCGCCGTTCCGCTACGCGCTGCTCAAGGGTCGAAACAACTATATTTGTCTAAACAGGTGGGATTCCTCGCTGGCCAATCCGGACGCCAGCTTTACGCCGAACGAACGCATCGGTGCGTTGCCCCTGGTGCTGTGGGCGGAAACGACCGGCACGGGGGACATCACCGAGAATACAGGATTCGACCTGGGACGAAATGCAGGCCTGTGGGCTAAAATCTGTTCCGACTCGGGCTTTTGCCGAAGCCAGCGATGCCGCAACAACGGACGGTGTTTCGCCAACAACATCCGGAGAACGGCTACTAGAGCGCATCTGGTGGTAATCAATCATTCGTTGCTCTTCTCCGATCTAGTCACCGAGAACGCCATCCTGGGTGAGTACTCCCACCTGGTTCTGGATGAAGCGCACAATCTGGAAAAAGTCGCCGCGCACTACCTTGGGAAGGAACTCAGCCTATGGCGGGTCAAGAACGTCACCGATCAATTGTGCGGCCCGGGTTCGTCGGACGCGGGAACTCTGCCAGCCCTCAGACACTGGATCGCCGTTGCCGATCCGGAACCGGCCACAGTCAAAGCCTTTGACGCCGGCATCAAGTCGGCGACCATTGCCGCACAGGACCTCTGGCTCCGGGCACGGACATTTTTCGAGGAACTTTCCCGCCACGTGCTGCAACGTGTGGGCGCGCCGGGAAATGCATACAGGGAGAAGGTCCGATATCGACCCGGGGAGCCCACCTTCGATGCCATGGACGAATCGCTGGTGCCGTTTTCGGTGTCCCTGGATGCGCTCTGCAGCCGTCTTAGGGACCTCTCCGACTGGCTTCGAGACCTGCCGGGGCACACCTTTGTCAACCAGGACGAGATCGGCAACGAACTCGTCGGTTGCATCGAAACCGCCCAGACCATTAAAGACGACCTGATCGACCTCGTCGCCGCCGGCGATGAGAACGCCGTCTACTGGCTGGAGTTACCGGGTACTGAAAAGAGCGCCGATACGCGGCTTTTTTCCGCTCCGCTGGATGTATCGGAGATGCTGAACATCGGGCTCTACGAAGGTAAGTCCACGATCGTCTTCACGTCCGCCACGCTGGGTATCCGGGGCAGGCTTACCTATTTTCTGCGGCGCATGGGCCTCGAAACCATGCCCGGGACCCGCCTGCAGACCCTGTGCCTGGGATCCCCGTTCGACTACCGGAAACAGGCCTTCGTATGCACGCCGCGCTTTATGCCGTCGCCCAAATCAGCCGATTTCCAGGAAGCCGTGGACGCATTGCTGTACGAACTGATGCTCAAGACGAAACGTGGCACCCTGGCCCTCTTCACGTCGTACGGTATGTTGAACCGGACGTATGACGCCATAAAGCCGGAACTGCGCGCCAACGGCGTTCTCGTGCTGGGACAGGGCATCGACGGATCCCGCACGAATATCACGAACCGCTTCAAACTCGAAGAAGCCGCCATGCTCCTGGGTACCGACAGCTTCTGGGAAGGCATCGACGTTCCGGGCAACGCCCTCCAGGTTCTGGGCATTGTACGTCTGCCGTTCGCCGTGCCCTCGGAACCGCTTGTAGCCGCCCATATCGAGGAACTCGAAAAGCAGGGCAAAGACCCGTTCCTGAATTACTCGGTACCCGAAGCCATCCTGAAGTTCCGGCAGGGATTTGGTAGACTGATCCGCAACAATACCGACCGGGGGGCGGTCGTGGTGTTGGACAGCAGGGTACTCAGCACCCGATACGGCCGGGCTTTTCTGCAGGCCCTCCCGGTGGGTCATCATACTTTCAATTCCCGGGAAGAAATGATCGGGGCCATTGCCGCCTGGTTTGAAGACGCAAACGGGACAAACCATTGAATCCCCAGGGCGTGACATCCATCAAAGAGCCACTGGCGAAACTGCTCACGCAGGTGCCCCAGGTGAACCATCCGCTGATCGGCCAGGCCTATCACCTTGCCAGCGCGAGTCACGAAGGACAACACCGGGACGAGGGGCAGCCGTTCATCACCCATCCCATCGCCGTTGCGCTCATCCTGGCATCCGAACTCGGATTCGCCAGAGATACGGAAATGATAGCCGCAGCCCTTCTCCACGACGCTGCGGAAGACTCCGTGCTGACCCCGGACGAGGACATTCTACCCACGTTCGGGCCGGGGGTAACGGAACTCGTGAAGGGTGTAACCAAAGTTGACGAACCGAGCACCCGCAGCCGGTCGGCCCGCCGGTCGGCAACGCTCCAAAGGCTATTCACCGCCGCACACCGTGACCCGAGGGTACTCATTCTGAAACTCGCGGACCGGGTGCATAACATGCGCAGTATCGCGGGCATCAAGGACGCCAGACGCCAGAATCGAATTGCACAGGAAACCATAGACGTCTACGCGCCGCTTTCCCGCCTGCTGGGCATGGACCGCATACGCAGAGAACTGGAAGACCGCAGCTTCGGCTGCCTGCACCCGCGCGTCTACGACCAGCTTGACCGCCTCATGCAAGAGGGTCCGCCTCAATCCTTTCTCGACTTTCAGACCGGAATGCGCGATATATTCGCGGACCACGGAATCCGCACACGCATCCGGCTCCGGACCAGGACACTAAGAAGTATCTACGGTAAAGCCACTACTGGCACGCGTTCCGGCGACAAACGCCTGCCTGCAGACAACGTCCACGACCGATATACCGTCATCGTTATCGTCTCCAATCGTTACGCGTGCTACAGGACGCTGGGAATTATCCATCACAGGTTCTCCCCTCTGATGGACGGCGTAAAAGACTTTATCGCCTTGCCCAAACGGAACGGTTACCAGGCCCTGCAGACAACCGTCATCGACAAGGGGCGGCGCTTCGAAGTCGCCATCCAGACTCCCTCTATGTACAGAATGGGTGAACTGGGCGTGGCGACCCTTCGCGGCGGAGAACTTCAGGAAGAACGGCGGACCCGCTGGCTTCAGGAACTGGCCGAGTGGCATGAACACGGCGGCTCCGGCGTGCAATTTCTGGACGAGGTCAAACGCATGCTCTTTATCCATGAAATGGCCGTTTTCACTCCCAACGGCGATCCCATTATTTTGCCGGAAGGCGCCACCCTTGCGGATTTTGCATTTGCGGTCCACACGGACCTGGGCTTGCACTGCATCGGCGGGCGCATCAACGGCAAGCCCGCATCGCGTTTTTCGGTTCTGAGCTGGGGTGACACGATCGAAATAGATACCGCGCCCCACCAGCAGCTTAAACGCTCCTGGCTGCGTTACGTGAAGACCTACCGCGCCCGCCGCCTGATACGGCGTCACATCACCCGCGCGGAATCGTCCGGCGAACAGATCATCGAGTAACCGGAAATCCACGCGCAAATGTCGATGTCGGTGTTTTCTTTCAACAATCCTTCATTCCCGTTACTACTGAATCGCGGAGGAGTCACGATTTGAAATCCCACGCTTTCTTCTTCGCTGCGATCCTTTTCCTCGCGGCCTGTGGCGAGGGCGCCGAACGCGTCCGGGCTGAAATCTCCGTACAGGAAAAGAGGATCGTCCATGCAAAAACGGTTCTTGCGCTCGAACAAAAGCGCCTGGCGGCGTTGCAGGACAGCCTTGAAATCAATGTCCGGCAGAATATTTCCCTGAATATGGACACAACCACCGCCGCGTCGATCGAAAAGGAACGCTTGCAACTCCAGGAGACAATTGTCGAAACGGCCAGGCGCAACCTCGACAGCCAGAAGGAGTTTCTGGCCCTCCTGCAAAAACGCCTTCAAGCCCTCAGATAGCCCCTGACAATACCGGATGGATCAATCCCTTGCCCAGGGGTACTGTCACGCCCGGCGAAGAACCCGATGTACCGACCCCGGACCCCCGTGGCTCGCCCCGCGGTCCGGATCCGGTCTTCGTTCGAGGTCCATCATGAAAATCCCATCGAGAGAAATTACGGTTGCGAATCGATTCATTTATTACTACGCCAACTTCGTGGAACGATTCTACGGCTACGTCATGCGACGGGACGGTCGCAACGTCGCCGGCGAACACTACGTGGGGCGCTTGAAAGAATCAGCGCTATCGACGCGCTCCCGGCCCGGAAGGAAAACGTCCCATCCGGCGATTCGCCGCAGGTTACGGGAGCGACCTCTTCAGGTAACGCCTTCAGGTCGGAAAACCATCGCCGAGGCCGTACGTGGTGAAATTGTACTGTTTCTGTATCGGAAGCGTCTGATGCTGGGATACTATTCACATCCGCTCTGGGGAAAACGCATCTGTATCGCCGCGGAGGACGGCAGGCGCCTGGTAATTCGAAGAAGATCCCTGGTCTACCTTACCGGGGTCGGTGTAAATGGCAATCGCGACTTCCTCCGAACCTACGAAGCGTCGGTACGCACGCTGGCAAAACACATCGACCTCGAGGAAATCTGGCATGTCCTTAGAGACGACCAGCCTGTTTACCAGATCTCTGACATCGGCGCGCTCCTTTGGGGCGACGACCCGGACCCCTCGCGTTGGCTTGCCCTTTACATCCACCTGGATGCCGCCTGCCCATACTTCGTACGGTCCCGAACGGACACCTGTCGTCCCCTCGAATCAGATGAAGTGAAGAACCGAATGAACCATCTCGCCGGGAATGAGACGCTGACTCACGAGCTGGCGGAATTTCTCTACTGGCTGGGGGACGACGAGGAGCCCTACGATCCGAAGTCGCTCACGGGCAGGCAGCGCGACTGGCTCGAACAGATCAGGGGATACGCCCTTTGGGGAATCGAAGCGGACCGCGGCGGGCGCGCCCGGGAAATGCTCCGTCAACTGGATACTGCGAAAGGCGACCGTCGGCGGTATGCGTTTGAGTTGATGGTCAGGAAACGCATTTGGGATCCCGATGAGGACCTGGATCTCCTCCGGGCGGATCTCTCGCCCGATTTCACGGCCGAAGTCCTGAGTGAGGCCGACGGAATCGATCTGGCGGGGATCCTGAAAGGCCGGCGAAGACTCCGTCGCGGGTTCTTCTCCATACAGACGCCAGCCGGAGACCAACCCGAACTCGCCTTCTCGCTCAAGCGCCGGTGGCGAGGCGGATACGAACTCGGCGTACACATCCCTGACGTTACCGCGTATGTACCGACGGAAACCGCGCTGGACAGGGCTGCGTCCGATCGGCTGGCGACACTGCAACTTCCCGACCTCACGCTTCCGATGCTGCCGCCACGCCTGACAGACGACATCGGGCGGTTCAAAGTGGATAGACGGCGACCCGCGGTAAGCCTGCTCTGGATACTCGATCGGAATCTGAACCTCGGGGACCTGCGCGTTGTACTTTCGTCGATCAAACTGCGAAAACGTCTGACTGCCGGGGAAACGGAGGCAATCGACACGGGGGAACATCACAGGCTTTCCGGACCCCTGCGGATTCTGGGCAGTCTGACGCGTTCCCTCCGTGAACAACGCGAACGCCGCGGGGCAATTGAGAATTTCGGCCAGATACGGGTCAAGACCGGAAACGGCGGGATCGTCGTCCAACAGACGGACCCCGCCGACCCCGGAGCCGGCATTCATCACGAGCTGGCGCTTCTTGCCGCCGTTGAACTGGGAAGGTGGTGCGCGCACCGCAACATCCCTGCCATTTACCTGACCCAGGACGCGGTCCTGAACCGGCTCGAATTGGATAAAATCCACCATCCGATTGTTCGCCGGCACGAAATCCGTCGCAAGACGCCGTATCCGACATACAGCGCCGAGCCCGATGACCACCACGGATACGGGATTCGCGCGTGCTGCGCGGCCGTCGCGCCGTGCGATCGTTATACGGACCTGATGGTTCAGAGACAGATCGTCCATTATCTGAGAGTTGGCGCTCCACTGTACACAGCCGGTGAACTCGACGCCGTCCGCTACCGCGCCCGGGAAGAATACGTGCGCCATGCCGACCTGCGCCGCCGCCGTGAGCATTTCCTCGTCCTTAACCAGCTTGAGACGTTAAAAAATCGGACGCTTTCCGCCATTGTGCTTCATTCAGGGCGCGACGGCGCACTGATTGAACTTGAGGAATTCCCTATCAAGACCCGGGTCCAAGCACCCCGATCCGTAAGAGCGGGAGACACGCTCAAACTTCGCGTTACCGGCGTCGACCGCTGGCGGCGCGACCCCCATTTTCTTGTATTGTAGACGACCCGGACGCCGCGGACGTGAAACTGCAGCCCCCGGCCGGCAGGGCAGCCTCACGCACCACGACAGGAGACCCCGATGAACGATGACACAGCATTGATCTCACACTGGAAACTGGACGGCGACTGCCGGGACCACGCAGGCGTCAACCACGGAGAGAATCACGGCGTTGCCTTTTCACCCGACGGCGCCCGGTTCAACGGCCGAGGCGCCCATATCCGGGTGCCCTCCACACGTTCGCTCAACTTCGGCGTCGATGATTTCACCATATCGGTACACGTGCATACCGACGAAATCCTGGACGACGTGCCGGGAGACATCCTCAGCAAATACGACCCCGACTCCCGCACGGGCCTTAACTTCGGACTGGCGAACAGCGCGGGCGTCACGGCGGCGCAATCCAACTACCGCCACCTCCAATTCGGCATTGACAGCGGCCATCCGGGCGAATGGATCGACTGCGGTCGCCCCGGCAACAACCTGCGCGTCTACTCGCTCTGCGTCTACGACGGCGACCTCTACGCGGGTACGTTCGAAACCGGCGCGAACGAGTCCGGCGGCGTCTACCGGTACGACGGGACCGCCGGATGGATCGATTGCGGGCACCCGGACATGTGCAATACCATGGCATCGCTCTGTGTTTTCGATGGAACCTTATACGCGGGATCCTCCCGCTACAAGGCCGGTGGTTCCGCCCTTCCGGAATCCGAAAACCAGAATCCGGGCGGAAACATGTTCAGGTACGAAGGCGGTTCCCGCTGGACGCCCGTAGGCCGGCTGGAGGGCGCGGATTCCTGCGCCGGAATGGCCGTCTACAGGGGACGGCTCTATGCCATCCCGCTCTACAGCCAGGGCGTATTCCGCTACGACGGCGGTGACGCCTGGACTTACTGCGGCACCCCGGGTAGACGCATGATGTCACTGGGGGTATTCAACGGCCATCTCTACGGCGCCGGAAACGAAGGAGAGGCAGCCGGCGGCGTGTTCCGCTACGACGGCGGAACCGGGTGGGCGCATGCGGGCGGTCAGGAGGGCGTGACGCAGGTCTATTCGTTCGCCGCCCACAACGGCAGACTCCACGTGGGCACCTGGCCCCAGGGCAAGGTCTTCCGGGACGACGGTGAAGACCCATGGACGTGCGCCGGACGCCTGGGCGAGGAACTGGAAGTCATGGCGATGGCCGTTTACAACGGCAAACTCTACGCCGGCACCCTGCCCCTGGGCCAGGTCTATCGGTACGACGGGGGTGACACCTGGACCCTCACGGGCCAGCTCGACACAACCCCCGACGTGAAATACCGCCGTGTCTGGTCCATGGCCGTTTACCGGGGGAAACTGTTCGGCGGCACGTTGCCGTCCGGCCGCGTCTACGCAATGGAGGCCGGCGCCAACGTGAGCCACGACCGCGAACTCGCGGCCGGGTGGCGTCATCTCGTGGCGGTTCGCCATAGCAACCGCCTCCTGCTCTACGTCGACGGCAAACAGGTTTCCGCGTCGTCGGCCTTCAATTCCTCCGAATTCGACATCGCGAACGACGTGCCCCTCAAGATCGGCGACGGCGGCGTCGACACCTTCAACGGGCGGCTCAGGGATCTTCGTCTTTATGGCCGCGCCCTTTCGGGGGCGGAAATCGCGGACCTGTAGAACCTGCGATCAAGAGTTCATTTTCAACAGCAGCCTCAATGGGACACCGCCCGCAGTCAGAAATCAAAACCAAACCCCTACACGTCCCGGAGGACACCGATGCTCAAGGCAGGCGCATCAAAAGTCAACATTACACCATTTCTGGGCGGGCCGATGGCCGGTTACGGGGCACGCGACCGCGGCAGTGAGAGCATCCACGATGAACTCTATGCCAAAGCCCTTGTGCTGGACGACGGCAAAACCGCGGTCGCGATGATTACTACCGACCTCATCGGCATTGATCGGGATTTTTCGAAAAACGTCCGTGCGCTTGTCGAAGAAAGGGTCGGATTGCCTTCGGACCGGGTTTGGCTGTGCGGGTCTCACACCCATTTCGGGCCGTCCGTGAGTCCGGGCCGGACGAACGAAAGTAATGTCGATCCCATTGACCGGGCCTATGCGGACGTCCTGGCGGCAAAGCTGTCCACCGCCGTACAGTTGGCCCATAGCCGGTTGCGTCCGGCCCGCCTGGGTGCCGGCGCAACCCGCGCCGAAGGCATCAGCTACAACCGACGGCTCATCCGCCACGACGGCAAGGTGGAAATGAGCCTCACGCTGCCGCCGCCTTACGAGGGCTTGAAGTTCGGCCCGATGGATCCCGAGGTGGGCCTCTTGAAAATAGATGGGGCAGACGACGGCGACATCATCGCCTCGCTCGTCAACTTTGCCTGCCATCCCGTCTCCAGCACCGACCGCATGTATGAATTCACCGCCGACTACCCTGGTTACGCCATGGACCTGATCGAGTCCGTGGAAGGCGGCATCTGCCTGTTCGCCCTCGGCTGCGCGGGCAATATAGTTCCGATACAACGGCAGGGCCGGTCGAAACGCCAGGTGGGCCTGTCGCTGGGCGGATCCGCGCTCAATGCACTCCAGTGGATTCGGACGAGCGGCCAGGTCCGCATACGCGCCGCCAGAAAGTCGATCGAATTGCCACTGCGCAGGTTTCCGGCAACCACGCGAATGGAGCAGCAGATTACAGACGCGGAAGCCGCGCTGGACAGTGCCGTGGAGAGGAAGGCGCCATCACGAGAAATAACCGAAAGCCGGGAAGCCCTGGGCCTGGCCAGAAGTCTGCCCGGCTGGGCCGAACGCTTCGGACGACGCAAGACCCGAACCACGGAAATCCAGGTGTTCTGGCTCGGCGATTTCCCGATCATCGGGCTCCCGGGGGAAGTCTTTGTCGAACTCGGACTCCGGATCAAGAAGGCCGTGGACGCCTTCCCGGTTCTGGTGGTAAGTCTCAGCAACGACAGCGCGGGGGTACATACCGATCCGCCGCGCATACCGGCAGGGAGGGTATGAATCCAACGTGTCGGCCTTCGCCCCCGGTTGCGGCGAACACCTCGTCAGAGAAGCCCTGGACCTGGCCGAATCGATACGTTAACCTTTCTTGTTTTTCCGATGGAATTTACATGGATGGACAGGATGCACAGGATAAGTACCCACGGGCCGGAATACTTCCTCTTCCGGGTTGCAGCGATAAATCCGTCCACCATCGTCCGCGCAACATTGCGATAACCAGCACAATTGCAAGTGTTCAACGTCTGTCGTTTGTTTATACGCTACGATCGTTGAAAAACTACCGATTAACATCAGATCCACCGGTTCTCGTAAATCATTGAAACCTAGCGATCGAACCACCAACCTGCGCCATGGGGCGGGGCTCACGATAGGTCTACGCTTATGTCGATACTTACGTGTCTGTTATTCTTGGTTATGTTCCTTTACTTCGCCAGAACCCGTGCGGCCGCCGCCGAGGTTACGCTTGCGGCCGGCACGGCCAGGGCCGACATCACACCCGATCCCGCGATGGTGAACTGGGTGGATGGCAGACCCTATGACGGCGTTCTGGATCGCCTCACCCTGCGCGGACTCGTTCTTTCGGACGGATCCACAGAATTCGCTTTGATTTGCTGGGATCTCATCGACGCGACGGAGGAATGCGTCGTCGACGTACGGCGGGCGGTTCGCGGCGCAACGGGCATCCCGGAAACGCACATCCTCGTGGCCGCCTCGCACACCCACTCGTCGCCCCGTTCCCCATATGCCGCAACCACGTTTCCCGGACGCAGGAGCGAACGGCTGAGAGCCATACTGGACGATCCCGTCTTCCAGGCCTGGAGCCGGCGCCTCCCCGAACAATGCACGGATGTCCTGAAACGTGCGCAGGAACGCCGGCAGACCGTCACATTGAACATCGGCCGTGCGAATGTCTCAGAATGGCTATTCAACCGGCGGCCACTCGATCCGAACGGCAACGCGGTTACGATGTTTAAACCGGAAGATCCGCGTACGTTGCCGGGCGGCCTGCGTTTCGGTTCGCTGGATCCGACCCTTACGGTCCTGACCCTCACAGGCGCGGACAACACGAATGTTGCGACTGTTTACAGCGCGCCCTGCCACCCCGTCTCCATCTATCCCTATCACCGCGGGGTTTCGGCAGATTGGCCGGGACCGGCCAGTGAACGGATTTCGGAAGTCCTGGGCGGCGAAACCTTCTTTCTGCAGGGCTGCTCGGGAGACATCGTCCCCGCCAGCCGAGGTGAAGGAGCGCGCAAGGAAATGGCCCGTTTCTTCGCGGAACGGGCCATTGCGGCGGCACGGCGGTCCCACCGCCTGCCCTCGTCGCCTCTGACGGTAGCAACAGGGATTGTCGGCCTGCCGCTCGTACCCGAAGCGCGAAGGGTGGCCGGCGCCGACGTCCGACCGGTCGAAATCCAGGCGGCTGTTTGCGGGCCGTTCGGCCTCGCCGTACTGCCCGGCGAACCCCTCAACGGGCTCGCGCGGGAGATTCAGGCGCGCTCACCCCTCCCGCACACGCTTGTTATCGGCTACGCCAATGGCCGCGGGGTGAGTTACGTTGGTCTTCCCGGAGAAAAAGCCAGAGGCGGATACGAAGCAGGCGCGGGCCAGGGTACCGAAGAAGCCGGCGACTTTATGATTCAGACCGCCCTTCGGCTTCTGGGGGAACAGGTCGAAGACATCTAAACGGAACAAACGTCCAACCCTGAAGTCTACGACTGACCGTGACCTGGCAGGTCGCCTGTTGGCGGGCAAGCACCCTTAGGAACTACACTCCGGGGTTTCACGCGCTTTACCTCTCCCAACGCCATCACCCACCTACCCCCTTTCCCCCGTCTTGAGGAAGGGGGAAACTGTGATCGCTTGATGTACGCCTGCTTTTCTCCCCCTCTCCCCGGGGAGAGGGGGCCGGGGGGTGAGGTCCGCGCCCTTCGCGTTCGTCCACACAACAGTGCTGACGTCAACTGATTCGGTTTTTGGTTTTGGCTGACAACTGACCATTGACAACTGAAAGCCCTTTATTCCTTTTCATCTTCGATTCGATGTTGTCGATCGATGGATTCGAAAAGGGATCTGATGTCGAAAAAGCCGCCGATGCCCACAACAACGGCGACGATTGCGAAGATGAAAAGCCCGATCAGGAGCACGACGCCCCAGAAAGGAACCCAGAATGCCATGGATCACTCCTCCTTTTCACGCCGAGACCGATCGGGAAACAGAAGAGAACCGAGAACCATAAGGCCCATCGCCAGAACGGTTGCGCCGAGACCGATATGTGCGCCGGTGAAGGCGCCCAGACCCAGGGCCCTTTTCACGGGCGTCAGGCCGGTAACGGCAGCGGCTCCGGCAACAAGGGCGAGGTACGCACCGGCGGTGCTGGCGCGCTTCCAGTAGAGCCCGGTGAGGAGTAAGGCGAATGCGCCGGTGAAATAGATGGCGCCGCTGACCAGCATATAATCCCACAGGTCCTGGCCAAGCTCGTACCACAGTCCCCAGACGAGCAGAAAGGCGCCGATGAGAAATATGAAGATCCGGGACAGGGTCAGGCGTGCACGGGTGGAGAGGGTGTCGCCGGTGGCGGGTGCGACTACGTCGTGGGTGAGTACCGAGGACCAGCACAGCAGATAGCTGTCGTGCGTGGACATGAACGCGGCAAGCAGTCCCGCGCCGATAAGGCCGATGAGACCGGCAGGAAGAATCTGGCTGAGGAAAACGGGCATGGCCAGAAGGGTGAGATCCGCATTCCCCGTGGGTACGCCTGCGGCTGAAAAAAAGACCGCACGGGTCACCTCGTTCTGGTAGAGGTAGACAAAGGCGCAGATGCCCAGAAACTGCGGCACCATGAATCGAACGAGGAAGCCGATGGCAGACCAGGCGTAGAGTTTTTTCACCACGGCCGGGCTTTCGGCGGCGCAAGCCCTCATAACAGCGGTCTGCCAGACCGCGCATGATACAATCCCGGCGGTAAAGATCATCCAGACGACGTACGAGGGTCCGAACCCGCCGCCTTCATGCAGCGGATTGAAGCCGGCCTCCCCGTGAAGGGTCGCTACCGTGTCGACGATTACCGACCATCCGAGCCTGTCTACGGCGATACCGCAGGTGAGAATGACACCCACAGACAACACGATAAACTGGATATAATCGGTGATGACAACCGAAACCATGCCCCCGAGAATGGTATAACTCAGAACAAGCAGGAGCATTACGGTCATAATAATGGCAACGGACGTGGGATTCGTGATACCGGTGAGACCGGCGACAAAGATCGCGCCCGCTTTCAGGAACAGACCCATATTGAGGATGCCCGAAAGGGCGAGCAGAAGGCCGCCGAAGATGCGGACGCCCCGGCTGAACCGCTTTTCGTAGAATTCCGGAATCGTCATCACGCCCAGTTCGCGCAGCGGAACCACGATAAATCCGGTGAGGCCGATGATCAGGGTGACAATGCCTGCGATAAGGCCGATGTGAAAGGCGGCGAATCCACCCGTGAAGCCCTTCTGGGCGGAATACATGACGGTCACGAGCCCGAGTTCGCTGCCGATCATGGTTGCAACGGCGAGGTAGGGCTTGAGCGAACGGCCGGCGACAATATAGTCGCTCATGTTGCGGATGTACCTGTTGGCATAGAGGCCGATCGCGACGGTGCCGAGCATGTACAGACCAACAATTGCCCAATCAACGGCGCCGAAGTTCGAACTGATCCGCGAAACGAGATCGGACGTCATAGGCGATACCGGGAGTTAAACAGAAAAGCACCCAGCCATGCCGGGTGCTTTTCTTGTTAGGGCCAGGTGGGGCGTTCCATCGAAAAGGATTCGGTGACGCATGCGTAGTCCAGGTACCCGAGTCGCCCGACCGGTCTCAAAGCTACCGTGTCGACGTGGCCATCCTTAATAGCCCGGTCGGCAATGTGGATGCCGACAACCTGACCGAAGACAACCGTGTTCGGATCGTCCGGATTGTCCGTTGGCAGGTCCACGGTGCGGGTATGGATACATTCCAGATGCACCGGGCTTTCCGCCACACGCGGGGGCTTCACAAGCAATGAAGGCGCCTGGGTGACGCCCGCGTATTCGAATTCGTTGACGTTCGCTGGTGCGGGCACGGCGGTCGCGTTCATCTGTGTTCGAAGTTCCCACGTGGCAAGGTTTACCACGAATTCGCCGGTTTCCTGCGCGTTCTTTATGGAATCCTTTAATCCGCCGTGGGTGTGTGTGGTTGTGGCGGCAAACATGACCTGCGGCGGGGTATAGGCCACGGCGTTGAAAAACGAGTATGGGGCCAGGTTGATCGTTCCCTGCGCGTCTATCGACGAAATCCATCCTATCGGTCTTGGTACAACGATGGCGTTGAAGGGATCGCGGCGCAGCCCGTGGCCTTCCGACGTCCTGTAGAACATGCTTGTGGTCTCTCATTCCGGAGGTTAACCCACTTTCCTTCCAGCAGGGCCTATTTCCACTTGAAAACAACACCCAGCGCGGCGCTCGGATCGTCGGCGAGCATCGTGTAGATTTCCTGGCACTGTTCCGGATCCGCGACGTGGGTGATGAGGTCTTCGACCGGCAATCTGCCCTCTCCCATCAGGCGCATCACCAGCCTGCGGTCCCGTTCTTTCGCCCACCGGTAGTAAATGTGGTCGGCCTCCGGCGTCTTGGGCTGGTGGGCGCCCAGGATGCTGACTTCCCTCAGGTGTACGTCGGCCAGGAAATCCATGTCGACGGTGCCGCGCGGCGAACCCAGCGCGACCACACGGCCTGCCGTGCATGCGATTCGGACGGCGGTGGGATATACCGCGGGTTTTCCGGTCGCTTCTATAACGACGTTGGCGCCGTCTTCCACGCAGTGTCGCCCGACGGCGTCCCGGACGTCGTCCACGGCGCCGGGGTTAATGCAGACGTCAATTCCGCGGCTTTGCGCCTTGCCCAGACGAAAGTCGTCCAGGTCCACCGCGATTACCGGCACGGCGCCGGAGAGTCCCGCGAGCGTCGACGCGAGTTGGCCGACAATCCCAAGGCCGATGACGACGACAACCTCGCCCAATTCGATGCGCGCCACACGGATCCCGTGGATGGCGATAGCGCCCATGACCATGAAGGCGGCGGCTTCGGACGACACGGAATCAGGGACTATCTGGTGGAAGGACCTGGGGCCGGAGAGAACGCAGTGGCTGGCGTGGTTTCCCTGCCCCGCGACACGGTCTCCCGGCCGAATGCCCTCAACGTCCTTGCCGACTTCCAGCACGGTGCCGACGTTGCAATAGCCGGTGGGGCGGGGAAACCGTACCGGGTTTCCGGGTTCGCCGCCTCGGGTCCACCCGTGGATCTCGGTACCCACGCTGACTGCTGTGTACTCGTTTTCGAGAAGGATACCGTCATCCGGTACCGGACCCGTTTCGAACGACGCGACTTCCATCCGGCGAATATCCGGAACGAGGAGACGTCTGGCTTTCATTTTCAAGTCCTTTCGAGTCGGTCGAAGGGGGCACAGGGAGCGGTTCGTTGAGATGGTCGCGGAATCCCTCGGGAAGTCCGGGATGGCCGCTACGCCTGCCGACAGTCCAGGGTGTCCCGGAAAAGTCGAAGGAAGTTGCCTCCCCACACCTTTCGGATTTCGTTTTCCGTGAGGCCGCGAGAAAGCATGGCACGGGTGAGGCGCACAAGCCTTGAGACGTCTCCGAAAACCGGTGTAACCGAACCCATGCCGTCGTAGTCGGAGCCGACGCCAACGTGGTCGATGCCGACCAGGTCCGCCACGTGACAGATATGGTCGACCATTCGGTCCGCGGAAGAATTTTCAGGATCGATAAAGCCAGGGAGAAAGGCAATGCCCATCACCCCGCCGGCGGCGGCCAGCGCCCTGAGCTGATCGTCGGTCAGGCAGCGCCAGTGGTTGCATTCGGAGAAAACCGCGGTGTGGGTCATTGTCACCGGGAGTGAAGACTGTTCCAGCACCTGGTAGAAGGCTTTGTCGTTAATGTGAGCCAGGTCCGTGATGACGCCCAACCGGTTGCTTTCCTGGAGAACAGCTTTGCCGAAGTCCGTCAGCCCGCCGGCATTCCTGCGTTCACGTTCACGGTCGCCAGACGTGCATGGGCCGAATGGACTCCTGCTGCCCTGAAGGTAGGCCGGGTCGTCGCCGCCTTCGCCGTGGGTGATCCCGATGCAGCGCACACCCAGACGGTAGTAGAGGCCCAATACATCCATCTCGCCTTCCAGCCAACGCCCGGCGCCTTCTATTGTAAGCAGGATGCCGATCTTGCCGGCTTCTCTCGCCCGTTCAACGTCCCGTGACGAGAACACCAGCATCAGGTCCGCGGGATACCGCTCCACCGAGGCCAGGGTCTGCTCGAGGGTAACGCGGACGTTTGCCGTGGGGCCGTTGCCGACCACGAAGAAGCCGGCGTCGAACCCGCCTTCCTTCATCCGGGGAATGTCCATGTGATACGCGAGGTCCCGTTTCTTCAGGTCCATCGGGCGATCCCCCCGGTGGACGTGCTCTACGGGCGTGTCGTTGTGGCCGTCGACGATAAGGCAGCGATCGTGGACCGCCTGCGCTTCTTCAAGAGTGATATCCGGCATGTGAATTGTCCTCTGATGGGGGCGACAGTGCGCCCTTGTGGGTCGGAATGACGCTCTGAGTGTTGTCTAAGGTGGATCGACGGGTACTTTCTGGTTCTTGCGGACCAGCGGATCGTATGTAAATCCGTCAGACCGTTTCTCGAACTCCGCACGGGCCTTTTTCAGGTTCTCCGGGCCCCGGCAGAGGTCAACCGCGCTCCCCGCGAAGACCTTGGCGGTCTGCTGGATCGCGCGCTCGGCGAAAGGAAGGGCGGCCTGCGCGGCCATGTCCCGATGATGGCCGGGCGTTCCCTTTGCATAACAGACCATCTGAAAGCGTCCCAGAGGGGCCAGCCAGGAAACGTTGTCCTCGTCCGTCGATCCCCGGCCCTGCGAGCCGCTGCCCTTCGCGATCTTTGTATTGAACCCCTTTTTATAGCCGAGTGATTCAGCGTGCTTCCGGTCGGCTTCCGTGGGTTCGGGCGGTCCGAAGCGTTTCAGGTTCTTTCGGACAATCTCGCACATCGCCTTGTTGGGCAGACGCGGGTACACGGCGGTGATGCGCGACCACTTCATCTTCGTGTCCGTGGCCCTGGCGGCGCCCCGGGCGCAGGCGGTGAGTCGTTCACGCACTTCGTCGACCTGCTTCCGGTCCTTTCCCCGCACGAAGTACCAGATTTTGGCATAGGCCGGCACCACGTTGGGGGCGTCGCCTCCGTTGCGAATGACGGAATGGATCCTGACGTTTTCGGGGACATGCTCCCGAAGATAGTTGGCTGCAATATCCGTAAGCATCACCCCGTCCAGGGCGCTACGGCCCCGGTGAGCCGACGCGCCGTGGGCGGTGCGGCCGAAGAATTCGTAAACGACGGAGTCCAGCGACGATCCGCCGAAATTGTTGACGCCCGAAGAATTTCCCGGATGCCAGGCGAGGCAGGCGTCCAGGTCCCGAAAAGCGCCGTCGCGGGCCATATACACTTTGCCCGCCAGCGTTTCCTCCGCCGGACAGCCGTAGTAGACGATTTTTCCCGATGTTCCGGTTGACTCGAGAATTTTCGCAGCGGCGACCGCACCCACGGCCGGGGCAACGCCCAGCAGGTTGTGGCCTCAGCCGTGACCCCATTGGCCTTCTTCGGGACCGCAGTTGGGCAGCGCGTCGTATTCCCCCAACATCCCCACCGCCGGATCCCCGACGCCCCGGGTTGCGCGAAATGCCGTTGGGATTTTCTTGAACGGAAATTCGACGTCGAAGTCCCTCGAGGCCAGGTAGTCCGCGATGGCCTTAGAGGACCTGACTTCACGGAAGGGCCGTTCCGCAAAGGCATGTACCTGCGTGGAAAGGTCCCTGGCGCGTTTCGACTCGGCAGCCACGGCGCGATTGACCAGGCTCTTTTTTTCTTTTGCGGTCATGGAACGTTCCCTTTGTGAAAAACGCCGGTTGACAGTTTTCGGGTCTTCCGGATAGAATCGTCAGAGGTTCCGATTCGACTTTCCCCTCGAGTCTACATACGGCGCATCTAGCCTTGATTCGTAATTCTTCGGGGAAGTAAAACCGAATATATGCAAGAAGATAAAGACGATTTGACTTCGGATTACCAGGATACACCAGGTCACTGGACGTGATCTGAAAAAACGTCCTCTTTGACGACCGTTACGCCCCGTTTCAGGGGTTTTCGTCGCGTCGCCGAGTTGCTGTTTTTTTAGAATTGAGGCTAACGTCCAGCGACGGCATCAGCCACCGCATCGCCCACTTCGTACGTCCTGGCGGCGCCTCCCAGATCGACCGGGTGGTTCTTCGGATTGTCCAGCGTTCGATCGACGGCGCGGTCAATCGTCTCGGAAGCCGCGACGGCTTCAGGATCGTTGTGACGCGCTCCCAGCCAGGACAGCATCATCCCGGCGGAAACGATCTGGGCCATGGGATTGGCGATGCCCTTCCCGGCTATGTCGGGGGCGGTACCGTGGGAAGGCTGGAAGACGCCGTAGCGGTCGCCTACGTCGGCCGAAGGCGCCATACCCATCCCGCCGATGGTTGCGGCGGCCAGGTCCGATATGATATCCCCGAACATATTTTCCGCAACGACAACGTCGTACCAGGCCGGGTTGCGCAGCTGATACACGGTGAATGCATCCACGTAGGCATAATCCCGTTCGATTTCGGGATACGATTCGGCGATCTCGTCGTAGATCTGCCGGAAAAAAGCCATACTCTTCAGAATGTTGGCTTTGTCAACGGAGGTGACGCGGCTCCTGCCGTCTGCGGGCGCCCCCTTCCGTTGTTTCGCGATTTCAAAGGCGTACCGGACGATCCGTTCGGTACCGGCGCGGGTGATGACCATATTGTCCACTGCAAGGCTGTCGCCCAGGCGGACCCCGGCGCCGCGAGAGGCGTAGAGTCCTTCGGTATTCTCACGCAGGATGACGTAGTCGAGCGGCGGATTCCCATCGAGAAGCGGAGGCACACCGCGAAATTTCCTGATGGGTCTGATCCCGGCGTAAAGGTCGAGTTCGAAGCGCAGTGTCAGTTGCGGGGCGATTTCCGTGCCGTCGGGAAACCGGATATCGGGGTCGCCCGCGGAACCGAAGAGCACGGCGTCGGCCTGCTTGCACGCGTCGAGGGTGGGATCGGGCAGGTCATTACCGGTTTCGGCGTAACACCTTGCGCCTACCTGGTGTTCGGAAAAGGTGAACCGGAGACCGGGATGCGGCTCCTCGAGCGCCAGGAGGACTTTAAGCGCTTCCCCCACTACTTCCGGGCCGACGCCGTCTCCGGGGAGTACCGCGATGTTATACGTTGGCATGTACGTCCTTTCAAAAGATACGGAATCCGCCCTCGGATCTTACGCCGCGTTCCAGCATGTCCGGCTCGACGTCGAATCCCGCACCGGGGGTATCGGGTACGATCAGCCTGCCGTTTCGCGTCTGCCATCCGTCAAGGACGATGCCCGGCATGTTTGCGGGAGCCGCCTCCAGGAGGCTGAAATTGGGTATGGATGCGGCGAAGTGGGCGTGTGCGTAACGTTCGATAACACTCCCCCAGCAATGAGGGGCGCACTTCGCACCCCAGGGCTGGATCCGATCCGCGGTTGCTTTCCACCAGGTCAGACCCTTGAATCGGAAGTCGTGCTGAACAACGTCGATCCACCCCTTTTCGACCATATCGAAGAAGTCGGGCGGTGGCGGCCCGGATTCGCCGTCGGCCACGAGCGTATCGCACCCGCTTTGTTCGATGGCTTCCTTAAGGGCCTGGTTGAACGCCCGGTCTTCGGGAAACGGTTCTTCGAGCCAATAGATCTCCGCTCCCCCGCAGCGTTCGAGGATGCCCAGAGCGATGTTGAGCGTGGTACCGTTGTTGGCGTCAATGAGAATTTTTGCATCCGGTCCCGCTGCTTCCCGAACCGCGTGGATTACCAGAACGTCCCGGTCCGTTCCCTCCCGGACGGGCATCCAGCGCGCGCCGCGACCGATTTTTATTTTGAAATTGCGATAGCCGTGGCTGTGACCGGTCCGGACCTCTTCGTGAAAGATGCGCCGCGCCTGGTCGTCGTCGGCTCCGAGGTCGTCGATGTAGATGGAGCCGTCATAGAGTTCCACTTCGCGGGCGCCGCGCGCGCCCAGAAGTTGATACAGAGGTGTCTCTTCACATCTGGCGGCAAGGTCCCACAGGGGCAGGTCGATGGCCGCGCCGGCCCCTCTTGAACCGCGGGGAAGCTCAAAGAAGTCCGATGGACGTTTGCCAAGCAGCGTCGCGGCACGCTCCCTGTCAAGCGATGACCAGCCGATACCCACGGCGCCGCCGCCGGTGGAAATGCGCACAACCGGGTCGGTGACGGCACGGCCATGCGCGCCGATGCGGGCGTTACATCCGACGTTGCGCGGACGCTTCCCCCGGAGGACAACCTTTTCGATCTTGACAATGGGGTCGGTAAAAGCACTGGTCATATGTAGGGCCCAGGAATCCCGTATGGATGTGCGGAATGATAAAGTAAGCCAAAAAACGGGGGTTGGAAATCAAAAAAGCCTGTGTCGTCAGGCCTTCCGTTTTAGTACTCAGGAATTTGGTCTTGACGGACGGTACAAGATGTAGTATTTTTCAGGCATCGCGACGGATAATTCCCCAATTTGTTGCGTAATCCGCACCTCCCCAACCCTCCCCGTTTCCATTTATCCTTGCTTTTCCGGACCAATAGCGAACGTCCGCGCAGTCCGGGTGAGGACACGACGGATCGGAACGCCTGGCGTTTCCTCCCCACCAGGGTGTCGGTCGCGTGTATCCGTACTGACAGGCCGGATGTTTGTGTTTTTCAGGAGGCGGTACTTTGCATCTTTCCCGGCTGACGGCATTGGGCTTCAAATCCTTCGTGCAACAGCTGGACCTTTCGCTCCAGAATGGCATTACCTGCGTTGTGGGGCCTAACGGCTGCGGCAAATCGAACGTGGTTGATGCGCTGCGCTGGGCGCTGGGCGAGCAGCGGGTCCGGTCGTTGCGCAGCACCAATATGGAAGATGTGATTTTTTCGGGTACACGGAATCGGAAACCACTCGGGATGGCCGAGGTATCAATCACGATTGACAATGCGGAACGGATTCTGCCGGTTGACTATACCGAGGTAACCGTTACCCGACGGCTGTTCCGGTCCGGAGACAGCGACTATCTGCTGAACAGGGTCCCCTGCCGGTTGAAGGACATCCAGAATCTGCTGATGGATACGGGACTGGGCGCTCACGCCTACTCCGTGATAGAGCAGGGGATGATGGATGAGATCATCAGCGATAAACCCGAGGAACGGAGGCGCCTCTTCGAAGAGGCCGCGGGCGTAACCCGTTACAAAGTACAGCGGCGGGCGGCGTGGAACCGTCTGGAGTCTGTCCGGAGGGACCTGGTGACCGTAGACGCAGTCATGGATCAGATCGAACGCCAGGTGAAATCCCTCGCACGGCAGGAGCGGAAAGCGCGGCTCTACAGACAGCTCTCGGACCAGATGAAGGACCTCGAGGTCCGGTTGGGTCGCTACCGGTTCTTTCAGATGTCCGAAAGATCCCGGCCGGTTGCGGATGAGATGGCCTTTCTCAATGAGGACGTGGCGTTGGCCTCCGGTGACGTCGCTCGACTGGAGGCTCGTCTGGAGGCGGTTCGCACGGAACTGACCGAACGGGATCATGCACTCACGGAAGCCAACGCGGCGGTGAGCCGGCAGAGCGGACTGGCGCATCGGAAGCAAACGGATATCGAGGTCGAGCAGGAGAAAGTCCGTTCTATCGACACATTCCTCCAGCAGGCGGCCCGGCGACAGGAGGAACTGGCCGCACGGCGGGATATAGCGAGCGAGGGGGCAAAGGATGCGGCGCAGCGAGGGACCCGGGACCGGGAGGCGCTGCAACGCGCGGAAGCAGCATTGGCGGCGGAGCAGGCCGTGCTGGACGCGACGAACCAGGGCCTCGACGCGCGACGAAACCGGACGGACGAACAGAAGACACAACTGTTGAGCGCGATGGGTGAAATCACAGGTGGGAGCAGACGGCTGGAACGCGGCCAGGCCAGGCTGGAGGGAATTGCACAGCGCCAGGCCCGCCTTGAAGCGGATGCGAAGCAGTCGACGCTACTGAAAGAGGAGGCAGACGACTCCCGTCGTGAGGCCGAACGGCAGATTGATCACCTGGAAAGTGAAGTTGCCGAACAAACCGAGCTCAGGGAGACTTACGCGGCTGAATACAGGCGGCTGAATGAAGAACAGGAAAGCATGACGGAAAAACGCAGCCTGCTGCGGGCTCAACGGGAGGCCGACGGAGCGCGGGTTGGCCTTTTGAAAAAGCTTCGGGAGGGATTCGAAGGGTATTCCAACGGTGTACGCGCGCTGGCGGTCGATTCTCCGTTTGCGGACCGTGTGCGCGGCGTGGTTGCGGACCGCATTGAAGTGGATACGCGGTATGCGACTGCCATTGAAGCGGCTCTCGGACGCGCGCTGGAATGTCTGCTGGTGGACGAGCCCGCCGACGCGGTGAAGGCAATGGATTACCTTAGATCGGGCGACCGCGGATCGGCTGCGTTTCTGCCGCTGAATTTCGTTTCCGGCGGCAACGGCGTCCCCTGGACGCCGCCGGATGACGCAGGGGTAGCGGGTAGAGCGTCGGATCTGCTGCGCGGTGAAGATTCACCCGTTCACGCACTGCTGCAACGGACGCTCGTGGTGGACAACTCGTATAACGCGCTTCCCCTTCTGGAAAAAATGCGGCCGCTTGGCGTGGACGTGGTCACCGAGAAAGGCGAGCTGTTTTCGGCCGACGGGACGATATTCGGCGGGAAGAAGGTCGATGGCGGAACGGGACTGATCGGACGCAGACAGGAGATTGTATCGCTGGAAGCGAATCTGAGTACCGCCGACGTCGAACTGACGGCGTTGGCTGCGGAAATCGAAAACGGCGCTGCATCGATTAACGAATTGCAGACCCGCATTGGCGACACGGACGGTATTCTGACGGACCTGAACAATCGTCTGACCGGGCACCGCCAGGATCTTCAGGTCGCGCAGGCCGAAGAACAGCGACAGGTGCGCTTCGAGTCGGAAATACGCGATGAAATCGCCGCGCTGACGTCCGGCGAAACCTCACTGAGGGAATCGATCGCTTCCGAGGCCGCGGAATTGGACGTACTGGAAAAACGTCGGGAACAATTGGAAACGGCAACGCGTGAGGCGGACGTGTCGATGCGGGAACGGGAGCACCGGCAGCGGTCGGAACAGGACGCCGTCTCCAGGCGGCAGGTAGAGATCGCTTCACTGAAAGCCGGCGTGGACCGGCACGGAGACGAAGCGCAGAGATGGGCTCGGGACCTGGCCGAATCAAAACGCGAAATCGAACGACTGGCCGCCGATTGCGGGAAACGAAAGAAGGAAAGGACCGACCTTGAGAAATCCGCTCAGGCTGCCGCGAAGGAACTGGAGGTCCTGCATCGCAGACAGGACGAACTGGAGGCGGAGCGGGACAGGCAGGCGGAGCGCCAGCAGGCGTTGCTGACGGATACCCGGAAGTTGGAAGACAGTGCGCGGGACAAGAACCGGCGGGCGAACCGGAACCGGGAACGATTGGGCGAACTGCAGGGCGAGATGGCGGAACTCAGAACGGGGGCCGAGGCGTTACGCTCTCGAATTCTGGACGAACACGAGGTGGATATCAAACAAGCGGGCGCGTTGGACGATCCGGAATTCGACGAAGACGTCACTGACAGACGGACAAGCGGGCTTCGCGAACGGCTCCGTCGGATGGGTCCGGTCAACCTCGCCGCCGTGGAAGAGTATGAGGACCAGAAGCAACAGTACGAGTTTATGTCCAAACACAGGAGCGATCTGCTGGACGCGGCGGAAACCCTTCAGCGCACCATATCGAAGATCGACCGGACGGCCCGCGGCCGTTTTATGGTAACGTTCGATCAGATCAGGGAGAATTTCCGGAAAACGTTCGAGGCGTTTTTCGAAGGCGGCCAGGCGGATCTCCTGATGCCTGCGGACCAGGACCCGCTGGAAGCGCCGCTGGAGATTATCGCCCGTCCGAAAGGCAAACAACTGCAGCATATCAATCTGCTTTCCGGTGGAGAACGGGCGTTGACCGCGATTGCGCTGTTGTTCGCAATCTACCTGGTGAAACCCAGCCCGTTCTGTATCCTCGACGAGGTCGACGCCCCTCTGGACGATGCCAACGTCGCACGTTTCGTGCGGGTGCTCAAACGGTTCTCGGCCGACACCCAGTTCATCGTGGTGACCCACAACAAGGTCACGATGGCAGCGGCGGACTGTCTGCACGGGATTACCATGGAAGAGCCGGGGGTGTCCAGGCTGGTATCCGTCAGGCTGGACCACGAAACCCACGGCGGAAACGGGCGGGCGGAAGCGGTGGCGGAGACCACGGCCGCGGACGATTGAACGCGGCCGCGATCACGACATCAGAGTTGGCGCAAGACCGGTATGTTCATACCGAACCCAGGCTCTTCAGAATCTTCGCGACAATGGCATCCGTATCGTGCACGCCGGACAGCCGTTCGACGATGATTCCCTGCGGATCGACCAGGAAATAGGCCGGTATCCCGCGAACGTTGTAGTCAACAACGGGACCGGAACCGGAGACCCCGGAGCGTACGTGTACCCCGTCGATCCCGTGTTCTTCAATGGCCTTGCGCCACGCGGCGTCGCTCGAATCCAGTGAAAGGTTAACGAAAACCACCGGCAAATCGGTGGTTTTCTTCTTTAATTTCCGGATAGACGGCAGGTTGGCGATGCATGGCCCGCACCAACTCGCCCAGAAGTCCAGCAGCACCACCTTGCCTCTGAACTGGCTGAGGGATACCTGCTGCCCTCCCAGATCCGTCAGTGTAAATTCGGGCGCGGGACGGCCCGGCCGCAGCACCATCGCCTTTTCCAACGCCGCCAGGACCGCCGCGTTGTATTCCGGGTAGGGGTTGGTTGCGCGGAAGTCCCGCCATTTGCGACGGACCAGTTCAAAGTTCTCGCCGCCGTACTCGAAACTTCGGATCAATTCCCCGGCCAGGAACCAGTAAAGCACGCGCCCTTTCAATTTCTTCTCGGCCAAGTCAATCCTGTGTGGAAGCCTGGGTATGGACCGTTTCCTGATTGCATAGATCGAATCCAGCTTCGCCTGCACCGCCTGTGGCAGACCCAGACCCGCGAGGTCCAGCTTCTGGGACAGCTTGAGCGGCTGTCGGTTCTCGTACAGGGAGTCCAGATGTGCGACCACTTCCGGCGTCTGGTCCAATTCCGACAGATCCACCATTTCGGACAGCTTCTGCGTCTTGCGGATCGACTTCAATTGCCCTTCCATGTCCATGCCTTCTTCTACGGGCAGCCGGATAACCAGCGAACCGCCTGTGGTATCGATTTCCGGTTTTTTCAGCTTGCTTGAAGTCGTGATCCTGTACGATCTGCCACTCTTTTCGTATAAGTAGTCGAGGCGGGCGTGAGCTGCCTGCGGGACGCCCAATTTCGGCAAATCGATGATGTCGGACAGTGTGGAACTGCTCCTGTTGTCATACAACGAATCAAGCCTGTCCGCGACCGGTTTCGGCAGATCCGATGCTCCCAGCCGGATCATTTTTGACAGCTTCGGGTGCCACCCGTACAGTGCATAGAGTGCGTCGAGACCTGCGACGGTCTCCTCCCGAAGAACCAGACTCGACAAATCGTATTGATCGCTGAGCCTGTCGGACACGGGCATCCTCATCATTTCCAGGTCCAGCGTCCGGATGAGGTAGATCTTATACGTATCCATGCCGATCGCCTTCTCGTCCACCAGCGGGACCCGTTTCAGGAAGTCGTGGAATTCAGGCGGGATATCCGGGTTCTCCCGGCCGGTGGCGCGCCGGTAATTTTCCGGGTATGAAATCTTCAGAAAGGCATACGTGTAGTTGAAAAAGCGTTTCGCATACTCGACGAATTCCGGCGAGAACGCGTATCTCGTTCGCCGCCTGTCCAGGAATTCAAGCTGCTCCGTGCGCCACCCGTCCGCCAGGCGCGAAAAGTCTGCCGCCTTCACTGTCCTGGAGTCCCTGATTTCCTTTTGGAAGTCCTGGAACCGGGGGTACCATTCGGCAATAAACCGGCTGTTGTCCGCGTTGGTTCCGTTGAACCGGAACGAGGTATAGAGATGTCCGGGGTGGATTTTGATATGCAGGCTGTCGCCGGGCTCGACAAACAGCACCAGGGGACCGGGCTTGAAGATGGACGACGCGGCCTGCCGCACCCACTTCCACGGGACGCTTCTGCCCTTGTAACTCCCCCGAACGAGGGACCCTCGGACGACGGGAATCTCGAGGGCGAACCGGTTCCGGCTGTCCAGGCGCACGCGCTGCTCGGATTGTCGTCCCAGCGCCCAGGGCGAGTCATACTTGAACGTGATCTCTCTCGATGTCGGGTCCCGGACTTCACCTGTGATAACCGCGACCGAAGGCTCGCCGCTTTCCGCGGCAAAAGCAGCGGTCGACGCGGCAAGCAGGACGAACAGAATCTGACAGATTGCGCTCTTCATAAGTCGATCCCCCATTCGGATCTCTTGTCACCCGACGCGCCAAACCCTGAGGCGACGTTCGCCGGAATTACGACACACAACTCAATCGTTTGCGATAGGCAATACGCCCGGTCGTCGCTGTTGAACCCAACCTGCGGCGTCAATGATAATCGCACCGCATTCCGCGGATACTTTTCCGTCCTCCCAGACACACAAAAAGATAGCCAATTTGCCGTCCGGAAGCGAACGCAAACGTCCGTCCCGCGACAGAGCCATTTCCGGCGATTGTCACGGAGACACTGATTGGTACAAACTGGAATCATTCCGATTTTCTGGGGTTTTCGAAGATAGCCAGGTTGTTGTTCAGAAGGGCGTAGATATAATCGCCCCTTAGAATAAACATATCGCGTCCACGAACGGCCCCTCGCGGGTCAGATCTAAGAATGTTGGGGCCGAGGCGATAGGTAAACCGTTTATACAACCCGAGTGTCTCCATCCGCTTATACGCGCCGTAGACGGTTTTGCTATATGTTTGGACCGATCCACCTCTGAGGGCGTAGGCCGACTTTCCTTCGATCTTCATCAACGTTGGCAGACGCGTCCACGGGAGGTAGTCGACTTCCACCGGCTTCCGGGGATCGCTGATGTCCACAATCGCAATCTCGCGCGGCAGGGGTCGTTCGACATATGCCCGATCGTCATCAACGGTAAGTGGCCCCAATCCGGGCGGTGCGGCACGCGTGTACGCTTGTTTTCCGTGGATTTGCATCATCCGCTCGAACACCCGTGCAAACCTCGGACCCGCTTCCTCCTGTATCCTTGACAGGCGTTCAGGAACCTCTCCTGAAGCCAGTTGTTGATGGAATTCCTGAACCATCGTCTCGTAACGGACAGAACGACCGAATCGACGCAGCGGCGTCCGGCTCAATATTGAGGGGCGACCGGAATCTGCAAGATCCAGAATCATGAAATCGTGTCCAAGCGTGAGAAATGCGCGTGGACCTGCGAACTGTATTGTCCACTCGTCGTTCCAGGCATGTTTCGCCGCCTCTTCGAGAGTCAATATCTGAGTCTGTTGTGGCAGGCCACCTTCTTGTATGTCAAACCTGTGCATTTCCAGGAATTTATCCCGGATAAGCCCCGCGTAAAGATGATTCTCCCATACTCCCCACCCTACGAACCGGGGGTTGCGCTTCAATGTTGGGGTTGTGCCTTTCTCGGTCAGATACAACAGCTTCTTCGACTGCAGCCGCACACGGTCCGGTTGGCTGAGGTCGAATATTGCGACGCCCACACTGCCGCGAAATCCGCCCCATACGTACGCACGCGAGCCGGACAACGCCAACCGTTGGAGGCGCCACCCGCCCCCGCTGACCCGGCCGACTTGCACAGGCGCCGAGACATCCGACACGTCCACGACGCTCAGTTCCCGATCGAGTAATACAACCGCAAGTTCATCCCTCAACGCCATATCCACCACTTTTGTTTCGTAGCGCAGGCGCCCTAACGGTCGGTTGTGGGGATGCGGGTGCGGAGATCGAACGTGATCCATTCCGATGAGGACAACTGCGCAGATCAAGGCGATTCCTCCAAGCACCCACTGGAAACGCCGTCGCAACTGCTCACTGCCTACACGGCAGGACAGAGCCAGAATGCCGCCGGCCACCAGGACGGCCACCGCGCTCCTGGCAATCAGAAGAGAAGCGTCGAATGCCTTTCGAAGGATTCCCGCGTGGTCGTGCACGCCAACGGAGAACAGGAGCCTGAAATAGAATGCCACGATGGGCGGACCCCAGCTCCACGCAATCATTATACATACGTATGCTACCCAGGCGGCGATCAGGCACGTTACTGCAGCCTTGAGGGGATGGTTGGTAAGTGTCGATACGAGCACGGACAGGGCATAGGGAATCAAGCTGACCAGGAACCACAGGAGTACGGTCCGTCCATATCCAACGTCAGTCAGAATCTCATCCGGCTGCCAGCCTGGCCACAGGATAAGAGACCGAGGCGGGAAGAAACCCATTTTGTCGATGAAATTTCCATCTATCGCCATATCGATGAATACACCAGCCCAATAGGAAGCCAGGACCGCCAGAAGTCCAACAGCGCCCACGATAAATTTCGTCAAGAGAATCTTCCACAAAGCCAGGGGCCGGCATAGCAGGAAGGGCAGCGTCATCCGGCTGCGCTCCCGAGCGATCGCATCCATCCCCATCAGCACCGCGCCAAAGAGACCTACCGAGTGACTGACGACATTGACATCGGCAGGGGCGAAGTCCCATTGGGAGAAAACCAGCCCGATAGTCATCGCCAACCCCGCGCACGCGGCGATTTTGTAGGCGGATTCCCGGGCTTCCTTCCAGAACAGAGCAACGATCGGGTTCATTGTTGCCCTCCTGATTCCGGCCGGACGTGGGCGACAAAGGCCTCCTCGAGGCCGACGTCCATGACGTCCTCGATATGCCCGCCCTGCGCCTGGATGGGCGCGGCCTGCGCCTCGCCGTACCCCACCACCGTCAGCAGCAGCCGCGACCCCTCGCCCTGCACCTGGCGCAGGCCCTCGATATCCCGCAGTTCATCCGCGCCATCCGGCATGCGCACGACCACCCGCTTTACCGAACCCTTCACCTCGTCCACTGCGCCTTCGGCCACCAGGCGGCCCTTTTCGATTATCGCCACACGGTCGGCCACGCGCTCCACCTCGTGGACCAGGTGCGAGGAGAGGAAGACCGTGCGGCCCTCCTCCTGGATGAGCCCGATGATGCTCTCGAGGAAGTCACGCCGCACCACCACGTCCAGCCCCGAAGCCGGCTCGTCCAGGATCAGCAGCCGCGGCCCGTGGCCCAGGGCTAACGTGAGGGCCAGTTGAGCGTTCATCCCCCGGGACAGGTGTTTGACCTTCTGATCCGGGTCCAGGCCGAACCGGTCGATGAGCGCATCCACCCTGTCGTGGTTCCATGTGTCGTAAAACTGACCGGTGAACCAGACGAGTTCCCTCACCCTCATCCAGCCGTACATCACGCGATTTTCCGCTACGTATCCCACCTGCCGCCGAAGCTCCATGGAGCCTGTCACCGGATTCAGCCCCAGGACCTCCACCCTCCCGGCCCTGGGCTTCAGGAGGTTCATGAGGATCTGAATCGTGGTGGTCTTGCCCGCGCCGTTACGGCCGAGGAAACCGCAGACCGTACCAGCGGGTACCTCCAACCGCAGATCGTCCACGGCTGTAAGTTTGCCGAAGCGATGGGTCAACCCCTCGATTGCGATCGCCGTGCCGTTCATATCGACTCCTTCCTCCCGGTCAATCTTCTTTCCGAAAACGGTCAAGTCGTTCCCGGACCACCTGCTCCATTTCCTCAGGGCTCAGTTCCAGTTCAACGCCCTGCACCAGCGCCCTGTCCAGCAGTTCCCTCACGATTTCCAGCTTTTCTTCGCGGGATATGGTGACGTCCCGCTCGGCGACGTACGTGCCCATCCCACGTTTCTTGTAGATGAATCCCTCGCGCTCCAGTTCCAGATAGGCGCGCGCCACCGTATTCGGGTTGATCAGGTACTGGCCGGCGAGTTCCCTCACAGAGGGTAGTTCTTCGTGCGGCTTCAGCACCCCCCGGGCCATCTGGTACCTGATCTGCTCCATCATCTGCAGGTAGATGGGTACCCCGTTGGCCGTGTCTATGCGCAAGGGCAACATGACAACGTTCCCGTTTTGCCCAATCCCAACGAAGTTCACTATCAGGACGGGGTTTCGACGTCCCGGACACGCCGTCCGGGCATCGATGAGTCTCAGGTGGAATGCTCGATGAGTATTACTGTATGAGTGAACCGATACAGTAACATACTAACCAATCGCGTCCGGAAACGCAAGTGGTTTTTTCGTCAACAGGGAAAAATAGCCGGCGACCGTCGCGGCGGGCGCCCACAAGGGACGCCCCTACAAGGCGAGGGGGAAGCGCTGAGAAGGTGAAGGCGCAGGATTATGTAGCGCAAATTGCCAATTTGCGGTACGGCGGGCGGGGTGGGATGTGTATGTGCTGACGCTTGTTCAGTTTGCGAAATCTTACATGGATTCAAGTATTCCGGCGCGAGTTCATCGCGATAGCAGGAGAGTGTACTGCCCGGCGAGACGGATGAATGAAAGATGCTCGGACCACCTTCTACGCCGCAGGAGATGCATCGCCAGGCTCCTGGATTTTCGGAGACTGGCACGCATTTTGCGGCCACAAACCCCAAGTACGTCCAGGAGTTTCGGTTTCGCGGCGGAATCTCAGACCGGAGGATTTACGATCGGGCAGCCTCGCGAAAAACGCCATTGGGCGCCGCATACTGAAATTGGGTCTTTGGCCCCAATTCGAAAAAACAGCAACTCGGCAACGAGATGAAAACCACTGAAACGGGGCGTAACGGTCGTCAAAAAGGACATTCTTTCAGTTCACGTCCAGTGACATGGTGTATCCTGTTAATCAGAAGTTAAATCGCCTTTATCTACTTGCCTAAATTCGGTTTTACTTCCCCGAAGAAGTAGAGTCGAGATGTGGCGCGGTGGTTTAGGAGTGGCCTGTCTGTTCCCGCCCCTTTCGTCTGGCGGTGCCTCAATAGCCCCTCCCTGCTCCGTTTCCACATCCCGCTCGTCGAACCGGACGTGCGGAGTTACCGCATCCGGCTCTCCGACGGACATCGCCTTCAGGTACACACTGCCCGATCTGCCCGGACAGCTTCACCTGAAACCTTAGCTTGATCTGGAGTCGCCTCGTCTTATTCTGGAGGAGGTTATAGGCTTGCGCCACTCTCCCGACAGTTGTCCCCTTCACAAGCACATCCGAAGTCAGGCCCCTTTCCTCCGCCGGCGTTACCCGGCATCACAGGTACTACGAGCCTGTCCGCCACCCCATACGGCCCGGCCTGGCCCTCACGGGCTTCCGGTTGGTGGCTCTCCACCACCGCTGGGGCTTCCCGTGTTGCGTCGGATCTCCTTGTATGCGTGCCTCCGCCATTACCCCGGCGGGACCGTTGGGTGCTCTCGTTGCCTGCTTCCCCAACGACGGCGGCCTTCCCCGTTCGCAAGCCGGGTCGGCTCCCGCATTACCCTTTTCGAGGCCTGCTCAGCGTTTACTCACGTTTCAGCCCACATACTCGCCGAGTCGCCTGGCGACCCTCTACACCGGAGGCTTCGGAGATGTCGTTACCTACGTCTCCGCTCCGATTGCTTCCGACTGTGGCAACATCTGTCGGGTGGGACTCTCACCCACTGAAGTTCCGCGCCTTTTCACGGCGCACTTGCGAATCAAGGTTAGCCTCTGTCATTATTGCATTTCCCATTGACAACGCGCGATTTTTACTGTTGTTTTAATCAATCGGCGCGAGAAGGGAAAAACCGGAGTGAAGTGGGTGTCCATCTGGAGCGTCAAGGAAACTGACAGGGTTTTGTTTGGAGTTGTGTCGGTCCTGGTGTTCTTCATTGGTGCGTGGAATCTGGTTTCCAGAAAGAGCTGGTCCAGCCTTTATTTTTCCGAAGACTTAGTCATTTTGGGCGCCTGGTCGGTCACTGTCGCCTACTTCACAATAGGGGCCATTGACATCATGGTTATGATCTTTGGGACTATGACTGAACTTGTGGCCGGATGGTATAAAAACAGGGTTCTCAAAAATGCGCGCGAAGAGATCCGGGAACAGGTTCGAGAGGAAGTCCTTCAGGAACTTCGGGAGGCCCGGCAGGACAAGACTGATGCGGGTGAAGTAAATTAAACATCCTGTTCCAATAAACCTGCTCAACTGTAACCTCTGGTGTTCCGTCCCAGGAATACCTCACCATTCGGACGCCGATTCATCCCGTCTTGCTACGTTGCGTTGCGAGACGGGCGACTCGACGGCCGAATTCAGGCAACTTATTTCCGGGACAGACCACTAGTACCCTTTGACGGCTAAAGCACGGCGTAGTCTGGATACAGCTTTCTCAGTTTGATGCGAGCATCGTCGGTCGTGAACCGCCAATGGACGGCCTTGCTATTGTTGTTGCGATCATTCGCCCAGGCGGAAGTCTGCTCTTTGAGTGAATCGATATCGGGGATGCGCTGCTTCAAGCATTGGTTGCTCAAGACACTCAGTTCGATCTCGGCGATGTTGAGCCAACTCCCGTGTTTGGGCGTGTAGTGGATTTCGAGACGCCTGGCCAGACGGCGAGCTTCTTCGGGTGAGAACGCCTCGTAGAGTGCCGCGGGCGTGTGCGTGTTGAGGTTATCACACACCAGGACGACGGTTTCGGCTTCACGGTAGTCCGTATCCAGAAGCTCCTTGATCTCCTGGGCCCAGTCCAGTGCGGTCTTGCGTTGTCTTACACGGACCTTGCGCCAGCACGAAAGCGGTTCAGTGAACATGAAGTTCACGGCGGTTCCGTTACGTTCATACTCGTAGTCGTAGCGTTCAGGTTTGCCCGGACGTGTAGTGACCGGAACACGCGTCTCCTTGACCAACTGAACCGGGTGTTCGTCCATATTGACAACGGGCCTCAGGGCGTCGTACGGCCGCTGATAGACATCCAGGATATCCTCCATCGCGGCGACAAACGCGGCGTTTTGCTTGGGCGGAATCACCCAGCACGTTCTCAGGTGAGGCCTAAGTTTGTTTTTTTAAGCGTTCGCTGCACCGTCCGGTATGAGATGCTATCGACGATCTCCAGGGCTACGAGCTCATCGGCCAAAAGCTTCAGCGTCCACCGCTTACGTCCCGTTGGAGGTTCACTGCAAGCCAACGCGATCAATCGGGCTTCCTTAGCACCATCCAGCTTTCTTTCGGTGGGAGGATGGGCGCGCTTCTTTCGCTCAAGGGCCGAATCCAGGCCCTCCAACACAAAACGCTTCCGGATGCCCTCAACCGTAGACCGATTGCACGAAAAGGCCTCCGTGATCTGCCGATCCAGCCAGGCCGGACCCTCTGCATCGGCCTTGAGAAGCACATGCGCGTGCCTGATTCGGTACGCTTGCGTCTTGCCTTTGCTTACCAGATCCTGCAGCCGTTCCCGTTCTTCGGGACTCAGACGTACGACGTATTTCTTCGGCATGCCGATGGCTCCTTCGTCTTCAGGGGAGACATCGAACTATAAGCACGCCCAGTCTTAGAAGTCAATAGGTACTAGTGTCTTGTCCCATGAATTAGTTCAAAAAGTCTAGTAATCTTGTCAAGGATCGATTCTGCGGTGGCGGTCCAGACGAACGGTTGTGAGTTGGTGTTGTAATGGTTAGTGAAATCCTGAATGTTGGCGATGAGGTCTTTCACCTTCTTGAAGGTCCCGCGTCGGATGGCTTTCTGGGTAATGATACCGAACCAGATCTCGACTTGGTTGAGCCAAGACGCGTAGGTCGGTGTGTAGTGAACGTGATATCGGGGCCTGGCTGCGATCCAGCGTTTGATTTTTTCGTGTTTGTGCGTGGCGTAGTTGTCGACGACGAGATGAATGTCAAGGTCCTTCGGGACGTTTTGGTCGATATATTTGAGGAATTGCAGGAATTCCTGGTGTCGATGTCGGGGTTTGCATTGGGCCAGCACCTTGCCGGAAGCGACCTCTAGTGCGGCGAACAAGGTCGTGGTGCCGTGCCGGATATAATTGTGGGTCACCCCTTCCACATAGCCCAACCCCAAAGGCAATATCGGCTGCGTTCGTTCCAATGCCTGGATCTGGCTCTTTTCGTCAACGCATAATACCATCGCGTTGTCGGGAGGGTTCAGATACAGGCCGACAATGTCACGTACCTTCTCGACAAAGAACGGATCATTGGACAGCTTGAAGTGTTTTTGCCGGTGCGGCTGTAGACCAAACGCTTTCCACACGCGCTGAACCGTAGACTTGGACAGTTGCGTCTGGGCCGCCAGAGAGCGGCAGGTCCAATGGGTGGCTCCCGACGGCTTGTCTTTGAGCGTTGTATAAATCAGCGCGGCGATGCGCTCATCGCTGATCGACCGGGGCCCCCCGGGGCGCAATTCATCATAAAGCCCCATCAGACCTTGTTCTAAAAACCGACGGCGCCACTTCCCGACTGTGGCTCCCGACAGACCAAGCTGTCGTCCAATCTGCTGATTCGACAGCCCTTGATCACTCATCAGAACGATCTTCGCCCGACGTACATGACTGTGCGACATGCTTCTTGAACGGGAAATCGTTTCCAACTGTGCCCGAACCTCATCCCCAATACTCAGTGGCGCTAACGGACGTCCCCTGGCCATAGATTCCTCCTTTCGCTATAAGAAATCTATGGCAAATAAACTATTTTTGCCGCCGTCCCAACGCGCTCAACGGAAAGCTTGGGCCGCATAGCAGCGCTGTCCGCGGCGACTGCCTCGATCCAACGACATTACAGGATGCATTCGTGGGAATCGACACTGCCTACTATATGGTCCATTCGATGGGGGGCAGTGCCGATTTCGACATTCAGGACCGCCAGGCGGCGCGCAACTTCGGTGACGCGGCACGGGCCGCCCACGTACGGCGCATCGTCTACGTCGGCGGTCTGGGCGCCGCGGAGGGGCTCTCCAGGCATCTGCGCAGCCGTCATGAAACGGGAGAGGAATTGCGGGCCTCGGGCGTGCCCGTGATCGAGTTCCGCAGCGGCATCGTGCTGGGCGCCGGCAGCCTCTCGTTCGAATTGATCCGGGCCCTGGTCGAACGCTTGCCGGTGATGGTCTGCCCCTCGTGGGTCCGCACGCCCACCCAGCCGATCGCCCTCGGCGACCTGGTGTCTTACCTTGTTGCGGCGCTGGACCTTCCCCGTGGTAGAAGCCAACTGTTCGAGATAGGCGGAGCGGACGTGGTGTCGTACCGTGAGATCATGCTCGAGTACGCCCGGCGGCGCGGTCTTCGGCGCCTGCTGATTCCCGTGCCGTTGTTGACGCCCCGTCTTTCGAGCCTCTGGCTCGGGCTGACGACTCCGGTCTATGCGCGGGTCGGCCGCGAACTGGTCGACGGCCTGCGTACGGCAACCGTCGTGAACGCCGCCGCCGCCCGGACCGCTTTTCCGATAGCGCCGCTCGGTTTGCGGGCGGCCATCGCACGGGCCGTTGAAGAAGAGGACTCGGCGTTCGCCGCCACCCCGTGGTCGGAGGCCGCGCTGGCGTCCGGAACCGTACTGCGCTGGGGCGGCGTCCGTATCCGAAGCCGGTTGATCCATTCGGCCGCCGTGGATCTGCCGGTGGGGTCCGCGGCTGCGTTCGCCCCCATTCAGCGCATCGGCGGGGCCCGTGGCTGGTACTACGGTGACTGGATCTGGCGTTTTCGTGGTCTGTTCGATCTTCTGCTGGGTGGGGTGGGCATGAACCGCGGCCGCCGGGACCCCGAGACCCTGGCCGCAGGCGACGTCCTGGACTGCTGGCGGGTGGATGCCTGCAAGCCGGATATTCGCCTCCGGCTCGCGGCCGAGATGAAGCTCCCCGGGCGGGGTTGGCTCGAGTTCGACGTCACACCGCGGGGCGGAGGCGCATCCAGAATACGCCAGACCGCCGTCTTCGACCCGGCCGGGCTCTGGGGGCGCTTCTACTGGCACGCCCTGTATCCGATTCACGTCCTGTTGTTCGGTGGGCTTCTTCGAAGCATCGCCCGGCGAGCAATCGCGAAGTCGTCCTGGCGGAAAGGAGGACGCCATGCGCTTAAATATTGAAGCGCAACTGAATACGACAACACGCACCGTGTCGTCGCCGGAGCGTAATGGACAACCCGCTCACGCGGTATCCGTTGTTCGCAGTTATCCCACGACTGTTGAGGACCTTTGGGATGCCGTGACGAACGGTGAGAGAATCTCGCGGTGGTTCCTGCCGATCAGTGGCGAACTCAAGCCTGGAGGCCGCTATCAGTTTGAAGGCAATGCAGGCGGATTAGTCACGGCGTGCGAACGCCCCTCTCATTTCGAGGTCACCTGGGAGTTCGGCGGCGACGTAAGTTGGGTTGAAGCGCGCATCTGTGAGGACGCTGACGGCCACGCTCGATTGAGGCTCACGCACACCGCGCACCATTCGAAACACTGGGACGAATATGGACCGGGCGCGGCCGGCGTGGGATGGGAAATGGGTCTGATGGGCCTTTCGAACCATATCATGCAACCGGAAGCGCCATTGCAGGATGAAGCCGAGTTCGCCGCTTCGCCGGAAGGCAGGGCATTCATGGTGGGCAGCAGCGAGGCGTGGGAAACGGCGGCCGTGGGTGCCGGCACGGACCCTGCCGTTGCGCGCGCGGCGGCAGAGCGTACAGCCGCTTTCTATACCGGTGATTCGGCCTGACGATGTCAAACCCGTCCGCTGTCCAAATGGACAACAATTCTCACCGAAAGGAGACCGATTATGGATATAGAACTCGTCTACTGCGCCATGTGAGGTTACGAAGACGAGGCCGTCAGTTTGACGCGCCATCTGCTGGAAAAATACAAGACGGGTATCTCGCGATTGACGCTGGTTCCATCGGGCAGGGGAAAATTTGAGATCACGGCTGACGGGGAGACGGTCTTCTCAAAGCTGAAGGAAGGCCGGTTCCCTGAAGACGTCGAGGTTGAGTCCCGCCTCGCCGTAAAAACAGGAAACAGCGGTTCCGGTTCGGGATCGTGCTGTCCGGAAGACGAACCTGTCAGGCGCAAAAGCATGGGGTTCCGCTCCCTCGTCGCGATGCTTTTCCGTAGAGCCGGATGAAATGTCGTTCGAGGGCGCGCCGTGGGATACCATGGAAATTGTCAATAAGTCCGAATCAGGTCAGGAACGATTCCTCTTCGGGGTATTGTTTCGTCGTAGAAAATAGGATATCTTTAATCAGGGTTGGGCCGGGCAGGAAGACAAGGTTGTACTCTCCGATACTCACATCCAGGGAGGCTGCCATGGTGTATCGTATCTGCCTCGCGCTGACGTGTGTGTTCGCACTTGCCGGGTGTTATACGCAGATTCGGCCGCCCGAATATGAAACGGTAAGCCGTGTCGGTTCCGATTCGCCCGCTGATAAGGACACTGTTGTTGTATACAGGCAGTACGTGTACAACAGTTTCGATCCGTACGGGTGGGCGGTGGCGCCGTATTACGAACCGTATTTTCCGGGATATCCGTCCTGGGCAAGACGCGGTTTCCGATGGCGACATTCCTACTGGACGGCGGCATACGGACCGTGGTGGCGGGGGTGGGCGCGGCGCGTTCTCGCGCGCGGACGATTGCCCGCTCCCAGATACAGATATCGCCCGGTCGATACCGATCCCATCGATCTTCACGAACCGCGTCTGCGTATCAGATATACCGGATTGCGGGGTGGGGAGCACGCGCCCGCCGGTACGGTCCGGAAGGGTAAGGTAGAACAGACGACGCGGAGGCGGCGAGCGCCGGTGGCAAGCGCCATCCGGAGCGATTCGAAAACGGAAAGATCGGGCAGCACTTCGAGAACCGCCTCGAAACCGCGCGATTCGGGCGGCGGTCAGTCGTCTAAACCGAAAGAAGACGAGAAGCAGCAGGAAAAGCGCGAGGAGAAGCGCGAGGGCCAGCGTCGAAGAGGGGGGATGCGATGAGGCCGGTCCGTCCATTGGTTTCGATGCTGACAATATGCGCCTGGACGGCAGTGCTCAACGCGCAGGAGGTTGCGCTGGACGGGTTTTCCGGAATCGGCGCGCGCGCGATGGGGATGGGGGGCGCGTACGTTACGGTATCGGATGATTTCTCCGGTCTATTCTGGAACCCGGCGGGATTGGCACGGGCCCGGCGAGGGTCGATCTCGTGGGGGATGTCGCACGACCGTTATCGGAACGAGTCGCATTTCTTCAGTCAGTCTTCGGCATTCGAGTTGAACAGCACGCGCTTTGCGTCGGCCGGTGTCGTATACCCGGTTACGGTTTATCGTGGCAGCCTGGTTTTTGCGGGTGGGTTCGGGCGCATCCGGCACTTCGACGGTGGATTGCGGATCGACGCGTACGATGAAATCGCCGAGTTCGAAAAGTCGGGCGTTTCGGAAGACAGGGGCACATTCGGCGCGTGGACGCTGGGCGTTGCAGTTGACCTGGCGCCGCGCCTGTCCGCAGGGGTTTCGCTCTACAAATGGCGTGGAACCAACCGGTTCATGCAGGAACTGACGCTCGAAGACGTGCGGCAGGCCCACGTGGATACGGTACGTATTTATCAGCGTTTCGAATCCGACGAGAGTTTTTCGGCGTTGGGCTTGCGGGGCGGCATCAGTTTTTGGCATCCGTCCAATTTCCGGCTTGGCTTTACGGTTTCCGCGGCCACCCCCATTCGGGTATCGGCTGAACTGGCCGATGAATTTGAAGATACGTTCGACGATCGGACGGATATCTATCCCCGCGATGCTTACGCTGACAAATACGAGATACGGCAGCCGCTTTCGTTGGGCTTCGGTCTGGGATGGTCCTTGGCGGGCTTGACGTTTAGCGGCGACGTGCACTATGGGGATTTACAGGAAGTGACCTACAGCGTCGTGGCACGCAACATCACGCCGCATGTCGACGATTTTCGCCGCCAATACCGAAATGCAGTGCGGATCCATCTCGGTGGCGAATACGCCATTCCCGGCCGGGGTGTGGCCATGAGGGCCGGATACTATCGCGACCCTGTTCGATACGTAGGAGGCGGCCCCGTACCCGAGGTGCGAATCGAGACCGACCGCGATGCGTGGACGCTCGGTATCGGCACTGAGCTGGATCGGTATTTTGCGCTGGATCTGGCCGCCGTGATTGGCGGGTACACCCAGACGGAAGGCAACCGCCAGGACAGGGTGCGTACCCTACGCGCGCTGGTTTCCATGCGGGTGAATTTCGACGTGGACCCGTACCGGTAGAACGGACTCCCGACACATCCCGGTGAAGTACATTAAGAACCGCCGGTTGCTGGCAACCGGCGGATCCTTTTTCCTGATGGCCGCCACAGACCTGCAATCGGGATTACCCGGCGGCGGCGCGTATATTCGAGCGCGTTCCAGGGATGTCGAAACAGGCGTACTGGTTCGCCCGCATGATGCGGGTCGCGACGTCGATCGCCTGTTTTTCGGTCATATATCCTTCCGCGATCTCCGCGTCTAGCGCCCGGCGGATTTCATTCCGCGCCTGAATGGAATACGCCAGCGCGCCGGTAGGCCACCCGGTGTCGCCCCCGAACGCGAAGAGTTTGTTGGCGGGGACCGCATGCAGGAAGCGGCGCAGAAAGTCCCTCGAGCTGAACGGGTCGATGCTCCACGCCCAGCATAGGTCCACCCATATGTTCCGATAATGCTTGGCAAGCGCGACCAGTTCGTCGCTATACGGATAGGCGATGTGCATCAGGACGAAACGGGCGTCTGGATATCGCGCGAATAGCGCACACATATTCCCGGCGGCGATCCGGCTCACCGGCATGCGGTCGTTCCCCGCGTAGTATCCCGTGTGGATCTTGAACGGCAGGTTGTGTTCAATCGAGAGTTCCACGCCGCGCGCCCAGCACCAGTCCCCGAGACAGAGTCGCGTCTGCACAGGGACGTCCTTCTCCGGGTTTGTCAATATTGTTTCGAGCGCGGCGGCGGCCTCCGAACGGTTCCGTTCCGTCCAGTTCAGGGTGCGGCTGTAGGCGTGCTGCGCCTTCACCGCAATGGCGCATCCGGCATATTTGGAAAAGAGCGCTTCCATCGCCTGCCCGAGCGCGTCAATCCCGTTAACCTCTATATCTGTCTCCTCGTTTATCTGTTCCGGGTTGACCTGGCCGTTGCAGAACCCCGCCCAGGACAGGTCGTAAAGGAAAAAATCGAGGCCCGAATCATCGGGCAGACACGCCCACTGGAAATCGTCCGTCTGAACGTGGTCCAGGTTGGCCACGTCGCAAAGCAGGCGACGTCGTTCACCGGGTTGCCGCAGTGCGTACGTCTTTTCCTGGGCGTCCGCAACGGCGTCCGCGGTCAGGACGTCGATGCCGTACACATGCCTGGCGATCAACCGAACCGCTTCACCATATCCGGTAAATTGCGTCGCTTCCCAGGCTTCGCGGATTCCCTCGAATCGGCCGGAAATGTCCGCGTCCGATCCGTCCATCAGCCGCTTCATGGCGGCAGGTGAGGCGCCGGCCGTGTGAAGGTCGGCCGGTACGTAGTTTCCAAACAGATCCTGCAGAATATCGGGGCCATCGTTCAGCCAATCCGGTTCCTTGCGCAAATGCTCGTGCGTATCGACCAGGGCGGTCTCCTGAATATGATGTTTCAGATCTTCGTACATTCGATCGTCCTCCGGGCCGATTCCGACTGCGGTCTACCGGCTGTCAGGTCCCGGTCCAGACCGGGAAGAGGTTGTGCTCGATTTCCAGCAGATTCAGGATCCGTCCGGCGATAAAATCCGCCAGGTCATCAAAGGTTTCAGGTTTCTGGTAGAACGCGGGCATCGCCGGCAGGATGGCGGCCCCCGCTTCGGCCGCGGCGGTCATGTTCCGTAGGTGGACCAGGTTCATCGGCGTTTCCCTGGGTACGAGTATTAGGGGCCGGCGTTCCTTGAGCGTGACGTCAGCCGCCCTCTCGATCAGGTTTCCGGACGCGCCATGTGCGATATTCGAAAGGTATTTCATCGAGCACGGCACGACGACCATACCGCGCAGGCCCACGGACCCGCTCGCGACCGGAGCGGCCATATTGCCAATCTGGTGAACGACCACGTGCCCGTTCGCAATTTCCGCGCCGTACCGATCGGAGAGAAATTCCGGGAATTCGGATTGTTTTCCCTCGAAACCGCCCTCGTCGCGCAGAAGCATCCAGCCGAATCCGGAGATGATGAGATGGACCTCGAACCCGTTCATCAGCAGCGCGCGTAGGGTGCGCAGGGCATAGATCGCCCCGCTGGCGCCGGTAATCGCAACCGCAATCCCACTTACCGCCACAGCACGTCTCCCAACGTAAATGCGAAAAAGACGGCGCTGATCGCGGCATTCACGTTCATGAATGCCACGCCCAGTCTTGAAAGGTCATCCGGCTTCACCAGCGAGTGCTCGTACAACATCAGCCCCGCCACCGCAACCAATCCTGCCGCGTAGATGACGCCCATTTCGAAACGCACACCCACCGCGCACATCAGAAGAAAGGAAACCGCGTGCAAAAACCGCGCGATGGCCAGCCCACGGCGCACGCCGAAGCGTTGTGGAATCGAATGGATTCCGTAACCGCGGTCAAACGCCACGTCCTGGCAGGCGTAGATGATATCGAACCCGGAAACCCACGCCAATACGGCGCCGGCCAGAAGCAGGATCGCCGGATCCGGACTTCCGGTAATTGCAATCCAGGCGCCGATGGGCGCAATCGACAGCGCGAGTCCGAGAAATATCTGCGTGGTCCACGTAAACCTTTTGGTGTACGAGTAGAAGAATACAACTCCCAGGGCTACCGGCGACAGCGCTAAACACAGGGGGTTCAGGCGCCAGGCCGCCAGTATAAGCGCCGCAGACGAAACCGCAATCAGCGCGCGCACGGCGCCCGGCGAGATCCGTCCGCGCGGCAACTCGCGCGCAGCGGTCCTGGGATTCGCCGCGTCCATGTCGCGGTCCACGAGCCGGTTGAACCCCATTGCGGCGCTTCTGGCGCCGACCATCGCCACAGCGATCCAGAATACCTGGTCCAGGCTTACGTCCACTTCCAGCGCCGCCAGCGCCGCGCCGCTGAACGCAAACGGAAGGGCGAACACGCTGTGCGAAAACTTGATCATTCGCCCGTAGGTTACAATCCGTTCAACCAGCATGACGTGTCGGCCTTAAGCGATACATGGGAAGATCGACTAAGCGTGTACCAGCGCGAAAATCCGTCGGCTTCCTAGCCGGTTCCAAGCGCGGCATCCACGATTTCAGCGATTCGCGTCATGTCGTCGCCGGTAAACTCCACGCCGGCCGCGTTCACGTTGTCTTCCAGATGCCGCATTTCGGTGACGCCGGCGATTACGGACGGCACCTGCTCGTTGGCCAGAAGCCAGGCGATGGCGAGTTGGGCCAGGGAAATTCCCTTTGCTTCGGCAACCGCGAGCAGCCCTTCAACGGCCTCCAGGTAGGGTTCGGTCAAAAACTCGGCTTCGTCACCGTCGTCAATGATCCGTCCGCTGGCTTCCTCCAGTTTCCCCTTGCGATACCGACCCGTGAGCAGCCCGCTCGCGAGCGGATAAAAGGGAATTACCCCCACGTCCGCCCTGGCCGCCGCATTCAGGAAATCTGCCGCCCTGCCACCCTCCTCGCACGCCACTGCATCCTGTTGCACGAGATTGTATCGGTTCTGCACGGCCACAATCCGCCGGGACACGTCCTTGCCAACCTTTTCCAGCGACGCAACCACGTTGGCCATCTGCGTCGCCGAATGATTGGATACCGCCAGGTACCGCACCTTTCCCTGAGAGACCAGATCGTCGAAAGCGCCCCAGGTTTCCTCAATCGGGACCCGGTAGTTTCCGTCGTCATCGGTACCGCTCTGGTGCAGATAGAGCAGATCGACATAATCCGTCTGCAACCGCTCCAGGCACTTGTCCACGCCAAAGTGGATATACGTCCGCGAGGCGCCTAGTTGATTCGGCGTAAAATCGGCCTCCATGGCGTGCTCTGCACGAACAGGGTTGTGAATCTTGGTCGCCATAACCACCTGCTCTCTGACCGACTGCGGCCGAGCGGCGAAGTAACGCCCCAGCAGACGTTCTGAATTACCGGATCCAAGGTTGTAGGAACATGCCGTGTCCCAGTGAAAGACCCCCAGTTCCAGCGCACGGTCCAGGACCTCAAACCCCTCGTGGTCTCCTATGCGGGAGCCGTCGTACACGGGGTCGCCCCATTTCCACATGCCCAGCCCGACAACGGATACGAACAGACCGGAGTTCCCCACGCGCCTGCACGGCATGCCTCTGAATTCCTCTGCCATCTTTCCAAACCTCCATTGGTTGAAATTCTCACCAAACACACATCGAGCGCTATTTTAAACCTATATCGGCCGGATCACGGACCCTGTAATCGGGCGCCCTATCGTCGGTACGCCGGCCGACCCGCCCCGGGCCGGACGGCGACGAAGTAAACCTTGATACGTAATTCTTCGGGGAAGTAATACCGAATATATGTAAGTGGATAAAGGCGATTTAACTTCTGATTACCAGGATACACCAGGTCACTGGACGTGAACTGAAAGAATGTCCTTTTTGCCGACCGTTACGCCCCGTTTCAGGGGTTTTCGTCGCGTCGCCGAGTTGCTGTTTTTTTCGGATTGGGGTTAATCCCGGTTTCTGAATCAGACGGACCGGATGCGTGGATGCTGATTATGCCATTCCGTTGCTTGTTCGTACGCCAGACCGGCGGCCAGAACCGTCGCTTCGTCGTAGAGGTTGCCAATCAGCGTCAGTCCCCGGGGCATCCCGTCCATGAAACCGCACTTTAGCGTCAGGGCCGGATGTCCGGTGAGATTGGAAATGGCCAGACTCGCCCCGGCATTGCCGGGCGCCAGCAGCACGTCCCAATTCGCCATCAGTTCCTCCATGTCGCGAATCATGAGGGAACGCACCTGCTGCGCGCGCAGATATTCTACGGCGGGCACCATCCGAAAGCTGCGTAAAACCGTCGGCCAGGAACTGCTGTCCGCATCGGTCATGGCATCCAGTTCGCCCGCCCGCGTCGCACTGTCGAACGCAGCCGCCGCTTCCACGCAAAGCATCATCGAGACCGCGCCGTGAGGAGTTTCGGGAAGCGTGACCGGCTCTGCCTTCAGTCCGAGATCCGCGAACCTCCTGAACGAGGCTTCGTATACCGCCCGTTCCCCAACATCCTGGATGGCATCGAATTCCGGCTGAACGAAGCCGATTCGCAATGCGGATACATCCGGGGCTGCGGGCCAGTTAAACGGCACGTCCACCACGGACCGGTCTCTCCCGTCCGGTCCGTGGATGGCGCTGAACACGGCCGCGCAATCTTCAACGCCACGGCACATCGGACCCAGTTTGTCCATGGTCCAGGCAAGCGCCATCGCGCCGTATCGGCTCACGCGGCCGTAGGTGGGCCGCAGCCCCGTTACCCCGCAGGTGTGGCTCGGCGAGACGATGGACCCCAGAGTCTCCGAGCCGATGCTGAAGCCGACAAGACCGGCGGCGGTTGCGGCGCCCGGCCCGGCCGAAGACCCGCTCGAGCCTGTTTCGATATTCCAGGGGTTCCGGGTCATTCCGCCAAACCAGTGCGGTCCGTTTGCGAGCGCTCCGGTTGAGAGCTTGGCCGCCAGCACAGCGCCCGCGTCCCGAAGCCGTTCCACAACGGCGGCGTCGGTCTCGCCGGTTTGATCCTTGAACGGGGTGGCGCCCCACGTGGTCCGGATTCCCTTTGTGGCCAGCAGGTCCTTGGCGCCCCATGGGATTCCGTGCACCGGCCCCCGGTAACGCCCGGCCATGATCTCCGCCTCTGCGGCCTTCGCCTGCGCAAGGGCCAATTCTTCCGTGAGCGTAACAACGCATTTCAACTTGCCGCCGATAGCATCCAAACGGTCCAGGTAGAGCCGGGTGAGTTCCACGGGAGACACCTCGCGGGTTTCCACCAGGCGGGCAAGCGTGCTCACCGGCTGAAAGGCCAGGCCGTCTTCGGATTCCGGTCGCTCGACCCTGGAGGCGGCAAACCGGAACGCGCTCTGTTCTCCGGACGGCGGCGGCTTCACGCCGGGCAGAAATATCGACGCCGGACTCGCGTCGTATCCCACGTCGACCTTACGAAGTTCCCGGTAACGGAGCCGATATTGCTCCACGTCCCGCCGCATTTTCCCGCGATGTTCCCCGGTAAAGCGGATCCCGCTCAGCTGCTCCGAGCCCGCGATCATGGCATCTACGACAGCCGCCTCGGCCTCCGCGATTCCGGTCAGCGATACGTGTCGAATTTCCGTATCGAGATCCGGGCTGCATCCCTCGCCGATGTGTCCATGCGTGTAGACCAGGTCGGGTACGTCCACACTGTTGTGTCCGGTCTGCCGTTCGAGGGCGGGCAGCCAGTTGGATACGTCCGGCTCGTTGGACGATATGCGGTAGCCGTTGAAGGTCTCCCCGCCGTCGCGGGATGTAAACAGCGCGATCTCGTTGCTGGAATCCGCCCAGCCGCCGCCTCGCCGGCAGACCGGGACCGCCGCGTAGATCACCCCGTCGTCCGCGATGCTGAGTGCACAGACGTCCGACATTTCACATTCGCCGAACAGGCGTTCGGCCTGAGGCATCAACGATACCACATGCCAATCGTTCTTCCCTCTGGAATAGAAAAACGTCTCCGCCACACCGCCTTCGCGTCGGTTCAGCGTAAAGCAGAGCGATCCTTTGCCGCCGGTCACGACGTTGCCCATCCGTACGTCCAGCCCTTCGTCGAACTCGATGACGCAGGGCGAGGTCGGAGTTGCGGGGAGGTCCAGCGTGCGTCCGTCAACGTTCTCCCAGTTCCCGCCCCGGTCGCGGGAACGCATCACGCCGAACCCTCTACCCCGCGTGTCGCCGTGATCCGCTCCGGTTGCCCGCACGATATGATAGGCCAGGTACAGCGTTCCGCGCCTGTCGATGTGAAGCGCGTTTTCGAATTGGGTATACGCGGGCGGTCCCTCGGGGTCCACGAGCTTGACCGGGTCCGTCCATTCGCCGCCCCTGGTTCTTTTCTGATACACCAGCGACCAGGGCCGTTCCGCCGCGTACGACCCGCGGTAACAGGCGTGCAACGTATCGTTTTCGTCACAGACCAGGCTCGGATAGGTTGCTGTCGCGCCTCCGAACGAGGGTTGTTCCACCCACGACGTCGAGGTATTGGGGCGTCTGCTCACCACGTGCCGGATCGGGTTGTGATGCGGGCCGAATGCCAGATGCAGGTATCCCTTTGAATCCATCGCAAAGGCCGCGCCGGCGTGGTTGTCGTCTCCGGTCCCCACGTAGACCGGCCTGCCCCAGCGCCTGGTCGCGTGATGGTAGGTCCGTACGTAGATCTTGCAGATCTGGTCCAGCCAGGCCACGTGAGTCTTGCCGGCGTGGGTCAGAATCTTGTTGCTCATCGTGTACGCGGTTCCCCGCGTTGAACCCGTTATGGAAAGTACCTTGTGTTTCATCGTTGATTACCGTCTTGCGGTGACGCGGCAATAACGTGGTTCACGCATCCGCCTCGATTCTTGCCACCCATCCCGACGTCGCGTCGCAATAGAGGAATCCATCTCCGTTGCGGGAAAGTCCGTGCGGTTCGGGGTACCGGTCCGGAACCCGGATTCGATCCAACTCGTTTCCGGACTGCACGTCAAGTTTCACGATCGTCCGGTCCGAGGTGTGGACAACCCACACGCCGTCTTCGACTCGTACTACGCCGTGCGCCCTTCCGTATGGAAGGGGAATCACCCGCAGAACGGACCAGTCCGAAATACGTACCTGGGTCAACGTCTGGCTCTTCAACGTGGTCAGCCACAAGGTCCCGGATTCAAAGGAATCGTATTCCAGCCCGTGGGTTCCACCGCCGCCGGGCAGCGGCCACCGCCCACGGGTTTCCCCGGTCCCTGGATCCACCCGTAGGATCTCGCCGGAATCAGCGTCGGTGTCTCGGGGCGTTCGCCACTTCTCCGCCGACCCGTTTGCCGCCAGCCAGAGCGATCCGCCGCCCCACGCCAGCCCGCTCGTGTTCGACGAAACGGTGGGCACTTCGGATCTCAGGCGTAACATCCCGTACTCGTCCGCATCCGAGACCTCCAACAACGCGACGCGGTCCGTCACCTGGTCGACCACCCGGATACCGTCGTGGGTTGCCTGTACGCCGTTCGGCATCGCATAGGGTGCCCTGAACCAACGTTCGATTTTCACGGTCATCGGCGATAACTTTCGATAGTGCGCCGGAGCGCAGTCCCGTCGGGAGGATCGATAGTTGCAGCGGGCGGCGACGGTCCTTCAGGCGACCTGCCGGCCCGCGGTTTCGAACAGCCGGTATTCCTGCCACGCGTGCTCGCAGCATGGTCCTCTGGCAAACCACGCCCACCCGTGCGACGGTTGAAGCACGATGCCGCAAATCGTCTGCCCGCATCCGTTTACGCTATGCCTGCAAATCGAAACCGGGGTGTTCACGTGGTCCCTCAACGCCGACTTGATCGTCTCCGCATCAGGGTCCGCGGATCTTCTCAAGAGCCGCGTCGCCCGGCCCCAGCGGGCAAGACTCTGTCCGCGCTGATCGTCAGCCCGCCGCTCCAGCGGTTTCAGACGGTCGGCCAGATAGTGGTTCGAGTGCGCCATCGGTCCGTCGAACGGGCTGGTGGCTTCGTAGTCCGCGGCCGTGGTTTCCAGGTTGTAGATTTCCCCGTGACGGTCGCACAGAACATAATTCATGCCGGATGCCCGGCGAGAGGCGACCGCGGCGTCGATGGCGTCTCCGATCTGAGTCGTGGCGAGAATCCGCCGGATCACGAATGGGTAGGGAACGCCGGGTCCGGCGTCACCGGGGACGAGGTTATTGATGACCACGCCGATGCCTTCGCTGTTCATGCCCGCGCAGCCCAGCATTCCCGCCGTCGTGTACATGAGCGCGTCCGGTCCCGCACCGGTGATTTTCAGCAGTACCGCCGCAGGCTGGAAGATCTCCACCAGGTCGTAATTCTGGCCGATTGCAGCCCTCGCGCCGCCTTCCATGTCGGGGACCATAAACGTCGTACAGCCCGCCCCGATAAAGTTCGGAGAGAGATAGTCGAAGATGTCCAGGAAGCCGTTGAGCGCTATGATCTCCTCAATCGGCACACCGGCGCCTGTTGCGATTCCTCTTGCCTCTTCCATCAGGTCCGCGGCGTATGCTGCTGCGGGCTCTGCGTAGGTCCCCGAGATTTCAAGGACCCGTGTCTTGCTCAAAACCGGCACCCGGTGGTCGCGGCTGAGCCGTTCCAGGTGGTCAAAATAGACCGGAAGCAGCGCACGAATCTCCTCACGAAAGACCTCGCCGTGCGCCTGCCCGCGACTAAAGGGCGATCCCGAAACCTCAAGGAGCGGAAATCCGTCGTTCATGGGGCAATCTCCTTCAACGTGAGTACGGCGGCAAGCGCATCCGGAATTGGTTTACGACTCGCCACCGTCTGTTTCTTCGTGTTCCCCGGCGTCCCTCGCCTGCAGTTTCCTGGCCGTCTTCGGCGACCCGATATAGAGTGAGTCATACGCCGCTTTCGAACTTGGAAAGGGGCCCTCGTGTCGGGTGCCGTGCCACTGCAGATTGGTGAACATCGGATTGGTCAGGCCCGTTTCTCTTTCTCGTCTTTCAATCCAGGCCTCCATGCGGTGTCGCAGCATCCGAACGACCCCGGATTCCGCTTCCGCAAGATTCACGTTCTCGTCCGGGTCTTCCACCAGGTTGTACAGCTCTACCTCGGGCTTCCCGTGGAAATCGGGCTCGAGCGCCGCGATCAGCTTCCACTCGGGCGTGCGCCACCCGTGCTTGCGCATCCAGGTGGCCTCCGTGATATAGAATTCAGACCGGTTCGACGCCCGCTGTCCACGAATCAGCGGCAAAAGGTTATCCCCGTCAAATTCGATGTTTGTGCCAACATCCAGAAGCTCCAATAGGGTCGGCACGAGATCGGGGTGACTCGTATGGCCGTTCACGCGCAACCCTTCCGGCAGCACGCCCGGTAGACGCAGAATCAGCGGTACATGCAGGGTGCAGTCGTACATTCCGTGATGATCGAAATAACAATCGTGATCGGCCAGCGTTTCGCCGTGGTCTCCGTTGTATACGACGAGCGTCTCTTCTGCCAGTCCCAGTTCCTCCAGGCGGGTAAGGATCCGCTGGATACAGGCATCCATATACGCGACTTCGCCGTCGTACTGCGCGATCACGTAGTCCGCGTCGGTGATGCCGGGCGGCATCCAGCTGAGATGAAAGTCCCGAAACGGCTTGAAATTCCGCACGGGCTCCATCGACGTTTTGGCCGGATCGCACGGATCGCCACTGTAAAACATCGTATCGTACGGCGGAGGCGGCAGGTAAGGCGCGTGAGGGTCCATATGCCGCAAAAACAGGAAGAAGGGCCGGTCGGCCGCCGCGAGCCGATCCAGTTCCGGAATCGTGACGTCGTTCAGCCACTCGGCCTTGCGAAGGGGTCGTTGCTCCCACGACCCCCATGCCTCGTAGTTGAGGTACCTGTCGAACCCCCGCGAACCGGGGTTGCCAGTGAAACCGACGCAAGTCGTATCGTATCCGGCGTCGCGAAGAATCTCGGGAAGACTCGTCACCTCGGGCCTTAAACCGCCCTGGTGGCGCAGCGCCACGACTTGCGTGGAAAAACAGTCCATGCCGGTCAGCATTGACGCATAGGCAGAGGTGGTCGGAATGTGCGGGCTGTAGTTCTTCTCGAACAACACCCCCTGCGTGGCCAGCCGGTCCGCGTAGGGCGTCGTCAGCCGTTCGTACCCGTAGCAGCTCATGTGGTCGGCCCAGAGGCTGTCCACACCGAGAAACAACAAATTCCGTTTTGACATGGTCTATAGACCCTTTTCGTTCGGCGATGAAGCGGCGATACGGAGCCGGAAAACAACGGACCCCGACGCCCGTTTCGGAATCAGTCCTGCATCAGCGGGAGTTTCACAGGCTGCCCGGTTTCGTAACACTGCAATGCCGCAAACGCGATTTCGTGCGTCACAATCGCATCGTCCAGGTTGCAGTGCGATTCCGTGTCTGTCTGGATACATTGCACGAAATGGTCCATCTGGCCCTGGAACGGGTGGTGGGTCACGTCCGCGCTGTCCGGAAGGATGGCCGGAATCTCCACCCAGCTGTTCTGCCCCGGATACTTATGCGACCAGACCCGGTTGTCCTTGACGGTTCCCTTATTCCCGAAGATTTCGACCGGGAACGTGTACGGCATGATGCACCCGTAGTTCACGGAGACCTTTCCGACGGCCCCATTGGAAAACTTCACCAGGGCGACTTCAAGATCGTCGTACTCCAGGGGCAGGCCGACCACCCACTTGTTGGCAAGGTAGTCGAACTCTTTCTTGAGACCCTTCCGGTAACCACCCGAATAGGCGAAGACCTCCACGGGTCGGGCCGCTTCGAACTCGCCCTGCGCGGCGAACCAGCGCAACGAGTCGATGGCGTGGCACCCGCCGGTGAGAAACGCGCTCACGCCGGTGCTCGTCTTCCTGGCCTCGTCCCAGCCCGTCCACCAGCTTGCGATATCGTGCTGGTAGTCAGTCTCCACGTAGAAGACGTCTCCGAGGGCGTCGTCGGCGACCATTGCCTTGATGGTCTCGAACAGCGGATTCCACCGCAGCACGAAGCTCACCACCGTCCGCACTCCTGCCTTGTGCACGGCCTCGCGCATGGCCCTGATTTCGTCCAGGCTGTTGGCGATGGGCTTCTCGATGACAATGTGTTTTCCCGCCTCCGCAGCGGCGATGGTATTCTCCGCGTGAAAACGCTGCGGGGTGCAGACGCACACGATGTCCACCCCGTCGTGCGACAGAGCCTGCTCGTAGCTATCGTACAGCCCGATGTCCTCCAGGCCGGCCTCTTCGGCGCGGGTCCGCGCGCTTGACAGTTTCCGGCTGGATACGGCCACCACATCGGTATTCGGATTGTTGGTGAAGGCCATGATGTGCTGCGTGGACACCCAGCCTGCCCCGTGAACGAGGACCCCCAGTTTTTCAGACATATCATACCTCCTTGGAGTGTTTTCCGAGCGGCGGGCAGCCGCGCCTCTCACCGGATTCACCCGCGACCCGGTTTTACAACTACAACCGCGACTGATCGAATAGCGGAACGTGTGACAGGGCCGATTCGCCAACTTCCAGTGAGCCCCCGGTCACCGGTCTGTTTTTCCGAATATACGCCATGAGCAGGTTGTGATATTCCTCTGCGACGTCGGAATGGTCTCTCACCACGTTGGCCAGTTCATTGGGATCCGACGTCAGATCGTACAGCTCCTGCGGCGCCAGAGGTTGCCTGTTTCCCTCCGCCGGCGCAGGATTGTTCTTCACCCAGGGCGTCTGATAATTCCAGGTCCTGCTGCGAACGCTGGCGTAGTTTCCGAATGCGGTAATCACGTGTTCCCGCCCGTGTTCAATTTCTCCTGTGAGGAGATCCGCGCCCAGACATCGATCCGGGGCATCGATCCCCATCAATCCCAAAAGGGTGGGCATCAGGTCCTGGTGTTGTACGAATGCATCCACAACGTTTCCGCCAAAGGCGCCCACGTCCGGATGCCGGATGATCAGAGGCACCTGCGTACATTGCCAGCGCAGCCGGCTGGGGCCTTTGTGGAGTTGCCCCTGTTCTCCCATCATCGTGCCATGGTCGGAAAGGAAGACCACGATCGAGCCTTCCAGCAGCCCGAGGTCTTCCGCGGTTTCCATCAGCCGGCCGAACCACCGGTCGATCAACGCGCACAGGCCCCGGTAGTGCGCCCGCACCCGATGGACCTGGTTTTCGCTCATTCCGTCCGTGCTGGCAGGAGGAAAAATCCACTCCACGCCGTCGTGGTCGTCCCCCTCGTAATGCTGTTCCACCAGTTCAGGAGGGGCAAACCACGGTTCGTGCGGGAAAAAACACTCCAGCCAGAGCATGAAGGGCTGCTGGCGCGCATTTTCCCTGAGGAATTCGATGCCTTTCCGAAGCACCCGAACGCTGCACCAGTCGGTCTCGTCTTTCCAGTCCCGGCTGTTCATCAGAAACTGCGTCAGCACGGGCGAGCCCACCCCGGTGGGATCGAACCTGTCAACCGGAACGACGTCGCGGGGCCCGGCCACTACGTAATCCATTTCCTGTCCGCGTTCCCAGTTGAACTGAACGAACCCCCGGTGGAAGTTCTTGCCGGGTTTGAACTGGTGCGGCAGATCGCTGATCAGCCCGGTGACGTATCCGCGTTCGACCAGCCACTCCGCCAGGGTCATGTCCTCGTGGAACAGGGGATGCCAGCCGGCAAGCTGCACCCGGTCCCACTTCTGAGGCGCCCACAGGAACGGAAAAATCGGCCGCCCGGTATAGAGCACCCGGCGGGCGGGCAGGGTGGGTATGCCTTCACCGAACGCCGAGTCGAACCGTACGCCTTCGGCTGCCAGGCGGTCGATATTGGGTGTATCGACCGGCGAGTCGTCGCGGTAACAGCTCAGATGGTCCACTCGAAACGTGTCGCTGCACAGCACGATCAGATTCACCGGTACCTCGGGTCGATTCGCGAAGGAGAATAGAAAAGCCGTCCTGGGGACGACTCGCGGCGTGTCCCCGGCTTAACGAAGCTCTCAGTCGAGTACGTTTTTGCCGCCGTCGTCCAGGCTGTCGGGACGACGCCAGTACGTGAACTGGGGCGTCCAATCCTCTTCGTCGAGGCCCGCAAGGCCCAGCAACGTCCACATTGAGCAATAGATGTCTCCCGGACCGAAGACGCACGCGTTCTTGCGGAGGACCGAATCGCCGGCGCGGTGGTAGACCACCGCGCCGGGGTAGTTGTCGTCTCCATCCATGACAGACTGCTCGCGGATGTAGTCTCCGCCGCCGTGTGAGGCCAGTTGAAATCGCCACCCGCGGGCGTTTGCGAAGCGGCGCTGGGTTTCCGGAGGGTCCTTTGACAGGAGTACCACTGCCAGAGCGTTCTCCAGATGCGGGAGCAGTCCGTTGAAGCCGTCCGCCCAGAGCGTGCAATAGCGGCAGCCCTGGCCCATATTGTGGATGGCCAGCAGCCTTTCGTTGTCGCCGAACAGGTCGAGCAGCGTGGTTTCACCCGCCATCGTTTCAAACGTGTAGTTGGGGACCGGCGCTGCCGGATTTTCCTTCTGAAGGGCGTGGAGTTCCACGATCATTTCACCGATGCGCCGTTCGAGATCCGCGATTCTATCGCTCGACATGTGGGTCCCTTCCCTGTTATCTGATGTTCGACCCTCGCATACGGGCGTGGTTTTCGCCGTCCCGGATGGCCGTCGGTCTCCGCAACCGGCAGAGCCACAACGGGGGCCCATAACCTAATGCCAGAGCCAAAATGCCGCAAGCGGAATAGATATCCTCGCAGCAAACAAGCCGCTTCCGGATGTGAGGGTCAAAATGCACGACGAGACCCGGTGAATTCTGACTACGGCCGAATCCGTGGTTCCCTCACCCTCTCTCATTAGCGAGGGGGCCGGGGGGAGAGGTCGCCTGAAGGCGGGTAGACGGAAGACGGGAAAGGGTCGAGATTGTCAGCCCCGTACGGTTTCATATCTTGCCGGAGGCATAAAGGACGAGTCAATCGGGCAAGGATGTCCTCTCACGGCTAACGGCTCCCGTCTCACCGATTCACGCTGACAGCTTTTTCTGAGAGGTCCATTGAGCGGACCGCCATTGACATCGGGAAACTTAACGGATATCTTGAACGGCGCGTGATTTTCCGGGCTATCCAAACCACCGAATACGGATCCAGCCATGCTACCAGGCGTTCTTCCTCTTAAACCCTATTTCCGAGAGATGATCTGGGGCGGCCGAGGCCTGCAGGAACAGTTCGACAAGGCCCTGCCGTCCGGCCGGCTCTACGGCGAGTCCTGGGAAATCTCCGCGTACCCGGGCATGGAGAGCATCGTTGCGACCGGTCCGCTTGCCGGACGGTCCCTTCGCGGCCTGGTTGAATCGCACGGCCGCGAGTTGCTTGGCGGGGCGGTTTTCGACCGCTACGGCGGCGAATTTCCCCTGCTTGTCAAGCTGCTCGACGCGCACCGGGACCTATCCATCCAGGTCCACCCCGACGACGCATACGCCCGGACGAAACGTCTCGGGAATTTCGGAAAAATGGAAGCCTGGTTCGTGCTGTCGTCCGAAAACGGCCGGATCGCGTGCGGACTGAAACCCGGCGTTGACAGGTCCGAATTCGTGGATGCCATCGACAACAACCGCGTCTCGGATGCCGTCGAGTTTCATGAGGCCCGCCCCGGCGACGTCGTCTTCATCCCACCGGGGACGGTCCACGCCCTCTGCGCCGGGGTTATGGTGTACGAGGTCCAGCAATCCAGCGACGTCACCTTCCGCATTTACGACTACAACCGCCCCGGCGCCGACGGGAAACCCAGAGAATTGCATGTTGACGACGCCCTTGCGGTCATCGATTTCGAAGGCCCGCGCCGAAACCCGGTAGCCTCGTCCACGCTGCCCTCGGCAGGCTCCGGCCAGACCCTCCTGATCGAGTCCGAACACTTCAGACTTGAACGCTTCATCCCCTCCGGAAACGGGATCGATCACCCACCCGTTACCTCGGTGTCAGCGGTCACGTTTATTCAGGGAAGCGCCGAGATCCAGGGCGGCGACGACGCCTTCCGCGCGGGGAAAGGCGATACCCTTCTCATCCCCGCCGGTCGCGACTTTTACGTTATTCCTCAGGGCGAAACCCCGTCTGAATACCTTGTTTCGTCCGTGCCCTGATCCATCGACATTCTTGACAATACAGAGCCCCGGAGAAGCGGATCTCCGGGGCTCTTCGTTATGCAGGTCTCGTGCGCCAGGTCAATCCGGATTGTCGTCTCTACCAGACCCCGTTTCTGCGGTCAGATGTACCAGGCGATCCAGTTCATCGGGCGCATAGACAGGAATCGCTGCACGTTTGAAATCGCCCGCGTTTCGGGTCACGATTCCGTCCCCATCGACGTTCAGCGCGGCCTGATGCAATACCGCATCCTCGAAGTCTGAGAATTTCGACGCCAGGGCGCCTTCTAAGACCACCCGGTTTACCGACGCGACTTCAAAGAGGTCCATCAATTTCCCTATCTCTTCCCGTGCCCGCCGATCGCCAACCGTCCTGCGGGCAAGAAAGTGGACGGTTGTCACCGTTGTCGCACATATGAATCCATTGAGGTCGCCCGCGTCCACCAGGGAAAAGAGCCGGGCGGCGGTCGTTGAAAACGGCTTGCGGTCCAGCAGAAGATCCAATACCACGTTGGTATCAAAGAGGATTTTCACAGGAATTTTTCCTCGAGATACCTCCCGTAGTCTTCCTCGTTAGCACCCCGCAACGCCCCTCGCAAAGCGCGAACCGCGGGCGTGGTGTCTGTATTGCGATTCTCGTTTCCCAGGAGCGCGAAATAGTCGGCCACAATCCGGGAGACGGACTTTCCGCTGGACCTCGCGAATGCTTTGGCGAGGCGGACGAGATCCTCGTCCAGCCTCAGGGTGAGTTTGGTTTGCATTATGTTCTCCTCACGAGGATGACGTATTAATATTCAAGAAATATACGTCATGTTGACGGCCGTGTCAAGATCCGCCTGACAAAAAAAATAGGGCGCCGGCAAAGCAGAGCCCTTTTTTACTCCGTAAATTCCCGCAAGAACTGGCGTCAGCCCCAATTAGAAAAAAAGCAACTCGGCAACGCGACGAAAACCCCTGAAGCGGGGCGTAACGGTCGTCAAAAAGGATATTCTTTCAGTTCACGTCCAGTGACCTGGTGTATCCCGGTAATCAGCCGTTAAATCTCCTTTATCCACTTGCATATCTTCGGTTTTACTTCCCCGAAGAATTTCGAATCAAGGTTAGCCTCGCGAAAAGACGCCCGACCTTTCTACTCTTCTCCGTCATAGTACTCCGCATCGGTCATACGGCCCAGTTTGCCAGGGGGACGGATGGCCCACTTGTCCGAATCCGGATAGTAGCATGGATCGCACACGGGATTATCGGCGATGACGTAGTAGATCAGGTCCTCGTCTTCGCTCGGGTTCCGGATGTGGTGCGCTGTGCCGGGCGGTTGGACGAACACGTCGCCGGTCTCCACCTCGAACGTGCGGTCGTTCCGCCTGACAACGCCCCTGCCGCTGACCACAATGTAGAACTCCCACTGAACCTGGTGCGCGTGATAGGGAAAGTTGGTCTTTCCGGCGGGAAGCCGCACCCAATCCACCTCGAACGGCTGCCCATGGGTTCCCAACGCGCCTGAAATGTCCTTCCTCGACACGCAGAATTTCTCGCTGGGCGAACGATGTAACTTTTCCTCAATTTCGGGTTCGTGGATTTTGTCAATCATATCGGGTTCCTCCGAATTTGCCGTGAAACGCGTTTATTACAGGTGCGCCTGCAATGTCACGCAGGAATAAGCCGCGTATGAACCATCAGTCGCCCCGCATCCACTGGCCGGCCACCCTGGCCAGTTCCTCCAGAACCGGTTCGTCGGTATTTCTTCGTTTCAGCACTTTGAATCCGTGATCCGCGGTATCCACCACGTGGAGCGTCGCATTGTTCAGCCCGCGGACGACGGGCTCGAGCAGCTTCAGGTCCGCCATTCTGTCCCGCTGTCCCGATAGGAACAACATCGGTACGGATACGTCCTGCAGATGCGCCGCGCGCTCTGAATTCGGTTTTCCGGCGTGCAGGGGAAATGCGAAAAACACGATGCCCTTCAAACCATCCATCAATTCCTGGGAACAGGCCATGGAAAACATGCGTCCGCTCATGGAATGTCCGCCCGCGAAGACAGGCAGGCCATTCGCGTGATTCAACGCGGTTGCGACGGCGGCGCGCACGGTGGCCAGGCGCACCTTCTCGCCGTCCATACCGCCTCCTTTTTCGGAATAGGGAAAGTTGAAACGGAACGTGGCGATGCCCGCGTCGTTCAACGCATCGCTCAGGCCCTGCATGAACGCATGACGCATATTGGTGCCCGCCCCATGGCCGAGCACGAGCATTGCATCCGCCCAGCCCGGCCGTGCGATCAACGCCGACACCTCGCCTTTTTCCTCCGTCGCCAAAAACTCCAATTCCTCGGCTTCAACGGGCATTTCTCACCTATCGTGAAAGTCTGAGACTGCGGAAACTGCGCACGGGTCTTCGCGTCCACGGTACTGCGCCTGCCTCCTTTGGGTGTCCGCATCGCATCGCCCGGCTCGCAAGGCGCCTGAGTGCAGGCGACCTGGGCAGGTCGGCCCAACGTAGCGAGACGGGATGAATCGGCGGCCGAATGGTGAGGTATTCTTGGGACAGGACACCAGGGCATCCTGCCCTCGAAATCGATACAATCCCAGCCCTGTTTCTCTTCTCAAGCCCAATCAGTCTGTTCGAGAAACTACGGTTCCCACGCGATCCGCGATTCGTCCGGCGTGCCGCACACCGGGCCGCCGTGGTCGTCGGTCAACTTCAGCCTCACGACGATCGGTTCGCCGGTCTCGTGCGCCTGTTCAATCTCCGGCCACATCAAGTGTATGAGGCGGATCTTCAGCCGCCGGAACATGTTGAATCGATCGGACCGCTTTACCCCCCAGGAAAGATAGAAGAACCGGTCCCCTGGCCTGCCCTGGGCGTACGGACCGAGAAAATTGGGGGAACCGTCGGGTTTCGACCCTATCCTGAATTCGGGATGGAACACCACCTGACACCGATCGGCCGGGACCTGTTCGATCACCTCGGTTCCGCGCTGGATTCCCAGATATACGGGTTCCTTGACCCTGGGTTCGTGTTTGTAAGGGTCTTCGAAGCGGAGCCCCGGTAACTGCGAGCACACGACTTTCAATTTCAATTGTTTTTCAGGCATTAATCTCCTTCAACTCCTGCGCCGGGTTTCGGCCGGATTCCCTCTCTTCTGCATCCTCGCCCAGGTATCGCGCAGGGTAATCGTACGATTGAATACGAGCTTATCGGGCGTTGAATCCGGGTCCACGCAGAAATATCCCAATCGTTCGAACTGGTAACGGCTTCCGGGTTCGGCGCCCCTGACCGTGGACTCCACAAAACAGCTCCGCCGCACCTCCAGAGAGTTCGGATTCAGCGTTTCGCCGATGTCCCCGCCTTCGGCCGCCTCCATCGGATTCTCGGCGTTGAACAGCCGATCGTAGAGGCGCACCTCCGCTTCAACCGCGTGTGCGGCAGACACCCAGTGGATGGTACCCCGGACCTTTCGGCCGTCAGGCGTCGACCCGCCCCGGCTTTCCGGGTTGAACGTACACCGCAGTTCCACGATCTCTCCGTTTTCGTCCCTTATTACGTCCGTGCATGTGATATAACACGCTGCGCGCAGCCGCACCTCCCGCCCCGGCGCCAGCCGGCGGAATTTCCGCGGCGGATCCTCCATGAAATCGTCCCGTTCGATGTAGACTACCCTCGAAAACGGCACGCTGCGCGTCCCGGCGGACGGATCTTCGGGATTCACCTGCGCCTGGAACACTTCCTCCTTGTCCTCCGGGTAGTTATCGATCACCACTTTCAACGGATCGATCACCCCCATGACGCGGGGCGCATGCCGATTCAGATACGCCCGGATATGAAACTCCAGCAGGTCGATCTCCACGGTTGTATCTCGTTTGGACATTCCCACGCGGCGGATGAAATCCCGAATCGCCTCGGGCGGCACGCCCCTTCGCCGTAGTCCCGATAGCGTGATCAGCCTGGGATCGTCCCATCCGGCGAGCAGTCCGTTTTCGATTAACGGACGCAGGTGCCGTTTTCCCACCACCGTATGCGTGACGAACAGCTTTGGGAACTCAATCTGCCGCGAAGGGAAAATCCCGAGTTCGCGGATATACCAGTCATAGAGCGGGCGGTGGTCTTCGAATTCCTGCGAACACAGGGAATGCGAGACCCCCTCGATCGCGTCCGACTGCCCGTGGGTAAAATCGTACATCGGATAGATGCACCACGCATCTCCACGGCGGTAGTGAGATGCCCGGAGGATGCGAAACATCACCGGATCGCGCATGTTCATGTTGGGCGACGCCATATCGATCTTCGCCCTGAGGGTCCGCGTGCCATCGGGAAATTCGCCGGCCCTCATCCGCGCAAACAGGTCCAGGTTCTCGTCGATGGACCGGTTTCGATACGGGCTTTCTGTTCCCGGCGAGGTCACCGTCCCGCGGTAGGTCCGGGTCGCAACCGTGCTCAAATCGCACACGTAGGCTTTGCCCTTCTTGATCAGGCTGACGGCGAATTCGTAGAGTTGTTCAAAATAGTCGGAGGCAAAATAGAGGCGGTCCTCCCAGTCAAACCCCAGCCATCGGATATCCCGCCGGATACCGTTGACGTAGCTGGCCTCTTCCTTGGTGGGGTCGGTGTCATCGAAGCGGAGATTGCAGACGCCGCCGAATTCCTCGGCAACCCAGAAATTGAGACAGATCGCCTTGGCGTGGCCGATGTGAAGATGCCCGTTCGGCTCGGGAGGAAAGCGCGTCATCACGCCCTCATACCGGCCGGCGGCGAGGTCCTCACGAATCGCGTCGCGGATAAAATCGGAGAGGACTTTGTCTTCGCCGTCAGCCCGGCTCGCGTTACCTTCGTTCATGGGTAACACCTCGAATGGGAAAGAGAATCAAAGTAAGTATAACGCCGCTTTACGGTGTTCAGCCGCAGCCGAAACATTTGGACGCAAGATAAAGAGCCGATGGGTCCGGGAAATGCGTCTGCCAAACGTAAGCCGGGACGGTCATCCCCGGGAAACGGGTGTGAAGGTGGGGTCTGCCTGCTTCGGTTGCGCACAGACTGCCACGTCGTTGGATCGTCAGGCCGAAAAGGGCCCTTCAACGCTCCCGCTTCAACTTTCGTTCTCGCCTTCTTTGATCCATTCCGGCTCCGTGAACAGGCTGCTGACCGACTCGCCAATGTGAATCCTGCGAATGGCTTCCGCGAGCAGGGGCGCCACGGACAAAGTCGCCAGTTTGGTGTGTGACTGAATCCCCGCGGGCCGGGGGACGGTATCCGTTGTCACCACCTCCCGAACCTCGTCGAGCGCGCAGAAGCGCTCCATGGCGTTCCCCGTAAAAAGGCCGTGCGTGCATGCGATCGTGACGTCACTTACCCGCCGGTCCCGGAGGCGGTGGATAAGCTCTACGATGGTTCCGCCGGTGGCGATCTCATCGTCCAGTACGATGACGCTCTTGTCGTCCACGTCGCCCACGATCGCGTCGATCACCACCTTCGTGTCGGAGATGCGCCGTTTGCTTCCGGCGGCTACGGGCAGCCTCAGTATTCTGGCAAAATGGGCGGCCTCTTTCGCCCTGCCGAGGTCGGGCGATACCACCACCGTATTCTCCAGATTCCGTCCCTGGAAGTGGCCGGCCAATATGTGCAGCGCGTTGAGGTGATCAACGGGCACGCTGAAGAAACCATGGACCTGCGCAGCGTGGAGCGTCATCGTGAGCACGCGGCTGGCGCCGGCGGTGTGGAGCAGGTCCGCGACCAGCCGGGCGGCGATGGAGATTCTGGGCGCGTCTTTCTTGTCCGACCGCGCATATCCGAAATAGGGGATAACGGCCGTCGTCCGTGCGGCCGATGCGCCCCGGGCCGCGTCGAGCATCTGCAACAGCTCCATGAGATGATCGTGGACCGGCATCACCATGGGCTGGATGAGAAACACGTCGGCTTCCCGGCAGTTGGCTTCGAGCTGCACCTGGATGCATCCGTTGCTGAAACGATTGACCGTGCTGGAGCTGGGTTCAACCCCCAGGTGGCTGCAGATGTTTGCCGTCAGGCCCGGATGCGCGTTGCCGCCGAACATCACGATGTCACGCATGGATTGAACTCCTCATTCAGGCGTAACGTCCACCACGTCGGATATCTGAATTCAACCTTGACTCGAAATTCTTCGGGGAAGTAAAACCGCATATCTGCAAGTAGATAAAGACGATTTGACGGCTGATTACCAGGATACACCAGGTCACTGGACGTGAACTGAAAAAACGTCCTTTTGGACGACCGTTGCGCCCCGTTTCAGGGGTTTTCGTCCCGTCGCCGATTTGCTGTTTTCTTCGGATTGGGGTCAACGATGAAGGGTTCGACGGCCGTGAACGCGGATTGAACACGTCAACATACGAGGCCCGTTAAGGTTGCCCGGCGATAGATGCGATCCGCATCGCGTCCAGTTCGGCGGCGCTGAAGAACCCTGCCTGGTAAAGATTGAGGTATTCCTGCGAAACACTCTGTCCGAAGATCATCGGATCGTCCGTATTGACGGTTACTTCCACGCCGTGATCGAAGAGTATGCGAATGGGATGCGACGCCAGCGAGTCGGCGGCGCCCAACATTACGTTGCTGGACGGACAGACGTGGAGGCGGATCCGATTGTCCGACAACCATCGCATCACGTCGGTGGACTCAGCGGACGCGATGCCGTGTTGGATCTCGTCCAGCCCAAGCGCTTCCGCTGTCTTCCGCACCCGTTCAGCCCCGCCGAACTCACCCGCGTGCGCCTTCAACTTCATCCCGGCCGATCGCGCGTGTCCGTAAATAGGAATCAGGTCGTCGAGAGCGCATGCGTATTCGTCCCCGTACACGTCTATTGAGCGGAACACGCCCGATTCAATACCCTCGCGGGCGCGATGCGCCATTTCTCTGTCGCGGATGATCTCTCGCGGGATCCCGAGTTCCGGCCTGAGTTCGATCCGTTCCCGATGTCGTTCCGCCAGATTCCGGATGGCCGACGAGAACCCCTCGATGCCGGTTTCGAAATGGCTCGCAGACCGGACGTCGAAGCTCATCTCCAGAAGCCGGACGCCGTCTTCCATCGATTCTTCTACCGCCGCTCGCGCAATGAATTCGCACGCTTCCCGGGATCTGAGGTAGGGGTAAAGCGCTTTGCCCGCGTAGTCCTCCATCCCCTTAATGCCGCGCATCGGGAGTACCGGCCGGTCCAGCGCGTGCCCGAGCCATCGCTCCGCGTTCTCGATCCGCGTGCCGAAGTAATGGTGACGGTGGTATTCGGCCTTCGGCGCACGCTGCATGGATTGCAGATCTCCACTCTCGAGTGCTCGAGCGAAGGGTATGGTCATTGCCGCCTTTCGTCATGCCGGTATGCGGACGCCGCACGTTGTCCACAGGTCGTGCGTGCGGTCCATCTAAGGCAATGACTACACGCACGAAGGCATGAAATTTGGCTGCCCCCCAGGGATTCGAACCCCGATACTACGGTCCAGAGCCGCATGTCTTGCCATTAGACGAGGGGGCAGCCATAACTGTTGCGCGTATCGACAGCTTATTGGGTGACGGTCTCCTTTCGTCCCAGCCTTTCAAGGCCCGTCTTCATTCGCCGGATGCAGGTCTCACGACCCAGAACGGCCATCATTTCGAACAACCCCGGACCCATGTTCGTTCCGCTGAGTACGAGGCGCGTGGGGTGGATCAGTTTGCCGGCAGAGATGCCCAGTTGCCCCGAGAGCGTCCTTGTGGCGCCTTCGATTGACCGCTCGTCGAATGCAGTCAGCGCCTCCAGCCTCTCAATCAGTGTCTCCAGCCGGGAGGGGCTGTCGACCTTCCAGTGTTTCTTCCGGGCTTTTTCGTCGTAAGCTTCGGGATCGTTGAAAAAGTATTCAAAATTCAGAAATTCCCGTACGGTCTGAATGCGCGGCTGCATCAGTTCCACCGCCCCAGGCAGGCTCTCGCGTCTGCCTTCCGCATCGTCCGCCGTTATCCATCCCGCGTCAATCCACAGACTCAGCGCCGCCCGCAGGAGTTCGGAAACCGGCTTCAACCTCAGGTGTTCGCCGTTCAGCCACACCAGCTTCCGCTCGTCGAACACCGCGTTTTTCCTGAGCATTCCTTCAACGGTAAACGCCTCAACCAATTCATCCTTTGTGAAAACCTCCCGGTCGTCCCCTGGAGACCAGCCCTGAAGCGCCAGAAAGTTGAACAACGCTTCGGGCAGGATGCCCTGCTGCCGGTATTCAGTGACGGTTGTCGCGCCAAGGCGCTTGCTCAGCTTTCTCCCATCCGGCCCCATCAGCAGCGTTGTGTGTGCGTATGCCGGGACGGTCCATCCAAGCGCATGAAAGAGCATCACCTGCTTGGGCGCATTGGAGAGGTGTTCCGCTCCCCGGATCACCAGCGTCACGCCCAGATCGTGGTCGTCAACAACCACCGCCAGGTGGTAGATGGGCGATCCGTCCGCACGCAGAATGATGAAGTCCTCAACCTCGCGGTTGTCCCATCGCTGCGTGCCCCTGACGGGATCCTGCCAGATCGTCTCGCCTTCCGGAACCCGGAAGCGAACCGTCTTCGGCCGGCCCTCGGCTTCAAGAGCCGCACATTGTTGTGGTGTGATGTCCCGGTTATACCTGACACGACGCCCCTCAGCCTGCGCCCGCTGCTGCAGGGCTCGCACTTCCTCCGGGGTTTCGTAGGCGTAGTACGCGTGCCCGGACTCCGCAAGCCGGTCTACCGCCTCCCGGTGCGCCCGCGCGTTGCGGGATTGAATAATCGCCTCGCCGTCGAACGCGATACCCAGCCATTCCAGGCTTTCAAGGATCGTGTTCAGTGAGGCTTCGGTAGACCGTTCCCGGTCTGTATCCTCAACACGGAGATGCAGCCGGCCGCCATAGCGCCGCACATACAGATAGTTGAACAGCGCCGTTCGGGCGTTCCCTACGTGGAACCCGCCCGTGGGCGAAGGTGCGAATCGTAATACCGTTTCGGACATTGAGAGTCAGTTGGAAGCGAGTCACGCAGGACGCAAGTAGCTAACAGCGATATCGGCGCCGCAATGTCATACTCAATCGCGACTCGCAATTCGCCCGCGTGTGGGCGTTGACTAAGCAGCGATCAGCATTCAGTGGACTGCAATAGCGGAATGACACAAAAGGCCGGAAGCAATATAGCAGGAGACATAAAAAAAACGACCGGGGCGATGGGTGTGGTATTCTTCCGTCTTACTTCTTCCTTCTCACCGCCTCTTTGTTTTTTTGGCGGAGAGGGAGGGATTCGAACCCTCGGTAGAGAATTAACCCTACAACGGCTTAGCAGGCCGCCCTGTTCAGCCAGCTCCAGCACCTCTCCGAATTGTAAGTTCAAAGGAAGTTAATACTACCAAAACGGGCCTCTGAAATCAAGGAAAACCTGAAGGATTCAGGCCGGACGCGCCGGCACGCGGAAATGCCGCCGCCTCACGTTCCCAACAGCTTTGCCGAGAGACAGCCCTCGGGTCATCCGGGGTTTCTGGCGGTGGGGGTGGGATTCGAACCCACGGATCCGGTTAGGATCAACGGTTTTCAAGACCGCCACGTTCGACCACTCCGTCACCCCACCGTCACGATGGACCCTGGCTTGAAACCAGCGGCGATCCTGCGGAAAAATAACAGGAAACGGGTCCTTCCTGTCAAGACTTTTGTCTCTCGAAACGGCTGATCGCGTCCCTCGGAACGTCGCCGGTTTTGGCGTTACGGATCGTCTCTTTCCGCCGGTTTCAAAGGGACAAAATTGGGGTTGCGCCGCCCCGGAGATTCCTGTATTATTAGGCAAGTTTGAGGCGTTCTCGGGCGGTCCGGATTCTGCCGGCGTTTCAGCCGCACGAAGACCGCTGGGGGTTTTCAGACAGCATCCAACGGAGGCCCGGTGCCCCAGGTCCATGCCAGGCTCGTAACCGGCGCGCAGATGGCACGTATCGACAGCGGAGCCATCCAGCGCGGGGTGTCCGGCATCCAACTGATGGAACGTGCGGGACGTGGCGCCGCCAGGGTGCTGGCAGATCTTGTTGGCGGCTTCCCGGGCAAACGGATCGTTGTCCTCTGCGGCAAAGGCAACAACGGAGGCGACGGGTTTGTTATTGCCGATCTCGCCGCATCCGCGGGCGCTTCGGTTTCGGCATTTTTACTTGCAACGGAAGCGCAGGTAAAGGGCGACGCCCGCCACCACCTGGAACGCGCCCGGGGAAACGGCCTCGATTTTGAACAGATCCGGGATTTCAATGGCCTGGGTCGGATCAGCAGCGCGCTTTCCGGCGCATCCGCCGCGGTAGACGCCCTCCTCGGAACCGGAATTCGGGGTGGCCCACGGGGGCTTGTCGCCGGCGCAATCGAATCGCTTCAGGACGCTGATTGTCCCATCCTGGCCGTAGACGTCCCGTCAGGCCTGGATGCCGACAGCGGGCGCGCGGAAGGGCCCTGCGCGGCTGCGACACGCACGGTGACTTTCGGACTGCCTAAAGCCGGGCAGTTTCGCTATCCGGGCCGGGCTCTCTGTGGAACACTGATTTGTGCGGACATCGGTCTGCCGCCGGCAGCCGTCGACGCTGAAAACGTCAACGTCCAACTCATTGCAGCACATGGGGTCGGGCCGCTTCTGCCCCGAAGACCGCCTGATGCCCACAAGGGAGATTGCGGTCGGGTGGTCATCCTCGCCGGCTCTACGGGTTTCACGGGCGCGGCGGCGCTTTGCGCGCATGGCGCACTCAGATCAGGAGCCGGTCTGGTCCAGGTCGGCGTGCCGGAGAGCCTGAACGATATTCTGGAGGTCAAGCTCACCGAAGCGATGACCCATCCGCTTCCCGAGGTCCGGAAACCCCGCTGCCTCGCCCTTCGCGCCCGCGGTGACATTCAGAGACTGGTTGCAACGGCGGACTGTGTCGCGCTGGGGCCGGGCCTGGGCATGTATAGGGAAACGGTTCAACTGGTCCGACGGATCGTTCACGATATTCAAGCGCCTCTGGTTCTGGACGCCGACGGCATCAACGCCCTCGCCGGAGCGCCGGACAACCTGAAAACGCGGGCCGCGCCAACCGTAATTACGCCGCACCCGGGGGAGTTCGCCCGTCTCACCGGTCTCGACGTCGCGGCCGTTCGGTCAGACCCCATCGGTTCGGCGCAGACGCTCGCCCGCTCGGCCGACGTCATCGTGATCCTTAAGGGTGCTCCAACTGTTGTGGCCGTACCAGGCGGCCGCACGTACGTCAATCCCAGCGGAAATGCCGGCATGGCCTCGGGCGGTTCCGGAGACGTTCTCACCGGAATCCTCGCGGCTCTGATCGGGCAGGGGATGGACCCGGAAACGGCGGCCTGTCTGGGTGTCTACGTGCACGGTCTCGCCGGAGACCTGTGCGCGGAACACATGTGTGAGGCCGGACTGACTGCCGGCGACGTCGCGTCGGCGCTCCCGCGTGCGCGTCGCGCGATCGAAACAGGCGCCGATAAGGATCGGTACATCCGATTTCATACGTTAAATTGAGAATCCGACCCATGCCGGATATTCGCGAGAGCATCGACGAAATGATTGAAGAGTCCTATCTCGTCGGTCTCACGGAGGGTGAGATCAAAGCGGATATGGAACGCTTCGTGAGCATCTGCGGCAGGGTGATCCGCGAGAACGTCCACGACAAGAAGCAAACCCGCAGACTGACCGAACAGCTGGCCAGCGCCAGGGCGCTCAGCCTGGTTGAAGACGTTTCCGGATCCGGGGACGATTCGGATCTTCTCGTCCCCGACGCTGGCTCGCGCACGTCTCCCGGGGGTCGGTACGCCGAACGGGCGGCCCGCAACAAACGCCTTATACTGCGTGTCATTAGAGAATGCGATCCGAAACTGGAGCAACTCATTGAACAGGAGCGGTTTTCGGGGTCGCTCGCGCAACCGGCCGCCCCGGCGCTACCCATCAGCGGCAACGCACCCCGGAACAGGGTAAGGGATCTCGTCCTGAAAACCTGTTTTGCCGTCACACTGCTCTTCATCCTCCTGCTGGTCTACCTGGTTCTGCTGCAAAATGTCTGAACCTTGTGTCCTGTTCCGGAAATACCTCACGATCCGTCCGCCGATTCATCCCGTCTCGCGCCGTTGCCTTCGCTCGTCGACCTTGCGCAGGTCGGAGGCGCCTGCGAGCCGGGCGACGCGACGGCCGAACGTCGGCGACTTATTTCCGGATCGGAACACCGGACAACCATACGGTTCCACGCCGCCTGCGAGTATCCTTTTTATCAAGGACAGCCGCAGGTTTTTTTCTGAAGACCCTGTCCGACCATCGATGACCATATCCATTTTATAGACGGAGACGTTTCCTGCAATCATGCCCAGACGTAACGACATTCGAAAAATCATGCTCATCGGATCCGGACCGATCGTGATCGGCCAGGCCTGTGAGTTCGACTACTCCGGCGTGCAGGCGTGCAAGGCCCTCAAGGAAGAGGGATATGCGGTTGTCCTGTTGAACAGCAATCCGGCGACGATTATGACCGATCCGGAAATGGCGGACCGGACCTACGTGGAACCGGTTACGCCGGAAGTGTGCGCCGCCATTGTTGAACGGGAGCGTCCCGACGCGCTTCTTCCCACACTTGGCGGACAGACCGGTTTGAACGTGGCCATGGATCTCTACAACAGCGGAGTTCTCGCGAAATTCAACGTGGAGATGATCGGCGCAAAGGCCGAAGCCATCGAAAAGGCCGAAAACAGGGAACGCTTTCAGGCGGCGATGGCCGCGATCGGCGTCGAATTCCCCAGGGGGAGATTTGCACACAGCCCGGAAGAAGCCCGGGACGTGATTGCCGAAATAGGATATCCCGCCATCATACGTCCGTCTTACACGCTGGGCGGATCCGGCGGGGGCACCGCCTACAACGCGGAGGAATACGAACACCTCGCGGTTCGGGGGTTGGAACTCTCGCCTTCCACCGAAATCCTGGTCGAAGAGTCCATCATCGGGTGGAAAGAGTTCGAACTGGAAGTCATGCGTGATCTGAACGACAACGTGGTCATTATCTGTTCCATCGAAAACTTCGATCCCATGGGCGTACATACCGGCGACTCCATTACGGTGGCGCCGGCGCAGACCCTTTCAGACAAAGAGTACCAGGCCATGAGGGACGCTTCCATCGCCGTCATCAGGGAGATCGGCGTGGAGACGGGCGGATCAAACATTCAGTTCGCGCTGAATCCGCATGACGGGCGCATCGTCATCATCGAGATGAACCCCCGGGTATCCCGGAGTTCCGCCCTGGCCTCGAAAGCCACAGGATTCCCTATCGCTAAAATCGCCGCCAAACTCGCGGTCGGATACACGCTGGATGAAATCCGGAACGACATCACCCGGGAAACGCCCGCCTCGTTCGAACCGACGATCGACTACTGCGTGGTCAAGATTCCGCGGTGGACGTTTGAAAAATTCCCACAGACAGAAGACCTTCTGGGCACCGAGATGAAGTCCGTAGGCGAAACCATGGCCATCGGGCGGACGTTCAAGGAGGCATTTCAGAAGGGACTGCGTTCCCTCGAAATCGGACGCGCCGGTTTCGGGGCCGACGGGAAAGATCTGGACGTTACGGACCGCGCCGTTATGGAACACCGGCTGCGGGTGCCCAATTCACAACGGGTCTTTTATCTGAAGGCCGCGCTGGACGCAGATTGGTCCATTTCGGAACTCTACGATCTCACGGGAATCGACCCCTGGTTCCTGGAGAACCTGAGACAGATCACCGAATTCGAAAAAGAACTCGCGCGCCTGATCGCGTGATTTCCATCGTCCTGACGAACCCGGTAGCCACTATGCGCAATAAACAACGCACCCTCGAAGACCTGCGCGCCCGTATCGGCCGTGTCGACCTCATCAAGGCCAAACGATACGGCTTCAGCGACCGGCAGCTTGCCCACCTGTGGAAAACCAGTGAATGGACCGTCCGGGCCCTCAGAAAAGAACTGAATATTCAGGCGGTCTACAAAACCATCGATACGTGCGCCGCGGAGTTCGAAGCGTATACACCGTACCACTTTTCGACTTACGAAGACGAAAACGAGGCCGTCCGCTCGGATCGGCCCAAGATCATGATTCTGGGCGGCGGACCCAACCGCATCGGGCAGGGCATCGAGTTCGACTACTGCTGCGTACACGCGGCGTTCGCCCTCAAGGAAGACGGTTTTGAGACCATTATGGTCAATTCCAATCCGGAAACCGTCAGCACCGACTACGACACGTCCGACAAACTCTATTTCGAGCCGCTAACCGCCGAAGACGTCCTCAACATCGCGCATCTGGAACAGCCTGAAGGCGTCATCGTGCAGCTTGGCGGGCAGACCCCCTTGAATCTCGCACGGGACCTGGAGCGCGGCGGCGTCCGCATCTTCGGGACGTCTCCTGACAGCATCGATCTGGCCGAAGACCGCAAACGCTTCGGCGCGCTGATCAGCCGACTCGGTATTTCCCAGCCCGATAACGGAACTGCTACAAGCGTTGACGAGGCCGTGGCGGTCGCCGACGCCATCGGATATCCGGTGCTTGTCCGGCCTTCGTACGTCCTCGGCGGACGAGCCATGGTAATTGTCTACGAACGGAATGCGCTACTCAGCTATATGGAGAAGGCGATGCAGGCCTCGCCCGAGCATCCGGTCCTGATCGATCGGTTTCTGGAAGATGCGCACGAGTTCGACGTGGACGCCGTCGCGGACGATACCACGGTGGTGATTGGCGGCATCATGCAGCATATCGAAAGTGCCGGCGTGCATTCGGGCGACAGCGCCTGCGTGCTGCCGCCCTACGACATCTCCCCGGAACACCTTGATGAACTCCGTTCCCATACCCATGCGCTAGCCGGCGCCCTGAACGTCGTGGGGTTGATGAACGTGCAATTCGCCCTCCAGGGCAATCGAGTCTACATTCTCGAAGTCAATCCTCGGGCCAGCCGCACGGTGCCATTCGTCTCAAAGACCATTGGCGTCCCCCTGGCCAAGGTGGCGGCGCGGGCCATGGTAGGTCGATCGTTGATGGAACAGGGGCTTACAGGGGAAGTCTCCTTCGATCACATCGCGGTCAAGGAGGCGGTTTTACCATTCGCCAAGTTCCCGGGCGTGGATACCCTGCTGGGGCCCGAAATGAAGTCCACGGGCGAAGTGATGGGCATCGACACGGACTTCGGATTGAGCTTCCATAAAGCGCAACTCGGCGCCGGCGTCCGGTTGCCCACTTCCGGTGCTGTTTTCATCTCGGTAAACGACCGGGACAAAGACGCCGTGATTCCTGTTGCCCGGCGTCTTTCGGAACTCGGTTTTCGGATCGTTGCGACCCGCGGCACCCACGCGCGGCTCAAGGCGCACGGCATTCTCGCCGAGTCCATCCTCAAAATCCAGCAGGGACGCCCCAATATTCTGGACGCCATAAAAAACAGGACGATCGTCCTGATGGTCAACACCCCGGCCGGGGAAGCAGCGCAAGCGGACGATCACAAGATTCGCCAGGCGACGCTGCAATACGGCATTCCCTATACCACCACGCTGGCCGGAGCTTTGGCGGCCGTGTCCGGCATTGAATCCCTGAAGAGAAACGGCGGGATCCGGATTTGTTCTCTCCAGGAATTCCACGGGAAGAAGGTGCCCGATAAATCATGAAAACGAACCGAAAGATTCTCCTGCCATGGATTGTCCTCCTTACCGGAACCCTGGCCTCCGGGTGTGTCTATTACAATACGTTTTATAACGCCCGAAAACAGTACCGGGAGGCGGAACGCAAAAGAGAGGAGGCCGAGAACGTGGCTGCCACCGGCCAGAAGAGCCGGCAGATGGTGTTCCGTTACCGCGAACTCTACATGCGGGCTATCCGCAAGGCCTCCATCATCCTCGACCGGCATCCCGACAGCAAGTGGGTGGACGATAGCCTTCTGCTCATCGGCAAGTCGTTCTACTGGCGTGACAGTTACCGTGACGCCCTGGTCAAATTCCAGGAGCTCCAGGACAATTTTCCGCAAAGCCTTTTGCTCACCGAAGCGATGTACTGGAACGGGCTTACGCTCTGGGCGGTCGGAAGAGCCGAAGAAGCCCGGCCCGTACTGGCGAACGTGGGTGAGAGTGCCCATCCGAAATTTTCCGCGCAAGCACGCCTCGCGCTGGCCGAATTGGAAGCTGAAGCCGGTGAGCACGCCGCGGCCATCAATGCGTACCAGAAGCTGCTGAAGGGCAGTTCCAGGGGACTCGCCACGAAAATATGGGAGGGCATCGGGAACGCCAGGTTTCACCTGGAACAGTACGAAGAAGCCCTTTTGGCCTACCGCCGTGTTCTGAAAACAAAGCCGAAAAACAAGATCAATTACGAGACCCGCCTTCAGATCGGCCGGATTCTGGAACGACAGGGTAAGTTGGACGAAGTGCTTGAGGAATACAGGCGAATTCTGAAGACCAAGAGCCTGAAATCCTACGAGCCCGACGTCCAGCTCAAACGGGCGAAGGTGTATCAACTCATGGGCAAGCAGGATATCGCCGATCAGATCTTCAGTGAAGTCATCGAGCGCAATCCGAGGACCGAGTACAGCGCGGAAGCGTACTACAGCCTGGCGATGGTGGCGCAGAGAACCCACAGAGATATGGAAAAGGCGAAGGAGCTTTTCGCAAGCGCCCGAAAAGAAAAGCCGGGATCCGACGCCGGCAGGGCGGCGAGAGACCGGGAAAGGGACCTGGGCAAGCTCGCGCGTTTCCAGAAGGCGGCCGCCAAGGGCAAGAAAAAGGGATTGAAAGCGCTGTTCAATGTGGCTGAAATGTATTTCTTCAACTTCTCCGAACCGGATTCCGCGCTCGCCACCTACCGCAGAGCGTACCAAATCGCCGATAGCCTGGATACCGAACTTGCGCCCAAAGCACTCTATGCCATTGGCCTCATCTACGCGGACAGCCTTAAGAACCGGGAAGCTGCCGAGAAGACGTTCCGGCAACTGATCGACGCGTATCCGGTCAACCCCTACGCGGTGGATGCCCGCCAGCGGCTGGTGCAGGCCCGTGAGGACGACGCCGGCGCGGAGGCCCGGTTTCGCGAGGCCGAAACGCTGATAAACAGGGCTGTAACACCAACAGGCTATCTTGAAATTCTCAAACAACTGTCATCCGATTACCCGAACACCCCCTTTGCGGCCAAGGCACTTTATACAATCGCCTGGACCTACGCGAATCGCCTGGAGAACCCCGATACCGCCCGGGTCTATTACCAGCGGCTTGTGGACAGCTATCCTCTAACCGAATTCGCGGATATCGCCACCAAAAGCCTGAAGGGCGATTTTCTGAAGGCCATCGCACAATCCGATCCGGAAGCGGAATCTGCAGGAGGAACCGACGGAACGAGCCCTGCCAGCCGGAGGAATGATCATCGCCAGCCCGAGTCCGAAAACCCGCGAAAGGAATAGACGACGGGATGAACCACCCTGATCTTCAATCCGATTCCGTATGTCCGCGTGACGCGTTCGCTCAATGATTCCACACTTTACCCAGGAGAACGCCGAAGTTCTCGTCAACGAGCGGATCGCCCGAAACGTCTACCTGATGCGTCTTCGCGCCCCGCGAATTGCCCGGGCATGCCGCCCCGCCCAGTTTGTGCAGATCCGGGCCGGCGCCGGCCCGGCGCCTTTTCTGCGCCGACCTTTCAGCGCGCTCCGGGTGGACCCGGACGCCGGGTGGCTGGATATCGTTTACGACGCGATCGGGGAAGGTACCCGCCGGATGGCCGGGTCCGCCGCCGGTCAGAATCTGGATATAATCGGTCCGCTCGGACGACCCTTCGAACCGGCCCGAAATGGTCGTGTGCTTCTGGTCGCCGGCGGGGTCGGTCTGGTCCCTCTCGCGTATATGGCCTGGTTCCATAAGGAACGGCGTGCTGAAATGGTCTTTCTGATGGGGGCTGCCAGCAAGGCGCGCATGCCCGACCTGGATCGTGTCATACCGGCCGATCTGTGTCGACGGCTGGCTACGGACGATGGCAGTCTGGGGCATCGAGGCCCGGTAACCGACTTGATTCCGGAGCAGGTTCTACAGGACGGAACGCAGGTCATTACCTGTGGCCCCCACGCGATGATGACACGGGTCGCCAGGATCGCGGCCGGGTATCGTCTGCCCTGCTTCGCTTCCCTCGAAAACCATATGGCCTGTGGTTTTGGCGCGTGTGTCGGATGTGTGGTGGAATACCGGGAAGCGGACCGGGAAGACCATCGGTACAGGCGTGTCTGCGTGGACGGGCCGGTGGTGGATGCCCACGCGATCATCTGGTAGCCGCTCCCCAAGACTCGTCTCGCCGCAGCCGGCGATCACTCAACCGAATTTTCAGGCCATTTCGCCAATGGACCTTTCTACACACATAGGTGGCGATCTGACCATCCGCAACCCGGTCATGATGGCCTCAGGCACCATCGGACACGGCGCCGAGTACACGGGCATGTTCGACTTCGCGCGTGTAGGCGGCGTGGTCACCAAGACCATCACCTACTACCCCCGTGCGGGTAACAGTGCCCCGCGAACCGCGGAAACCCCGTCGGGGATGCTCAATTCCATCGGCCTGACAAACCCCGGGCTGGACGCGTTTATTGTGGAAAAGGTCCCGGCCTTGAAGGCGCTGCCTACAGCGCGGGTTGTCAGCATCGCCGGCACTTCGAACGACGAATTCGCCGAAATGACCCGGCGGTTCAGCGATATACCGGATATCGACGCCCTCGAATTGAACATCTCGTCGCCTAACATGAAAGACGGCGGCCAACTCTTCGGATGTCATGAGCAGGCCGCGCATGATGTGACGGCAGCAGTAAAGGCAGTTTCCAGACTTCCGGTTATCGTCAAGCTCACACCCAACGTAACCGACGTCGCAGCCGTGGCGTCCGCAGTGGAAGAAGGCGGCGCAGACGGTATCGCGCTAATCAACACCTTGCTGGGGCTGGCCGTGGACGTCGGGTCCCGGCGCCCCATTCTGGGCAATATAACCGGCGGCCTTTCCGGTCCCGCCATCAAGCCTGTTGCGCTGGCGATGGTGTGGAAGGTCGCAAATGCGGTTACGATTCCAATTGTCGGCATGGGCGGTATCGCTACCGCTCAAGACGCGATCGAGTTTCTTATCGTTGGCGCATCCGCCGTACAGGTTGGAACCACCACTTTTGTCAACCCCTGGGCCGCCCTGGAGATTGTCGATGGCATTTCCGAATACTGCCGCAGCCAACGGATCGGGCGTGTATCAGACCTCGTGGGTTCGTTCGAAACCGGCTCGCGGAACTGACCGTGTCTCAATTCACATTCTCCTGATATTCGCAATCGGTCTGACTTCGGGCTGTTTCTCCAGACCGCGGTATCGCTCCTCGCCTCCCGGAAGCGAGTCAAAAAAAACATCAATCGAACCTCCCGAAATATCCACCGCAGACGCGTTTCAGGTTGGCCTCGCTTCATTTTATGCGCACAAGTTTCATGGCCGTCCCACCGCCAGCGGTGAGATCTACAACATGTACGGCCTCTCCGCCGCGCACAGGGAACTTCCTCTCGGTACCGTAATCCACGTAACCCATCTCGGCAACGGACGGAGCGTTCAGTTGAAGGTCAACGACCGGGGACCCTTCATTGAAGGCCGGATTCTCGATCTCTCCCTTGGCGCCGCGCGTCGTCTGGACATGGTCGAAGAGGGCGTTGCCCGGGTTAAGATCCGGATTGTCAAGGCCATCGATTGAGGATATTGCAACGAAGCAGGAGATTCGCGTCGCTCCCCTCGGTGTGCGGTCAACGGTCGCGGCTGGATTCCCGTTGCGAAAGGGTACGGAAAGCGAACTGAGCGATAAAGTCGATACCCAGCAACCGACCCATCACCCGCCAGTCTTCAAGGTCGACGGCGCTCAGTCCCGGGCCGCCGCCGTCAAGCACCAGCGTGCCGACGTAGAGGCGCGAACCGTCCGGAGAAACGCCGATCGTAGACGCGGCATCGCCAACCCTCAGTTGATTCGAAATGAGGTTGCGCTGTACGTCAATGGCAAGCAGGAACCCGCCCGACAATGTCCCCGTGGAAGCTACGTAAAGTGTCCGGCCGTCCGGTGAGAACGCCAGTCCCCGCGCGGAATCTCCATTCAATTGAATGCCGTTTTCGACCTCATCCAAACTTAGATCCAGAACCGAAACGACGCCGCGGTCTACGTTGGTCACATACGCCCGCGTCCCGTCCGACGTAATTCCAATTTCACCGGGGACGCCGCCAATAATGATTTCGCTCGCGATTTCCCCGCTATCCACGTCGATGACCGAAACGTCGCGACTGTCGGCGTTCGCCACGTAGAGCTTTTTGCCATCCGGCGTAATTGCCAGGTCGATCGGTCTCTGTCCAACGGAAATCGTATCCACGGGAACCCGCGCCTCCAGATCCAATATTACCAGCCGGTTGTTCCGTTCTTCCGTTACGTATGCGAACCGCTCGTCCGGACTTAATACAACCCGTCCCTGGGATTCCGTGGGGATCGAGAACAGGGCTTCGTGATTCGTATCGATGGCAAAGAGCCCGAATCCTTCCGATACGTAGATCTTCCGCTCGTTTGCAGAGACCGCGATACCGGTCGGTCCGCGAAACCTGAGATAATCCGAAAGCAGATAGGATTCCGAATCAATGACCGCCGCCCCGCCCAGCACGGGGTCGAGCACGTAGATGGCGTGTCGCGTGTATATCGGGGATTCGGAAGTGGCGCCGTACGCGGCGCCGAACGAGACGAAATCGGGAAAATTGATTGTGCCGTCGCCATTCAGGTCCATCCTGGCGTCGTACGCCGGTTCCCCTTCCCGGGCATTGAAACTGCGCGCGAATAGCAGAAAGTCCGAGAATCCGACAATGCCGTCTTCGTCAAAATCCGCCGCTGGCGGACCGCTCGTCTCCTGCGTTACATGCCCTTCCGGTTGCCATATCAACTCCGGATTCTGTCCATGCGCGTGGCATACGAAAACACAAATTAAAAAAAAGGCCCAAAGCAATTGGCTTAGATTCCGATTCATAATGCATCCTTTTCTAAAGGCGCTCAGGCCTTCTCATTGGTTCCACGATCCGATCCCGCGACAGTACGGGAGTCGCGGCCGTCAACCGGCCAGGGCCGCCCGCGCCACCCGGAGCATGTTGCCGCCCAGGATCTTTCGGATATCCGAATCTGAATAACCGCGCTGGACCATGCCCACTGTAAAGAGAGGCCAGTTGGTCCAGGCCAGACTCTTCACCATGTGATCCTGCCGCCATTGGGCGTCGAATGCATCCGGCGGCCAGAAGGCCGCCCACCTGGAACGCCGCTGCGAACGCGGCGCCTTTCTCCTTTCCGCGACGGACGCGCGCGAGGCGTAGGCCGTGTCCGTCCCGATCGTAACGTGATCGGCGCCGTACGTTCTGACCATATAATCGACATGATCCAGGAGCGCCCGTACGTCTCCGCTTCCGCCCAGAAATGCCGGAATGCAGCAGATGCCCACGTAACCGCCCGAATCCACAATCGCACGGATCACATTATCCGGTTTGCACCTGATGTGCTCGTTCACTGAACAGCAGCCCGAATGGCTTGCCACCATCGGAACCGCGGAAGCTCTGGCCGCCTCCAGGCTGGTCTGCCAGCCCGCGTGCGCGACGTCAACAATCACGCCCACCCGGTTCATCTCGGCCACAACTGCCCCGCCAAAATCGCTCAATCCAGCGTTGGCCGGCTCGGCGCACCCGTCTCCCAGCATATTGCGCCGGTTGTAGGTCAGGTGCATTATTCTGATACCCAGTTGAAAGAAGATGCGAATATACCTCAGTTCCTCCTCTACGGACACCCAGTCCTGTGAAAGAGGCACGCCGTTGCCGCTCATATAAAAACACTGTCTGCCCTGTACCTTGGCCGCCTCGATATCCGCCGGCGTGGTTGCCCGCACCAGGAAATCCCTCATTACGTCGGCCACATAGGTAAACCTCGCGAGACGTTTAATCAACCGTAAAGGCGCCTGCCCCTCCTCGCCGGCGTTCTGCACGATACAGGTCACGCCGCCCGAACGCCATGCCCCCTGAAATTCCTCTCGCTCGCCCGAATCGGTTGCGCACCGGGTCATCGACATATCTTCATTCATATCGTTCAGCTCAGCATCCGACGCACCGGCTGCCACGGCAGCGGCCATCGCGTCTCCATCGATGGCTGCCCGGGGGGCGAATCCGTACGTGTCACACACAATCGAGTCTGCGTGCAATGCCAGCCCGTGTTCCAACTCCGCCTTTCGCGGCTTCAATATCTGAAGCCCAACCTGCCGCGCCTCTTCGATTTTTTCATTCATCTCGTGTCCCCTGTCCGTGAAGAGCTTGCTGGCCTCCGAATTCCCTGACAGTCCGTTGATAAAGTCGCTCTGCAGGCGAGGCCGAGAGATTGTGGCCGAAGACAAGGCGCGCGACCGCGTCGAATCGGGGATTCGGGGAGGAAGCGCAACGCAGTAATTCGGCCACAAGGGCCGGACGCAGCCCGGATGGACTTTTCCAACGGGCTGCTAACACGAGAAAATATACGATAACGCGTGCACGCGATCAACGATGAGATTTCGGAAACCCGTGAGATCGTATCCGGTGGAAACCGCGAATCCGCGGTTGAGCGACAGCCGCCTTCAACGCGAATAACCCAAAAAAACCTTGCGTCTTTCGAATTTTCTCATACCTTTATGTGTTTCGATTCGAGGGCCGAGCGATGGGAGCGGGCGTTAACAGTCAGTAGATTAAGTCGCTCTGCAAGCGAGGCCGAGAGATTGTGGCCGAAGGCAAGTCGCGCGACCGCGTCGGATCGGGGGAATCGGGAAGGGAATGCAACGCAGTAAATCGGCCACAAGGGCCGGACGCAGCCCGGATGGATTTTTTTTGCGGGCTGTCAGGATCCTCGCGCCGGGCGAGCGCGCGGGGGTTTGACCGAACATCGCCGGAAGAGGAGCATAAGAGAAGCCGCATGAACGAACCGCGAAATGTCCATGAATTGGACGAAAAGTACGTCGCCGACCGGTCCAGCGACGAGTTCGCAGCAATGCTCGAGAATGAATCAGATCAGGCGCCCGCGCCGATACTTTCGGTCGGCCAGCGGCTCTCGGGCCGCATTCAGTCCATCGATGAGTCCTCAGTATTTGTAAACTATGGAGGCCGAAGCGAAGCCGTTGTCGACGTCCAGGAACTGAAGGACGAACACGGGGAGGTCTCATGCCAGGTTGGCGACAACATAGAAGCCTTTGTCGCCTCGGTGGAGAATGAAGTCCGATTGACCCTGTCCCGGCGTACGGGAAACGTTCAGATTCTGCGTCAGGCCTACGAAAACAATATACCGGTCGACGGTCGGGTTACCGGTTTCAACTCCGGGGGTCTGGTTATCAACCTCGGTGGCCGGCGGGCTTTCTGTCCGGTTTCACAGATCGACACGGGGTACAGCAAAGATTTGGCGTCTTATGCCGGCCAGACCCATACATTTAAGATTGTCGAGTTTCGAGGCCGGGGTCGCAACATTGTGCTGTCGCGCCGCGCCCATCTGGAAGCCGAGGCCGCCCGCCGCGCTGACGAACTGCGGGAAAAACTCAGTGAGGGCGCCGAAGTCACGGGTAAGATCACCCGGCTTGAACGTTTCGGCGTGTTTGTCGACCTCGGTGGCGTGGAGGGGCTGGTCCACATATCGGAAATCGCACACAATCGCGTAGGTCATCCGAAAGACGTGCTCCGGTCCGGAGACGAAGTTACCGTGAAGATCCTCGAACTCAAGGGGCTCGGAGGAGATAAAGAACGGATTTCGCTCTCCATCAAAGCGCTCCTGCCCGACCCGTGGGACGGTGCGGTGATGAAATATCGAGAGGGGGAGGTAATCACCGGAAAAGTCGTCTCGATCCAGCAGTTCGGCGCCTTTGTCGAAGTTGCTCCGGGTGTGGAAGGCCTGGTTCACGTCTCACAACTCGCTCGAAGCCGGGTTGCACGGCCCGCCGACGTCGTTTCGGTGGGGCAGGACGTCCGCGTCCGAATCCGGAAAATCGACCGCGACAAGAAACGCATATCACTTTCCATACGCGACGTACAGGAAGAAGAGAAGAAAGCCGTTGAAGTCAAGGAAATCGAAGCCTTCAAGATCAAGGAAAACTCGTCCGACGACAGATCTGAAAGCGTCATGGCCGACGCCCTCCGCCGTGCCGGATTGCTTTAGAAGCAGACCTGAGGATCCGGCATCCGGCCAGGTCTGATCTGGCCGGGGCGGCCGTAGGCGGCCACGGATCCCGACATGCCCCTTCATAACACAGATCCTGAAACCCTCCGCAAGGAAGTACGATTCCAGCCCTTTCGCGGCGGCGGTCCGGGAGGCCAGCACCGCAACAAGGTTGAAAGCGCGGTCAGGCTTGTGCACATTCCCACCGGTATCACCGTCGTTGCGTCCGATCATCGGCTTCAGGGTCGGAACAGGGATCTTGCCCTCCTGCGTCTCCGTCGAATCCTCACCGGGTTGAACCGGCGAAACAAACCCCGCATACCCACCAGACCTTCACGAGCGTCCCGGGCGCGACGCCTGGAACAGAAGCGCCGGCTGTCGCGCAAGAAATCACTTCGCCGTATCGCTGAGAGCTCTTGCTTATAGTCTTCGAACCGGGGTTCCGGACAATCTCCGCGTCCTGTGTTATTCTGCACCCGCAGGATCCCGGGCAGGGTCCGGACGTGGACACGGCTATTTACCGGGACGGAACGCTCCCCGACTTTCGGCATTTTCAACCGTAACGCTGAATCATATCGAGGGTTGATGCGTCTTAATGTTATGTGTTCCGACGGACGTCCTGAGTTGCAGAGCCCCGAAGTTTACCTGACGATCAACCGAGCGTCTTCGCTATGAATAACCGATCTTCCGTTTTGTCACGTATCTCCGTCAATCGTCCGGTGACAATCACGGTGTGCCTGATTGCGCTGCTCGTGATGGGTGCCGTGGCCTATTCCCGGATCGCGGTGAAAATGATGCCGGCGGGATTTGATCCGCCCTTTCTGTGGTTGAGCGTCCGGTATCCCGGATCGAACGCCACGCCTCAAGAGGTCGAACAACAGATTACACGGCCCCTGGAGGAGCGCCTGCGGACCGTCAAGGGAATCGAACAGATCCGGACGTACACGGACAGCCGGGGCGTCGGCGCACCCCTCCGCTTTCAGCAGGATGCCGACATGACCCTGGCCTACAATCAGTTGAGGGACCAGTTGGACCGGCTCAAGCCGGACCTTCCTGAGGAGGTGCGAGACCGGATTTTCGTATGGAAGTACAACGACGAAGGCTGGAACATCATGTGGATGGGTGCCGCCCTGGACTCCACCATCGTCGACGTCTACAGTTTCCTGGAGACCCATGTGCAACGGCCTCTGGAGCGCATCGAAGGTGTTGCCCGTGTGGAACTCTGGGGTGCGGACCCCAAAGAGGTGATGATCGAAATAGACCGTGAGCAACTCATGGCGAGGGGCGTGAACGTCTACGACATGGTTCGAAGCCTGCAAAACGACAATTTCGCGCTCAAGAGCGGTTACGTTAACGAAGGAACCAAGAAATTCTACGTCCGCTCTCTGGCGCGTTATCGCAGTCTGGAGGAGATTGGCAATATCCCCGTCGGCTCCCGTCAGGGCGGCGTCAGGTTGCGTGAAGTCGCGGACGTTGTGTACGATATTCCGGCTCGGAGCTGGTATCAGCGAATCGACGGGCAGCCGGCTTCTTCAGTGGGGATCAAGGCCGAGTCGGGCGCCGATATCGCCACGGTATGCGACCGCGTTTCGGACGCCCTTATCCACATTGAGAACGGGCCGGCTGCAGGGAAAGTGCAATTCAACGTGTTTTTTAACCAGGGTGATCTCATCCGGGGGTCGGTTGCCAATTTGAGAAATACGGGACTCTGGGGCGGGTTGTTTGCCGCGTTGATCCTGCTGTTCTTCCTGCGCGTCATCCGAATGACGGCCATTATCACACTGTCTATTCCCCTGTGCGCGATGATAACCGTCACGGTGCTTTATTTCTCGGGGTGGTCACTGAATCTTTTGACAATGATGGGATTGATGGTGGGTGTGGGGATGGTCGTAGACAACGCAGTTGTAATACTGGAGAACATCTACAGGCGGCGGGAAAAGGGCGAGTCGCCCAAGCCGGCTGCCGTCACGGGCGCCAGCGAAGTCGCCATGGCGATTACCATGGCGACGCTGACCACGGTCGTGGTTTTTCTGCCCCTGATGTTGATGACGGGAAACGTGGGGATGACGTTTTATCTCTCCCGTATGGGCGTCCCCGTAATTGTGATGCTGGTGGGGTCGTTGTTCGTGGCGCTCCTGATCATCCCCCTGGCCTCGGTGCGGTTCGGCGGCGGCCGTGTGAAGCCGGATTCCAGGTCCATCGGGTGGGCGCGGTTGCGTTACGGCCGCGTTCTGAGATGGGCATTGAGCCACCGCCGGGACGCAATACTGATCCTGCTGGCGGTATTTGCGACGATTTCGATTCCGGCAGGTAAGATGAAACGTTCGGATGCCTCCAGGGGAAACATCAACGACATCGACATCAATATTCGAACGCCGCGCGACTTCACAACGTATGAGACTTTTGAACTGATGAATGAAGTGGAGGAATTCCTGGATTCCAAGCGGGAGACGTACGGTGTCAGGACGATCCGATCATGGTTCCGCAAGACCCGGGGAAATTTCGAGATCTACCTCGACTCCAATCCGAACGAAGCCTGGTGGTACGTTGCGTACAAGAATCTTAGATCGGGGCTGGGCGTTCCGGTGGACAATACGATGGCGCGCGCGGATGTGATTAAGGATTTGAAACAAGACATGCCCAAATACGTAGGGGTCCGCATCGGCGTCGAGAGCCGGGCGCGAGGGGGCGGCGATCCTTCGGTGTCCGTATATCTCTACGGCGACGATACCGAGGTGCTGGCGGCTCTTGTAACGGCAGTGGAGCGCCGTCTCCGGGAGATACCTTCGGTTGTGAACGTGGACTCGGACCTGGAACGGTCAACCGACGAGGCGCAGGTCCATATCGACAGGGAGCGGGCGCGGCGGTACGGGATTTCTCCTCAGGTCGTCGCGCGGACGCTGGCCTTTACCATGCAGGGGGTGAGCCTGCCGCGGTTCCAGTCCGGAGAGCGAGAGGTGGATACGCGCTTGTACCTGGAAGAGGCGGATCGCCAGACGCTGCATCATCTGAAGAGTTTCATGTTCACGTCGGCGTCGGGCGAGGAAATCCCTCTTTCGGAACTGGCCAGCTTCAAGGTGACGCCCGGGCGCGGGAGGATTCGACGGGAAGACGGCAAGACACGCCTGGCGGTGAGGGCGTTCACGACCAAGGACGATTTAAAGGGACTCTACGCCGATATCGATCGTGCGATGGCCGGCTTTGAAATGCCAAGGGGTTATTCGTGGAACAAGGGTGAACGCTTCGCCAGGTTCCAGGAGTCCGACAACGAAACGATATTTGCAGTGGTGATGGCGGTTACCTGTGTCTTTCTGCTGATGGGGGTTTTGTTCGAGTCCGTGGTTCTTCCGTTCTCGGTGCTGTTTTCCATACCGTTCTCATTCCTGGGGGTGTACTGGACGCTCTATCTGACCGGTACCCCGATGGACATGATGGCCAATATCGGCATGATCGTGCTGATCGGCGTGGTGGTAAACAACGCGATCGTACTTGTGGATATGATCAACCGGATGCGCCTGGAGGGCATGGGCCGCACGAAGGCGATTCTGGAGGCCGGGCACAATAGGTTCCGCCCCATTCTAATGACGACGTTCACCACGGTGTTCGGCCTGTTGCCAATGGCATTGGGGAACAGCAATCTGATTGGGATTCCCTATGCGCCGCTGGGACGAACCATGATGGGCGGACTGTTTGTGTCGACGTTCCTGACCCTGCTGCTTGTGCCCCTGTGCTATACGCTGCTGGACGACTTGCGGGTGTTTCTGCAGAGGGTGGTAAGGGCCGCTTTCTTCCGGCAGGCCGCATACGATCAATCGGCAGACGACTGATTGACGCGGTGCGGCCGGGGATTGAGCCGTTTTGCGGGTGGTCGCTCAAGTGGTTTTTCCCGGATGACTCCAACGCCGGAGGTGTTTTCCTCCGGCGTTTTCTTGTCCGTATCGCAAATGTGCCAGGGTTGAAGTGGTCGCTGTTGTACGTTATATTGAGAAGAATTGCTCAACAGTTGAACCGGCAACGATGCGAGGGTGGCGTCGATTGATTCGCGAAAAAAGCAGGCAACCTCGACAATTGCATGAATTAGTCGGGAGCACAAGGGCGTATCCGTGAATTTCAGGCCGTGTATCGATCTGCGCGGCGGGCGCGTGGTGCAAATTGTGGGGGGGTCGCTGCGGTGCGGCGCCGCGCCGGCGACGAACTTCGAGTCAGGCCGGCTGCCGTCCGACTACGCGAGGATGTACAGGTCGGACGACCTGCCCGGAGGTCACGTCATCATGCTGGGACCGGGCAACGAGACGGCCGCGTTGTCCGCGTTGTCAGCCTATCCCGGCGGGCTCCGGGCCGGCGGCGGCATTCGGCCGGGAAACGCGCAACGATATCTGGATGCCGGCGCCAGCCACGTGATTGTAACGTCGTACGTATTCCGGGATGGACGCGTGGATACCGATCGACTGGACAGGATGGTCCGAACAGTAGGTCGCGACCGCCTGGTGCTGGATCTGAGTTGCCGGAGGCGCGGCGGCGCATATCATGTGGTGACCGATCTGTGGCAGCGGTTTACAAGCGTCCGGGTGAACGGTACAACGTTAAACTGGCTTTCGGAGTTTTGTGACGGTTTCCTGGTACACGGGGTGGACGTGGAGGGCACGCGGACGGGGATTGAAGATACGCTGGTGGAATTACTGGGCGCCGAGTCGCCGATAGAAGTGACGTACGCGGGTGGCGCTCGGCGCCTGGATGATCTGGACCGCGTGGAGAGACTGGGGAACGGTCGTGTGGGACTTACAATTGGCAGCGCGCTGGATATATTCGGCGGCGACGTACCCTATGCTGAGGTGGTGGCCTGGCAAAGACGACGTGAGCGGCCCTGACGAGACCACGCGCCGGCTGACCGGAATCGTTTGTCCCCTCCTGGCCATGCCGGCTTCCACTTCACCTGGAGATACCGGTGACGACATTTGGGGAGATTGGCGAGTTTGAATTTATCGCGCGGATTGCAACGGCCGGCCTTGCCCGTCCCGCCGACGTGCGTTGTGGTATCGGGGATGATTGCGCCGTATTGGGGCGTGGAAGCGATCGGGTGCGACTCATTACTTCCGATCTTATGGTGGAAGGCTGTACACTTCCTGGTTGAGGCGTCCCAACGCCTGGTGGCTGGGTTACAAACTGCTGGCCGTGAACCTGTCCGACGTCGCGGCGATGGGAGGGGAGCCTCGTGAGGCCCTGGTTTCGGTGGCGGTTCCCCCGGATTTCGACGTCGGCTATATGGAACGCGTCTACGAGGGACTGCACGGGTGCGCAGACCGTTTGCGGCGTGAACGTCGTGGGGGGCGACACAACGCGGAATACCGGGCCGCTGGTTATGAGTCTGACGCTGACGGGCGAGATGGATCAGGACCGGGTATGCTTACCGTTCGGGTGCAAGCCCCGGAGATCTGATCTACGTGTCGGGCCACTCTCGGGGATTCCCGCGGCAGGCTTGAAACTGGCGCTGGGGGAAGCAGTCGGGCTGTCTGAGGAAGACCGTGAGTTTCTGCGACGCAGACACCACCGGCCGGAGCCCAGGGTGGCGTTGGGCCGCGCGCTGGCGGCATCCGGCGCCGTGACCTCGATGTTGGATCTCTCGGACGGGGTGGCGTCGGATTTACGGCATATCTGCACGCAGAGCGGGGTTTCCGCGGTCATCGGCGAAACGATGATTCCCGTTTCGCCTGCGTTCCGGCGTTTCTGCGAGCTTTCGGATCTCGGAATCCCGGACCTGGCTATTTCAGGTGGCGAGGACTATGAGCTACTCTTTACGATCACTCCCGAAGCGAGAAATGACATCGAGGCGCTCGATGGCGGGTCGCGGGTTTGCCTGATAGGGCGAGTCGAAGCGGGAGGCGGGAGCATATTCCTCGAGAATACGCAAGGCGCGAGGACGGAGTTGGAAGCCCGAGGTTTCGACCATTTTTCCGGTTTAATTGCCCGCGGAACGGTACTCTGAAAGCCAATTCAAACGAATCCCGTCGCATTGCCGCGACCTGGACAGGTAATCAATGGGACGCATTCCCGAGTCAAATACCACGGTTCGCCTGACGGTTCCCGTCGCCGGGATGAGCTGCGCCGCTTGCGCCGCCCGTATTCGGGAGGAATTGAGAAAATTGCACGGCGTAGACGAAGCCGACGTTAATTTCGCGACGGCGGAGGCCACTGTGTTGCTCAGGCCCGATCGGACAGGCGTGAAACAACTGGTTCGTAGTATTGAGAATCTCGGCTATGGTATCCGTGCGGAAGAAGCGAAGCTGGCCATTCGCGACATGAGCTGCGCCGCCTGCGTCTCGCGGATCGAAGACGCACTGACCGGCGTTCCGGGCGTACTCGAAACCGCGGTCAACCTTGCGACCCGTCAGGCGACCGTGCGCCACTTTCAGGTACCCGTGTCCAATCTCAAACTGGCGGTGACCGATGCCGGATACAGCGCGACGGAGACGGAAGGAGATGAGATCGCGGAAAGCGGCGCAGCATTGGAAGAACGGTCGGAACGCCGTTCGGTGCGCATTCGTTTCATCGTTGCGGCCGTGCTGTCTGCGCTCATCATGGGCGTGGGAATGCTGCACAAAGTCCGCGGCGCGGGGAACTCGATGCAGGAGGTCCACCTTCTGCTTTTCCTCCTGGCCACTCCGGTGCAATTCTGGTGCGGCTGGCGTTTTCTCAGGGGGTTCTGGGTTGGCCTCCGCCACACGACTGCCGACATGAACAGCCTCATCGCGGTTGGAACGCTGGCGGCCTATGGATACAGCGTCGCCGTCGTGTTCGCTGCCCGGACCGTGTACGGAGCGGGCGAGCCCGTCAGCGTCTACTTCGACACCTCCGCGATGATCGTCACCCTTATCCTTCTTGGCCGGCTGCTGGAGATCCGATCCAGGGGTCGCACCACCGAAGCCATTCGCAGGCTGATGGATCTTCGTCCCCAGACCGCCTGTGTGATTCGAGACGGTGGAGAGTCGGTGGTTCCCGTGGACGACGTCGCAGTTGGCGACCTCATTCGTATTCGGCCGGGCGACAGAATTCCGGTGGACGGCGTTGTCGAAGAGGGGCGTTCCAACGTCGACGAATCCGTGATTACCGGTGAGAGTATGCCCATTGAAAAAGGCAGGCAGAGCCGGGTCCTTGGGGCAACCCTCAACAAGGCCGGAAGTTTCACCTTCACGGCAACACAGGTCGGCGCGGAAACGGTGCATGCCCAGATCGTTCGATTGGTTCGCCAGGCTCAAGGCTCACGTGCGCCCGTTCAGCGCATCGCGGACCGGGTTGCCGGGGTCTTTGTGCCGGTCGTTTTCGGCGTCGCCCTGCTTACGTTCGCCCTATGGTGGTTCGCCGATTCCGGATCCGGCGCCTCCGACGCGCTGCTCAACGCCGTAGCGGTCCTTATTATCGCGTGTCCGTGCGCGCTCGGGCTGGCTACACCCACGGCCATTCTGGTTGGCACCGGCAGGGCCGCGGAACTGGGGATCCTCATCAAGGGCGGCGCCGTCCTCGAAACCGCCCACCGGATCGACACAATTGTCCTGGACAAAACGGGCACCCTCACAACTGGCCGCCCCACCGTTACCGATCTCGTCGCCGCCGGTACATGCACGGAAACGGAACTGCTCAGGTTGGCCGCGGCCGTCGAACAGGGTTCCGAGCACCCACTCGGTGAGGCCATTCGCAACGCGGCGAGGGAACGCGGGCTGCCAATAGAAGATTCCCTGGAGTTCCAGGCCTTGCCAGGTCAGGGCGTACGCGCAAAAAAAGCCGGTCGCGCCATTCTTCTGGGCAACCGGCGGTTGATGGAGGGCAGGGCAACGGTACCGGACCACCTGGATGTGCAGGCGGCGCGTCTGGAAGGCGGCGGCAAAACGGTTCTGTTTGTCGCCGCGGACGATCAGATTGTGGGTCTCATCGGCGTTGCCGACGTCCTGAAACCGGACGTCGTGCGCGCGGTTTCTGATCTCAAGTCACTGGACCTGAACGTCTACCTCCTCACGGGAGACAACCGGAGAACCGCCGGCGCCATCGCGAAGCAGGCGGGGATCGACCAGGTGAATGCGGAGGTGATGCCCGAAGAGAAGGCAGCGCGTATCGCAGCACTGCAAACCGAGGGTTATCGAGTGGCCATGGTCGGCGATGGCGTCAACGACGCGCCTGCCCTGGCGACCGCCGACGTTGGCATTGCGGTTGGCACGGGCACGGCCGTTGCCATGGAAAGCGCGGACGTTACCCTCATGTCCGGTAGCCTCGCCGGAATAGAGACGGCGATCCGCCTGTCGGGTAGGACCATGCGCACGATCCGCCAGAACCTGTTCTGGGCGTTTGTCTACAACGTACTGCTGATACCTGTAGCCGCGTTCGGCCTGCTCAATCCGCTCGGCGGGCCCATGGTGGCAGCAGGCGCCATGGCGCTGAGTTCCGTCTCGGTAATCTCGAATTCACTACGGATCAGGAGATTTCTGCGATAGGCGGGGAGTTGCCGTTTTCCAGGCCCGTCCGCCATATGCGGCCGCTCCGGAAAGCTGCTTCGACACTATGTTGTGGAAGACCGGCGAAGGCGGAGGAATCGCTCTATGTCCGAAAAGTCATCGCTTTTTCCTGGCATATGCCAGGATGCCCTTGACGATCCTTTCGGCATTGCGCTCCCGGTTCTTATGGTACCGGATCTTCCAGGCGTCGTTCTTGTCGTGGACGTTGTGGACTTCAACGAGAATTTCGGCGTGGGCCAGATTATTTCGCAATACCGCGAGGTTCCGCCCCTGAATTCGTGCGGGCAGGTCCGGTTGGTTCAGGGCTGAACGCATGACGCGGGCGAACGATCTGGAACGGCTGTCAGTCCTGCCACGCCGTTTGTGATAGATCGCCAGCGGACCTCCGGGCCGCCCTGGATTGTAATCCGCATGTAACGAAATGAAGAGACTCTTTCCTCTGCGCGCTCTTTTTACGAAGCGGTTCGTCACCCGGACTCGCTGTGAAAGATTCGCGCTCCTGGGGCGGACCTTCTCCGAATTCCTCCGGTTGTACCGTGCATCGTTGTAAACTTCGTTCTGTTCGTGGACGAACGTCACCTTGGCAGGAATATTGTCCCGGATCAGATGATTGGGGCTGATCACCGTCAATGTCACCTCGGCGCCCAGAAGCCGAAGTCTTTTGTACATACGAAGCGCAATGTCGTAGACATATTCATCCTCGACCACGTAAACCCGGATGGACTTGCCCGCTGTATTCGAGACGATCGCCCCCGGATCGATGCCGCCGTGACCGGGATCGAGCACGATTCGCCAGCCCTTCAGTGGCTGCCGTCTTGTTTTACGGGCATTGGCGAAAATCTGTGCATCAAAAGCGCGCAGGAGGATCTGAGCACGCCGATAGTCCAGACCTGGGCTGGACCGCGCCCTTTCGGAATAGTTACGATGTCTTTGCCGGCTCGCCTTCGGCTTTCGCCAGTAATACGGGCCGTTCTCCGCACTATATTTGACAATCCGTGGTGTCAGACGGAGTACCTGACCCGGATAGACGTTGTTGGTCCGCAGTTTGTTGATCCGTTTGATTGCCCCGATGCTGGTATCGTATTGCCTGGCAATCGACCACAAAGATTCGCCCTTACGGACCTTGTGGGACAATGAGAGCCCTGCAAGGGGGTTTGCCAGCAGCATGACCACGCAAAGCCCGGCGCTCAGAAGACGCAAGAATCGAAGCTTGTCCATAATTGATGTTGTGCGCGTAAGCATGAGTTGACCGGCGGGCACACCTGCCCGTCTTTCCCGAGAGAACACTCCAGATCTTACGCCATTTGTCTGTAAAAGACAAGTCGCCACTGCCCGGGAACACAGGAAATGACGCCCCAATCCGGTTGTTTTCACCTGGATTATGGCGTTTTTCACCAATAGTCGATGACAGATCCATCTCGGTGTACCTAATAAATGTATAAAATACAGATACTTAATAAACGTGTGGTATTTTTCTCATCTTGGTACGGTCCTTGCATTGTTTAGGCCGCAGAACTGTGGATAAAAACCGAAAACTGATAAATTCCACCATCGGTGACGTTCAAACACTCACCCCGGAAAGGAGCACGAACATGGCCAAAGGCATTTTCTCCAGAATGGCGGATATTATCAAGGCCAACATCAACGATCTTCTGAATCGCGCCGAAGATCCGGAAAAGATGATTCGGCAGATGATTCTCGAAATGGAAGAGGCTGTGAACAAGGCGACTGCTTCCGTGGGGACCGCCGTTGCGAACGAAAAACGCCTGGAGCGTCAACTGCTGGAAAAAACGGACCGGATCGAGGCCTGGCAGAATAAGGCCGAACTTGCCGTGGAAAACGGCGAGGACGACCTCGCCCGGCGGGCGCTGGAACGGAAGGCCACCCTCGAAAAGGCCGCCAGTGACCTGGAAGTCGCCTTCGACGAAAGTCACAAAACCTCCGGCCAACTCAAGAAACAACTGACGCAGCTCAAGTCCAAACTGGACGAAGCGCGCACCCGTCAGGGGGCCCTGATTGCACGGCGCCGCGCGGCTCAGGCGCGTAAACAGATTGCCCAGGGCCTCTCGGGCATCGGCGACGACGCATTCTCCAGCTTCGAACGCTTTCGCAACCGGGTTGAAAACGAAGAAGCAGAGGCATCTGCTCACGCCGAAGTCGCGGGTGAGGATCCCTCGCTGGAAGACTCGTTCGAAAAAATGGAACGGCGGAACACCGTGGAAGAGGAACTCGAGGCACTGAAAAACAAACTGCGCAAATCCGATGCATGAGTCACGAAAAATACTTGACGAAATCGCTTACGGAATCGAAGCGGCGATGCGCGACACAAAAGAGGCCTGGCGCAACGTCCAGAAAAAAAAGCGACCCGTACGGCAAGAAAGGCGAACGGCTAACCACCCGCGATCGCGCCGCCTTTCTTACCGACTCTCCGATCTGACCACCGACTGGAGCTGCGCCATGCGATTCGCCCTCGCGTTCGTTCTGAGAGCCACAGCGATACTGTTTGCACTCGGCGGACTTATGGGCCCTGTTTTTTCAGGGTTCCAGCCGACCGGCTTCCGCCTGGACCCGTTCGACTTCGCACTGGGGCTTGGCGTTGTCGGCACGGCTCTGGTCTTCTGGCTTGCCGGCCGCAGGGTCCACACTTCGGCCGAGCGCAAGCGGTACGCGCAATATCAACATCGGCTGCTCGGACTCGCGTTCGAGAAGGGCGGAAGCCTCACCGTTCTGGAGGCAGCAACCGACGGCAAAATGACTGTTGAAAAAGCCGCTGAGATCCTCAGCGCGTTGGCCGTAGGCGGCAGCGCGGAAGTGCGTGTGTCCGAGTCCGGTCTTGTTGTCTATCACTTTCCGGAAATTGAACTCGGGGCCGAAAAATACCGGGCAAAACCGGTGGATGACCTTTGATATCTTAAACAGTGTCCTGTCCCACAAATTTCTCACCATTCGGCCGCCGATTCATCCCGTCTCGCGGCGTTGCCTTCGCTCGCCGACCTTACGCAGGTCGGTGCCGCCTTGCGAGCCGGGCGACTCGACTGCCGAATTCAGGCAACCTATTTCTGGGACAGAACACCCACGGAGGGGTGTCATGTTTGAAGTCGGTGTTGGAATTGCGCTGATCGTTCTCGCTGCGGCGGTCCACAAATACGTAGATCGGCAAACCAAAGGTTTCATGCCCGGCAAAGTGGAGGAGCGCCTGAATGCCCGGCTGGACGACCTCGACCGGCGTCTGACGGATATCCAGGAAGTTATGATCGCGATCGACGAGAAGCTGAATCGTGCGGGTTCCCGGGAGACATCGTAACCGGCGAATGCACAGGCATCGGGGTTCCACGACAAATGGGATCGAGCAGCATCAGAATCGAACCTGCTCAAGATACGGAGCATAGAATCATGAAATCTAAACGCATTGACGTCACCGAGCGGATTCAGGATGGGACGGTTGTTGTCTCCGTCAGTGGCGATCCCGTCACCACAAGGGACGTGGCGCCGCTCCGACGCAAATTAACTGACCTTGTAAACAGCGGCACTCGTACGGTAGTGGTCGACCTGTCGCACGTAGACCACGTCGGCGCCGCCATGCTTGGTGAACTGGCAACGGGACTGAAGAGCACAAGAAACGCAGGCGGCGACCTGAAGCTGAGCGGCGTTTCCCGTCGGATCCGGAAGGTTCTTGCAGTGACGAGACTCTCGCGCATTTTCAAGTATGCAGGGGCGGGAAGCGGTACGCAGGATGCCGGCCATCGTAGCGTAAAAAAGGTGGCTTGAAACCTCAAGGGGTGGAAATCCGTTGCTTTTTGTCAAAGAGCGGGAATTCCTGTGGAGGGAACGGAATGAGTTGGATACTGGAACTGGCGTTGGCCCTTTGCCTGCTGATGGTCGCGGGTGGATTCTCCGTTTATTTAATGACTCCCGGTAACAAAAAGCCGAGTGGATCCACGGTCGGGATTTTCCTGGCGGTTGCGGCCGTGGTGTTCGTGATCTGGGCATTCACTTCGGATCATTGGAAACTGCTGCCTGATGCCAATGACATTCCTGCGCTTACCCTGGCCGGCAAGACCACCAACCTGCCGGACGAAGGCGTGACGCTATTCCTGGACAATCAAAGACGACTGGAATCAGCCGCAAAAAAACTCGAGGGAATTGCAGACCGGCTCGAGTTGGCTCAATCCGGAACGGGCCTCGGCATCGCAATGGAAATCGGCATCGGCATCTGCCTGATAATTTTTGCCGGGGGGATGGTGAGCTATATACACCTCAGGAAAAAAAGGGAAGGCAAGGGGATGAGTCCCGAACGGGCGAAACGAATGGAATCGCGGCTGGACGCCGTGGACCAGCGCCTGAACGACCTCCAGGAGGTGATCATCACCCTGGATGAAAGGCTCAGGCGAAACAAAACCAACGTCACATAGATCACGTTTGCTTTCTCGAGATTCACGATCGAATCCGAACAGGAATTAACGTGAATACAACTTCCGTTATACAGAAAGGAAGACACATGCTCGCGAAAATTCTCGGCATCATCCTTATCGCCATCGGCGCGTACCTCGGTATTTTCGAAGTATTCAAACTCATCGGCATGTCGCTGGAAATCGTGTTCCTGCTCCTTAAACTGCTTGTGTCCTTTGTCCTGGTCTATGTGGGTTACCGGCTGCTTACCGGCGACTCCAGATAATTCATCACCCTTTCGATAGGAATTCCCATAAATGAAAAACGAACGGCATCTGGTCCGGAGGGCCATCGAAGGTGACGCGGCTGCCTTCGGCGTCCTTTACAAGGCCTGCCATGAACAGATCTACGCGACGATGGTACGAAGAACCAGCGATCCTGAAACCGCGCAGGATCTCGTGCAAACCGCGTTCCTGAGGGCATATACCGCCATGGGTTCCTACCGGGGAGAGGCCGCGTTTGCCACCTGGCTTACTCAGATCGCGCTGAACGTCCATAAATCTCACTACCGCAAACAGCAGGTGCGCCGGCGGTGGATAAAGGTAACTGAAGATCCTGCGGCACTTGCGGAAGCAACGCGGGTCCCCGCTCACGGCGAAAATCCGGAAATTTCGGCACAGCGGAACCAGAACCGCGACCTTGTCAGGAAGAGTATTCGCGCATTGCCGGACAGGTATCGCACCGTCGTCTGGATGCGTTACGTCCGGGACTGGTCCTACGAGGAAATTACCCGGGAGTTGCAGATTCCCATGGGTACCGTCAAGACCTGGCTCAACAGGGGAAGGTATCAATTGAAGGGCGAATTCCGAAAGCGGGGGTTGGTCCCGTCTTGACGTCGCTTTCCTCCTGATCCCGGCCGGACAGATTTCAGGGCCGGGAAGCCGTCGCAATCGAGGCCGACTCGCTCGCCACAGTGGTTCGGGGGGGAGTAGAGGACTCGGCATTCGCAAACGCCGGCGAAAACCCACTGGGTTTTTTGTTGACTCCGTCAGCGTTCTATGTCACATTTTCGAAGGGCGCATTACTGGACACGGACCCTCGGTAATCCGCGCGCATTCCTTCGTATTCGAATTCCGAACCACGCATTGGGAGCGAGATATGGATGCCTGGTGGACGGATCTGACCACGCTCAACCAGATTCTCTACATCGTGGCGATATTTTTCAGCGCGTTTTTCATCTGGCAACTCCTTGCGGTTTTGTTTGGGCTTGGAAACGTTTCGGACGCAGGGTTTTCCGGAGATACAAACCTCGGCGACGCCGGTCCGGAGCTTAACGACGGTACGGTTGCTTCTTTCAAACTGCTATCTATCAGGTCCCTCATCGCGTTTGGCATGCTGTTCGGATGGGCGGGCGCCCTGTATCTGCAGAGAGGGTTGGATACTCAGACTGCCCTGCTCTACGCGCTTGTCTGGGGCAGCGCCGGCATGTTGGTCGTGGCCTATTTCTTCCGCGGTATCCGGCAGCTTACCGAAACCGGAAACGCCAGCCTGGATACATGCGTAGGCACGGCGGGAGAGGTATATCTGGATATTCCCGAGGGAGGCGCCGGACAGGTACGGGTGTTGGAGAGTGGCGCGGTCACCTACGTATCCGCTCGCGGAAGAAACGGGATGCCGATTTCAGCCAAAACGCCGGTCCGCATTCTTCGTGTGGCGGATGCAACCACACTTGAGGTCGAGCCGATGGTGTCCTGAGTGATATCTGGTTTTAGTGCCTGTGTTTCCTGTATTTCCTTTCGTATCATCACGCCCAGGGATGAGACAGGAACGGGATTTCAACCCGAACGGGACTCGCTCCGGGACAGATTTCAACCAAAGGTGAAATTTCCAATCGGGGAGGGACAGCAATGGCAACTGAGACGATCCTGACAATTATACTGTTGTTGGTGGTATTTCTGCTCTTCGTGACGTTTATATCCAGGTACAAACGGTGTCCATCCAACAAAATACTGGTGGTTTACGGCAAGACCGGACAGGGGGCGGCAAAATGTGTTCACGGGGGCGCCGCATTCGTTCTTCCGCTCCTTCAGGACTATGAGTACCTGGACCTGGAGCCGTTTGTCACTCCCATAGACCTGGACAACGCCCTTTCACAGGAGAACATCCGCGTGTCCGTTCCCACAACCGTCACCGCGGCGGTTTCGAATCAGGCGGGCGTGATGCAGAACGCGGCAATTCGCCTGCTGGGTCTTTCGCGCGAACAGATCCAGAGCCAGGCACAGGATATCATCCTCGGTCAGATGCGGGCGGTGATTGCCACCATGGAAATCGAAGAAATCAACCGGGACCGGCAGGCTTTTATGTTCAAGGTCAACGAAGCGGTCTCTACCGAAATGGAGAAAATCGGCCTCGGCGTGATTAACGTGAACATCAAGGATATCGAAGACGAAAGCGGTTATATCAAAGCCCTCGGGCAAAAGGCCGCGGCCGAAGCCATCAACCAGGCGACCATTGACGTTGCAGAGCAGGAGAAAATGGGCAAGGTGGGCGTGGCCGAGCGGGAACGGGACCAGCGCACGGACGTGGCCGCCGCACACGCGGCCGCGGATATCGGCGAGGCCGAAGCCGCCAGGGACCGGCGCCAGAGGGTCGCCGCACTCGAATCCGAAGCCCAGATCGGAGAGGCCGAGGCCACCAGAAACAAACGCCAGATGGTCTCTTCTCTGGATGCGGAAGCCGTCCAGGCGGAGGCCGAGGCCGAATCGAAAAAGGCCGGATACATGGCACAGCAGACAGTGGCCGAAGAGGTCGCGCGGCAAAAAGGACAGGAAGCCGCGAAGGCCGCGGACGGCGCCATTCGCGTCGCTCAGGAAAAGGCGGAAAAAGAGGCCGAGGAAGCCCGGGCTCTGCGCGAAGAGGCTCGGCTGAGAGCCGAAATTGTCGTACAGGCGGATGCACAAAAGCAGAAGCTGATCGTCCAGGCGGAAGCCGAGAAGGAGCAGCGGACGCTTGTGGCGCAGGGCGAGGCAGCCGCCATTCTGGCACAGCGGCGGGCCGAAGCCGAGGGCACGCAGGCCATCCTGGATGCCAAGGCGGAGGGCTACAAGGAGTTGGTTTCCGCATGCGGAGGCAAAGACCAGGCTGCCGCAGCCTTTCTCATCGTGGAACGCCTGACCGAGGTCGCCGGTATCCAGGCCGAAGCCATACAGAATCTGCCCCTGGATAAGATCGTGGTCTGGGACGGCGGCAACGGACAGGGTGGTATGTCCAACCTCGGTCAGCGCCTGATGGGCGCCATTCCGCCGATGCACGAACTGGCCAAACTTGCGGGCCTTGAACTGCCGGAGTTCCTCGGTAGAATGACAGGCGAGACCAATCCGGGGGACGATCCTCCGGAGAGACCGGAAAGTCCATCGGAATAGATAGGCTTGAAACAGGAATCGCCAATTGAACAGACCCGAAATGCCGGACAACGCGCCGTCCACGGCCGACCGCATCGGTATCGCCCGGTCCCTTCCTGAATCCGGGAACGACGAAGCCCGGCGCCGTGGGCGCGCCGGCGATACCGCGATGGAAACCGGCGACCTCCGGAGCGCAGAGGCTGCCTACCGGGCTGCGTTAACTCTGGATGCCGACAATATCCGGGCGCGCCACAACCTGGGTGTGGTCCACTACAGGCAGGGCAAGTGGAGGGACGCACTGGACTGCTTTGCGCGTTGCCTGGGTCTCGCGTCCGATCGCAGCGCGGACCTGTATTTCAAGATTGGTCTCTGCCGGACAAGAGGGGGCGTCCAGGGAGCCATGCAGGCCTTTGAAGCCGTCATAGCAATCGATCCGGACCATCTTGAGGCGCAATTTCAATTGGCGCTCTTGCAGGCCGAAGGCGAGGAATCGGGTTCCCAGGGTCGGCAACAGGCGGTAGAAGCGCTTCGCTATATTCTCAAAGCCGTAGACCGGGGGGCGCCCTTCGCGAACGTGGACGGCACCTGCTTCCTGCTTGCCAGCTTCCTCGACGACCTTCCGGAAAACATCGAAGAAGCAATCAGGGTTTACCGTCGCGGGCTGGAAGCGAATCCACTGTTCGCCCCCGGCCACAACAACCTTGGCGTTCTGCTCATGCAGACCGGCCAGACGCTCCAGGCTCTTGGCGCATTCAAAATTGCCATCCAACTCGAGCCGGACTATGCCCTGCCGTACAGGAACCTGGCGCATCTTCTTTTTGATCACGGTAGTTCAGCCCGGATGGAACAGGAATACACGTCCATCATTGAAGAATTCGGCGCAAAAGCGTCCTCGGTCCTGGCGCGCCTATCCCGTGAGCTCATCGACCTTGGACGTGTGCAGGTGGGAGAAAGCCTGTATACGCGCGGGCACCAGATCAAAAACCTGATGGGTCTGGTGGGGAGCCGTACGCGCCGGCTCATTCGAACGGTCCCGACGGAGGATTCGGTTCTCAACGACCTGAAAGGCATCGCCCGCGACCAGGAACACATCTACGATCAGTGGGTCGCCTATCTGCGCAGCATGAAGCAGGACCCGCTCAATCCCTCTCTGGTGGATATTCCGCAATTAGTGGGCAAAATCAGGGAGGCCGTCTCTACCCGGACCGGCGCCATCGCACTCCGTTTTGCATCTGAACCACAGGTTCCCCAGGTCAAGGTCGATCCCGGTATGTTGCGTGAAGCCGTTACCAACCTGATTCTAAACGCGCTGGACGCCGTGAATGATCGTGGTGCGGTCACTGTACAGACCGGCTACGACAATAAGCGGGCATCGGTTTTCATCGAAGTGGAAGACGACGGACCCGGCATAACGGAAGAGATTCAGGCCAGGATATTCGATCCCGGTTTTTCCACCAAGGAAAAAGGCAACGGATTCGGTCTCAGCATCTGTTCCAGCATCGTATCCGCCCACAGAGGAAGCCTGCGCATGATCAGCCGCCCCGGCGCCGGCGCCGTGTTCCGTATCGATCTTCCCGTGGACTTCGAACTCGTCTCCGGTGCGGAAAGTATCGGCTGGAGCGGCGATCCGATTTCAGCGGCGCGGCTGCCCCTTGCAGAAGAATTCATCGAGTAACCCATGAATGCTCAAATCGTCATTGCGGACGACCAGCCCGAAATACTGGACATGCTCAAGCGAAGCCTCCAGGTGGATGGCCGGGTTGTAAGGGCTTTCCCTACGGGAAGAAAGGTTCTGGCATACCTGCGAGAGCACGTTTCCGACGTTGACCTGGTCGTTCTGGATATCGACTTCGGTCCGAGCGAGCCGGACGGTCTGGAAGTTCTCCGGCAAATCCGCCACCTCGTACCCGATCTGCCGGTAATCATCCTTACGGGGAAAGGGACCGTGGAGAACGCCGTAGCCGCCCTGCGCATGGGCGCCTCCGACTTCATCGAGAAAGATTTCTATATCGAGGACCGGCTTGAACTCAGCCTGGAAAAACTCGACCGCGTGCTCGCCGTCCTCAGGGAAAATGCCCGGCTTCAGGCCCGGGTAAAGGACCTGGACCGGGAGAATCGCTACTACCGTGACGAACTCGGCAAGCGGTACAGAACGGTCAATGCGAGTTCACGGATGCTGCTGATTATGCGCCAGGCCGAGCGCATCGCTTCCATCCCACGGCCGGTACTGGTACTCGGCGAACCCGGCACGGGCAAGGAACTCGTCGCCGCTGCGATCCACTACGGCGGGGTGCGCAAAGATCGTCCTTTCGTTAAGGTAAACTGCGCAGCACTGTCCGCCAACCTGCTCGAGAGCGAACTGTTCGGCCACGAAAAGGGCGCCTTCACCGGCGCTACGGAAGCCCGCCCCGGCAGGTTTGAAGCGGCCAACGGCGGCACATTGTTACTGGACGAAATCGGCAATACCACACCGGAATTCCAGCAGAACGTCCTGCGGGCAATCGAATACCAGGAGATTCAACGTGTGGGCGGCGCCACACCCACACGCGTGGACGTCCGGATCATTGCCGCCACGAATGCCGATCTCGAGCGTGAGATCGAGGAAGGCCGCTTTCGTCAGGACCTTTACGACCGCCTGCGCTTTGAAATTATTCGCATTCCCCCCCTTCGCGAACGGCGTGAGGACATCCAGCCTCTTGTGGGGTTTTTCGTTGAACAGATCGTCCGGGAGGTGCCGGGGCTCAAGGTGCGCCCGTTTTCCGAAAGCGCGCTCCGTCTCCTGCTGGATTACTCCTGGCCGGGAAACGTGCGCGAGCTGAAATTCGCCGCCGAACGGGCCGCCTGTATGGCCACGGGAGTATCCATCGAACCCTGGGATCTGCCGCCCGAAATCTCCAGCGGGGCTCCTGCGGTACCCGGAGACGGTTTCGACGCTCAGGTCACGGCATTTGAACTGGGGTTGCTCAAGAGCGCGCTGAACCGCGTAGACTGGAACCAGCGGAAGGCGGCCGAATCGCTGAGCCTGAGCTACGATCAGTTTCGTCACTTTTACCGGAAGTACCACCTGAATAGTGAAAAGCCGTAGCCACGCCCAATGATCCATAACGATCCCGGCAGTGAGGGTTTAGATTTGACAATTGCCACTTGACGTCAATTGTAAATTTGATATATTCGTAGCGAGCCTCGTGCTTTGATGCATTCTGCATCTTTTCCGGTCCCGCATCTTCTGGCGGGAATCCTGCGGGTTCACAATCGGAACAGGATCACATATCCTGCCCCAATTGCTCTACAAGGAATTGGTCATCCGCTTAACTGGAAACAGGTATGAGCGAAGCCGAAAACGGCCCATCCGGCCTGATCTTTCCCCAAGATGATTCAGAAGTTTCTCCCGCACAACAGTGCCTCGACGACGCTGGGTTTTCCAGTAACGATCAGGTGTGGTTGATACGGGTTCTTAATCGTTCGGACTGTTTTAGCAATTCCAGCGGCGTGTCCGTATTCCGGGCCGATTTCGCGGATGATTTCGCGCACCTCCTTCCCGGAGTCGTCAATCCGTTAAACGAGTCGGATCCTGCGGAGGACAGTAGGCAGACCCGCCTAGCGCTTCTCTTCAGTTTTCTGCTTGGCTTCGGACCTGTCCACAGTGAGGTGGTTCGCCCGAGCGACAGGCTGGTGAAATCGGGCGGGAACTGGGTTCTTCCCGACTGGGTCCGAGAGTTCCAAGGGTATGCGGAATTCTGCGCAGAACGTTTGAATTGGGACAAGCTCGTGGCAATAAGGAACGCGTGCCCATTCCTGTTCTTTGATCTTGTTCCATTTCTGTTTCCACACGGCCTGCCGTTGGGTCAGGTCGTGAATCTGGATATGTTGGATCCGATTCGACGGGAGGGATGGTCCAGCGCAGATTTTGAAGACCCTGATCAGCTCGAATTCTGGCTCAAATGGCGTTTTGCCGCAGACTCTGAACGTCGCGATAAAATAAAGATAAACACCCTGCAAGAGTCGTTTTCCGATTTTCCGGACGATGTACTGGGCGACAGGATTCTCGGCCTTCTCAATGGAATCTCATATTCGATGAGCATTGGCTTTGCATTGGGTACGGTGAGTATGAATCCGGCGGGTGACGGATGGCGGGTGGTCGCAAATGAGCTGGTTCCGTTCCTTGACCTCGTGAATGAAAAACGGCCGGAATCGATTCAGGGACGTTCATCCTTGCTTAATGCATGGTGGCGGTTGGCAGTAGTAATACACCACAGAGGTATGGGAGCGTTAGACTCCGGTATTTCCGATGAACTGAGAAATCGGCTTGTGGACAGCGCTGCCAGACAAATCGGCATGTTGCGGAAGGTGCTGCGGGAGTCGCCTGAAGACTTTGGGTGTTCGGATTCGACTGGCGCTCCCGTTGCCGATTTCTACGAAAAGGCCTTCGAGGTGCTGGTCGTTTTCGCCGCTCCCTGGAAGTGTTTGAGGTCCGTATTGCTGGCGTTCTCGGAGATGCGGGTCCCTTCCGTTGCATCCGACCTTCGTCCGTGGCCGGAAGCTGACAGAGAGCCTCCACCTCATCCCTTCAGTCAAATCCCAATGTGGATCGCAACTGCAATGTATCCGCAGAATCTTCGGGATGAACTCAAGCGAGATCCGCATCTGCTGGAATTGCGTGAAGCATTTGCCAAATTCTGCCTTGACCGGCTCAAAACCAGGAAAATTCGGTGCCAGCAGGATGTTAACCGGTCTGATTGTGCAGACGAAGGGTTTATTGAACCGCGTCGAACGTGGAGACGGTGCTACGTTCAGGCGGTGGTGGCATTGCGTGTCAATCCGGGCGGACGGGCGCACAGAACGCTCTTCTGGCTCTCCAGGAACGATCCCGATGAAACAGTTCGCGCACTCGCAACAAGGGCGCATCGACAGATTCGCCATCTCAACCGGAACAGGCCGAATCTGGATCGGGGCGCCTCGCCTCGGCGGCCGCTATTCGAAGCCTTCTGGTGGCTTCGCCAGGCGCATCTTCTAACACTTGGAATAGAGATAGATGAAGCCGGGGCCAGCCGAACTCGACGAACGGAATTGCATCGGACACGAGAGAAGGATGATCTCCTCAACTGGTAAGCCTGGTTGGTGTATGACAACACTGTAGTTGGTGAATTACACCAGATGCAGGCAAAAAGCCAATGAATATATTCCTATAAAATAAATATTATTAATAACTTATTTACATAATGTCTGATTGGCATAGTTCTTGTAGTTGGAGACATTGCACGATGAACCGGGTCGCTACTCAACTGCGGAAGTACAGTGTCCCCCTGAAACGGCCCAATTCCACGACAAAGGAGGTGACGCCAATGGCCAAATCACGCGGGAATCGTTCGAGTGGAAACCGGAGCGGAGGTAATGGCGGAAACGCTCGCGTTGCCAACCTGCCAAGCAAAACCGGAAACCCTTCCGGGCCTCGCCGCGGCAATGCGCCGCCCAGAGGAGCAAAGAGCAAATGACGCACCGGCAGGGGTTGGCCGCTGATCGGCCTTGATGTCAATCGGCTAAACCCTGCACCAACATTTCGTTTTGCCAGATGCGTCGCACTTCGAGGCTAAATAGCCTCACGCCTGATCCCGCCGGGATTGTGCTACGACGCATCCTTTCATGACAGCGTGGATTGGAAATCTCGTCCCTGTAACGTCATTTCGTGAAAGGATATACAAATGGAACTCCGTTTTCTAGGCGGTGCCGATGAGGTCGGCGCTTCGTGTACGTTAATTGAAATCGATGGTCAACGTATTCTGGTGGACGCCGGCATTCGCATGGGCCCCAGTAACAATTCAAAGTGGCCTGGTGTCGGTAATATGGACAAGATTGACGCTCTGTTGCTGACCCATGCGCATTCCGATCACACGGGTTCGCTGCCACTGCTTGCAAAGGAGAACATATTACCCGAAAAGGTATATTGTACCCATCCGACAAAACAGATTACACAGGTGTTGTTGGAAGATGCCCTAAAACGGGTAGAAAAGAGCAGGTCACCTGAGTACACTTCCGATCACGCGAGTTGCGCTTTAAGCCGAATGTCATCGGTGAGTTGGATGGAACCCGTACAAGTGAGCGACTGCGCAAAAGCTACGTGGATTCCCGCCGGGCATATTCTGGGTGCGGGAATGATCTATCTCGAGGGCAAACAGGATAGCATACTGGTGACGGGTGACGTGTCTGGTGACGATCAGTTGACGATTCCCGGCATAGTTATCCCCGAGTGGTGTCGGCCCGACGTGATCGTGATGGAATCGACATATGGTAATCGACAACATAAGGATCGCGCTTGTCAAGAAAACGCCCTTGTTCAGCACGTAACCAGGGTGACTGAAGCCGGCGGCAGAGTGTTAATTCCTGCGTTCGCCGTGGGGCGATCTCAAGAGGTTATTCTGGTTCTCAAGGATAGCCTTGAACGGAGACAGATTCCGTTGTACGTTGACGGGATGGTGCGAAGGTTAAATGACGTGTATTCACGTAGCGTACCCGACCTCAAGCCATCTTTGCAATGCAGAGCGATCGGGGGAGGCGACATTTTTTATTCAGATTTCGTAAGAAAAGTGGAATCTAGGGATCATCGCGAACGTATTTTGTCGGGTCCACCTTGTTGTATTGTAGCATCTTCCGGGATGTTGAACGGTGGTGTGTCGAATGCATATGCCGGACATTTTGCTGGTGATCCGGAGAACCTGATCGCAATTGTGGGCTATCAGGGGGAAGGTACGCCTGGGCGTGCGCTGGTGAATCTGTCAAAGGCAAAAGAACTTGAAGAGCGGAAGTGGAAATTGAGCCAGAAGGAGTATGTGAACGTGAGGTGCGAAGTGAAGGAATACTCGCTTTCGGCGCACGCGGACCGGATGAAATTGACGGAATTGGTCGAGAGACTGAGTCCGAAAAAATGCTTTCTCGTACACGGTGATGACTCTGCACGGAAAGGATTGGCCGAATCCGTGCGAAATTCGTCTCCAACCGTGGACGTGCGACTTCCCGAAAATGGCCGGACATATACCTACACGAAGAGAGCAGGCATCACGAATGGAAAACAGTTTGGCAATTATAGAATTCTCGCTGAACTTAATTCTTATCTGCAAAAGATAGGGGCGACGGGGCCATTTCGCGCGCGGGATTTGGCCGAGTATTGGTTCGGCACGGAAGCGACGACGCTCTTTGAGGAGAAGCTGTTTCAATTGTTTCTGACGTTGGATCGGCAGGAGGTCTTTGTTCGGGACCGCCAATCTCCTCATCTTTTCCGTCTGGGATGGATTGTGTAGGCTTGGTTTAGAATGCAGTGACCCGCCCCGGCGATCATCGCCGGGGCATTTGTCTGTCGCGGTCAACCGGCATGCCCTAATCGTCTCCGCTCGTACTTCGTAGGGGTAATCCTTGTGGTTGCCCTGATTCATGCACATGTCACCATCCCGCATAATGCGGGCGAGACGCCCGCGCTCCCGGGATTGCAAACGCACTGACGAAATATGTTCGTGCGTTCGTAATTTTCCCGACTTGGAAAATCTCCGAACAAGATGGTTTCGGTAGTAGGCGTATTGCGTTATATTGTGCCGGACCTGGTGAAGGCATTGAAGACCTCGTGCAGCGCGTGCATGGGCGAGCCATTTGGGCCGGGACTTTATGTCACACGCGATGGACAGCAGCCGTATGGTCGATGAGCTCCAAACAGAGGATTGTGATTGAGGCTACCCAACGCCCAACGGGCTCGCGTTGACCCGGCGAAGATTACTGACTATTTGCTTTCAGCAAGTCATCCGGATGGTCGGGAAAAGGCTAAGTTCTTTTTCAACTTCGGCTTTTTCCCAGCACAATGGCAGAGTCTTTCGGAAGCGTTACGACTTCACGGAGCGAGCCATGAAGCTGTCGAGAAGGAGCAAGGGATCTACGGTATAAAGTATATTGTGGATGGATCGCTTGAGACTCCCGATGGACGCAACCCTTACGTACGGACCGTCTGGCACATCGACAGGGAAAGCGACTATCCAAGGTTCATTACGGCATATCCGGCCTGATCGTTAGGAGACAGATATGTTCAAGGAACTGGACGTTATAGCGCTTACAGCCGAAGTTCCGCCCAATCACATTTGGGATGTCCCATCCAGCAGCCCGCTGATTGAGAAACGCAATCCGGCGGAAGGGCTGAAAGTCGGCGACATTGGCACGATTGTATATGTCCAGGGTAACGGGGAAGCCCTTGAGGTTGAATTCCTGGGTCCGGAAGGCAAGACGATAGGCGTTGCCACGATCTCGCCATCGCAGGCCCGCCTGGCCACGGAAGAAGACCTCACAAAACGATCTCTTCTGAAAAAAGCTGGCAGTCCGGCCTTATCACGGCCTCACGGTAGATTGAGAAAGCGAAAGCCTGTTTGAGTACTGTGAATTCATCGCACTCACCAGCCTAGGGTTCGTCTTGAGGTCGAGTGTTTTACGCACAAGCGCGGAGCCGCCAGCCTCTAGCCCTGCGGAGGACCAGAAAGAGGGGCTTCTTCGACGCTCAGGTGAATCCGATTGCAGGGGAGGTACTATGAACATTATCGTATTCGGCGCGGCAGGTTGGCTTGGAAGGGCGGCGCTGGCCGCTCTTGACGCGAACCATCGGGTAAGGGCTTTCGACTATGGTCCGAGGGCCTGGAAAGCCTGGAACGATACCGACGGTGAATGGGCGGGGGGTGACATCGTTCACGGAGATATCGTGGATTTCGATGCCGTTCACCGTGCCGTGGCGGGCATGGACTCGGTATTGCACATGGCGGTGTACCATTCGGACGCGCCCGGCGCCCACGGTGTCGATGATCGGAAACCTTTTCTGATCAACGTCAAGGGACTCTGGAACGTTCTTGAATCCGCCCGGCGGCACGGCATCGGGAGGATCGTACATATCGGCTCCTGTCAGACCGCCCACCCGGGGGGCATCTTCTTCTCGGCCGACGTCAGGCGGCCCGACGGCGGCCTATATGGTGTCACCAAACGGCTTCAGGAAGAGATGTGCCGGCAGTTCCACGATGCGTTCGGGCTGCGTATCATCGTTCTCCGGCCTGACTACATTGTTGACAGCCGACTCGGGATCGGCCGGTACAGAGAAAAATTGGGTACGGAAGAGCGTCCTTACCGCCAGGGCTGGGTGTGCCGCCACGACCTTGCCGAAGCATGCCGCCTGAGCCTGGAATCTCAGGACATCGATTTCGACGTTTTCCACGTCGTGGGGACGCCGGGGGCCGACAGGACTTGCAACGTCGCGCGGTCCCGCGAGATTCTAGGAGTCTGCGCCGCAGGAAAATTCATTTCAATGGACATGTAGTTGTAGGTATAATGGGTCGTGTAGTTGGTATATGTCAAGGGTATCGTTGTGTGTTATGTCAGGGGAGGGAGCGATCCATGCCGACAACGTTTCGACCGTATCACCCGGACCAGATATTGCTGTTGGCGCCGGATCTTCGGGAGTGGGTGCCTGAAGGTCATCTGTCGCACCAGGTGAGCGATCTGGTGGATTCCCTGGATCTGGGGTCGTTCTACGCGCCCTATGAAGGCGATGGTCGTCGCAACGCGCCATATGATCCATCGATGATGTTGAAGGTATTGATCTATGGGTACGCGACGGGAGTGTATTCGTCTCGAGCGATCGCTGGGAAGCTGGAGGAGGACGTGGCGTTTCGTATGTTGGCGGCGGGCAATTTCCCACAACACCGGACGATCTGCGAGTTTCGGCGTCGTCACCTGGAAGATTTCGGGCGTTTGTTCGTGGAGGTGGTTGGTGTGGCACGGGAGATGGGCCTGGTACGTTTCGGGACGTTATCTTTAGACGGCACGAAGGTACGAGCGAAGGCCAGCAAGCGCAAGGCCATGAGTTACGAGCGGATGTTGAAGGAACAGGCTCGTCTGGAGAAAGAGATCGGGGCGTTGCTTTCGGGTGCTGTGTCGATTGATGCCGAGGAGGATGCACGTTACGGCGTGGATGTTCGTGGCGACGAGTTGCCGGTCGAGTTGCAGCGCAGGCAGGCTCGTCTGGCGGCGATCAGGGCGGCGAGGGAGCGTCTGGAAGCATCGCAACGAGCCGTCGACGATGCGCGCGGGCGCAAACCGGGTCAGAAGCGCAACCCGAAGGGCGGGCGGCCTTACAAAAGAGCCTATGGCGAGCCCGACCCGAAGGCTCAGAGCAACTTCACGGACCCCGAGTCTCGGATCATGAAGACGAGCGCGGAGGGGTTCCAGCAGTGCTACAACGCGCAGACGGTGGTGGACGCCGAGCGTCAGATCATCGTGGCTGTGCATCTGGGGTCACAGGCCACCGATCAGGGCTTTATGCTCCCCTTGCTGGATGGTGTGCAAGAGACATTCGGGGTCAAGCCGGACGCGGTTCTGGCGGATGCGGGCTACTGCAACGAGGAGGACCTGGCCACGCTTGAGGAGCGTGGCATTGATGGTTACGTGGCGCTGGGGCGGGAGGGCAAGGAAAAGGTGGACGTCGATTCGGAGACGCTTCCGGCGACCCATCGCATGGGCGAGAAGCTCACCAGCCCGGAAGGTCGGGGCCTGTATGCGAAGCGCAAGTGGCTCTCGGAGGCGCCCAACGGATGGATCAAGGAGGTATTGGGCTTCCGGCGCTTCAGCTTCCGGGGGCTGGAAAAGGTGCGTGCCGAGTGGGATCTGGTCTGCCTCGCGTTGAACGTCAAGCGGATGGCAGCGTTGTCGATGTGTTGAAGCATGGGTTCGGGTGTCCTGTCCTTATGGACTCGACATACGGGAAACCACGATCCCTGGAATCTCGCCCTCAACACGCCTGCCTGCAACGATCACCGTACCCAAAACTCATCATACCACTCCCAACATAACGACCAACCCGACTCACGGACACACCTCGCCCTTTGTAAAAACTCCTGCGGCGCAGACTCCTAGGCCTGGAATACAGAGGAAACCTCGAGCAATACCGCACTGACGCCGGCGTACAATAGCAGTTGGAACTCGATTCCGGATACCGGAGGTAGCCCCAATGTCAACCAGCAAAAACGCACGAATTGCCCGGGAGTCCCTCGAAGCCGCCTTTGCGTGTGACTGGAAGCGACTTCGCGAAACCTACGCCGACGACGCGACCATGGTCGGCGGCGCACTTGACATCCGGGGTGCGGATAACATGGTGGCGCTCTGGCGCGGCTGCCACGAGGAAGAGCGGGACATGCGGCTCGAGATTCTCAATATCGTCGCAGACCACGACATGGTCGCCGTGGAGTTTTACTTTAGGGGTATCGTAAACCAGCCCCTTCCCGGGCTGCCCGAAGCAATGTACGGCAAACATCTGGATGCCACCGAAGTGCATATGTGCCGCATACAGAACGGGAAAATAACCGCCGTGACGATCTACGGCGGCGTCTTGGAATCCCCCGACGTCCCACTCAAGCGGGTCTGGGTGGCCAAATAGGGAAACAGGTTGTATGCCCTACCCGCAGATCGACCATCGCGACGTCGCCCTTAGACCCCTTGGGGAGAGACGCAGCAAATTCTCGATCGACGAGATCATGGTCGACCCCGACCAGGCCGCTCCCGACCCCGGACCGCTGGCGGACAGGCTCCGGCGCGTTGCCAGAGAAATACAGCGCGCCAGGCGGCGGGGTGCGTCCGTCATACTGGCCTACGGCGCCCATCTGGTCAAGAACGGCCTGGCGCCCGTCGTGGTCCGAATGATGAAGGCAGGCTGGGTCACCCATCTGGCCACCAACGGAGCCGGCACGATTCACGACTGGGAGTACGCCTTTCAGGGGCGCTCCGAAGAAGACGTGCGGGCTAACGTCGCACAGGGGTGTTTCGGCACGTGGGAGGAAACCGGACGCTACATCCATCTTGCCATTCTCAACGGCGCGTTGCAAGGCATGGGGTACGGCGAATCCCTTGGGAAATTTATCTGCGACGACGGTTGCGATATTCCCACCCGCAGCGACCTGGCATCCACCCTGCGCGCCTGGGCAGATGGCCCCACGGATTCGCCCGGCATGCCCGCGCACGCCGAACTGCTCCAGGTCCTCTCGCGATTTGACATTCCTTCCGGCCGCTGCCGCGTCGAACATCCATATGGGGATATGTCCCTTACCGCTGGAGCCTACCGACTCGGTGTTCCGCTTACCGTTCATCCCGGTATCGGCTACGACATCATCCACAATCATCACCTCGCCAACGGGGCGGCCGTTGGCCGCGGCGCGGATATCGACTTTCGGGTGTTCGCACGGGGTGTCGTCGATCTGGATGGCGGCGTGTTTCTCTCAATTGGCTCGGCCGTCATGGCGCCGCAGGTCTTCGAAAAGGCCCTCTCGCTGGCCAATAACCTGCGTATTCAGGAACGCAAGCGCGTTGTACACCCGTTCATCGTTGTCAACGATCTGGCGCCGATGACCTGGGATTGGTCCAGGGGCGAACCTAACAAAGACAACCCGGCGTATTACCTCAGGTTCTGCAAGTCGTTCAGCCGCATGGGAGGAGAGATGGTATACGTCGACGGCGACAACCGGAACTTTCTGCATAATCTCTACCGGATTCTGGATGCGACGTAGCGGCGAACCGCAAGAATCACCGGTCCCGTCCCGCTTTACGACAGCATGGCCATACCTGCCTGCAGCGCCGCGAACGACTCCTCGGAAGGACGCCATGGACGCCGTGCCCGAACGGGTTTTCCTCATCCACTATCACGAAATCGGCCTGAAGGGCAGGAATCGCGGCCGGTTCGAACAGCAACTGCTCACAAATATCGGGCGTGCGTTGAAAGGACTGCCACGTGGCGCCGCCCGCCGTCTTTCCGGCCGCATCACTCTGGAACTCGTGCCGGACGCAGATCTGGGCGCCATAAGGGAACGTCTGGCCGACGTGTTCGGGATTGCGAATTTCTCCGTAGCTGTTCACGTTCCCAATGCCATCGAACGCATTCGGGCGGGGGCGTGGGACGTCGTCCGGAACGTGGAGTTCGGCTCTTTCAAGATTGCAGCACGTCGCGGCGACAAGAAATTCCCGCTCACGTCCGAAGAGATCAATCGTGACGTGGGCGCCCACGTCCAGACCCTCTCCCGGGCAAGGGTCAAGCTGGATGACCCGGACCTGACATGTTTCATCGAAGTTTCGTACCAGGGCGCCTTCATCTATACCGGGAAAACACCCGGACCCGGCGGTCTTCCCGTCGGCGCCAACGAGCGCGCCGTCAGTCTGCTGTCCTCGGGTATCGACTCGCCCGTTGCTTCATACAAGACGATGAAACGCGGCGTACGGCTCTCCTTCGTACACTTTCACAGCCAGCCGTATACCAACCGAAGTTCCCAGCGCAATACAGAGGAACTCGTCCGCGTGTTGACACGATACCAGTACCAATCGACACTGTATCTGGTCCCGTTCGTTGAAATCCAGCGCCGCGTGATGACCCATGCGCCGCCCGGTTACCGGGTGATTTTCTACCGCAGAGCCATGTTGCGCATCGCCGAAGCCATCGCCGAACGGGAAGGCGCCCAGGCCCTGGTCACCGGCGAGAGTATCGGTCAGGTCGCCTCACAGACGCTGTCCAATATGCGCGCCATCGAGGAAGTGACACCGCTCCCGCTCCTGCGTCCGCTGTCCGGCGACAACAAAGAGGAAATTATCGATCTCGCCAGGCGCATCGGGACCTACGACATTTCGATCGAGCCCTATGAAGATTGTTGCACGGTTTTTGTGCCCAAACATCCCGAGACCCGCGCCAGTCTGAAGACGGTTCACGCGATCGAACCGAAACTCGACCTCGTCCCGCTGATTGAACAGACACTGAAGGCGACGGACGTCAAGACAGTAAGGATCTAAAGATCCGTCCGGTCGCCGCGCCTCCCGCCCGTTGCTATTCCGAACCTTTCAAAAATCGCGTCCAGCAGGTGCCGGATCGCAGGGCCGAAATAACGGCCCTGGCGCCACGCCACGCCGATTTCGCGGCTGAATTGCACGCCCGTCACGAGGATGGTCACCAGCGCTCCCGACGTGAGCGAGTCCCTTACGGCCAGGTGTGGCAGGAAAGAAATTCCCACGCCCACCTCAACCAGTTTCCGCATGGCCTCGGGGCTTCGCATTTCCATGACCACGCCGGGGGACACGCCGGCCTCCGCGAACCGTTCGTCCACAATCTTACGTGACACGGAATCCGCGTGAAAAAGGATAAGGGGTTCCTCCGCCACTTCCTGCAGGCCAACGGAGGAACGCCGGGAAAACCGATGCGATGCCCCAACGACCAGGGGCATGGAATCTCTATATATGGATACCGTGTTCAACTTCGGATGGGTGAACGGAAGTGAAATTACGGCGAACTCGGAACGGTTCATTAGCAGGTCCTCAACCAGGTACCTGGAAGGCGCCACCTGTACGGAAAGCGCTACGTCCGAACAGTCCCGCATATATGTCTTAAGGATATCGGGAAGCAGATACGTCACGGCGGCGTCGATCGCCCCGAACTGGAATCCTTCGCCCGGCAGTATGTCACGGCGTTTCAGCCGATCTTCGGTTGATTCAACCAGATCCTGGATCTGCATGCCGTAATTCGCCAGCGTTCTTCCCTCCATCGTCAGGCCCACGTGGCGGCTGCCCCGGTTGAAGAGGCGGACCCCAAGCGCACGCTCCAGGTCCGCCACCCCGCTGCTGACGGTGGGTTGCGTCACGTGCAGTTCTCGCGCTGCCTTGCTGAAGCTGTTTGCGCGGGCCACAGCCAGGAAATATTTCAGATGCTGCAGGTTCATAGACGTCCCCTGGACCGAGAAAGATATAGAATATACCTATAAATAATATAGTTATTATTCATTTGTTAAATATATAAAACTTCCTATCTTTCAAACCACGTTAATTTCATTGCGGCTGATTTCTCACACCTCCAAGGAGTCTTTCAATGGCCAGAAAAGTCCGGGTTGCCATCGTCGGCGTTGGCAACTGCGCATCTTCTCTCGTTCAGGGCGTACATTATTATAAAGATGTTCCTGTAGACGCCTTCATACCTGGCCTGATGCATCCCGAACTGGGCGGCTATCACATCAGCGACGTCGAATTCTCCGCCGCGTTCGACATCGACAGGAACAAGGTGGGAATTGACGTCAGCGAGGCCATCTTTAAGGAACCGAACAATACCGTCAAATTTGCGGATGTTCCCCACCTTGACGTGCCCGTTCAGCGCGGAATGACCCACGACGGCCTCGGACGGTATCTCCGCGAAGTCATCGAAAAGGCGGACGGCAGTACCGTGGACGTGGCGGAGGTCCTGAAAGCCACGGGTACCGACGTGGTGGTGAACTATCTCCCGGTAGGCAGTGAGGAAGCCACGAAGTGGTACGTGGAGCAGGTTCTTCAAGCGGGCTGTGGTTTTGTCAATTGCGTGCCCGTCTTTATTGCCAGCGCAGGGCACTGGCCCGAACGCTTTGAAAAGCGCGGTCTTCCGATTATTGGAGACGATATCAAATCACAGGTGGGCGCCACTATCGCCCACCGGGTGCTCACCCGGCTCTTCCGTGAACGGGGCGTCAAGCTTACGCGCACGTACCAGTTGAACTTCGGCGGGAATACCGATTTCTACAACATGCTGGAACGTTCCCGGCTGGAGTCCAAGAAAATCAGCAAGACCAATGCCGTTACCTCCCAGTTGGACTACGACCTGGGAGAGAAGAATGTACACGTCGGCCCGAGCGATCATGTGCCGTGGCTGGAAGACCGGAAATGGTGTCACATCCGGATGGAGGGCGAAACCTTTGGCGGCGTGCCGCTCAACCTTGAACTGAAGCTGGAAGTATGGGATTCGCCCAATTCCGCGGGTGTTGTGATTGACGCGGTTCGTTGCTGCAAGCTGGGCCTCGAGCACGGCCTCAAGGGACCGTTATTGGGTCCCTCCTCGTACTTTATGAAAACCCCGCCCGAGCAGTTCAGCGACGATGAAGCCCGGGAAATGGTGGAAGATTTCATCCTGCAATACGGTCGGAAATAGCGGGTCCAATCCGGCTGCGCGACACGGCGGAGGATACCGACGCCCTACGAGATATCAAAGACCATTACGACGAGGACGTCCTCGCCTTCCTGCTGGACGGCCACGCCCCAACGCGTCCATTCCTTACCCAGAATTCCCCTTCTGTGAGCCACGCTCAGCATCATAAACGTATATACCTCCTCAACGGAAGGACCCCGGCCGAAACTCTCCGCGCCCCCGTGCGTCCGCTCGGACGTGAAGGCGCCGGACGACACCACGTCCCATATTTTCGCCCGCGCGAACTCCATCAGCTCCGGATCCGACTCGAGGGCCGGCAGTTCCAGGCGGCTGCGTGCCGCATGAACCATCGTTGAAAGTCGGTCTCGGGCATCATCCGCGCCCCGAAACGGCATAACGGCCAGGACCATCTTCCCGAGCGGCGGCGGATCGCCCACCACCAGCGGCCGGTCTTCGATCACTACGGACCCACGGGTGAGCTGCCCACGGACCTGCACCCGGTAATGACCGGGCGCCGCAAAAACGCTCTCCGGAAAAACACAGCGAAAGCGTTCTCTCTCACGCGCGGCGGAAATTTCAATGACATTCCCGTCGGGTAACCGGAAAACCGCCGCCAACACCCGTTTGAGGTCTGAACGTACGGCGCCGGCCACCTGCAGGCGACCCCCGGTCTGCAGGCGCTCCGGCGTGGCTTCGACCTCCGCCAGACCGCTCTCCAACGCTCCCCAGTACCTGTAGGCGTTGACGAAGGTTTTGATCCGGGTCCCGTCCGGAAACTCCTCAACGTGGTTGCCATTGGCGTCGCTTTGAGTACGCCGGCCGTCCGGAAACGTCTCCAGCCGGTTGCCCTGAGAGTCGGTCTGTATCTCCCGGCCGTCAGGAAGCGCCTCCAGGCGGACGCCGTCCGCGCCGGATTGTACCTTTCGCCCGTCCGGGAATATTTCCATGACCATGCCATCCGCGTGATGTTCCACACGTGAGCCGTCCGGTTTCCGGATCACCGTGGAGCCATCCTTTAAGACCGTTCGCCTGGTACCGTCAATGTAGACCTCCACCCGCTCGCCGTCCGGACCCTGTTGTACGCGCCGCCCGTCCGCGAATTCCTCGAGTACCGTACCATCCGGTGCCCGGGTCAGGCGTCGTCCGTCAGGGAACACCGTCACCCGGTGTCCTTCTCTGGTCACGGCAACCCTTCGCCCGTCTGCATGCCGCGTTTCGCTCATTCCCTCGGGAAAGGTCATCTCCACGGTTCCATCTCTGCGTTTGACGTGAAAGGTACCGTCCGCAAACCGCGTTTGCTCCCGGCCATTCGGGAAAATCGTACGCTGCGTTCCCGTTTTGAAGTATTGAACGATACGTCCGTCGGCAAAACGCTCTTCACGGTTACCGTCTGCAAATGTGGCGGCGATTCTTCCGTCGGGATGCGTCATCCGCACATTGCCCCTGACGTCGGTCATCTCCACTCTGCCGTCGGCATAGTATTTTTCACGCGCCCCATCGGGCAATTCCACTTCCACGCGTCCGTCGGGAAAAACGATTCGCTGCCTGCCATCGGGAAACGTGGTCCATTCGCGACCGTCTCTGTATTTGCGTCTGCGCATGCCCGAACCGGGCGACGTCTTGCTTCGGGGCTTGGGCCAGACCCCTGCCAGAACCCGCATATAGCCCTCCGGCGGCATCTCGGCGCGTTCGCCGGACCGGTGGCGAAGTCGGGGAAAAATGCTCTGATGGACCCCCACCGCATCTTCGAGCGCCAGGCGATTTTCAACCGGGCGACCACCAGGCAGAGCCAACTTGCCGTAAACGCCGGGGTGCAGATGCAGGTAGAGATACTGAAATCTTCCCAGCGTCTCGCCGTTTTCGCTTTGGGGCTTATATACAAAAAGACAGGTAGAAAGGAGGGATAAAAATAACTCCTTCTCGGCTGAAACCAAAAGGAGTCTGGGGATGGGGGAGATAGTTGATTTTTTAGTAGATGCTTGGAAAATGAATATTGTGAAATACTCAGTGTTGGCTTTGTAGTAAGGTGATATAGAATACTCAGTCTTTTAATTCAATGAACAGTAAATCATCCAATTCTTTCAAAAAATCATCCAAACGTTGCTGAGAAGTCTTTACAGCTTTCTCTATTTTTTGAAGAGTAGCAGGGTCAGTTATTTCTTGTTTTTGAGCAGTTTCTATATACAAATTGGGTTGAAGAACTAGGTTGTGTAGAGTTTGTCTGATTTTTTCACTTTTACTAATTCTTGTAGCTATGCTTAGTAACATAACAGACACTTTTAGTGCGTTTATTTGTCTTGTGTTTTCAGCAATTATGGTTTCCAGTTCTTTTATTTTTTCGGACATAATAGACGCCCTTCATTAAACTCGGTTTGCCCACACCCTCCATAGGGTTTTGCGAAAAATGCAGAAATTAATCATAATTCAAAGCAGTGCTGTTGACCAAATTGAGGGATTTATTTTAGCGGTTAAAGACCACTGGACAAAGCTAACGGGAAATTCCTCTAATCTGAATAATTCACAAAAAAGGTAGTTTCCTTACCCAAGTCATTGTATTATATTATGGTTACGAGAATAACCTGATAACAATGAACCGGGAGGAAACTACCGTGGCAGGTCAAGATAAACAACAAAGGATGTCTTTCGCAAGTGTTTCTGGCAAACGGGTAGAAGCCACCTTCGACGGGGGCATGCTGACCAGCGACACCGGGGCGATGCTGCTTCGCGAGGTGGAATCCAGAATCGGCATTTTGTGTCGGATCGTCGAGGCGATAACAGATCGTCGGCATCCAAGTTACGTGGATCACCCGTCGGTGGACCTGCTGACTCAGCGTGTCTTTCAGATGGCGTGTGGGTATGAGGATGCGAACGACTGCAATGCGTTGCGTAGTGACCCCGGCTTCAAGGCGGCCTGCGATCGGTTGCCGGTCACCGGTGCCAACCTGGCCAGTCAACCCACGATGAGTCGGTTCGAGAACCGGATCACCAGAGGTGACTTATATCGTATCGCGAAGGCCTTTGCCGATGCGTTTATCGCCTCGTATAAGCACCCCCCTGAAGCCATTCTGTTGGATATCGATGACACGGAAGACAAGGTGTATGGATCCCAGCAGTTGTCGTTATTCAATGCGTATTTCAAGGGCTATTGCTACCAACCCCTGCATATCTATGAAGGGCAAACCGGCAAGTTGATCACGACGGTCTTGCGTCCGGGCCGCCGACCCACGGGCAAAGAGATCGTGTCGATTCTCAAACGGGTGATCGCCTACCTGCGTAAAGCATGGCCCGATGTCAAGATCCTGTTGCGTGGCGATTCACACTTTTCGTGTCCGGAAGTGCACACGATGTGTGACGAAAACGATGTGTTTTTTATCCTCGGACAAGGCGGAAACGCGGTGCTGCTGCGGTTGGCACAGCCCTTGATGGACCAGGCCAAAGCGCTGTATGCCGATGGGGGAAAACCTGTGCGCCTGTATCGCTGTTGGGACTATCAGGCCGGCAGCTGGTCTTCCCCACGCCGCATCATCTGCAAGGCAGAAGTCACCCCGCAAGGTCACAATATCCGATTCGTGGTCACCAACCTGAACGGCGCACAACCGTCATTCATCTACAAAACCGCTTATTGCTCACGCGGCAGGATGGAAAACTTCATCAAGAATCACAAGACCTTTCTGCATTCCGATCGCACCTCTTGCCACACCTTCCACGCCAATCACTTCCGGCTCTTTCTCCACAGCGCCGCCTATGTGTTGGTGCACGCCCTGGCCCATATCGGGTTGCGCGGCACCACGTGGACGAACGCCCAGTTTAATACGCTGCAAAACCGCATCTTGAAAGTCGCCGGGCGCGTTTGTGAACTGAAAACCAAAATCACGTTCCATCTGCCAACGGCGTTTCCACTCAAACACCTCTATCGAACCATGCTCTACAATCTGGGAACCGCCATGCCATAACGTTTCCATCTGGAACAGGCCGCCTTCACGTCTTGATTGCTACCACCAAAAGCCATGGAGAAGTCTGTGCTCTTGGCAGTCACAACAAGGTCATCCTGACGCCTCCACGCAACCCTGCTACAAAAATACACCCTGAAATCGCTTGAAAACGCCAGTTCCGCACAGCCAGCTTTCTCCTGCGTTCTTAGACTCACTCGAAAGCTGCTTCTGCTGCACGAATCTGCAATCCCTGACGATTCATGAATAGGTCAGGCTAAGGGCTTTACGGATTCTTTTGGCGGCATCGTTGACAAACTGCTTTTGTGCAGTTTTGACGAGTTCGTCGTAAGTGAATCTATTTCCACAGACAAGGCACTTGTAGTGATCTTTACTTTCAATTTCAGCCTCTTCTATAGGCGACTTGCATTGGCGGCAACGGACAATAATCTTCTCGTCCATGAGAAAGTTCCTTTCGAGGTCTAGTGTGACATCAGGGACACAGCTTCATGGAAAATTACAAAAAACACACTTTTATAGCAAAAGCCACTGATCCTAAAATATCGCAGGGTCAGTGACTCTTTCATTTAAGTTTTAAAGAATTAATAGACATGAATTTTGAATTTAGTCTAATTCTTCTTACCCTCCATATAAATGTGCCCGGCCCAGGTTATACGAAACATCCGTCCCTCGTCTGTGGTGATTGTTTTAAGATATCCCGCGTCTTCCATTAAAAGTAAATGCTGTTCAAATTGTTGTCTACGCTTGGACGGTTCTGCCTTTTCAAACAAAAGGACGTAGGGCATTCTTATTTCTTTGTGTTCGATAAGTGCATCAAGAATGCGCCACCCCATTCTCATATTTCGTACCATTGCTACCCTCCAATCTGTGAGCCCACCTGGGTCACTAAGCTATGGACCGTGATTGAGAAAGTCAAGATGCATAATGCCAGGTTCTGTTAGGCTTGCCGTTAGCATAGTGCATAGTAAATTCTTCCACTCCCTCAGCCTTTGCTATGATCTTTCCTTCGCGTTGTGCTGCCTCCTTTGTTTGATATTCAGCCAATACTGACCCATCTAGCTTGATTTCCCATATTCCGTCCTTGTTTCGCCGACCTGTCATTGCCATTTTGTCAATGATCGGTGTAAAGGCGCCACCCATGATCGGCTTAAAGGCGCCAGTGAGCGAGGGTCAAAAGGGGGGTCTCAGACGGGACATGTAATTAGGTTTTAGTGACCTCCTTTGCAAGGGTGATTTTGTGTGGTGTACGTAGGGGACGCGGAGACCGATAGCTGTGACCGTCGAGGATGATGCGGTAGGCGGCGTGTCGCAGTCGGTCGAGTGTTGCGGCGCCGAGGAGTCGATTGGAGAAGGCGTTACCCCACTCGTTGAAGTCGAGGTTGGAGGTGACGATAGTGGCAGCGCGTTCATAGCGTTCGGCGATGAGGTCATGGAAGTCGTCCTCGTGCGGCGGGCTAAGGGGTCGGAGTCCGAAGTCATCGATGACGAGGAGGGGGACCTTGGCCAGGGCGTGGAAACGGCGATCGAAGGTATGGGTGGCTCTGGCGGCGTGCAGGTGTCCCAACAGTTTGGTTTGTGTGTAGAAGAGCACATCGTAGCCGTTGCGGACGGCGCAGTGGCCTAAGGCTTGGGCGATGTGGCTTTTGCCAGTGCCGCAGGGTCCGGCGATGAGGACAGCGACCTTCTCGTGGATGAAGTGGCAGGACGCCAGTTCCTGGATTTGCGTCTGATTGATCTTGGGATTGAAGGAGAAGTCAAAGCCTTCGAGGGTTTTTTCGTTTCTGAAGCCTGCGCGACGTACTCTGAGGGCGAACTTTTTCTGTTCGCGTCTTGCGACTTCGTCCTGGATGAGTAAGGCGAGGAACTCAGCATAGGACAACTGTTTTTCGGTGGCCTCGCGGTTTCTTATCGGCAGGGATTCGACGATGCCGGACAAACGCAGTTGTTTGAGCAAGGGCGCCAGCTCAGGCATGGGGTTCATGGCCGTGTCTCCTTGGAATGGGCAGCGTTGTCTATGTGATGGAACAGATCGGTTGTCTCTCTGCAAAAAAGCCCAGCGCCTTTATAGACGTCAGGCAGCTTATCGGGCGTGTTTGGTGTGTCGGGCTGCTGGTCGAGTCCCCGATCCAGGATGGTTTTGACGGTGCGATACAGGGGACTGTCGAAAGCCAATGCGCGGGCGCAGGCGGCTTCCAGGCGGGCGGGGCCATAGCGTTTTTCCATCCTGATGACCCCTTGTGCCGCGCGTAGCTTGTCGAGGACCCTGTCTGCAAAGAGGCACTCGATGAGCTCCCGGCAGGCCGGCCCGATGCGTTTGGCCTGTTTCAAGCACCATTGCGGATCTCGCATCTTGTAGGCCCTGGCGTCGGGTGGCAGATGGTCATCCACAGTGGAACGGGCGCCGGGATTGTGCAGACGGGAATGGGCGGCCACCAGTTGTTGATCCTTGTAGATCCGGACCGTGGTTGGTCCTGCCCGCAGCCAGAGGTCGCGGCGCACGAGGCTAAAAGGCACACTGTAGCGGCACTTTTCGAACTGCACGTGGCAGTCGCCGTGTACTTTGACGGGGGTCCAGGACGCTTCTTCAGGGGGGATATCGGGCAAAGGCGTGAGGAGATGACGCTCGGTTTGCGCAAAGCGGTTCAGCGGCTTTTCCTGCGTGGTGCCGTGGATGCGGTTGCCGGCGATGGAGAGCACCCATTCTCGAAGTTGTGCATTGGCGTCGGCCACGCTTCGGAAGTCGCGTAGTGGCAGGAAGTTTCTCTTCACATATTTGACGCCGGCCTCGACGCGTCCCTTCTTCTTGGGGTCTCGTGGGGGACACGGTGAGATGAGAAAGCCATAGCCTTCGGCGCAGGCGGCGTAAGCACGCTGCACGCCCGGATCGTAATAACACGCGCGGGTGATGGCGCTCTTGGGGTTATCGATCATCACCCTTTTGGGCACACCAGCGAAGAACTCGAAGGCGTGGCGGTGGCAAAGCAACCACGTCGCGACCTTCTGGTCGGTGACGAACGCCGCGTATTGGTGACGACTCCAGGCCAGGACCATGACAAAGACCCAGGTCGAGCAGACCTGGCCCGTATGCACGTCCTGGATGCGTGGACCGGCGCCAAAGTCCACCTGCGCAACATCGCCCGGAGAGAAACCCAGAACCGTCGTGACCCGCGGATGGGTCTGTTCCAACCCCTGCAGAAAACGGCGGATGGACGAGTAACTGCCGGAAAATCCGTACTTGCAAACAAGCGCCTGGTGGATCGTCGTACCCTGGATGCCCTGTCGCCACCAGCGGGTGACTTCCTCCCGATACGGGAGCACCAGGGAAACAGCCGCACGGGTCGAAGCCAACTCCAACACTTTCGCAAGCGTGGCTTCCTCAGGCACGGGATTGCATAGGTCCAGAAAACCGTGACGAGCAGCAAGGCGGCGCAGTTGACCCACTTTCTTGCGACCCATCAATCCGGCTTCGGCAATCGCGCGGTCGGACTGTCCCAACCGCATGCGGACAATCACGTGTCGGTATTCGTGCATCTCGAACCTCCGGTTTGACATCTTGTATCCCTCCTGACTTGTGCGAATAGTTATCCACTGTGTCGTCAGAAGGTAAACAACGATGAACGGAATGCCCGAGACCCCTTTTCCGGTTACCTCACATGGCGCTATTACGGCGATCCTCGCGTGGCGCTATTACGGCGATCCCCACGTGGCGCCATTATGGCGATCCCCAAATGGCTCCATATGCCCGATCACTAACACATTTCTCCCCTCCTGTTCATTCTTTCGCCCAGGGCTTAATTGCGGAAAGCCCTGGGCGAAATTTATCTACTTGTTCAGCATTTCTGAATCGAGATAAATTTTACCGCTTTCGACGTGCAGGTAGATGATTCTGCCTATGCTGCCGCAGACAACGAAGTAGTAATTTTTATCGATAGGGGAACGAAGCCAACCACCACTTTCCCTAAAACTGTCCATCGAACAACGATAGGACATTAGGAGACGAGCGGCGGCATAGAGAAATTGTTTTTGGTATATGTGGTAGTCATCCGAATGTGATACTACGTCGATTAATTCATCTGGATATGTTGAAGTTTCGAGCACATCCGGTTCTTGTTTTTGTCTACCGTAAGCAAAAATGCAACTGGTTATGATTATACCACTCATGAACCAAACAAGTCGGGACAACCAGGTACGTAGCATTTTATCCTCCCATAAATAAAGGCGTTAAGTACCGACACTTTGCCGGTACTTAACGCCTAATATATATCAGAGGATATGTTGGACGATATCTGTTTTTCTAATAATTCCATTTTCTCTCCTGTGGCTCTTGCAAAGCCGTTTTGAAATTGGTGACGGGCCTTGCAAGCATCACAGGAGAGTGAGCCTCGCCTATTCGCCTGTTCCAGGGCTATTATATTCAGCGAGAAACCCGTCCCGCAGGTTTCTCCCGTGATGCTTGCATTGTAAAGATAGTCAATGCTGCTTATCTAATCAAGTGATAATAATGCTCAGGCCCGAGGAGCGTCGCTCCTCGGGCCTGAAAATACTTTTGTTGTTTGTAAGACAACCATCGATCCCAGATCCTCGCGCTTCGAGCGCCGGGGAGGGTCGGGGGTTTCTTGTTTTGAGGTTAATTTTAACTTGTGCAGTAATTTATCATGCTGTATCTTAATGGCAGAGTTGGGTAAGTGGAATATTTAATGAAAAGGAGATAAAAATGTCAAAAGATAATGATACTGATAAATCCTCAGACGATACGCCTATACCTGACGATCCCACAGATATTGGTTCTAATGTTAAGGGACATGGACGAAGGAAGCCTGTAGTAGAGAGGCGATCCACTGGTAGTGCTTATCAGAAACGTCCAACTGTGCAACCCAAAGCACAAGAACAAAAACCTGGAAAGCGAGGAAAAGGGTCGCAATGACTGATGTATGCCATTTTTTTCTAATACCGTGTTGGTTTTTTTCAAATTCCACACCTGCATAGTACACCATATCTCGTTTGAATATTTCATCTTCTTTTTGAATTTCTCTTGCATGTAGACTTCCCGGGTTAATTAATCGAACACTTCCCTGATGCCGTCCCCATAAACACAGAGTTACTGTGATAAAGCAAATTAGCAGAGTAAGAATTATCCAAAAGCCAGTAATTTCTATTTTAGCGGTTTTTGCGATAAGCGGTACTGCAGCAGTAATGGATAATGAGATAGACAATATTGAATGGAACAGCCTATTAACTGAGTTCCATTGTTGACGCATTTTTTCAAATGAGTCAATGGCAATTTCATAAGCCAGATCTACCGAGGGGTATTTGCTATTTTGCTCCATGTTAGATCTCCTTAAAAGTATTTAACAAGGGTTAAAAATAGCAAACTTTTCTTGCTACACAAGAGTAAAATGTAAAGCAAGGTTTAAATTTAAAGGGGTGATAGTAATGGGCGAACAGTCTTTTAAGATAGGGGATACAGTGAAATTAAAAGGAGGTGGCCCCATAATGACTATATCTGGGAATTCGACAGAAATTGATCCAAGTGAGTCTTTTGCCTGGTGTTGCGAATGGATTGATGCAAAAGGTAGTTCACAGTATAAATACTATTCCCCAGCTATGCTTAAATCTGTTCAAACAAGGTGCAAGGGGCTGGAATCCGGGCAAAAGGATTGCATCGGTTATTAATTAGATCTTTTAGTTTACCCTAATAAAAGCCCGGAGCTATTTTTCGGGCTTTTTGCCTTTACATTTCTGCTTTGGCTTTATTGAACTATCGGCCGACGGTTTTTTCACAGGCTGTAAAATGATCCGACGAACTTCCTCCGGCGTTTGGTCAATCTTAAACCGCTCTTCCTTTTTCATTCCGTTAATTCCCTATAACGTAACTGACTCCATTGTAGGTTGTGGGCGATTATTTTCATTATGCCGTAAGTCCCTTTGTCCCGATAGTTGTTGCGCAATACGAATTCCTGCACATATCGGTTAAGGTGTTTGAGGCTCATATAATGGTAGGTTCCCTTGTAGGCGCGTTTGAGCAAAGACCAAAAGGATTCGATACCGTTTGTGTGGACATCCCCTTCAACGAATTTCCATTTGGAGTGTGTAACAACCTCGTGTTCGTAATAAGCGAGCATTCCAAAGTATGCCTTGTGATCGTCAGTATATAGCGTTGACAGAACCTGAATCCAGTATCTGAGCTGGTATTCTATTGTTTGTTGTGTAGTGTTGATGGGCACCATAGCCTTTACCTGCTTTGTTTCTCGTTCTCGAACGCCAAGGACCGGAAACTTTTCGTGCACTCCGCGCCCCTTACCGAGCGCCAGCTTTCTTCCATAGTGCATATTCTTCTTTAGGCCACCGACGTATGTTTCGTCCGCCTCCACTGTCCCCGTAAACTTGCCGCTGTCTTCTTCACACGCCTTTCTGATCCGGTGTCCAAGGTACCATGCGCTTTTTTGCGTAATGCCGAGGTCCTTTGCTAACTGAGTGGAGGCGATCCCTTTGGGCTGACACATAAGGTAAATCGCCCAAACCCACTTACGCAAGGGAAGTTTGGAACTGTGGAGCAGGGTTCCGGTTCTTATCGTGAATTTCTTTTGACAGGTATTGCAACGATATGCCTTCGGCGAACACTCTTTCCGTAAGCGAACATCTTCACTCCCACAACTCCGGCAAAAGACCCCGCTGGGCCAAAGGTGTTCAGCAAACCATTCCTCAGCGGCTTCTTCTGTTGGAAACATTTCTTGCAGCTTAAACATTGAAATTTCATTAGCCATTTTATTAACTCCTAAAATAGTAACTATAAGGTAATTCATAATAACGTAGATGACAAGGGAATTCCCAGGGGGAGGGAAATGACAAGATTTATCTTGTCACTGACAGGGGAGGATTGGTATAATATTGGCGCGTTAATTATAGGGTCGTGCGGCCGGGGCGATGAACGTTTCTGCGCTAACAGAAACTGCTAAAGCCATCGCCCGGCTGCATTATGTGTACCTTTTTTCTAGCCGTCACATTATCACCCCCTTTAAACGCCGTTTAAAGGTTCTTAGTCTTTGTTATTGTTATAATTATTGGAATTTAACGAAGTTTGAAAAAAATGCAACTTTTTTTGTGTCACTTTTGTATATAGTCCCCTTCGCTTTTAACCACCGTTCCGGCTCCAATCACGGAGACAACCATCACTCCCGCGATGGTCCGGCCTTCGGCCATCCAACCTCCCGGGACCCGATATTCCCTGTCTTCCCACCGCAGCGTCAGGTTTGCGATGGTCCATACCGTATCCATCCGTACCGCGTAGTTCCGAAACGGCACAAGGATCAGATCCCCGGAGATGACCCGGGGCGACGACACCAGAGGCCACCACGACCGGTTCGTTTCCTCGTTGGTAACGCTGTCTCGCCGGACGCGGATCAACTTTCCTTCGGACACGACAGCTTCCGCCGTATACCCGCCCGCGGCCCTGACGTAATCGACGACGGTCCGTTCCGCGCTGTGGGCATACCGTCCGGGGCGCGCCACGGCGCCGGAAACGGTAACCGCGGCCTCTTCTCCCGAGCAGGCCGCAAGAACGAGGGCCAGAGCCAGGCAGGCTGGCGGGTTCCAGTTCATGGATCGCTCCATCGCAAACCCTGTGATGTGCCGGAATCTCCCGTACTCCGTCACCCCACTCGCCCCCGCGCGCAGTCTGCATTGCCCGGAGACGTCTACCTGATGCGCAATCTCGAGGCGCCCGACGTTGTCTGTCCTGAAACCTGATCCGTCACGGTCACGGTCACGTACTTTTCTCCCGGATCAGAAGCAGCCATGTCAAGTTCCACGTAACCCTGGTCGTCCTCACGACTGCCAACATGCGCGTAGTCGATTGAAATCGACGCCTGATTGTGTTGCCGGACGTTCAGCAGTTTGCCGATACCGCCCAGAATGCGGGCGCCCACCGATTCACTCAACGCCGACCGCATCTGGTAGGAAACCCGGTACCGCGTGGCTCCGAACTCGTCTCGCTTCAGATTGTAGACTTCATAGTATATAAATACCGATTGTCCTCGTTCATACGCACGCGTGGGATTGGGAATGACCTCGATATCCCCCTTGCGGAATCGGTCACTGTCCGCCGGTCGGATGGTCGCGGCAATCTGAATACCGCTGAGTCTCAAATAGCCCCTGGGATACGCGGGCAACACGACCTGTTGCTCGTAGACCTGCGATCTTCCCGTACCAATTTCCAAGACCTGAACGGACATCCGGTATCTGCCCGGCGGCGCCGAAACCCGAAACATCTCGGGTACGTACGCTTTTCGCGAAGTATCCGATGGCGCGTCGGAAAACAGCTCGAACTCCCCGTCTTTCCGAAGCACCCGTTCATTCGCCTCGTTGTAAAGCGCAACACCCTTTTTCAAACGGGCCGTGGGTTTTCTGTCCGGACCTGGCGAAAAATCCAGTTCCCACACGGGAATTCCGTAGTAAACCTCAAGATTCGAGGCGTCCTGCGCCCCTTTGAATGCAGCCGAGTCGAAGAAATAGGCCAGCGGTCCCGTGGCGAACGCGGGCCGGTAGAGCGTGGGCACGCGTCGCCCCACCTGGTCCAGTTTCAATTTGGGATTCATCCGCTGCCAGGTGTACAGGTGGCGGGAGTGTCCGCCCTTCCCGCTGGGCATATCGGCAAATTTGAAGGTCGTCTGTCCCAGCGTGCGGGTGAACGTAATCTCCATCCCGGGACCCACGTCGGTGTAGATCCAGTATTCCCAGACCTTGCCCGAAACCGGATAGACCGGCCAGCCCAGAATGCTGGACGCCATTCGCAACTTGCCGGAGAGATCGCCCGACCCATCGCTCAACGGGACCGACCTGTAGCCGCCGGTCGCGGTTCGCGTGACGCCGGCCTCCTCCGATTCACGAAGCGACTCGCTGACAGGACCTAAAACGCTCGCTTCGCCGAGACCTCCGACCCTTCCGCCGTGGGAAGTCGTTTCGCTGTTTCGCACCCTGAGCATATGGGACAATGCATCGCCCGCATGCAGCGCGATCCGTTCCTTGATCCTGATCGCCTTCGGGTCGGTTTCGAATCGGATGTTTTCAGAACTGCTCACGTGGGCGGGCGGGCCGTAACGGATGTAGACGTCGCCGCGCGCGTCCCACGGGAAGCGGTCAATTCCGAAATTCTCCAGCGAGTATGCCACGCGGCGGTAATGTTCCAGCTTTCGCTCGTTGGCGGCCGTGGCGGGCGCCGGGTCTCTCCCCGCCCAGTATTCTTCGGAAAGCGCCTTCCATTCCGCCGCCGGCGTAGAATCAAAACGCTTCTGCTGCTCCTTTGCGACATTGCGCAAGTCGTAATATACGGCCTGCGTATCCGCCCCCATGCCTTCGAGATACCGGTCGAACAGGACGTCTGCACGGTCGTATTCGCGTTGCTTCAGGTAGACTTCGGCGAGTGCCAACGCCGACCGTTGCTGATACGGATTGCGCGACTCGACAAGTGGTTTCAGAATCGGCACGGCCTCTTCGGGTTTGCCCTGGTCCCCTAATACTTCCCCCAGATCCAGCCGCGCTTCCGCGTGATCCGGGTTGACTTCGAGTTGCCTCCGAAAGGCCGCTTCCGCCTTTTCGAGCTGGACGTACTCTCCCGCGTCTCCATTTTTGTAGATGCTACCGATGCGAAACCAGACGTCCCCATGCTCCGGTGCGATTTTAGCCAGACGCTTGTAGGCCATGAGCTCTTTGGTATCGCCAATTTGCCGGTACGCCCCGGCCAGATTGTAGTACGCCTCGGCATAGGTACGTTGCACCGAAATCGCATCCTGGAAGTATTTGATTGCCCATCGCAGCCCCTTTTCCTTCCGCAAATACACCAACCCCAACCCGTTGTGGGCGGGCGCGAATTTCCGTTTCCTGCGCCTGGCATCCATGAACGCGTCTTCCGCGGCATCCAGGTCGTCGCTTTGCAGATACACGTGGCCTGCGCCTACCAGTGAAGGTACGTGTTTCTTATTGATGTCCAGCGCCTTCCTGAACTTCAACAGCGCGCCGTCCAGGTCTCCCGCCTCGAACAGCAGTATCCCCTCGCCGTAAAGCGTCTCGACCGGCGTCCGGCGGGTATCGGTGGATTCGGCGCGGATGTCGCTTGCTGTACTCAGGACGATTGACGTCGCGAAAGCAAGAATGCACCTCATCTTGCGACCCTCCGCAGGGGAGTGGCTGTGTCGCGCCGGCGCGGGACTTTCCACGGGGCTACGTCTGTGGACGCGCGGGTCTCTGCGCGCCATGGTATTCAATAAGGCATCCATAAACGTGGCAATCGAATACCCATCCATGAAAGACACGATGTTACGGGAGATGGTTCCTTGAAATACCGCCCCGTACATCACGTTGCGTCAACACAGGGTTTCACGGCGGCGAAGCGGCCCCATCTCCGAGGCGCGCGCCACGTCCTCCAGTTCGGCCGCCGTCGCCGCGCCGCTGGAAATCGTGCTGACCCTCGGATCGGCGAGGACGTACCGGAACGCGTTCCTGGGTACGGTACCCGGTTCATTGCCAAGGCGCCCAATGATCCCCTCGGCTCTGGCGCGTTCCCCGCGATCTTCCAGATTCTCAAGCGCCGCCTTTCGCCGGGGTTCGTCGGAAAAAAGCCCTCCAGCGAGCACTGTGGCAACGACAATGCCCATACCGCTTGCGGCTGCCGCCGGTATGACCTCTTTTGCGGCTATCTGCGAACAGGGGTGGTAATCGTGAAAGACGAGCAGGGCATCGAACTCGCCCGTGCGAGCGAGTTTCGCCAGCATTGGAATGGCCCTGTCCGTTATGCCGATATGGTCGCACAGTCCGCGTTTCTGCGCCTCCCGCAACCCCTCGAGGGTTCCGCCCCGTTCCATGATGCGATCCCATCCGGCTTCGCTCACCTGATGGACCTGTGCCGAGAAAAGCCTCGATATTCGCAGGCGCGTCAGGCTTCGTTCAAGGCTGCGCAATACACTGTCCCGCCGATAGTCGAAATCCTCGGGGTCAAATCCAACCTTGGTGGCGACGTGCATGCGGGACCCCGCGGTTTCGAGGGCGTAACCGAACAGCGCTTCGCTCCTGCCGTAGAGGGGCGCGGTGTCGATATAGTTGATTCCCAGATCGTCCGCACGGCGGACGATCTCAACCGCGTTTTCCTGCTCGTGTTCGGGATCCGGCCCTCCGATGTACGCGCCGCCCAGGCTGACCTCGCTGACGCGGATGCCCGTGTTGCCGAACTCGCGGTATTCCATGTTCCCTCCTTCCCGTGGCGCTCTTGTCAAAAGATAGCCGAATCAAGCCGGCCCCGCAAGGTGCCGGGGGACCCGTTTCCGGCCGTACACCGGCACTCGGAGACTCCCGATGCTCGGCCAGTGCCGGACGGTCCGCCCTCGCCTCTGTTCCTGACGGCGCAGATCGGCGGCGCGGTCACGGACATGATTTCCTTCGATTCCGAAGGCAAGACCTGGGTCGGCGTCGGCATGGACAAGGGGGTGCACCTGCTTACTTCGGATGGCCGGGAGGGTCGGTTTTTCGGTACGGACGGTCCGGTCCGGGTCCTGCGCTGGTGGGATGGAAGATCGGCGGCAACTTCCTGAGTGACGCGCCGGCCGAACCGCGGGAATACGCCCTTCATCCAAATTTCCCGAACCCATTCAACAGTGAGTGCCAGATCGCTTATCAGCTGCCCGCGGCCGGCGACGTGTCGCTGATTGTCTACAACCTGATTGGACAGCGTGTCCGCGTCCTGGCCGAGGGAAACCGGCAGGCCGGATATTACCAGGTAACCTGGGACGGGAGAGATGACTCGGGGAGAGAAGTGTCCAGCGGCGTCTACTGCATCCGTCTGGTCGCTGATGACGGCAAGTTCACAGCGGTAGGGAAGATGGTGCTGTTGAAATGACGTCCGGTCCGGAAATGCGCCGACGTCGTCACATGTTGAATTCGGATCCGGATCGACCGCGAACGGCGGCAATTTCGCGCAACAGCGACCGCCTATTGAAACGTTATCTCTTTTTCGGAATGTACAGGTCGGTCGCGAAATCCAGATGGACTTCAGCCATGCTTACTATCGATTTGTCCTTGTCTCGATTTCGGCGCATTTATCCAATATGGTTTCGAATCGCTCTTCGTCTTCAAGCAACATCCCATCGCTGAGCATCTTCCTGTAGTCGTCAGCCAGCGCCTCATATGCCAGGGCCTGCGGCACCAACTGCAATGCGCCAGAAACAGCAGCCTCGTAGTCGATCCAATTCCCTGCGGCGTCCTTCTCCCGGAAGAACATTGCCTTGTGTCGTGCGACCGACAGGGCCAGGTTTCGGTCGGCGAGCGACCGTTCGACGAAACCCGCGGCGTCCAGGTGGAAGAGGTCATGCCAGTGCCGGGAGAGTCGCTCGCCTCGGCTTCGTTGTTGGCGGCAGAAAACGTGTACGGCTGTGGCCTTCTCCCAGAAGGTACGCTCCGGCAACATGACAAGAGCATGGGTGGAGGGGAATGCGACCTCCGAAACGTATGGCGCCGCATCGCAGGCTATCGGACGCTCTTCGCGAGGCTCCCCCGTTGAACGCCCCCCAAACTCCACCGACACCTCCGGGCTGACGAAGCCATAATCCGGAAACAGCGGCTCATAACTGACGATTATCCGGTCTCCGTCGGCCCGTATCCGTGCCGATAGGTCGGATTCAGACAGGTTAGCCTCAATCGTGGGCCGCGCATGAAATTCCACCCACTCGGCCAGGCGTCGCCTGATTTCCCGCGTCCACTTCCGTTCCTGACTGCGCGTGGATGGCAGCACATCTTCTCCATAGCCTTCCACGAGGTCTGCAGCGATGGCTCGGATGCTATAGGTGACGTCGAGGTCTTCCGAGAATCGACGGATGGCATGATACGCCTTGGCCAGAGAGGTGCCTCCCTTGAAGGTCAGGTCTCTGCGGCAAGGACTCTCCATCAGGGTGCGTAACGTAAACACCACCCATATGTCCTTTTCCAGGAGATGGGCACGCCTCCCACTGAGGCTCGCGGCCACGTTCAGGGCATCCCGTCGGTCGTCCGGAGAGAGGGATTGAAAGGGTGTGTCAGCCATTGGCAACCATCGCGCTCACCGGTTCCGCCATCCATGCTGGCATGATAGCACGCGATGCGGCCAACTCCTGAGTATCTTTCGCGGAGAGCCTGCGCCAAATCACGCCTAAGCCCGCCTCAATTTCGTCGGCACCCAACCATGAAAGGGCGCGAACCACCTCGCCGGCGGGTCGGTGCGGCGCTGCCAACTGCCAACGCGGAGCATGACGCAATTCCACTGCCAGATTGCCGAAGAACAGCCTGCGGCAGGGACCGGAGGTCAGATAAACCGAACGCACCGGCACCTGCGTTGTGAGTCCAAGGGCGTTCGCCGCCGCACCTCCACAGGGTACAATCGTCTCACCCCATAGATCGGACAGTGATGCGATCACTTTCTCAACCGCAGGCGGACGAGGACCGAATCGAGTCTGAACGGGCCGGACATAGACGCCGTGGCAGACCCGCAGGAGGTCCTTTTTGCGGGCAAGTCGGGACAAGGTCTGGTCGATTGCCGCGCGTTTTCCCAGGTGAAGGAGCGCACCTGGGCAAAGCAGCGCGCCTTCCGGTAAGTCGGCAGCGAGCTCAATAATCTGTTTAGACAGGCTGGACATGATCCACCTCTTGAATGTCAGAAATATATAAGAAAATCTGACATCAAGCAATATAACTTTCGTGGAGCGAAGCGTTGAAGCGCCTCACGTACTGTGTGCGCGGCTCCCGGCATGGGATCGAGATCAGAGCGTAAGGGCGCCATAATAGGAGCATTCGATGGCTTGAGGCCACTGAACTACCGCTTTTTCGGAATGTACAGGTCGGTCGCGGTACCCAGATGGATCTCCGCGGCGATGCCGAGGGATTCGGAGAGGGAAGGATGGGGGTGGATCGTGTGCGCCAGATCTTCGGCGACAGCGCCCATTTCAACGCCGAGGACGGCTTCGGCTATGAGTTCGCCCGCGTTGGGGCCCACAATCCCCGCCCCCAGAATTCGGCTGGTTTCCGGGTCGAAAACCAGTTTCGTAAGCCCCTCGGTACGGCCGAGAGTTGCCGCCCGGCCTGAGGCGGCCCACGGAAAGCGGGCGGTTTTCGCTGGGCGATCCTGCGCCCGCGCTTCGGTTTCCGTCAGACCGCACCACGCGATCTCAGGATCCGTGTAGACAACGGAAGGGACGATGCTGTCGAAGGCCGCGGGTTGCCCGGCGATGACTTCGGCGGCAACTTTCCCCTGGTGGGCGGCTTTATGGGCGAGCCCCGGGCCATCCACCACGTCGCCAAGGGCAAAGATGCGGCTGTCGGACGTGCGCATGTGTTCGTCGACGAGGATGAATCCGGCATCCGAGAGGCCGGCCCGCGTGTTTTCGAGCCCCAGGTCCCGGGTGTTCGGAACCCGGCCCGCCGAGAGCAGGATGTTGTCGAAGGCCTGAGACCCCCCCTCGAATTCCCCGTCAAAACTCGCGGTTATCCCCTTGTCGCTGTCTTCCAGGGAGGTGACGGCGGTGTTGACGTGGATGCCGTCGAAAATGCCTTTAAGGTGTTTTTGCAGGGGTTTGACCAGGTCACGGTCCACACCGGGCAGGAGGCCGCCGGTGATTTCGACGAGCGTCACCCGGCTTCCGAGTCGGGCGTAGACGGTGCTCAGTTCAAGTCCGACGATACCCCCGCCTACTGCAAGCAGACGATCCGGGACGTACTCCAGTTCAAGCGCCTTGTTCGAATCCAGGATCTTCGGGCTTTCAATGTCGAAAACAGGGGGCACTGCCGGCCTGGACCCCGTGGCGACGATGGCATGCACGAAGTCGATTTGAGAGACGTCTCCACCGCCCGAGACACGGACCCGCTGGGAAGACTCGAAGGCCGCGCGGCCGCAAACACGCGTGACCCTGCGGCGTTTGCAGAGGGCATCGAGGCCGCGTGAGAGCTTCGTGACAGTCCGGTCTTTCCACTTCCGCATCTTGTCCAGGTCGATTTCCGGTTCCGGGAACGTCAATCCACACGCCGCCGCTTCACGGGATTCCGAAATCAGGCTTGCAACGTGAAGCAGGGCCTTGGAGGGGATACAGCCCCGGAGCAGGCATGTGCCTCCGAGACGGTCGTCGGCCTCGACCAGCGTGACGGGGATGCCCAGGTCCGCCGATCTGAAGGCGGCGGCGTAACCGCCCGGCCCCCCGCCGATAACGAGGAGGTCGGTCTTGTGAGTGCCTTCCGGCATGGTTGCTCCGGATTGGTGGACGTTTCATGCAGACCGGATGGACATTTTTCAACGGGCAGTCAGGGCTCTGATTGCCGTCTACCCGCCAAGGAGCATGCGTTCCGGGTCTTCGAGGGAATCAACCAGATGTCTGGCAAATCTCGCGCCATCGGCGCCGTCTACGATGCGATGGTCGTACGACACGCAGATAGGCATGATGAGACGCGATTCGATGCGCCCACCATGTACGACCGGTTCCTGTCGGGATCGCCCCATGCCCAGTATGGCGACTTCGGGGAAGTTGACGATGGGCGTGAAGGCAGTACCGCCTATGCTGCCCAGATTGGTGACGGTAAAGGTGCCGCCCTGAAGTTCTTCGAGTTCGGTCCTGCCCTCACGCGTGCGGCGCGCGAGTTCGTCGAGTTGAACGGCCAGTTCGAATATGTCTTTGCGGTCGACGTCGCGGATAACCGGCACAAGCAGACCCCTCTCCGTATCGACGGCCACGCCGATATGGTAGTAGTGCTTGAGAATGAGATGTCCGGCGGCCAGGTCCAGGCTGGCGTTGAACTGCGGAAAGGCTTTCAGTGCGCTGACGACGGCCTTCAGGACAAATGGCGTGGGCGTGAGCTTGCCGCCCTGGGCCTCGGCGTCGGCCTTGTGCCGCTGCCTGAAAGCCTCCAGATCCGTCACGTCTGCCCGGTCGAACTGCGTCACGTGTGGAATCTGCGCCCAGGCCGCGCCCACGTTCTGTGCAATGGTCCTGCGAACCCTGGGCAGGGACTGTCTTTCGACGTGGCCCCATCGGGCGAAGTCCGGCAGGTCGGGCGCAACGACAGGCCCGGACGGCGCCGCTTCGTTCAGGGACGACTGCACGTAGTTCTTCACGTCGTCGCGGGTAATCCGTCCACCCGCGCCGCTGCCCGGTACCTGGCGCAGATCGACGCCGAGTTCACGTGCGAATCGTCGCACGGAAGGGGCGGCCGGCACGGTGACGCTTGAGGTTTCCGCGGCCGCGGGCGTCTTTTCTTCCGTACCCGCGTTCACCACACCGGGCGGCGCCTGCGGTTCCGTCGGCGCATCCGCCGGAGGCTGCTGGACGTTCTTGTCCGGCGCGCGCGATTCCCGCACGTCTTCCCGATCGTTCGATGCTGCGTCTGTTTCGACGGTTATGAGTACGGTGCCTGGCGAGATGCTTTCGCCATTCCTGACGTTGACCGAAGCGATCGTTCCGCCAATGGAAGACGGAACTTCCACCAGCGCTTTGTCGGTTTCCAGCTCGATAACGGGCTGATCGACCTCAATTGAATCTCCTTCCGAGACCATGACACGCACCACGTCGCCCTGATCGATACCCTCACCCAGGTCCGGAAGCCTGAATTCTTCAGCCACGGTTCCTCCTTTGCTGGTGCCGCGAACGCTTCCTGGTGTGCCGCGCCGGAAATAAGCTGCCGAATGGTGACGTATTTCCGGGACGGGACACTATTTTCCGTAACTCAACGTTGGACCGGCGGCGACCGGATTGGCTTTATCGGGGTCGACGCCGAGGTCCTCTATGGCCCTTGTAACCTGGTCTCTCTCTATCCCGCCCTGATTCGAGAGGCCGTGTAGCGCGGCGATGGCGATGGATTCGGCATCGACTTCAAAATGCCGGCGAAGCGCTTCCCGGGTATCGCTTCTTCCAAAGCCGTCGGTACCCAGCGAGAACAGATCCTGTGCCACCCAGGGGCGGATCATGTCAGGCAGGATCTTCATATAGTCGGAGGCGGCTACGACCGGACCCCGGGCGTTTTCGAGTACGCGGGTGATATAGGGCCTGCGTGAGGGCTGGGTGGGGTGCAGCCGGTTCCAGCGTTCGGTTTCGAGGGCGTCCTTGCGCAGTTCCTTGTAGCTGGTGACGCTCCAGACCTGCGCGGAGATGCCATAACTCTCAGCCAGAATGCTCCGGGCGCGAAGGGCCTCCCTCAGGATGGCGCCGCTGCCGAAAAGCTGAACGTGATGCGTTGCGCTTTCCAGGGAGTCGGGCTTGAGTTTGTAGATGCCTCTGATGATGCCTTCCTCGACGCCTTCCGGCATGGCCGGCATGTCGTAAGGTTCGTTTCCAAGCGTCAGATAGTAGAAGATGTCTTCCTGCTCCCCGTACATTCGCCGGATACCGTCCTGAATGATTACTGCGATTTCGTAAGCGTAGGCAGGATCGTAGGTGAGCAGATTGGGGACGGTGCTGGCCAGTACGTGGCTGTGCCCGTCCTGGTGCTGGAGGCCCTCGCCGTTTAACGTTGTCCGGCCGGCGGTGCCGCCCAGGAGGAAACCCTTGCACCGCATATCCGCGGCGGCCCAGATCAGGTCGCCGATGCGTTGAAACCCGAACATGGAGTAGTAGATGAAAAACGGGATGGTGTTCACGCCGCAGGTGGCGTAGGCCGTGCCTGCGGCAATGAAGGAGCACATGGATCCCGCTTCGTTGATGCCTTCCTCCAGAATCTGACCCTCTCTGACTTCCCGGTAATACAATAGCCTATCGGCGTCTACGGGTTCGTAGAGTTGCCCGACGCGGGAGTAGATGCCGCATTGTCTAAAAAGCGGTTCCATGCCGAACGTGCGGGCTTCGTCCGGAATGATGGGCACGATGAGTTCGCCGATATCGGGATCACGCAGAAGCTTGGAGAACATCCGGACGAATGCCATGGTCGTGGAGGCCTGCCGGCCCCGGGTGCCCTTCAGAAACTCGTCGAAATGGTCCAGCGCCGGAACGGCGAGAGGTTCTGTGTTGACCTGCCTGCGTGGCAGATAGCCGCCCAGTTCCTCACGGCGTCGTTTCATGTATTCGATCTCGGGGCTGTCTTCGGGAGGCCGATAGAAGGGTGCGGCGGCGACTTCGTCGTCCGAGATCGGGATTCCGAAGCGGGATCTGAATTCCCGCAGTTCGTCTTCATTCAGTTTCTTTTGCTGGTGGGAGACGTTCCGGCCTTCACCGGATTCGCCAACACCGTAGCCCTTGATCGTCTTCGCGAGAATGACGGTGGGCGAGCCACGGTGTTCCACGGCCGATCTGTAGGCGGCGTAGACTTTCTCGGGATCGTGGCCGCCGCGGCGCATTTTCTGCAGCTGCTCGTCCGAAAGGTGGTCGACCATGCCCAGCAGTCCCGGGTGCGTTCCGAAGAAATCTTCGCGGATGTAGTCGCCCGATTCGACGGTATATTTCTGGTATTGGCCGTCGACCACTTCGTTCATACGCTTGACCAGAATGCCGTCGTGGTCCCGGGCAAGCAACGGGTCCCAGTCGTCGCCCCATATCACTTTAATCACGTTCCAGCCGGCGCCGCGGAAGGCGGCCTCCAATTCCTGGATCACCTTGCCATTGCCCCGTACCGGTCCGTCCAGTCGCTGGAGATTACAGTTGATCACGAAGATCAGGTTGTCCAGCTTCTCCCTGGAGGCCAGCGTGATTGCGCCAAGGGATTCGGGCTCGTCGGTTTCGCCGTCGCCCATGAAGACCCACACGTGGGAACCGGAGGTGTCTTTAAGGCCCCGATCTTCCAGGTAGCGGTTGAATCGAGCGTGATATATGCCCATAATGGGCGCAAGGCCCATGGACACCGTAGGGTATTCCCAGAAGTCGGGCATCAGCCACGGGTGTGGGTAGGATGACAGACCACCCGGATGCCGGAGGTCCCGGCGGAAATTTTCCAGGGCCTGCTCGTCAATCCTGCCTTCGAGGAACGCCCGGGCGTAGACACCCGGCGCGGCGTGCCCCTGGAAATACACCTGGTCGCCCAGGAAACCGTTGCCCCGTCCGTGAAAGAAGTGGTCGAAACCCACCTCGAGCAGCGTGGCTGCGGACGCATAGGTGGAAATGTGGCCGCCGATACCATCGTATTCCCGGTTGGCGCGCACCACCATGGCCATGGCGTTCCAACGGATGATACTTTTTATGCGGCGTTCGGTTTCACGGTTGCCCGGGTACGGGTGCTGCTGGTCCACTGGAATTGTGTTGACGTAGGGTGTATTGGCGCTGAAGGGGATGACGACGTCCGCACGGTGCGCCCACTCCTCGATTTTCTTGAACAGGAAGCGCACCCGGTCCGGCCCGTAGTTTTTCAGGGCGTAGTCGAGCGATTCGATCCAGTCCCGGGTTTCTGCCGGGTCCACGTCGCGGGAGGGAACTCGGACGACTTTATCTGACATTCACTGCCTCGTTATGATTTGACGAGCGCGGTCGATCACACCCGGGTGCCGGGGCCGCCAACCCGGCGGAACGGTTTTGTCCGGGGGCAGCCGGTCCGGTCGGATTGTTCAACGTCCCGGAGCCTTCTGAATTTACCGGTAGACGCCTGAAAAGTCAAATTTGTTGCCCTTTCATGCAGTTTGACCGGGCGATAAAGAAAAAAAGCCCCGGGAGGCACTCCTCCAGAGGCTTTTCGTGCGTCGACCCATAACGATGTTTACAGCGCGTCTTCAGATGATGCCGGCCATCTCCTGGAGCATTCGCCAGTTCTGCAGGCGGTCGTCCTGGGCGGCCATGAGGGTTTCGGAAGGGTTTCCGTCCTTGTCGAAGTGCTTGGCGAAACGCCCTTCGGTCCGGGCGAAAGTAACAAAGTCGACGGTTTCGCCGGTCTTGCGAATGGTATACCAGTCGTCCTTGACGGCCGGGTTGCCCCGGAGGTCCAGCCGCTCCTTGATGCGTTCTCCCTTGCGCGGATCGTAGATGAAGATTGGGAATGCCCGCGACTCCATGGCCAGTTTGGCCTGGTGCCCCGCCAGGTGGTCTCCCACCCCGTGTTCGGGCTGGCACGTGGTGAAGACGTTAATTACGGCCGGCCCGTCGAATTCGTTAGCCGCGGCGATGGCACGGTAGAAGTGGTTCTGCAGGCTGCAGATTGTCTGTGCGACAAAGGTGTCCGGATGCATCATGCAGATCTGGCCAAGTTCCTTCCGGCGCTCGGTTTTTCCGGGAACGGCGGAGCCGTGGACGGACATCTTGGTATTCTGCCCCATGTAACTGGAGGTGGAGGCTTGTCCGCCGGTATTGGAGTAGACCTGGGTATCCAGGACCAGGACGTTGATATCCATGCCTGACATGAGCATCCTGGAAAGTGCCTGGAAACCGATATCCAGCATGGCCCCGTCTCCGCCGATAACCCATATCTTCTTGTCCTGCCAACCCATCTGGTCCCAGCGGGCACGCACCCCCATGGCATCGGTGGGTCCGTTTTCAAAGAGCGAGTTGGTCCAGGGAACCGTGTAGGGGTTGTACGGATAAGTGGAGGTGTATACAGTGTTGCATCCCGTGGAGGCCACAAGACCGAGGTTTTCAGGGCCGTGCAGATAACCCGTGGATGCAAGCATCATACGCAGGGCCGTGGCTTCTCCGCAGCCCATGCAGGACCCGGCGCCGCCCACGTAGAGTAGAGACCGTTCGGCCAGCATCATGTCCTGAACGGATTTTTCGAGGATATATTCGCTTGGAGATTCCGGCAGGTCGTTGTGGAAGTCCCAGGCGGCGCGGAATTCCTCCAGGTTTTCTGCCGTCTTGGTGACCATCTTCAGGGCGTCTTTGTCGGCGCAGACCTCGACGCATTCGGCACAACCCTTGCATTTGGTGGGGTCTATGAAGATGCCGAAGTAGGCGCCTTCTTTGCCCTTCTTCTCAAAGTTCTTGTAGTACTTGGCAGTCTCGGAAAACTGGTTGCGCAGGAATTCTCTCTGTTCGGGATCGGTGGTCTTGGCCAGCGCCGCGTCGAGTTCTTCGCGGGTGGTGATTTTTCCCAGGATGGCCGTATCCGGACATTCGGTGACGCAGTCCATGCAGCCAACGCAGTTTTCCTGGATAAATTCCGGGATTTCGGGGGCGATGTAGCTGAAGTCGCGAAAGGCGCCGGTACCCGGGCCCACCAGGCTGCGGGCAACGCCCACGTCCGCGGGCAACCCCTGTTCGGCAATGCCCGTATTGTACCCCGCCACAACCCGCCCGTTAAAATCTTCGATATCCAGCAGGGTATGCAGGTTGATCGGCGCAGAGGAGATCGGCTCCTCGTCCATTTCCTGCAATGAACTGACGCTCAGCAGTGTGGCTGGCTCGCTTTTGCCATTGGTTGACATGGTTTTTGCTCCCGGTTCAGCTTGAACGTTCGGAATGGGCGGGGTCGTTGCGGGTCTGGAACGTGGCGCCCTGATGCCGAAACAAAACTATCAAGCGACAACAGATGGCACTGTGCCGTTGGAGAAATCGGAACGACCGGTCAGCACCCGATCGAGACCAGGCCCGCCGGAAGATCGTCCGTTTCCTGGTCGATTGTGCTTTCGATCAGTTCCCGCGGGACTTCGAACACTTCCCGGTAACCTCTCATGATGGCGTTCATGTTGGCGTCCACGACGCCCTTTCCCTTGTTGCCCCAGTATTTGTTGACCGCGTTTTCCACGTTAACGAACAACTCGTCTTCCGTGAGATTCAGATCCTTCTGGAAGGGGGTGTGTTTCAGAAAGATCCCCAGAAGGACAATACCCTGGAAACGCTGCATCAGATCCGGCGACGGCGCCTCTTCCAGGGCGATTTTGACGGCGTTGAGGGCGAGGGGTTTGATGAGTCTGGTACGGATCATTCTCTTTGCCCATCCGGGAATATTGTCCCATACCTTTTCCGCCTCGGTGTGGGGACTCTGGATAAAGACCATGCCGCCGTCGACAACGCCGGCCAGCGGATTGGCGGTATTGAAGGCGTTGACGTCGTTGAGCGGTACGAAGTCCACCACTTCCAGTTCGGAGTGGGTCCGGATGTGTTCGTTGGCCGCGGTCAGGTAGTAGGTGGTGGGCAGCCCCTTCTTTTCCGACCCGTATTTCGGGTAGGCCTGAACGTGAAGCCCCAGGTTTGCCAGCAACGTGGCAATGACTTTATTGGTGGTAACGGAACCGTACCCGCCCACCGAGTGCCCGCGCATCGCGAATGCGCCAATCTCCCTCGTGCTTGGATCGGGCTGCCTCCGGAGGGCCAATTCGTGTTCGATATTGAGGACGAAAAGTTCCTTCTGCCCGGGTGCGGCCGCCTGCATATTTCTCACGGTGGCAATGAAGTCGCCTGGCCGGACGTCGCGGCTTCCCAGGCCGGCCATCCCTGAGAGGATCTTCGGAATTCGTTCGATTCGCGGATACCCGGTGGCGCCGCCGGCGGCATCGGCGAAGGCAGCCTTGATTTCGGCGGTCAGCGGATTGGACTGCGCGAGCGGGTTGTCCATTCGTTCCAAAATGGAAATGGCCTTCGCTCCCTTGAGCGCTTCCACAATTTCGACGCCCGGGAACGGGCGGAACGACGTGACGTGAAGGGCGCCCACTTTCAGGCCCTCCGTATCCCGCAACCAGTCGACGGCGGTCTGGGCGGTCTCCAGCATGCTGCCCATGCCCACGATGACGTATTCGGCGTCTTCAAGCCGGTACCCGTCGATCATGCCGTAACGCCTGCCGGTCATCCTGTAGAATTCGTGCATGGCTTCCAGCAGGTCGTCGGGCACGCGATCGTAAAAATACCGCTGGGCGATCTTGCCCTTCATGTAGCTGTCCTGGTTCTGTACCACGCCGCTCATCATCGGATTGTCGACGTCCATGAGGTTCTGGATCTTGTCTTCCGGGCGCCCCACGAAAAGCTTCATCAGTTCCGGTTCGATGGCCGTGACGTTCTGGACCGTGTGGGTTGTGAGAAACCCGTCCTGCACAACCATGAACGGCGTCTGGGAGGCTTCCGCCGCGCGGCGGGCGATGAGCGTCGTGTCCATAACCTCCTGGGTATTGCGGGCAAATACGATGCCCCAGCCGCAGTCGGCCACGGCCATGATATCGTCGTGGCCCGCGTGTACGTTGAGCGATTGCGAGGTGAGCGCGCGCGCGCCGATATGGAAGACAGCGGGAAGGCGTTTGCCCGAGATCGTGTAGAGCACCTCTTTCATCAGGACCAGACCCTGACCCGAGGTGAAGTTGGTGACCCGCCCGCCCGCCACGGCAAAGCCTTCGGACGCAGAAGCCGAACTGTGTTCGGACTCGGGCTCTATGAAAACCAGGGTATCGCCCCACAGGTTGACCGCGCCGTTTGACACCACCGCGCTGTATTTCTCGCCCAGAATCGAGGAAGACGTGATAGGATAGGTGCAGGCGGCCTGGCTGATGTGTTTTTCTACCCAGATTGCGGCATCGCCGCCGTCGCCCACGTCGGGGTTGCCGGGAAACGGAAATTCACCTGGCCGTCCGTCAATCTGTATTCTGGCGCTTTCCGCCATGGCGGTTCTCCTTAATTAAGTGGACAAAAGGCATCGTGGCAACTGACGCCCTTGTCAGCCCGTTGGAAGAGTCCATCCGGGCTACGGCCGGCCCGTGCGGTCGAGATACTGCGTTGCGCTCCCTCGCCGGATCGCTCGATTCAACTCGGTTGCGCGCCTTGTCTTCGGCCACAATGCCTCGGCCTCGCCTGCAGAGCGACTTTACTACGGACTGTTGTGCCAGCTCAATCCACGACCGGGCACGTTTCGCTTTCAGTAAGTATGAATGATAAGCTAAATCATGTTGAGTAAAGGCTAAATATAACTCAAACACGACCTGTCTGCAAGCGCTGATTAACGTGACCATTAATGAAGTTTGTTAATTATGAATTGGCGCATCGCCATCGGCGGTCTCTGAATCCGCTTGCCCGAATTCAGGCGCACCTCCATATTTACCCTGCTTGAAGGGTCTTTCCAGCGAATCACGTGCACGCATGAAACGCGGAGGCAAACAATGCCTGAACTCAGGTACGACGGAGGAGACCCTGACTGCGCGCTTGCGTATTTCCGGGAACACCGGGCGAAGTTGCGCGCGCTGCCCAGGGTGTTTGTAGGCCCGGACGGCACGACCGTAAAGGACATTAACGGCGAGGAGATGAATCTTGAAGGGCTTACTTTGGGTCAAACCCAACTGGAAACGTTGCTGAAGCTGGCCGGGGCCTCATACAATCCGTCGACCCTGCATAACCCGCCGCGAGGCCGAAGTCCGGTCAAGGAATTTGAGATTGTCAAACAGGACCCGTGGGGACACGATCGGGTCTTGTAGGCGCGAGTCCGCCGACGCCCTCCGTGATGCTGCAGACTGTTAACGCCGGTTGGCTTCCAGCCGGTCCAATTGCCGGTATTCGTCCATGGGACCGATCGAATTCCGGAGGTCGCCGATTCCGCCGAACGACATCACGACGGTGTCGTCAACCTGAAGGCCGCTCGGCAAGTCGGCTTCAGAAAAAACAACAGGTGTGCCCCAGTACAGTAGTTGCAGGGTCTTTTCACGCAGGGGCAGCCGACTGAAGAGAGAACGCTCCAGGTGGAAGAGCCGCTCCGGCATGTTGAGATGGCTCTGTCCGGTGTGACCCGTTTTTCGAGCGATACGTTTATTGTTTCTCAGAATATCGCAGGAGACCGCGACGCTGGCGTCGTCGAATTCGGAATCCGTGATCAGAACCGGCCCCAGGCTTGCGCATCCGCCGTGCCAATTCTTGGCCTGAGGGAGATTCAACGGATTCTCGGCTTCAATACCGTTGTCGGTGTAGTCATTGCCGCCTGTATAGCCGATACGCTCGATCTGACCGCGGGTGTCCAGTCCGTAAAGGGTGACGAGTTCGGTTTCCGGCACAAGGCGGCGGGTGCCGTCCGGCCGGGCGATGCGGCCTCGATGTCCGGCCAGCGCGCCCGCGTCGTTCTTCGCGAAGAGTTCGGGTATGCCGCCGCGCGCGCATTCGCGGTATTTCTGATCGTAGACGTTGACGGCGCCACCGGTGGCCTCTTTCGCTTCGGTTTCCCGCAGCCGCGCGCTGTCGGCGTGTGTGACGCCGGCCAGCCAGACGCGCAACCGGTGGGGTCGTCCGGCGGGCGGCGTGACGGGAGCGATCAGGTGTGGCCGCCCGGCGGATGGATCGCTTTCCATCAGATCCGTGAGGCTGTAGGAACGGGCGCCGGCCGTGTCGACGTCCGCGACCACACGATCCAACCCCATTCTTTCGCCCCCGTGGCCGTAGTAGAGTTCGTAGACCGACGCGGGGTATGGCTCGCAGGCTGTAAGATCCAGGACCGTTTCATTGTCGACGAGTCCCAGACGCGAGGGGTTCGGGGCGGATGGATCGCGGAATTGCAGGAGTCTCACGGAACACACCTCCCTGATAGTCTGTCGAGCGTGCCTTCACAGGCGTACAACTGAATCAAGGCATACGCTGCTCTATCAACCTGCAGCGTTTCTGACGATCTGACCGGACAATAGGCGTTAACGCACCGTTTAATCGGAATCGGCTTGATTTTACACATTTTATTGTGTAGATTAATGTGTAAACACGGAGGTCTGCAATGGCAACCAATCTTGCGCTCGACGACGAGTTGATCGAAGAAGCCAGGCGAATCGGTGGGCATCGAACGAAAAAAGCTGTTGTCACCGAGGCCCTGGAAGAGTATGTCCAGCGCCGCAGGCAGCTTCAGATACTGCGCATGTTCAATACGATCGACTACGATCCCGATTTCGACTACAAAATACAGCGAAAGCGGCAATGAAGGTATTGGTTGATACGAGCGTCTGGTCCCTATCGCTGCGGCGCAAGGTCGTTTCCGAACATCCGGTCGTGGCGGAATTGGCAGAACTGGTCCGTGAGGTCCGGGCGCAAATGATCGGTCCGATCCGCCAGGAGGTCCTTTCCGGCATCCGTTCGCAAGTTCAATTCGAGGGGCTACGAACTCTTCTGCGGGCGTTTCCGGATCTATCGCTTGATGCCGCTGACTATGAATGCGCGGCCGAATTTTTCAACGTTAGCCGAAGCCGCGGCGTTCACGGATCAAATACGGACTTCCTGATCTGTGCGGCATCCCATCGGTACGAGATGCCGATTCTGACTACGGACGGCGATTTTCGTCGTTTCCGTGAATATCTGCCCATAGAACTTCACGTGACGCGTTCTAATGCGGGGGCGTAATGCGATGCTGATGCAAGATGAGATGGCCGGGTTGGGAAAGCGATTCCTCGCGCTGGTGATTGACATGCTCATGCTGAAGTTGCTCGACCTGCCGCTTTCCCGCGCATTGAGAGAGGTCACGCCGTCGCCGATTGCGGCGCTGGTTCTGGAATATGGGATAACGCTGGTATATTGTACCGTCTTTCTTGCACGCAGGGGGCAGACGCCTGGCAAGATCATGATGAGCCTGAGGGTCATCTCCGCGGACGGCGGCGCGGTAGGGCGGACGCTGGCTCTCGTCCGTTCCACGGTGAAGTGGACGCCTGTCTTCGGGTTTGTAATTGTCCTGTCCGCCCTGAACCCGTACGCGGATCCTCATCAGGTGGCGCTGGGCGCCGAACGCGTCCTGACGCCTCCGGAAAATGTCGATGCCGGAAGCTTGCACGCGTGGTCGATCATCTTTTATTCGGGATGGCTGCTGGGCTTTGTACTTGTCTGGATCACGCGCCGACATCCGGACCGCCAGGCGCTGCACGACCGCCTGGCAGGCACCCTGGTGATGCGTGTGGAATAATCAATCGGATAGCGTAACCGTGACGGAGGCCGAAGGAACAGACTTCGCTCCGATCGATCGGGAGCGTGAGGCAGGAAGCGCACATAAAACGATCGGACCCGGCCGTCTCCGAGCGCTCTGTCCCGTGCGGTACCTTTATCGTCGGCGCTGGAGCGATGCAATCCTGAAGATGCTGTCCCGTTTAATGTTCAGGTCGGCATTCAGGTCCTTGACGGTCATGTGAAGTGAGTAGCGACCCGGGTCCGCCTGTCCCAGGTCCAGTTCCACGAAATCCGACACCCAGATTTCGTTGCCGACCTGTTCATATCGCACCTCGATTGCTTCGCCGTCTTTCCGGATTCTGGGCAGAAAGGTCCTGGGCGATTTGTTGCTTGTGGACTTGGAGATGACCTCGAACGTCACTTCATATCGGGTATTTCCGAAGGCATCTTTTTCCAGATTATAGACTTCGAAGTAGACGAAGACGGAGTTGCCAACGTAAAAGGTACGGGACGGCGCCGGAAGGATATCCCAACCCTGACGCACGAATTTCGGGTTGGATCCTTCTCGGGTCTCCTCCACGTTCTGAGCGATCTGGATGTCGCTCATCATGAGGTCGTCCCCGCGATAGTCGGGCAGTTCCAGGGTCTGCTGGTAGACCTGGAGCATATCCGTCTTCTTTCGCCAGGCCTCCAACGCAAGCTGATACACGCCCGGCGCAGCGGCAATGTCGATGCGGTCCAGCGCCAGCAGGCTCCGGCCCAGGTTGGCGTCCGTTACCGGCACCGCGAGGTCGTCGCTTCGTTTGTGGAGCCGTCCGCTGCGGCTGTCGACAAGTGCGACGCGGCGATTGACAACGATGGTCGTGTCGATGTCGCCGGGCCGGGCCACGTTGTCAATGGGCAGCCCGATGTTGAGTTGCAGTTCGGTCTTGCCGTCGCGCCCGCGAAAGGAAAGGGCTTCGTAATAGTAGTCCAGGGGATCCAGTGTTTCAAATGCGTATCGTTCCGGTTCTTTACTGGCAACCCTCGTCATGCGGGCCGCGGGAGAAAGCGTGTTGAGCCGGTTGACCATATTGCGAAACGGACCGCCCCGGCTTTGCATGTTGTATTCATTAATATCTTCCGGGCCAAGGACAGGTTCCGGCGCGTAGTCGAAGTTGCCCGTGTTGAATTCGTCCGTGAAGGCGATTTCAATGCCTCCGTCTATATCAGCGTAGATCCAGACGGCCCATGGAACGGCGGACCAGTCGCCGCTGGACGTTATGGGTTTGTATCGTTCCAGGCCGATCGAGGTTTCGTCGATTGCCTCACCGGGTCGTGAACTTGCGCGGACCTCCGAGTTGCGCCAGGTATTCTCGGCGGCCTGCGCGGAACGGATGGGGTAGACCGGACCCACGAACGTGAGGGCCAGGGCATTGTTTCCGTAAAGCTGATGGGCCATGCGCTCCTGGACGCGCTGGACCTTGAGGGGCATCTGGGCATTGAGTTCGCGCCAACTGGAACGGAAGTCGGGCTCTCCGTAGCGGATATAAATCTCGCCCCGCCGGTCGTAAGGGAACTTTTTCTCTCCAAAAAACGTACGGGCGTACCAGACCCGGCGGTAGTGTTCGACCCGCCGCATCGCGCCGGCCGACGACTTGAAGGGATCTTTTCTAAGCCAGAAATTTCGCAGGAATATCTCGCGTGTTTCCGGTGTCGTCGTACGATATGCCTTGACTTCTCGGGAGTGGCCGACTAGCGAAATATCTTCGTACAGGGCCTGTTCCTCAGGCGTGAGGCTGTCGATATACTGCGAGAAGGCCACCAGCGCAGCTTCATAATCGCGGTCGGCCATAAGCGCCTGAGCGACTATCGGCAAGCCTCGCGAACCACCGAGCCGCTCCGCGATTTCCCGGGCCCTGTCGAGTTCCTTCTGTTTGAGCAGTTCAACGGCGAATTCATACGCTGCTGTCTGGTCGTTCGGGCGTTGTTCGAGATACTTCTTGTAGAATGTGTGGGCGGCCCGTTTGTTGTTTTCCCGCTGGTAGAGTTTTGCCAGAAACAGGTATGGCGCCGCGTAGTTCGGATCCACCTGGATACACTTGTCCGCGGCTCGCCTGGCGGCCGTGGTTTTCCTGGAACGCAGGTAAGCGCGGGCCATCATATAGTGGGCTTCCGCGTACGTGGAATCCAGGTCAACGGCCCTTTGCAGGGGAATGAGGGCGGCGCGGGGCCTGTTTCGGAGTTGGAGGCGGACTTCGCCCAGGCCGAGATAGGCTCCCGCAAGTGTCGTGTCCCGGTCAACGGCGGCCTGGAAGGCGACTTCCGCGCTGTCCGCCTCCTGCAGCCGCACGTGCAGGTTTCCGATTCGGATCAGCATCCCGGCCGGATGGATGGCTTCGGGCAGAGCGGCGTTGAGTTCGTCGAGGATTTCGCGCACGTCGTCCATCCGTTCAGTGGTCTGACCATGAGCGTAGAGGGAGTCGACGGCTGCGGGGGAAAGCGAGAAAACGGCGGATGGCGCCAACAGAACAATTACGCACATCCCGGCAATTAATATCGATACGGCTCCTACAGGGCGCATGGAATTCCTTTCGGTTTCGAACGAGCCGGAGGGTTGCATCGGCGGATCGGGACTTCTCCCCGGGGGTGATCGTGGATTTCCCCTCGTTTTACGCCGATTGAGCCGAATTGTTTCAAGTTTTCGCGTGTGCTGCAATTTCTGCTTTCCGCTTGACAGTGAGGGTGGCGAAGGGTATACTCACCTGTCGAAATCAGCTTCAGGCACAGCGACCTGCATTTGTGAAACAGGTAATAAACGGTGGATGTCGATCCCGCGCCAACTGTATTGAATGCCCCCCAGGCGGCAAACCGCTTCCGTAACCGGATCGTTCGGTTTTTTCCCAGGTTGAATCTCAGTGAACAATCCTTTCTGATCAGCTTGGCCATTCTGGTCGGGGTAGGTTGCGGAGCGGGTTCCGTACTGTTTCAATGGCTGCTGGACGCGGCGCACAGGCTGCTGTTCGTAGACGCGCCGGCACTTCTTGGTAATCCCTTCCTGTTCCCCCTCATACCTGCTCTGGGCGGCCTGGCGGCCGGGTTGATCGCCAGTTTCTATGCGTCTGAGGCGCGTGGCCCCGGCGTTGCGGAAGTGATGAACGCAATCATCACCAGGCGTGGCGTGATTCGCGCGCGTGTAATGGTTGCCAAGGCGTTTGCGTCTGCATTCACACTCGGATCGGGCGGGTCGGCAGGCAGCGAGGGACCGATTATCCAGATCGGGGCCGCATGGGGATCCACAGTCGGACGGCTGTTCAGATTCTCAGAGGCGAACCTGAAAACGCTGATTGCCTGCGGTGCCTCGGCCGGTATCTCCGCCATTTTCAACGCGCCGATCGCAGGCGTGCTTTTTTCGCTGGAGATCATCCTCGGGGACTTTACGATTGCCGCGTTCACGCCTGTTGTGATCTCTTCGGTGATGGCGGCCGTCGTTGCGAAGGCCTACATGGGAGAACGCCAGGTATTCGAGGTGCCGGACTATCAGTTCGTGAATCTCCACGAATTGGGATGGTACGTTATTCTGGCCGTTATCGCGGGAGTTGCGGGCGCTGTCTTCATCCGGTTGCTGTATGCCACGGAGGATCTTTTCAACAGGCAAGCCAACGGCATGCCTTCCTGGCTGAAGCCGGCCGTCGGCGGCGCGCTCGTGGGGCTCATCGGCCTTGGTTGCCCTCCCGCCATGGGTGTGGGTTACGAGATTGTAGGCGCCGCACTACAGGGACAGATTCTGCTGCCCATGCTGGGTCTGTTGCTGGGGTTGAAGCTCCTTAGCACGTCGTTGACCGTGGGCTCGGGGGCGTCGGGTGGCTTGTTTGCGCCATCGCTCTTTGTGGGCGCCACGCTCGGCGGCGCTTTCGGCCGCCTGGCGGAGAAGTGGTTGCCCGGTGTCATCAGTCCACCGGGTGCCTACGCCGTGGTTGGCATGAGCGCCTTTGTCGCCGCTACGACGCATGCCCCCCTTACATCCTCGCTCATCATTGTGGAGATGACCGGAAACTACCGCCTCATCCTTCCGTTGATGTTCACCACGGTTCTGGCCGTGGCTATGGCGCGTGTAATTGAACGTGAGTCCATCTATTCGCTGAAGCTCAGGCGCCGGGGATTGAATATACACCAGGGGCGGGATCTGTCGGTATTGGAAAAACTACCGGTCTCGCGGATCGTACGCAGGGATTTCGATTTTATCAGGGAACACACTCCGTTGCGGGAGATTGTCGACCTGATCGGCCGCAGCAACCTGAACGATTTTCCGCTGATGGACGACAGGGGCGGGTTCAGGGGCATGATCTGGTTTCATGATATACGGGAAGTGATGCTGGAGTACGATATGCACGCGCTGCTTATCGCCGAGGACGTGATGGGTAAACCCCCGCCCTTTCTCGAGCCCTCCAGTTCACTTGCCGACGCACTGGTTCAGTTTTCAAACACGGATGCGGATGCGCTGCCTGTATTTCGTTCCAATTCGCGTGAAGAACTGGAAGGGATCATTACCCGATCGGACCTGCTGCGCAGTTACGAACGGGAACTCCTGATTCGCGGCCGGACGACGGGATAGGCGCCGCCCGGGGTAGAGCCGGACCACGTCGGGTCGCACCCCGGAGCAGCCGATTCGCCGTGCGGGTATTTGAGGTCGTGACATTGGCCTATCCCCCTGTTTTTTTATGCCTTTTCACTTGACTCCGATTAACGGATGGTTTATTTTTCGCTTCGCCGGGCCGCGCTGCACGGGCACCGGATTTCGATGGTGGTTTCGGGGCGTTTGCGGGAGAGGTTTTCATGACCCTGATGGAAATTCTTTCTGGAAGGTCGGTTGTTGCCGGGTTGAGCGGCGGGAACAAACGGGAGATACTCGAGGAGTTGGTCGATGCCGTAGACAGCGAGAAGATAACCGATCGAGGGAAGGTCCTGGAAGCCGTGCTCCTGCGCGAGGACATAATGAGTACCGGCATCGGGCACGGTATCGCCATTCCGCACGGCAAATCCGAATTTGTGAGCGAGCTTGGCGGCGTCCTGGGCATCAAGCGGGAGGGCGTTGACTTCGACGCGCTGGACGACCAACCGACGTTCATCTTCTTCCTGCTGGTTTCGCCGATGGATGTTTCAGGGCCGCATATCAAGGCGTTGGCGCGCATCTCCCGCCTGCTCAAGGGAGAGGCCTTTCGCCGGCATCTCATAGAGTCGGAGGACCGGGAGTCCCTCATTGCATGTATCGAAGAAGAAGAGAAACTTCATTCGTGAATTTTATAGTAGCGCCCCCCGAAGTGCGACAGCCTGCGATCGATTGAGTAGCAGGTTTTTTTTGTACGTGGAGTGAGATTACCAGTCCGGCGCAAGGCAGGTACCCCGCGTCTGAGCGGACCTCCGGCCCTGCCCCGGGGGTTTCGGCAAAAGGCCCGCCTGCGAGGTTCGGAACCGGCACGACGGTCCCCCTCCGCCCCGCCGCAGTTTTGATGTTTCGAACGCGTGAGTTTGCGTTTCCAGGTTGGACAGGGATGTTTGGTCTATCGTTTTCATCACCGGCCGTGTTGTATGGATTGTGGGCCGCACTGTTGCCGCTGGCGATTCACCTGTTAAACCGAAGGCGGGCCGTGACCGTTGCGTTCAGCAACGTGGCTCTCCTGGAGACATTGCAACAGGACCGAATGCGCCGGGTCAGGTTGAAGCAGGTGCTGGTGTTGATTCTGCGCACACTGGTCATATTGCTCCTGGTGCTTGCATTCGCCCGCCCTGCGCTAAAAGGGGTGGGCGGCAACGGCGCTGTGCGGACGTCTGCGGCGCTTCTTCTGGATCGATCTCTGAGCATGAGTTACAGGGTGCCTGAGGGAACCCTGTTCGACCGGGCCCGAAGTCGGGCGAAAGAGGTTCTGCACCTGTTCGACGCCGGGGACGACGCACGTCTGTTCCAGGTGGATGATCGCGTGGAGGAGATCGGGCAAGTCCGTCCAGACCGACTTGCGGCCCGGCTCGAGGTAATGAAGCCCTCGCACAGAGGGACGAATTTCCGGCCCGCGTTGGAAGCCGCGCTGGAACGTGCCTCTCAAACCGGGATTCCGAACAAAGAGCTCTTCGTCTTCTCGGATTTCGCCCGAAACGGCTGGTCGGAGGTACCCGATACGCTTTTCAAGGGTCGGGATATCACCGTGTTTTGCATTCCGGTACGCCCGTCCGATCCGGACAATATGGGCATCCGCCGGGCGTCTCCCGTCGATGGGATTCTTGCTGCCGGGAACGCTTCCACGCTCAGGGTGTCGCTGATGGATTACGGAGGCCCCGTCCGGCTGCGTGCGGCGGTACAGGTCTACCTTGACGGTCGCCGGATCGGTCAGCGTGTCATCCGTACCGAGATCGGTACCTCCCGGCGTCTCCACTTCAGGTTCGTTCCGGAAAGGGGGGGCCAGATCCCCCTGCGCGTCGAGCTTGGCGACGACGACCTGGCGGCGGATAACGTGTACACGTCGATTCTGAATATCCCGGAGCTCGTCCGGGTGCTGCTGGTGGCAGAGAACGAAGACGAGACCTATTTCGTCTCAAAAGCCCTCGCAGCAGTACCGAACCAGGCAGTATCGGTCCGGTTGGTACGGCCGGATGAATTGAATGCGGATGTCTTGCAACAGACGGACGCGGCCTTATTGTTTAATTTGCCCCGGTTGCCCGCCGGGACGTTGAAGGTCCTGGAACATCGGGTGCAAAGTGGAATGGGCCTGATGTTCATCCTGGGGGATCGGGTGGATTTCCGGTATTACAATTCAGCTGTTTTTCCGGTCTTGTTTCCGGCTTCACTCGTGGGCATTGAAGGCGCTCCCGGGCAGGTCGACACCTACCACAGGTTGCGCGAACCAACGCCCGATCACGCGATTTTCCGGGGCGCCGTTTCGACGGAAGGGCTGCGAAGTCCCCGGTTTTACGCGTACTGCCGGGTACGGCCGGGCGATACGTCTCAGCCTGTTCTCCACTTCCGGAACGGCGACCCTGCGCTTGCCGAAACCAGTATTGGGGGTGGTCGTGTGGTGTTGTTTGCCGCCGGCTTGAAAACCGATCTGCGTTGGACCGACCTGCCTCTCACAGGGTTTTTCGTTCCGTTTATACATCGACTCAGCCGGTATCTGGCGGCAGGATCTCCCGGTCAGACCGATTATTCCGTGGGCGATACGGTGTTTCGGAACCGGTCAGATGTCCTGGCCCGCGAAGCCCTTCTGAAGCCACCCGCGGGGGAGGCGCGAACGATCTGGCCGGAACAACGTGGCGTACACTCGGTGTGGCCGGTCGGCGAGGTGGATATTCCCGGTATATGGGAGATTTACGCAAGGGACCGACTGGCGGACCGATTCGCCGTTCATATCGATGCCCGTGAAGGGGACCCTGCGTCCGTTTCGGCACAGCGGCTGGAAAGAACGTTCGCGGGGGCCCGTCTCCGATTTGTGGAACCGCAGGCTTCACTGGCGCGCGCAGTCCGGGAAGCGCGTGGGGGACGGGAACTTTGGCGGCTTGCTCTGGGCCTGGCGCTCGTGTTGTTGATCGCTGAAGCCATCGTGGTGCGATCGGAACGACAGGGCAGGCGAGTCCGAACGGCGCCCCCGTCCACTGTCTGAGAAACGCCCCGCAACGACGCGCAAGGACATATGTCGACGACCGGCTGCACAACCCTCGTCCAGGCGGTGTGGTCGCCCGTTGCATCGCGGCGGATCGCCGCCTGGCGTCTGGCACTGGATCGCGTAATTAAATGTTTTTAAAGTAAGTTATTAGTTTAGTCTTGACTTTTTATTGGGGGGCTCGTATTTTTGAGTCGGATGCGTTACGTGCGTCGTACGATGAACCCGGAGAGATCGCCAGGCGGCGCTTTTCTAAGGTATGTGAACCTGCCGCCGGGCGTTAAACAACGTGCCCGAACCGTGGTGAGTCACTCGATGATATTATTCGAAGTGGCTCGTTCTTTTGGGAGACAATATGCCGGATGCGCTTGTGGTGGTCGAGTCGCCTGCCAAGGCGAAAACGATCAACAAATTCCTCGGAAAAAAATTCAGGGTTATGGCCAGCATGGGCCACGTGCGGGACCTGCCCCAGAAGGAACTGGGCATTGACGTCGAAAACGGGTTCAAACCCACGTACCGGACCATTCGCGGACGCGATAAATTCGTCAAGGAGCTCCGGTCGGCCGCACGGTCGGCCGGCCAATTGATTCTGGCGACGGATCCCGACCGGGAGGGCGAAGCCATTGCCTGGCACGTGGCCGAAGCGCTCAAGCGGGGAGGCGATGCACAGCGGGTGATGTTCAACGAGATTACGGAACGGGCGGTGAGGGAGGCGGTGGCCAACCCTTCCAGGATCGACTCCAGAAAAGTAGACGCGCAGCAGGCCCGCAGGGTTCTGGATCGCCTCGTGGGGTACAAGGTCAGCCCGCTTCTGTGGAAAACGGTTCATGGCGGTTTGAGCGCGGGGCGGGTTCAATCGGTTGCGCTTCGCCTGATCTGCGAGCGCGAGGCGGCGATTGTCGCGTTTGTTCCGAAAGAATACTGGACGGTAGACGTAAAGTTGAAGCGGGAGGATACCGTCCCGTTCAAAGCGCGCTTATTCCGGCACAAAGGCGAGAAGAGGGAGATAAAGAACCGGAATGAGGTGGACGCTATTTTATCGGACCTTCGGGAGCTGTCGGCGGATCCCGGGGAAATTCCCGCAGACGCGAATGCGTTGAATGAATCCATCGGTTCAGGATATCGGATCGCAGACGTAAAACGACGGGAACAGCGGCGCAATCCGGCCCCGCCCTTCATTACGAGCACGCTCCAGCAGGAGGCGTCCCGAAGGCTGCGGTTTACCGCACGCAAGACGATGCAGGTTGCACAACAGCTATACGAGGGGGTTGAGGTTGGCGGCGAGACGACGGATGCGGCTGAAACGACCGGACTGATCACGTATATGCGAACCGACTCCACCCGGCTGGCAAACGAGGCCGTCTCCGCGGCGAGGGACTACATCCGTCAACGGTTCGGAAAAGCCTATCTCCCGCCCCGTGCCAGGTCCTACCGGAAGGGGCAGGGGGCACAGGATGCCCACGAGGCGATCCGGCCCACCGGTATCGAATTTTCACCGGAGGCCGTCAAGGAAAATCTGACGACGGATCAGGCAAGACTGTATCGACTGATCTGGGATCGGTTTATCGCGTGCCAGATGGCGCCTGCCGTATACAATCGGACGACGGTAGATATCCGCGCGGGCGAGTACGAATTGCGCGCAACCGGTTCGGAGTTGAAGTTCGCCGGCTTTACGGCGCTATATACCGAAGGGACGGACGAAGAGAAGGAGGAGAACCAGACGCGTCTTCCTGAAGGGTTGAATAAGGGCGACTCACTGATGATGATGGCGCTGTTGCCAGAGCAGCATTTCACAAAGCCCCCGCCGCGGTTTTCCGAGGCGACCCTCGTCAAGGAGTTGGAGTCGCGTGAAATTGGCCGCCCCAGTACATATGCTCAGATTATCAGCACGCTCCAGGATAGGGACTATACGGAAAAAAATGGCGGCCGGTTTGCGCCGACCGATCTGGGTCGCACGGTCAACGACATTCTGGCGCAGGCGTTTCCAGATGTCTTTAACGTGGACTTCACGGCCCGAATGGAAGATGAACTCGACCAGGTCGAAAATGGCGAGGTGGGCTGGGTGAAGGTGGTGGAAGATTTCTATGGGCCGTTTTCCAGGGATCTTGACCGGGCCGAAGGCCAGCGAAGACAATTGAAGGCCTCGCTTCAGGAGAAGACCGACAGAATCTGCGAGAAGTGCGGCAACGTCTTTGTTATCAAATGGGGCCGAAACGGGCGCTTCCTGGCCTGTTCCGGATTTCCGGAGTGTCGCAACACCCATCCACTCGAGGCTCCCGAGCAGGAACCATCGGGCGAGGTGTGCGAGAAATGCGGATCGGAAATGGCGATCCGTACGGGACGGAATGGGCGTTTTCTGGCATGCTCGGCGTACCCCGAGTGCAGAAATACGCGGTCGATTTCGACGGGAGTGCCCTGCACGCAGAAGGATTGCGACGGACAGCTCAAGGAACGCAGCAGTCGACGGGGCAGGACGTTCTTCAGTTGCGGCAATTTCCCGAAATGCACGTACGCGAGTTGGGACCGGCCGTTGAACCTGCCATGCCCGGTGTGTGAAGGACCGTTTCTGGCAGAGCATACCGGTCGAAACGGGCGGACGTCCGTGCGGTGCCTGAAATGCAGGCATACGGCGCCGGATCGGGAGAACGAAAAAGCGTAAGCAGGACGTCGCGCGGTTCCTGGCGCCCCCGGTTCGAACCGGAAACCGACCAGGCCCGTCCACGGGTCCGCGAACGTTTCTACCGGGCCGGGTCACCGTACACACTGCAGGAACTCCTTTATATGCAGGATCAGATAACCGAATTTCTTCGCCATCTCGCCAGCGAGCGTCGATTGTCGACGCATACCTGCCGGGCCTACGGGACGGACCTGGAGCGGTTCCATTCTTTCATGCAGGTCCGATGGGGCGCCGAACATCCGGATGTGAGGGGGGTCGCACGCGAGGACGTACGGGCATTCCTGGGGCATTTGAACGGCGCCGGATTCGGCAGGCGTTCAATCGCGCGGAAGCTGGCTTCGCTGCGCACGTTTCTTGCCTATCTCTGTCGCCTTGGTCGCATGGAGAGGAATCCTGCGCTGCAGGTCCGCCCGCCAAGGCAGGAGAAGACCCTGCCGGTACATCTGGATCCCGGGGAAGTGCGGCGGGTGCTGGAGCATCCGTCGCCGGATACGGCGTTGGGTTTGCGAGACCGGGCGATTCTCGAGTTATTCTACAGTTCCGGTATCCGTTTGCGGGAACTGGCGGAAATCAGTATGGATAGCCTGGACCTGGACGGCGGAACCGTCCGGGTGACCGGGAAGGGCGGTAAGGAACGACTCGTGCCCGTAGGGAGACCCGCACGGGAAGCCCTGCGCCGGTATCTGGCCCGTCGTTCCGAACTCTTGCAGGCCGATGCGCCTGAGCGTGATCGGCGACGTTTTTTCCTCAGCCGTTCAGGCAGGGCGTTGAGCGCAAGCGGAGTTCAGGACCGGGTCGTGGGTCATCTCGAAATGGCGACGGGCAGAGGCCGGTTGGGGCCGCATACCTTGCGGCATACGTTTGCCACCCATCTGCTGGACGCAGGAGCCGACCTGAACGCGGTCAAGGAAATGCTCGGGCACGCGAGCCTGTCCACGACGCAGATTTATACCCACGTGAGCGTGGAACGCCTGAAAAAGGCCTATCGGCAGGCGCATCCGAGAGCGTAATGGCGTGAGAACGGACACGGAAGTCGGCCGCCGCCCAGACAGGATACCCCCACGTTCCGCTACGTGGGAGAGGGCGACCCGTTTCCTGACGGGCGTTTTCCTGTTTCTCGCGGGAGCGTGCGCAAACCCCATGCCGCCGCCCGGCGGACCACCGGATGTGATCCCGCCCCGGGTGGTCCACACGATCCCTGTTGCCGATTCCGTGGGGGTTGAAACGCACACCCGTATCCGCATCCGGTTCAGCGAAGCGATGGACCGCCGATCGGTGGCGCGGGCGATTTTCATTTCGCCCCGCTTTTCCACCAATCCGGATTTCAAATGGCGCGGACGGGAACTGGAAATTCGACCACGGGAGGACCTCCGTACGGACCGGACCTACGTGGTGTCGGTGGGCGCTGCGAGTTCCGACGAATCGTTCAATCGTATGGACGCGTCCTACAGTTTCGCGTTCTCCACCGGCCATCGGTTGAGTCGCGGCGAAATCCACGGACGCGTCCTCGTGCGTGCAGGAAAACGGGGGCAGGTATACGTATGGGCGTACGATCTTACGGGAGCCGACGACCCCGATCCCGCAGCCGCCTCCCCTGCTTACGTGACACAGCCCGGCGTGGACGGAACGTTTCGTTTTGTCCGATTGGACGCCGGGCGGTACCGGGTATTTGCGTTCCGCGACGGGGACCGCGATCAGGCGTATCAGCCCGGTGAACCGCTTGCGGTTCCGCCGGGGGACGTCTCGCTTCGTACGGGCGATAGCAGTGTGCGTTTGGGCTTGCTGAAGATGGCGGCGCGCGATAGCGTGCCGCCGCGTTTTGTTTCGGCGCGGACACCCGATCGGCGCAGGCTGTCCCTGCGTTTCGACGAACCCGTTGACCTGACCTCGCCGCCCACCATTTCCGGGGCCGACGGGTTCCTCGAGGTGGAGGCGGTCTACACCGACGCCGGGGATTCCAACCGTGTGTGGCTGGTTACAGGGCCGCAGGCGGCGGGAATGGAATACCGTGTGGATCTGGGCGGGATTGCCGACCGGTTCGGCAACGCGATTGCGTCTGGCGAAGCGGCTACCGTGCGTGGCGAGGGTCAGCCCGACCGACGAGCGCCCAATCCGGTTCGCCTTGAACCGGACGCGGGAGTACGGGATGTTTCGCAAAACGCCGGGCTACGGATCGATTTCAGCGAGGCCATGGCTCCCGAGCCGATTCCCGAGTTCTGGGCACTTTCCGACAGTACGGACGCCCCTGCTGGACGGTTTTCGTGGCCTCATGCCAACCGGCTTGCGTTTCAGCCCGACGAGTTGTGGGCCGCCGGCGAGAGCTACGTTCTGAAGGGACAGGCAAGCACGCTTTCCGACCATTCCGGAAACCCTGCCAAAGGTGAGATTGTGTTCCGGTTCACGGTTGCGTCCCCTGACGACCAGGGCGCCGTGAGTGGTGCGGTCGTCTCCTCCGAAACGCCGATCGTGGTGCAGCTGCGATCTCTATCCCGATCCGACCGCGCGCACGGAGTCACCGTTGCGCCCGGAAATTCCACCTATTTATTGGAATCGATACCGCCCGGGCGTTACCGGGTACTGGGCTTCGGTGACGTCGACGGCAACGGTATCTGGACGCCTGGGGTGGCCAGGCCGTTCGCTCCCGCCGAACCCGTTTCCGCGCTTCATGATACTATAGAGGTCGTCCCGCGATGGGAGACGGCCGCCGAAGAGCGGCTCCACGTTCAGGCCTGGGCCGAGACGGCACTCACAGGGGAGGAATAGCCGTGCCGGAAGCATCGGAACGTGGCCCGTCCGTCAGGAAGCATCTCGTGCCGGCCCTTCTGCTTGTCGCATTCTGCGCGCTGGTGATCTACCGGCTCACGGCGCAGTCTTCCGAAGATATCGAACGTACGCGCGCCCGGATGCACCTCGAATTGATCTATGGGCTGGAAAGCGCCCACATGCAGGAATATGGAACTTATCTCCCCATAGACCGTGAAAAAAATGCCGACATACTGAAACTAAACGATGTTCCCGGCAGATTCCGTTTTCGGGTAACGGTGGAAGGGTCGACGTTCGTTGCCGAAGCGCGGGCGGACCTGGACGGAGACGGATGGCAGGAAGTGTGGTACGTGGACCAGGAGACGCCTGAACCCGTGCTTATACAACAGGATTGACTCGTGAGACGTTATTTTGGAATCGGGACGCCTCGATTGTGCGTTTGGCTTGTCGCGCTCGCCCTGGCGGGCTGTTTTTTCGCGGCTCCCGTGTCTGCCTACGTGTTTCAAATGCACAGGAACAACCAGCGGCAGATTGTCACGGTCCGCTGGCCCGCCGGAAAGGCTCGCGCAATTGAATTCTGGCTCGAAATCGACCAGTTTCCCTATTTTGCCGACCATGTGAAACGCCTGGTACGTGACAGTTTCGTCGCCTGGGAGGACGTGCCCATTTCATTCGCGGCGTTCAGGAATCGCGGCGTTGCCGATCTGGAAGTATCAACCACAGACGGTAAGAACGTCATTACTTTTGACCGGAGCGCCCGGAATTTTCCCGAACGCGGCGGCGGGGGCGTGATCGCGTTTGCACGGATGAACTGGGACGTTCAGGGACACATTACCGACGTCGATATTGTTTTCAACGGGCGAGACTATTCCTATTCGGTGGGTAATCCCGACGAGGAGAGCAGCCTGGTGGATATGCAGGACGTGCTGACCCACGAGATCGGTCACCTGTTGGGCCTTGCCCATTCGCCGCTGGCGGGTGAGCCGACGGTTCGTCCGTCTATGTATCCCTTCTACTTCGGCGAGGAAAGGACCCTTACCACCGACGACCGGGCGGGGGTCGCTGCGCTCTACCCGTCGACCGCGGCGATAACGTCTACGGGCGCAATTTCCGGACGGGTGACACACCGGGACGGCGAGGGGGCATTCGGGGTACACGTGGTGGCATACCGCGCGGATTCCGGTGCGTTCGCCGCTGGCGTACTTTCCGGTACGGCAGGTGAGAACCGGGGGATGGGCGGTGACGGGGCCTATGAAATCAAGGGTCTGCCGCCAGGTGAATATCACGTGGGCATCGAACCGGTGGGCGGATCGGTGACCACGCGGAATTTCGGCGGCATTTACACGGAGTTCGAATCCGGTTTCCCCGAGGAATATTTCGACAACCGGGCGATCCGTGACGTGGCCGACGCGATTCGGGTTCCCGGCGGCAGGAGCGTAGCGGAAGTCAACTTTACGCTCGGCACTGCGCTTCCGGGCTATCCGGACGTTCAACCTGCCGTTCTTCCGAACAACACGCCGAGCCCGACCGGGCCGTATCGGCTGCACGTGCGCATACTGGATGAGGATCCGATTTCTTTGGTGGAGGTGGACTACCGGACTGACGGCGGACCCGTCCGGACGCTGGTGTTGCAGCGTGAACATGGACAGTTTTATTCCGCCGAGTTTCCGGGGCGGGAGCGCGGAACGGTGATTACCTACCGGTTCCGGGCGCAGGACAGTCAGGGCAACGAGACTATCTACCCAGCCGAGGAATTGCCGGAACTGCGGTTTGAAGTGCTTGCGCTATCCGGTGAGCCGGTCGTATACGTGGCGCTGCGTCGTTCGAGGCAGTTGGCCGTCTTCGATACGGGCCTGGACCGCGAAGTGGCCCGGATTCCGCTGGGGGGCGACCCCTTGAGCGTGTTGTTGACACCCGACGAGCGATTTGTGTACGTGGCCAACAACGGCGTCGACGCGGATGGCGCGGAAAACAAGCTGATGGCGATCGATACATCCACGCACGAAGTCCTGGTGACCCGCGTGGGGCGCGAGCCGCTGGATCTGGCGATGCCTCGAAACGGGTCGAGCGTATACGTGAGCAATGCCGCGGACCAGACCGTTTCCGTCGTGGACGTGGGCAGTCTGCGGGAAAGGCGGCGCATTTCCATTCCCGTTTCCGGTGAGGGTGAAGCCACACGCGGCCCGTTCGGTATTGCCGTGGGGCCTGGGGAAAAGTGGTTATACGCAGCGGACATCGATGGGAATCAGGTGGTGGTGGTGGATATCGAAGCCGGTCAGGTGACCCAGCGGATCGACGTTGCCGTTTCGCCGCGGTCCCTGCTGCTTTCTCCCTCGGGAGAACGTCTCTATGTGTCCAGGTTCGGACGTAGCGGAAACGGGGCTGGCATTACGGTAATCGATACCGATACATACGAGATTGTAAGTGAAATCGATCAGCCCGCCGCGAGCATTTTCAGGCTTGCCCTCTCGCCGGACGGTAAACGCCTGTATGCGACGGATCGGACCAATGCCAGGGTGCTGGTTATCAATACCGAACTGAATCGTGTCATTCTGAAGTGGTCGTCGCGAGGGCGAGAAACGCGCGACATTGCCGTCTCCGCCGACGGCAAGACCATCTACGCGGCCAACCAGGACTCGAACGAACTGCTGTTTATCGATGCGGCATCGGGGTTCATTCGCAAGACGCTCACGCTGGAAGACGGGCCACGGGGTATCGCTGTTCGCGGGCAACCGGTCTACGAAGACGCGCCCGTCATCGATCCGAGACGCGCCGACTTCGACCGAGACGGAACTGTCGGGTTCAGCGACTTCGTGATTTTTGCCCGCAGTTTCGGCGCAAGTTCCGGCGATCCGAATTTCGACGTGAACCTGGACCTGAATGGCGACGAGCAGGTCAGCTTTGCGGATTTTGTCCTTTTCGCCGCGGTGTTCGGGATGTCCGCGGGAGGGTAGGCAAGAGTCCTTTGCCGGCAAGTGGGAGGGTTTTTTCAAGTAGTTTGGCGTTAACTCGCCGTTCTTTGCAATCAGTCAGTGCTGTATTGCCCGTCGTTTGTCAAACGATGGTCTGCCGGCCGTCACACAATTCGTCGGCAATAGCGTAGGAGGTCGGGATTTCCCGACCTTTTTTCGTGATCGGGAATCCATACCCATTGACAAGCCCTTCCGTAGATGCCAAATTACCTGTCTGGTAGAGGTGGTGGACCGAAATATTATTGGCTCGGCCGTTTATTAAGTCATACCGACATCCCGAGGATTCGCGATGCGTTCTACCATGTTGTTGAACGACAACCGCCGCTTGTTTCTCGATGACGAGGAAATCGCGGAGACCTTTCGTGTTTACCGCAAATATCACTCGCCGGTCAAATACGTCGGAAATCCGCTGCTCGTTGGAAATCAATTCCACGACGCGAGGGAGGGCGTGCGGTATGAGGAGGACGAGGTTCCGCGGGAGGGCGGCGTTGAGAAACCGAACGACAGCCTGACCCCCACGTCGGCGGTTCGCGGCCATTCGGGCTTGTTTCAGATGTATTATCAGATGAAACCGCCGGGAATCACGGACTTCGGGTACGGGGGCGGGACGCCGGTGGTGGCCTACGCGGAGTCGCATAACGGGATTCACTGGCGGCTTCCGGCGTTAGGGCGGGTCGAAATCAACGGAAGCACCGAAAACAATGTTTTATTCGAGCCTCCGGGGAGTTTGCCGTGCGTCGTCATCGACGATCGCGAAATGGATGGTGCCCGACGGTACAAGATGATATACTATCCATCCAGCATCAGCTTCTCGCCGGACGGCGTACGGTGGTCCGGCCCGGAGAAGGTGGCCGTGCCAAGCCGGATCGGTCATTCAGACGGGCTGAACTGCCTGGCGGGGTGGGACGCGGACATCGGGCGGTACGTGGCGTATTTCCGCCCCCAGGTAGCGAGTCCGGGTCAATCCATCGATCCGGACGGTACCGCGGTTCGACTGATTGCTCGGAGCGAAAGCGAGGATCTCACCGGGTGGTCGGAGCTCGAGACAGTGCTTGCGCCGGACGGCGATGACCCCGACGGTACCGAGTTCCAGACAATCGGTGTCTTTTTCTACGAGGGGATGTACGTTGGATTGCTGTGCGTGCACGAAGGATTCGCCGAAGAACGACCCAAACGGTTTCCCTATCGGCTGCCGGACTGGCCGGCGCATTCCGCGATGCTGGGCCGCTGTTACATCGAGCTGGTAACGAGCCGGGACGGTGTTCGCTGGAACCGGTCGGAGGGGCGCGTGCCTTTTCTGGATACAACTCCCGGCGGGCTGGACTCCGGGATTGTCTGGCCCGCGAACTCGCCGGTGACGGTGGGCGACGAACTCTGGTTCTATTACGGGATGAGGGTGCACGGCCACGGGTTGTCATACGTCAATCTTCCGGGCCTCGCCAGGCTGAGGCGAGACGGATTTGCGAGTCTGTGCGCCGGGGAGCAGGCGGGGTGGGTGGTAACGGCGATGTTCGTCTGTCCGGGCGGCCGGCTCCATGTGAACGCGAATGCCGCGGGCGGGGAACTGTCGGCGTCCGTAATCGAGCAGGACGGGTATCACGCGCCTGAGTACGCCGTGGTCCGGTGCGCCGCGTTGGACGGAGACGCGATCTCCCATCGGCTGACGTGGATGGAACGGGCGGATCTGGATCCTCTGAAGGGTAAGAAGATCAGGCTGAAATTCTACTTGAGGCAGGCGGATCTTTTTTCATATTGGTTCGAGTAGGCGTGTACCCGATACTGTAACGGAGGAACGGAATGAACGTGTACCGGATATTCGTATGGGGATTCTAAAACAGCATCCGAGACTGGACCCCGGCTGTTTCAGTTTCCGGAGATCATAATGCACTCGGCGCGCCGACGGGGGGCTGGAAACCACATGCGCGCAACCACACCATTTCAAAAGGATGGACTTCACAATGAGGATCCAGAGACGTTTCGATTCCGTCAGCGCCGCCAAAACCTGGGACCGTAAGCCCGAATCCCGATCGGGCGACCGAGAACTCCTGCCTGACATGTTCGGTAAAGACACTTTCGGACTGCGCGAAATGCAGTCCAGGCTTCCGGAAAACGTTTTCAATCAGCTCGTCCGGACGATTCACCACGGAAAGCAACTCGATTCCGATATTGCGGACACGGTGGCTGCGGCGATGAAAGACTGGGCACTCTCCATGGGCGCGACCCACTATACGCACTGGTTCCAGCCGCTCACGGGGCACACTGCCGAGAAGCACGACTCCTTCCTGAAGGTGGGCGCAGACGCCCGCGCCATCACCGAGTTCGGCGGCGACGAACTCGTCCAGGGCGAGCCGGACGCGTCGTCGTTCCCATCGGGTGGCTTACGGGCTACCTTCGAGGCACGCGGCTATACGGCCTGGGATCCTACCTCTCCCGCTTTCATCATGGGCGGCGAGTCGGCAACGTACCTCTGCATTCCCACTGCTTTTTCCAGCTGGACTGGAGAGAGTCTTGACGCCAAGATCCCGCTGCTCCGGTCGATGGACGCACTCGACCGGGTCACGCGACGAGCGCTCAAGCTCTTTGATATCGACGCCGGGATGGTTACCGCCAGCCTCGGTCCCGAGCAGGAGTTCTTTCTCGTGGACCGTGAGTTCTACTACCGCAGACCCGACCTCATGACGTCGGGTCGAACACTCTTCGGGGCAAAGCCTCCGAGGGGGCAGGAACTCGACGACCACTATTTCGGACAGATCCACGAGCGAGTGCTGGCGTGCATCCAGTCCATCGAGATGGACCTGTACCGGCTGGGGGTGCCAATGAAGACGCGCCATAACGAGGTGGCGCCGGGGCAATACGAAATGGCGCCGGTCTACGAGAACGCGAACCTGGCGTCGGACCATCAGCAGCTGACGATGAGGGTCCTGGAGCGAAACGCGCGCAGCTATGGATTCATCTGCCTCTTGCATGAGAAGCCCTTCGCAGGGATCAACGGCAGCGGCAAGCACGTGAACTGGTCCTTCGGCACTTCGGAACGCAACCTGTTGGATCCGGGTGACACGCCTCATGACAACCTTATGTTCCTGTTCTTCTGTACCGCGGTGATGAGCGCGGTCGAGCAGCACCAGGACCTGCTCCTGGCCAGCGTCTCAAGCGCCGGGAACGATCACCGTTTGGGCGCCAATGAAGCCCCGCCGTCGATCATCTCGGTGTTCCTGGGCAGCCAGCTCGAAGACATCTTTAACCAGCTTGAGGAATCCGGCAAGGCCCAGAAGCGGGAACACGATGGCCTCCTCGGCCTGGGAGTCAATGTCCTCCCCGACCTTACGCGCCATTCCGGAGACCGCAACCGCACGTCTCCATTTGCATTCACAGGGAACAAGTTCGAGTTCCGCGCGGTCGGCTCGTCGGCGAATATCTCGCTGTCGGCAACCGTCCTCAACACAATCGTGGCGGAGGCAATCGACAATTGGACCGAGCTGCTGGAGCCGATCGTGGACGCCGGCACCTCGATCGACGATGCGCTCTGGACGCTGTTGGCCAACGAGATCCCGTCCTTCAAGAGGATCATTTTCAACGGCGACAATTACGCGACCGAGTGGGTCGAGGAGGCCGCGGGCCGCGGGCTGCACAACGCGGGCTCGGCGATCGATGCGCTGGTTGCGCTCGCCTCGCCCGGGAACGAGGAGCTTTTCGACAAGTACGGCGTCCTGTCGCCACGCGAACTGGCGGCCAGGCTGGAGGTGCTCAGCGAGCAGTACTTCATCAAGATCAACATCGAAGGCGAAACGGCGGCGCACATGGCCCGCTGCATGATCCTGCCTGCCGCGGTCACCTACCTGAAGCAGCTCACGTCGGCGCTGAACGGGACGAAGAAGGCGGACGGCTCCACAAAGGGTCTCGAAAGAAACATCATGAGGGTTTCTGGCTTGTTCGATGAATTGAGCGATGCGCTGGACGAGCTCGACACGCAAAACGAAGAACTCGGCGGAGACGAGATTTCGTCCAAGGTGGTCCACATGCGCGACAATGTGATCCCTGCGATGAATGCGGTGCGCGAGGTGGCGGACCGATTGGAGAGAGTGATTCCGGACGATCTGTGGCCGCTGCCGACGTACCGCGACATGCTGTTCGTGAGGTAGGGGTTGCGTCTAAGAGGGGCGACTCGACGGCCGGATTGTGGGCAACTCATTTCCGGGACAGAACACTGATACCTTTACCTTGACGGCTTCGTGAATCCGGGTTCGAGGGTGGCGCAGACGATCATTGTCAGAGAGTGATGGCATATGAGAACGACATGCCTGGCGGCGGCCGTTGCTGTATTCGTGGTGATTTTGGCTGCCGGTTCGGGAGCAGCTGAAAAATCGATGGATGCAAGGGTCCTCGACAGGTGGTTAGGGAACTGGAAACATCACGTTATTGTCAAGCCCGCTGCCTGGTCGCTCGTCGGTGTCGAGTTGCGAGGTACTTCTACTGCCGAATGGATTCTGAGCGGGCGGTACCAACAGGTTTCCAGCCGGAGCGGCGACAAGGAAACGCGTGAGATCCACCGGTTTGACGCGGATAGCTGTCAGTTTCACAAGTGGGCGTTCGACTCTGACGGCGGGCACAGTTTCTGGGTTGGCGCGTGGGACGCAGAGTCGGAAACGATGACGTGGAAATACATGGATTTCGGCCTGGGTATAGAGGGAAAGATCGTCAATCGGTTTACCGGTGTCGACAAATACGAAACGACGCTTGTTTTAAGGGACAGCCAGGGAAACGCGCTGCTGGATTTACGGTCTCAACATACACGAATAGGCGATTGACACGAACAGGATGCCGGTACGCCTTCATTGACTCCCGATGGATTCGGAAATTACACACGGCAGGATCCAACAAGGCGCGCGATGTGCTCCCGGGCCGATTCGCGACGTGTCCGGGCTCGAGAAAATTCAACTTGACATTGTACCGATGCGACCCTAAGATTAGTCGTTTTGGTATTTGCAGGAATTCCCCAGTTGGTCCGATCCAGGCTGCCGGATCTCCTTCGCACGGATTAAAGAACCCGAGCCGCAACCTCCACGGAATTTTCCCTCAGTACGAATTCACGAACGTATCGTCAACTTCCGGTCCCGGTGAAATCCGCAATGGATATCACCAAAACGTATGGAGGAATGAAGAATATGCCAACTCGCACGCTACTTGTGGTTCTCACCCTTATCCTGTTTGCCAGTCCGGCGACCGCCCAGATTGAGAACATTTCTGTAGAGGGCGGCGTGGATCTCGTCTCCCACTATATCTTCCGGGGCGTCGTTTTCACGGACAAGCCCACGGCGCAACCATCGCTGACCGTTGGCTTCGGTGAATCCGGTGTTGCTTTCAACATCTGGGGTTCGGCAGCGCTCAAACAGAGGAGCATTCAGGACGCGGGCGATGAGCTCGACTTCACGTTATCATACGACCGCAATCTGGGAGAAGAGTACGAAAACTTGGGGGTTACTCTGGGGATGATTCAATACACTTTTCCAAGCCTGGCGAAGGGCGACAGACTTACCACGGAGTTTTTCGCCGGCCTGAGCCTGGATGTTTTGGCATCCCCGTCACTTACGCTTTACCGCGACCTGGGTCAGTTCGATTACTGGTATCTCAACGGCAGTATCGGTCACGAAGTCCAACTGACGCCTGAGGGCAACGTGTCCCTCGGTGTCTCCGGCGATATAGGATACAGTGACGGCACCGACAAGTTCGAATTCAACCACGTCGGCGGGTCGGTTTCACTAAGCGCAAGCCACAGCCTCTTCTCAGTCTCGGCGAATATCGGCATCATTCGTTGGATCGAAGACATCAACTCCAGAGACGAGCAAAACCAGGTCTGGGGCGGCGTCAGTCTGGGTTTCGCCTATTAGCAACAGGTAACATTAAATCGCCGGGTATGAGCCGAAACGCGCAGATGCACGCGTGAAGGTGTACATCGGGTGTGGGCTGGCGCGTGTGCCGGTGTCGGGACGAGTAAAATCGTCCCGGCGCCGTTTTTGGGTGACTTCCCCGGTCGCCTTATCCGATTATTGAATCGCTCTCTGGGCGTTGCAGGAACCCGCGCGGCGATCCTCGTTGCGCATTCGGCGGCGAACTGAAATCGGAACCGGATTTATGCGAAAAACACTGTGCGGGTTCATCCTCGGAGTGTGCGTCATTGTAACCGCGCCGTGTGTCGCCGGGGCCGCCGGCAACGGCGGTGCAACCGTTGCGCCGGCCGATCCTGCGCTCCGCGAATTCGTTCAGTATATTGTCCACGCGAACCCCCGTGTCAAGGCGGCCCGAGAAGCGCTGGAGGCGAGAAGGAGCTATCGAGACGCCGCGTCGCGACCGCTATACAACCCGGAGATCAATGCAGACTACGAAAGAACCCACGAAACCCGCTACTGGATCGGCATCGGATATACGATCGACTGGGGCGGTAAGGGCAGGGCCCGCGGAGCGCTGGCGGAATCCCAGCGGCGGGTCGCCGAGGCGGAGGTCGCCCTTGTACGCCGCAGCGTAACCATCAACCTGCTGAACGGCCTGGCCGCCCACTGGACCAGCGCCGAACGCGACAGCCTCGCTTCGTCACGGCGAGCGCTGATGCAGGAGTTCGCAGCGCTTGCGCAGCGCCGATTCGAGACGGGCGACTTGAACCTGGTGGAGCTGGATCTGGCGCGGCTGGCTTACCTGGAAGCGCGAATCCGGAACGCTACCGCGGCGGCGGCGCTTGCCGAGGCGAGGCAGGCCGTCCGCGGACTCGCTACGGACCTGCCAGTGTCACAGTGGCCTCCACTACCCGCATCTCTACCGGACGTGCCGGAAGGCGCGGATGTCAAGTCCCTGATCGGGGCGCTCCCGGAGGTCCTCGCCGCCAGGCGCCGGGAGGATGCGGCAGCGGCGCTTGTAATGCTTCGGCGCAGGGAACGACGGCCCGATCCGACTCTGAACGTGGGGAGCGGCAGCGAGGCAGGCGACCGGCTCGCGGTTGCGGAATTGTCGATCCCGCTGCCGTTGCTCAATCGCTTCAGGGACGAAGTGGACGGGGCCGCCGCCGAACACCGCGCGGCGCAGCAGGACGCGGAAGACGTGTCGCGCCGCGCGCGTGCCCGCCTGATCAGCGCGACCGAACGCTACCAGCTGGCGCTGGCCGCGTGGGAAGACTGGCAGAAGACCGGTCAGGCGAGCCTCACCCGGCAGCAGGAACAACTGCGGACGCTTTGGAAAGCCGGCGACGTCGGCACCACGGACTACCTTGTGCAGGCAGGACTGTCACTGGATGTACGGGAGAGCGCACTGAACCTTCGGGAATCGTTGTGGCGGGCATGGTTTGAGTGGTTGTCCGCATCGGGACAGATCGACGCCTGGATTGGATACGGCACAAACCGTTGAATCGTCGTCTCGGGCGAATGGAAATGGAGAAACACCGATGAACACCCGGACACTCTTTGCATTGTGCGTGACCCTGGCGATGGCTGCCCCTGTCTCTGCGGAGGATGCCGGCCACGAGAAGCCGGAAGGCGAAGCGTCCGGGAAAATCGAACTGAGCGCCGAGGAGCAACGCGCTGCCGGCATTGCCGTCGACCGCGTGGCACGACGGGCGTTGGGCGAGACCATTCGCGTGCCCGGTAACGTGGGGATCAATATGTACAAGTCCTCTCGCGTTACCCCCCGCATTACGGCTCAGGTTGTCGCCCGCCACGTTATCCTCGGCGAGTCGGTCCGCGCCGGCCAGCGGATGGTGACGCTGTCCAGCGTAGCCATGGCCGAAGCACAGGGCGAATTGATTGTTGCCAACCGGGAATGGGAACGGGCAAGGAGCCTCGGTTCGGAATCCGTGTCCGAGCGACGTTACACGGAGGCGCGCGTAGCCCGTCAACTGGCGCTGGCCAGAGTACTCGCCTACGGGATGACAGAGGCGCATGCGCACGCGTTGATGAATTCCGCCGATGCGGACATGGCCAGCGGTGTGTTCGTTCTTCTGGCTCCGCAGGCAGGGACCGTCTTGCAGGACAACTTCATCGTGGGCGAATTGATCGAACCCGGCCGCGTGCTCTTCGATATCAGTGACGAGTCCGTAATGTGGGTGGAAGCCAGACCGATCGCCGTGGGCACGCCTGACATCCACACGGGGATGTCCGCGCGAGTCAGTCCGGACGGTATCAACTGGATTCACGGTACGGTTGTTCAACGCTACCACCGCGTTGATGAGACCACACGTACGCACGGCGTCCGAATTGAAGTAGACAATCCGGACGACGAGCTGCACGAGAGACAATTTGTCGAGGTGGAGATCGTTACGGGCAGCGGGGAACCGGTGTTGGCAGTACCGAACGCCGCTGTGACAATGATCGACGATACACCGACCGTGTTCAAAATCGAAGCCGGCCATGAGTTTCACGCGGAATCGATCGTCGCCGGTGCAACCGTGGGCGACTGGACGGTTGTTTCAGCCGGGCTGCAGGCCGGGGACGAAATCGCGGTTGCCGGCGTGTTTCATTTGAAGTCGCTGCTGCTCAAGTCCTCGCTGGGCGGCGGCCACGCGCATTAGAGGGGCTCCGTGTTAGAAAAACTGGTTGAAACCTCGGTGCGCTACAAAGTCCTGGTGCTGATCGCCTTCGGCGCGGTGGCCTTTCTGGGCTGGCGGGCGGTCGTGACCGTTCCGATCGACGCATTCCCCGACGTAACGCCCGCCCAGGTCAACATTTATACCGAGTCGCCAGGTCTGGCGGCGGAGGACGTTGAACAACTCCTCACGTTTCCGGTAGAATCCGCAATGGCGGGCCTGCCCCGGGTAAAGCAGATTCGCTCGGTGAGCCTGTTCGGCCTCTCGTACGTGGCGGTGTACTTCGAAGATGACATGGACATCTACTTCGCGCGCCGCCTGGTGATGGAACGCCTCCAGGAAGTCGGAGACCGGATTCCCGACGGTTACGGCACGCCGGAAATGGGCCCGAATACGTCGGGCCTCGGGCAGGTCTTCTGGTACACGCTCGAACGGGCCGATGAAAAGCTGAATGCCGGGATTACGGACATGGATCTGCGGACGCTCCACGATTGGAGCGTCCGTTTGATTTTACGTACCGCGCCAGGCGTGGACGACGTGATTTCCTGGGGAGGGCAGGAGCGCCAGTACCAGGTTGTAATAGATCCTTTGAGTCTTATCGAGTACGACCTCACGTTCACCGACGTGATAGAAGTGATCGAGGCCAACAACCGGCAGGTCGGGGGCCAGTACGTCAATCTCGGCGCTGAACAATTCCTGGTGCGCGGTCTCGGCCTTGTCAAGAACGAAGACGACATTGGCGCGATGGTCGTCAAGGTTGAGGACGGCACGCCGGTCTACCTCCGCCACGTCGCCGACATTGTGCAGGGAGGAGCCCTCCGCTTCGGCGCCGTGACCCGCGACGGCAAGGAAGTTGTACTCGGCATGGCCCTTTCGCGCATCGGTGAGAACGCCGCCGCCGTGGTCGACGCCGTTAAGGAAAAAGTCGCAATCGTCAACAGGTCCCTGCCGGAAGGCGTCAAGTTGCGGCCAGTTTACGAACGCACCGACCTGGTGAATCGTTCGGTGGATACGGCGACAAACGCGCTTCTGCAGGGTGCGATTGTGGTGGCCATTGTGTTGTTCCTTTTCCTTGGCGAACTCCGTTCCGCGGTGGTCGTTATCGCGTCCATTCCGCTGGCGATGCTTGTCGCCTTCATCTTTATGGGCCAGGCGGGAATCTCCGCCAATCTCATGTCGCTGGCCGGCCTCGCGGTTGGCATCGGCATGATCGTCGATGGCGCCGTGGTCGTGGTCGAGAACGCCTTTCGCATCATGGCGGAGCGGAAGGAGGCCGGGCAGGCCGTCGATCGTTCCAGCGCCGTGCTGGCCGCCGCGCGGAGCGTGGCGAATCCGATCGCCTTCGCCATCATAATCATCATTGTCGTGTTTCTACCGCTATTCGCGCTCGAGGGGCTTGAAGGCAAGCTTTTCAAACCGATGGCGTTCAATATCAGCTTCGCGATGGCCGGCTCGCTTGTTTTGACGCTCACGCTGATACCTGTACTGGCCGCGCTGGTCCTCAAGCCGAAGGAACTGCGGGATACGTGGCTGGTTCGCGTGGTCAAGGCGCGCTATATACCGCTCTTGGCCGGCGCCCTCGAAAACAAGAAGATTGTGGTTCGAATCGCCGTCGGGCTGCTGGCGGCAAGCCTTGCGCTCTTTCCCTTTCTCGGCAGGGAGTTCATGCCCCAGCTGCAGGAGGGCTCGATCATGTGGCGCGTCACGTCCATCCCTTCCGCGTCGCTCGATCAGTCGATTGCGATTTCCAAGGACATCGAGAACGCCCTTTCCGGGTTTCCGGAGGTGAACACCACTGTGGCCATGATCGGACGCGCCGAAAAGGGTGAGACGGCCGACGTGAACTACATGGAGATTTACACCGAACTCAAGCCGGAGGACGAATGGCCGGGCGACCGGGATATCGGGGAACTCGCCGAAGCGATGCGGGAGAAGCTGGAGGCCGTGGTTCCGACCGCCGTGGTGGCATTTACGCAACCGATCCAGATGCGCGTGGAGGAACTCATTTCCGGTGTACGCGCGACGCTCGCTGCAAAGATCTACGGTGAGGACCTGGCGGAACTCAATCGGTTGAGCCTCCGGATCAAGGATGTCATCGCATCGGTGGACGGCGTGGCCGATCTTTCGCTGGAGGCCAATATCGGCAAACCTCAGATCCGCCTCCAGGTCCGCCGGGATCACCTTGCGCGTTTCGGCATGAGTACCGACGAGGTGTTGTCGGTTGTGCGGACCGGCATCGGCAACGAACCTGTGTCCACTTTGATCGACGGCGTCCGCCGGTTCGACATTACCGCGCGGCTGGACGACGCGTCCAAGTCCTCGGTGCAGGCGATCGGCCGTATTCCTCTCAAAACCAGCGTCGGCGCCATCATTCCCCTCTCGGAAGTCACTGACGTCAGCGTGGCGCAGGGGTATTCGTTCGTGCGCCGGGAGCAGTTGCAGCGCTACGCGGTCATTCAGATGGACGTCCGCGGCCGCGATATCGACGGGTTTGTCCGGGACGCGAACGCGGCCATCGAACAACAGATCGGCCTGCCGCCGGGTTACTGGATCGAATGGGGTGGTGCGTTCGAAAACCAGCAGCGCGCGCTGGCCCGGCTTTCAATTATCGTACCGCTTACGATCCTCTTCATTTTCGTTCTGCTCTACACCGCGTTTAATTCGGTGAAATATGCCATGCTGATTATCGCGAACGTGCCGTTCGCCACTATTGGGGGGCTGATCGCGTTGTTCATCAGCGGACAATACGTGTCGGTCCCCTCAGCGATCGGTTTTATCACCGTATTCGGTGTGGCGATGCTCAACGGTATCGTTCTCGTGAGTTTCATCAATGAACTCCGGCAGAAGGGACATTCCATCGAGGAAGCGGTGCGACAGGGGGCCTCGTTGCGCCTGCGTCCAGTCCTGATGACAGCGAGCACATCCATCCTGGGTTTGATGCCGATGCTGCTGTCTTCGGGTGTGGGTGCGGAGACGCAGCGTCCGCTCGCCTCCGTCGTGGTAGGCGGTCTCATCACCTCTACCCTGTTGACGTTGATCCTCCTGCCGGTGATCTACGAGTGGATGGAAAAACGCGCCGAGCAACATGCAGACCATAGTCGTCCCATATAGGAGAAAACCATGAAAAGCGGTGTCGCGGTGGCAGACATTACGCCGGAACCGGGTCCCGTGCTGCAGGGGCACTGGAGTACGAATCCCTCGCACTCGGTGCTGTACCCGCTGGAGGTTCGGGCAATCGTGTTCGAAGAGGCAGGGGTGAGGACGGCGATCGCCACCCTGGATGTAATTGGCGTGAGGAAAGAGACGACCGATCGGATCCGGGCGCAGGTGACCGAGGCTTGCGGCATTCCGGGCGATCACGTGATGGTGGCGTGCAGCCACACGCATTCAGCGCCGGCCACCCTGCCATCGCTGGGGATGGAACCACCGGAAGGATGGATGGAAACGATCGAGAGAGAAACCGCGGCGAGCATTGCACGGGCGGCGGCGGACCTCAAGCCCGTGCGGTTCGGGCTGGGATGTGGTTCGGCGCATTTCAATATTTGCCGCAGGCCGCTGCCGGGCACGGCCGGCATGATGCTGAATTTCGGCGGTATCGTGGACCGGCGCGCACGTGTGCTATTGGTGGAGGCGGAGGACGGGGTTCCGCAGGCGGTGCTGTTTCACTATTCATGCCATACCACCACCAAGAGCGGGGCCGAGGGTTATATTTCGCCCGATTACGCGGGTATCGCCCGTCGCGTGATTGAAGACGCGATTGGATGTAAAGCGCTGTTTCTGGCAGGGTGCTTCGGTAATATTCGGCCTGCCGTATTGAATCCTGAAACGGGAGGATTCAAATCCGCAAGCAAAGCCGAACTGGATGCATGCGGTGAGGAGTTGGGGCGCGAAGTGGTACGCGTAGCGCAAAACCTGAAGACCCGTCGGACTTCGCAATTAAGCGCCAGGCGCACCGATATGCGGATTTCATTCGGCGAGCACGATCCGGTTGAGAAGCTTCGGGCAATCGCGACCGACGAGAGCGACCGCGGGCGCCTGCTGATCGGGCCCTGGGCAGCCCGGGTGTTGGAGATGATCGGGAGCGGCGGGATACCCGACAGCCGCGAAACGGAAATGCAGCTGATGGCGGTGGGGCCTCTGACGTGTGTCACCATCCCCGGTGAGCCAGTACAGGAAATCGGACACGCAATTGAGAAACGCCTGAGGGGAATGATGGATGCGGATGACGTGTGGCCGGTGGGATATGCGAACGACGAAATCGGATACCTCTGTACCGAACGGCAATACGAGGAGGGGGGATACGAGCCCAACGCATACCCCTATTACGGCGAACCGGCCAGGTTCAAGGGGGAAGAGAAAACCATCGTGCAGACGGCACAGTCCCTGGCGAAGGCTTGAGCAGGTGCAAATGAAACGGGGAGAAATCGACCTCCGGCCGTATTCGGCGGGCGTGTCCGGACGCGCGGTCCGCGCGGCGATTTACGGAACCGGGTCCTGGGCGAACCAGACCCACATTCCGAACTTGAAGAAGCTGGGCGTGGACGTCGTTGCGGCCTGCGACGTGGACGCCGCGGCCCTGAGTTGCACGGCAAAGCGCTTCGACATTCCGGCGGTTTATACTGATGGTCACGAGATGGTGGAGAAGGAGCGGTTCGACGTACTCTTTTCGATTGTGCCGGCTTTTGCACGCACGGACGTCGAAATCAGAGCCGTGGAACGCGGCGTTCATCTGTTCAGTGAAAAGCCGCAGGCGCTTCGCATGGCCGTGGCCCTCGAGATCGACAGGGCGGTCCGGAAAGCGGCCGTGTTGAGTACAGTCTGTTTTCGGGAACGATACCGACCGCTCTTCGGTGAGGCGCGGCGGATTCTGTCGAAGAAGCGGATCGTGCACGTCGTGTTTCGGTCCGTAGGTGGACCGCCCCCGCGTAAGGAGGGTATGGAACAGGCTTCCTGGTGGCGCCAGATGGACAAATCGGGGGGGCCAGCACTCGACTGGGGCGTGCATGCGCTGGATTATACCCGGTTTACGACCGGTTTGGAAGTCGATAAAGTCCAGGCGTTCTATTGCGAGCAGTCCGAGGTTTTCAGCGATCCGCTCTCGTCCTCCTTCCATTTCCTGCTGGACAACGGCGCGACAATGACGATGACGTTTGTACGTGCGGATCCATCGGGTACGCCGCAGCCGTGGTTCACGTTTTTCTTCGAAGGGGGACGACTGGAAATCTATGATTACGACAGAATCGATCTGAACGGAGAGACGGTCTATCGGGGCGGGGAATTCGACCCATGGTTCGAGCAGGATCGGATTTTTGTGGAGGCATTGCGTTCGGGGCATCGCGGAGGTATACTCAACAACTATCACGATGGCCTGTATTCCCTGGCGCCAATCCTTGCAGGGTGGGACTCTGCCCGTCAGGGCGGGCGATGTATTGACGTCAACGCCTACTACATGCAGGAGGAAGCATGATGGAAGATAAAGGCTATGCCAATCCCGATTTACTGATGACACCGTCGCATTTGCGTGGTCGTCTCCACGACGAATCGACCTGCGTCGTGGACGTCCGGCCTACGCACGAATACGTTTCCGGGCATATTCCGGGAGCGCTCCACCTGGATCTCTACGGAATCAGTCTGCATAACACCGGACGACAGGCATTCGAAGCGTTTATGTGGACCCTGGCCTACCTGATGGGAAGCCGGGGGATCAGCTCCGATGCCACGGTGGTGTTTTACGAAAACGACTCCGGAATGCGCGCGGCCCGAGGTTTCTGGATTTGTGAATATCTGGGCCACCGTGACGTGCATATACTGGACGGGGGACTTCAGGCTTGGACGGCGGCGGGATTCGAGACCACGGTTGAAGTCCCGATCCCGGTCCAGGCCACGTTCGATATGGCGCCCCTGGCGGAACGCCATATCGGTTTCGGGGAGATTCGGGATTCGCTGGGTAAGGCGGATTTCGTGCCGCTGGATACGCGAAGCGACGACGAGTACTACGGTCGGGTGGCGCGTTCCGCCCGGGGTGGGGCGATCCCGGACGCCGTGCATATCGAATATCTGAACAACCTGGATGAGTCCGGTGCGTTCAAGCCGGCTGTAGAGTTGCGCGCGATGTACGAGCGCGCAGGCGTCATGCCGGAGCAGACCGTGGCATGCTACTGACAGGGCGGGTACCGTTCCTCCCATTCGTACCTGGCGTTGCGCCTGCTGGGCTATCGAAACGTGCGCAACTATATCGGGTCGTGGAAGGAATGGGGCGACCGGCTGGACCTGCCGGTGGAAGTTCCGGAAGCGCCGTAATTGAATCGGGAAACGTGTGCGTCGTCAAAGGGATTTCGCACGAGGGGACGGGATGATATCAGACACCTCCCATTTTGCAGACGATTTCAAATTCCCGTTTCCTGACGGGTTGGATGGATAAACGCTGGCCCCGCCGGACAACCAGCATTTCACCCAATTCAGGATTGGCTTTGAGGTCTTTAAGATGAACATACGTCTTGAAGGCCTTTTTCCATTTGACGTCCACGGAGAACCAGCGTGGATCGCCGGGCGTCGATTTGGCATCGTAGTAGTTGCTCGCCGGGTCGAAGGCCGATGGGTCAGGATAGGCGGCACGGACAATTTCCGCCAGTCCGGCAATGCCGGGTTCGTCGCAGTTGGACTGGTAGAAGAGGACGATGTCGCCCGTACGCATTTCGTCGCGGATGAAGTTGCGGGCCTGGTAGTTGCGCACGCCGCGCCACTTCCCGGTACTGCCGGGACGGTTATTCTTCAGATCGTCGAAGCTGCATTCGCTGAACTCGCACTTCATCAGCCAGTATTTCATTGGCGCGATCTCCTCGCCGGCAAATGAGGCGCGGCGGGTCCCGCGCCTTTTTCCTGTTTGTCAGGCGTCGTTCGCGATTTCTCCGAGCATCAGGGGCCACGCATCCTCGGCATAGAACCGGTGGCCGCCGTTGCCGACGACCAGGTGGCAGCGGTGGGAAGCGCCCGCCGCGGCGTATATTCTCTTGAGATGGTGAAACGCCTTCCGAACGCCGGCGACAGGGAAAATCCCGTCGTCTTTTCCGGCGACGATAACGACCGGTTTTGGCGCAAATAGGCCCATGACGTCGGCCATTTCAGCGTATTTCAGCAAGCCGGGCACGTAGTTGTCCGCGCAGTGGTAAATGGACATAACGGAGTCACGGAACGTGCAGAAATAACACGAGGGCATTGCGTAGGAGATGCGCGGCAGTAAGGCCGAGGCAAAGAGGCTGACGGTTCCGCCCCCCGAATTGCCCATAACGCCGAGGCGATCGGGATTGGCGTCGTCCCGGGAGAGAAGGTAGTCGATCCCTCTGTCTACGTCGTAGACGCGTTCTCCCAGCAATGTACGGCCGAGCATGAGCGCGTGCATGGTGGCGTCGTGACATCCGTGGCCGGATATCTTCTGCTGGACCAGTTCCCGCCGTTCGCCGAAAGAGCGCTGTTCGATACACAGGGCGGCGATGCCCCGCCTCATGCAACCGAGGCCGAAGTCCCTGTCGCCGGGAACCTCGATTGGCTCGCTGTTATCGTCCCGGGCAACGGCGATTGAGTTGTGCATGCCCGTGGAGTGGCCCTGGAGACAGATGAAAAAAGTGTATGGCGGTTCGATGCCCGCCGGCAGACACACGTACGCGGGAACGTCGGCGTACGGCTCGGTGCTAAATACGATTTTCTCAATACTCCCAAGCGGATGGTCCCGCTTCCAGAGGGTGCGGACATCCAGGGAGACCCGTTCTTCGGGCATATCCCCGACAAGCTGACGGACTTTTCGGCGAAGTTTCCGCTGCCACGGCTTGAGGTCGTCCCCTCGATACGCCAGCGAGGGTTCGAGTGTGTCCATCAGGTGCCGGTGATGCACCGATGGGGAGAAGCTGAAACCGGCCTCGCATGCCATGGGGTCGCCTCGTGTCTTGAAAACCAGATCATTGAGTGGTACTCAGGTGCCGCGGTGAGGGGCTAAACGCCTTCCATCACTCTCGCCCGTTGCTTCCATTTCTCATAGTTGGGTGAAAGCGACAGCGCGCCGTCAGGCTGAGGCACGAGTCTGCCGTTCCGGCCGCGGGGATCGCCGCGGTCTTCGTTGATTCCGGCCAGGCGTCTGCGCCAGACGTCGATTCGAGGTTGAAGATTGGATTCCGCTGCCAGGTCGTTGCATTCCAGAGGGTCCGTTTTCAGGTCGAAGAATTGTTCGGCGCCGGTATGGTGGAACCAGATGTACTTTTCATGTCCGTCGGTAACGTATTGCATACCGTGCTCTTTGTCGTAACAGGTGGTGTGTTCGCCCTGTACGAATCCTCGCCAGCCGTCAGTTTCGCCTCGCGATAGTCTGAGCAGGCTGAGGCCGTCTACGGATTCGGGGACGGGAACGCCCGCGGCGTCCAGAAACGTGGGCATGATGTCTCGCAACTCGACCGGCTGGCCCAGCGTCCGGTTGCGGGAAATGTCCCAGGTGTCCGGAAATTTCAGTATAAAGGGGATCCGGGCGGAGCCTTCGTACGCGTAGGTTTTGCGCCAGTGGTGGTGATCGCCCATCATGTCGCCGTGGTCCGACGTGAACAGAATGAGGGTGTTGGCCGAGGCCGCCGGGTCGTGCCGGCGCAGTTCGTGCAGGACGCGGCCGATCTGATGGTCGATGAACGTGATGTTGCCGTAATATGCCGCGCGAGCGCGATGAGTTTCCGCGTCGGTGCGCCGGGTGCGCGGGGCGTTCACGTCGGCGATTTGGCGGTCGTACCGGGCGGACCACGCTCCCACGGCCGCCTTGGGCACATCGGGATTGTCTATATACATATCGTAGTAGGTTTGCGGCGCGTCGTACGGAGAATGGGGACGGGCGAACGACAGCCATAGAAAGAAAGGTTTTGTCGGGTCTCGATTCTCAAGGAATCGGATGCCCTCCGAGGCTGTCCAGTGCGTGGGGTGCAGGTGTTCCGGCAGATGCGATGGACGGGCCATCCATGAGTTCCAGTCGACGCTGTGGTCGCGGTAGCCGTATTCTCCCTCTTTGTGTTTCTCGAAGAAAACGTGGTAGTCGCTGATGAAGTTGCCCAGGCGTCGCCCGCTTTCGTCCAGGACCATATGGTGAAACCCGTGGAGTCTGCGCTGAGGGTGGAAGTGCATCTTGCCCACGGCCTGGGTGTGATAGCCCGCATCGGCGAGTTCGCCGGGCAACGTGGCCGGGTATTCGAGCGGGTCGGCGCCTGTCATTGTGAGTCGGCCATGGTTCCACTGGTCCATTCCCGTCAGGATACCCGCGCGGGCCGGCGTGCATGAGGGGACGGAGGTATAGGCGTGGTTGAAACGCGCGCCGCCTTCCGCCAGTTCATCCAGGTAGGGGGTTTCGAGAACCGGGTGGCCGTCGCACCCGAGGCAATCGCCGCGCTGCTGGTCGGTGGTTATAAGTAGCAGGTTAGGTCTGGGAGTCATACATGCACGAGTAGATAAAATGGAAATTCCGGTTCCGGTTGCTGGCGCTAGGCGGCAGCGTTCGTGGCGTCGTTCCGATGGTTGATTTGCCGAAGGAGTGATCCCGATCGTTTACATCTGAATGCTGTTCCGAAGATGGAATTGTGTATTTGTGCCGATTTGGACGTATGTGTTGGCAACGCGCTGATGGTCAATCAGGCCCTGTGGGTACGAAACGCCGCCCTTGTCAACTCTGATTCAGGTAAGTCGCTGTATATTGCCGTTCAACCCGTCCGCTCGCTAACATGGATCCGATGACGATCAGCCAGATCAGGAAGCCCGTTCCGACCACCATGTGGATCGCCTTCGCGGCGTCAAACCAGATGAATAGCATCGCGACGCCCAGAACTGCGGATATCGGCGCCATCTTACGCAGCGCGCCGCCTACTTTCCACTGATACCTGGAAGCCACCACCAGCGCGAATCCCGCCGCGGCGAAGCCCCCAGCGCCCGTGAGCCACCGCAGGCCTGACATCGACTCCAGTACGGACATGTCGGGCGCGGGTGAGGCCCCGGCGACTGAAACGGTCTCGAGTGCCGGATGAACGGCGATCAGGATTGCGATCCCTCCCGATACCGTGGTGAACGCACCCGATAACACGAACAGGTACGGGACGGCCGACGTCGCCCAGCCCCCTCGAATAATCCAGGTCTGCAACAGGAGCAAACCTGCCACCAGGAGGGCAATGCCGGACAACAGCCGGGCAACTCCTGAAAGGATGTACATGACCGGGCGCTGTGAAATGGCGACCAGCGACTCGAGCAGCGTCGCCTGGTCGGCGTCGGCGGCAACCCGCGTGTAGATGAGCGCAACCGTAAAGATTACGGTAAGCAGGAAGAGAAATCCCGCCTTCCGAGCCGCACGATCCGTCGGTTGACTCTGAGAGGACGGTTTGGGGGTGGCGGATTCTGGCATATCCGGGGGTCTTTCATTGTTTTGCGGGAGGACAGGGAAGAAGCCGGAGAATTGAACGACAACCTGCCCCTTAACCGAGACCGTACGACCAACTACCCCCAGACGTCCTTGAGGAATTGGACCCAATTGCCGGAAAGGATATTGCGAATGTCGGATTCGACATAACCGCGGCGCTGGAGGATGCGGACCATGTTCTGCAGATCGGCGATGGTATTGAGGTCGCGCGGGGCCTGTTCCTGTCCGAAACCGCCGTCCAGGTCCGTGCCGATGCCGGCGTGTTTCGCGTTTCCCGCCAGTTGGCAGACGTGGTCGATGTGATCGGCTACGGTCTCGAGGGTGGCTTTCGTGTTCTGGGCCCAGCAGGGAATATCACGGTTCCAGTCCGGATCCAGCATCCAGGCATCGAATGCGGCGCCGATCACGCCGCCCCGTTCGATGATGGCTGCGATCATTTCGTCGGTAAGCTGCCGCTGGCCGGGTGTGAGGGCGCGGCAGTTATGGTGAGAGGCGGCCACGGGGCCGTCGTAGACGTCCAGGACTTCCCAGAAGGCCTGGTCCGTGGTGTGGGTGAGGTCGACAATTATTCCGGCTTCCTTCAGCGCGTCGAGAAGGGGTCTGCCGCGTTCCAGCAGGCCGCCCTCGGTGCCCGTGCCGTGGCAATAGGAACTGACGCCATAGTGGGAGATGCTCACGATTCGGAGCCCCAGATCGTACCATTCGGGAACCTGGGACGGGTCCAGGATGGGGTCGGCGCTTTCCATGGCGACCACAAGGCCGATGGGCGTGTCCGGCGCGGGGTTTTCCCACGCCGCCACCGTTTCGTCCAGGTCCCGCGAGTTGCGGATGAAACGAATAACGCCTTCGCGTTCCATCGCCTGATAATAGGCCAGGTGGCCTCTACCTACGCCGTGGCACTGGTCCTGGCAGTACATACCCGTCCGGGTCCAGCGGTCGTTGGGGTCGGTGCGGGACATCATCGTGCCGAAGATGATGCCCACGTTGCCCCGGCGGAGTTCAGGAAAGGTCACGGTGCAGCTTCCGAAGCTGCGCATCACCGGCTCGGCGTCGTGGACGCGGACGGTTGCGGCCGGTTGCGTGAGGTCCCGATTGACCTGAATTGCGCTGAACCCGAGGTCCAGGTGGCTGTCTGCGATGAGGTACGGGCGGTCCGGCATTCGAAAGCCTTGATATAGTCAGCCCGGGAGGCTAAAAGAGGCGGGCAGGTGGTAGAACTGCTGGCATCAGGTCCACGACTCTTTGAAGAACCTGATCAGATTTCCATGACAGATGTTGTCGATGTCTTCAGAATTGTATCCGTGCGCTTCAAGAATGTCGGGGAACCGCTGGAGGTCGGCAATCGTGTTGTAGTCCGTGGGGGAAAGCTCCAGCCCGAACCCTCCGTCCAGGTCCGTGCCGATGGCCGCGTGGCGGCTGTTGCCCGTCAACTGGCAGATGTGGTCGATATGCTCGACAACGGCTTTCATCGGTCGGGTGGCGGTGGCGTAGTGGGTCGACGGATCGTCCCAGTTCCACGTGGGGCTGAGCATCTGCTCGGCAAAGACCATGCCGATAACGCCGCCGCGTTCCACGATGGCGCGGATCATGTCGTCACTGAGGTGGCGTTGGCCGGGAACGAGCGCGCGGCAGTTGCAGTGGCTGGCGTGAACGGGGCCGTCCCAATAGTCCAGGATTTGCCAAAAGGCGAGGTCCGACGCGTGGGTCAGGTCGATCACCATGCCAACGTCTTTGAAGGCATCCATCAGGGGGTACGCCGGGGGATAAAGGCCGCCGACGGTGCCTGTGCCGTGGCCGTAGGTATTGGCCCCGAAGTGGGTAAGAGACACCGAGCGCAGGCCGGAATCCCACCATTCTGCGACCTGGTCGGGCCCCAGGATGGGGTCGGCGCTCTCGGCGGTGAGAATCAGCCCGATCGGCGTGGTGTCCGTCGGATGCTCCCAGGACGATACACAGGCATCCAGATCGGCGCCGTTCTTGATGAACGTGATTTCTCCCCGGCGGGCGAGGGCGTTGTAATAGTGAAGGTGGCTCTGACCCCGTGCGTACGCGACCGACTGGGCCCGAACGGAGTTGTGGGAGTCGATTGAAGGTGCCTGGACGCGGGCCATGATGGTGGAGAGCATGATGCCCACGTGGCCCTTTCGCATCTCCGGGAGGGTCACGGTGACGGTGTAGCTCTTGTCCTTGAGTCCCGCACGTCGTTCAAGAGAGTCTTTATGGGTAGACAGATCGGCGCGAACGACGTCCTCCCGTTCGCGGAGGACATGAACGGGTTGGGTGAGGTCGCGACGGTAGAACAAGGCATTGAATGCCATGTCCAGATGGCCGTCTATGATGAGTACAGGTTTGTCGGGCATAGACGAAGGAACTGTTGAAAATGGAATGCGAAACGGCTCGATGCCGTCCGCGCGTCAAATTACTGTGACGGCCGGGACCGGGCAAGTGAAATCGATGGAGCCTGGCGGACAACGGGGGACACCGTGGACTCTGTACGGGCGAGATTTAAAGTGATGTGTGGTTGACTTGTCCGGAACCGGCGAGCAGGCCTCGAGATTCGTCATTGATAGCAGTCGCCTGTGTGCCCGATCAACCTTTTTTCTTGCCCGAAGCGCCGGTTTTGTGGATATTCCGAAAGGACAATTTATCCTGACTTGAACTATCGGGGAGTGGCTCAGTCCGGCAGAGCACCTGCTTTGGGAGCAGGGGGTCGCGGGTTCAAATCCCGCCTCCCCGACCATAAAAAAACAAGGGGTTACGAGTAATGGCTCGTAACCCCTTGTCTGTATCGGCGAAGCGTCGGGCAGGGCGCCGAGGGTGTAACGCCCAGCCTATTATCCTCGCGCCAGGTTAGCGATCTACAACGATCTTAAGAACGCGAGCAATGCCTCCCGGTTTTCCGTGGAGAGTCTGCGCACGCCTTCGCGTGACCGTTCAGCTTCGCCGCCGTGAAACATGATGGCTTCCAAAAGTGTTTCCGCCCTGCCGTCGTGCAGGAACCCGGCCGGACTGCCATTGACGGTTTCTGTGAGACCGAGGCCCCACAGCGCGGGCGTTTTCCACTCGCGCCCATCGGCTTCGAAGTCCGGTCGTTCGTCGGCAAGCGCGTCGCCCATGTCGTGCAGCAGCAAATCGGTATAGGGATGAATGATCTGGCCCGATAGCGACGCGACGGCGTGGCTGCCGGTTTGAAAGGTCGTCGTGTGGCAGGCCGCACAACCCGTGGATTCAAAGAGAATCTCGCCGCGCAGTACCTGGGGATCATCCCAGTTGCGTCGAGCCGGCACGGCAAGCGTCTGGATATAAAACGTTGTGACGTCCAGCGTCTCTTGCGAAATTTCCGGATCGTCGTCGCGGCCGTCGTGCTGAGGCTGCCCCCATACCGATTCCCGCGGAAAGTATGGACTGGTTACGCCCATATCCTCGTTGTACGCGCTTGCAACCTGCTGCAGAAGGTCGGGATTGTTTGCTTTCAGGCCGAAGCGTCCGAGTTCTGTCTGATCCGATCGGAAATTGTATACATAATTGGGACGGCCAGAAATGCCGTCACCATCGGCATCAGCGGGATCCGAGAGCGCAAGAATGTCAGACTCGGAAATGGCTTCCAGCAGGCCGCGTCCGAATACGGGCGGCGCCATGCGCGCCGATAGCAGGACCCCTGCGGGCAACGGCTGATAGGGTTCAACGATATGGTAGACCGGGTGTTTCAGATAGACTTCCTGTCCGTCGGCCAGTTTTTCCGCGGTTTCGAAAAAGCTGACCTGAACACGAGCCTCAGGCTGAACGCCATAGTTTGCGCGGTCGCCGAGTTGCGTGCCAAAGCCGGGAACCGACGCGGGGCCGCCATGCGGGGACAAACCGGGTAGACTGACGCGCATAAGCATGGACCCGACAAAAGGCGGTTCTGCGCCGAATGCGCCGCGCCCTCGCCCGTCGCGCAGGTGACAGCCAACGCAGGAGGTGTGGCTGAACACGGGACCGACGCCCGGGTTCACTTCGGCCGGCGGTGTGACAAAGACCTGTTCGAAGGTGGCATCGCCCGCAAGAAACATGTCAAGTTCGTTGGCCGAAAGCGTCGGGATGGGCATTTCAAATGCCTTGCTCGACGCGTCGAAAACCGTCGCCTGCCCGCCAGACAAGGGTCTGGTTTCATCGGGCACTGGTGAAATCGTCTCTTCGCTGCCACATGCGGAAACGAGCAGCAAGACGCCGATGGCGCGCCGAAGTCTGCCGGGAAGTTTCACGAGCGAGAGTACTGGTTTCTGTCGAATGGGTGGAAGGACGCATGTGCGGAGCCGATAGGGCAAACGGACCCTATCGGCTTCCTGGTGATTGCACACGGCGGTCTATGGCTCCGCGTTGACCAGGCGCAACACATCGCCTTCGAGCGTCGCCTGCACCTTTGCAATGGCCTGTTGGGCCGCCGTGATCTGCGCGGCATCGGACCCCAGAGCGTCACGGAACGGGAAGGAAATCTTCCCGATTTCTTCAATCGCTGTCTTGATTTCGTCTTGTACGCGCTGGTCGAGCGCGGAGTTTTTTGTTCTTACGAAATAATCCAGGCCCACTGCCTGAACATTGTACCCACCGGTGTATACATGCCAGATCCCGCGGATATTGTTCTGGAAATCGAGCAGAGAGTTAAAGCTGAACTGCGATTCGACCAGGCGCGTGTCCTGTTCATTGAAGGGGTCGGCAATCTTGCCGTTTCCAACTTCGTCGGCAATGCCGACCATGCCGTTGATCATCTCCTGAACGGCCGATTTCCGTGTGGTGTAGGTGTTGCTGCCCCCACCGGCATTGACGACTTGATCGCGGAAATTTCCGCCAGATGAACTCCAGTCGGTGTGCATTGCAGTGGCCGCTTCATCCAGCAATTCCGTCGCGGCGATCAGGTAATCGTATTGTCGCGGAGTAAAGTCGTCTACGGTCTTGCTGCCGCCCTCGTCATAAAGCAGGAACTCAATGGTGTGAAATCCCTTGAGCGTGTTCTCGAGGTTATTGACGGTCGTTTTGGTCAAGGGATCGCTGCCCGACAAAACAGCTTCCAGGTCCGCGCGGTTTACGGGCCAGGAATCCAGCGCGGGATCATATCCCTTGAAATCGACCGGACCGAACAGGAACGCCTCGCTTCTTTCCCATGGCTGGCGCGAGGCCACCCACGACGCGCGAGCGGTCGACAACGTGGCGGGCGACGGATTGGCCTTGAGATTGCGCACGGCGACGAGAAGATCCGATGCCTTGTCCGATAGATCCTTGTAGATGGGGATGACCGTTTTATCGGCGAAGTCGGTGAGAATAGGTGAGAAATCAAATCGCGGATCGGGTTCCGGCTCGGGTGCAATGGGGTTTTCATCGTTGTCGCCGCACCCGGCGAGTGAAACGGCAAGCAGGAGACCGAATAATACTGCGACGTTCTTCATGGATGTTTCCTCCTTATATGGTTAACCTCAATGTGAAAAAAACAGCAACTCGGCAACGCGACGAAAACCCCTGAAACGGGGCGTAACGGTCGTTAAAAAGGACGTTTTTTCAGTCCACGTCCAGTGACCTGGTGTATCCTGGTAATCAGAAGTTAAATCGCCTTTATCTACTTGCATATATTCGGTTTTACTTCCCCGAAGAATTGCGAATCAAGGTTAAAACTGAAAGCCGACTGCGAAACTGGCAGTATTTTCACCGTTGAATCTCGACGTACCCAGGCGACGCATCGCATAGTCGCCCTTGAGAACCACCGCGTCGTCCAGGATGTAGTTGAGGCCGAGCGTGTAGACAATCCGTTCAAAGCGAGGATTGTCGAAGAAGCCCGTCGGCACGCTCGCCATCGTGTCGTAGCTGTCAAATCGCAAAAACACGTAGAGTTGATCTTCCCGTCGAGTGGTGAAAGTGGGCAGAATATCACAACCGACCTCGATATAAGACGCAAAGGCGCCGCTGCCGACGGGAGTACGCAACACGTCCAGATTATTGGACAGCGAACGGTTGCGTTCGCTCACGATATCCGCGTTCTGCAGATTTCCGTAGAGATACATCCCCTGTGCGCGAAAGCGATTGTACCGCAGCACGGCGTGGACGTCGAAGATGGACACATTGGCATCCACACCTTTCATATCCGGTTTTGGCCGGTTGTCGGCGCTGTTGCCGCGATAGCCCGAGACACCAAGTGTGAGGCCGTCAGCGACGTGGTAGTCCAACCGACCGGCAAGCGCCATGTCCGATGCGCGGACTTCCTCGAAGCGGGTCTGATGGCCCCCCACGATCCAGTTCTGTGAACTGAAACCCGTTGCGTCCAGGCCGTTGACGAGTTGAACCTGGTAGCTCAGACGATCGGTGCGGCCGTTGACCTCGATGCCGGTTTCGTGCCATATCGCGGGGATTACCGAGGTCTCCGACTCGGGACGGCGGGTTCCGAAAAAGTCCGTGGGATGGTATTGCTCTGTGGTCAGCCCAACTGCGACGTAGAAGTGTCCCAGTCGGATGTTGAAGGCGTCGCTGAACTCGCGTTCAATGAAGAGTTCCTCGAGGATGACTTCACCGCCTTTTTCCACTTCGGTTTCGTATTCGCCGAATTCCTCGTATTCAATTTCGAGTGCGCCCCCCGTACCGCCGTGTTCGATTTCCAGTTCAACTTCCAGCTCAACGCCGTGAAGCAGGCGGGTTTCCAGCTCGAGGGCCAGACGTGTGACGTCGATGGTCGCGCGGCTGTCCGGCGGTGAACCCGTCGGGCTGCTCTTCTGGTCGGGGCCGTAATCGAAGTGCGAATAGATGAGTTCGCCGTATCCCGTGATTTTTAATCTCGGTTCCGGCTTGTCGGCCTCGCCCGTGGCGGTTACCGGCAACGCGAGCCCCAACAGAATCGGAAAGATCCGTCCGATCATCGGTTTTCCCTACTCATTGACGCGTGAATCAGAGCCGCGCAAACCGCGCGCTTCATTGCTGTGAGAGGCGAAAGGCAGTCTAGACCCGTTCGACAGTATCCATTCACCGGGCGACAATTATGCATACCCGTCGGTCGATTTGTAAATCCATCGATTATTAGTTTAATATTATGAATGTTTTATATATATAACTATTGGCAATTCTATAATACATTTCGAATAGTAATAAGTCAAGGAGAAATTGGGGATTTTACCGTATGTGAACGTTAAGTATTTAAATAACAAATAAATAAAAACGCCCGGTATTTAAATACCAGGCGATGTCAATTCGCGGATGCGTGGTTCATGTAGGGGCGACCGGCCGGTCGCCCCTACATGAACAAGGCCCTGTGGGCAACTGTTCGCTGTTCCTCACGTTCAAACATCGAACCCCTCCTGAAACGCCGCTCTGGCCCGTTGCACGATGTCATCGGAGAGGGGATGTCCGTCGGAAATCTCAACGTTGGCGCGGATGTGATCCGGGTCCGTGGAGCCGATGATGGCTGTGCAGACGTCTGGATGCGAGAGGGTGAAACGCAGGACGAATTCGAGAATGGGCATCTCGCCCGCCAAATCTGCAAGGGGGATTGTTTGGGCCCGGTCCCAGGGGCCGCCCATGTAGTCGCCGGCGGGGCGTTCACTCTGTTCCCACACGGCATTGGAGATGGGACGCTTGATGATGGTGCCCATCCCTTGAGCCTTCAACGTGGGTATAAGATCTTCGGCGGATTCCTGGTAGAGGATATTGTAGGTGAATTCCTGTGTGTCCAGAGGCCATCGTCGCGCCGCCGCCGCTGCCGAAGGTCCGTCGGCGGAAACGCCCACGAATCGTGTCCAGCCTCTTTCTCTGGCATCGAGAAGCGCCTCGAATGCCACCTCGTCGTCGTCGCCCGGATCGGGCAGCCCGTGAAACTGGACGATATCGATGACGTCCGTATCCAGCTTTTTGCGACTCTCGTCTATCGTACGTAGAATACCTTCCCGGCTGTAGTCCCTGACAATATGGTATTGACCGTCGGTTTCGCCCACGTAGTCGCCGCATTTCGTGGCCACGATGAATTCGTCACGTCTGTGGGAGATGAATCTGCCGATCCGGGCTTCGCTCAGTCCATACATGGCGGCCGTATCGATGAAATTGATGCCAGCGTCCAGGGCCGCGTTGAGGGCCCGTTCGGCCTGGCTTTCGGGCAGGTTGATATTGCCGATCTGTGCTGCGCCGTAGCCGATTTCAGAAACGCGCAGCCCGGTCTTTCCGAGGAATCGATATTCCATCGCGGTTCTCCTTCAGGATGAGTTTTTAGACGGCCGGGCAAACTCGCCCCGCGGGGTACGGAAGTAAGCCCAGAAAATCAGCGTGCCGATTGCTGTGAATGCGGCGCTTGTCATAAAGAGGGCGGGGTAACCGGACGTGGAAATGATATAGCCGCCACCCATCGCGATCACGGAATAGCCTATTCCCGCCATCATGGAGGACGCGCCGGACATGGCCGTCCGCCATCGCGGGGCCACGATTTCCAGGATGTAGACCACGAAGGCGGGGCGCCGTATGGCGGCCAGGGCCACGATGTTCATAAAGCAGAATCCGGCCGGAATCCAGTGCGGCAACATGGCCATCGGCATCAGGATGAGTGGCGTACAGATGGCGCTCAACACCACGGTTCGGTGATTGCCGAAGCGCCCCGTGAAAAATGGTACGGTCAGGGCGGCGGGCACCGCCAGGAGCTGGCCGGTGGCCATCAGCGTACCGATGAGTGAGGTGGGTACCTTCAGGCCGGCATCCAGGTAGACGTTGAAGAATGTCCGGACGGCGCCCTCTCCCGCGACGTGCAGAAGAGAAGACAGCGCGATTAGCGCGATCAGTCCCATCGGGAACGGCGAATCGGATTCTTCCACACTGTCACGTGGCTGCCGGACCTGAGGCTTCTGCATGGCGATGAGCAGGAACAGAGCAGGAATGAGCAGGGCGGAAGCGATGAACAGCGTATATCGGAAGGGCGAGGGGTGGATTGGGGCGACGTTTATCAACCAGGCGATCCGGCCCGGGAGGATGCCGCCGACGAAGCTTCCCAGGAAACCGGCCAGCGGGAAGAGGGCGCCCTGCATGGAAAACACGTGGTTGCGTTCCCGTGCGCCGGTAACGCGCATCAGATAGGGGGCGCCGTTGACGATATAGAGGGCAACACCCAGCAGCCCGAGAGCGTTCGTGGCCAGGACATACACGTCCCTGGCGGCGGGGCCGACGAGTTCAGCCTGCGAGAGAAGGCCATTGCCGATGATGGCGATACCGATACCAGCGATCATGACCCGGCGCGGGTCCCAGCGAGCCCCCATGAACCCTGCCGGCAGACTGCAGACCGCAAAGGAAAACGCGCCGGTGGCGTTTACCCACCCGACAAACGTGGGCCCGTATCCCAGCCGGAGCAGGTACAGGTTGAGCAACAGGGAGGTAATGCCGCCGAAAAGACTGAACCCGAAGAGGATCGTTGCGGCGAGATAGAGCCGGACGTCGCGGTTGAAGAGGCGCAGGGTTTGCAGGTAGGATTGCATGGATTCAAAAGACCGCGACGGGATTATGTACGGGCTGCTACGCGAGCAGGCGTTGGCCCCTGGATTTGAAGGAGGCCGAAAGGCGTTTCTTCATAGGGCTTCGGGTTTCTCCGACGGGCGGGTTGACGGCCAGCGCGAAACAGAGTTCGACCATGTGGGCGGCATCGGACGCGGAGATTATCTCTTCCGCGGGCCAGCGCTTGCCCATGTTGTGATAGTTTCCAAGGGGGAAGGCCAGCGCGCCCACCGGCATGCCGTAGAGGACGTACAGGGTAGCTTCGCAGACGCCGCCGCTCATCAGCTGGCGCTGATATTTGAATTTGCGTTTCTTCTTTGCGAGTTCACGCGCGGTGGTGTGGATGGCGTACTCGATTCGCGGATCGAAGACGCTCATGGCATCGCCCACCCGGATGACGGGTCCGCCGCCGATTTCAGCGCCGGGAAGGGCTTTGCTCGTCTCGAGCACGATAATGGGCACCCGCCGGGGAACGGATCGGGCACGCACGATTCCGCCTGCGCCGAGCAGGCCGACTTCCTCGGCGCGAGTAAAAACACCCCGGAAATCGGCGTTGGCTTTCTCTCGATTGAGCCGGTCCATCACGGCCAGTATCGCGGCGCAACTCGCAAGGTTGTCCGCGCCTTTGGTCCTGATACGATCGTCGTCGAACGCGACCGGCGCGAGGCCCCAGTAACCGAACGCGCCTTCGAGTCTCGGCAGCGGTCGAGCGGCGCGGGCGGTAAACGTCTTGTCGTCGCCCAGCGCCGACGTCGCCCGGCCGGTGATCTCTTCTTTGCCCGTGACGAGGGCGAGACGGCCGCCCGGAAAGTGGCGCTCGTCGCATGCCCCCAGCCAGCGCGCGGTGAGATCCCGTCCGTCGGCGTTGAGAATTTCACAGCCTGGGTGGTCCATGTGTGCGGTAAGCGCTACAGGTTCCGTTCGTTCTCCGTTTGTGTACCGAAGGATGAGGTTACCGTACCGGTCTGTCTTCACCGGTATGCGTCGTCGCCTCGCGAAGGTTCGGATGAATGCCGCAACGGCGTTTTCATAGAAGGGTGCGGTGGGCAGAGAGAGGACGTCGCGAAAGATTTTCCGGAGGCGTTTGTTCAAGGCTCATCCCCAGCGGCTGATGGTGACCTTTTGACGAGTGAAGAAGGAGACGCCTTCGTGACCCTGAACGTGCAGGTCGCCGAAGAAGGAGTTGTTCCAGCCGGAGAACGGAAAGAAGGCCATGGGCGCCGGAACGCCGGTGTTGATGCCCACCATGCCCGCATTGATGCGGTGGCGGAACTCTCGGGCGGCGCCTCCGCTTTCCGTAAAGAGCACGGCGGCGTTGCCATAACCGCTGTTGTTACAGGTTTCGATAGCGGCATCCAGGTCATCTGTGTGCATCACCGACAGAACCGGGCCGAAGATTTCGTCCCGGGCGATCTGCATCCGGGGCTGTACGCGATCGAAGACGGTCGGACCCAGATAAAAGCCGTTGGGGCAGGCATCCACGGCCACGTCGCGCCCGTCGACGATCAGGTCGGCGCCCTCGGAAAGGCCGGTCCGGATGGAAGCCCGCACTCTTTCCAGGTGTTGCGGCGTAACCAGCGGACCCATCTCGGCATCGGCATCTCTGTCGGTCGGGCCAACACGGAGACTGCGGGCCGCATCCCGGAGGAGCGGCAGAAACCGTTCGGCGGCGTTGTGGGCGCACACGAGCACGCTGCCCGCCATGCACCGCTCTCCCGCGCAGCCGTACGCGGAACCCATAACGGCATCTATAGTGGCCTCCGGTTCGGCATCCGGAAGGACGACCATAAAGTTCTTTGCGCCACCTGCGGATTGTACGCGTTTCCCGTTGCGCGTTGCGGTTTCGTAGATGTACCTGGCCACGGGAGTGGAGCCAACGAAAGACACCGTGCGTACCCCGGGATTGTCGAGCAGGGCATCCACGGCTTCACGTCCGCCGTGAACGAGATTCAGAACTCCGGGAGGCAGGCCGGCTTCCTCCAGGAGTTCCACCAGGCGGATGGCGCTCAGGGGAACCTTCTCGGACGGCTTGAGAACAAAGGTGTTCCCGCAGACGAGTGCTACGGGCAGGGTCCAAAGCGGCACCATAACGGGAAAATTGAACGGGGTGACGGCCGCGCAGACGCCCAGGGGTTGTCGAATCGTGTCGCAGTCTATGCCGGCCGCGATGTTCTCCAGGGCTTCGCCCATCAGTAGAGACGGCGCCCCGCAGGCAAATTCCACGACTTCAATACCGCGTCGGACCGAGCCTCTGGCCTCGTCGAGGGTTTTGCCGTGTTCTCTGGTGACGATCCTGGAGAGGTCTTCGAAGTGTGCTTCCAGGAGGTCCTTGAAGCGGAACATGAGCCGTGCGCGGTCCACGGCCGGGGTTTCGGCCCAGTCCGGAAACGCGGTGCTTGCGGCTCCGACGGCGCGGTCAATTTCATCTGCGCCGCACATGGGCGTTGCGGAGATCTGTATCCCTTCCGACGGGTTGTACACCGGTTCCGTCCCGGTGCGGGCGGATTCAACCCATTCCCCGTTGATGAACAGCGGACAGGGCTCTAGTGCGGGCATTGCGGAATCTCCTGTTTCTATACGCAGACGACGGGCACAAGGGCGGAGGGTTACAGAAGTGCTTTCTCACGGTCCGCGCCGGTGGTGATGCTGTAACAGGGCGCGTTGCAAATCGCTTCACGTGTCCTGGATTTCAACGGTATCCGGGCGTCTTCCAACAGAAGGAGGCGCCATCAGGCGCCGCTGCCGGTCCGAGAGGTCAGGGTATTCTTCGGGGTCGTAATATCCCTGGGACCACGCCGAGTGCCCGGGGCTGTACTTGTAGAGCAGGGCGCGGCGATCGTAATCCGCCGTCCAGGGCTTCGTCCCGTGGATAAGGGCCTCCGTAAAGATGAGTGCGTCGCCGGCGTCCGCTTCGGGCTGTACCACGTAGTGGGCGTCGCGTTCGAATCTCCGGACGTCCCGGGGAAGGCGGTCGACGAAGTTGGACTTGTGGCTTCCCGGTATGCAGGCAAATCCGCCGTCTCCGGCACTCGCGGGAGAGAGAAAGTAGGTAACCACGGTCAGCCCGTTGCGCATCACGCCGTCGCGATATTTGTACCAGTGGTCCGCCTCGGTGTCGGTTTCGCCGCCGTGCAGACCGCCGCGCGCCGCCCCTTTCTTCATAAAAATGCAGTAGTCGTGGTCGATACGGAATTTCGGGCCCAGCAACTCGACCAGGTACGGCACGATCTTATGGTGGTCCATCAGTGCCTGAAATTCGGGCCCCCATTGAGAGACGCGCCCGATCGTGCTCGTGCCAGGGTCGCCGTTTTCGGAAGCGAACCCGTCCGCAACGGCGTTCAACGACTTCATCTCGTCCCCGGTGAGTACGTCCTTTACAATCAGGTAGCCTTCCAGGTCGAAGCTGAATTTTTCTTCGTCAGTCACGGTCCTGGTCCCATTGCAGATTTCAGGGATGACAGCAGAAACGCGATGTCACTTTTTCCTGCGTTCAGTGGACCCGGAACGCAGGCGTTTCGCCGGGAACCGGCGAGTTGTCGAAGGCGCCCCGGTTGCGTACGGCCGCTTCGCCGCCGAAAGACGCGATTTTCGCCAGTTGGTCCGTCCTGGCGCGCGCATCGGTGGCTTCGGGGTCCAGAAGTTCGTGCAGCCGCCGCTCGAAAAACGCCAGAGTGGATTGATGGTCCGGAGAACCCGAGAGGTCTGCTGTTTCAGTTGGATCGTCTATGAGGTTGAAGAGTTGCGGTGGCTCGTTCACGTAGTGGATATACTTCCAGGTCCTGTCGCGGAGCATGTATGTGGCATTACGGGAGCCAACGGCGTGGTATTCGCTGAAAACGGTTCGATTCTCGTTGGCATTCCTGGCGATCTGCCAGAGAGAACTGCCGGGGAGGCACTGGCGTTCCTGCGCGGCGCCGGCGCACTCCAGCACGGTGGGAAAGCAGTCCACAAGGGATACCGGCGTGTGCGCAGCACGGCCCGGCGGAACGTCGGGACCGGCCAGGATGAGCGGAACCGACGCGGCTTCCTCGTACATCGTGAATTTCCCGAACAGGCCGCGGGCGCCCAGGGATTCCCCGTGGTCCGACGTATAAAGGACACGCGTGGTGTCAGCAAGGTCCTGTTCGTCCAGTGCGTTCAGTACCCGTCCGATCTGCCGGTCCAGGTGAGTACAGGCGCCGTAATAGGCGGCGGTGAGATTGCGCAATTCGGATTCGGAAAACGGCCGGTCGTAGTTGAAGAACCGTCGGAAGCGCCGGATCGCCGGATGGGCGGGCCAGTCGTCCGGATGCCATTGCGGGGGTAGAGGGAGCGATTCCGGAGGGTAGATTTCAAAGAGTTCCGTCGGCGCGATGTAGGGCGGGTGGGGGCAGACGAATGACAGGAACAACACCCATGGCTTCTCGTCGTCCCGATGCTCTGCCAGCCAGGCGCACGCGTGGTCGGCGTTCGAAACGTCGTATTGAAGATAGGTGGAATCGCCGGGGCCGGCGTTGCGGATGCCCGAACGTTTGTCACGGAACGGCGGCTGTTCCCGAATGCAACTCAGGATGTCCCCCACGCCATCCACGACGTGCAGCGGATCGATTTCCTCTGTGAAACCGTTATCGTCCTGTGCGGCACGGAAGTGGAGTTTGCCAATAGAAGTAACCTGGAATCCCTGCTCCCGGAGACAGTGGCCCCAGCTGGGTACGCCGCCATCGTAAGCGAACGCGTTGTCCCAGTTCCCGGTCTGATGGACGTATCGTCCCGTCGCAAGGGAGGCGCGTGCGGGCACGCAAATGGGGCAGTTCGTATAGGCGCTGGTGAACCGGGTGCCTCGCCGGGCGAGACTGTCTATATTCGGCGTCCGGACGATCGGGTGGCCGTAGCAGCCCGTGATGTCCCGTGTATGCTGATCGGACAGGATGAACAACAGGTTGGCGGGGTTCATCGTCCCGGTTCCTCAGGGGAATCCATCTCTACTTCGATCTGATCGGCGGGGATCCATACGACTTTTCCATCTTTCCACGTTACGACGGAACACCCGTTGCGTTTGTGCTGCAGGAGCGCTTCACGAACCGCTTCCTTCAAGGCGTTGTCAATCAGTGTGCCTTCCTTGAATATTTTACCGATGTCTTTTTTGGATGACCTTCTCACAGTCTTATATACCTTCTTCTATGTGTGTCCACAGATTGACGTCCCGGACTTCGATATCAGCCGTGCTTTCTCCCATTGAGATCAAACGGGGACCCGAGGTTGCAGTGTTATCGTAAAAACGCCAATCGTTCGCAACTGGGCGGTACAGTCTGAAAAAGTTACGTAGCCCGGAGTGGTACCGCCGTCGAATTGTTGAGTCAGGAACGTCGTGACCTCCTGCTATTACCCGCGCCGCAACTCGCGCGATAGCAACTTCCGGATCAGGCAACCATAAAAATGTCAGATGGAAGACATATCCGTTTTGTTTAAGACGGCGTATCCACGGCGCAAAACTGCGGCTCGCGAGCGTCGACTCAAACGCAAAATCCGCTCGTCTTGACGCCAGATCTCTGAGCCGCCGTAACATCACGCGGCCCGCCTGAAGAGCGGCTGACTCCGGGTGGAACCCCGACAGTCCCGATGCGATGGCGTCGGCGTTGACGAATTCGGATACATCCAGCGTATCTCGCAATAGCTGTGGGGCCGCCGTGCTCTTACCGGCGCCGTTGGGTCCTCCGATAAGGACGAGTTGCGGGTTCGACATAGCCAGGCACGGATTCGTCAAGAGGGATACGTTACCAGTCGTTTGCGTACGGCAGGATAGCGAGCGTCAATATAAGATATTGGATCACCACGTCGCAAGGCATTTGACTGTAGCGGGCGTTTGTTCGGTTCCGGCGCACACTTTGATCGCTCGCACCTGTACTACTGGTTGAAGTGGATGATTGATCCTTGAAAGCGGTTTTCCCAGGCACTATATTATTGTTGAATATGGATACTTTGGTCGTGCCGGCTGAAAACGGTAACCGGCTTCCTCGAAAGGCGATTGAGATGACCCGACTCAGCGTGAACGTAAACAAGGTGGCGCTGCTCCGAAACACCCGAACGATCGGCATACCAAGCGTGACCCGCGCCGCCCGGGTCTGCATCGATGCCGGAGCGTACGGAATCACCGTTCATCCGCGGCCGGACCAACGGCACATCCGGCCCTCCGACGTGTACGAATTGAACGCGCTCGTCTCGGACGTGGAATTCAACATCGAGGGGAATCCATTCGAGGCGGGGTACCTGGAGATCGTGCGTAACGTGAAGCCCACGCAGTGCACGCTGGTGCCGGACTCTCCCGACGCGTTTACATCGGACCAGGGCTGGGATCTTTCCAGAGAAGGGGATCGCCTGAAGCCCGTCATTCAGGAGTTGAAAGCCCTGGGAAGCCGGGTAAGCCTGTTTATGGATTACGACTCGGATGAGATCCCGCGCGCGGCGATGGTGGGGGCGGACCGGATCGAACTTTATACGGAGCCCTATGCGGATGCGTTTCGGGAGAACGAGGATCCGGAGGGGGTTTTCCAGGGATACGCGAAGGCGGCGGCAACAGCCCGTGACGCGGGCCTTGGCGTCAACGCGGGGCACGACCTTAACCTGGAGAACCTGGGCACGTTCTGTTCCATACCTGGCATTCTGGAAGTATCGATCGGGCACGCGCTGATCGGAGAGGCGCTGGAGATGGGGTTGGCGAACACGGTGAAGGCCTACCTGGATATCCTTGCGAAGTCATGACCGGGAGTGAAGACCCCCCGCGTGCAGGTCCATGGCCAGGCTGCGGTAGTTTCGAATGCGATGGATCGTGCAGAGGTCGGCGTCGTGCTGGTCGCCTGAGTCCCGGCTGGTGCGTGAGAGCAAGACGATATCGTCCCCGTCTACGACGGCGCTGGGATACATGAAGCTGCGATAGACGTTGTCCGGCCAGCGGGCTACGCAGCCGGCCGGGAACCAGTTGAGACAGTCGATCCCGTAGTGCAGGTAGAGCCACCGCCGTTCGTTACCCGGACCTCCGTGGTAACCGGATTCGCGCATTCGTTCGCGCCAGCCCAGAATGTCCTGAGAGTTGGTGATGAGGTTGCTCAACATCCAGTACATGGATTCTGAACGATCGTGGATAACGTAGAACTTGCACTGCGCGCCCGGCCAGGCCGCGAATTGCGTAAAACTCATTTGGTGCGCCCCCGGATCGTAGTCGAAAACCGCCGCAACGTGGGCTGCCGCATATTCGTCGAAGACGCAGCGGCAGAAGGCGCGAATGCGGCCGTTGACTTCAACGGTATTCGGCTCCAGCCAGACAAGCGGATCTTTCCAGCCCCCGGAAAGTTGCGGCCGGTTGCCGTCGGGAAAGAGGTTGCGGGTCATTGCGGCGGGAATTTCCGGCTGCCGCACGATATTGGAGAGTGTCCATGCTCCCGGATCCAGGGGTGACATGCTCCGGTCCACTCGGAGCATCGTTTTTCCGCCATGCCCATGGTCGGGCAGGTCCCAGTCCATTGCCCAATAGAGCGCCTCGGGGCGGAGAACACGGGACGTGGAGATATTCCAGATGGGACCCTCAATGACGGTTACGGGGTCGGTCCAGCTTTCGCCTTTATCTTCGCTGGTTACAACGAGGAAGTCTTTGTGGCATTTTTCCTGGACGAACATAAGAAGCCGGCCGTCCAGCACGAAGGGGGTGGCCTCTTCGTAGGGCAGTCCCGGGAGTTCCTCCCAGGTGAGGCCGCCGTCTGTGCTCCTGAGCAGTCTGAGCCGCCTGCAAAAATCCCAACCGGGGCGGTGCCACTGCGGCGCGGCCAGCAGCAGCGTACCGTCGTCAAGGCGGGCCAGGTCGGGGTCGTGGAAGAAATACTGCATCGGATCGGGCACGCGTGCGGCAATGACGAAGTCCTGGGCGAGCGGTTGAACGTTGGGATTGGACATAGGATTCTCCGCACTGAATTTTGGATTTAGTCTATGAATGAGGGGGCATTATGGACCAGGAACAGAAATATCTCTTCGACCTGCAGGGTTATATCGTACTTGAACAGGTGGTACCGCCGGCGCTGGTAGCGGCCTGCAACGCCGCGCTCGACCGGTTCGAGGCCATGGAGGCGGCGGATTACCCTCCGCCGGTGGTATTGGGCCAGGAGCGCACGCCGGAGAACCTCTATATTTCAAACATCATGGAGGGCGACGACGCGTTTCTGCCGCTGATGGAACTTCCCGAATTGCTGGATGCCGTCGAAGGCGTCACAGGCGGTCCGTACCGTCTCAACCACACGTACACCATCTATCGCTGGGGCGGCGGCTATACGGGAATGCACATGCACGGCACGCCGATCCTCCCCAAATGCCAGTATCGTTGCCGCAACGGCCAGATGGTGTCGACCCTGACCAAGGCGGTCTTCCCAATGCTCGATTGCGGGCCCGAAGACGGCTGCTTCGCGGTCATCCCGGGGGCGCACAAGAGCAATTTTGCAAAACCCTGGGGCGGCCACCCCAGTGAAAACCCGCCCCTGCAGGCCGTTCCGGCGCGCGCCGGCGACGCCATTCTGTTCACGGAAGCGCTCACTCACGGGTCCACGGTAAACGTGTCCGGACGCCCGCGTCGCTCGCTCTATTATTGCTACAGCATCGGCTATATGCCCGATTGGGGCGGCCAGCACCTGCGCTTCAGCCCCGGCCTGGCCGACCGTCTCAGCCCGTCACAACAGGAGATTATCGCGCTGAAATAGCGGAAAATCAGACAAGAATCTCACACAAAGACACGAAGACACAAAGAGAATCTCAGTATTGAGCTTCCGGTCGCCAGCCAGCCCTGCAATCGATACGGCGTGGCGAATTCAATCGATCGACCTAAACGCCCGCATTTAACCTGTACTTGTAGGGGCGGTTCGCGAACCGCCCCTACGTGCGCCGATTTTCCCGTTCTTCTGCCGTTCATCGTCTTCGTTTATACGCCTTCCCGTGTCCCTCCCGGATCAGGACCTTCGCCAGGTTGGACCCGTCCTGCAGCCTGACCGTGGCCACGACGCGCCCGGAGAAGTTGCCTTGCTTCACATTCTCCAGGTAAACGGTTTTCCCGATCCGTTTCCGGACGAAGTCGCGTGCCAGCAGTGCGCGTCGCTTCTCCGACTTGCTCTTCGTCTGAATTTCCGGCGTATCCACACCCCGCACGCGCACCTTTCCTCGCCATGTCAGGCCCGGCCAGAGGACGACGTCCACGGTCATCGTATCGCCGTCGTAGACGGAAACAACCGTCGCCTCATGCCTGGGGTACAACGATGGTCTTGCGTCGGCCGTCGAAATCAAGGCAAGATAAACGAGAATCCATACCATAGCACGCTCCTGAATGTGGCTTGAGAAACGGAAACGCAACAGTATATTGCAATCGCATCGGGCTGTCAACCTTCGGGCGGAGCATGCAGGCTGAGTTGCCACCGCGAAACAACGCAAGCATTTGGAAGTGCCGGTTGGGAAGATCTCAGAGACTCGCGAATCCGCCTTCCGGTGTACCGGCACCATTCAATCATTGTGCCAACCCGTCATGCTCGGTTGACACGCGGATTGAGCACACGTAGCACCAAGACGATTTTAGTACACACCATAAGAAATCTTGTGATACCACAAGATTTTTTGTATATTGCAGCCTATGGCAAAGATACTGATCACCTGGATCGGCCGGGCCGATCTTCGGGCGCCCCTGGACGATCCCGTCGTGGGCATCGGGCCGGTTGCGCAGGCGCTCGGCGCACGTGAGTTCGACGCCGCCGTGTTGATAAGCGACTGGGCCGAAAACGTGTCGTCGCCGTTTCTTGAATGGCTCCGGCCGTGGACCGGGGCCGATGTCACGGTCCGGCACGAGCCGCTCTCGGGGCCCACGGAGTTCGGCGAGATTTACGAAGCGGCCGTTCGAGTTGTGTCGGAGACGCTGGCGCGTTACGGGAAAGACGCCGATCTGACGTACCATCTGAGTCCCGGCACCCCGGCCATGGCCGCTGTCTGGATCATCCTGGCCAAAACGCGGTTTCCCGCGGAACTGATCGAGTCATCCGCAGAGCAAGGCGTGCGCATCGCGTCGGTGCCGTTCGACATTTCGGCCGAATTCATTCCGGACCTCCTCCGGGGACCGGACGAGCGCCTCGAAAAGACGATGGCAGGACTCCCGCCGGAGGCGCCCGAATTCGCCGATATCATACACCGCAGCGATGTAATGGCGCGCGTCATTTCCAGGGCGAGCCGTGTGGCGCCGCGATCGGTTCCCGTGCTCATCCAGGGGGAGTCCGGTACGGGAAAGGAATTGCTGGCACGGGCGATACACCGGGCGAGCCCCCGGCGGGACCGGCCCTTCGTGGCGGTCAACTGCGGCGCGATACCCGCGGAACTGGCAGAATCCGAACTGTTCGGTCACGAAAAAGGCGCGTTCACGGGCGCGCATCGATCGCGCGTCGGCTATTTCGAGGCTGCCGACTCGGGAACGCTCTTCCTCGACGAGGTTGGCGAACTCTCCCCGTCCGCCCAGATCAAGTTTCTTCGGATCCTGCAGGATGGGAACGTCCTGCCCGTGGGTTCAAGGTCGCATCGCGGGGTGGACGTCCGGATCATAGCGGCAACGAACAGGGGTTTGTCAGGAGAAGTCGCCGATGGCCGGTTCCGGGAGGATTTATACTATCGTCTGGCAGTGGCGGACCTGAAGCTGCCGCCCCTGAGAGACCGCGAGGGCGACCTGGGTCTTCTCGTGGATAGATTGCTTAAACAGGTCAACGTGGAACACGCGGGACAGCCGGGCTACGAGCACAAGAAGATTTCTCCAGGTGCAAGAAATCTCATCATGGCTCATCCGTGGCCGGGTAACGTCCGCGAACTGTTGAACACGCTTCACCGGGCCGCTTTGTGGTCCACCGGGCCCATCATCCAAAGCGAAGACTTGCGGGATGCGTTGTTGCCGGCGGTGAACCCGGTCGACGCCAGGATCCTCGAACGTCCGCTGGGCGACGGCCTCAGCCTGCCGGATTTGCTGGCAGCCGTGGCGCGGCACTACCTGGCGCGGGCGTTGGACGAGACCAACGGAAACAAGTCGCGCGCGGCCCGGCTCGTCGGCCTCCCCAGCTACCAGACGTTTACGAATTGGCTGAAGAGATACGGGGTGGATCGATAATCGCGCACTACCCGCCAGGCAATGCATCGCCCGCGCCTTCGAACGAACGGCAAAGAAATAGAGGGAAGACAATCGGCCCGTGGCGAACAATCGGCCTATCCGGGATCTCCTGTCACCCACAAAGAATAACATCGCAAGCGTTCGCGTTCGTCATAGACACTTCGAGTGTAAATTTCGAACCCGACGCAAACTTCCAATCCCAATGACCAACGTCGAATGGATCTTTCTGGACCTGGGCTGGACGCTCGTGGACGAAACCCGGTCGCACCGTGCGCGTCTAAGGGGCGTTTGTGATCGGTTGGCCGGGTTGGGCACTCGTCATTCCGTGGACGAACTCATGCGGTTGTGCGAACAGGCGGCGACGGATTTTGCGCCAAGCCCCTTTCGCGGCATGCTGGCGCACCTGGAACTGTCTGAAGACCGGACTCCCACCCTTGCGGATTCGGCCCGCTACGAGCACAAATACGAAGTCCTGTATCCCGGCGTTCCCAAGATTCTCGAGGCGCTGGCGCAACGGTTCAAGCTCGGCGTCATCGCCAACCAATCCGAGGGAACTGAGAAACGTCTCGTGCGATGGGGAATTCGGGACCATTTTTCGCATGTTTTCGCGTCCGCCGAGTTCGGGCTTTCAAAGCCCGATCCGGAGATTTTCCGGAGGGCCGCGTCCGTGGCCGGGTGCGTACCCGAACGCGCACTGATGGTTGGCGACCGGCTCGATAACGACGTCGGTCCCGCGAAATCCCAGGGCTGGAAGACCATGCGCGTATTGCAGGGTTTTTCCCGGTTTCAGGCGCCCCGGCGCCCCGAAGAGATACCCGATATGACCATCCCGTCGATCAGGGGACTATCCGACGCCCGGCAGATGGGGCGACCGTACCACAACCCCGGCGCCGCCATTCGAGGGTCGGTATGAAGATCATTGGCGCAACCTGCTTCGAACTCAGGATTCCCTTCGTCGAGGCCTTCGGCCACAGCGCTTCGGTACGTTCCCGCTCGGACTCGGTCGTCGTGCGCCTGACTGCAGAAGACGGCACCGTGGGCTACGGAGAAGGCCTGCCGCGTCCGTACGTGACGGGTGAGACCGTCGAGACCTGCGTCAGCCATATAGCGCATTGTCTCTGGCCGGCCATCGCGGATTCAGACTTTCAGGCGCTGGAACCCGGCCCGGATCCCATTCGCACGCTGGATCCTGTGGGCCGGACACTGCCCGACGGCGATGCCGGCGACGTCGTCGCGTGGAACGCGGCGAGGGCGGCGTGTGAACTGGCTTTGATCGACGTCCTTTTGCGCCGCCAGAAACTGTCTCTGGGAGATATTCTACCGGCGAAGCGGGCTTTCGTCACCTACAGCGGCGTCATTACGGGCGGTTCAATCGACAACGCCGTCCGACTCGCGCGGGTCTGCGTGGAATACGGACTTCGGGCCGTCAAGATCAAGATCGACGGGGAAGACGCACGCGACCGCGTCGCGGCCGTCCGCGAGGCCGTGGGACCGTCGGTATCCCTTCGAGTCGACGCGAACTGTGCCTACACGCCCGATGAAGCCGTCTCAACGCTCGCGGCCCTGGCGCCGTATGACGTCGCCTGCGCGGAGCAGCCCATTCCCCGTGGCGATCCGGCGGCGCTGGCGCAAGTCCGGTCTCTGTCCCCGATTCCGATCATGGCGGACGAATCGCTCGTGACTCCGGACGACGCGGAGGCGCTCATCGCGTCGGCGGCCTGCGATTTCTTCAATCTCCGCATTTCCAAGTGCGGCGGAATAGCCCGCACGCTGGAGATCGCGCGCAAGGCCGCCCGTGCGGGTCTGCACCTGCAACTGGGGTGCCAGGTGGGAGAATCCGCCATCCTCTCGGCGGCGGGACGGCACGTGGCTGCACATCTGGACCGGGTTTCGTTTGTGGAGGGGTCCTACGGGGGCATGTTGCTGGTGGAAGACGTGTCTGAAGAACCTGTTGCGTTCGGCCGCGGCGGAAACGCGCCGTTGCTTCGGGGTCCGGGGCTCGGCGTCGACGTACGGGAATGCGCCCTGCACGCCCACGCGGAGTCCACGACGGCTCTTGGTGAGGGATAGACCATGGGAAAACTCGTCAAGACGCTCATTCGGATGAAGGGATACGGGCTGGCGCGGAAGCTCGACCGCGCCGCCGAACGCCCACACGCCGCGCAGAACGCCTTTCTGCTCCGCCAGACAAAGGCCAACGCCAACACGGCATTCGGAAAGGACCATGGTTTCGCCGCAATCCGCACGGAAGCCGACTACCGTCGTCAGGTCCCCATCCGGGACTACGAAGGGCTGCGTCCCTACGTCAACCGGATTATCGCGGGCGAGCAGGCGGTACTCACGTCGGCCGCGCCACGGATGCTGAACATGACGAGCGGGACCACGGGCGAACCGAAATACATCCCCGTTACGCCCGACTCCATGCGCCTCGCCTCCGGCTTCTCCCTGGAATGGATCTATCGCGCGCTGCATGACCATCCCACGTTCCTGGACGGCGCCTTTGTGGGTATTGTCAGCCGGGCGATCGAGGGTCGTACATCAGCCGGACTTCCTTACGGCAGCGCGTCCGGGATGCTCTATCAGCGAATCCCCGGGCCGATTCGAAGCACCTACGCGATTCCTTACGCGGTTTCCGAGATCAAGGACTACGATCGCCGTTATTTCATTGCCGCGCGCCTGGCGCTGGCCAGGCGTGTTACGTACATCGGCACACCCAATCCAAGCACGCTTGTCCGTCTGGCCGAAACCGCAATACAAAACGCCGATGCCATTGTTCGCGCCGTTCACGACGGCACGCAGGGGATCGATTTGCCGGACCAGCCGGAACTGGCCGTGCAACTGTCCGCCCACGTGAAACCGGACCCGGAACGTGCGCGGGTCCTGGAGGACACAGTGAGACGGACAGGGGCGCTTCGTCCTGCGGACTGCTGGCCCAACCTGAAACTCATCGGGTGCTGGCTGGGCGGCAGCGTGGGCGTTCAGGCCCGAAAGTTACCGGAATATTACGGCGACGTCCCCATGCGCGACCTGGGCTTTCTGGCCAGCGAAGGACATTTCACCCTTCCGAACCGGGACCATTCCGCCTCGGGCATCCTTTCGCTGAACGGCAACTACTACGAGTTTATACCGGAGGCATCGTTGGATGAACGGAATCCACCGGTACTGTCCAGCCACGAACTGGAATCAGGCATGAACTACGCGGTCCTGCTGACCACCCCCGGCGGCCTGTACCGCTACGATATTCACGATATCGTACAAGTGACGGGGTTCTATCGGAATGCCCCGTTACTGGCCTTTATCCGGAAGGGCCGCGACATGACGAGCATCACGGGCGAGAAGATGCACGTAAACCATCTGCTACTGGCGCTGGAGGAGGTCCGCCGCCGATATGACGTATCGGTGGTCGAACAGTTCCGGGTGGTGGCGAACGTGGAGGCGCGCCGGTACGAAATCTACGCGGAATTCAAGGGGGAGGTTGCGCGGGATCTGCTCAGAGACGAAGTGATTCCCCATCTGGATCGCGCGTTGGCAGGGGTCAACGTGGAGTATGCGGAGAAGCGCCGCTCGCGAAGGCTGGCGCCGCCTTGTATTCATCTGATGCGCCGGGGCTGGGCCGAAGACGAGGTGCTGCGCGCCGCGGGCGCGGGGAAGCGGGATATTCAGTACAAGTGGCGGATTCTCTGCGCCGAGCCCACAGAGGAAGACGTTGGCGCCATACTCTACACGCTCGAAGCGGAGGAGGAGTAGCAGGAAGCAGATGTGAGCGGTCAGTTTTCAGCCGTCAGCTTGAAGCAAGATCGAAAATCAGCTCACACGAAGACGCCAGGACGCAAAGAGAAACAAACGAAAAGCGGGCAACCACAAGGGTTGCCCCTACGAACGCAATTTGCACGCGGGCGGACCCACGCGAATCCACCAGGATGAACTCCCCTGACGACCTTCAGTCCGCACGCTGGTGTGGACGGGGCTATTGTTCGTGGCAAAAAACCGGCTCCGTGCACCTACTCGCGCCGGTGAACCGTCATCGGCATCCCGTGGAGCGGCCATGTCTTCACGTCCATAGACGGTTCTACGGGATGGCCGGGAACAAGTTCAAGCCGATACTGCCGTATCGCCATCGACAGCACAAGCGCGGCTTCCAGCATCGCGAAATTGGCGCCCAGGCAGATCCGGGGCCCGGCGCTGAAGGGCAGGTAGGCGTAGCGGGAGCGTCGTTCCGTCTGCTCCGGGGTGAATCGTTCCGGGTCGAACCTCGCCGGTTTTTCCCAGAGGGCCGGATGGCGCTGCGTGATATAGGGACTCACGAGCACCAATGACCCTGCAGGAATGTGGTACCCGTCGATCTCGTCGTCGGCCGCGGCCTCACGGACGATCACCTTGATCGGCGGGTACAGCCGCATCGCTTCCTGGAACACCATACGTGCGTATTGGAGACGCTGGACAGCCGCGAAAGTCGGCAGGTCTCCATTCAGTACCGAATGCTGTTCCTTCCATAACACTCCCTCCGCCTGCCGATGTCGATCCAGCAGGTACCACGTCCAGGTGAGGGCGTGCATTGTTGTCTGATACCCCGCAACGAAGAGCGTTACCAGTTCGTCACGCAGTTGCAGCCGATCCATCCGCTCGCCGGTTTTCTCGTCGCGGGCGCCCAGCAGTACCGAGAGCAGATCCTCCTCCACGGGACGGTCTCGCCGTTCGTCTATACGCGCTTCGACGTATTGGTGGATGTCGTTCAGGCATTGCTTGAACCGGCGGTTCGCGGGCGTGGGGACGAACATGGGCGGCGCGATCAGATCGGCCGAACGCCGGTCGATAAACCCCACGCAGTACTGGAACGCTTCGTCGATTCGCGACGTCTCATCGTTCAGGTCCCTGCTGAAGAGAATACGGACGATGATATTTCCCGTAAGGCGCGCCATTTCCTCGTCGACCTGGATCACGTGCTTTCCGTCCGCAAGGGGCTCCCAACGCGCAAGCATGTCGCGGATCGCGTTCACCATAACATTCACGAATCGCATCGTGCCCCTGGGCGTGAATAACGGCTGCATGATCCGGTGCTGGCGCTCCCAGAGTTCTCCTTCGCTCGTAATCAGGCCTTCGCCCAGCAGAAGCTTCTGGTCGTCGTAACCATAACCCTTGAAATAGGTTCGCCTCCCTCGTACAAGTACGTGTTCGATATGCTCCGGGCGGGTGACCAGGTGCACCGTCTTGCCACGGATGTTCAGCCGGACTACGTCGCCGAAACTGGACCAGGCATCCATCAGATACCCGATCGGGTCCTTCCGGAACGGAAGCACGCAGCCCAGAAAGGGCAGCCCACGCGGTCCGGGGGCGAGGGTCCTGACGGCTGTTGGATCAGGCATGGTCCATCCAACCCTTGTTCAACCCGCTCCGGCAAGGCGCCGGCCTTTGATCCGGCCCACCCAGGTTGGCCGCGGGCTTCACTTGGGGATTTCCGAGGTCAGAATACGGGGGTCCGCCGCGGTGACGAGCACGTTGTCCTCGATACGGACGCCGCCCACATCCCGCCAGGACGCCAGTGCGTCCCAGTCGACCACTCCAGCGAAGCGTTCGCGCCGCTCAGGGTCGTCGAGCAATGCCGGCACGAAATACACCCCGGGCTCAACGGTCATCAGGTAGTTTTCCTCCAGCGGCAGGTCGATGCGCATCCGGATGCCGCAATAGACGCTGACTTCACGCCCGGCCGTCCGGCCGCCCACGTCCCGGACGCCAAGGCCGACCATGTGGCCGACGCCGTGGGGCAGGAAGAGCGAAATGGCGCCGGTGTCGAGGACGGCGTCCGGTTTCTCTCTGAAAATGCCCAGGTCGCGAAGCCCAAGTGCGATCACGGCGGCGGCGGCCCGGTGTACTTCGTGCCACTCGACCCCTTTCCGGCAGGTGGAGATGGCCTCCAGCTGAGCGGCAAGAACGAGGTCGTAGATGGCCTGCTGCCGGGGCGTGAAACGGTCTCCGGCGGGGTAGGTGCGGGTGACGTCGGCGGTGTAGCCGGCGATGGATGCGCCGGCGTCGATGAGGACCAGGTCGTCCGGTTCCACAGTCCGGGCGCCGGGTTCGAAATGAAGCACGGCCGCGTGGGTTCCCGCGCCGACGATAGTGTCGAAGGCCACGTCGTCGGCGCCGTGCCGGTACATTTCGGCTTCAAGTTCAATGCGGATCCGGCGTTCGCTGACGCCCGGCTGTATGGTTTCGCGGGCTCTCGCGTGGCCGGCCGCGGTTGCTCCCGCCGCCCGTTCGATCAGTGCGACCTCGGCCTTGTCCTTGCGGCGGCGGACTTCGTCAAGGGAAACCTGAAGCGCCGCCACCCGTTGATGTTCGCTTTCTACGTTGTCCACCGCGGCGCCAATGACCGCGATGGGGCGGCCTGAGCGTGTGACCAGCCAACGCGGGAGTTCGGCGACGTCCTCGCCCTCGACCGTTTCCGTGCCGCCTTCCCACAGCCGTTCGTTCTGTGAAACCGGTCGCACGAAGTGCCTCCAGCCGTCCTGCGGATCATAGGCGAGTACGCCGCCCCAACGTCTGGATCCGGTGAGCCAGTAGTATTCGGGGTAGGGGACGAACGGATAGGTCTGGTCCTGCCCTCCGGGAATCTGAACCGGCTTCCCGGCGCCGAAGAGCACGATTGGCGGGTCGTCTCCGAATGCGCCGGAAGCACGCTGCCGCCTGCGTTCCAGCACGTCATTCTCGAATATGGACATGGTATCTTCTCAATTCGTTTTTCGGGTTGCCGCTTCGCGTTTGAAGATCAGGTTCTGAACGATTCCCTCCGTGTAGTCCACCGGGCTCGCGTTGGCGAGGGTGAATCCCTGATTGAAGAAGGCCGTTTCGATCTCTTGGGCCATGTTCTTGAACATGTACACTTCGATCAACACGGTTTTCAATCGCGCATCTTCTAGTGTCCGGGGAGCGCCGGCGACAATCTTGTCCTCGATGCCGTCGACGTCGATCTTCACGTGGTCGGGAAACGGCAGCCCGAATCGCCCGGTCAGGTCGTCCAGGGACACGGACATCGTCCCCTGCCGGTTCTGCGGCGAGAAGGGCACGGCGCCTTGCGTTACGGGTTCGCCCAGCGCATGCAGCGCCGCGCCGGGGGCAAAGGTTTTAGAGTAGAAGTGTTGTATTGACGTGCGATCCGATACGGCGATGGGATAGGCGGTGATAACCTCACCCAGACCGTTCAGCAGGATATTCCTGTTCAGTTTGGCCTGGTTCAGGGATTCCGGTTCAAAGGCGAGAACCCGCGCCCGCCCATTCAGTTTGCGAGCCGCGTACAGGGAATATTGGCCGATATTTGCGCCAACGTCGTAAATCGTCTCGCCGGGTTGGAACCAGGTATCAATCCAGTCCAGGGTATCGGGCTCTTTCTCATTGAAGGAATTCGCCCGCCAGAGTTCGTGGTTTCTGGAGCTCTCGCTTTCCCCGTCTGTTTCAACGTCGATGAGGATGGCCTGTTCCCGCACGTTGCACGTAATGGTTGTGCCCAAATCTGATTCCTCAAAATGGTAGTTTTCTCAGCCGTGTCATTGTATTTTGGTAACGAAAATAGTCCCGTGTGCAGGGGCAGGCTTCAAACCTGCATCTGTCTGTGCCTGGAGATGCCGTGAGATAAGGGTTACCGCTCGCGGCTGTCAACTGTGCACGTCGTTCCACGCCTGCGAACCGTCGGGACGGTGGAAACCGTGAACGGCATTATAATAAGGAAACCAACCGATTTTGCAAGGAGCGCGTATGGGCAGGGTGTTTGGCGTCTACGGTATCGGCAATGCGCTGGTGGACATTCAGTATCGGGTAACGCCCGACTTTCTCGCGGCGGCCGGCATTGAGAAGGGGGTAATGACATTGATCGGAGAGGACCGGCATCACGAACTCCTTGAACACCTGGGCGATGACGTTCTGAAGCGTTCGTCGGGCGGGTCGGCTGCGAATACCATGATCGCCATGGCCAATCTGGGCGGGAAGGCATATTATGCGTGCAAGGTGGCGAAGGACGCGTACGGGGACTTTTATCTCCAGGATCTGGCAGCGGCCGGAGTGGCTTCCAACCGGTTTCAGGGAGAGGGCATCACGGGCAAGTGTCTGGTCATGATCACCGACGACGCCGATCGCACGATGAATACCTACCTCGGCATTACCGGAACGTTCGGTCCGGACCAACTCGAGCCCGACATGATTGGACAAAGTGACTACCTGTATATTGAAGGGTATCTTGTGGCCTCCGATGAGGGTTTCGCCGCGGCGCTGTCTGCACAGGTCGAAGCACACGCGCGAGGAACCCGGGTGTCGTTGTCGCTGAGCGATCCCTCCATCGTAGCCGCGTTCGGAGACCGGATGCGGGCGCTGGTGGACGGCGGGGTGGATATGCTGTTTTGCAATGAAGACGAAGCGCGGACATTTACGGGAACAGCCGAAACAAACGATGCCTGTGTCGTTCTGGAAACCAGGGTGGGTGCATACGCGGTTACCTGTGAGGCCGATGGCGCCATTTTATGGGACGGAGGGGAACGGTTTCGCTCACCGGGATTCAGCGTTGACGCGGTGGATACCAACGGCGCGGGGGATATGTTCGCGGGGGCCTATCTGTTCGGCGTCACCCATGGGCTCGACGCGGCACAGTCGGCAAAACTGGCGAACTACGCGTCGAGGTGCGTTGTGGCGCAGTACGGGCCGCGGCTGGAGGTTTCGCTAAAAGGGGAGATCGAACGGATTCTGTCGATGTAAGTTCGGGCCGGTGAGAACATCCCCGAATTGAAATAGAACAGATGACGAGAATGCCGTCCCCTTTTGGGGGCGGTATTCTCATGCGTTCGCCTCCCGTGCGGCCGGTGCATTCCGGAAACCCGACATGGCCAGCGTGACCGCAACAACGAACAGGGCCGCGGTGGCGCACGTTGTACCCACGGCGAAAGGCGCGCCGAAGCGTTCGGCCAGCGCGCCGGCACTCAGGCGGCCCGGGGGACCCGTCCCGATAGCCAACACGACACCGCCCATGGCGCGACTGCGCATGTCGTCCCGTGCCGATAGCAGGACGATGGTGCTTTGGAGAAGACCGAAGGCCGCGTGGCCGATTCCTGAGAGGATGAGAAGGCCCAGCGAGAGATAGAAGTCGGTGGACATTGAAAATACAACCACGGCGGCGGCCATCAGAAACGAGCCGGCCGCGTAGAGCCAGCTAATTCCAACATAACGGCGGAACCTGCTCACAATCCAGAGGCCGGCGAACGCACCCACCCCGTTGGCGGATGCGAGTACGCCGAATCCGACCGGGCCCTGATGCAGGATATCTCGTGCAAACACAGGCAACAGCGTCTGGTAGGGAAAGACCAGGAAGTTCATGGTAATCGTAATGAGCGTAACACCCAGAATTGACGGGTTGCTGCGGATATAGCGCAGCCCATCCACCGTCCGGGTCCAGTGGGAACCTTCCGTCGGCGTTCGTTCGAGGGCGGGTTGTCTGGAGAGCCGGAAAAGGATCAATAGAGAAGCCAGGGCAATTCCGGTCAGAATCAGAAAACACCCGAGGGGTCCCAGGGTCGCGTAAAGTGCCCCGCTGGAAAAGGGCCCGGCAACCCGCGTGATGTTCTGTGAGATTCCCTCGAGGAGCATGGCGTCCATGGTACGCGCTCTGCCGACCAGGTCGGGCAGCATCGACCTTCGGGCGGTCCAGTCCACCGCCCAGGTCGTTCCCATGACCAGTGCGGCGACAGCCAGATGCCAAACAGCCAGGCGGTCCGCCAGGATAATCAGGGCGATCGAAAGGGATACGGCAAGGTTGACCGCCTGGGAGAAGATGATGATCTTCCGGCGCCCGAACCGGTCCGTGAGGGGTCCGGATACGAAGCCGACCAGCAGCAGCGGGGCCATGCGGTAGAAACCGATCAGCGATACCTGCCAGGCCGAGTTGGTCAACTCAAGGACCAGCCAGCCGGCCACGATGATTTCCATCCACATGAACTGCCACCAGAGGGCGTTACTGGCCAGCAGCCGGCGATAGTCGGGGTTGTTCAGTGGCGCGAAAGCGCCGTGAAATCGGGGTGGGGTTTCGGAGGGTCCTTCGGATCGTTGGGGCATGGAGGATTCAGCTGACGGATCGAGGCAACCGTAATGCGTGGCTCGAAATCTTTGTGTTCACGTGACGAATCATTGCCGACTTGAAATTACCGGTTTGTCCCGGTTCACTGACGTTCGCATGTTTCGCTACAGTCATTGCCTGTGTTGTGTTCGGCAAGCCTGTGGAACCGGGTTGGCTTTGGGCAGCCGACGGATGGAATCGTAACGTCCCTCCCCGTGGAGGGAGGGGTCGAATTCCGGATTTCTTCCATGCAATCCCTACCCGCTTGTCTTGCCGAAATTCCTGGCGAACGTGAGAAAGTCGTTGAAATCCACGTCGCCGTCCCCGTCGAAATCCCCGATCAGCCCGGTTGACGTGCCGGTGTCCCCAACGGCGGCCGCTTCAGAAGACCAGCGCTGATTCCCATCGTTCCCCACGGTTTCCGCCACTCCGTTGCCGTTCCCGTCGACAAAGGCACTGAACCCGCCGCCTTCGATACTCATTCGCCCGATGCCGGTCGAATCGGCGCCCATGCCGGCCACAACCCGCTCGGACGCATTCATGAATCCGATGAGACCGTGTCCATTCTGATTCGCGCCCAGTATCCCAATGGCTTTGTTGTCCCGATTTCCCACAATTGCCAAACCGTCTCCATCGGCGTCGACGGAGAAGCCCGCCGCCGGTCCTGACTTGTTCCTGACGTCCATCCATCCATTGGCGTCCTCCGTCTCATCCGCGCCAATTGCGGCAACGATACCGCCCGCCGCATTCGAGATACGAAGGGCGCCGTTACCGTTTTCGTCGATACCGAAACCGGAAACGAGCTTGTCATCCGAGTTAAATACCAGAATCGTGCCGTCACCGGCACTATCGAAGGCGAGTGCGGCAGCCGAACCCGTTGCGCTCCTCGCGTCGACCCATCCATTGGCCTGTTCCGACGGATCGGCGCCCATGGCGGCCGCGACCCTCCCGGCGGAATTGAGGACCCCCAGGTTCCCATGTCCGTTTGGGTCGACGCCCACGACGGAAACCACGGCGCCGTTTTCGTTCCCTATCAACAGCGAACCGTTTCCCGACTCGTCCGACCCGAGGGCTGCGACGACCTCCCCGCTCGCATTTACAACGTGAAGTGTGCCCACCCGCAAGGTGTCACCGGCGTCGATGATTTGCTCCGGAGCAATCTTGCTCAGTCCACCACTAACGGCCTCCGGTAAAGGGAGGTCGGGACGTACAGGCGACAGATCGACGAACCGCACATCGCCTGCAGTCGTGCCGTGTCGGAGGCTGAACGAGGCCAGCTTTGACGGAAGCGTCCGGTTAAGCCACTTCGATGCCTGGGTCAGAGCGGGCGACGCGGTGAAGAGGAAGGCAACGAGCAACCCTGCAATCGCCCGCTTCTGCCAGCGTAATTTCACTTCCAGCGCCTCAAGTCTTTGTCGTACATCGCCCTGAGTCATCTGTTACCTCCGTCACGTGAATAAATCAGCTGCGTGGGTTTTTCCTGTCGTGTCCTGCAAAGACTACGGCCCTTCGTCGCGCGGATGCCGCAGCTTGCGACCCGGGAACCGGCGAAAGGGATACTCGGCGAGCGCGTCCTCGTCCAGGTCGATGCCCAATCCGGGCGTGGCGGGAAGCGCGATGTAACCGTTTTCGACAGTGAAGTGATTCACAGCGATTTCGTTTCCCACCGGTTCGAAATTCACGAAGTACTCGGTTATCAGAAAGTTGGGCATGCCGGCCGCGGCCTGCATTGTTGCGGCCAACCCGACCGTTGTGCTGTTGTAGTTGTGGGGCGAAACCGCAACGTGGCAGGGCTCGGCCATCGCCGCGATTTCGCGAAGTTCGAGGATACCGCCGCAGTTACAGACGTCCGGGTTGATGACGTCGGCGGCGCGTTTGTCAAAGACGTCGCGGAACTCGGTTTTGGTGTAGAGTTCCTCGCCCGTGACAACCGGGATGCGGATGTTTCGTCTGGCTTCCGACAGGCCGTCGAGGTCGCGGGAAGAAACAGGTTCCTCGTACCAAAAGGGATTGAATGGCTCCATGGCGCGCGCAACGCGGACGGCATGCGCCGGAGAGAGCCGGCGGTGCACTTCAACCAGGATATCCACGTCGGGCCCCACGGCCTCGCGTACGGCCCCCACCCGGTCCACGGCGGCCTGCTCGTCCTTCTTGTCGATGATGCTGCGCCAGGGGCCGGGAAAGGGGTCGAACTTGAGCGCGGTGAACCCCCTCGCCACAACCGAGGCCGCCCGTTCGGCGAGTTCCTCCAGCCCCTTCCCGGGGTCGTACCAGCTCCCCCAGCCATTGGCATAGACCTTGATCCTGGTCCTGCATGCGCCGCCGAGCAGGTTGTAGACGGGCTGGTTCAGAGATTTGCCGACAATGTCCCACATCGCCTGTTCGATGGCGCTGATGGCGGCGTAGAGATCCATCGCGCCTCTCTTGCTCGCGAAGTCCGTATACGCCGCGTACGTGAAATGCTTGATATCGAACGGCGACCGTCCGGTCAGGTAGCGTCCCAGTTCTTCCACGTGAACCTGGATGCTCCGGTCCCTGTCGTGCTGGGTGTAGGCCTCGCCCCATCCGTGGATGCCAGCGTCGGTTTCCAGTTTGACAAAGAGCCAGTTTTTCGCGCTTCCCGGATGAACAAGGAAGGAATTGACGCGCTCAACCCGCATTTCGTAAATGCTCCTGAGAGCCGTACCTGACACCCGATGGAAAACCGGGGCGCTAAATCATCAGATCTCCGCCGTTGATGTCCAGCGACGCGCCGGTAATGTAGGCAGCCTGATCGGAGGCAAGGAAGGCGACAAGGTCGGCCACTTCCTCCGGTCTGCCAAGGCGGGGGATGGGAAAGCTCCGCGCGAAGGCGTGCGTACGGTCTTCGTCGATGGTTCCGCGAACCATTTCGGTATCGATCAGACCGGGACAAACGGCATTCACGGTAATGTTGAAAGGCGCGACCTCACTGGCCAGATGGCGGGTGAATCCCAGCACGCCGGCTTTGGCGGCGGTGTAGTGTGCGCCGCCCACGGTACTGATATTCTTGCCGGCGGTGGATGAGAAATTGACGATGCGCCCCCATCCCGCCTCCCGCATATGGGGGAGGACAGCCTTTGAGCAGAGAAAGGCGCCTTTCAGATTGACGTCGATCACTCGATCCCATTCGTCTTCGTCGATGTCGATGACGCTGGTGGGGAAGAGGATGCCGGCGTTGTTGACCAGGATATGGACGGCGCCGAATGTATCCGCCGTCCAGTCGACCATAGCTTGCACGCCGGGCGCATCGGTGACATCGGCCTGAAAGTGAAAGGCCCTGGTGAACGAGGAACGCAGCTCTTCGGCCGTACTTTCGGCGTTGGACTCGTCGAGGTCGTTAACGACGAGGTGAGCGCCGTTTTCCGCCAGGGTTCGGGCAACTGACCGGCCGATGCCCTGCCCGGCCCCGGTCACAATGGCGATGCGGTCCCGCAGGGGTTGCTGCCTGGCCATTTCCATGATATGCGTCCTCTCACAATTGCGGACGGCTGCCTGTGTGCCCGCATTGTCTTCAGTTGTCGTAATCGATAGGGAAGTTCATTCCGGTCCGACACCGAGGGCCTTGCCGACCTCCACAAAGGTATCGATGGCGCGGTCAAGTTGCGTTCGTGTGTGGGCCGCGGAGATCTGAACGCGGATCCGGGCCTCGCCCCTGGGGACCACCGGATAACTGAAGCCCACGACGAAAATACCACGCTCATTCATGGCGTGGGCCATTCGCACGGTCTGCCGTTCGTCGCCAATCATAATGGGGACGATAGGGTGGATGCCCCCCGGTATACTGAAGCCGCGCTGGCTCATTGTCTTCCTGAAGTATCGGGTGTTCCGCATCAGGGACCGTCGATATACCGGCCGCGTCTGTGCGAGTTCCAGCGCTTTCAATCCGCCCGCCGCAGTGGCCGGCGCCACGGTGTTGGAGAAGAGGTAGGGACGGGAGCGCTGTCGCAAGTAATCGATGATTTCCCCACGGCCCGTCGTGAATCCTCCGGAAGCGCCGCCCAGGGCCTTTCCAAGCGTACTGGTGAGGATATCGATCCGGTCTTCAACGCCGCACAATTCAGGGGTGCCGCGGCCGTGGGCCCCCAGAAAGCCGGTTGCGTGGGAGTCGTCCACCATCACGAGCGCGTCGTGTGCGTCCGCGAGGCGACAGATCTCATCGAGCGGCGCCACGGCGCCGTGCATGGAGAATACGCCGTCTGTGGCTATCATGCGGAAGCGGGCGTCCGCCGCATCCTCGAGCAGGGCTTTGAGGCGCGCCATGTCGGCATGGGGATAAATGCTGCGCCGCGCCTTGCAGAGTCGGATACCGTCTATAATACTGGCGTGGTTGAGCGCATCGCTGATCACGGCGTCTTCCGGGCCGAGCAGGGTCTCGAACAGGCCCGCGTTGGCGTCGAAGCAGGAAGTATAGAGAATGGTGTCATCTGTATTCAAAAACCTGGAGATACGACCCTCCAGGGTCTTGTGCAGGGTCTGTGTGCCGCAGATGAAGCGCACCGAAGCCAGGCCGTATCCAAACTCGTTCAACCCTTTCGCGGCCGCATTTACAATCTCCGGATGGTTGGCGAAGCCTAGATAATTATTGGCGCAAAAGTTGATGGCTTCACCTTCCAGGGCTTCGATCCGCGTGTGCTGGGGTGTGGTTATCTGTCTTTCCGTCTTGTAGAAGCCGTTTTCCCGGATGGATTGCAATTCGTCCTGCAACCACGATTTCATTCCGGCATAGGCCATGTGGAACGCCCCTCGGATCGTTGTACGCTGCCCTCTCTTCCGGCATCCAAAATAGAAGAACCATGCAGGAAAATCAAGCCGCATATGCCGCGCATTGTCCCGGATCCGGGAAGTATATTTCGCCTTGACATCAATTCGGACCATCATCATATTGGCCTTGATGATCGGGCGGAGGACCCGTGAATTTTTCGTTCCGCTCAAAGTACCGGTGGCGGTCGATGCGCCATTCATTGGGGATATCCCGACAAAGGCGGACCACTTGTTCGCCCGTTGTTTCGAGAGGCGGTCTCCCGTGTCAGAATTCAAGAAAATAGCGGCAATTGTAACGACGTACTACCCGCGTTCGCACGCAGACGTCATTGTGACGAAGTTTTTGAAGGGATTTCCGTCGGATGACGGGTTGATACCGCCGCAGGTGGAAATCGCGTCCCTGTATATGGACCAGGTTCACGAGAATGACGTAGGGCTCGAACTGGCAAAGGAACACGGGGTGCCCGTCTACAACAGCATTCCGAAGGCACTGACGCTCGGTGGAGGGAAACTGGCGGTAGACGGCGTGTTGATTGTCGGCGAGCACGGCGACTACGCCCGGAACGAGAAGGAGCAGCACATGTATCCGCGCCGGTTCTTCTTCGAGCAGGTTTGCGGGGTGTTTGCCGCGACCGGCAGGTCCGTTCCCGTGTTCAACGATAAACACCTGGCCTATGACTGGGGGAACTCAAAGTGGATGTACGACCGGGCGCAGTTGCTGAATGTTCCTTTCCTTGCCGGATCCTCCGTGCCGCTTGCCTGGCGAAATCCATATCTCGAATACGGGCTGGACACGCCTCTGGAAGAAGCGTTGTCAATCGGGTATTCGGGCCTGGACTCCTATGGATTTCACGCGCTTGAACTCTTGCAGTGTATGGTCGAACGCAGGCGCGGCGGCGAGACCGGTATCGTTGCGGTGCAATGCCTGGAGGGAGATGCCGTGTGGCGGGCGGGGGACGAGGGGCGGTGGTCCCGCGAGCTTGCCGATGGCGCGCGTGAACCCATTGAAGCGAAGGTCGCGGGGGCAATGGAAGCCCACTGCCCCGACCCGGCGGTCTTCCTGCTGGAATACGCCGACGGGTTGAAGGCTGCCACCCTGATGTTGAACGGATACACGCAGGGGTTCGGATACGCCGGCCGCGTTTCGGGTCGCGTCCGGGGGATGGAGGTGTTCCTGCCGGAAGACCCGCATGCCCATTTCAGCTATCTCAGCCGGAATATCCACGAACTCTTCATTACCGGCAAACCGCCGTACCCGGTGGAACGTACACTGCTGGTGAGCGGGGCGCTGGATGCGCTGATGGATTCGCGCCACAGGGGGCACGCGCGGGTGGAGACGCCCAATCTCAGCGCAACCTACCGGTCTTACGATAGCCCTCCGATCCGGCCCACTGCGCCAAGGCCATCAGGTGCGAGCCTGGTTCCAATTGTGCCCTGGCGAAATTGAACGCAATTCTTCCGCCTGCGCCGTTTTGTCTGTGCCGCATTTCGGAACGCAGTACAAACCTTTAGATATGTACAAGTAAGTATGGCTCGTTGGAGGTCTGACGGATGTCATTGAACGCGGCGGTCATCGGACTGGGTGTGGGCAGGGGACATATCTCTGCCTACCGGGAAGCCGGTGCGGCGGTAACGGCGATTTGCGATGTCAACGAGGAGATACTGGAACAAGTCGGGGAGGAGCAGGGGGTGCGGCGCCGATATACGGATTATCGCGACCTGGCGGGGCAGGATGACATTGACGTGGTGTCGATCTGCACGCCCGACCATTTGCACGCCGACCCGGCCGTTGAGATGATGGCCTCCGGGAAGCACGTGCTTGTGGAGAAGCCGCTGGCCACGTCCTTCGAGGATATCGAAAGAATCGTGCAGACGTCCCGACACACGGGGCGTAAGGTGTCCCACGGATGTCAGATCCGGTTCGACCCGACGTTTCAGGAGTTGAAACGCCAGGTCGAGGCGGGGTCGTTCGGCCGGTTGTTTTACGCCGAAGCGGACTACATTTCAAACCACTTGAATCTGTTCCAGGAGGGATGGCGCGGCAGGCTGGGTCCCCGCTACAATGCGGCGGCCGGCGGCAGCGTTCATCCCGTTGACGTGATCCAATGGATTGTCGACTCGCCCGCGGCGGAGGTGGCGGCTTACGGAAATGCCATATCCGCCGGCTCGCACGGTCTGGACCTTACCGATTGCATCGTGGGTATCATCCGTTTTGAGAACGGGTGCGTGGCCAAGACGTTTACAACAATGGGTTCGGCCCGGCCCGGGTTTCGCAATGTGCAGATTTACGGCACGCGCAAGACGTTTCTAACCGCACAGGCGCCCCCCGCCCGTCTGGTCTCGGATCTGCAGAGCCGGAAATGGAAGCCCATTGAGGTTGCGGACGATGGCGGCGACAGCCGGCGGACGCTGATAGAAGACCTGCTGCAAGCGATAGAAAACGACACGGAGCCGCAGGTGAATCTGGTGCAGTCCGTCCGCACGGCGGGAATCTGCGTGGCGCTTTTTGAATCGGTGCGCTCGGGCAAGCCGGTGGCCGTACCCGGATTCTGACGTCCCGGGCAATACCATACACCAGCACGGAGTGTCGAGGTGGGCCTGGAGACGGTGGAAAATCCCCAGCCGGGCAGGTCGTATACAGTCGAGTTTGTCTTCCCGGAATTCACGGCCGTCTATCCGGTAACGAATGAGCCGTTTTTTGCGACGGTCACGATTCGGTACGTACCGTCCGCCAGGTGTATCGAAACCGTATCGCTCAAACGGTATTTGGGATCATTCCGGAATGAGACGCTGCCTTACGAGGGGGCTGTCAACCGGATTCTGGATGATCTGGTCGCGGCGTGTCACCCTGCCAGGATGGCGGTGATCGCCGAGTTCACGGTGCGAGGGGGAATTGCAACAACGGTAACCGTGGATGCGGCAGAAGCCGGGGAATAGAACCGGTGCTGCGTTTTTCAGATCAGGGGGGCCGGCTTGCAGGCCGAGGCGAGTAAAATCCTGGAGGTCTTCGGGAATCCGCGACCGGAACGTCGGTACAAGATCGAGTTTACGTGCCGGGAATTCACTTCCCTGTGTCCCCTTACGGGGCAGCCGGATTTCGCCACGATCGTGGTGCGTTACGTGCCGGGTGAGAAGTGCGTGGAACTCAAGTCGCTCAAGCACTACTTCAGATCGTTTCGCGACAGGGGTGTCTTCTTTGAAGACGTGACGAACCGGATTCTGGACGATCTGGTACTGGTATGCGCTCCCGTGGAGATGGTGGTGGTTGGCCGGTTCAACGTCAGGGGCGGGATCGGACACGAAATCATCGCGCAATACGACCGCGAGCGAGGGGAACGTAGCGAGACGGGATGAATCGGCGGTCGAGTGGTGAGGAATTTTTAGGACAGGACATTAGCAGTCCGTTGAAAGAGTCGCTCCGCATGCGGGGCCGCTTCGTAAAGTGGCGTCGCCTACCAGCGACCCGGTTCGTCTACCGAACGATGAACGACTTGAGGAACTTTGCGGAACGGCTGGCTGCTTCGTTCGGGGACAGCCGGCCGCCGAACGCCTGGTGAACGGTAACGCAGCCGGTGTAGGAGATGGCGTGCAGCCCCTCGAAGACGCTGCCGAAGTCGATACCATTGCCGGCATCCAGCGGACGCAGGATGGACATTACGGTACCGTTCGCCCAGGTGGTCATCGGACGGTCGCCGTCGGGATGGGGCGCGTGGTTCTGGAGGTAGACATTGAACAGGTACGGCTGAAATCTTCGCAGCGTTTTCGGGCCATAGTCTTCCCCGCACAGGGCGAGGTTGGCAGGTTCATAGATCAGTCCGAAGTTGGATCTGCCAATTTTCCGGAGGACGTCCAGGGAGCCGTCAACGGTTTCGAACAGACTGAGCGTGTGGCTCTGGTGGGCCAGGCGGATGTTTCGGTCGGAGGCTTCGTCTGCCGATTTCCTTGCGAACGGGATGTCGGCCTCGGTTTTGATGCAGACGCGAATGAGGTCGCTTCCCAGAGCCTGCGCCAGGTCGAGGTAGGGGGTTATGTCGCGCAGGCAGCCCGGGCCTTCGTCGCCGTTTTCGGGAACCGCAAAGTCGCCGGTGACCATTGAGACCGCAAGGTGTTCGCGGTCGAGTAACGTACGTGCGGATTCCACGTCTTCCGGCGTACTATTGACACCAACGACCGAAGCTCGCATGCATAGCGCGCCATACCCGGCCCTTCGAGCGATTCCCGCAAGGGCGGGCAGCGGTATGTCCACGACCCGTTTGTTGTTGAAGCTTTCGGCAACACGTACGGAAAGCGAGAGTTCCATAGGATATCCTCTTCCAGCACACCGGGCGGTAATTTACCCGCAGGACTCTTGCTTGTCAACCCGGGAATGTATCGTACCCGGCGAAGCATACACCTAAACAGCCCGTAGAAAAAGTCCATCCGGTCTGCGTCCGGCCCTTGTGGCCGAATGACTGCGTTGCGACTTTATCAACGGACTGTTAACGGCGCGACCCATCGGGCAGGCGCCGCAACCCGCGTTTTCGATGGAGCAAACGCGAGGGCATCCCGGTCTGGGTGCCACCTCGACCGGTGAGTGAATGGAGGGACTTCGAAATTGCTGATGGCCGGTGCTGTAAAGAGGTGTGTTACGCCACCCACGTGGGTTCCGTATTTAACGTCTTCCGGTAACGGAACGTGCGAGCCGTTTAAGGGCGTCCACGACGATCTGCACGCCAGGGCCCTGGTGCTCGACGACGGCTGCCGGTCGGTTGCGGTATTGGCAGTGGACTCGATCGGATACGACAACGCGATTCTTGGGCCGCGGCGAAATTTCACGAAGGAGTTGCGCTCGCGGGTATCCGAAAGGACGGGCTTATCCGAAGAAGGGATTATGCTTTCAGCCACCCACTCCCACTCTACCCCCGAAACCATTGGCTTGACACCGTTTCGGGAAACCGAGGGGATCCAGTATTGGCTGGAGGCGCACCTGGAAACACTGGTGTCGACGGTTACCGAAGCGTGGGATAAACGGGCGGCGGTCCGGGCTTTCGCGGGGCAAACGCAGGTATCCGGTGTCGCCCGTCACAGGCGAATTACTCTGAAAGACGGTACATTGAACCGTGGTGACGCTCTGCCGTCACTGGAAGAAGCCGCCGGACCCTGGGCAGTGGATGAAGCGCTGTCCGTCCTCTATCTCGAAGCGGTCACCGGAGAACCCCATGCGGTGATGGTGAACTATGCCGCGCATCCGGTCGTGGCCATGTTGCTGCCGCCGGTGTCGGCGGATTATCCGGGCGCCCTGGCGGCCTGCGTGGAGGAAAGTCTGGACGGCGCGGCATGTCTTTTTGTCAACGGTGCGTGCGGCAATGTGAACTCAGTTCACGTGACGACCAATTTCGAAGACGTGTCCCGAATCGGAAAAACGCTGGGCCAGGCGGCGCTGGGGGAGATTGCACGGCTGAAGAATGGTGCTCCGCTCCGGTACACCGACGTGGCCTGCGTCACGGATCAACTGGAACTGGATGCAAGGCCCTGTCCGCCGCCCGAAGAGGCGGAGAAAGTGGAGGCGCGGAATCCTTCCACCGAAAACCGGCGTGCGTTGCGGCTCGCACGAAAACTCGCTGAAGTACCGCTTCAGGTCGAAGTACAGGCAATGGCGCTGGGTCCGTTGCGCTGGGTCGCGATTCCGGGGGAGGTATTCGTGGAGACCGGGCTCGCGATCAAACAAGCGGGCGCCTGGTTCGTAACCGGCAACGCAAATGGATGGATCGGGTATTTTCCTATTCACAGAGCCTATGCGGAGGGCGGATACGAGGTGGTGGCCGGACCGTGGTCCCGGGTTGCGCCAGGGAGTGCCGAACGGCTTGAGTCGGTGTGTGTCCGCCTGATGGAACGGTTCCCGTAGCAAGGCGTCTGATAAGGGCGTAAATTAACCTTGCCGAAGAACCTGGCTTTTGTATATTTTGGACCGCGTTTCGGGCGAAGAGGAATCTGAGGAATCCGATGATTGAAGTCAAGATCGACATCGAACGCACGCTGAACGCGTTACGACCCGTCCAGGTTTCCCAACCGCGCATGATCTGGCTTTGCAGCCGCGAGGACAACGTACTGCTGCCGATCGTGATCGGCCTTATGGAGGCCAGCGCCATCTACGCCGAACTGACGAACGAACGCCCCCCGCGACCGCTTACACACGACCTGGTCCGGTCCATTCTGGGCCAACTCGATACTACAATAGAAGGTGTCTACATTGTGGCGTTGAAAGAAGGAATCTTTTACGCGGAACTGGCGCTCTCGCGCGGCGCGAAACGCTGGCGGGTCGACGCCCGTCCAAGCGATTGCTTTGCCCTGGCGTTACGTTACGAGGCGCCCATATACGTATCGGAGGCCGTATTAACCGAGGCCGGACACGAGGATCAGCCCGGTGTCGGCGCCGAGGAACCCGAGGCGATCGAAGCCTGGGCGCCGCCCAAGTTGTCGGAGGAAACGGAAGAAGCCGTGATGACGGTCGCGGAAGTTCCCAAGGGCGGGACTGCCGATTCCGGAGACCCTCTCGAGGTTCAAATCATCGATCTTCAAAGAAAGATGGAACAGGCCAGCCGGCAGGAGCGATACGAGGAGGCCGGGCGACTGCGAGACGAAATAGACAGGTTGAAAAACAGCCGGGAAGAATGAGATAGGCCAACCCGGCACACAATAAGCGGATGAGCGTGGTTCTCATCCGCTTATTGTGTGTACGACCGTCACAATGCGAATTTCATCCTGCGTGCGCCGGGTTCGGTGGTGTTGCCGGCCACAGTGATCACGGCAAGGCAAAAGTCTGGCGTTTTTCATGTTGACAGGGGGTTCATCCTGTACATTTATGGAACACTAAGGCCGATGAACGGGGTGCATTGGCTGCGGTGCGGATAACGCAGTTTCCATCTAACTCCAACTCCCCATTACAGAAGGAGACACACGATGGCAGGCACGATTCCCCTCATCAGTTCCGGTGTCGCGGGGCCTCTGGGCGCCATCCACCTCCCCAGATTGTGGTTGAAGTTGACGCTTTCCGCGAAGGGACAGCTTGCGGACGACTACCCCGAATGCGGCGCCGGTTACGACCAGATGGTGCTGGACGGATTGAAAGTCGATCGAGACGCGGCGGTGGACCACGTGAAGAGCAACCTGCCGACGTATATCGAGTTTGAAAATTGGGTGGTAAGTCAGCGCGGCGGCAGCATACCGCAGGGGGAAATTGACGCCTCGAACGACGCCATACGCGGGTATCACCACGATGACGACACGCGCGGGGCGATTCTGTCGGCGGCCGGTGTGGAGGATGACGGGTCTATTCTGGACGCGGTAAACCTGAACAATCTGGACGATTGGACGGAATTCCACAACAACCTGTAGGAGGTTCCGACCGGAGCGTTCGACCGCTGGCTGCACCGGTAAAGGCGTAGGCAGTCGAACGCTCTTTGTACGCCGGAGGGCAAGATGGAGACTTCTGATTTCAGAATCGGTGTGGTGGGCGTCGGGCGAATGGGAGCGAATATTGCAAGGCACCTGAAGGATGACGGTTTTTCCGTAACGTCAGTCTACGATGTCCGAACCGCTGCAGCTGCCGAACTGGCGCGGGAACTCGGGTGCGAGGCATCCAGGACGCTGGCGGGTGTGACCGCGGCGGCGGATCAGATCATTACGGTCGTCACCGACGACGACGCGATGCGTGCGGTTTTTTCCACCGGGGGAGATAGTTTGCTGCGCGGTGCGGACGGAAGGGTTTTTATCAATTGCGCAACCATCACGCCCCAGGTGCACGTCGACGTCGAGGCGCTGGCGGAGGAGGCGGGCGCCAGAAGTCTGGAGGGCTGTATGGCAAGCAGTATCACCCAGGCTCGCGAGGGCACCCTTTATCTGATGTGCGGCGGCAGGAAGGACGTATTCGACGACGTGCAGCCGATTCTGGATTCGATGAGTACGGATTTGAAGTACATCGGAGAGGCCGGAACGGCGGCACAGGTCAAGGCGCTCGTGAATATGGTGATGAATATCAATACGGCAGGCCTGGCGGAGGGCCTCGGCCTGGGTTCGGCGCTGGGTCTCGATCTGGATATGCTTCAGCAGGTGTTTTCGCAAACGGGCGCCAACTCCCGGGTACTGGAAACGGACGGTGAGGACATGGTGGCCCGCGATCACGAGTGTTATTTTTCGTCTGCACACGCGTCCAAGGATTCCGGCATCGCCCTGGACCTCGCGCGAAACGCCGGGCTGAATCTTCCGCTTGCGGATGCGACCAAGAGGCAGTTCGACCGCATGATTGAGATCGGCAAAGGCGAACTCGATAAGTCCGGCGTTGCCGAGTTGACGTTTCCAGGGAGAGGATAGCCCCCTTTCACGTGCGTCCTGTCGCGGGTTTTGGATTGGACGCTGCTATATCGGCGCCCGGTATGGAATCGGTTCGTTATCGCTATGTAATGGGGTTTACGAGGCTTTCCCTCTGGTACGTGTGGCGCCTGGCGGCAACCGGTGCGGAACCCTTTGCCGACGCGGTGAATAAGCGGGTGAACATCTATCGGAACACCTCGTTCTATGACGGGAAACACCACCCATCCGGGGATGACGTCGGTCCCGGGTGGGCGGCCTTGGTCGATCGGCTGGCTGCCCTATTTACCGTGCACAGGGAGGATGCGTCAACACACGGATTTGAAGAGGCCGGGCTCGACTTGCTGTGGCCCTGGCTCGAGGCCCGACTCAAGAAAGGCGGCGACGGCCCGGCGGGGGAACGGCCTTACGAATGCTGGTCTTACGACTATACGGGCTCGGGTCGTCTGAATATACATATAGACAACGTGTACACGCCCGGATCGCCTCTGAGCGAGATGTTCGCGCCCTTCGCCGCTTCCCTGATACGCATGCTGCTCGATTCGCTGGAGCGGTGCCCTGAAGTCACCGTGGTGCGTTGCTCCAGTTGGATGAATTCTACGCCGCGGTTCCGGTCCCTTTTCCCACCTCGCTGGGTGAAGAGCGAGGTGGTGAATCCCCACGTCGGTTATACAATGGGCCACTGGGGGCAGTTCATGGACCGGCGCGGCGATTTTCACGTCAGGAACGGTCAACGGTTTCGCGCCACCGGGACATTGCCGTACGCGGCCTCAAGTTGCGAATGCGGAATCAACGAAGCGCTGGATCATCTGACACGCCGGTTTCCGGAGGCGGTCGCGTACAACCGGCAACGGGCTGTTAAGGTTTGAAGGGGGTCGTTGAATCGAAATGAAGATAACCGATATCAAGGTCTACAATCTCCGGTACCCCCTGGAAGCGCCGTTTGCGAATGCGATCGCCTGGAATACGGCACGGACGGCCGGCGTGATCGAGGTCATCACGGACGCGGGCGTGACGGGTTGGGGAGAAGGCGTTGCAGGTCTGAACGAGACGGCGCTGCGGGCGCGGCTCCTGGGACGCGATCCGCTTGACGTCGAGGTCATCTGGAACGATCTGTATCATCGGGGCGGCATCGGGTTTTCGGAATTGAGCGCGGTGGATATCGCGCTGTGGGACATCGTGGGCAGAACCCTGAATATGCCTATATATCGTCTTTTGGGCGGTGCGTTCCGGGATCGGATTCCGGCATATGCCAGTGGATTGTTCATGCAGCGGAAGGCCGATATGACCGGGACGTTGGTGGAAGAGGCGGGGTCGTACGCGGATATGGGGTTTGCGGCCGTGAAGATGAAAATCGGGTTCGGTGAGGATTACGACGTGAAAAACGTCGCCGCGGTGCGAGCGGCCGTGGGCGATTCGATTCTGCTTGCCGTAGACGCCAATTGCGGCTACGATACCGGCACGGCGATCCACGTGGGGCGCCGGCTGCTCAAGAACGATCTGTTGTGGTTCGAGGAACCGATTTCAACCGACGACGTGCCGGGCTACCGCGAGATCCGTCAGGCACTGGGGGTGCGCGTTGCGGGCGGCGAAGCGCTCCAGGGCCGGTGGGCTTTTCGCCATCTCATCCAGGAACGGGGCGTGGATATCGTGCAGCCGGACATCAGCGACGCGGGCGGGTTTACGGAGTGCAGGAAAGTTGCCGCGCTGGCAAGCGCAAACCACGTGCGGGTGCTGCCCCACATGTGGGGAACCAGCATTCGACTGGCCGCTACGATACATTGGCAGGCAACCCTTCCCGACTCGCCCGAAACCCTGAATCCGTTTCCGTCGTTGTTTGAATTCGATATGACCGAGAACCGGCTGCGCACGGAACTCGCCAGAGATCCGATCCAGGCCGTGGAAGGGTACGTACCCGTGATACAGGATCCAGGCCTTGGAATCGAGATTAACAGAGATGTACTGGAAGCATACGCTGTTTAAGGAAGCATATAACCGGAGGGGTGTGCGGCCCTGACAGTCCGGGGGTCCAATCAACAAGGAGGGTGGTTTGGCAACAGGTACGAGGAAGTCCGACCTGGCGATTAACGGCGGCAGGCCGGTACACCGTAAGCCCTGGCGTACGGGAGCGTTCCATTTCAGGGAGGAATTGGCTGCGCTGGAAAAGCTGCTTGATGGACCGGCGCTACCGCTGGCCCGCGGCAAGGCCGTTATGGCCTATCGCGAAGGGTTGCAGAAGCTCTACGGACTACCCTACGCCGTGCCGACGAGTTCAGGGAGCGCGGCCATCCACGTGGCGTTGGCCGCGGCGGGTATCGGCGCGGGAGACGAGGTCATATTGAGCCCGCTGACCGACTATGGTAGCATTATGGGGATATTTCAGTTGAACGCGATTCCGGTCTTTGCCGACGTGCAACCCGACGGACTGTTGATGGACGTTGGGGCGATGGAAGCGTCAGTCACCCCGTTCACCCGGGCGATCATGCCAATTCATAACGGGGGGTACGCGGTGGACATGCCGGCGGTGATGAGGGTCGCCCGCAGCCATCGGCTGATGGTCATCGAGGATTGCGCGCAGGCGCATCTCTCGTCTTTAAAGGGCAAATACCTGGGCACGTTCGGCCACCTTGGGGCGTGGAGTACGAACGAGAGCAAACACATGAAGTCGGGCGAGGGCGGGTTTGTTATGACCCGACGGCGGAAACTGGCTGAAACGGCGGATCTGTTTTCCGACAAATGCTATCCGAGGTTCCCTGGAGCGCCGGCAACACCCGCCTTCCCCGCGTTGAACGTGCGGCTTAGCGACGTCAACGCGGCATTGGCATCGGTGCAGCTGAAGCGGGTGCCGGGGTGGATCGCCAGGCGTCAGGCGTTTGGCGAGGCGTTCGATATGGGGATTTCGGGGCTGCCGGGCGTCAAGCCCCATCCCCAGCCGGCAGGCGCGAAGCCCAGTTACTGGTGGGCGCTGTTTTCCGTAGACCCTGAAGTGCTGGGCGTCGATGCGGCAGAGTTCTGTAGGATGGTCGCGGCGGAAGGCGTTCCGGCGTTCGCGAGTCCACAGCAGTACGTGGTCGGGTGGCGGGTATTCCGCAGGCTGAACCAGGATCCGGCGGTGTTCAACAGCTACAGGCCGGACCGGCTCGAAAAGGGGGCGTATCCTCTCGATGCGTGTCCGAATGCCAGAAGCTGCGGAGAACGCGTCGGCGCGGTTCGGTTGACCCAGCACAATACCGTGGGGGAGGCGAACGCCGCTGCACGCGCCGTGCGGAAGGTCACGGAGGCATTGATGGGAAAACGGGCATAACGACGCGGTCACCGGGGTCCGCGGATGAATGTCATCCCGCGGGGCTCCGATGTCAGTCCAATTCGTGGAGGATCGGGATGGATGTTCTCGATGTACTGAAGGCGCGGCGGACGATCTTCAAATTCAATTCCAGGCCCGTTTCCGGCGAGATGCTGAAACGTATTTTCGAGTTCGGCCTATGGGCGCCGAACCACCATGTAACGGAGCCCTGGCGTTTTGTTGTTCTCGGGGAAGAGACGAAAGAGGCGCTGGCACGGCGATATGCGAAAATCCAGGAAGCCAAGGCGCCGGACGCCGCCGCCGAGGAGACCCGGATGAAGCTCCGGCAGGCAGGTTACGACAAGTTCATGTCCAAACCCTCGATCGTCGCGGTTTCCTGTCTGCAGGAGGGAGATGAACAGCGGCGGCGGGAGGACTATGCGGCGGTGTGTTGCGCTATGCAGAACGTCCAACTCGCGGCCTGGGAACTGGGTGTGGGAATCCAGTGGAGCACCGGACCCATTACAATGCAAGAGGATACGTACGATTTGCTCGGAATGGATCAGGACCGGGAGTATATCATCGGATTCTTCTATATGGGATACCCGAGCGAAATTCCGTCGCCCAGGCGGAAACCGCTGGATGACGTGATGCGCTGGACTGCTTGACAACCCCCCTGAGGGCGCGTCAACTTCGCCCGGCCGTGCGGGCCTGTACACCGGCCAGGTCTTCAACGACGGTCAAGAGGCCGGAGTGATCCAGTTCGCCCCGGTTCTTCGCCAGCGCCAGGTTGAACAATTCGTGAACGATGCTGGTTACCGGCAGCGGCACATTGTAGTCGCTGCCGGTTTTCATGATGATATTGAGATCCTTGTAGTGGAGTCGGATGCGGAAGCCAGGTTCGAAGTCTCCGTTAACCATGCGTTCGCCCCGGTTCTCAAGTACGCCGCAGCGGGCAAGGCCCCCGCTCAGGACCTGTACGATGTTGGCCGGGTCAACGCCCGCCTTGGCGCCGAGCGTCAACGCTTCCGACACACCGGCAATCGTCACGGCAACCAGAACCTGGTTGCAGGCTTTCACGGTCTGACCGGAGCCGAGGGGTCCGCACAGTACGATATTCTTGCCCATGGCCTCGAAGACGGGCTTTACGGTGTTGAATACATCCTCTTCGCCGCCCACCATGATGGAGAGCGTGGCGTTTTGCGCTCCCACGTCGCCTCCGCTTACCGGCGCGTCCAGGCAGCGAACCCCTTTGCCTGCCATTGCCTTGCCGACTTTCAGGGCAACACTTGGCGCGATCGTGCTCATATCGACGTAAATGTCACCCTTGCTCACGCCTTCGATAATACCCCCGGATCCGAGAGCAACTTCCTCCACGTCCGGCGAGTCGGGCAACATGGTGACAACGATATCGCTGTTTTCGGCGACCTCTTTGGGGGAATGGGCCTCCCTGGCGCCGGCGTCGGTCAGTTCGGCCGCGGATTCACGGCTGCGGTTGTGCGCAACAACGACGTAACCGGCCTGAAGCAGGTGCCTGGACATGGGTTTTCCCATAATTCCGAGTCCGATGAATCCGATCCTGGGTTTTGACATTGATACGGCTCCTTTCACTTACCCGTCTATAAAAAGAGACTTGTCCGACGTGGGAATAACGCGAGCGGCTTCGGCACGGGCGACGATATCGGAAATGGCGGCTTCCCCGTCCGGACCGTAGTCCAGGGTGTAGGCGTTGACGTACAGGTCGATAAATCTCTGTGCGACGGTCGCATCCATGTCCGGGGCATACCGAAGGATGTCATTTTTTACCTGGTCCGCATGGGTGTTGGCGTATTGCACGCTTTCCTGTACAGCTTTCTCAATGGCCCGGATCCGGTCGGCGCCGAGATTCCGGCGGGCAACGATACCGCCCAGCGGAATGGGGTGGCCGGTGGTGTGTTCCCACCAATCGCCCAGGTCGATCACTTCGTGCAGTCCGAAGTCGCGGAAGGTAAATCGGCTTTCGTGAATAATGAGTCCAGCGCGGACTTCGCCGATCCGTACGGCATCCATGATGCGGTGGTAGGGCAGAGTGACGAATTCGTCGAGGGACGGATCGAACAGGCGCAACAACAGGCCCGCGGTGGTCAATCTTCCGGGAACTGCAATTTTTCTGCCGGTCAGATCCGACGGATGAAGGGGTGTGGCGGCAACGACGAGCGGCCCGCAGCCTCGACCCAGCGCGCCGCCCGAATGGAGGAGACAGTACCGGTCACGGAGGTGCCCGAGGGCATGAAAGGAAACCTTGGATACATCTATCCGGCCATTCAGAGCCAGGTGGTTGAGGGTTTCTATGTCTTCGAGAATCGTATCAAACGTGGGCGCCTCTGGAATTTTTCCATGGGTGAGGCCGTAGAAGATGCACGTGTCGTTCGGGCTGGGAGAGTAGCCGAGAGAAGCGGACGCCATAGCAGTCCGTTGATAAAGTCGCGCTGCAGTTAAGGCCGAGCGATCGTGCAGGAAGACAAGGCGCGCGACCGAGCGGTCGCGTCCGGAGAACGCCGGGACCGGATACGCTGTACGGTTCAGGGCGTCAGTTTTTCGATCAGGACACGGGCAGCCGCTTGCGCGTTGCGGGCCGCCAGCGGAAGCTTCCAGGCTCCCGGGTTCCGGTCTTCGACGAGGTTGCTGATGCCTCGCATTTCGATGAAAGGTACTTCGTAAAGCGTACAGAGATGCGCGGCGGCCGCGCCTTCCATATTTTCGCAGATGGCGTTGAACCGCGCCGCGAGTTCGGTGCCTCGGGCAGCAGTGCCGCTGCATTGCTGAACGGTCACAAACGGACCTGAGCGCACGGCCGGTGTTCCATCCGCCCACGTGGTATTGAGGATCCGGGCCACCGCCTCTCGGGCAAGCACCGAATCGAGCGGAAAGGTATTGTAGTGGTTCCGGATCTTGCTGAGGATCGGGATCCCGATCGCATCGGCAGGCAGCCAGCCGTCCGGTGCGAGGACCCCCAGTTCCCCGTCGTTCTCTTCGGTGGCCACGGCGAGGTCTCCTACGTCCAGTTGTGAGCCGGCGTAGGCGCCGCCGACGCCGACCTGCAGGACGAAGTCGGGCGGGCCGGATTCCAGAGCCGCGGTAAGCGCCTGCGCCGTATTGACGGCGCCGATACCGGTCTCGATCAGGATGACGCGGCGGGTCCCCAGATTACCCTCGGTGCGTACACGGTGGGCGAAGGTGCGCGTGGCCGGGTGTGAAATGCTCCTTCTGAGCGCATCCTGCTCGAAAGCGGTGGCTGTCAGGACGATGATGTCCATCGGTTATTCATAACGCGGGAATGGGCCTCGACGATGGCCTGGATCTGACTGGCTTCGTTGCCAACCGCCGATCTGCCGCGGGTGTGTCATCCCAATCGTTTCGATACGCCGAGTCGGGCTGCAACGGATTCCAGGTCGGTAACGTGCGGCAGGAGCATGCGAATTCCGTTTTCGAGGTTGTGCTCGCGCGTGATCCACTCGGGTTCTCCCGGGTAGTAGACGCGGTCTGTCCCGGTTGCGGGTCTGGCCTCTCGGATGGACTGAATACGGGCGTCAACTTCCGCTCGGAAGGATTCCGGATCGGCGAACGTGGATACATTGATCGCGATGAAGAGATAGCCGAATTTTTCGACGTCCGGAAAATCGGCCCCGGCCAGGATGCCGCCTATACATTGCATCACTACGGAGAGGCCCGATCCTTTCGGCCCCAGAGGTACGACGATGCGGGCTTCCGCCGGGTCGTCCGTAGGTTTGCCCGCCCCGTCCAGCGCCCAACCCGGCGGGATTTTCTCGCCTCGGTCGCGTGCAATGCCGATTTTGCCGGCGGCAACCACGCCCGTGGCCATATCCAGGATGATGGGGCGTTCCCGGCCTGCGGGAATCCCGTAGGCGAAGGGCGCGTTCCCGATGGCGGGTTCGATGCTGCCGTACGGCGCCATATTACCGCGGTTCTTGCGTCCACCGGTTGTGTTGAAGCCCACCATGCAGGCTTCGGCCGCCATGTTGGCGTAGTAGGCCGCGGCGCCGTAGTGATTGGTGTTCCGAACGGCGGCCATCCCGATGCCCGCCCCTTCCGCTTTCCGGATAGCGCGTTTCATTGCCTTATACGCGGCAACCTGTCCCAGGGCGTTATCCGCGTCCAGATGGGCGTACGCGGCGCCTTCGCTCAGGACGTGGGGCCGGGCATCCGGGTTGATCTCGCCTCCCAGGATCTGGCGGATGTAACCCGCAATTGCGCGCGCGCCATGGGAATGGACGCCGCGAAGGTCCGCTTCAACCTGGATGCGGGCCGTGATTCGGGCGTTGGATTCGGGTACGCCCGCCGCTGTGAGGAGTTCAACGCAAAAAGCCTCAAGTGCGGCATGGGAGACGGTGCGAGTCGGAGTGGTCACGATTTGTAGTCAGATGCAGGCAGTATACGGCGAATCGGGCGGATCAGCCGGCCTTGCGGTCGGCCTGAAGGATTGCATACCGGTCCGGAAGGTTGATTTTGACCTGTTCTTCCAGTTCCTCGTCCGTAATTGCGCTCATTCGACCATGAACTTCGTACTGATCCATTACCCAGCGGGCGATCTTGTGTACTTTGATTTTGCTGAGCCGCGCGTTGCCTTTGAGCTCCAGGAACTCATTGACCCATAGGGCGACCCCGTCGACACCGGTCTTGTCCGTTATCGCCACGCGGGGCGGTCGACCGAACAGTACGGTGGTGTCGAAGATGTTGTAGATGCGTTCATCGGAACGCAGCCCCCCCGCGTGGATGCCGGCCCTTGTCGTGTTGAAGTCCCTGCCCACAAACGGGTAGTTTGGTGCGATGTCGACGCCAATGGAGCGCATGTAGTCGGCCATTTCCTGGATCATCATGGTGTCTATGCCGCAAAGACTTCCGCGCAGGCCGATATATTCGAGTATCGCGCCCTCAAGGGGAGGGTTGCCGGTGCGTTCGCCGAATCCGAACAACGTGGTGTTGAGTGCATTGCAGCCGTAAAGCCAGGCGGTAGCCCCGTTGACGTGAACTTTGTGGAAGTCGTTGTGCCCATGCCATTCCAGGCAATCGTGCGGAACCCCGCCGTCGTTTGTCATCAGATAGACGAGTTTCGGAATTGAACGCGGGAGGCTGGCCCCGGGATAGCTGATCCCGAATCCCATGGTGTCACACAGCCGGATCTTGGCGCGGAGTTCGGGGGGAACCTGCTCGGAACGGCGCATCAGTTCCTGTACAAATGGCAATACGTAGCCTTCGATGTCCGCTCGGGTGACGTCTTCCAGGTGGCACCTCGGCCGTATGCCGGATTCCCAGGCGGCTTCGACGACCTCCAGGTAGTCGTTGAATGCCTTCCTGCGGTCCTTTTTGAGTTTGTAAAAGATGTGATAGTCTGAACTGGGCGTGAGCATCCCGGTTTCCCGTACACCGGCTTCCCTGACAAGCCGGAAGTCTCCCTTGTCGGCCCGGATCCAGGAGGTGATTTCGGGAAAACGGTGTCCGAGCGCACGGCATTCTTCCAGGGTCCGCCGATCGTTTTTGGTGTAGAGAAAGAACTCGGTCTGGCGGATAATGCCGTTTGGCCCGCCCAGCCTGGCCATCATATCGTAGAGTCTGACCTGCTGTTCCACCGTATACGGCGGCCGGGCCTGCTGTCCGTCCCGAAAAGTGGTATCCGTAATGACGAGGTCGCGGGCGAGGGCTTCCTCCGGGTCGAATCTGACGAGCCGGTCGCCAAGTTCCTCATACAGGGGGCCGTCAAACAGGATTTTGGGAGGCAGGTTATAGTCGAACTGTTCGTCGAGGAGGTTTGGTTCGTCGACGTCGATGAGGTCTCCTGTTTTCATGGTACACACTCCTGGCATAATCGGGTACAGGTGTTTCGGTATCAATTGTTTACGTATTGTGCGATGAAGTCGATGGCGCCGCCCACGGTTTGTACGGCCAGGGCTTCATCTTCGTCCATTTCTATTTCGAATTCCTCTTCAAAGCCGGCCATGAGTTCTACGGATTGTACGGATTCAGCCCCCAGATCCGCAGTGAAGCTCTGATTCTCTGCGACCTCCGTCGCGTCGATTTCCAGAACCTGGGATATGACCCTGTAAACACCGGCCTTGATTTGTTCGCGATCCATTTGACGCTCCGTGAAAATTCGGGAAGGTTGAAAGTATCCCCATCCTATTGTGCAGGGCAGCGGGTGGTCTTATGATTCAGATTTGAGTGGATTTGAGTCCTGAGGCGGCGTCACGGTCCACAACGAACGTGCAATCAGGATGGCTCTGCAGCAGGCTGGCCGGACAGTCCGGCGTGGGCGGCCCTTCGAGAGCCTTCGCGATCGCTGCGGCCTTCTGAGAGCCGGTGGCCAGGAGGAGAATGCTTCGCGCCTCTCTAATTGTGCCAATTCCGGCCGAGAGGGCAAATCGGGGGACGCTGGCGGCATCCTTGAAGAAACGGCCGTCACTGTTCGCCGCGATTGTGCTCGGAGCGAGGTTGACGAGGCGCGTGCGGCTGTCCACGGGGCTGCCGGGTTCATTGAACGCGATATGACCGTTGGTGCCAATACCCAGCAGCCAGAGGTCGATGCCGCCGGCGGCCAGGATTCTGGTTTCGAAGGCCCTGCATTCGAACTCGGGATTGGCGGCTTTACCGTTCAGCACGTGGGAATTCCAGGGCCGAATGTCGATCTTTTGAAACAGGCGATCGTTCATGAAATAGCGATAGCTCTGGTCGTGGTCGCCGTCCAGGCCCCAGTATTCGTCCAGGTTGAACGAGGTAACCCTGGCGAATCCGAGACCCTCGTTACGATGTAGCTCCGCGAGCCTTGCATAGGTGTGTTCCGGTGTGGATCCCGTGGCCAATCCGATTACCGCATCGGGCCTGGCGCGGATCAGATCCGCGATAATTTCCGACGCTGCTGCCGCCACGTCGGCGCTGGTCTCGCATACGCTGAGCCTGATGCTGCCCGCCATTGACTTCCTTTCTTTCGACGTCAACCTGAAATTCCTGAATGCCTCGCCGTGAGTTGTCTATACCGACCGCCGATACGTGCGTTGGCAGGCGATCCAAAAGGACAGCCAATATACCATAGTGACGGCTTCAAGTAAAGCGTTTTGCCCGGCGACGGGCTATGGCTGAACGTGCGGGCAATTTGAGAGAAAGTGCTTGCCGTCGGGTTCCAGGCTGAATATCTTACCCGTCCTCATGGTTGGATAATGAACGGTTTTTCAGTGAGATACGCGCCAATGAGTCGGACTGCGAAGGGAGGATAATTCTCATATGGCTGGCTATCGTGCGCTTACCCGTGCCGAGATTGCGGTGCTGGAAGGTAACGGATGCGCTGCCGCGGATTGGTCGAAGGTAGACGTGAAGCAACGGTTCAATCCGGAACGGGTGAAGCATGTCGTTTTCCACGGTCAGGTAAGGATGGGTGTTCTGGAGGGCACGGTGTCGTTCGCCGGTGTGGAATTGCCGGCGGAAATCTCGCACGCCACGCTGATAGACTGCGAACTGGGGGATAACGTGCGGGTGACGCGGGTGCGCAGTCATCTCGCGAATTACCGCGTTGGCTCCGGGGCGGTCGTAACGGACGTGGGGCAGATGTCTACGCGCGTCGGTTCCGTATTCGGAAACGGCGTGGTTGTGGAGCCCGTTAACGAGGGAGGCGGCCGGGAGGTGCCGATGTTCGATGAGATGTCCAGCCAGTTTGCGTACCTGATGAGTATGCACCGGTACCGGTCGGAGATGATTGTGCGCCTCCAGGCAATGGTGGACGCGTATGTCGCCGAAAAAACATCTGATGTAGGAATGGTTGGCGAACGAGCCGTCGTCGCGCATGTAAATGAGATATCGGACGTGAATATCGGCAGCTGCGCCGTGGTCTCCGGGGCGGCCATGCTGAAAAACGGAACCGTTCTGAGCGAGGCGGACGCGCAGACGCGGGTGGGAGCTTCGGTTGTGGCCGAGGATTTCATCATTTCAGAGGGCTCCACGGTGGAGAGCGGCGCTATACTTCACCGGTGCTTTATCGGACAGGGAGTCGAGGTCGGGAAGCAGTTTTCCGCCGAGAATTCGCTCTTTTTCGCCAATTCGGAGTGCTTTAACGGCGAAGCGTGCGCGGTATTCGGCGGCCCTTTTACAGTGACCCACCACAAGAGCACGCTGCTTATCGCGGGGCTGTTTTCGTTCTACAACGCCGGTAGCGGGACCAACCAGAGCAACCATATGTATAAGCTCGGTCCGGTACACCAGGGTGTGATGGAACGCGGCAGCAAGACGGGATCTTCTTCCTATTTGCTGTTACCGAGCGCGGTGGGGCCGTTTACCGTTGTCATCGGCAAGCATATGACGAATTTGGATATTCGGGATCTGCCGTTTTCGTACGTCGTCGAGGAAAAGGGCGCGAGTTTCCTTACGCCTGCCATGAACCTCCACACGGTCGGCACGGTTCGCGACGGCGAGAAGTGGCCGAACCGCGATCGGCGCACGGCTTCCATAAAGCGCGACCAGATCCGGTACGAAGTATTCAGCCCCTACACGGTCGAGCGGATGATGAAGGGAGAGGCGCTGTTGAATGCGCTTTATTGCAAGACGCCGCAACAGGTGCAGCACGTGCGCCACAATGGGGTGAGGATCCGGCGCCTGGTCTTGCGCCATGGCATCAGGAATTACGCGTCGGCGATCGAAATGTACCTCATTGGCAAGATCGTTCATCGGGTGGCGGAGGGAAAGGCGCTGGGCAAGACTGAGGGCGAGGTTTACGATGAGCGGTGGGGGGACGTGGGCGGTCTATTGATTGCACGGGCACGGCTGGCTCAGATTGAAACCGGTATTGTGTCCGGTAGCATCGATACGGTAGCGGCCGTCAATGCGGCATTCGAGTCGGCCAACGGGAAGTACGAAACGGATGAGTGGGCGTGGGTGCGGCGGGCGTTCCATGATCGGACCGGCACGGGCGTGGAGTCGCTGACGCAGGAGGACGTAGAGGAGTTGAGAGCAACCCACCGGAAATCGCGCGCTTCGTCGATGAATAAGGTGCTGGCGGATGCGGAAAAGGAGTTTGGCGCCGCCGCGGCGATCGGTTATGGCGCCGACGGTGGCGCCGACGAGGCTGAGGCCGATTTCAGGGCAGTGCGCGGCAATTTTTCGGGAAACTCGTTTGTGCGGCAAATGCGCGAACGTGGCGCGAAAGACGAGATCTAGAAAAACGGAACCGTCTGCTGAGGTCTGTCCCTCTCGTTTGCCGGAAGCACGTCCGGAAATTCAAGCCGTCAACGAGTAAAGGTCAGCAGATCATGCCCTGTTTCGCGCGAATTCCATGCGCGGGAGGGCTGGCCCCGATCCAGCGTTCGTCCTGGGGTTCGGAGGCGAGTTGATAGCGGGAGTCCGAGGAAATGCGGATGCGGTCCGTGTGGTTGTCCGAACTGGCGTGCAGCGTATGCATGGAGAAGACGAGCACGTCGCCCAATTTGTAGTCCGCCGTCAGCCAACGGCCGCCAAGGTCGTTTCGAGCCTGAATGGCGTCGGACGCATACGAACCGGTGGAATTCCAGTTTATCAGGGACTGTTCCTCGCCCGTGAGATCGCGTTTCCGCACCCTGGCGGTTTCAACGATCCGTCTGGCCCGATTTTCGTTTTCGCAGTATTTGTCAACATCGGTACGTGCATAGGTGTGCTGCAGGCGTTCGCTCCTGTGGGAGTTTTCCAGGATGATCAGGCCGCCCATTTCAAATGGTACGTCGCCCAGCGGGGTCCAGGAGGTGTAGAGGTTGGGGGTGCCGCGGCCCATATAGACCACGTCGTAGTGGGGTTGGGTGGGCGACGCAATTCCTGGAGCTTTGACACGAAACCATGTGTAGTCGAAATGGGTGACGGGACCGCCCAGGAAGCTTTCGTAGAACCTGATCATGGGTCCATCGTAGAGAATCTTCATCAGCGGCGGATTGTTGAGCGTGAAGTCGAACATGGTGCCGAGCCCGCCGCCCGGCTTGTATTTCCCTTCGATAAGCGGAAGCGTTTCGTCCACGGATCCCAGCCCGGCGAGGCGCATCATCACTTCAAGGCGCGCCGCCAGCGCTTCGTCCGGGTCGAGTAGACCGGGCAGGTAGAGGTAGCCGTCATCGGCCATGCGGGCGTGGAGCGCGGCAACATCGTGGGAAATGTCGTCCGAACGTCGCAACTCGCCGGCGTCGTTAACGGATCCAACCAGCGGTTTTCCGCGAAAGGTCAGGTCGAGCAGGGCGCCCATTCGAATCTCCTTGTTCCGGGTGTCCGTGACGGTAAGAAAACGAGGTCTATTCGCTTTCTTCGCCGGTTTGTAATATCCTACATTCGTCGCCGGCTGTCAATTTCATTGCGGTGAACCTGTTGAAGAGTCATGTCATTTCCGGATTACGGAGGGTCCGAATCCGGTGCCTGGGACGTGGCAGTCGCAAGCTGTTCAAGCGCGGCCTGCAGGACGGATTCGACCGGGAGGGAAGAAAGGTGTCCGTCCGGGGCTTTCAGAATACGGGCGAGAGGATGGCGCGGCGCCCATGTCTCCGCTTCCGTGGGCCCGAACAGAGTGAGTGTAGCGGTGCCCACTGCCGCGCCTACGTGTCCCGGGCCGGAATCGTTGCCAATAAAGAGATCGGCCTGGCGCAGTAATCCGGCAAGGCTTCGAAGGTCCGGAGGAATCAGGCAGGGAAGGTGCAACCGCAGTTCAACCACGAAGTCCCGTTCCACGGGCCCGCAAAGAACTACAACGCCTGCGCCGCGGAGGCGGAGTCCCTGGGCGAGTTCAAGAAAGGAGGATAGCGGCCAGCATTTTCCCCGGCCGCCGCTTCCCGGGTGAATGGCCACCAGAGGGGACGGCAGACGGTGTTTTTCAAGGAGCTTGCCGGCGCTAACCAATTCACGCTCGTGCAAACGGACCCTTGGGATGGGGTCAGACGCTGGAATGCCCAACGTTCTGAGTGGCGCCAGTAGGTGTTCGATGACGTGGATGCCACGTGACGGACGTGGGTCGTATACGATTGCCCGTCCGTGGACAATCTCGGTGAGTCGGGCTTGAAGGCTGCAATCCGGGTCGACGGCGTAGGCCAGAAGCAGCTCGACATTGGAGAAGAGAGCGCGGGTGCGATCGGGAACCGCACCACCGGGATTGTATAAGCCGGCAACGTCGGCGCCGTTGATGTCGACGAGATCGTTGACGGGTGCGAGACGCAGAATCGAAGGGTTGCCGATCAGCCGCAGGTTCGAGCGCGGGTACGCCATGCGCAGGGCATCCACCGCGGGAAGCGTAAGTACGAAATCTCCAATGGCGCCGCTACGGACAAGCGTGATGTGTTCCGGATTAACGGACATGCAAGAGACCGTGTTGTGGTTTTTCCGAAATCGTCTACCACGATGGGAAACAGCGCGCCCGTGAGGCTGCCGCTTTGGGATTGATCGCTATCGCTGTACCCCGGAAGATACAGGCGGGCCGGTAATGACGTGCGGGGCCGGCCTCAGGGTGAATCGGATGCCAGGGGCGGATGAGGCCAGGGGGGCAGCGGCTCGTCCCAGCCTAACCGGATGAACGTCGACCTGAGATCTTGCGACAGATCCGCAATAACGGCTATCCCTTCTCTGGAAAATGGATGCATGAATTCCAGCCGGACGGCCACCAGCGCCAGGCGGTGTACACCGAATCTGGCGCGAAAGAATCGGTTCTGCGCGCCATCGCCGTACCTTGTATCACCCAGAACGGGATGGGAGACGTGGGCCATGTGTTTCCGGATCTGGTGCATGCGGCCGGTTTGAGGAACGGCTCGTACCAGCGAGAACCGCGCCGTGGCATGTTTGCCCACGGATTCCTGAAGTTCGACGGTGCGCACGCGGGCGAAGTCGGTAACCGCGTCGACCGCTGCCTTCTTCTTTTCTTCGCGCAGGGGGTGATCGATCCGGCCGGCTTCAGGCGGGAACCCGCGAACCACGGCCAGGTATTCCTTCCGGATGCTGCGATTCTCGAAGAGGTTGCACATTTTCCTGGCGGCCTCGGAACTCAGTGCAAAGAGCAGCACACCGGATGTGGCTCGGTCCAGTCTGTGAATGGTGAAGACGGAACGACCGAGTTGCCGCCCCAACCTGGTCATGCAGTCGGGTTCCCGCGGACCAAGGCGAGTGGGGTGAACAAAGATGCCGCTCGGTTTGTCTATGGCAACGTAATGGTCGTCCTGGTAGAGGATCTTCAACATGATGATCTATTGATCCAAAGCGTCGATGTCAGTCGCACGCCGCGGCACACGTGGCGCCTCGTACACTCCGTCACGAACACGGCATTGCGGGGCGACCGGAGGCTCTCGGGCCGGCGGTTTCCGGTATCGTCCGTAAACGCCCCGAAACGGTCGACGGCTACGGGCTGAACGCAAACTGAATCGTTCACATCGTCAATTTCCATTGCTCGTCCGGCAGACTGGATATATATTCCATCGGTTCTTCCCCAAGGCAACGCTTCAACCCCACGATTCGAACTCCCCGAAGGAGGCTGATAATTTGGGTTACGACTTTCAAGTCTTCACCGGCAACATCAATCGACCCCTGGTCGAGGAGATCTGTCACGACCTCGACATCGGCCTGGGAAAGGCTGAAGTCACCAGTTTTCCGGGAGGCGAAACCGGCGTTCAGATCCACGAGAACGTGCGTGGCAACGACGTCTACATCGTTCAGCCCATTTGCGGCAACGGGATATTCACGCCCAACGACGCACTGATGGAAATCCTTATCCTGATCGACGCGGCGCGTCGCGCCTCTGCCCGGCGAATTACCGCCGTATTGCCCTATTACGGCTATGCGCGGCAGGACCGCAAAGACAGGCCGCGGGTGCCAATCACCGCCAAACTGATCGGGAACCTTATCGTTACCGCCGGCGCCAGGCGCGTCCTCTCGCTGGATCTGCATTCAAACCAGATCCAGGGATTCTTCGACATCCCCATGGATCACCTCTATTCCATCAATGTCTTTGGAAACTACCTGGTGGAAAAAGGCATGGAAAACCTGGTCACGGTCACGCCTGACGTGGGCAACATCAAGATGACCCGGGCCTATTCCGAACTGCTGGACGCTCCCCTGGCCATTGTAGACAAACGACGTTCGAGCGGCACGCAAACGGAAGTTCTGAACATCATCGGCGACGTGGAGGGAAAGAACGTCGTGATCATAGACGATCTTATTTCTACCGGCGGGTCGCTCGTCGAGGCCGCTACGGCTTTGAGAGAACACGGCGCCCTGGACATCAGCGCCGTGATCGTGCATCCGGTGTTGGCGGGGCCGGCGATCGAGCGTGTGGAGAATTCCGTTCTCACCGAACTGGTGGTGTCAAACTCCATTCCCGTGCCGGAAAGGGTTCGAAACGGAAAAATAAAGGTGCTATCCGTGGCTTCTATTCTGGCCGAAGCCATCCGCCGTATACATAACGACGAATCTGTCAGCACCCTGTTCGGAAACGTCCACGTCGAAGGATAGGGTCCCGGGTCGCAATCAGGCGGCATATGCGGGGGCATCGCCCGTATTGGCAATAAAAGTCGGATGAGATACGGTGGGGAAGTACAACGGCGCGCGCTACGTCACGGCAGTTGCAACCGCGTTACATACCCGCGGACGTACAGTCGCAGCGCCGTGCGGATCGTTTGTTAACAGCACACACGTCGTTTCCGTTCTGGGATCCACCCATGCCACCGTGCCCGTCGCCCCCTCGTGTCCGAAGGTGGCGTCCGATGTCAGATCGCCGAAGACCGAACTCACCCGGTCGCGCAGGCGCCATCCCAACCCCCATCGCTGTCTGACTCTGTCGGCCCGTGTCAGGTCCGGCATCGCCGACGTCTGATCCATCGTCATTGCGCCAACCGTTGCAGGGTTCAGAATGCGGTTTCCGTTCAACGCACCGTCGTACAGAAAGGCCTGACAGAGCGCCGTCAGCTCGGTCGCGGTCGTCAACAGCCCTCCCCAGGGTGCGCCGAATCCTCTCCAGTAGTCCGAATTCCAATTCCACGATACAGCGTCCTCGCCGCCATACTCACCGCTGTGGATCTTCACGTCGGATTCCCGCGCGTTCCGTTTCCGAGTCCCCAGCGAGGTATCCGCGAGGCCCAGCGGTTCGAAAAACTCCCGTCTCAGGAACGCCCGAATCGGCGTCGCCTCAACACGCTGAACAATCTCGCCGAGCATTGCGATTCCACAGCTCTGGTAAGATATCCGCGTACCGGGTTCAAATAGCAACTTCACCTTGCAGATTTGCCGTATAAAAACGTCAAGCGGCGCGTGTTCGGCCCGCAATGCCAGGTTTTCCGGCAGCATGTCCGGCAGTCCCGAAGTGTGGGTGAGGAGATGTCGCACCTGCACGCCTTCCTTGCCGGCCCGACCGAACTCCGGTACAAGCTCCGCTACCAGGTCGTCCAGGCAGACCTCGCCGCGTTCCACGAGCCGCATGACCGCCGCGGCCACGATCGGCTTGGTAATGGATGCAATCAGAAAAACCGTATCCGGTTCAACCGGCGGGCCATCGGGGTCCAGTTTGCGGCGCCCGAAGCACGCAGGTAAAAGGGCGACTCCGCCCCGGGATACCTGCAGCGCCGCGCCCATCAGCTCTCCGCGCACCACCGCTTCGTCCAGGATCCCGTAAGCCGTCCGGACGGCTTCCCCGGACAACCCGATCTCTTCAGGACTTTCTGTCTGTCGGATCATTACGCCTCCCGTTGGTATCCATCGTTTGGTCGCAATACATTCAAGGACTTAGCGGTTGGATTTGAACCCCGTACTGGTAACAACGATCACCGCTGTTTCGCCTCCGGCAAACGCGCCGGCGTTCGCAAGACGTTCGACCGCCGCCCGGACCATTGCCGAACACGCCTGGGTCGGGCCTCAAACGGTCAATGATTTGAGACCACGAAATTCGTCCTCCGGGCGGGGTGTGCCGGAAGTAGAGTCGTTTTTCAACAAATGATCCTGCATCGGCATGAAACGGTTGATTCAACTTAAGCGACGTGTGTCCAATTGAACGCGTGCGCAATCGATACGGGCATCATTACAAGGGTAACGCAATCCCTATTTCCCGCTCCACCGCACGGCGGTAGACCAGAATCGCAGTGGCCATGTCCTCCAGTCCCAGGCCCAGATTGATCGCAATCGTGCGTTCGCTGTCCGACTCCCGCCCGGGTTTCAGCCCTGCCGCGATTTCACCCAGGTCTGCATACGGCTCGGGAGTCCCGGCGAAATAGCCGGTCTGGCGGTAATAATCCAACTGATCGGAATCGTCGCTTACCAGTTTGTCCGCTTCGCGGAACGCATCGGCCCGAAAGTAGGAATCGAAGTCCAGCGGACAGGCGAAAGTCCCCTCGGACAACCAGCCGCTGCCCACCACCGGATCGGGACGCTTCCGAACCGGGCCGCTGGTAACCACGATGTCCAGCCCCTTGATAGCATCGGAGACGTTACGAACCGGCTCGATCCGAACTCCCATCCGGGGCCCCATTTCCGCGGCGAATCGATCAGCGAGATCCGGATAAAGATCGAAGGCCTTGACTTCCTGAATATCGAAAACACACGACAGCGCTTCGAGATTGCCGCGACCCTGGACGCCACAGGCGACAATGCCAACGGTAGAGCTGTCGTTGCGTGCCAGATACTTCGCGGCAACCGCCGTTGCCGCTCCCGTTCGCATCGCCGTAATCCATGTGCAATCCATAACGCAAATGGGAACGCCGGTTTCAGGATCGTTCAGAATCAGCAATCCACTAATGTACGGCAACCCCTTCTTCTGATTTTCCGGATACCCGGATACCCATTTCATTCCTGCAGATTCAAGGCTCGGAATATACGCAGGCATCGCATGAATAAAAGCATCCGGCTGCGTATGGATACCCGGTTTGGGCGGCATTTCAACTCTACCTTCACCTTTTTCCACAAACATCCGGTCCAGGCCGTCGATAATCTCCGCCATCGACAGGTTCACCGCTTCCACGTCACTTTTCGAGAGATATAATACTGAATCCGGCATTGGCTGCTCCCGTGGGAAACTTGATCTCAGATCCGATGTTCGTTATCTTCTATCCATCGCCTCGGTTTCAACCGGCGGTGACGCTTTCTGCGTTTTCTCGGTTATCAGGCTGGAAAACGAGGACCCCGTCCACGATCGAAAGAAGCGACATGGAATCCATCACGGACGAACAGTGGGAACAATTCGAAAGTAACGGTTATCTCCGCCTCGGCAGGATCGCTGACTCGGTGGAAGCGCTAAGTCGTCGGATTGACGACATTATGCTGGGTACGGCTCCGCTGGATTACAGTTGCATGCTGATGCAACTGGACGTTGTTGACGGCCGGAAGGGACCGGGACCCCAGACCAGGGGTCACAAGGGGGCCACGTTGAACTACCGGAAAATTCAGGAACTGGAGTTCGACGACCTCTTTCTAGCCTATATGCAGAAACCGCTATTTCGCAGCATCTGCGCCCGGGCCTACGGGCCGGAAGCGCCTGTAGCGTGCTTCCGTGCAATGTTTATGAACAAACCCGCCGGAAAAGGCCACGACCTTACCTGGCACCAGGACCACTGGACCGACCTCGACCGGGATCCGCTCGTTACCGTCTGGACGGCTTTGGATCCTGCCACCATAGAAAACGGCTGCGTCAAAATCATACCCGGTTCACACAAATGGGGTCTGGTCAACCCCGAAAATGCGAGCGGATTTCTCAGTTCTGAGCAGATCGACGAACGGACGCGAATGGCAGAGCAGGTCTACCTCGAACTCAACGCGGGTGAAGTCGTACTCTTGCACAACTGGATGTTGCACAGTTCCGGCACAAATCATACCAACGTTCCCCGAAGGGCGTTCAGCACCTGTTATATGCACGCGGCAACAAAATCAGCACGCGGCCACACATTTTCTGTGATTTTCGGAGAAGATGCATTATCGCCGAAACCCCTGTGAGGTCTAACAAGGGTGGATCGTGCGCTTGCCCGGGGTCCCGTCGTTACACCCAGTTCCTCGAATCGGGCACATCCAGCCATGCGCCGTCGTTCACGATGGATGCCTGGCTGATCAGACCGGGCAGTGTCATGTCCATCGCCTCGTGTATCCCAATCGGGCAGGGTGCCGCTTCAGCGATGGCGTTCACAAAATCAAGAATCTCGAAATAATCCCCCCCGCCGTGGCCCGCTTTCAGTGCATCTTCGGAAGGATTTCGCCACATTTCCGGCATATATTCTTCTTCCAGTTCCGACAGATCCATCCAGGAATTGCCGTCCTCGCACAAGTCCGCCAGCCAGATCCGGTGCGCCTCACCTCTCGCACGCGCGGACTCATAACACCCGGTGGTGCCCTGAAGGGAATAGTTCGCCATTGAATGGGGTCGCTCCGACAGCATATCGACCCGAATCTTGATCAATCCGCCCCGATCGGTCTTGCAAAGCATCACGCAGGAATCCTGGTTCTCATATCGGTTTCCTCTGGGATCTTCGTAATGATGTCCGCTTCCCTCACAGCAGACCCGCGCCACGCGGTCCCCGGCCATCCACTGTAGAATCGGCCCAAGGCTGTGCGTGCCATAGGTTACGCCGTCGATCCCGGTCTGCCATTTTCGCCGCCACGTGGTTATCTCGTTCAACCCCTTCAGCTCGTGGACGTACTCACCCTCCGCGTAATAGACCTCCCCGAACAGACCGCGCCGCGCGAGCTCTTTCACCAGAACATTCGGCTTCATATAGGTGAAATTTTCGGCCATCATGTATATCGCCCGTGTGGAAGTGGCGGCGGCGACGAGTCGTTTGCACTCGTCGACTGAAACCGCGGCCGTCACTTCGCTGAGCACATGCACGCCCAGCTCCAGGGCCGCTATCGCCTGAGGCGCGTGAAACTGCATCGGCGTTCCGATAACCACGGCATCCAGGTCGGATTTCTCCAGCATTTCCTCATAATCCGTGTAGGTCTCCGAGGCGCCCAGCTTTTCGGCCGCCGCGTCCAGCATCTCCTCCCGGATATCGCAGACGGCGTGCAGACGGGCGACGGGATGGGCGTCAAAAGCCGCCCGAAAACTCCCGCCTCTTCCCGCGGCGCCGGCAACGCCGATATTCAATCTCTCCAGGACAGCCATCACGTCGTTCCCTGTTCGGTTGGAATACGAATGTCTTATTGATGTCGTCGACCTGCCGGACGGTACGGCGCCGCCACCGAACGGTCGTACGTCCTATTGAGATGCCGCCGCCGTCGTTGCATCATGTACCACCTGCAAAACCGCGTATCGGGTCAGTCGCGCGCCGGTCTTCCGGACTATCGTCCGGCGTCCTGAACCTGAAAGCCATCTGATCTGAATACTTCGGAAGCTGGCGTCGACTTCAGGAAATCCATAAATCGCCGTGTATTCGCGCCATCCCGTCCATGCACGATCGCAGCCGAATAAACAATCGCGTCATGCGAACCGGCCGGAAACACCGCGAGCGCATCCACACGGTCGCTGGAGGCCGCGTCGGTCGCGTAAACAACGCCCGCCGCGCAGGCGCCCCGTTCCACAAATGCAAGCGTGGACCGGGCATCCTGCCCGATGGCCAGGCGTCCACTCAGATCCTCCCACCATCCCAGGCGGACGAGCGCCTGCTTCGCGTATATCCCTGCGGGAACCAGGTCCGGGTCCGCTAGAGCCAGCGGTCCATCGAAGGCCGCGGCAAAATCAAATCCCTTCTCGCAAACAACGTTAAACCCTTCTCCCCGGGGAGCTGCCACGACCAGCGTGTTACCAAGCAGGTCAACCCGGCTGTACGGGTGAATCTGCCCTCGGGAGTCCAGGTAGTCCATCCATACGGGGTTCGCGGAGAAGTAAACCTCGGCCGGCGCACCCCGTTCGATCTGCCTGGCAAGGGTCGAAGACGCTGCGAACGAAAACCGGATCTCGACATTGTGCTCCTTCTCGAATATTCTTTCAATCTGCTTCATTGAACCGACAAGGCTGACCGCGGCATACACCCTGACGGGCTCAGCCTGAAGCCGGGTATTCAACCAGCCGAATATGACAAGACACCATGCCAAACGGAATACCGTCATTTTCCATCTCAGGTACAGCCAGATTTTTCGCTTCGTCGACTACGTCTTATTTAACAAAAAACACCTCTCTTGCAAACCACTTTTTCAATCCCGATTCGCCTGGAACGGCGCGCTGGAATTGGCCTGGAACCTATCCTTCGAGACGAGAGGCACCGCCCGACCCACTTGATAGTATACATGATTTCATGTATACTATCGCCGACTCAATATCACGGAAGGATACCAGGGAAATGACGTCTGGAGTCCACCCGGGTCCGAACCCCGATGTGCTGGAAGCCCAATCCCGCGTCTGCACCGGACCCCATCAATCACGTCCGCTGGGTCTGAAGCCTTCGGACCCGCAGCCCGGCCGAATTCTGGATCTGATTCTCGGTTCGGCCAGGGGAGAAGTGACCGATACGCTGCGGGTATCGTCCGTTCAAATGGGCGCATTTTTTGTGGCCATGGCCCTGCGGCGCCGCTATCCTCCCGAAACCGCGTGGAGTCTCGCGGAAACCGAAGCATTCGAAAGATATCGTTCGGCGCTCCTTATAGACCTGCCGTCCGAAATCCAGTTTCTGATGGACACACGCAGAAAACCACAGGCGCAAAACGAACAGGAAGCCTTTCTCATTTCCGCGCTCGGCGACATTCTCGCCGGGGAGCATCTCAGCTATCGCAAGACCCGGCGGTTGTGCGACGCCATCCTGAACGGACGGGTACGGGGCGCGCTCAAGGGCGCGGCACTCATCGGTCAGCGGATGAATCGCGAAACCTACGACGAGGCGCGTGGTTACCTGGACGCCGCATTTGACCCGTCCGGCGTCGTGGAACTGAACGTAGACTCGCTCACCCATTTCGGTGAACCGTACGACGGATCGAGCAGATATTTCCGTCCGACCCTTTTCGTCGCGGCGGTCAGGGCGGCTTCAGAACGCCCCACGGTTCTGCACGGCGTGGACGCAATGCCACCGAAATGGGGGGTCACCGACGAACAGATCCTGAAGGCACTGGGGGCAAACGTAGACCTCACACTGAAACAGGCAGGAGTTCTGATTGAAAACCCGCGTGTGGGTTTTGCCTACGCCAGCCAGCGCATCTTCTCTCCAGCCGCCTACGCTGCGAGGGAACTCCGGGTGCATATCAGGAAACGGCCCCCCTGGGCGGCTACGGAGAAAGCCATGCAACTTTTCACGTGTCCCGGCGAGAACCACATGGTGGTCGGCTACTACCACCCTGGTTACGAGGGCATGTTTCTTCAACTGGCAAGGGACCGCGGTTTCAACTCCGGCCTCGTCGTGAAGGGCATCGAAGGCGCCGGTTCCTTCGGCCTCCGGCTGGGCAAACCCTCCGAAAACGAACGAAAGGCCATCAACAACGTTAAGGGATTCAGAACCGGAGCAGGGCGAACAAACGGTTTCGATCGCGACATTGACCCGGCTGCCGAGGGGTTCAATTACAACAGTCATCCGCGACCCGAGACCGTATGCGCTGAAGCCTTTGCGAATGCGGGCTGCGCCGCACTTTCCGGACAACGAGGCTGGGTCTACGACCAGATCGTGCTCAACGCCGCGATAAAAGACCATCTGCTCGGATTCGACGGCGACGCAACCACAGCAATCCTACGCGCACGGGACGCAATTGACGGCGGTCGTGCCCTCGCGCATTTAAAAGCTTATGTCGAAATATCCAACGAAGTCGCACGGGAAGCGGCTTGCGATCATCGGCGGTGATGCCTGCGATGGCGATGGTAGCCGGCTTGCGGGCAGTGAACTGGATATTCCGGTCCCGTTGACCGGGCGGACCTCGAAGCCCAGGCTGCGGATTCCTTCAATTGTCCCGTCGCCAACGGTGAGGCGGCAACAATCCGCCGGTCAAATTGCAGCCTGCGCCGCCTCCGCCGCAAGGCTGCAGACGTCATATGACTTCAGCCGGTCAGACCGTTCGCGGACGGGCGGGACCGAATCGAATCGAAGGGAACTCCTGTTATGGATTCGGATGTCATCGTCGTAGGCGCGGGCCACAACGGCCTTACGGCCGCTGCCTATCTCGCAAGAGCAGGGCTCAAGGTCAGCATGTTTGAACGCCGGTCCTTTGTCGGCGGTGCATCCGTCACCGAAGAACTCTGGCCCGGGTTCCATTTCTCTACCTGCGCCCACATGATCCACGGCCTGCCCCCGAGAATCATACGGGATCTCGAACTTTACGAACGCGGGATGAAAATGCTGCCGCGCGAGGGGTACATCCGCCTTCGGCCCGACGGAACCTATCATGGGCCGGCGGATCACGACTCTCCCGGAAACCGCACCCGAAGGGGCCGCCTTACGGCCGCCGAACGCGAGGATTCGCGACGCTACGGTGAGTTCAAACGGATTCTCTCCGACGTAGTCACTCCCTACCGGTTCCAGGCGCCGCCTCCCCTGGAACAAGTACGTTCCCGGATCGCCGGCACGCCGTCTGCAGGCGTACTCGACAGAGCCGTTTCCACTCGAATCCTGGAACTTCAAAACGAATTCCTGTCTACCGACCACCTGAAGGACCTCCACGCTTCGGAGGGCGCCTCCGTCGGCCGGAATCCCCTGGGTTTGCACTTCGCCTATGGTTCAATCAACCGTCCGGACACCGGAACCGGAGAAGCCCATCCTTATGGATACGTTGAAGGCGGAATGGGCGCCGTGAGCGATGCAATCGCCGCCGCCGCGCGAGAGGCCGGCGCGGCCGTACACCTCGAGGCGGGTGTCGATGGTTTTCTCGTGGAAAACAACGCCGTCATTGGTGTCCGCCTGGAAAACGGGGAGGAAGTTCGCGGCCGTATCACCGTCTCCAATCTGGATCCCAAGTACACGTTCCTCAGACTCATGCCGCCCGGATGGCTCGACCCCCGGTTGCGCAAGCGTCTGGAAGGCCTTATTACCCACGTAAGCTGTTACAAACTTCTCGCCGTCATCGGCGAAGCGCCTCAGTGGAAGTATTGGGACGGGGACCCGGAACAACCCTACCGCGGCGCGATAACCCTTAACGCCTCGAGGGCGGAAATCGACGCGGCCTATGACGAGCTGGAAGCGGGCCTTCCCGTGCGCAGACCCGTTATCAGTTTTTCAATGCCTTCGTTCGCAGACCCCACCCTTACCCAACCGGGCTATCACACCGCATCCGTGTGGATCTATCCGGCGCCCGCGGGCCTGCGCTCCGGCACCTGGGACGACGTGCGGGAGGAGGTCGCCGAAGGCATCATCGACCAGATCACCGAGTTTGCGCCCAACTTCAGATCCTCCATCCGAAACTATATCTTCCGAACGCCATGGGACATCGAACGGGAGAACGGCCTGACTGACGGGTGTATCTGGCATGTACAACACGCAGGCGAACATCTCTTCTGGAACCGGCCCCTTCCGGAACTCTCGCAATACCGCGCCCCGCAGAAAGGGCTGTACCTGTGCGGCGCGGGGCAGCATCCCGGCGGTGAAGTGAGCGGTATTCCAGGCCACAATGCCGCACAGGAAATCCTCAAGGACCTGGCCTGATGTTCGGATCAGCCGGACCTGAGCGTCGCCCACTGGCCCCGTTCACTCCCGCAGGGAGAGGGACCCGCGCCATGCCGCCGCCTGAGCGCTTTCTCAAGTAACTCCCTCAAGTCCCGTCTTTCAGGGTGCCCCCCATGCCCGGCGAACATTTCATCGCCTCCGAACGGATCGTTTACGCCCGCCGCAACGTTGAACAGGTGTCCTGGGCCGCCGCCGAGCGGGACGCTACCGTCGATTGTGCCCGACGCTGGCTTGATCTGGACGATGAAACCCTGTGGTCCCTGGTTGCCGGCCAAACCACCGGTCGCAGCACCAATGCAAGCGTCACCAAAGGGTGTCCGCAATGCGGCGACGGCATCAATCGCTATGGGGGTGCCTTCAGAGTGGACGTTCTCCGCGACCCCTGGAAGATCATCTGCCCCAACTGCAGCGTCCGCTTCCCCAGCAACGACTATGCCGCTTTTTACAGGAGCGGCATAGGCCTGGACGGACTCTTTCATCCCGACAAAGCCGACCGAAGCCAGCTCTACAACACCCTGCATCCAGATAGAAACGACCCCCTTTACACCTGGTGCGTGGACGACGGTACCGGCTGGACCGACAACACCGGAGAATCATTCAAACTCATTGGTGTCTATGGACACCATGGCATCTGGAACGAAATACGGACCGCCTGCCAGGGGTTGAAGCGGGCATACCTGCTCACGGGCAACCCCGTGTACGCCCGCAAAGCCGGAGTCCTGCTGGCCAGAATCGCCGACGTCTATCCCGAAATGCACTGGTCCTACTGGGCCAGACTCGGATTCTTCAACTCGGACGGATTGAGCGGCCGGGGTCGTATCTACGGCCGCATCTGGGAACCGGGCCTGCTCATCACCTTTACGGAATGTTATGACGCCGTCCGAACGGCGTGGCGCGATGACGACCCACTCTTCACGTTCCTCTCACGCAAACAGATCGACCACGGTTTGTTTGCCCAGAACACCGTGGACGAACTGTGCCGCCACATTGAAGATCACATCATCCGCGAGGGCATTGCCGCCATCCTCGCGGGCGACGTCGCCCGAAACGAACCAGGCGACCAGGTCACGATGGCCGTCCTCGCCGTTGCCCTGGATGCGGAAGATACCGACCACTGGCTGGACTGGGTCTTCAGGGCCGGCAAACTGCGCGGTCAGAAACCGAGCGGCGGACACATTCCGAAACTCTTCGCGGGTGAGATCGATCGGGACGGTATCGGTTCCGAGGCCGCGCCATCCTACAGCCTGGGCTGGCTCCACAAAGCCCAGGGTATGAATGATCTGGACCGTGTACTTGGGTGCCGGCGCTCATACACCCGCCACAGTATCAGGGGATACTTGCGGTACAAGCAGATGTTCCTGGGTCACATCCGCATGATCTGTCTGGGCAGATACATCCCGAACATTGGCGACACGGGCAAGACGGGTAACCCCAACCTTTGCGGTCTATCCGCCGAGCAGTGTCTGGAGGGCCTGGAGCTGTTTGGCGATCCCATTTTCGCCAGGGCTGCACACCACCTCGTTGGTGGAGATCTGACACGGATCCACGGTAGCATCTTCAATGAGGATCCGGAAGCCATCCGGCGCCGCGTGACAGAGACCGTAGCGCAACACGGACCCTTCCGCCTCGATTCTGACCTGATGACGGGGTATGGTCTGGCACTTCTGAGAGACGGCGCGGATGAAACGGAACGCACCCTCTGGCTCTACTACGGCCGCAACACCGGCCATGGGCACGCGGACCGATTGAATCTGGGCCTCTACGCCTTCGGATTGGACCTGCTGCCTGACCTGGGCTACCCGGAACACGCGCGCGTATGGCCAAAACGCTCGGGCTGGACCAGCCATACCGTCTCCCACAACACGGTCCTTGTTGATCGAAGCAGACAGAATGGCGGCTACTCCGGAAGGGTCGACTTCCACGCAACCACCGAGAATGCTCAGGTGGTCTCGGTTTCATCGACCGACGTCTACCCACAGTGCTCGATCTACCGCCGCACCAGCGCACTGGTGCGCATCTCCGATACGGACTTCTATGTAGCAGACCTTTTCCAGGTTTCCGGCGGATCTTCCCACCACTTTCTCTTCCACGCGGCCGAAGGGGCCGTCAGGACCGAGGGTCTTGAGTTAACGCCGCAGGAAAATGGCACCTACGCAGGTGAAGACGTCAAGTTTGGGGAATTTTACGATGGCGAAGTACCTAACTATAGTGGCAGTGGATTCCAGTACCTATACGACGTAAAGCGGTGTGCGGCGCCAGCCGGAACGGTCTCCGTCAACTGGACCATTAGTGATACGTGGCAGGTGCTCCGCGAATCACCCGGGCCCGGCGCTTCGACAGACATCCACGTGCGATGGAACTTGATAAATCCCCCTGGCGAGGTTGCCCTGTGTCACGGCGATCCACCCCGCAACAAGCCCGGCAATCCCCGGCGTCTGACCTACGGCATTGTCGCCCATGACGGTGAACAACCCCTCCACTCAGGCTATCTGAGCATCATCGAAGCGTTCCGAAAAAACCGGAAGATTGTGCAAATTGAAGAGGTCGACCTCCCCGGCGGACCCGCTCTCCGTGCTCTAAGAGTCCGCCTGAAAAACGAAGATACCCACACGGTCATTTTCGGCGACGGGCACAGCTGCATCAACATAGACGGCCGCATTTGCTTCAACGGCAGGTTCGGAATCTTTGCGGAATCGAAAAACGGCCCGCAATGGGCCACGCTGGTTGGCGGGACAATCCTGGGTACAGAGTCGCACGGCATCCGGATGGCGGAAGCCGCCTGGACCGGCATCGTCTCCACCCGCGAGCCCGGGGTCATCCACACAACCGAACCACCGCCCAACCGACCCCTCTCAGGCGCTTACATTTCCATATGTAACGATAATGAACGAGATGCCTGCTATCGGATCCGAAGCGTCGAGCGCAGAAACCATAAGACATTCATCCGGGTAGGCGATGAAGATTTCATTCGCGGTATGGTGGACGACCTGGATTACTCAAAAGGGTTCCGCTACGACTTTGAACCAGGTGACCCGTTCAGGGTTGTCCACACCGGATTTGAACGCTGGGAAAATTGAATCAGAGTCAACGGCCGGCAATTGGTGCCGAATCTTATCCTCTGCTTCCAATGGTTGCGCTAAAGCGGCTGGTGGGTATTGTCTACATTTCTAGAGGCACAAACGTGGCGCCGGCGATGCCGAATGTTATTTCTGAGCTCGTCGCGAAATTTCGTCCCGTTGGTTATGATGGCGCAAACAGCACGAATTGTTGAGTAAACGTTGCCAGCGGTACGATCCACGGTTTGTCTCTTATACTTCTCATATTTGATCTACTATGTCTAGAGCCCTTCTCATTGTCGATCATGGCTCCACCAAAGACGAAGCCAATCGAATGCTGGAAAAGGTAGCGGACGTCGTGAGGCGGAAAAGTCCGGGGCTTCCGGTGTATACCGCCCATATGGAACTCGCCCGACCTACTCTGGAAGAAGGCGTTGAAGCCTGCGTCAGCGACGGCGCAACCGAGGTCATCGTCCACCCCTACATGCTTTCGCCCGGCCGCCACGCAACTCACGACATCCCTGCAATGGTCGAACAAGCGGCGGTTCGTTTTCCGGGCGTCGTCTTCCGGGTCACCGACCCCCTGGGTATCCATGAAAAGATCGGAGAGGTCGTTATCGAACGTGCGGGGCTCGCGTAGATTTAACGGGTTCCGGGTCAATTGTTCGTCGGCGCCCTGTCACATCCACGGCCGTTCCGGCCGCCGGGAAGTCAGATGTCCATAACGCGACGACCATTGCTCAGAGTCTGCCTGATTACCTACGCCCATACGACCGTTGATTTCTACATGACACTGTTTCCGCCGTTGTTGGCCCTGTTTAAGGAGATGTACGGGCTTACGCTGATAGAAGCTTCCCTCCTTCCAATGGTTGTTTCTCTCTTCGGCAACATTCCGCAACCGTTTATGGGCTATATCGGCGACCGGACCAACCGGGCGCGACTCGCAGCGCTCGGCGTGCTGGCATGTGGCCTTTGCGTCTCCGTAATCGGATCGTTGCCCACGGCAAGCGTACTGGCCGGCTTTCTGATTTTGGCCTCCCTCGGTTCGTCTCTCTTTCACCCGACCGCCGGCGGCCTCGTGACAACGTCACTGCCCGGACGATCCAATTTCACCATGGCCATCTTCCTGACTGGCGGGCCTCTGGGAATGGCCATTGCCCCGGTGACGGGGACGCAGGTGATTTCACGTTGGGGGCTGGAGTCCCTCTGGATCGTTGTCTTTCCCTGCCTTGCAGCCACAGCGGTGCTATTCCGTTTGTCCAGGACGGCAACCCGCGTCAAACGTACGGCAGCTCCGGTCCGTATCAACTACGCGTTTTTTCGCACGGCGGCAATGCGTCCGCTCTGGATCCTGTATGCGATCGCTGTTTTTCGATCGCTGGTACACGCGGCCTGCGTGAGCTTCATATCCATTCTCGGCTTCGAGAGAACCTGGGATATCTCCACGATCGGCTGGGTGTTGTCTGCCTACCTGATCGCGGCCACGCTGGGCCGATTGGCCGGCGGATATCTCGGCGACCGCGTGGCTCCCCGTAAGCTTCTGGGGTGGTCCTGTGCGTTCTCTACAGTTTTCTACGTTGTCTTTTGTTCCACGTCCGGACCTGTTTCTCTGGTCTGCTTTCTAATCGCCGGGTTCATTTTCGACCTCGGCGCCACCACCAATATCGTGTTGGCGCAGCGTATTCTGCCGCGGCACGCCAGTATGGCCACCGGTCTGGTGATGGGATTTGCGTGGGGTGTCTCGGGCCTGATGCTGCCGGTCATCGGTCTTCTCGCAGATGTCACTTCCATGGAATTAGCTCTGGCATGCGTCTCCCTCATTCTGCTTCCTTCCGCCGCGCTTGTGGCCGCACTTCCGGGAATCCCGGATCGGGGAGAGGCCGGAGCGTTACCCGATCGCCGATCGACTTAAACGGAACCACCTGCCGGATATCCCGTCCATAACGAAAGAGCCAGTGAATACAGGTATATCAAATCCGCGGGGAATTGGTGTTTTATCATCCGGGAGCCGGACATTGAATCGCACAATTGGGATGCAGGCGCCGTCGTTCATATTCCAACTACTGGTTTTTTTCCTCGGTTGCCGTTTCGCCGCGGCCCAACCCGCTTACTCTCCCGGGCAGATTCTCGTCAGGTTCAGAACGGCGGCGGCCAAACCCGCTGCCGGAAACCTTGAAAAACTGCATGCGCGATTCGGATCCGGCCCCCCGGAACCCGTGTTTCAGGAGCGCGCGGTCCCGGCCAAGCGCGCCCCGGGATTGCCGCAGGTGTACCGGCTTGAGATTGACCCCGGCGCAAGTCCCGTGGAAGCCGCGGCCGCCTACACCGCGCACCCCGACGTCCTCTATGCACAGCCCGTCCACCTCTTTTCCCACCACGGTGCGCCCGACGATCCCCGGCTGCCCGATCAGTACGGTCTGGAGCAGATCAGATGGCAGGTCCTTCTGGATGGCCTTCCCCAGGGCGAACAGGCCGTCGTTGTCGCGATTATCGATTCCGGCGTGGACTATACCCACGAAGACCTGGCCGACAATATCTGGATCAACACCGTTGAAGCATCCGGTCGGCCGGGCATCGATGACGACAACAACGGGTACGTGGACGACGTTCGCGGGTGGGACTTCACGCACACCCCGACACTCCCTGCAAAGGGCGACTACCTCTCGCCCGACAACGATCCGATGGACGAATCCGGCCACGGAACCCGTGTTGCGGGCATCGCCGCGGCTGTAACGGGCAATGGCGTGGGCATCGCCGGCGTCGCGCCCGACGCCGCGCTGATGTCACTTCGCGCCGGCGTGACGCTGCAATCCAACCTTACCTTTCTTGAGGAAGACGACCTTGCCGCAGCAATTCTCTATGCCATGGAAAACGGAGCACACGTCATCAATATGAGCTGGGGGGGGCCGGAAAGCGCGTTCCTCATCCGCGACGTGTTGCGCTATGCGGCTGCGAACGGCATTGTCCTCGTCAGTTCCGCCGGAAACAGCGGTGAATTCGGACTGTCATACCCGGCTGCCATGGACGAAACCATCGCCGTGGGGGCCACGGCGCCGCTGGACCGGATTGCTGCATTCAGCAGCCTCGGGGTCCCGCTGGACCTGGTCGCGCCCGGCTCCGGGACGCTTACAACCATGCCTGGAAACCGCTACGCGCATGCCTCCGGCACGTCCTTCGCGGCGCCCCATATCGCTGGCATCGCGGCACTCATTCTCTCCCGTCGTCCCAACCTCACCGCCGAGCAGGTCCGCACGCTGCTCACGGCATCCGTGATCGATCTCGGGAAGGAGGGTTGGGACAGCAGCAGCGGCGCGGGCCGTATCGATGCGGCGATATTGCTCGAGAAATCCACGGGATGGGCCAATCCGCCCGTCGTGCAGGTCGACCACCCCCGGACGGATGACGGCGCCAGGCAGAACGTCGACATCATCGCGCGGGCCGATGGTCCCAACGTTGCCGGTTACGAACTGTTCTCGGGCATGGGAGAAGATCCTCAGTCCTGGACCCGGCTTTCCGGTGGACCGCCGGGATCGAACGTCCGGTATTCCTGGACACCGGTTACGCAGGCCGACACCACCGCAATCTTACGGCTGCTGGCCCGGCTGACGGATGGTACCACTCTGGAAGATCGGGTACGAATTGGCATACGGCGGGCTCTGCCGGTTATATCGAACGCGTCTTTCGCACCCATACTCATCGGTAACCGGCAGACTTATCACGCCGAGTGGCATACCAGGCATCCTACGCGCGGCGCCCTGCTCTATCGTTCGTCTACGGCGACGCGAGAAGACACCCTGTTTTCGGACATCATCTACACACGCCACCGCGTCACGCTGCCTCCGGACCTCGCACCCGGACCCCTGGAATACCGCATCATGGCGCGGGATGCCGCCGGGCAGGACGCGTCTTCCAAACCGTTGACATTTACGGTGAATCCGCTTCGTCTTTCCGCTGCCGGTTTCGTTCAGATCGGCACGCTGCCCGACGGGTATTTCGCAAACGAGACCGCCGACTTCGACATGGACGGGCGTCCCGAAGTCGTACTGATGCCCTACGTCAGCGGCCGTCCCTACAACACGAACCTGATCTTGGAACGTGACGAAAACGGAAACTTCACAACCGTTTTCCGGACCAGCGAATCGTTCCTTCCCTGGGCTGTGGGCGACGCGAACAACGACGGCCGCACCGACCTTCTCGGCATCAACTTCCCCCGCACCAACATCGCCCGCCTCCGGCTCTTCGTCGGGACACCGTTTCCCTCCGAAACCCTTCTGGATATCCCTGAATCCCAGGGCGGCGAAATCGCCGATGTCGACGGTGACGGCAGAAACGAGATCGTGGCCCTTTCGGCGCTTACAAGAGACATTCGCATACTGAAGAGTACCAGAGAAGGCGCTTTCGTTGGAGGTGCCACCCTTTCGAATCCGACCGACGGCTCCAACTGGCCCGGTCTCCGGCTTGTCGTTGCGGATCTGAATGGCAACGGGCGGAAGGAAATTCTCTCAGGTGACGACGACGGAGACCTCTGGATCTATGAAGCCCGGCAGGGCGGCGGTTTCGCACAGACCTGGAAACTGGCGGGCAGTGACAGTACCAACACACATTGGATTGGCGGCGGCGCCGATATTGACAATGACGGGGACGTGGAATTCGCCGTTGCCCGTGCGGCGGAAGACCGGAACGACGCGCTCAACGGCCGATGGAACCTTGAAATCTACAGCGCAAACGGACTCTCCTCCTATGCCCTGGAGTGGTCGATCCGCGTCTCGGGTGTCATTTCAACGGGAAACGGGATTGCGACGGGCGACGTGGACGGCAACGGTGTGCCGGATCTGGCCGTCTGCCTGCTGCCGGACCTCTACGTCATTCGCGCCACCGGGCCGGATTCATACGAACCCGTCTGGCACGAGACCGTTTCATTGACGTACCGCCCCCTCATTACGGATCTGGACGGGGACGGTTATGCCGAACTGCTCTACAACCGGGACGGCGCCGTGCGTCTGATGGAACGTACCGGGCCGGGAATCCGGAGGATGCTGCAGCTCGTCCAGGCATATCCGCTGGGAACGGACAGCGCTCGACTTGAGTGGACGCCCCTGGAAGGCGGCGCCACTTATCGTATCCTGCGCGGCGTCGACGGAAGTACGCTTGACACAGTTATCGACGAACTAACCGGAAATACGTACACGGACACCGGCCTGACCGAAAACAGAGTGTATCGTTACGTGTTGGTTGCCACGCTGTCCAACGGCGATGAAATCCGTTCGGAGACTTACACCGTGCGCCCCAACCGGGCACCGGAATTGAAACGCGTCGAAGTCCTCCATGAGAACAATCTCTCACTGACGTTCAGTGAACCGATGTCAGTCGACGCGGCCGATCCGCGCGGATATAACGTCGTTCCTGACCTGGGTCGCCCGACCTCGGTGATTCTTGACCGTACGAGCCAACGCGCCCTCCTGTCGTTTTCCATGGTTTTTGAAGCCGGCCGTGAGTACACCGTTATCTGCACCATGGCCGCGGACTCGTCCGGCGTCCCCCTCGCGTCCAGGTACCGGCGCATTTCGTTTGTGTCCGGCCAGACCATCTTTCCTGCTGCGGACATTGCCGATTTCGACGGAAGTGGACGGGTTGATTTTTCCGACTTTCTGCTTTTTGCCGGTGCCTTCGGCTCCACCGATCAACGGTTCGATCTGGATGACGATGGCAAAGTCGCTTTCTCAGACTTCGTGCAATTTGCGCTCCTGTTCGGTAAGACAGTTTAAGATTCGGGAGTCGGTCGGATGTGTCGGTCCGTTCGCTTCTTGTCGAATCCAACGGCTGCGTCACAACCCCGTATTTGACAGAAGCGCCGTCCGATTCGAACGGCGCTTCCTGGCGGGTTTCAAGTCTCAACGCGTCTTCGCTTTATCCATTCGAATGCCCAGACGAGGGCGAATCCGCCGAATAGCACAAACTTCACCCAGACCGCCTGCTCCCATATCCCTTCGCTCGTATATTTTATCAGAACGTGATACGAAATCGCAATAAGACCGGTAAAGACCAGCCACGCCGGTTGCCTGTAAAACACCATAAAGGGAATGATCCAGACGGCATACCAAGGGTGCAATGTCGGCGTGAGCAACAGGAAGGCGCCAACAAGGAAAAACCCGGCCTGAATTGGCGGCATCCGACTGAACGTGAACAGAAACACCGCGCCGGCAAACCCGATTGCGATAGCCGTGCGAGCCCAAAGAGGGTTGCCCGCCAGGTAACTCAGGATGTCGAAGACAGGTGCGTTGAAGCTCCAGTGTTCGGCATATACCAGCAACCCCGCAAACAGTTTTTCTCCTGCTTCACCGTATGGCAGGTATCCAACTGCCAAAAGCACCACAAAAATTACGACCGGCCGGACGGCTTGCGGCCTGAGACCTGCCCGCAGCCGCCCTTCAGACCCTCTTGCGGTTCTTTCGCAGATCCGCCGCCAGAAAACCGGAACCAGACAGATCGCAAGGAATTTGCTCAAACACGAGAGGGCCAGTGCGGCAAATGCCCTCGAATAACCGCCAACTTGAAGATAGAGAAGAGCAAATACCATGAAGGACACACCCAGCGCGTCAACGTGGCCGTTGCCCGCCACCTCTACAAGCAACAGGGGATGCCAGAGGTATATAAGCAATTGTCCCGGATGCTGATCGTAGAGCCGGATCAGGCCCAGCAGAAACCACGCTGTTAGCAGATCGAAAAGGACCATGACAGTCTTAATAGTCCAGATCGACGGATGTACAAGATAGCAAATCCGGAAGAAAAACTGGGCCAGCGGCGGATAGATTGTAGGCACATCGGGATGGTTCACCTGGGGGAAGACCTCATCGTCTCTGAGATCAGCGAGTTCGTCGGAAGCGGGTGGATACGCGTAAGGGTTTATCCCCGCAGCCTGGACCCGTCCGTCCCACAGGTACCGATAGACGTCATCCGAGAGGCCAGGCGGGGAAAAAAGCATAATGAGCCGGAACAGTACGCCAAACAGCACCACTGTTCTGAGAGAGGCTGTGGTACATTGCCATGCAGCCGCCAGATAGAAAACCATCCACAAGCCGAACAGTACAAAAAAAAGCGGCACCATGTACCGAGCTTCGCCCAGAACCAGCATGCCGATTGCACACAGTCCGATCAAACCTCCTGAAATCAAGAACCTACTTTGCGTATCCTCCATACATGCACCCTTTTACGGGCGGATTCCTAACGGCGGATTGAAACAACCCTCGCCCGGCGGCGCAAAATCTCATCCGGTACGAGTTCGCGGATTGTATGTCGACTTTCCCGGTCCATTGCCCAATAGTCCTCGATCAGATAGCGCCTGCCTTTCTCGTCCGTAACCGTGATCGACGGCGGTTCCGATCCATCCAGCGCCTCACGGTCCTGCGTCCGGAACTCCAATTCTCCATCTTCCGCAATTACGGCCCATACGCCTCCGGTCCCGCGAGGCGTCATCGATAGTATCTCCCGGATCCGGGGGATAAAGTACGCGTCCTTCAACGCGGCATCCAATACTTCCTGAGATCTCCTGTCCAGAGTGCCGGGATTGTCAATCAGACAGATCTCACGACCTTCTTCGCCCAATAAGCCCACGAAGTGGCCCGGGTTGCTTCTGGGGAACGCCCTGGCGACCCGTGCCACTGTGTGAACATGATCGCCTACGACAGCCTTGATATCGCCTTCGCACCGCATCAACCGAATCTTCATCCAGTTTCTTCCCACGGGTTACGCTGGAAGTGGCATTGCCTTCCCGGCATCGTTCATTTTCCTGACCGGCACATCAACGTGCGGACCGTCGGTTCGGATCCCGCCGGAGCACAATCTCTCCACGTTTAAACGCGCGTACAGTTCCGGTCGATTCCGAAACCGCCACCGCGATAGCGTTGGTGTTCCTGGTTATCGCCGCTGCCGCAACATGCCTTGCCCCCAACCCTTTGGGCAGGGTGAGACCTCTTACATTGGAGGTGATGTAACGACAACCTGAGCGAATAACCCCATCCTCCTGGACGATGAAGGCGCCGTCCATCAAGGCGACTTCTTTCACGCCTTCACGATTGTCACCGTCGCAGATGTTCCGCTCCCGCTTTGAATACCCGCGGAACGGATCGTACGTCATCACGCGGGAATTCGCCAGAACGCGGTCCGAGTCACCGAGGACGAACAGCGTGCCAACCTGTTCCCCTTCGCGGCCCTCCCGTCCGATGTCAAGGGCAATATCGAGCACTGATTTAACCACTTCAATGGGTATGTCACCAGCCAGCATGGACAGACTCTCCCCATCGAAGGCCTCGAACTCCCGGCGGGTGTCCACGGTTATCAGCGTATCCACGCCCCCGTGATCCATAACATTCGTAAGGCAGATCAGCCGGCTGCCCTTTTTGATGTGACCGCACTCCATGCCCAACATGATCCCATGCCGTACCCGTTCGAGATAGGTTCCGTCGTCAAGGTCAGGATCAAACTGTAAGCTGCGGATGCCTACGCCGTCAATGCCCTCGAGAAACCGTTTTCGCCGGGTGACCAACAACACGGGACATACCTCATTCAGGGCTTGCACCGCGGTCCGGTTCACGCCCGAATCCGCCACGATCAACACCAGATCGGCGCCAATCTCGTCGGAGAGTTTCCCGGCGGTCTTCAACAATGCGTGGGCTCTGGCCCGATCGGTTTTTGCCATCGAATGTCCATCTCCCGTTGATCAGATTCGGACGACGAAAAGAAGAGAGGAGACACAATGGAGAGACCGCAGTACTGATCCGAACGGAGTTATCTCTCACCGGCGTCTTTGGGGAAGCCGGGTGCCGGAACTATCTCCGGGACCTGAATCGACGTTTTCTTCCGTACGTCACGGGTTCATCAGGCTGTTGCTTCGTCACGCCGCCATCCACCGCCACGGTCGGTCTCTCGTCCAGCGAGAGAAATTCCGTTGGGATCTCCCGTGCAAGGATCGTGGGTCCGCAATCGAAAAATTGAGTACCGAACGAAGCCGCTCTGCGCGCCTCCACCCGTATCACCGCACCGGGTCCCCGCCTGTGTCCTGCCAGCCTTTTCGCGACAGCGGCTTCGAACGAGAGGTGTACGTACTGCCGGTCTACAGGCTTCAACCCCGATCTCATGATCTCTTCCACTTCGGTTTCGCTCGAGCCCTTGTAGAGGTGTTCAGGAGGTTCCACGGGGTCGGTTCCCAGTTCCATGGCAAAGCTATGCCCATAGCGCGCCCGAATTCGCCCTTCGACAATTTCGAACCGTTTCTTCTCGGCCCTGTAAACCAGTGTTTCGACATCTCCAGCTTCGATATCTTCATCCTTTTTCTTCAGTGCAGCCAAAACCGCGTCAAAGTCCGCGTAGCCGTAACCGTCCACCTCGACGCCGAACTCTTCCGGCCGATGCCGCAGCATTAGTGACAGCAGCTTGGACAGCCTCATTGTAGATTGTTGATCTTCCATTCCCACCCCTCGGAGTGAAACTTGCATTGATCTGACTCGACCCGTTGTCATTGGCAATTATTGCCGGGAAGGCCGGCCGTTTGCCTTCCTGTTACGACCTGCTGCATGCGCGCCATCAAAAAGGCTCTTCACGATAAATCTCAGGTTCCTCAAATCGCAGGTACTCGCCCAGGAACGTGAGAGACACGCTGCCCGTCGGGCCGTTTCGTTGCTTGCCGACAATGATCTCGGCCTTCCCCTCCTGTGAATTGCCCTCTTCGTCGGGTATCCCGTACACCTCCGGCCGATAGAGAAACGCGACCACGTCCGCGTCCTGCTCGATGCTGCCGCTTTCGCGCAAGTCGGAAAGCTGCGGCCGCTTGTCCGTCCGGGACTCAACGGCTCGAGACAGCTGCGCACAGGCTACGACCGGTAGATCCAGCTCTTTGGCCAACGCTTTGAGCGAGCGAGAAATACTCGCAATTTCCTGTTCCCTGTTGTCCACGCGTGCTGTGGTGGTCATCAACTGCAGGTAATCCACAACGATCAGGCCGATGGCGTGTTCAAGTTTCGCGCGCCGGGCTTTGGCACGCAATTCCAGGATGGAGATGCCTGGCGTGTCATCAATAAAAAACGGCGCCTCCGACAGCTTACCGGACCGGGTCGCCAGTTGCTGCCACTCGTCCGCCGACAATTTTCCCGTTCGCAACCGGTGGGACGACACCCTGGCTTCGGCGCAAAGCAAACGAATGGCCAGTTGCTGCATACTCATCTCCAGGGAGAAAAAGAGTACCGGTGTCTTCTCCCTGACGGCGGCATTGCGCGCCATACAGAGCGTAAGTGCCGTCTTTCCCATCGATGGACGCGATGCAATGATAATCAGGTCCGACGGCTGCAGCCCTGCGGTTATTTCATCGAAATCAGGATATCCTGTGGTAACGCCCGACAGGGCGCCGGCCTGTTTCTGGGCTTTTTCAATGAGTTCAAACGTCTCGTGCAGTTTGGACTCGAGCGAGACAACCCCCTGACCTATTTCGCCTTCCGCGATTCGAAAAACCCGCTGCTCCGCGCGGTCGATTACGTCGCGAACGTCTTCAGCTTCGTCGAAACATTCGCCAATCGTCTGCGTGGATGCATCGATCAACCGGCGGCGCTGGGCGCGCTCGAGTACGATTCTGGCGTGGTATTCCGCGTTTGCGCTGGTCGCCATTTCACCGCCCAGGCCGGCAACATAGGCGTACCCGCCCACGTCTTCAAATTGCCCGCGGCGCTTTAACTCCTCCGCAACCGTCACTTCATCCACCGGCAGTCCCCGCTCCGATAGCGCCAGTACGACCGCATATACCCTGCGGTTTGCGGAATGGTAAAACGACGTTTCGTCGCCCAGGACCTCGATCACGCGGCTTATAGCCGTGTTGTCAATAAACATGGCGCCCAGAACTGCCCTTTCGACCTCCAGCGCCTGGGGCTGCGGGCGTTCCACGGGTGTCTGTGCGCTTGATGGTTGGGAAGCCATAGGTATACGACTTAAGAAAGGCCTTGTTCCGATACCTGGGAATGAGGAAACACGGTTGTCCTTAACATGGTGCGCCGTCGTACACTCGCCTGAGAAGCTGCAGATCCTGCCAGGCGGGGCGCTTCCATTGCTGGTTGCGCAGCAGTGCAGCCGGATGATAGGTTGGAATCAGATGAATGCCTCGGTACGAAAAAAGCCGACCCCGCAGACTGCCCAGGGGTTCGTCCGTATCCAGCAGCGTCTGCGCGGCGAATCGACCCAGCGCGCAGATTACATTCGGCTGAACGTACTCAATCTGCCGTTCCAGAAAAGGCTTGCACGTGTCCACTTCTTCCGGCAGGGGATCCCGGTTTCCCGGCGGCCGGCACTTGACTACATTGGCGATATAGACGTCATCACGCTGAAACCCGATGGCTTCAATCATACGTGTCAGCAAGTCTCCGGCTTTCCCGACGAACGGCAGCCCCTCCCTGTCTTCGTCCGCTCCGGGCGCCTCGCCGACAAACATAAGGTCTGCATTCGGGTCGCCGCTACCAAAGACAACGTTGCGCCGCCCCTCCGAAAGCCCACATTTCCGGCAGTCGCGGATCGAGTTGTGAAAATCGGCAAGCCTTGTGTCCGCAGCTGTACGCGCGGATGCGAACTCCGTCAGACCATATTCCGCCTGGGTCTTCAGGAACGTCCGGACCGATTCGAGCGTCTCTTTCGCCTGGATGTCTAAGTCCACTGATTTTTTACCCAATCCAGAATGCGGTCCGCAACATCGAACTTGGACATTATCGGCAACGGTTCCGCCATACCGCCTGCGTCGATCAGCGTGACCACATTGGTGTCGACGCCGAAACCGGCGCCTGCAACGTTCAGGTTGTTAAGGACAATCAGGTCCAGGTGTTTTTCTTCGAGTTTCTTTTGTGCGTTAGAGTGGCCATTCTCAGTTTCCATCGCAAATCCGACCACAATTCTCTTGTTTTTCCGGGCGCCAAGTTCCACCAGAAAATCCTCGTTCGCGACCAGATCCAGACTCAGCCCGTTGCCGCTCTTTTTGATTTTTCTGTCTGAGTAGACGCGAGGTCTGAAATCCAGCACGGCCGCGGTCATTACCAGGGCATTCGCCCCTTCAAATGCCGATACGGTCGCCGTGCGCATTTCAGACACCGTTCTCACTCGAATGAGGTCCACCCCCGGCGGAGGTTCCAAATTGCTCGGGCCGCTCACCAGTATCACGTCCGCGCCGCGTTGCCTGGCCCGCCGTGCCACGGCGTACCCCATTTTTCCCGTGGACCGATTTGTGATAAAGCGAACCGGGTCTATATCTTCTTCCGTCCGTCCGCCAGTCACGACAATTTTCCGTCCCGAAAGGTCTCCGCAGCTCGCGGCTGTGGACACGGCCTCGGAAACGATTCGTTCCGGTTCCGAAAGGCGCCCCATTCCGCTTCGCCCCGACGCGAGCGCCCCCTCCTCGGGGCCGATCAGAAGATATCCCATTTCGCCAAGTCGCTGAAGATTGCGTTGTGACGCCGGATGCCGGTACATTGCCGTTTCCATCGCGGGCGCCAACATTACCCTTGCCTCGCTGGAAAGCACCGTGCATGTGAGCAGGTCGTCCGCCAGGCCGTTTGCCATCTTGCCGATCAGGTTGGCCGTTGCCGGCGCAATGAGAATCAGGTCGGGCCATTCACCCAACGTGACGTGAATAACCTCCGGATCACCCGTCTCGGGAAAAAGGTGGGTGTAAACACGGTGGCCGGAAATCGCTTCAAACGTTAGCGGACGTATGAATTTTTGCGCCGCAGCAGTCATCACCACCCGCACTTCGGCGCCCTCACGCTGCAGGCCGCGAAGTACTTCAACGCCCTTGTAGGCGGCAATTCCTCCGCTAATCCCCAGCAGGATTCTCATTTTGGCCGGCATTGCCATCTTCAACTTCCGTTTTCACGTCGCCGTCGTATGAAACCTGGACTTTGCCCGTCGACAGGCGATCGAGCGAGAGCGTTGTAGGTTTTTCCGCCTCGCCTGATACGTCTCTTGCCATCCGTGCCTGGTTGATCCGGCGGGACTCTCTCGACGCGGCGCTGACCGCTTCGTATGGATTTATTTCGTCGTTGCTGATCTCTTCAAGGAAGAAAATCCGTGACATTTGGACGTGGTCCTCCATTTGTGGGGCCTGGTTTTCTGTGGTCGACGTCGGAAATCTGTACGTGAATCTGTTCAGGACGATATGACCGCCCGATACAATGCTCCGTTAACGCGTGTTCACGTGGCCGAATTCAACGAGAATGTCGGGCACTCGACAGGGCCTGCGTCGTTCGACGCGAATCAGTTCCTCAACATCGGCGATGGCATGATCCAAATCCGTATTGACGACGAGATAATCGAACTCCGGGGCTTTGGCAACTTCCACGCGTACATTTTCCAACCTGCGCTTCAAAGCGGCAGACGCTTCGGTCCTGCGCCCTCCCAGGCGTTTTTCAAGCGCGTCGAGCGATGGCGGCAGTACGAACACGCTTACACACCGATCCTCGAGCAATCGCTTCCACGCGGCCGTTCCCTGCACATCTACCACGATCAACAACACCCCGCCGTTTTCAAGCGCGTGCGCAACTGCCTCGAACGTCGCGCCATAGAGAAAGTCATACACCTCCGCCCATTCGAGAAAACACCCCTGTTTCAATTTGGAACGAAATTCCATCTCCGAAACGAAATGGTAATCCACCCCGTCCGCCTCGTCGAGACGCTTCGCACGGGTTGTGGTGGTCACGCAACGCCGAAGGTTGTCGTCGCGCGCCAGGAGTCCCTGCCTGATTGATGTCTTACCTGCCCCAGCGGGCCCCGACAGCACCACGACGAACGATGTGGGATCGCGATCGAGTCGCCCCAGAAGGGTTTCAATTCCGGTGGATTCTACCATCTGTGGAACCGACAATACCCTCACTCTATATTCTGCACCTGTTCTTTGAGCTTTTCGATCTCTTCCTTGACGCTGACCGCCAGATGCGCAATTTCCACGTCGCCGGTTTTGGACCCGATAGTATTTGCTTCCCGGAGCATTTCCTGGAGCAGGAAATTCAGACGTCGGCCGATTGGCTCATCCCGATCGAGTGTTTTCAGAAATTGCTCATTGTGGCTGTGAAAGCGGACCGTCTCTTCAGTAATGTCCATTCGCTCGGCAAGCAAGGCGATTTCCGTGACGAGCCGGTTCTGGTCGACCTCTCCCCGGACGATCAGTCCCCGGAGTTTCTCGTCGAGTTTTTTGCGCGTGGTTTCAACCTGGTTCGGCGCCAGCTTCTCCACCTGCGCGATCATATCCTCGAGGTGATGAACGCGCTGCTCGAAATCTGCTGCCAGCCGTCTGCCCTCTCTGACGCGCATCGACTGGCACTGGGCTACGGCCTGTTCGCAGGCAGGCGCGACTGCCTGCCAGACGACTTCCAAATCCGGCACCCTGGATTCAAGTTCAAAGACGTTCGGCATCAGCGCCAGTTGCATGGGATCGGGTGCTTCCGAAAGACCAAGACGCTCCTGAAGTCGTACAAGCCCGTTCCTATACCCCTCGAAGACACGCACGTTCAGAACCGGGATGCCCTTTTCATGTGCTTCACCGCTCAGGTTCAGGAAAACGCGGATATGGCCCCTTGAAAGAACAGAAAGCACCAGGTCCTTAATTCGGGGTTCGAGTGCCGATAGTTGCCCCGGCAGATGGACGGATACCTCGCCGTAACGCCCGTTGACCGACTTCACCTCCACCGTGGCGCGGTAGCCTTCTGTTTCTGCCTCTCCCCTTCCAAAACCCGTCATGCTGACAACCATGCGTTCTCCAGTCTCCCGTCCCGGTAATATCTCACCATTCGGCAGTCTATCTCCGGGAAAGATCACCAGGCCGCACAAATGGTTAAAAGCCTGAAACTTACAAAGATAGTACATTCAGAGGTATGTGTCAACTGCCAAACCGCGGCGCCGCTGCCGAAAATTCGAATTGCCCTGCCAAAGGCACCGGCGTATATTCCGGCAACGTTCTGATTTCATGCCGGACAGCGCCAGCCTTACACGCACTGAAAGGAACCAGGATGCACGATAGATGCCGTTCTTCGGTGTTGTTCTTCTGCGCCTTATGGCAGTGTCTGAGCGCTGTCGTTGCGCTGCCAGTCCATCCGGCGGAAAAGGAACTGGTAAAAACGGAGGTTCATCAGGTCGGGCGGGATTCGGAAGATCAATATATCGTATTTCTGCGAAACGCCGAAACCGCACGACTTCTGCCCATCTGGATCGGACCCTGTGAAGCGATGGCAATCTGGCGAAAACTGAACAACGAGACGTTTCCCCGTCCGTTCACCCACGACTTGTTCCACAACGTGTTGGAGGAGGCCGGGGTTCGTCTTCGATCCATCGTGATAGACGAACTTCGCCCGCTGGAGGACGGGGGCCTGAGGAGTACGTATTTTGCCGTTCTAACCCTGCAGGGACCGGATGGAACGACATTTAAAATGGACGCTCGCCCAAGTGATTCGATGGCGCTGGCCGTCCGAATGGGACTTCCGGTCCATGTGGTACGCGACATTATTGAAAGCCACGGTATTCCGGAAAAAGAGGCGCCTCCGAAACCGGCGGCGCCCCGCAAGACACCCAGATATTTTTGATCGACCGGGGGAGAAAACCGTCCTTCGCGCCAGGCGTGATTCAATATCCGGTCGACGAGTCAATACCAGGCAAGAGTCTCTAACCGGATGTATCAGGACACCACATCGAAATCGTGAACATCCTCTCCTGCCTCGTTCGATAGAATATCGAGCGCGGCCGACGCACCCTGACCTGCGGAAATTATCGCCTGTGTTTTCCGAAGTCGGGTACTCCAACCCACCACGTAGAGTCCTTCAATGGCCGTGCGTCCGTCCCTGTCGCACACCAGCCCGTCGGGACCACGCTCCAGCCCCATACTTGTGCCCAGTTTCAAGTTGGTTCCTGCCGCCAGGATCAGATATTTCCCTTCATGGTTGGTCCCGCCCTCCGTGGTCACAGTGAATCCCGTTTGGGTTTTTTCAAGGCCGGAGACCTGCGCATCTTCAATGCTGGCGCCCTGCGCTCTTACCTGGTCCCTGGAGATTCGCTGAAATTCGCTTCCGGTCAACTCTGGAATACCCAGGTAATTGTAAAGCAGCGCTTTATGCATGGGCGTCGTATCCTGTCCGAATACGGCCACATCCATGCCGTTTTTTGCCAAAAACAGGGCCGCGCTCAGGCCACCCGGACCATCTCCTACCACCAATACCGATGCCATCACATCCTCCTGTCGGGGCTTTAAGTGTGATGTGTTTCCGTGGTTGGCGCTCTCAGTTTTTCATGACGAATCCCGTAACAACGCGTCCAATTGGGTATCTGTCGTCACAGGTGCGGAACAGGTGGAATCTCTGCACACGTACGCGGTGGGTTTTTCGTCCAGCGCCGTCTTACCGGAAAGAACCGGAATCCGCCGTGAAAGATCCCCAGGTTTATCCGGATCCATACAGACGATCACCCGGTTGGACAGCAGTCGTCTGTTTGCGGCCTTCAGTAGATTTTTCATGCCCGGGGCGTCCGGTTCGCCCACCAGTACCACCTCCACCGGCCCCCGGATGAAGAAGTCCAGACAACAGAGCATCTGACCAAAACCGGACGGCATCTCGCGGAGCATCGGTTCGAACAACTTCAGTGTCTGCTCCGCCTTCTTCCACAGGTCCGGCCGGTCCAGAATCGTGCCAAGACGCATTAGCGACATGACGGCAATTGAATTTCCGGATGGGGTCGCGTTGTCGTATGGATTCTTGGAACGGACAATCAGTTTCTCGTTAGATTTGCCGGTAAAATAGAAACCACCGTCCTCAGGGTCCCAGAACTCGTCGACCATCGTCTCCGCGATCATCTCTGCCGCATCCAGCCACTCCGTATCGAAGGACGCTTCGTAAAGGTCGAGCAGTCCGCAGAAGAAAAAGGCGTAATCGTCCTGGTAACCGATGAACCGGGCCCGTCCGTCCTTGTACGAATGCAACAGACGCCCGGATTCCGTCGTCATATGTTTAAGAATGAAACCGGCCGCGTTTCGGGCCGTTTCCAGATACTCTGATTTTCCAAAAATCTGATAGGCACGCGCGAAAGCCGTGATCATGAGACCGTTCCAGCTTACCTGGATCTTTTCATCCCGGTCCGGCTTGATCCTGCCCTCGCGTACGGCTGTCAGTACCTCCCGCCCGCGCCGTGTCGCGACTTCCAGCCGTGCCGGGTCGACTTCCAGGAACCGGGCTGATTTCGGCGCCTCCACAGGAATATTCAGAATGCTCTTGCCATGTTCAAAATTGCCCTCAGGTCGTACGTCGTAATGCCGGCAGAATAACTCACCATCCTGTTCTCCCAGCAATGCGTACACTTCCTCCTGATCCCAGACGAAAAATTTCCCTTCCTCCCCTTCGCTGTCGGCATCCTGGGTAGAATAGAATCCGCCCAGCGGATCGGTCATCTCGCGCATGACGTACGACAGCGTTTCTTCTGCAATCTGTTGGAACAGCGGCTCTCCGGTGGCTAGAAAGGCGTCCAGATAGAGTCCGGCCAACAGGGCATTATCATAAAGCATTTTCTCGAAGTGAGGGACCAGCCAGCGATGGTCGACGGAGTATCGATGAAATCCGCCGCCCAGATGATCGTATATCCCGCCATGTGCCATCTTGCGCAGCGTCAGCAATACCATATCAAGTGCATTGTGATTTCCCGATTCTTCGAATTCTCGCAGAAAAACCGACAGATTCATAGTGCCTGGAAACTTCGGCTGGGACCCGAACCCACCATTTTCCGAATCGAAGTTTCGTGCAATTTGCGTATATCCGTTAGAAAACAACGCCCCGGTCAACTCTCCGTCCGGGTTCCGCAAGTCGGTCAGGCGTTTCAATCCGTCCATCAGCCGTTCGGCTGCCTCGCCCACCTTTTCCCTGTTCTCAATGTAATGCCTCGCCACGGAGCGCAGCACGTCGGGAAATCCCGGTCGGCCATATCGGTTGTCGGGGGGGAAATAGGTGCCGCCGTAGAACGGTGTTCCAACGGGCGTTAGGAATACGCTCATGGGCCACCCCCCGGCGCCGGTCATCATCTGTACCGCATTCATGTAGATTTCGTCCACGTCCGGACGCTCTTCACGGTCGACCTTAACGTTTACGAAGAGTTGATTCATCAGGGCGGCAATGGACTCATTCTCAAAGGACTCCCGTTCCATAACATGGCACCAGTGACAGGCGGAATAACCAACACTCAGGAAAATGGGGCGGTCCGCTTCTTTCGCCAGTCCAAAGGCTTCGTCGCCCCACGGATACCAGTCCACCGGGTTGTGCGCGTGCTGCAACAGATAGGGGCTTGTTTCGTGGACCAACCGATTTGTGAACGGCGGTTTTTTCATCTGAATTTCCGAAGGCTTTATTGTGACTGAATTTGATTGGATTCGTTACCGGGATACCGTGTGGTCCAACGTGTCCTGCCGTCGGCGGCTTGTTGACGCCGCTGGACGTGGCGCAGGCAGGAAGGGACCGGAGTCATTGAAAACACAGCAGTGTGAGCGCGGACCGTCCCGGGTTCATTTTTGACAACCACTTCGAATGCCAAGCGCCCCACCTGTCGGACCAGGTAAAAATCTCGCCAGTCGGCCGGGTCCGCACGAATCGACCGCCTGGCAACACCGCTTCGAGTACGAAATTGCCAAGGGTGCATGCCTCGTTTCGGGGAACCCGGATCTCAATCCGATTCTCCATGGCCAGATTTTCAATGCAGCCAGGAGGCAATTCCATCCGGACCGGCGCGTAGTCGTTTGCGGGCGGCAGGTTGCCGACCGGCTCGCCATTCAGGAAAACCTGCTTGTCCGGGCGCAAAGCATGCCATCCGCAAAAACGCAATGAAGCCCGGCGAATGTGGTTCAGGTCGTCATAAATCAAACGCGCATCGGGGGGGTGGTCCATTTTCTCAAAGGCCGACAGGTCCCCTGGTCGATGCCATGTAAGCCGGGTTTCCACGCCCCGGTTCAAGTGATGCCAGGCCGCTTCAACCGAATTCTGGCCGACGTGGACAAGAAACCATCCGGGCGCCGTATTCTCAAGATAGCCCGGCCAACAGGCAAGCACGTCCTGGGGATCAGGCAACAGGTTCTGTACACGATCCAGCGGCGTTGGCATCTCACTGGAAAGGCCTATGGAAGCACACATGCATTGCAGAGCGGGTAGGCCATCCGTACGGTGCAGCAACACGCTCTGGTTGTGGGTATGCCCGCAAAAAAAGGCGTCGATGGGATGTTCCCGCAGTATTTCCGGCATATCCAGATGAAAATCGATGTTGGTAAAAAAAGCCCTTGCCATCGGCCAGACCGGATGGTGCCCAAACAGAAACGTACGTTCGATTCCCGCAGCCTCCCGGCCCATCAAGGCGTGTTCCAACCACTTCCGTTGTGGGCCCCGCCGCTTCCACGTGAGCGTGTCGAGGAAAACCAGCCGGCAGCCGGCAACATCCAGAAAGAAGAAACGTTCTCGTGGCGTGCTGCCGAACCAACGGCCAAGATAGGGTCGAATGACGCCGTCAAACGCCTCGACGCGGTCTCTGTTTCCACACGCGAACAGCAGCGGGATGCCATATCCATCGAAGAATTCCAGACCTTCCTTAATCTCATCGATGGCGAGTTCGACGTCCTGGTGCCCCTCCACCAGATCTCCGGTGATGACCAGAAAGGAAGGCGAGGCCTCTTTCAGCGAAGCCATCATTGGCATCAGGACATAGTGGACGCTCTCGAGGTACTGATCAACCTGCAGGGGTCGAAACGATCCGCCGGACTCACCTGTCTCTCCACCGAACTTTGGATGCAGAAAGTGGGTGTCGCCTATCACGCCGAAAGTAAACGGCTTGTCGATGTGGTCGGCGGCCTGCTTCAGTTTCATTTGTACACGTTCCTCAAGGCTATGGTTCGGGGCAGTACTCCCACGGTTACTGTGGGCAATTGTCGGCCTCTCTCGGCCGCCAATGGCTGCCAGCGTAACGGTTTATAATTGGTCGGACGTCACGCGGTTCCGGACTATGCAGGGGTTTCAGACGTATTCCAGGGGGAAAACTAATCGCCGGGCGGCGTGAAAGGGTGGGCACACACGCAAGGATTGTCTTCTGGTCGTGGTGAGATGCTTCTGTGATCAATCAAAGTAAACGGCTCCCCGTTATCTGTCAACACCAAAATCCGCATTCCGCGGTGTGGGGCGGCTACAAGCAGTGGCGACTCCGCCGCGGGAGTCGCCATGCGACCGCCTGGTGGTACGATGCGATCAGGTTATACGCCACCGCCCGGCGGGCCACCGCCCCGGCGTCCGCCGCCTCGCCCGCGTTGAAATCCTCGCCGCATCCTCTCCAGATAACCATCCAGAACCCTATCCTGGCTGTCGTCCAGCACAGCCTTAACCTCTTTGAACATGGTGTCCCGTAGTCCGCCGAGCTTCTGCATGACTTGCTGCCTGTCCGCGCCATTCCGCATTTCTTTTTCAAGTTCGGCGCGCTTGCCGTGAATCTCCTTGAGCGCGCCGCGGATCTTCAGCAGCTGATCGTCTTTCAACGCCATCTTTCTGTCAAAAGCCAGAAAACCAAGTGTCTGCTCGACGGGCAACATCATTCTGAGACGTGCGGCGCCCCCGCGTCTTCCACGTCCGCGTCCGCCCCTGCCCTCCGGCTGTGCCGCCGCCTCCACGGCAAACGCCAATAGAATACACGCAATTAGCGCAAGTCCAGTGATCCTTTCACCCCGATTCATCGAAACCTCCCTCAGATTGGAACGTACACTTCGATACGCACGGACGAAAAACCGCCCGGATTCGCCGTCGTCGGTAATTTCATTAGACAGCCGGAATCCGGGCGGCGTTCCACATTGAAGTGTAGTTTTCCGAACTAGAAGACAACCTGGGAAACGGCCTTTGAAATCAACACGACAGAAACCGAAGTCATCCCGATAAGCCCCATACCACAATAGTATCCGGCAAGGAGAATGGGCGCGTATGCCCTCCATTTGGATTCGCCGAAACGTCTGGCGAAGTAGAATCGTCCGAGAAGTGCGCCGGCAAACTGCAGAATCACGAAATGCGGCCAGGTTGCGAGGGAGCCTACAAAACCAAAAAAGAACAGCGTTGGCGCCTTCAGCACGGCCAGAACCAGATACATCAGGCCGCCAACGGCAAATCCGGCCCCAATGAGTTCCGGCTTGATGATATCCTTAAGAAGCTCAACGCCAACGGTTCCCTGCCCTTCGAGGTCCGGCATCGTCGACTTCAACCACATCGTGGTCATCGTGGCGTCGTACGGCCAGAACGTCTGCACGTAGTAGTAGCTGGACGAGGGAATGGGCCCCAGGCGCCATATGAACTCCCAGAAAATAAAGCTGAAGATGAAAATAACCACCATGGTGACCGCGGTCAATTTCACGTAACTGACGAATTTCGTTTTCGTCAATTCCATCTGTTTATAGGTCGGCACGGCCAGCCCGTGGTCGTGCAGGGGAAGGGGAGCAAACCAGACCGCCACGCCTTTGTATCCGGACAGAAGAATTCCTGCTTCACGCAGATAGGGAATACTCGCCCCGTAAGGGCTTCCCGTCAGGCCGATCATCCGGGCGCCGATATAAGACGAAATTGGCGTGTAAATGAGTCCGAAGAACACAACCCAGCCCCAGTGGAATTCCGGGACCAGCATCTGGCAGAGCACGATGAAACCGAGTGTCGCTGCGCCCCAGAACAGAATCGGGTAAATCATTTTAATATCCGAACGGCCCTTCGGCAGGTCCTCCAGGTCGATACCCGATGTATGATGCCCTGTTTCCTGTTTCTGGCGACGCTGTTCCATAAGCACGCGAAACACCTGGTAGAATCCGGTGAATGCGATTACAAACGAAGTGCCGATTCCAAAACTCAACCAGAAGTCGAACTGATTGGAGATCGAAGTCGGGATCGCCGTCATGCCCGCAGACCACCGGTCCAGGATTTCATATTTGTATAGAAACGGGTTGACTACGAGGTTTCCGAGGACGGCGCCGGCAAAGGACCCTATAACCACCCAGAACGGCAACACAAATCCGACAATCAGGTGACCCAGGTCGGTTGCGATTCCGAACAACGCCGCTGGTAGGATGGTTTTGATCTGCTCCGTAAAGTCGATCCAGGGAATGGGCAGTATCTGAACCGTATCGGTCAGGAATATGCTGGATAGTGTGGGAACAACGACGTAGAGCAGGCCCCAGACCAGACCGATGCATGCGCCGGTACTGAACACCCGCCATCTCCAGCCCTCCTGCTTGGCCGACGTCTCGGCCAGCGCGGTGGCTCCCCGCGCCTGTACGGGCGCGAGCGGAAACGGCAATCGCTCGATATCGCTCGTAATTCGAAACATCACGTACCCAAGCGACAGCCTCGCGGTATTGCTTAACAGTGTTAGTGCAACAAGGATTCCAATGGGTTTCAACCAGGCGCTGTGCAAGAACGTCCGTTCCGCATAGATCTCCGGATGTTCGCTGATCCTGGGGACCACCCAGTCCGGTATGAAATCCGCGAGTCCCCTGGCCGCCGGGGATTGGATCAGGTATTGATCCCAGATCAATCCGCCGAACGGGCCTCCATATACGAGCGCCGCGCTGCCCAGTCTCACTCCCACCCCAAGCAATCCGCCCGCTACCCAGTAGATTACCAGGACCTCTTGCGTCTTCAGTCGCACGAAGGACCGTTTGGCAATTTCCAGGAAGAGGATGATGGTCACCCATTCGGATGCGCCCGCCATGTTTTGCCCGGTGACCAATCCCAGGTAAATTGCGCCCGGCAACATCACCAGGCCCACAAACAGCGTCGCCCACATGGTTTTCATATTGAAACCATCTTCGAACGGCGCATCCACCGGCATGATATTTTCGTACTGTTCCTGCTCTTCTCTTTCGTCCTCGGGTTCGATTGCCAAAACCACCCCTCCTCATTGGGAGCAGCGAGTCACGGGTTGCGGTTGTAAACCCCGCCGGTTGTATGTGATTCGCGGCACATGGCCGCTCATACCCTTGCCTCTTCCACCGTGTCCGACAGAATTTGATGGCCCTCGTCGGCATACTGGTGTTTCAATTCGGGCGGAATGGTACGCCAGACCAGGAATCGTTTCCGGAGTACGTTCAGGAAGCCCCGATTGATCCGTTTCCAGGACGCCACGTCACCGCTGAGCCGGTTGATAACGACCTCAATCTTGTAAATATTGTACTCCCTGGTAGGTATTGCCCTCAACTCCACCTCCTGGCTGATGCCCAGATCGTAAGGCGCAAGCCAGCACGTCAGGTTGATTTCGTACTGCGGTTCCCCCTGCATGTCCTGGGAAGTGAAGCGGACGTAATCGGCCACGAAGTCGCCGACCGACCCTTCGCCGTAGGACTCGAAGACGCGTGTCAGATAAGTGTACATGCCCAATACTTCAGCGCCGCCCACCGTAAACGGAAAATCGAACACCCATCTGTCACCATCGGGCTCCGGAAACTCCCATTTTCGCGTTACATCCGGCACCGCCATATCGGCGGCTTTTTTCGCAGGGTACAGCGTTGAAAGGAACACCGTTGCCATAACGATCAATGTAGAGGAAATGGCCGACAGGGAAGAATAGTTCAATTCCAGGCTGAGCAATTGTCCCTGTGCCTGCGCCTGGGTAAACAGCACAAGAACCAGCACCTGTCCGATCAGATATCCGAAGACGGCGCCTACCGTGGCGAATACCGTCGCCTCTGCGAGAAACAGCGCCGCAATATGGTTGGGAGCCAGTCCCACGGCCGAATAGATGCCAATTTCATTG
>CAXXJS010000011.1:0-75915 GCA_963662665.2 Candidatus Latescibacterota bacterium
ACGCGGAGCGCCTGATTCATCGCACAGTGAGAACAAGGGTCGAGGATTTGAAGTAATGCCTCGACCCTTTTCTTTTACCAAAACTTCCTTCCCTCAATCGCTTCCGGGAACGAAGTCTCTCAGGCCACCCGCCAGAGACGGACTGAGACGGCTGACCATACGTTTCCATTGATTCTTACCGTTCCGCGCCTGGGAACCCGACAAGCAGACCGAAATCCCGGTAGATAGCCAAATCGCCAAACGCAGGTGATTAATCGTAAGATGAATAACAGGTCGAGCCGCACAAGTGTGGCTCGACCATTTTTCTGACCCGATGATCCTGCATCCTCAGCCGAGAATATCACCTGCTCCCGCCCCGCCACCAACCCCTCTGGCGGAACGCCTACTCTTCGCGCCCCATTCGATACCCCACACCCGGTTCGTTGAAGATATAGGTAGGGTTGCCTGCGTCGTCTCCCCAACTTGCGGCGGAGGCTCTTTACGGCCGAGCGCAACGGCCTCGTATCACTGCCGCTCGTCTTATGCCAGATCCTTTGCAGCAAACGTTTGTGAGTCAAAATTGAGCCGGCGTTGACCGAGAGTTCCGCCAGCAGCCGATACTCGATGACCGTCAGCTTCACCGGCCGCCCGCCAACGGTAACTCGACGTCTCGCGAAGTCAACGATCAATCCAGGCAGGACAAGGGGTTCCTCGGGCTCCTTCTCAACGGGCGCCGTCGCATTACGCAGCGCCGCGCGGATTCTCGCCACCAGTTCGGTGGGAGAAAAGGGCTTGACCACGTAGTCGGCGGCGCCTGCCTCGAACGCGCGCGCAATGGCTTCGTCATGGCCGTACGCGGAAAGAAAAACAACGGGCACACCCCGCATCCTTGAAGATGGAACGCATCATCTCAATGCCGTCGGTCCCCGGCATGACCAGGTCCTGCAGGACCAGATGAGGGCGGTGCTCTTCCAGGAGCCTCGGCACCTCGTCCGGGTCGCCTGTCGCCACCGGGACGAAACCGACGTCCGACAGGATCTCCCGTACGTTCCGCAACGTTTGCGGGTCATCGTCCACAACGAGGATGGGCGTCCGCACCTGCCGCGTTCCGCGAATCCCACCAGCGTCCGGGACCTCCGCGACGTGAGTCACGTAACCTGGTTCCTCGACGGCGGGAATGGTGAACGTCACACGGGTTCCTCGCCCCAATCCGTCGCTCTCGGCCCAAATCCTGCCCCCATGAGCTTCCACGATGCCCTTGCAGATGGACAGGCCCCACCCCGATTCCTCATCGTTGGCGGGCCGGTCCTCCCCGTCGAACCCGACAATATCCCGAAAAATGTGCGGCATACGTTCGGCGGAAATGCCCCGCCCGCGGTCAACCACGGAAAAAGTCACGTGCATTCCCTCCCGTGTCGCGGTTATCCGCAGCGGCGAATTCTCCGGCGAATAGCGGTCCGCGTTGGCGAGCAGGTTCACCATTACCTGCTCGATGCGCCTCGGGTCCGCGTTCACCGCAGGGAGTTCCGGCGCCAGATCGATCCGGACGTCGTTTCTGCCTCCTCCGCTCAGGAACGTGTTTCGAGCCTGATCCATCAGACCGGTTACCTGCGTCGCTACAGGATTTACCTGCAGGGTTCCAGTTCTAATACGCGCCACGTCCAACAGATCGTTGACCAGGCCGCTCATCTCATCGGCGTGCCGATTGATGATGCGGAAGAACTGGACCATCTCGGCCCTGTCAAGGGCAATGGTGTCGCCCAGCACCGTCGCGGCGGATCCCTTGATGGCGGCCAGCGGCGCCCTCAGTTCGTGGCTTACAATGGCCAGGAAATCGGACCGCTGTCGTTCCAGTTCTTCCAGATGCGTTATATCCTGTCCCGTCACGACCAGGGATTCCACGCGGCCGTCGTCCGATCGGATCGGTGTCGCGTTGATCAAAATGGTCACCCTGCGCCCGTTAGGAAGTTCGACAATGACCTCCTCGTCTCGCACCGTCTCACACTGATTGAGCAACTGAGTCGTGGAATACTCCTCGAGAGAGAAATCTCGTCCGTCTGCGCCGCGGACTTTGATAACCTGGCGAAGCTCTTCAAGGGTACGATCCTGGATCAGAAGGCAATCCAGGATCCTTGCCGCCTCGCGGTTGGACGAGATGACCTTTCCCGTGCCGACCTCGAAGACAGCAACGCCCACTTGCGAGGTCTTGATCAGCGCCTCAAGGTCCGCCCTCGCCCGCTGTTCGTCGCGGTACCGCCGCGCATTGGTGATCACGAGCGCCGCCTGGGAGGCGAACATCACCATCGTCTCTTCGTCGTCCAGGGTGAACGCCCTGCCTCCTTCCTTCTCGGCCAGAAAGAAAGTCCCAACTCTCTCGCCGCGGTGGCGGATCGGAGCGACCAGAAACGCCAGTGTCGGACTCACCGCCATCGGCGGACGAAAATCGGGAAGACCCACAGACCGTATATGGCTATGCATGTCCGACAGCCGTAACGGCTCCTCTATAACGCTGAAGTATTCAAAGAGGACCTCATTTTTCCGATTCATCCAAACTCGCCTGGTCTGACTGGGAGTCATCCCGGACGTAAGGCAGTAGTTTTGTACACGCATCCCGTCTTCCAACAGTGTCATCATGCCGTACTTCGCACCCGTCAACAACCTGGCGCTGTCCAATACGCCTTGTAAAACCGTCTTCAGATCGAGGCTTTCGTTGATGCGCAGGGATGCCTTCCCCATACGGGACAGGCGCTCTCGCAGTTGCCTGTTTTCTCGTTCAAGCTCTATGGCTGAATTCATCCGTCCCTCCTTCGCCTGCGGCAGCGCTCAATCGTTTCCGGAGCAGCCAGGCCGCAGTCTCGAAATCTCTCAGTATCAGCCCGGAATACTCCATACAGGACAAGAATCACCCATAAATCACCGGAAATGCGCGATATTTCACTGATATTTCACGCATAAATGGTTAGATTTGGCCGGAGAATCGGGTCAAATCGTGGAGTCGCACCTCCATAGGCCGCCCCAGCGCAAAAAACGCGTGAAAATTCCCTCGCGAAATGCGTCCGGTTCGTTCACCCACGATCCCGGTGTACATTCGTATCAGTGAGTGATCCGGTCCGGAACCACTGCGGGCAACAGGTACAGCGTCAGGAATGCTGGCAAGTTGTCTTCAACGTGGCCAATCGAACTCAAGTCACATCGCCACGAATCAGGTTATCATCGACTTCCTGAATACGCCGGATGCTGATGACACGACCGTCGTCCGGCGCAATGATTGCACGGCCCCGTGTCCCCGCGTTGTTTGCAATGTAGGAAATATAAGTCGACATGTCAATTGGACCAAACCGTAAGAAACGTGCTTTTGGAAGACGTGTGGAAATCCTCGTCGGCGCCGCCGATCCTGATCTCCGCATACGGCTTGCGAGAATGCTGAATGCTCAGTCTGAGAAATGGCATGTGGAAGCCGTCGCGGACGGCCACGAAGCGTTGAATCTGCTTTGCGACGGGTCCTTCGCCGTCGCCGTACTGGACACCTCGCTGCCGGGTCTCAATGGCCTGGAGGTCTTGCGAGCCGCAAGGCGGAAATACATCCCGACCGAAGTCGTGCTGCTCACCGAGAACAACAACGTCCGGACCGCTGTTCGCGCAATCAAGGACGGCGCTCACGACGTCCTCGGCAAGCCGGTTGATTCTGACCATCTGGTCTCACTGGTTCGCGAATTAATCGGACACCGGCGTCTTCCGCCGCACATCCTCGCGAGACGAATGGACGAGTTTCTGAAAGAACGCATTTCGGACCCGTCACTGCGAAGAGGGGACCTTTGCAGGCACTTCAGTATCTCACCAGCCCACGTTTCCAGGATGTTTCGAGATTTCTTCGGAATGACGTTTCAGGACCGTCGAAGTCGTTTCCGGATTGAAATGGCAAAGGAGATGATGAAATCCAGACGTGAACCCCTATATGTCATTGCCGAAAAGTGCGGATTCAAGAATCAGGTTCGTTTTACGGAGACCTTTCGCAGAGTGGAGAAAATGCCACCGAGGGAATATATGCGGAACCTGGATGCCAACGACCGGATTCGGTGACTGCCCTCTCAAGTTTGTGTGTATACGAATCAAAGAACTGGCAGACGGACGTACGCGGCCCGTACGCTTATCTCAACTCTAGCAACTGAACCTGACGGCGCATCTGGTCTTGACCATCCCGAATAGTAACGTGGTTCCCGTTGCAACGCAATTTCAAAGTTGAAGCTTTACCATAAGATGAAACAAGATGGCCCCGGACCCGGTTTCCAACCGCGGCTGTAGTCATAAGGCCCTGTTCAAGTGAGCAGGGCCTTATTCAATTGCGGGACACGCCTTTGGGGGAACTTTCAATACTATTCCAACCCGGCGCGGCGTCGCTTCGTTCAGCCACAACCGCAACCGTCAGGCACAAATTGCGCCGCCAGGTCATCCGCAAGTCGTGTCCGTCAAGTCTGCGTCGACACTGTCTTGCAGAAGAAGCTTGTGTGAAGGTGGGGCAGACATTCCTGTCTGCCCGCCTCAATTTCATTCTGCTGGTCTGGACACGGGAGCAAGGATCTCACCGCTGAAGCGCAACAGGCAGTAATCCATATCGCATGGGTTTCGTGAACAAAAAATAGCAGGAGCAGGTTTGAATCCCGCCCCTGCTATCGGGACGTCGCAACGCGGCGGAAGGAAGGTCACCCTCCCTACCCTCACGCTCACCGGTCCGCCGCCACGGTGGGTCGCGGGCGGGGCCCCGAGCGGACGGACGGCCTGCTTCCTGTGCTCCCCGACCGACGCTTGGTCGATGCCCGTCGCTTCTTGACAAGGGCCGTGTCCAGCACCTTGTCCACGTGGTCGGCAAACACCAGCTTCACGTCCTTGCGAACGGTTTCCGGGACTTCCTCCAGGTCTTTGCGGTTTTTCTCGGGCAGGATCACGGTCTGGATGCCCGCGCGGTGGGCCGCCAGCACCTTGTCCCGTACGCCGCCAACCGGCAGCACCTTGCCGCGCAGGGTGATCTCGCCTGTCATCGCCACGTCCTTCCGGACCGGCCGATCCGTGAAAACCGACGCCAGCACGGCGGCCATCGTGATTCCCGCGGACGGTCCGTCCTTGGGTACCGCTCCCGCCGGCGCGTGAACGTGCACGTCCTTTTCCTCGTTGAACTTTTCGGGCAACCCCAGGCTCTCCCACCGGGAGCGCACGTACGTCATCGCGGCCTGGACGGACTCCTGCATCACGTCGCCTACCTGTCCGGTCAGATTCAGATTCCCGCCGCCGGGCATCAGGGTGGCCTCCACGAACATCACGTCGCCCCCCGCGGACGTCACCGCCAGTCCCGCCGCAACGCCCACCTCATCATCGTCCTCTGCGATTTCGTGCTGGAACTGCCGCGGCCCCAGGTATTCGTGCAAGTGCCTTGTCTTCACGCTGACCTTTCGCTTCCGACCCTGCGCGAACCGGCGGGCTACCTTGCGGCAGAGCGTTCCCACCGCCCTCTCGAGGTTCCGCAACCCCGCCTCGCAGGTATAGTACCGGATCACGCCCGCTAACGCATCGCTGTCGATCGTCAGCCGCCTGTCCGTCAACCCGTGCTCGTCAAGCTGCCTGGGCACCAGGTAGCTGCGGGCGATCTGCAGTTTCTCCTGTTCGGTATAGCCCGGAAGTTCCAGGACCTCCATCCGGTCCAGAAGTGCGGGTGGGATCGTATGCAGGGTATTCGCGGTGGCAATGAACATGACCTGTGAGAGATCGAAAGGTACGTCCAGGTAGTGGTCCTCGAACCGGCAATTCTGCTCGGGATCCAGCACCTCCAGCAGCGCCGCCGACGGATCGCCCCGGAAGTCCGCGCCAAGTTTGTCAATCTCGTCCAGCATGAATACCGGATTCTTCGTACCCGCCCGGCGCAGTCCCTGGATGATCCGGCCGGGAAGCGCACCCACGTAGGTCCGCCTGTGACCCCTGACTTCCGATTCGTCCCGCACGCCGCCCAGTGAAATGCGGACAAAGTTGCGGTTTAGCGCCCGCGCCACGGAACGGCCCAGCGACGTCTTTCCCGTGCCCGGAGGACCCACCAGGCACAGAATAGGCCCCCGCATATCGTTTTTCAACCCACGGACCGCCAGATATTCCAGGATCCGGTCCTTCGGCTTTTCGATCCCGAAATGGTCTTCATCCAGAATCTTCTGCGCCCGGTCAACCTCGATACGGTCTTCGCTCGATTTGTCCCATGGCAGTTCAACCAGCCAGTCCAGATAGGTCCTCGACACGGTGTATTCGGCGGACTCGCTCGGCATCTTCTCCATCCGCGAAAGCTCACGCTCGGCGACCTTCCGCGCCTCGTCCGGCATGCCCGCGGATTCGATTTTCCCGGCTAACTCCTCGACCTCCTCCGCCTCGTCCCCGCCGTCACCCAGTTCCTCGCGGATGGCCTTGAGCTGCTGGCGGAGGAAATATTCGCGCTGCGCGTCGTCCATCGAACCGGCCGCATCGCTCTGGATCTTCTGGCGCAGTTCCAGGATTTCGACTTCCCGTGTCAGAAACTTGTGAATCAACTCGAACCTTAGCCGGAGGTTGAGTTCGGACAACACTTCCTGGCGCTCCTCGAATCGCATGTTGAACTGGGAAGCGATAAAATCCGCCTTCTGTTCCTGATCGCTCAGCGAGTCCAGCGCCGCCATGAGTTCCCTGGGCACGTTGGGCACCAGATCCATCGCCCTCTTGAACAGACCGAGCACGTTCTGGGAGAGCGCTTCCAGCTCGTTCGTCTTTTCCGCCCAGCCTTCCAGCACCTTGATCCGAGCAAGAGGATAGGGTCTGGTCTGAACCAGCGTCTCAAGACCCACGCGGGCAATTCCGTTGACGAGGACCTGCAGCTTGTCGTCCGGCGTTCGCTGCATCCGGACCACCTGCGCCGCCGTGCCCACCTGGTACAGGTCTTCGGCCTGAATTTCACTTTCCTCCTCGCCGGCGTCGTCCTCCGGTTCCGCTTTCCCTTTTTCCGGTCCCGGTTTCTGCCCGAACAACGCGATGACCCGATGACCCCCGTTCACGGCCGTGTCCACCGCCCGGATCGCCTGTTCGCTCTCGATTAACAGCGGTGACAACATATAGGGAAAGATCACCACGTCCCTGCTTCTCAACACGGGCGCCTCGGCCGGGACGTGCGTCCGGTCGATCACTTCGATGCTTTCTGAGGTTTTATCGTCCGACATTCGTTCTGCTCCTTATATTTGGTAAGGAATCACGATTCGCCGAATTGACAGCGTTTCGCTACCGGTGAGATAGAATCTTCTCCACCCCCATACGTCCCCTATTCCCTTGCCCTTTATGTAAAGCGGGGAGAGGGTAGAGGGGAGACGGAAGAAGACGTCCTCGCCCGATTGGTTCTTCCTTTGTGCCACCGGCAAGAAATGAATCCGCACGGGGCAGGTAATCTCTCCCCTCTACCGTCTTACGTCTCACCGCTTCTGAGGGGCCGGGGGGAGAGGTCTCGCCTGAATTTCGTGAATTCATCTCCGCCGCAGAAGACATGCAACAATTGTGCCCGAAAGTGTGGCATGTCGATATCATATTGATTTATATAATGTTACGAATTTTTTCGCCAATCACGAGCAGGCCTTCATCTCCAATGGACCGTGCCCAAACCCTCGACCTGCCATTTTGGCAGATCGAGATTAGCCAGTCAGCCTCGCTTTCCTGTTGAAGCGAAGACGCCGAATCCATATATTGGCGCTTGAGCTGCAACCCGAATCGGAGCAGGCGGCGGATTCATCGTATTGCCATCTTTCCGGTTCACTCTCTCACGTCCCGAACGTCCGGGCCGGCCCGGCAATCATTATTCAACGCGGATTCGACCGAATGAAAATCACACGCATCGAGACAATCGCCCTGAGGGGTTCAACGCCGAAATCCGGCTGGACGGCCGAAACACCGCCATCAGAAAATCTGCACACGCTTCTGGAAGTACATACGGACAGCGGCCTGACCGGGCTGGGAAGCGTCGCCACCAGTCAGGCCCTGGTCGACGCCGCTCTCGACCTTCTGAAACCCCATTTTGTCGGCGAGTCAGCCGTCGAACCGGAGCGCGTCTCCGAAAAACTCCACCAGGCGACCTTCTGGCAGGGCCGGGGCGGGTCGGTCACGCACGCCATTTCGGGCATCGACATTGCGCTGTGGGACCTTCTGGGCAAAGCCAGCGGACAACCCGTGGGGCGCCTGTTGGGCGGCTACTACCGCCACAAGATCAAACCCTACGGTTCCCTCCTCTTCGAGGACGACAACGACGCGTTCAAACAGACCCTGGAGTCGGCCGTTTCCCGCGGGTTCCGTGCGCTCAAACTGGGCTGGGGACCCTTCGGCCGCGAGGACAGGCGCACCGACGAGGGACTCGTCAGACTCGCCCGTGAAACCGTGGGGCCGGACGTTGAGCTGATGGTCGATGCCGGCGGGAGCGATCAGTTCTGGCCGCACGGGTACAAGTGGGCGCTCGAGACCGCGCGGATGCTGGCCGACTATGACGTGGTCTGGTTCGAGGAGGCCCTGCCTCCGGACGATCTGGAGGGGTTCATCGCCCTCCGGCAGAACGCCCCGGTCCCCATTGCCGGCGGTGAGGTCCTCACCCGGCGGCAGAGTTTCCTTTCATGGATCGCGCGCGGCGCCTTCGATATCGTTCAGCCGGACACCACGAAAGTCGGCGGCCTTTCCGAAACCCGCCGCATCCTCTGGCACGCCTGCAACCACAACGTCCTGCTGGTCACCCATGGATGGAACACCGCCGTGGGCCTGGCCGCCGACCTCCATCTTGCCGCGGCCCATCCTACGGCCCGCTGGGTGGAATACATCACCCCGTCGCCCTACATAGAAGACATTCTCACCGAACCCTTCCAACTCGACGACAACGGCCTGCTAACCATACCCACCGCGCCTGGACTGGGGATACAACTGGACCGCGAAAGGGTCAAACGGTATTCCGGTTAGACGCCGGAAGGCGCAGTAGAAGGAGCTATACGATGAAAATTGCGGTTATGGGTCTACACTACGGACACATCAGCGGCATGTTCCGATCTGCAGTCAACGCCCCCAGCGCGGAACTGGTGGGCATCGTGGAACCCGACGACGCCCTGTACGAACAGTACGCACGTGACGCCGACCTTCCCCGTTATCCCACACTGGCGGACATGCTGGACGCAACCCGCGCCGACGTGGTCATGGAAGGCGTGGGCCACCACGAGAAGGTGGACATGATCGAGACCTGCGCCGCGGCAGGCGCGCACGTTTTCCTGGACAAGCCGCTGTGCCGTTCCCTGGACGACTGGACCCGCATCCGGAACGCGGTCACGGAGAACAACATCCGCCTGACGATGTTCTATACGTCCCGCAGCTACCCGCCCTTTATCGCGCTGAGGGAAGCCATTCTGGCAGGAGAACTCGGCGAGATCGTCAGCCTCATCTCCACCCATCCCCACAAACTGGGCGACTGGGCTCCCGATTGGTATTTCGATCCCGGGATCTACACGGGCACTTTCAGCGACGTCGCATGCCACGGCGTGGACCAGGTCCGATGGCTCACGGGCGCGGAATGCGAGGGCGTGCACGCCCTCGGCGCCAGCAAGAAACACACGCAGGGCCCCCAAAAGCTGGAAATGGACCATATTCAGGCTTCGTTCCAGTTGAGCACCGGAGCCTGCGCGCTGCTGACCGCGGATTGGCTGACTCCCGAGGACTCCCCCTCATTCGGAGACACGCGCTTCATCATCATGGGCACGAAGGGATCGGCCCACCTGCGAGCCTACGCGGGAGACAGCCTGCTCATCGTCGCCGACGGAAAGGGCGCCTTCGAACCCGAGTTCCCGTCCGAACGCAACAGCAGATTTGTGGAATCCATGGTGAACGCATTCTCCGAAGGCGAAGAGAACTTCATCTCCACCACCGACGTGCTGGCTGTGGCCAAAGCATGCATCATGGCGGAAGAATCCGCCCGGCGCGGCGGCGAGTTCTTGAGAATCGAGTAGGCTCGGCGGGTAAGGAGATTGTTTATGGGAACTCTACAGGCAGGCGCCGCCACGGCCAACATTACCCCCTGGCTCGGCGTAACCATTCCGGGCTCGCATCGACCGGGATACGCCGAAGACGTGCACGACGAACTCCTGGCCAAAGCCCTTGTCCTTGACAACGGCCAGGACCGCGTGGCGCTGATCACCTGCGACCTCATCGCTATGCCGCGGAATATCGCGGACCGCGCCAGACAGCGCGTCGCGCAGCGGTGCGGCATCCCGATCGAAAACACGATGATCAACGCCACCCATACCCACAGCGGCGGCGGCATCGCCGACCTGCTGGGTACGGACGGCGATTCGGACTATATCGAATGGCTCCACCTCAAGATCGCGGACGCCGCCGAACTCGCGTGCCGCCGGCTGCGACCGGCGCGAATCGGATTCGCAAGCGTACAGGAAGACCGTATCGCGTTCAACCGCCGCTGGCGGATGAAGGATGGGACCGTGCGGATGAACCCCGGGGTGGCCGACCCGGGCCTGATGGAACCCACGGGCCCCACGGACCCCGAACTCGCGATGTTCTACGTGGAAGACCTGAACGGCGACCCGTTGTCGGCCGTTGCCAGCTACTCCCTTCACTATATCGGCGCCGGCGGTGGCATCTCCGCGGATTACTTCGGGCACTTTTTCAGGCTGATGCGCCGTTATCTGGGCGACGAATGCGTCCCGCTTCTGTGGAACGCAGCCTCCGGCCAGATCAACAATATCGACTTCAGCGGGCGCCGCAGGTGGAAGGACCGGGGCCACGCTCACGCAAAGAAAATGGCCAATGTCCTGGCCGGCCATATGCTCACCGAGATCCAGCTGATGGACATGCAGGATTCCCTCGACCTCGGGGCGGTTACGGGGACTTTCGAGTTCTCCCCAAGAACCATCACGCCCGAAGACCTGGAAACGGCAAAAAAGATCCTCGCCTCTCCCGACGACCCGCCGGAGTACGACGAAGGCCCTTTCAGCTGGGTTGTGGGCCAGCCGATCCCGCGGTCAATCGTGGATATCTACGCCATGGAATGCCGGCGCCTGGCGAAGCTGCCCTCCGTAATGCAGGCCCAGGTGCAGGCCTTCAGGCTCGGCAACGCCGCCATCGTGGCCCTGCCCGGTGAGGTTTTCGTTGAGTCGGGCCTGAACATCAAGTCCCGGACATCCGCCAATCCCGTCTTTGTCGTAAGCCTCGCCAACGGTTACATCGGCTATATCTGTACCGACAGAGCCCTTACCGAGGAGGGCGGATACGAAACCTGGGCGGCCAACTCCTCTCTTGGCGGCGTGGGCACGGCCCCTGCCATGGAAGCCCTCGCAGACGACCTGCTGGCGCAGCTTTTCGCACAAAAAATTCCCGCCGCCTTTCCAGCCGGCGACGAGGATCATTGAAGGTATCTGACAGGATGGACGATCAGCCACCCTGTGATTCTGAGCGCGGTCTGCGCGACCCCTTATTCAATCACCTCTCTAAACGTCGTCACCGAGTCCAACCGTTCCTGCACCGGATCGAATCCCACCCCCGGCGTTTCATCCAGCACGACATTGCAGTTTTCGTCCTGCTCAACCCATCGATCCGTAATATCCTCGGCATAAAATTTCGAAGAGGGAAACACGTCCGCCGGATAGGTGAATCCCGGCAGCGTTCCCAGCGCGGCGCAGATGCCCGCACCCACCCCGCTTTCGAGCATGCCGCCCACCCACGCCGGCATTCCCGCGTCCCTCGCCATATCGTGGATCCGCACCGCGTTGCGCAGCCCGCCCACGCGTCCCGGCTTTACGTTGATCACGCGGCAGGCGTTGATTTTCAACGCCAACTCGAAGTCGCGGGGGCGTGTCACGGATTCATCCAGACATACCGGAGTCTCTATCCGACGCTGCAACTCCGCGTGCTCGATGAGGTCCGTATGGTCCAGAGGCTGTTCGATCATCGCCAGGTTGAACCGGTCGAATGCCACAAGCGTATCAAGATCGGCTCTCAAGTCGTAGCCGGAGTTGCAATCCACGTGGACCATGGGATTGGGAAAGGCCGACCTCACCGCCTCCAGCATCCCGATATCCCATCCGTGTTTCACCTTCAGCTTGATCCGCGGAAAACCCGCGTCCACGGCGCCCTGTATCAGCGCGAGAAGCTCGTCGATCGTATCCTGGACCCCGAAGTCGGCGCCGCACCGCACCACCGGCTCGTCCGCACCCAGCGCGCGCCAGAGCGGGACGCCGTTCAGCTTGCTGTAAAGCGCCCACCACGCCGTTTCCACCGCGGCCCTGGAGAACGGATTCCCTTTGTAGATCGACAACCGCTCCACCACTTCCCCGGCGGTGTCCAGCGTATGGCCCACAATCCGCGGCAGGAAAAACTCACGTGCGGTCTCGTATACGGACCACGCCGATTCAGGCGAATAGGTGGGGGCGTAAAACGGCGCCGCCTCGCCCCAGGCTTCCTCCCCGCCGCCGCACAGTCTGACCATCACGGAATGTATCGACGCATCCTCGCCGTAAGCGGTCCGCCAGGGCGATATCAGCGGCAGTTCCACGTATCTAATCTCAGCGGAATCGATCTTCACATCAAGGTCCTCTCTCACAGCCAGTGCGCGAAGGGCCAAAGGGTGGCCGACCGGGTAAAGTTCGCGTCCAGCAGTTTTTCGGGCTCTTCAACGGGGTCGTGCCCGTAGCGCCGCACGAATTCCGCTTCGATTTTCCGCTCGAGTTCCGTCGGTTCGCCCAGGGGAAGGTCGACCCAGGCATTCCCGCGATCCGCGCTCTCCCGCACCGCCAGGCAGATCTCCCAGTCTTTCAACGCGTTTTCATGCCCGTACTGCGGCCGGCCGCCGCCGGTTATCGCATCGTGAAAGCTGACGAGAATGCTCGCCTTGGCCACGTCGTCGGCTGCCCCGATTCGCCACTTCCGGTAAGGATTCTCCCACACGACTGGCGGTTCCGTATCCACCTGCGCGACGTCGAGAACCGCCTGCCCGTCCACGTCCACGTAACGTTCCTGTAGCGCGAATGCCTTCGAAGTTTGCTCGCCGTACACCACGAGATGACTCTGGTCCAGGTATCCCCGTGTCCCTTCCACGTGCCACCCTGTGGAGAAACCCTGTGCCGCGGAAGGAAAAACACGCGGCGGTTTTTCGAACAGACATACAATCCCGCTCTCGAACTCGACCACCGCGTGGTCCCACATCACCGTGGTCTCCCGCTCCCCGCCGTAGGCCTCGTACGGCAGCGCCGCCACTTCCCCGCAATAGCCCAGCACCCGTTTCGCGTCTTTGCCCAGCAACGAGCGGACTCCGTTGAACCCGTGATACTGGCCCGTCAGGTACCACAACCTTGAATGGGTCAGTTCGCCCAGCAGGCCGGCCTCGATAATTCTTCTTTTCAAACGCTCCCGGGGCCATAGCCAAACCTGCTCGGCGACCTCCCAGAGTACGCCGTGTTCGCGGCAGGTTTGCGCGACCGCCCGTGCGTATCTCCTGGTGAGACCCACTGGAATTTCGGTGATGACGTGGGCCCCGTGCCGCGCCGCCGTCATCGCGACCACGCCGTGGGAGTCCTTGGGCGTCATGCTCAGGACCACGTCGGGTTTTGCCGAAGCGAAGAGAGACCGGATATCCCGGAAACCGGCCGTTGAAGCGCCCGTTGACGCATCGGCAAGCGCGCGTGCGTTACGGTCACAGACGGCGACCAGTTCGTAGTGATCCGTCAATCGAACAATTGTACCGAGATATTGGCGCGCCCGGGAATCCGGATCCAGGCCCACACCGACCATCGCAATCCGAAGCCTTTTCATAATACAGGGATCCTCTCTTGAACCGATGCCGATTTTTTTTTAATATACCGCCCGGTTTCCAGGCATGTCAACCCCTTTGAGTTCCAGAACCAGGCTCTTATCCCCGCGCCGTGAACCCACCGGATACGGTCCGGTCTCTCATCCGTTCGCCCGATCCCTGTCTGCCGTGTCGTCCGGCCTGCGGCAATTCCCCTTCCGCGGTTGACTTCAATGCCCGAACAGAGTATATTCTACCTTCAATTCAGAGCGTGTAGACGGTTGAATTTTTTGAAGTTGCTATTAGATCATCAGCCAAAGAGCGTCCGGAGGATGAATACCCAAAATATCAGAAACTTCTGCATCATTGCCCACATCGATCACGGGAAATCGACCCTGGCGGACCGTCTCCTGGAAACGACCTCGACCCTGACACGAAAAGAGATGGTGGACCAGGTCCTGGACGACATGGACCTGGAACGGGAACGCGGCATCACCATCAAGTCCCACGCCGTCCGGATGGACTACCGGTGTCCCAGCGGTCAGACGTACGTGCTCAACCTCATCGACACGCCGGGTCACGTCGACTTCTCATACGAGGTCTCGCGAAGCCTGGCCGCCTGCGAAGGCTCCCTCCTCCTCGTCGACGCCGCGCAGGGCGTGGAGGCCCAGACGATCAGCAACGTCCTGCTCGCAATGGAACATGACCTCGAGATCATCCCTGTCATCAACAAAATCGATCTTCCCAACGTCGACGTGGACCGGGTGGTAATGCAGATCCACGACCTGCTGGGCGTCGAAGAATCGGAAATCCACAAAATCAGCGCCAAACAGGGCGTTGGCGTGGAAGGCCTTCTCGGGGCGATCATCGAACGGATTCCACCGCCGGAGGGCGATCCCGACGCGGCTCTCCAGGCCCTGATCTTCGATTCCATCTTCGATCGCTACCGCGGCGCCGTCGCCTCCATCAGGGTCTTCCAGGGCAGCCTTCAGACCGACATGCCCATCCGGTTTCTCTCAACCGGGAGTCAATTCGAAGCCGAAGAAATCGGCGTCCTCAAGCTGAAGCGCGTCAAGACGCGGGCGCTTTGCGCCGGGGAAGTCGGCTATCTCATCGCGGGCGTTAAAGACCTGGAAGAGCTGCATATGGGCGACACGGTTACCGGGTGCAACCGGCCCGCCAGACAACCGTTGCCCGGGTACCGGGAAGTCAAACCCATGGTCTTTTCCGGCGTCTATCCGGTCGACGCGGAAGACTACGCGGACCTTCGAACGGCCCTCGAGAAACTGCGCCTTAACGACGCGTCACTCCGTTTCGAACCGGAAACGTCCACGGCCCTGGGGTTCGGCTTCCGCTGCGGCTTCCTGGGCTTGCTTCACATGGAAATCGTACAGGAGCGCCTCGCCCGGGAATTCGACATGGAGATTATCACCACCGTACCCAACGTGGAGTATGAAGTCCTGCTCACCAACGGGGACGTCGACGTCGTCCATAACCCCGCCGAGATGCCTCCCGCCGTCCAGATCGAAGAAATCGCGGAACCCGTTCTCAACGCGCAGATCCTGGTTCCGTCCGAGTACATCGGCGCGGCCATGCAGGTTGCCCAGGACCGGCGGGGAATCTACGTTACCACCGACTACGTGGACCCCACGCGCGCCCTCCTGCGTTACGAACTACCTCTCTCCGAAATCGTACTCGATTTCTACGACCGGCTGAAATCCGTCAGCCGGGGGTATGCCTCGTTCGATTACGAATACAAGGAACACCGTTCCGCCGACCTGGTCAAACTCGACCTGCTCATCAATGACGACCCTGTGGACGCCCTTTCCGCCGTTGTACATCGGGACAAAGCATACGAATGGGGACGGGCGATCTGCTCCAAACTCAAGGAACTCATCCCCCGCCAGATGTTCGAAGTTGTCATCCAGGCGGCGATCGGAAGGAAAATCGTCTCCAGAACGTCCGTACGTCCTTTCCGGAAAAACGTCACCGCCAAGTGCTACGGCGGAGACGTGACCAGAAAACGCAAGCTTCTGGAAAGACAGAGGGAAGGGAAACGGCGGATGAAGCAGGTGGGAAACATCGAGATTCCCCAGGAAGCATTCCTCGCCGTCCTGAGTATGGAAGTTTAACCTTGATTCGTTATTTTTCCCGGACGTAAAACCGAATATATGCAGGTAGATAAAGGCGATTTAACGGCTGATTACCAGGATACACCAGGTCACCGGACGTGAACTGAAAAAACGTCCTTCTGGACGACAGTTACGCCCCGCTTCAGGGGATTTCCTCGCGTCGCCGCAGTTGCTGTTTTATTCAAATTGGGATTAAACCCCGGGAATCTGGTGTCCGTCGCCCCTTACCCGTAAGACCAGACAGATGGCAAAATCCGCACGACGCAAGAGGGCCGGCAGGAAGGCCCCGACCCGTAAAGCCCGGAAGACAGGAACCGGCCGAGGGGAAAAGTCCGTGGCCAGAGAATACCTCGAAGCCATTCTGATGGCCGTTGCCCTGGCGCTTTTTCTGCGGACCTTTGTGGTTCAGGCCTTCAGCATTCCATCGGGCTCCATGGAAAACACGCTCCTGGCAGGCGACTTTCTGCTGGCGAACAAATTCACCTACGGCGCACGGATTCCATTCACCGACGCGAGGCTCCCCGGTTTCAGAAATCCCGAACCCGGCGACATCGTCATATTCGAGTATCCGATAAATCCGGACCGGGACTTCATCAAACGTGTGGTGGCCTGCCCGGGCCAGGAGGTCGAAATTCGCAACAAGATACTCTACGTGGACGGAAAGCGCACCGTGGATCCGCCGCTCTCCAAATACACGGACCCGGTCATCCTGCCCGTTTCGTCACCCGGCGGGGTTCGCGACAACATGCGCCTTGCGAGGGTTCCCGAGGGCCACTATTTCGTCATGGGAGACAACCGGGACAACAGCGAGGACAGCCGTTACTGGAGCTTTCTGGATAGAAAGCGTATCCGGGCGCAGGCGAATATCATCTACTGGTCGTGGGCGCCGGACCCGGAGGCGCCGGCGTTCGAAAGCATCTTTTCCATACCCAAAATGGCCATCTATAACCTGATGAACGGATTCGGGCGCGCACGTTGGAGCCGGATCGGCCGGATGGTCAATTGAAGATGGCCCGCTGTACCATTCACCCTTAGCGTTTATGTCCAGCCTCTACGCCCATATTCCGTTCTGTAAATCCAGGTGCCCCTATTGCGATTTCGCCTTCGACGTGGGCAAGACCCACCTGGCCGAACGGTACACGGGTGCGGTCATCCGGGAGTTTCAGACCCGTCTCCCTAACATCGGCAGCCGCCAGGTTTTCGATACCGTCTTTTTCGGCGGCGGCACGCCTTCGGAAATTCCACCGCACTGCCTGAATCGGATACTGGACGCCGCCCGGACGCTTTCGCGGATCGCCCCGGATGCCGAGATCTCCGCCGAAGCCAACCCGGAAGACCGCTCGCAGTTCGCCGAACTGGCGGCCATGGGCGTCAACCGGCTCAGCCTGGGTATACAGGCCCTGGACAATCCCACGCTCCGCGCCCTGGGCAGGCGGCACACTTCCGCCGATGGCGAGGCCGCCTTTTGCGCCGCGCGCCGGGCGGGCTTCGAAAACCTCAACGTCGACCTTATCTTTTCTGCGCCGCGGCAGACGAAAACCGCGTGGCGCGGAACCCTGGACCGCGCCGTGAGTCTCCGTCCGGAACACGTCTCGGTCTACGGGCTGACCGTTGAGCCCGGCACCGCGTTCGACCGAAGGATGAAAGAGAACCGCCTGCCGCTGCCTCCCGAAGATGCCCAGGCCGAAATGTACGAGATTGCGCAGGAGAAGCTTTGCGCGGCCGGTTATATCCAGTACGAAGTCTCAAACTTCGCACAACCCGGTTTCGCCTGCCGTCACAATATCTCCTGTTGGGACCGGCGGCCGTATCTGGGCATCGGCCTTTCGGCCCATTCCTTTTTCACCGACCGCCGTACGTGGAACATCCGCCCCCTCATGGCGTATATAAAAAGTGTGGAAACCTCAGGCGCCGCCGTTGAAGGGGAAGAGGTAATCTCCTCCCGGGACCGGCACGTGGAACAGGTAATGCTGGGCCTGCGCCGCGCCAACGGCATTCCCGAAACGCTGCTGGGCACAATCGGCAGATCAAACACACGCATTCCCGATCACCTTCTCGTTCGTCAAGAGGGGCGAGTCCGCCTCACCGGTCGCGGCCTCCTGCTGGCGGACCTGGTCAGCGCCGAACTGGTCAGAAGCTGTTTTGAAATTACCGGTGAGTTCACGAGCGCGAGCGAAGAAGTGGCAGTTATGAGGCGCGAGGGGCGCGCAGCGCCGACGGGAAGGCCCGCACGTATCTGAAGATACCGGTGGGTTTGACCAACGCCGACCGGCGCTCTTGCAGCCGCGCGAAGACCGCTGGGAATTTTTAGACAGCTTCTCAGAGAGATGGAATGGAAATCCGCCTGAGAACGCCCGGCTCCACTTCCAACCTGGGGCCCGGATTCGACGCCCTGGGACTTGCGCTTACCGTCTACAACCGGATTGTGGTCCGGACGGCGTCCGATCACCGGCGCAGGCGGATGCGCGTCACGGGGGAAGGCGAGGGGATACTTCCGCAGGACGAAACCAACCTTTTCTTCCGGTCGGCCGATACCGCCGCGAATCGCGCGGGCGTATCCCTGCCGGGGATGGACGTGGAGATGCGCAACGGCATTCCGCTGTCCCGGGGACTGGGAAGCAGTTCCACCGCCATCGTAGCCGGCGTCTACGCGGCCAACCTGCTCATGGGCGAACCTTTTTCCGAATCCTCCCTGCTCGATCTCGCCACCGAACTGGAAGGCCACCCGGACAACGTTGCGCCTTGCCTGCTGGGCGGTCTGGTAATCTGCTCCCGTGAAAGCGGCCGGGTTGAATCGATACGGGCGCTGCCGCCGCCGGAACTCCGGGCGGTTGTCGCAGTTCCCCGATTCGAACTCAAAACGGAAGCCGCGCGCGCAGCCCTGCCGGAACAGGTGCCGCACCGGGACGCGGTGTTCAACGTGGGGCGCGCATGCCTGGTTACGGCAGCGCTGATGAGCGGGGACCTGCACGCTTTGAAATCCGCAATGCGCGATCGCCTCCACCAGCCGTACAGGGCTTCGCTCGTTCCGGGAATCGACCACGTGCTGGATGCAGCCGAAAAAGCAGGAGCCCTGGGCGCCTGCCTCAGCGGCGCCGGCCCCACGTTGCTGGCTTTTGCAACAGACAACGCTGCTGAAATAGCGAACGCCATGGGTAAAGCATGGGCGCAACGGGACATCCAGGCCGAGACCGCCGTCCTGCGCGTCGATCAAGACGGGGCAACCACCGAATGACGGGTCTTTTCTCCTATCGCAAACCAAATCTCGCCTGCCGTATGATCGCGATTGCGCTTGCCATCGGGCTGATATCGGAACCCGTCATGCTCTTCGCGCAATCCGGACCGGGGCGGGAAGCCGGCCGGCGGAGATCGGACCGCAAGTCCATTGGCGCAACGCTGCAGCAGGACGACATGCAGGGTCTGGACGTGAAGTGGATCGGAAAAATCGCCTACGATGCCATCATTCGCTCCGAGCGTTACATCGTCGGACCCGGCGATACGTTCAGCATCCATATCGAAGCCGGCGAAGAACCCATCACGCATCCGATCCTCGTGGGCGCGGAAGGCATACTGTTGATCCCCTATGTGGGCGCCATACAGCTTGCGGGACTCAGCCTCGGAGAGAGCCGGAAGCGGATTCGGGACGCCGTCAGCGACAACCTTCGAAGTCTCGACGTCCAGATCTCTCTCGCCCGGCTGCGCAGTTTTCCGGTCAACGTCGTCGGACAGGTGGTTCATCCCGGCACCTACATGGTCGAGGGAACCGAGCAGGTTTCCGAACTCATCAGCCAGGCGGGCGGGTTACTGAAGCCTCCGGACGGCAGGGCTTCCCACCGGAATATTCAGATTCAGCGGCAATCCGAAAGCGGCGCCCCGATGGATGCCGTGCGCGGGGCGGACCTCGCCCTGTGGCGGCTCTCGGGCGATATCGCCCACAACCCCTTCCTGCTGGACGGAGATCAGATCTTTGTGCCGGCGCTCGTGGACTCGGTTAGGATTTCGGGCGCGGTCTATAGACCCGGCAGCTACGAATTCATGCCCGGCGATCGCGTTTCCGACCTGATTGCGCTTGCCGGCGGGTTGAACGGCGAGGCAACCACCGCGAGCGCCGAACTGCTCCGTATCTTTGTCGCGGAAGAACGAGAAGAGCGGCACGCGGTCCGGCTTCCGCTGGCACTGGATGGCGACGCGGATGCGGACCTGCCGTTGAGAGCCGGAGATAAGCTGCACGTGGCCGTAAAGGAGCGGCGGGTCACCGTCGAAGGCGAAGTCTACTTCCCGGGCTCCTATTTCATCGGCTCGGGGATGACGCTGAAGGAACTGATCCGGAAGGCGGGCGGATTTACGTCCCGGGCCTCTCTCGCCCAATCCATTGTGGTGCGCCGCGTCGAGTTTCCCACAGGGGTGGCCGGTCCGAAGCAACTGCAGAACGTTGGCCCCATCAGCCTTACCGACGCCCAGCGAACCTACATGGCCATGCAGAAACAGCAGATGTCGGGACGCCTGCCGGTGGACTTTGTCGCTCTCTTCGAGAAAAAGGACGATTCGCAGAACATCCTGCTCAGAGACGGTGATGTCGTCAGAATACCGAGGATCGTCCCCTCGGTTGCGGTCAACGGATACGTCATCACCCCGGGAGCTATTCCCTATGAACCGGATCTCGGCGTTCAGGACTACATCAGCAGGGCCGGCGGTTTGAACGAACAGGCGGAAAAAGGTGAAATATACCTGATTCAGGGCAACACCGGAAACTGGACAAAAGCTTCCAAAGTTCAGCGCGTCAATCCTGGGGATACTATTTTTGTTATGGGGAAAAAACCCGTGCACGGCTGGCGGCTCTTTCGTGAGACGCTGGTTGTACTTTCACAGGTGGCCGCTCTTGTCATTGCGGTACGGAGCATCAGTCGTTAATGGAACCCGAAAAGAACTTCCTGGACCACCTGGCCGTCCTCGCCCGCTGGCGACGAATGATACTTGTCACCTGCTTTACCGTATCGGTAGTGACCGCGGGCATCAGTCTGATCATCACCCCGGTCTATCGCGCAAGCGCCGTGTTGTTTCCGCCCAGCGAAAGCCAGGGATCGCTTGGCATCTCCGCTATACTTGAAAAGCTGCCGGTGGGCATGCTGGGCCTGGGGGAAAGCGGCGTTTCCGCCACCGAATTCGTGCCCATCCTCAAGAGCCAGCGGGTGGCCGAAGCCATCGTTCGCCGTTTCAATCTCCAGGAGGCATACCAGGCCGAGACTCGCGAGGAACTCCTGCAAATGGTCGACGACCGGCTGGAAGTGGAACTTTCCCGCGAACAATTCCTGACCGTGTCCTACGAAGCGGAAACCCCGGAAGGCGCCGCCGAAATCGCCAATGCCTTCGTCGAAGAACTCGACCTCGCGCTCAGGCACCGGCGTGAACAACAGGCGCGCGACCTTCGCAGCTACCTGGAAAAACGCCTCGCGCAGGCCGAGGGGCAAATGATCGAAGCCGAACAGGCCTACAATGCGTTCCAGAAGGAACATTCGGCCATCGACGTCGAAAGCCAGACCAAGGCGCAGATCGATGCCTACTCTTCCCTCATCGCCTCAACGCTGGGCGAAATGAAAATCCGACGGGAAATCGCCGCCCTCCAGATGAATCCGGACAACAGCAGAGTCAGGCAACTCGACGTCGAAATCAAGGGCGCGAAAGAGGCGCTGGACGACATCCTCGCAGGATCCGACCCGGACAGCAGCGGCCGCAGAGATCCCAATTTGCCCGGCATCATGCTTCCAATGGACCAGATCCCCGACCTTGGACTTCAGGCTCTGCGGTTGCTCCGCGACGTGGAAATCCGAAACCTCATCTATCAGTTTGTCCTTCAGGAATACGAAAAAAGCAGCTTCGAAGAAAAAAAGGAAACTTCCCTGGTCGTGGTTCTGGACCCTGCGGTACCGCCCGACTTCCGAAGCCGCCCCCGGCGCGCCCTGATGGTCGGTACCGCCGCCGGTCTGAGCCTGCTTATCAGCATCCTGGTTGCATTCCTCATGGACGCCCTGAAAAGCCCCGACCCAGGCAACCGCAACAGGCTGGACGCGATCCGCCGGGAGTTGAGATCCGGTAAAACCCTGCGGCAGTGAACCCGATCGCAAAGAGCCGGGATTCCCCACGAAGACCTCACCCATGCCCCACCGCATTCTCACCACCGTCGTTGGAAGCTATCCCGTACCGGACTGGCTGCGAACTTCTCCATCCCGACAGACGTTGATCGATGCCATACGGGTCGTGTTCAAGACCCAGGAGGACGCGGGTATCGACGTCGTCGCCGACGGCGAACTCTGCCGGTTCGATTACAATCATCCTGAAACCAACGGCATGATCGACTATTTCGCGCGAAGACTGGGCGGTATCACGACCCGATTCGGGCGTGAGACCCTGAATGCGTTTCGCGCGGATGCCGGCCTTTCCTATCGTGCAGAGCCGGCGGGTATTATCGAACGCGAACTGGACGAAGGCGCGCTCAATCTCCCGGCGGACTTCCGTATGGTCCGGCCCCTGACCGGGTCGAAGCTCAAATTCACCCTCACCGGACCGCACATGCTCAGCAAAGTCCTTCTGGATCGCCACTATGGAGAACCGGAGGCCGTGGCCTTGGCCCTCGGGGAACTCCTCGCCAGGCAGGTTACAGACGTCGGCGCGGACGTGATCCAGATTGACGAAGCCAATATCCCGGGCCATCCGGGAGAGGCCGCGTGGGCCGCCCGGGCGGCAAACACCGTACTCGATGCCATTCAGTGCGAAAAGGCCGTGCACGTCTGCTTCGGGAACTACGGCGGCCAGACCGTTCAACGAGGCACGTGGCAGGACCTGGTCCCGTTTCTCACGGCACTGCGGGCGGACCACCTGGTTCTGGAATTCAAGCGCTGGGGCATCGAACACGCCGCATGCCTGAAAGATCTGCCCGAATCCGTCCGAATAGGCATCGGCGTAATAGACATCAAAAACAACATCGTGGAGACACCGGACGAAATCGCCTCGGACATCGAAAGCGCGGCGCGCCGCCTCGGGGCAGATCGTATCGCCTGCGTCCATCCGGACTGCGGTTTCTGGATGCTCCAGCGAAGCGTTGCCGACCGCAAGATCGAGGCTCTCGTGAAGGGCCGGGACCTCTTCGAGGGGCGTTGAACCAGCCGGCTATTGCGCTGAACCCAACACACTGTCGCCCGAATCCAGTCTATGCGCATCATGCGAAAAAATCGCGGAACGCTGTTCATCCTTGGCGTCTTGCTCGCGCTGACCGGCGCGTCATTCGCCCAGAGTCGTGGCACGCTGTTCACCATTGCCGGCGGCGGCGACCGGGAAGGCGAGAATATTCCCGCAACCGATCTGGCCCTCAGTATCCCCCTGGGCGCCGCCACCGACGCCGATGGCCACGTCTACATTGCCGATACCGGCACCCACCGCATCCGCAGGGTGGACGCGGTCACCGGGCAGGTCACGACCATAGCCGGTACCGGCGAAGCCGGATTTACAGGAGACGGCGGACCCGCCACCGAAGCCCTGCTGGACAGACCCCAGGGCGTTGCGGTAGACCAGGCCGGCAACGTGTACATTGGCGATACGGGCAACCGGCGCATCCGGCGCATCAACGCCGCTTCGGGAATCATTACCACCGTCACGGGCAACGGCGAGTTCGGTTTCGACGGCGACGGAGGTCCTGCCGCCTCCGCCGTAGTCGGTGAAGTCGTCGCCCTGGCTATGGGCCCCCGCGGTGGACTCTACATCGCCGACGGGCTGGACGGACAGGCCCGGGGCAACAACCGGGTACGCAGGATCGACCTCGACGGCGGCGTGATCACGACCCTCGCGGGCGACGGCGATTTCTCATTCGGCGGCGACGACGGCCCGGCAGTTGAAGCAGGACTGACGGTAGAAGACGTTGTAGTGGACGCGTCGGGAAACATCTTCATTGCGGACTTCAACAATTATCGCATCAGGCGTATCGACGGAGAGACAGGCATCATCAGCACAGTGGCCGGACGCGGTCCCGTTTTCGGAGGTGGCGGCGCATTCTCGGGCGACGGCGGACCCGCCACCGAAGCGGGGCTCGATTTGCCAGGCGGCGTGGCCGTCGGCTCGGACGGAACCCTTTATATATCGGATACCGGCAACAACCGCGTACGCGCCGTGGACCCCGGCACAGGGAATATCTTCACCCTGGCGGGCACAGGCAATTTCGGATCCGCCGGTGACGGGGGGCCCGCACCGCTGGCCGAACTCCGCGAGCCCTCTCGCGTGGTCCTGGACCCTGACGGAAATCTGATCGTCGTGGATACGGGTAACAGCCGCATCCGCAAACTCCTCGACCCCGCCTTCCAGTCCCCCGTTCTCCTTCTGACCGCCACCCGAGTCGACTTCGGCGCGGTCGTCGTGGAAGACCAGGAGACGCGCACCCTTGCCATCGGCAACGTGGGGAGGCGCACCCTCACGCTGTCCGGCGCTTCGGCCGACCGGGACGCGTTCGTCGTGCTGGACGCATTTCCGATCGAAATCGATCCGGCCGGTGAGGCTGAAATCCGCGTACAGTTCAACCCGAGGGACGAAGGCGTCGTGCAGGGAACGCTAACCATCATTACCGACGATCCATGGCGTCCCGAACTCACTGTCCCGCTCTCGGGAACAGGCGCGGCGCCAGACATCGGTGTCTTCCCGGAAAGCATCGAATTCGATCGTACGTTTGTGGGCCGCGAGCAGTCAGTCGTCCTGCGGGTTGCCAACCTGGGCGCAGGCGTACTGACAGTCTTCCGGGCCGAACTGACGGACCCGGGACAATTCTCCGTCAGCCTGGACGACACCCTGCGCATTCCGTCGAGCCAGAGACAAAGCCTTGACGTCTTATTCCGTCCTGCCAACACAGGGACGCAGCGGGCGGAACTGACGCTGTTCAGCAACGATCCGAACGAACCGGAGCTGGTTATACCCCTCCGGGGCTTCGGCAGGGAATCCAGGCCGGGCGGTTTCCTGGACGTCGCGGGCGACCTTGGCATGGCCGATGAGGGCGCCGGTTTCGGCGCCGCCTGGGCGGATTACGACAGCGACGGCGACCCCGACCTCTACGTGGTGCGCAGCCTGCAGTCCAACCGGCTCTACCGGAACGACGGCGACGGCTTTACGGAGGTGGCCGCCGTGGTCGGCGTGGCGGACGACGGCGACGGCAGCGCGGCCGCCTGGGCGGACGTCGACGGCGACGGAGACCTGGACCTGTACGTAACGAACTTCGAACAGCCCAACCGGCTCTACCGCAACGACGGCATCCGATTCACGGAAATCGCCGCACAGGTCGGCGTGGACGACGGCGGAGACGGGTACGGCGCGGCCTGGGCGGACGTGGAAGGAGACGGAGACCCTGATCTTTACGTGGCCAACTTCGGTGAAAACCGGTTCTATCGGAATGAAGGGGGCCGCTTTGTCGAAGCCGCCGCGGAGGTCGGTCTGGACGACGACAACAGCAGCCTGCAGCCGGCGTGGGCGGACTACGACGGCGATGGGGACCCGGACCTCTTTCTCGCAAACAGCGGGCCGAATCGACTCTTCAGGAACGAGGGCGGGAGCTTTACGGATGCATCGTCGGACGCGGGTCTGGAGGAACTCGGCCTGGGCGGTCCGAGTTTCGGCGCAGGCTGGGGCGATTTCGATAACGACAGGGACCTGGATCTGTACGTGACTTACTTCGGCGAAGGCAACCGCCTCTATGTCAATACCGACGGCCGGTTCCAGGAGTCAAGCAGCAGTTTCAATGTTGCGGGACCGGACACCGTGGACAGCAGGGGCGCCGTCTGGGGCGATTTCGACAGTGACGGAGATCTGGACCTCTACGTTTCCAATGCCGGCGTGAAAAACAATCTCTACCGAAACGAAGGCGGGACATTCACGGACATGGCTGACTCCTTCCGGGTGGCAGGCGGCGCCAACAGCCGTGGCGTGGCCCTGGCGGACTTCAACGGCGACGGCGGACTGGACGTCTTCGTGGTCGTGCAGGACGGCGCCGACCATCTCTACCGGAACCGGGAATTCAATGGGAACTGGCTCGTCATTCGCCCTCGCGCCACGAGCAGCAGTCCGGATGCCATCGGCACACGTTTCGAAATCGCCTTCGATGGCACAGCCGCGACCCGGGAGATTACGGGCGGCGCGTCCTATCTTTCCCAGGACGCCCTGACCGCTGTCTTCGGTCTGGGCGACGCCGACCGGGTCGATACCCTGACCGTGCGATGGCCGTCGGGCATCACACAGCGACTCAGGAACATCGCTGCAAACACCGTTATTGAAGTCACCGAAACTGCCCCGCCGCCGCCCGAACGCGTCGTGCTGGATGCCATAGCGCCGGCGCTGGCCGCCAACGGCGAGGCGCAGACGAGAATCCGCGCCCGAATCCTGGATGCCAGGGGCGAAGTCGCGCTCGTCAGCAACCGCCGCCTGATCTTCCAGGTCTCCTCCGGCGATGGCGCTTTCTCAGGTAGCGATACGGCGGTGGTGCGGGACGGACTGGCATCCATTCTCTTCCAGGCGGGTACAACACCGGGCGACGTATCAGCAACCGCCCGGTTTCAGGGACTCCCGTCGGGACAGATTACGATCAGCCTGCTCCCGCCCATAGGTCCCGATCACGCCGCGGTCAGGACCGTGGCGGGTGTCGGCGGGGTCGAAGGGGATTTCGGCGGTGACGGCAGCCCCGCCACCGAAGCGTTCTTGAACGCCCCTAGAGGCGTGGCGGTGGACACTTCGGGTGCATTCTACATTGCCGATTCAGGAAACAACCGGATCCGGAGAGTGGGTACAGATGGCGCCATCCGCACCATCGCCGGGAATGGAATCGGCTTTTCAACCGGCACAGGAGGTCCGGCTGCTGACGCCAGCCTCGGTGATCCCCGGGGCCTTGCGTTGATACCCGGCGGCGATCTCATCATATGCGAACAGAGCGGTCATATCGTTCGCCGGTTCGAACGGTCCACTGGAAACATACTCGCCTTCGCAGGCAGAGACATTCCCGGATACGGCGGCGACGGGCGGGCGGCGGTGGATGCGAATCTGTCCGGCCCCGCGGGCGTTACGGCGGACCCGATCGGCAACGTCTGGATTGCGGAACGCTTCAACCACCGGGTACGAAGAGTGGACACCGGTGGCGTTATCGAATCCGTCGCTGGGAGCTTTCTGGAGGGTTTCGCGGGTGATGGAGGCCGGGCCGAACTGGCCGTACTGAACAGACCCAGGGGAGTATCCGTAGACGCCCTGGGTCGGGTGTACATTGCCGATTCCGGAAACCATCGCATCCGAATGGTAGATACCGACGGCACTATTTCTACGGTGGCCGGAACCGGACAGGCCGGCTTCTCACGAGACGGCGGGCCCGCCACGAGAACAATGCTGAACAGTCCAGAGGACGTCGCGGCGGACGACAATGGCTATCTCTACGTCGCAGACACCGGCAACAATCGGATACGTGTTGTGGACCTGCGCCTGGGCATCATACAGACCGTGGCCGGTACCGGATTTCCGGGATTCAACCAGGCCGAAGGGCCCGGTACCGAGACGACGCTGAATTCACCGTCGGGCCTCGCCACCGATCCGGATGGCAGGGTCTACATTGCCGACACGAACAACAACAGCATCCTTCAGCTCACCGTAGACTTCCCCCCGGAATACCACCGCGAGCCCCCCCCGGTCCCGCCACCACCGCCGCCTCCGCCGCCTCCACCTTCGGATGGCGCGGCCGACTTCAACGGCGACGGCGCTGTTGATTTTGCAGACTTCGTCCTCTTCGCACGGGCGTACGGTTCCAGCGATATGCGCTTTGACCTGGACGGCAACGGTACGGTCGGATTCGGAGATTTCATCGCCTTCGTCACTGCCTTCGAACAGACTCCGCCTTCGGCGCGATTCCGGCCGGAAAGCCGTTTCTGACGATGCAACGGGCGCCCATCCTGACGGCCGACGGTCCGGGAATTGTCCGGACTGCCGATCGCATCCGATCCGGCGGCGTTGTCGTCTATCCCACCGAAACCGTCTACGGCCTGGGCGCGGATCCATTCAACCCAATTGCTTTCGAACGCATATTCAGCCTCAAGGGCCGGGAAGCGGAAAAGGGCCTGATTCTGCTCATCCGCGGCGGGCAGGACCTGGACGCGCTTGTTGCCGACGTTTCACGGGCCGCTGAAATCCTGATGGACGCATTCTGGCCCGGACCGCTCACCCTCGTGTTTCCCGCATCGCCCAAACTGCCGAATCACCTGCTCGGGTCCACGTCCACAGTAGCGCTCCGTGTGTCCGATGCGCCCGTGGCCAGCTCATTGCTGCACCATGTCGGCGGCCCCGTAACCAGCACCAGCGCCAACCTTTCGGGCCAACCCCCCGCCCGAAGCGCACGGGAGGCTGCCGACGTCCTTGGCGAGCGCCTGGATCTGATCCTGGACGGCGGCACGGCGCGTGATCTGCGTCCCTCCACCCTCGTCGACGTCTCGGGCGGGAGCCCGAAAATCCTTCGACCCGGCCGAATCCCGGATACGGAAATCGACGGGGTTCTGAATTCGGAGAGAGTCTGACCCTGAGAAAGCCGGTTTGAGTGTGGGGAGGACATTCCTGTCTGCCCACGTCGATGCCGACGATGGATCCGCGCACAGGTTCGTTTACAAAGACCATATCCGACACGTACAATCCTGAAGACGGGAGATTCTTCGCTGCGCTCAGAATGACATGTATTGCAATTACCATTGGCGATATGTGGCTGTCAGGCTTCGGCACAAACTGTCATCCTGAGAAAGGCGGTGTGAAGGTGGGGCGGACATTCCTGTCTGCCCACGTCGCACCGCATATACGGACATGTCGTCGCGGACGGATTTGAAACCCGCCCCTACGGATGGTCTGTCGAGCCGGTCCCCTGAGCCTGTGGTCCCTGAGCTTGTCGAAGGGCCGGCGACGGCTGATGCGGTGGGGGGAGTCGTCGTCGCTGTTCGTACCGTCTGCCCTTGACAGAATGTGCGGGCCGTTACCACGCAGCCTGCTCCGCACTTTTCCGCTTGCCAAAATCATGGTTCAAGGGCATGCTTGTATGGGATAACAATGCTGATTGTGGCATGAGAGGAAGAATATGAAACTAAACGTAGACAAGGAAGCCGACGCCCTGTACCTGCGCCTCGACAATTCTCCCATAGTCGAGTCCGAGGAGGTTTCCCCGGGAGTTGTGCTCGACTACAACGCGTCCAACGAAGTGGTTGGCATGGAAATGCTCCAACTGTCGAAACGCTCATCCACACTGAATCTCTCTACGTTGCAGTTCGAGTCGATCTGATCGCATCAGCGTGTCACAGGAATTGCTCGGGCGTTTCCCATGCCCTCAACGTCGGTCGAGCGATTTCACGCTTTCGGCCGTCGGTAAACCCCTGAAAGTTTCCCCCTCCGCAATCCTGCCTCCCTGACGTACCGTTACCGGTCTGGTCGTGTCACGGGGACCCCGACATCCCGTCCTGTTAGAAGCGTCCCTACTTCTGCGGGACCCGGCAGATCAAGTAGCCGATGTGAAGGTGGGGCGGACATTCCTGTCTGCCTGCTTCGATGTCGACGATGTCTCCGCGCAGATGCGTCTACTGCGCGCTCTTGTCGGGGACACTGGAGAAGACGGGAGATTCTTCGACTCCGCTCAGAATGACATGCTTTACGGTAACTGTCATCGACATGCATCCTTCACAACTTCGCTTTGGCTGTCATCCTGAGAAGGCCGCCAGGCCGACGAAGGATCTACTGCGGCATAGGATCATCCCAGCGCGATCTGCACGTGGCTACACCTGAGAGGCGGCACGTTTGCATCCTGCACTGAACGGAAGCGACGGGAGATTCTTCGCATGGCTCAGAATAGCCCGCCGGCAGATCAATTCATACCGAATGGCATATTTCAATCAGGGGACTTCCAATGGGATTTTCACCGCGAAAAATGGTACAACGCCCCCGCCGCGAGAGCAGGGGCAACAGAGCCCTGCTGGTACTGGTGGACAGCAGGGGCAGCTATACGGATACCAGCATCGTGGAACAGACCGTGCTGGTGGCGTTACAGCACTTCGGGTTTCCATTCAGGATTCACGATCTGGCTGCCGGGTCCGTGACTGCCGAACTGCTTGACGGCTGCGCCGCGGTGGTGATCGCGCAGGCGCGCCTTGGCGATGTCCTCTCGCTTGAGGAGACCGAGCTGCTCGCCTCGGGGGTGGAGGAGGCCGGGATGGGCCTGGTCAATTTCGACGGTGAACTGCGGCTGTACAAACCGCCGCTGCTTCGGCTCTTCGGACTTGAGGTGGACCGGATTCCGATGGCGTCGGACCTGCTGCGCATCGGGGACAACGACCACTTCATCAACTGGACGCAGCAGAGCGGCAGTATGGTCCGGCTGAAGCGACCCGTGACCATTTCGCAAATCAAGCGCGTGGGGCGGCACGTTGTGGAACTGGCGCAGGCTGCGATGGGCAAGGACCAGCTCATTTTTTCCCGCCATAACGTCCCGGGCACGGCCTACGAGCCGGACCAGTTTCCGGTCGCGCTGGCAGGCGTCTGCGGCAGCGGCCGTGCGGTGCAGTTTGCGTGTTCGCCCCGCATCTGGCACCAGGAATTCCTGGGCCACGCGATGGGGCTGGACGCCCTATTCTGGCGTGCAATCGTCTGGGCGGCGCGCAAGCCGTTCGTCGCGCAGATGATGCCGCCCTACGTGACCATCCGGGTGGACGACGGGAGGGGGCGCCACGATTTCCGCTATACGGAGGTGATGAACCGGTACGGGTACCGTCCGATGATCTCCTGTTTCCTGGACCTCGTCCCGGATGAAGTCGTGCCGTTTATGCGCGCGCTATACAGCGCCGGACAGGTGGACTGGGACGCGCATGCCTTCGACTATTACAAGCTGATTCCGTTCGATTTCGGCATTGGCGAGTACAGCGACACACAGTTGAAGGAAATCTTCGAGCGGGTGGACCATTGGTACGACCAGCGGGGCCTGAAGCCACCGCGCCGGGCCGCATTTCACTGGGGCGAGGTGGGGGTGCGCGTCCTGCCATACCTGAAGGCACGGGGGCGGACGTTCGTCTATTCGACCTACCACCTGGGGCAGGTCAAGTGGGAGCGGCTGTTCCCCAACTGGTGGCCCTACGGCCTCAACAGCCTGTTCTACGACTATATCCCCGAAGACCCGGAGATGTACAATATCGGCGCCATGCTGCCCCGCCACCTGGTGGAGCCCGACGTCCTCACGGGTTGTACGACCTGGGCCGGGGACAACCCGACCAATGACATGGACAAGGCCGCGGAACGGGCGGCCGGCTCGGTCCGCCTGGCGCTGGACAGCGGGTTCTTCTCTGAGATCACAACCCACGAGCAGAAGTTTGGCGTGCTGAAGCTCGAGGAGATCGACCGGTGGTTGTCGCTGGTGTCACAGCGCACGGACCGTTTCGATATCAGGGGGGTGGGCCACGACGAGGCCGCGGAGTATACCCGCTCCCGGGACGAGTCGTGGATTGCGGCCGCGTCAACGCCCGACGGCAAGTCGGCATGCCTCAGCCTGGATGGCAAGGCGAGCGTGGACCTGGAACTGGCCGTGTTCGAAAACGACGGTGAAGGCGTGGTGCAGCGATGGGAATCGGTCCCGGCGTTCGAGGCCGGGGTCAAGGTCGATCTCTGACCGGTGGCGTCGGATGCAGCGACGTGGAATTGCTCAGGTACCATGAAGCTGGGGGCTGCTTCGACTATTTGCGGTCACACGTCGGACATGGATGCGGGCCCGTGACTGATGCGCTCGAGTCACTGGCGTCTTACTACAGCGTCCGAGTCTGGGAGTCCCCGTGCGGGTACATAGACCGATTCGTCCGCGAACGAGGACTGATGGAAGCCGCAACAGGGCACCCGCGCATAAGGAAAAGGGAGCGAATCGGAGAGTCCCGAGCCGTGGCGGCGGAGTCGCGGGGGTCGATCCAATGCGTGCGCTGGCCGGTTTATCAGATCGCCTTTACGATGGGAATTGTCCGGTTTCCTGTCTTGGGGATCCGCAAATCGCAGACCGACCCTGCGGCGACGGCAGGTCTCCCGAATCGCCGGCTGGGGGTTTTTGCCTCTTCATTCGTGTTTATCGGTAGTTGCATTTGCCTTGCCCCCCAGCCCCCGGTTCAAGATGACTGGGTTTTGCCGAAAGCATTGACAAATATCAGAAAATCGCCAAACCCAATCTCGCCATTGCGATCCAGATCATACCTCGCGTCATACCCTGCATCGTCCCGACTCAATCCGAAATGATTCACAAATGCCAAAAAGTCGCCAAAGTCGACAGTGCCACTGCCGTTAAAGTCTGCGGGAAGAGCAGGTCTGTCAAACAGGACTTCTACACCTCTTTTTTCCAGGTCTGGAATATATGTGTTGATGGCTGCTGAACTCAGCGGGTTGTCCTCGAGATTCAATGTGGTCAGGTTGGTTGCAAATTCAAGCCCGATCAAATCGCGGATCTCCCGGTTCCTCAGGTCAAGTGTGGTCAAACGTTCCACATCAGCCCTGGTCAGAGGTCCGTAGCCGGATTTGCCCAAAGTTTCCCGAACGGCCGCTTTGAGATTGAAGTCGGCCACATGTACCACGGGGGTGACGTAAGGAGACAAGTCCCACAAGACGATCGTGTAATCCCCCTCTCTTTCATAACCGCCGCCTAATGACGTGGCGAAAGTTGTGCCATCAGGGGAAAATGCTGTACAAGCACCAAGCAGTCGAGCGTTAGTGTTGCCCTGAAATCTCACGATTTTTTCGTATGTATTTGCATCCCGAAGATCAATATCCCCACCCTGTGACGCGGTTATAATTTTCCTGCCATCAAGGGTAAATGACGCATAACGGAGAATATCATTCACCCTTACATAAAACTGATCCTTAAAGACTCTTTTTTCCATGTCCCAAAAAGCGACTTTGTTATTGAAAGCAGTTGAAACGAGTGTTTTCCCATCCGGTGAGAATGCCACAGACGTGACCGTGTCCTCATAGGGAAGGGGGGCGCCAATCTGCCTTTGTGTCGCCACGTCCCATAGCCTGATCGTGCTATCAAAAGCACCTGAAGCCAGGATCTTTCCGTCCGGTGAAAATGCCGCACTCTGGACACCTTGTGTATGGCCTACAAGAGGGGAGAGTTGGGTTCTAGTCTCCATGTCCCATAACCTAATAATGTCTGGGCCGCTCCCTTCAGTATCCGTTATTCCAGCGGCGAGGATTTTTCCATCGGGCGAAAAGGTCAGGGACATGATCCGACTATGATAAGCAGTAAGCGTGAAGGTGGTTATCTCGGTCCTCGTTGCCACTTCCCACAGCTTGATGCTGCCATGCCATGTTCCCGTGGCGAGGGTTTCTCCATCGGGCGAAAAGGCCAAAGAAAAAACCTGCTTGATATTCCCCCGATTCGGGTCATATCCCTCGAGGGTTGCCATGTGTGCGCCGGTCTCTGCGTTCCACAGTTCAACAGTCAGGTTCTCTGTCCCTGCGGCGAGGATCTTTCCATCGGGCGAAAAAGCCACCCCATTGGCTCCATGCCCCCAGGGCTCTTGCTGCCTGTCCAGGGGAATGACGAGTTTGTGGGTGGAATCATGCAGAAGCGAAAGACCTATCTTGCGGATATTACCGCGCGTATCCACGGTCTCGAACGTCATCTTGTGTACAAGAGGATTGGAGAGATTCGTATTACCGGGATCCGATGGAATAATGCCGTCATACTGGAGATCAATAGTCGCATTCGTCGCGCCGTCTAATAGACGACCTGTCTTCAATTCTGGAGCGCCTGCGGAAAAGTGGGTTTCTGGCGTCGTGACAAATAGAGATACCTGTTGAAGACCGTCAGGGTCGCTGAGTTCCAGTTGGATAGGAACCCTTGTTGCTCCGGTCTGATATGAACGTGACGAAAGGATATCACACGTTGGCAAATCCGTAACAAACTCCTGAGACATTGAACTATTGGGATTAAAATGGGGGTGTACGGCCAAATGCCCGGCGCTGAACTCGGATAACCTGATTCGGCTTTGACCCCCGTAAGACATGATGTAGGCATCATTGTTGAAATTGTGCCACAATCCGAAAGCATGTCCCAGTTCATGGGCCGCCCTGACGACGAAATTCGGGTCGATATATTGCCTCAATATCGCCCATCCACCATTTCTCGATATCTGGAGACCAAGCCCTAATACATTTCGAGATTGAATGTCTTCTTCGTTGCCGAGAACGATAAAGTAAATATTAGAATCGAGATCGTATCCATATTCCCATTCAATTCTATCAAGCGCACGCCAGTGGTCGTAATTACCTCCACTACCATAAACGACATGAACCAGGGGTTCACCCTGTGCATCCTTTTCATAAGTGAAAGTTCTTTCTCCGAAACCATGCGCCCTTATCTGATCGGTATAAATGCGCTGTACTTCTCGAATGGTTGTTTTCATCTTATTGACCACTTCTTGCCTGAACCTTTGCGGGTCGGATACGAAGTAGATCATTCGCACCGTGCGCGGCTCTCCGGCATCCAGTGCCCGTTTGCTCGCAACGGGTTGAGTTTGGCGATATTGCTCGAGTTTCTCCAGATCGACTGGGACGCAAAAATGACTGCCATTTTCCGACGGAGAGGCAGCATCGCCTATTGGAGAGCGCAACAGGCATAGGAACAGGGTAAATGTAAATTTTCTCATGAATTGACCTCTTGAAGTTGAATTTAGCTTCTTTATTCCAACATGATCGAAATATTACATTACACAATAAAAAAATCAAATCAGATTTATCTTCGGCGCATCGCCCGCGGAAGACTAACGCCTGCTCGATCAGACCAATTATCGAAAATCCGTTCGAACTGTAAGGTCGATTTTGTGTAGAAGCCGATGTAACGCAGTAAACGACGTCTTCTTGAACCATTCTTGACCCTCTTTGTCACGTTTACGGCGATGGTCTGACTGCCTTTTTTGGGGCACCTTGCCTTTAGGCAAAACAGTTGGGACTCTACGCGGCTGGTTTCTGAGTGTTGCCCATTCTTTGCGCAGGTCTTTTAGCTGGACGTTGTCATACGATAGAAGGATAAATTAGCACTATTAACACCGCTTTAGAGGGATATTCACGAGCTGTGAATGGGTATAGGAGTTGCGGTAATGCCGAAAATCTCCAACAAAGAGAAGTGGCGTGAATAATCTTCTTGAGGTCCTTGTAAGGGCGTGCGCCCAAGCGTGGACGAAAAGGAGCGATGCCATAGATCGAATTTAGCACGAAGTGATCGGCAATGCACGGAATTAGGGCCGCTCATCGACGATTTCGAAGAATTGGCGAGATGGGTGCACAAATCCACTTCGTTGATCTGTGAGGAAGGGTTTGAAGCCCGCCAGTACAACCACCTCAGTGTGAATCTGCTTGCGCAGGCCGACGGGTCGCGGAGTAACACAATCACGAAGGCGCCGATTGCGATTCGCCCGCCCCTGCCCGGATTCGCTGCGGCAGAGAGGTGTGCCGGTCGGCCACCTGGTTGTTTTTGATGGCGATCGCGAGAGCTTTCCTCGTGCCAACGATGACGACCAGGTCCCGCGCCCTCGTGACGGCGGTATACAGCAGGTTTCGCTGTAACATCATATAGTGCTGGGTGGTCAGCGGAAGTACAACGACGGGATACTCCGACCCCTGGCTCTTGTGCACGCTTGTGGCGTAGGCCGGCACAATCTCGTCCAGTTCCGTGAAGTCGTAACCCACGGTCCGTTCCGGGTACCTTACGGCGAGGGCCTGGTTCGTTGAGTCGATCCCCGCCACCCGCCCCATATCCCCGTTGAACACGTCCCTGTCGTAGTTGTTCCGGACCTGCATCACCTTGTCTCCCACCCGGAAGCGAACGCCGCCACGCTGCAGTTCCTGCCCGTTGGGATTGAGCCGCTCCTGGAGCACCCGGTTCAGGTTCGTTGCGCCGGTCTCGCCTCGATACATCGGCGCCATCACCTGGATATCGTCAATCGCGTTCACCCCGTAGGCACGCGGCAGCCTGTCCCGGCAGAGCCCGCAGACCGTCTCCACCACCTCCTCCGGGTCGTCCACCTCGGAAAAAAAGAAATCCGAACTCCGGCTGTTGTCCACCTCCGGTATTTCACCGGCCAGAATGCGATGCGCGTTGATAACAATCCGGCTCTCACGCGCCTGCCGGAAAATCTCGTTCAGCGACACGACAGCCGACTCTCCCGAGCCGATGATATCCTTCAAGACATTCCCCGGCCCCACCGAAGGCAGTTGGTCCACGTCCCCCACCAGGACCACCGTGGCGCTGACCGGCACCGCCTGCAGCAGACTGTTCATCAATGCCACGTCCACCATCGAGACTTCGTCCACGATGATCGCGTCACACGTCAGAGGGTTCTCGAAGTTCATGTCGAATTTCCACTCGCCCGGGCTGAACTTGAGCAGCCTGTGTATGGTCCTGGCGTCCCGCCCGGTGGCTTCCGACATCCGTTTTGCCGCCCGTCCGGTAGGCGCGGCCAGCAATACGTCCTTGTCTCTCGCCTCGAAGAGGGCGATCAGGCCCCTGATGGTCGTGGTTTTGCCGGTCCCGGGACCGCCGGTTAGCACGAGCAGGCTGTGGGAAAGAGCCTTTTCCAGCGCAACCTTCTGCAGAGAGGCGAACCGGATCCCGTCGCGTTGCTCGATCGCCGCGATTTCCGCCACGATGTCGCGGGTTTCAACCCGCCGGATGCTTGAGAACTGATGTACCCGCGTTGCCACGCCTTTTTCGGCAAAGAAGAGCGAAGGAATGTAGATCCGGTCCTCCTCGACGACCACCTCTTCCGCTTCGCGAAGCAAGTCGATACACGGCGCGATCAGTTTGTGCGACACTTCCAGCGTCTCCGCGCAACGGTCCATCAACTCCGCCACGGGCACATAGACGTGCCCGTCGGACTGCGCCGCGGTGTCCAGCACGTAACGGATACCCGCGAGGACCCGCTGCTCCGATTGGGGTTCCACGCCCAGTTTCTGCGCGATCCGGTCGGCGGAGGCGAAACCGATACCCCAGACGTCGCGAGACAACCGGTACGGATTCTCCTGAATCAGTGAGACCGCATCCTGCCCGTACTGCTTCCAGATCTTCACCGCGTGCCCCGTACCCACGTCGTGCGACTGCAGAAACAGCATCACGTTGTGGATCTCGCGCTGCTCCTTCCACGCTTCCTCGATCATCGTCGCACGCTTCCGCCCCAACCCCTCCACCTCCACGAGCCGTTTCGAAGCCTTCTCGATCACTTCCAGCGTCTTTTTTCCGAAATGGTCCACGATTCGTCCGGCCATCACCGGTCCGATCCCCTTGATCAGCCCCGAACCCAGGTATTTTTGCATTCCATGTACGGTAGACGGATATACCTTTTCATAGGATTCGATCTTGAACTGCCGGCCGTACCGGGCGTGGTCCGTCCATTCCCCTTTCAGGGCCACGCACTCCCCCGCAACCAGCGAAAGTGTCGTACCCACAACGGTGACCGTATCCCGGGCGCCTTCCGGCTGGAACCTGGCAACCGTGTAGCCGCTTTCTTCGCTCTGAAACGTGATCCGGTCCACAATGCCCTGGAGTCGCTCCATAGTACGGACCCCTTTATCTGCGTCTGGATTGCACGGCGCCGGAAGACTACGCTTTGTAGGCGATTTCGCCCCGGACAATCGTCGCCACGACCGATAGCGCCTCCTGCCCCTCCGCCCAGCGGAACAGCGTCAGGCTCGCGTCCATCCCGGGCGACACGCGTCCCAGCCGGTCGTCCACGCCCAGCAGCCTCGCAGGGTTGTTGGACGCCATTTCCACCGCATCGGCCAGCGTGGCATCCGTATATGCCACCGTATTCGGAATCCCGTGATCCAGAAACAGGGACGCCCCGGCCAGATACGGCGTACCTGCCAGGGAGATCTTCCCGTTCCCGTGAATCTCCACCTCGTCGGTCCCGTAGCTCCGGCCGTAGACACCGGGTGGCAGCCCGGCAATGGACGACACGTCGCTCACAAGGCAGACCCGCTCTTTCTGCTTGGACCTGCAGAAGCTCTTCAACACGGGCGGCGGCAGATGGTGACCGTCCGGGATGATCCCCGCCCAGAGTTCGTCGGCGGCAAGCTGCTCCCAGATATAGTTATCGTGGCGGGGAATCTCCGCGTGCGCCCCGTTGCCCAGGTGGGTGGACATCCGCGCCCCGGCCGTCACAGCCTCCCGGATCCGGGCCCGGCTGGCCCCGGTATGTCCCAACGCGACGATGATGCCCGCATCCGAGGCCTTCTCGATAAAGGCCAGCGATCCCTCCCGTTCGGGCGCCAGGGTCAGAATCCGGATGCGGCCCTCCGCCGCCTCCTGGTAGCGGCAGAACTCGTCCCAGTCCGGGTCTCGCGTATGTTCCAGGGGATGCGCCCCCCTCGGGCCGTCCTCGGATGCGATATACGGCCCCTCCACGTGGAACCCGACAAACGACGCATCCGCTGCCTTCGACTGCTCGCACGCCCCGACCAGCGCCCTTAAACCCGAAATCGCCTGCTCAGCGGGCGAGGTCGTTACCGTGGGACAGAACAGTGCCGTCCCCGCCCGGTACGGCCATTCACACGCCTGAAGCACGCGCTCCACCGTCAGGTCCCCGGAGCTGTAGTTGATCCCGCCCGCCCCATTGACCTGCACGTCGAAAATGCCCGGCGAAATCCACACGTCGGCGCCGCCCAACGAGGCTTCGCCGTCTTCGCCAACATTTGAGATTCGGCCATCATCAATCGTTACCGACACGGGTGTTTCCGTGCCCACAATCTTCCCGCGAAGAACCATTCTTTCTCCTTTGCTTGTACTGTCTCGATCGAGAATTCTTCAGCGGCCGTTTCAACCTGGGCCACTGCGTTGCATACAATGAATCTCCCTACCCCACAAACGTCCCCTATTCCCTTGCCCTTTTTCTTGCTTCGCCCAAGAAAAAGGGCGAAAAAGAAGGGCGCCGCTCGGCGCGGGGCCGGTTTTTCCGTGAACTACCTCAGCGGCGTAAAAGGGAGTCGGCTGCCCTGTTACCTGAATCGCCCGACCGAGCTATGTTGCTGGACGGATTTGCACGGAAAAACCCCCAACCACACCACCGAGCGGGCGAAACGTCTTCACACAGGGAGGCCAACCTCACGGCTTCCCTGTAGTCCCGCCGTTTGCCTCTCGCTGTATGTCTTTGCTTCAAGCTGACCGCTTATGGCTGAAAGCTTATAGCTGATTGTCCTCTCACGTCGTCCCGCTTTTAAGGCTTTGCTTTCGATTAACGATAACATCCCGGCACCCGTTCCGCAATATGTTTTGGCTTGACATCACCGGGGGAATATGGTATACTCATTGACTGTTTGATCCAGCCTCGATAGCAGTCATATTAGTCCCGTAAAAACATAAATTTAACCACTTTATGCTGAAGGGGTCACGAATGGGTGACGATCAGATTTTCGAAAATAGAATCAACAACTTCAGTAGAACCGATAATGTAGACGACTTCACGGCGCTCGGACTGGCGATCGTTGCGGAAACCCTGGATATCCTGCACGATCTGCAGGGCAAGGCCAGCGGCGCCATGGTCATCCGGACGCGGGAGGGCGACTACAAGAACTGGGACGCCGAGATCTTCGGCGTGGACGAAGCCGCGGAAGGGGCCTACATCGGGAGGCTGAAAGAGAGTACGCATCCCGTCGTCCTGCTTTCCGAGGAAGCCGGTATGGTGGATCTCACGGGCGGCAAGGAAGGCGAAAAGATCTATGGCGTCTCCGATCCGTTCGACGGCAGCTGGCTGTACAAACGCGGGCTGCCGTTCATGCAATACAGTTCCCTTGCGCTCTTCAATGCCAACTTCGATCACCTTGTTTCCGTCACAGGCGACGTTTTCAACAGAGATTTGGCGTTCGCCAACGGAAACGGCGCCTTTATGGCCAGGCTGGACGGAAACGCGCTGACCGGCGTGGAGCGGCTGAACGAAAGCTATCGTAAGGAACGGCACGGAGAACCCGCCTCCGACGTGGGCGACGCGTGTGTGGAATCATACCTCCTTAAACCTGCCAAATTCCTCATGCCGCTCATCGATGAATACAGGCCGGTCATCGATGCCTTCAAAATGCTCCACCCCAACGGCGGCCCGTACGCTTTTGCAGAGGCCGCGGCCGGGCAGATCGACGTCTATTTTGCCAGGCAGCAGCCCTACGTGGACGTCTTCTCCGGGATCGCTATCGCTGAACAGGCCGGCCTGATCGTCTCCGATTTCGACGGAAACGAAGTGGCGAAGCCCACGGAGGATTACGAGACCGTCTTCGACGTTCTGGTGAGCCGGACGCAGGCCCTGCACAATCAAACCCTCGAGAAAATTACGGAATGCTGAAAGGAATAGGCAATGGCCATTAACGGAACCGGCACGAAGGACAGTCCGGTCATCGTTACCGAACTGGCGGCCGGCGAGGTACCGGCTGAGTTGAGACCTTCCAACTTTTTCGACCTCGATAAATACCCGTTCGAACACCGCGCGCTGGTCGACGGCGCCAGGTCGGTCGTGGATCTCATCGGCAAAGACGGGATCGAGAAATACGCCAGGGAATGGCTGGCGGACAAGATCGGTTCGGCGGAAGGCGTGGAAGAACGCACCGGTCTGCCGGGCGTCGGGAACTACACGGTGCTGGTGGAGCCCGGCGCCGTTTGCGAACCGCTCTTCGTACACGGTGCGCTCGATGGCGAGGGCCATACGCTCTACGTCGCGAACGACGCAAAGGTGGTCGGAGCCGTGATCTACCTGGACGGAGGGGACGTCTACGTCGGTTCCGGCGCCGTCATAGAGCCGACGGCCGGCGTCAAGGGTCCCACAATTATCGGCCCGAATAACGATATACGGCAAGGCGCCTATCTTCGGGGCAACATTGTTCTGGGCGGCCACAAGAAACACGGTGACAACGCCATCCGGGGTGAAATCAAGAACGTCCTCATGCTGGACGAAGCCAACTTCCCCCATCCCTCGTATCTCGGCGACAGCCTCTGCGGTTACGCCACCCACTTCGGCAACCAGGCCACGGCCGCGAACCTGGGCATTATCCAGGGGGTTCGAGATCGCGACAAGCGTGTCAACCTGAAGGTCGAAATCAACGATAATTGGTACGACCTGGGCGGCGCCAAAATGGGCGTCGTGCTGGGCGACAGGACGCAACTGGCCTGCGATTCCCTCACGGACCCCGGCACATTGCTGGGGCCGATGTGCATCTCCTACGGCCTCGCCTACGTCAAGGCCGGCTACTATCCGGCCGGCACGATGTTCAAGACCAGGTCCGAGCGGGTCGTGGACACGCAGAAAGGCATCTTCGATCCGGACAAGCTGTAATTCGCCTTCCAGCCGAGGTGCGGCGGCATCTTCGCAGAACAGAACGACAACGCCTCTCGAATCCATCAGAAGCGTTGTCGTTTTCTCTTTTCACCCCTTCAGTCCATGGCGCGTCGAAAGGCGTCCCCCACACCGGCTGGAACAAACCGGTTGCAGGCGCCGGATTCCGGAAGGACAAATGGATGATTGGACAGAAGACCACGCATGAATGGATCCCTGCGATTCGAGGCCGGAACGACGATCTGATCTCCCGCCTTCGGTCCATCTACGGCAATAGCGAGGAACTTGTCGAAGAACGTCTCGGCGCCCTCCTGGAAACCGCGGTGCGATTCAGGGAGGCCTACGGCGACAGGGACGTCAGTTTCGTCAGGGCGCCGGGCCGGTTGAACACGGTCGGGATGCACGCCGACCACCGGGGCGCCTTCATCAACCCTATCTCCCTGGACAAAGAGATTCTCATCTGTTTTTCCCGGAGAGACGACGGCCGGGTGGAAGTCCGGAATCTAAATTCGGCCTATGGAACCCGACGTTTCCATTTGTCCGATACGTATCCGAACGTACCGATCCGTTCGGATGCCGAGTGGCTGGATTGGACGCAGGAAAAAACCGACGAACGCAAGGCTGCCGGCGTGAACGAAGACTGGGTGACCAAACTTCAAGCGCCGCCGGCCTTCCTGCACACTCGCTATCCCGGGAAGCAACTGCGCGGCTTCGACGGGGTCATGGGCAGCAGCCTACCCGACATGGGCGGCCTGAGCTCTTCGTCCGCGGTTGTCGTCGCGACGACGGAGATCATGACGCACGTCAACGATATCGATCTGGACGACGGGCAGTTCGTGAGGTACGCGGGTACCGCGGAATGGTACGTGGGGACCCGCGGCGGTTTCGGCGACCACGCCGCGATCAAGTGCGGACGTCTGGGTAAAATCACGCATATGAAGACCCTTCCGGAATTGATGATCGACGCGTACCTGCCGTTCCCCAACGGCTATCAGATCATCATCTTCGACTCTGGTATCCAGGCCAACAAAACCGGTGGGGCCGGCCAGAAATTCAACGAAAAGACGGCAACCTACGAGATCGGCGAGATCTATCTCAGAAACTACCTGGAAACCCGCCATCCGGAAGCCATCCGGGGGGTTGTGGAGGCCAGGAGGGATCTGGATATTGAGAAGAAGTTCCATCTCGGCGACGTCGTGGAATGCCTGGAACAGCCCGAAATCTACCTGTTGATACAATCCCTGCCGGAACGGATCGACCGGCGCGGGCTGCTGAGCCAGCTTCCGGAGGAGGAACGCTTACTGCAACAGCAGTTCGCCACCCACGACGAACCGGCGGACGGTTACCGGATTCGCCTGGTCATCGCATACGGCATCTCCGAATCGGCCCGCAGCATGAAGCTGAAGGACGTTCTGAACCGGAACCGCGTGGACCTCTACGGCGAATTGATGAACGTCTCCCATGACGGCGACCGCATCGACCTGAACGCGCCTCGATTCGACCCGAAAAAAGACCTCCAACTCCAGCCGGGCGACTACAATTGCAGCATCCCCGAAATCGATGAGATGGTCGATATCGCACTGGACGCGGGCGCTGAAGGCGCACAGATTTCCGGCGCCGGACTGGGTGGCAGCATGATGGTCCTGGTATCGACAGAAGGCGTGCAGAGTATCATCGAGGCCATGCGAAACAGGTACTACGAGCCACAGGGGATCGAGGAACGACTGACCGTTGCGTCTCCCGTTCAGGGGGCAGGGGTGTTGTAGGGTGGCATGTCCCACTTGCGACAGAATCAAAAAAGAGGAGCCGGAAAATCCGGCTCCTCTTTTTTATTGTGCAACAGCCCGGTAAACCTTCTATTTTATGCGACCCGTTCGTCGAAAGCCCGTTCAAGCTCCTTTGCCACCGCCAGCAGAACCGCCTGCGGGTCGCCCGGACGCTCCTGCCGTTCGCTCCATTGCCAGTGCGCCAGGTACGCGTCCGTTCCGGCCAGACCCTCCTTCATCGCACGCCGGTCTATCGCCTCCTGGTATTTCGACGGCATCTGCCGCGAAACCCGCCGCTTCCCGTGGAACACCCGCACCTGGGCGGGGATGTCTTTCCAGTAGAGTACCTGGTATTCGGCCATCGGTCACCCATTCTCCCTACGTCCGTTCCCTTCGTCTTGCCGGCTGTCGACGCCGGAAAAATCGCCGCCGCTCCCGTTCTTCCCTTGCTCCCCGTTCACCATCCGCCGGAAAGCCCGGATATGCGACGGCCCCGTCCCGCAACAACCGCCAACAATGTAGGCGCCCGCGACGATCAGATCGGGGACAGCCAACGCCATGTCCTCCGCGGTCTGGGTATACGTGGTCCGACCGGTCTTTCGTTCCAGTTGCGGGAGTCCCGCGTTCGGATAGGCCATCAACCGGATCCCGTTGATGCCCCTCGCCTCGAACGCCTCCCGGAACTGCCGGATCCCATTGATTGCGTAAGACATCCCCGTGTGTTCCACGCGCCGCGTCTCGGCGCCGCAGTTCATTCCGATGACATGCACGTGATCCAGCAGATTGTCCCCACCCGAAAATTCTCCGGAACCCAGAAAATCCACGAGATTCTCCGCAGAATGCCCCCAGTCCGTCCGATAGATCACCTCGCCGGTCTTACGGTCCTTTGTATACTTACACGTCAGATTTACGGCAATGGGCAAGCCGGTCTTCCTGGCCACGTCCGCCGCAATGGCGGCCTCCTTCGCGGAAAACATGGTCTCGATACAGATCAGGTCCACCCCGGCCGCCGCCAGCGCGTGGATCACCTGCTCGTGCGCGGCCCTCACTTTCACGTCCGCGATTCCGAAGTCCGTATCCCCCGCGTCCGACTCGATAGCCCCCGGGGACGGGCCGATAGAGCCCGCAATATAGACGTCCTTACCGCTTTTTTCAGCCGCCGTTCTCGCGTGTTCCATGGCCAGCCGGGCGATCGCCCCGGCCTCGGCCCCCGTTTTGCCCGCCATTTCCAGGTGAAGCGGCGAAGCGACAAAGGTATTGGTACCTATAACGTCGGTTCCCATTTCAATATAGGCTGAATGGATATCCACCACCGCGGCCGGATGCAGTTCATTCGCCAGCGCGCTGTTCGTCAATTCGATACGCCCCTTGAACAGCTCCGAGCCGAAACCCCCGTCGTAAACCATTGGCCTGGAATCTTCCAGGCGTTCGAGAAATGTCTTCATTTCCTCCCTGTTTCCTCCTGTGGTGGTTTAACGATACACGTCCAGCGCGCCTTTGCGGTAGGCACGCAGAAAACTCTTGCACATCCGGTCTCTTCCGAGGAGCATATCTTCCGCGAGCCGGTAGGGTTCCGTCTCCCGGTCCATGGAAAAAACACTCTGCGGGCTGCTGGTTACCGGATCGATAATCCCGCTGTCCGCACCCGCCTCGACGGCCAGAATCGTAAACACGTCGTTGATGAGACGCCGGCACGGCAGCCCGAAAGACACGTTGCTGAACCCTCCCGTGACGTGAATCCCGGGTCCGAAATCCGCGCGGAGCCGTCGAATGGCCTCGAAGCAGTGGTTGCCGAAACCGCCGTCCACGGAAATGGGAAAGACCAGGGCATCCACGAAGATATCCTCAATCGCGATCCCCCTGGACAGCGCCGCGTCCACCATACGGGACGCATTGGCGACGCGCTCCGCGGCGTCCTGTGGCATCCCGCTCTCGCCCGCGGCGGTCACGACAACCCGCGCGTGGTACCGCCTCGCAAGATCCAGCGCCTCGAGACGTTCCAGCGAGGCCGAATTCAGCAGCGGCCGCCCGGCCCCGCCGTCGCAGGCCTCGAGCCCCACCTGAATCGTCTCCACGTTGGAGGAGTCCACGGACAGCGGCACCGGGCTGACTTCCTGCACGGCGTCCACCAGCCACCGCATGGCCTTCTTCTGCTCGTCGAGGCGCAATGAGATTTCATCCACGTTCAGATCCAGGTAATCCGCCCCCGCGTCCACCTGGCGCTGAACCAGCCGGTGCAGGTAGGCCAGGCCGTCATCCGCCTGTGGCGCCTCGCCGGACATCGCCGCCTGCAGAGCAATCTTGACTTGTTTAACGCGGCCTTCCTCGTAATCCTGCGTCTTCTTGACATCCTCGGGAATCACCAGGAAGCGCCGTTTCTTCCGGGTGTCATAATAGCGGACGGCTTCCACCCCCTCGCGGTTCTCCACGACGAGCCGTCCCTTTCTGAGCACAACCCGGGTGGTATGGATGTTTTCGCCGACAACGACAAATTCGCCGTCCCGGCCGTCCAGTTTCATCGTGTCCGCCTCATTTCACGCGGGCGTGGTGGTCCCGCTCCAGAAACGCGTTTGCCCAGGCGCTGGTGCCTTTAAGGGCGCCGTCCCTGAAGACCACGGGCCCGTCCAGCATCTTCTCTTCCTCTCCGTATGCCTTCAGCCGTTCGTAGGCCAGCGACCAGATGCATTCCTTCTCCCCCACTTCGCACTGACCCCCACGGGTCCCGCCGCAGGGACCGTTTCGCTGGTTCTTAACGCACTGCGACTCCGGACAGAGGAACGCGATATCCGGCAACGAACAATCGCCGCAGTCCCGGCAGTCGAAGCCCGGTATCTTCACCGCCTGTTCGGCGCCATGCACCGCCCTGCGGATCCCGCTTCCGGCGCGGTCGACAGCCTCGAAAATCTTTCTGCCGATGCGAAAGGCCGGGCGATCCTTCTCGAAGACCTGTTCGTGCACGAAACGGTTCATCTTGTAGCCCGCGGAAACGCGACCCCTGCAGGCCCTCAACACGTCTGGTTGTTTTGAATGGCGATACCGGAGGCTGACCTCGTCCGAACTCAGACCCGTGTCCCTGTCGGGCTCAAAGAAGAAGAACTCTTCCGGCTGGTGGAAGCAAATTTCGGAAACGAAGTCTTTCCAGTCCGCGTTTCCGAAGCCGCCCGAGATCTCGAGGATCCGCGCAAAGTCCTCGAACTTCAGGTGCCCGCCAAGGTACACGCCGCGATACCCCAGTCCCCTGGCGATCGCGCACTGCTTCGCGGCAAACTCCAGGAAGAAGGCCTTGCCCTTATCGCGGGAGCGGGCGTGTTTCCGCGTGAGTTCCAACAATTCGTCGGTTACGATCACGCCGGGGATATTTCCCGCATGGAAAAATCCGGCCAAGGCGGGGCTCAGCACGTACACGTTTGCAATCGCCGGCGTGCGGAGGCCGTTACGGGCCATGTACTTCAACAGTTCGTCCTGCTTGCGGGCGTCGTACCCGATCTGGCTGATGATGAATCCTGCGCCGTTCCTGATCTTTTTCGCAAGTTTGAAATATTGCGGCATCACCTCGCGTTCATGTCGCTTGTGGTTGTTTACCACGGCGCCAGGGAAGAATCGGGTGGGCTTGAGGACCTGATCGCCTCTGGCGCCTTCGAAGCGCATCCCGGAGTTCATGTCCGAAAACATCTTCAACAGGCCCACGGAATCCGTATCGAAAACGCCGCCTGCCTGTCCCCGATATCCACCCGCGGGATAGTCGCCCGACAGCGCCAGCACGTTTTCGAATCCTTCGCTCGCGAGTTCCCAGCCCCTGCTCAACAGCGCGTTCCGGTTCCAGTCCTTGCACGAAATGTGAATGATCACCTCTTGTCCTCTGCCCAACAGGTCAATACCCATCGTATCCGGGCTGTTCGTTGCGTTTCCGCCCGGATTGTCGGTGATGCTCAGCGCGTGCACGCCCGGATGGTCGGAAAGCGCACGTGCGAGGTCCAGAACGTGGCGTCCGCGGCGCTCGGTGATCACGCCCCGGGAATTGACCAGTTCCACGCAGACCACGAACTCGTCGGTTTCCTCGAGCAGATGGCGCAGGGAGTGCTTCTTCCCGTCACCGCGCGCCGGATTGGATTTTTTGGAAACTATCGCCATGCGAATATGCTCGTGTTGTTACGCGGCACTCGTGTCCGGTCCGGAGGCCCCTCCCCCGGCCCCTCGAAGGCGGGGAGAGGGCAGACGGAAGAGGGTAGAGATTACCTGCCTTGTGAGGTTTCCTTTCGTGCCGGAGGCAAGAAGGAATAACATGCAGGGCGAAGATTTCCTCTACCGGCTTCCCTCTTACTTCTACCCGATTCTTCCGCTTCTCGAAACAGGCATGGGCTTGAACTGGCAGCCTTCCACGAACACCTCGAAGAAATCCGGTGTCGTCTCGAGCTCGACGTGTTCGATCTCTTTCACCAGCGCCTCCACGTGCGCCCGTTTTTTCCCGCGAGAGCAACACCTCACGCGCTCCCTGCACCGCCGCGTTCCCGATCTTCACCACGCGGTCTTCGTCGACCGGCGCCAGGAACCCGATCTCGATCGCATTCCGGACGTCCACGTAATTCGCGAATCCTCCCGCCAGGTAGAGCGTGTCGATATCTTCCGGACCGACCCCGAGGTGTCGCATCAGGATGAACTGCCCGCAGAAATTCGCAGCCTTGGCCTGGGCCAGATTGCTGGCGTCTTCGCGCGACAGCGTGATCCCGTAATCCGAAACAACCGGTATCTCAAAGGACCGGTCCGCGAACATCCCCTTCGGCGCCATGAGATCGTGCCGCCGGAGTTCCGCGAGCAGATCGATCAACCCGGACCCGCATATTCCCTCCGGATCGACGTTTCCGATGGTCTGGAACTGGAACAAGCCGTCCTCCAGGCGGATCGACTCGATGGCGCCTTCATGGCCGGGCATCCCGAACCGGACCAGCCCGCCCTCGAACGCGGGCCCGGCCGGACAGGAGGCGGTGAGAAGCCGGCCGTTACATGCGACCACCACCTCGGTATTGGTCCCTACGTCCACCAGCATCACCACGCCATCCTGTGACGTCAGGTCCGTCGCCACGAGGTCCGCCGCGGTATCCGCCCCAACGTGGCTGGCGATCAGGGGCAACCCGTAGACCCTCGCCTTCGGATTGGCGCGAAGACCCAGGCGCCGGGAACCCTCAAACAGCGACGTCGTCTCCCGTTCGCCCAGCAGACAGGCATGCTCCACGCCTGACTTGTACGGTCTCTGGCCGATGCTCTGCACGTCCAGCTTGAAAAAGATGTCCCGCATCGTGGAGTTCGCCGCGACAACCACCTCGTAAATTTCCTGGCGCGCAAACCCGAAGCGTTTTCCCAGTTCGAGGATTTCGTGGTTGATCGCGCTGACAACGGCCTTCTGCAGTTCGCCCTGAAACTCCCCGTCGTATGAGATGCGGTGCATTACATCGCTGCCGCCGAAACGCTGCGGATTCTCGAACGAACTCACGTGGATGCTTTTTCCGGTGGCCAGGTCCACAAGATCCATCACCACCGTTGTCGTGCCCAGGTCGATCGCGATGCCGAACACGTGGCCACGATACCTGTCAACGGCCGCGCCGTCATAATAAACAACGTCCCCCCGGCGCGTGACCAGGGGGTCCGGATCGATTGGTCTTTCCAGGGTACTGGATAGAATCTTGGGCTTGCGTCTCAGCGGCGAGAACTCGATGTCGGCCCCGGCGTCTTCAATCACCGCCTGGCAGGCGAGGCGGTAGTTCTCCCGCAGGAACGACTCCACGTCGTTCCTGGGCCCCAGCGCGTCCATGCCGCGCCTGATTTCAACCACGCACTCGTGGCAGTGCCCCATACGCCCGCAAGACGTGGGCACCTGCACCGCCAGTTCATCCGCATAGTCGAAAACCGTCTTCCCGGCAGCCAGCGTCTTCCTGTTCCCCTCGTGAGTTATGGTACCCATGCGTTCTATTCGCCGCCTCCGACGAACGCGCCGTGTTTCGCCTCCGTTTCCCACGCGCCGCGATAGTCCAGCTTGTCGTCTCCGCCGCACATCAGCAGCGTTCCGCCCGGACGGGGTTTTCGCTGATTTCTGCAGCCGAATCTGGCCGTACACTCGTCGAAACGGTTCTTGTACGGGCAGCGCACGGTGGAGAGTTCATCGGCATGGGCAATCATGCCCGCGAAGAGTTCCGTGATCCTGTCAAGTCGCTTCTGATATTCCTCTTTGTCGATTTTCCGCACGGTTTGGCTCACGCGTTCAGGTTGGTCTCTTCCTTCATCTCGTCCAGCAGACGTTTGGCCAGGTCCACGCACGCCATCGCATCCTTGCCGTACCCGTCGGCGCCCATATCGTCGGCGAATTCCTGGGTGACGGGTGCGCCCCCCACCATAATTTTCACGTCTTCCCGCAAGTCGGCATCGATGAATGCCTCGATTGTTTTGCCCATGTTGGGCATGGTTGTCGTCAGCAGCGCCGACATCCCCAAAAGCGGCGCGCCGTGTTCCTCCACGGCATCCATAAATTCGTCTTCCGACGTGTCCACTCCCAGATCGTGGACGACAAAACCGGAGCCGCGAAGCATCATAATGCAGAGATTCTTTCCAATGTCGTGCAGGTCGCCCTTCACCGTGCCCATAATGACCGTCCCGATCGGCTCGATGCCCGACGCGGAGAGAATGGGTTCGATATAGGCCATGCCGGCTTTCATCGCCCGGGCGCAAGCCAGCACTTCCGGAACGAAGATGAAGTTCTCCCGAAACTTGATGCCCACAATTCCCATTCCGGCGATCAGCCCGTCGTCCATGACCTCCAGCGCTTCGGTGCCGGCATCCAGGGCGCCTTTGGTCAGCGCGTCGACCTCATGATGGTCTCCGTCGATCAGTGCCGCGGCAATCGCCTGCATTTCGGGACTCACCCGGGCAAACGTGTCGATTGCCCGTTCCCGTTCGTCTTTCCGTTCAAGAAACTCTTCGATCTCATCACGGATGAATTCGTTTACGATATCAGAGATATCCGCCATTACGTTCTCGCCCCTTTATCCTGCCGGCATCGCCCGCTCCCGGTGCCAGTCCCGCACAGCCCCGGGAATTTCCTTCAGGTTTTCGATGGACGTCTGCAACGGTATCGCGCACTCGGGACCAACGAGATGCACACCCGCGTCCAGATTCCTGATGACCTCCTGGCGGACCGCTTCAGGCCCTTTTGAAAACAGCGTTTCAGGATTGTTGATGTTGCCCACCAGCGAGATCCGCTCCGCGACCGCTTCCATGGATTCTCCGGGCTCGTTCTTCGAGTCGTAATGGAACGCGGACATCCCCGTCTGCGCGATATATTCCATCCGATCCACCGTCCGCCCGCAGATGTGCAGAATCAGCGGAATCGGAATTCGCTCCACGAACTCGATGTGCAGATCGCGCAGATACCGCTTGTAATACTCCCCGCTCACCAGGTCCCCGGTTGCGTGATCCGGCAGCGTGAGTGCATCCGCACCCGCTTCGATCTGCGCCACACCGAAGTCCACCGTTACTTCCTTCATCCTGTCCAGGCATGCCTTCGTTTTGTCCGGGTCGTCCAGCGACATCAACAGAAAGGGTTCCACTCCGAAGCAGTGATATCCCAGCGACCACGGGCCCATTGTTTTCCCGATGACGGCCACCTCATCCCCGAATTCCTTTTTCAGAATCCGGATCGCATCCAACACGCACTTCGTATCCTGGTGCGTGAGAAGGCCGGGGGGAACCTGAATGTCGTCCACGTCTTCCCAGATGGGCTCGCGCATCTTCACGGTGGGCCAGTTGTCTTTCTGCTCCCATTGAATCCTGCAACCCAGCGCCGACGACTCCTGGATAATCGTGAATACGGGCATGATCGAGTCGAACCCCAACTCCGTATGTCCGGTGGCGGCCAGCCGCGCCATCAATTCCGGGTTCCGGTTCGCATCCGGGAAAGGCGCGTCCACGAGATCCATCAATTCCACAGTTGCCACCGACGTTGGATTGCACACGGGCGTCCGGTCTACCGGCTCTCTGTTCAGCGCCGCCAGAACGCGCTCGCGGCAGGTCATTGGACCCACTGTTTGAGTCCCCATATCCGATTCTCCTGTGCAAAACCCTGTTTGTGTTGCTATCGCTGCTCGCTGGGCGCGGCCAGTACGCCGCGGGACCCCGTCATTTCCTGCTCGCGGACCGCCGCCCGCACGTTGGGGGCGCGAACCAGGAGCAGTCCCACCGCCGCGTCGTGGGCGTATCCGCACGAAAACGCGACTGTATCCGGGCTTCGGGATTGCATTTCTCCAAGTTTGACCAGCCCGCCCGCAATTGCAGGGATCCTCCGCGCGCCGTCTTTCCCCTCCCCTTCCGCACCCACGCGGTACGTGCCGTCACCAAGGCCGGAGACGGTTATATTCAATCCTGATTTCCTGTCCTGGATCGTCAGCGGGCGAGCCTTGAGCTCGTTGCCGGATGCCAGCTTGCATGCCTCCAGAAAGACCCGCCGGCACGCCAGTTCGTGTACCTCTCCGCAGGGAAACCGCAGCAGCCCGTCTGGTGTCTGCCCCATTCCGCCCAGCGCCACCATTGCGTTGGAGACAAATGCGATCCGCTGGTCGGCCCCCGCTCTTCCGCTGTACGTGTGTACGCGGTACTCGGGATCCCCATCACGCTCCAGCCGGTAAAGCCCGATTGTGATTTCATGAAAGTGCAGATCCATCGGCACCAGTTCGATGCGCGTTCCGATATCGAGTGTTCGGCCCATCGCGCCATCCTCCGGCAAGTTTTCTCTTGACAGCAGGTAACCCGGTCTGTTCCTTTATTGATATGATGATGGTCAGACCAATTGCAAATATAAGGTTAACCCAATTGGGGACCTTTGTAAAGCGAAAACTTTCGGCCGTGACGAGCGGGCGGTTCGCGAACCGCCCCTACGATTACCTGACGTCCTTGAAATCGATATCGCCGTCCCACGTGCCAACCTTGTATTTCCAGGGTCAACCCCTGTGGTTGCCCGCCGTTTTGGGATTTCTGCCCTCTCCCGGCTCACGTCTTCCCGCCTCTTGCCTTTCCCTTCGTGTCTCCGTGTGAGGCCGGTTTTCGTGGTTTTTCCGGTCTTGGGTTTTTATCCTGTCGATCCCGTCCATCCATGTAAGTCACTGATTCATATAGGAAAGATCGCGTGAACCTGAAACGCCCTACCCCGGCACTCGAACAGATGACACCCGTCAGGCGCACGTCGCTGAGCGATGAAATCGTCGGCCAGATCATCGATCTGATTTCCCGGGACGTGCTGAAACCCGGCGATCGGCTGCCGCCGGAACGAAGCCTTTGCAAACAGTTCGGGGTCGGCCGGACCTCCCTCAGGGAAGCCCTCCGCACGCTCTCAGTAATGGGTATCCTGGAACCCCGGATCGGCGAGGGTACGTTCGTGTGCGACAACAGCGGCCGATACCTGGAAAAATCCCTGAGTTGGGGCCTGCTGCTGGACCCGAAGGAAATCACCGACCTCGTGGAGACCCGGCTCATGCTGGAATCCCGAAATGCATTCCTGGCCGCGGGGCGCGCCACGGAAGCCGACCTTCGGGAACTCGACCGGACAATCGGCGGAATCGAAGCATCGCTGGACCAGCCCGGCGAGTTTCTGGAATTCGACGTTCGGTTCCATCTGGCCGTTGCCCGGGCGACCCAGAATTCGATTCTCCGCAACCTCCTTGTGATGATACGCAACTACCTTCAGGAGTGGATAAGGGCCAGCCTGGAGGAACCCGCAACCCATACGGTGGAGGTGCGGGCCCGGATGTCGGTGGACGAGCATGGAAGAATCCTGCGCGCCATCCGGAAACGCGATGCAGAAGCCGCGCAGCGGGCCATGGAGGAGCACATTCTGTCCAGCAGCGTGGACCTTCGGGCGCGCCTCGAAGAAGATTCCGAGACCCGATCGGAATGAAACGCTAACCTTGATTCGCAATTCTTCGGGGAAGTAAAACCGAATATGTGCAAGTAGATAAAGGCGATTTAACTTCTGATTACCAGGATACACCAGGTCACTGGACGTGAACTGAAAAAACGTCCTTTTGGACGACCGTTACGCCCCGGTTCAGGGGTTTTCGTCGCGTCGCATAGTTGCAGTTTTATTCGGTTTGCGGCTAATCGCCCGGTACGTACCGCGCCAACGTCTTCGAGAATCCCTCGTCTTCCAGCGATTCGGCCATGCGTACGCCTGCCGCGGAGGCTGAATCCCTGGTCAGACTGTCCGCGTTTCCCATCAGCACGCCGACTCCCGCCGCCCTCAGCATCGGAAGATCGTTGTCCCCGTCTCCAATCGCAAGCGACTGAGAAAGCGAGACGCCGCACGCATCGCAGATCTCGCGCAACGCCACCGCCTTGTTCACCTCCGGATGCATGATTTCTATCCGGTCGTCTCCCGTGCGCGCCAGGTAGAACCGTTGTCCGAACGCGGAACCCATCTCCTCGAACACCTCTTCCCGTCGTTGCGGGCCCGGCAACACGATCATTTTGGGGGGCGGAACGAACGCCCGCGCCCTGGCCAACAGGTCCGCGTCGAGTACGATATTCACACCGGTCATTTGTACCAGATTCCCAATCCACTCCGTCTTCTCGTCGGTCAGATAAGCCTCGTTGAGTCCGCGTCCAACGGCCTCGCACCTGCAGTAGATGAAATTCAACCGCCAATCGCCAATAAAATCCAACAGGGCAGATAGTCCATCCCCCGGCAATCGCCGCTCGTGCAACAACGGCCGCTCGTTATCCGCCCCATTTCCCAGCACGATGGCCCCATTGTAGCTCCCCACGTGCAGCGGCGGTCTCAGATCGGGCAAAAACGGCGCCAGGCTCTTCCCCACGTTTCGGCCGCTGATCGACGCCATCGCGATGCCGGCTCGTGCCAGCCGCCGTAGCGCCTCGACAGACTCGCTTGACATCCGGCCCCGATCGTCGAGCAGCGTGCCATCCAGATCAAACGCCACGAGCCGCACGTCACCCATATTCCAAACCTCTCCTCGACACGCCGCAACCCCCGTCAAAACTCCGTGACCACCTTCGCGGGCTTTCCGGTTTCGATCGATTCCGCCACCGCGAAACACGCCGCCATTGTCCGTGCCCCGTCCTTGACGTCAATCATCGGGGTCTCGCCCGTGTCAAGGCAGTGCAGGAAATGCGCCAGTTCCTCGGCGCACGCGTGAACCTCGCCCAATACCGGAAACGGAATGTCCGCAAATGCCTCAATTTCTCCGAACTCCTTCAGATAAAGCCGGTTCTCCTCCACCGTACCCTCGGTTCCATACAGATTGAACGTCATCGAATACGGCCGGGGCGCACCCACGGATACCAGGCACTTCCCAATCGCACCGTTCCTGAACTTTAACGACGCGATCACCGTATCGTGCCAGTCCACGTGGTGCAGAACCTTCGTGACGCCGTAGGCCGACACTTCCTCCAATTCCCCCACGATCCAGCGCATCAGGTCCAGCGGGTGACACGCCCCGCCGATCACCGCGAATTGTCCCTCACCCGGGTGCCGCCACCACTGGTGGCCCGGACCCCGAAGGAACGGTTCCAGCGAATGGACGTAGTCCGACTCGCAGAAACAGGCTTCGCCGAGTTTGCCCGAATCGAACAGGTCCTTGACGGCCCGGTGCAGTTGCCTGAAACGCGCGCCGTGGCCCACCATCAACTGCCGGCCCGAACCTTCTACCGCGGCAACCATGCGGCGGCAATCCTTCAACGTGGTCGCCATCGGCTTTTCGCAGAGCACGTGCTTACCGGCCTCCAGCGCGGCAACGGCCTCGTCGGCGTGCAGCCGGTTGGGCGTACACAGATAGATCACGTCGACCGCTTCATCGGAGACAATCTCCGCGTAATCCGTCGTCACCCTTTCGGCCCCGAATTCCGCCTTCATCTCCCGCAATCGACCCGCGCTGCGCTCCGATCCGCAGATCGCATGCAACTTTGTATGCGGGTTCGCTGCTATCGCCTTGATATGTTCCAGGCCGATGTATCCTGTACCAACGACTGCGATTCCATATTCCGCTGCCACGACAACGGTCCTTTCGGATAGTGCGTTCAGTCCGCCAGGGGCAGATGCACCACGCCGCCCCGTTCCACGGATCGGAAAACCGCCTCGGTAAACGCCATGTACTTCAGGCCGGCTTCAAAGGTGGTATCTCCGTGAGGCCCGCCCCGGATCGCGCTCACGAAATCCTGCTCCACGGTCCACTCTCGTGCCTCGGCGTCCGGTATCGGAATCTCGGACAGCCCGCTGTCTCCGGCCCTCCCGCCCAGAATGGTATCGCTGTCCAGCTTGTAGATCAGGGTCCCCTCGCTGCCGTAGAGCTCCACCTGAGGATCCACGCCAAACCGCGCCACCGAGGAAAACAGAAACGCGGCCTGCGCGCCGTTTTCCATCTGTCCCATAATATGCACCGAGTCGGGGCGCTCAACCGGCCCCGTGCCCTGGCCGCCGGCAAGCGGCCGGGCCCTGATAAACGTCTCCGCTTCCGCCGATACGGACTTCATCTGGCCGGCCCAGCGTTGCACGATTTCCACCAGGATGCCCATATTCAGCGCGTTCAAACCGGAATACCGGTCAATCTGCCGCCAGTGCAGCGGCTGGTCCGGATCGCAATTGTCGCCGCTGAACGACCGTGTGTACACGTGGTAGATATCGCCCAGGTATCCCTCCCTGATCAGCCGGCGGATGAACCAGTCGCCCTTCATCGCCATCGGCGACGGGCAAATCTGCGTGACCAGGCCCGTCTCCCGCGCCCTGGCGTACATGGCCTTCGCTTCGCGCAGGTTCATCGCCATCCGCGCCTGCACGAAGACGTGCTTTCCCGCGTCCAGAGAGGCCAGCACGTATTCGCAGTGCCGGTACGGCCACGTGCCAATCATCACGGCGTCCACGTCCTCACTGGAGATCAACGCGGTCGGATCCGTCATCAGTCTCGGAGACAGGCCGAATTCGCGCGCGATCGCGCCCGCGCTTGCCTCGCTCCGGTTGCAGATGGCAACTACCTCGGCGTTCCCGACCTTCGCCAACCCCGGAAAATGTCGGCTGCGAAAAATGCCGCCCGCGCCAATGACTCCGATACGTACCTTTTCGGACATATTTCCTCCTTTCGTGTTCGGTCACAAAATACGTCACTATTCGGCCGGCGGCGGAGCCGTTTCCCGTCAAGGCACCGATGACCGCTCCCGATGCAACCGGTTCAGCAGCTCGACGGCCGCATCCGCGATCCGCTCGCCTGAACCCGGCGCATAGAGGGCGGCCTCGGGTTCGTAGCCGCCTTCCTTATAGGCCTGCTCATCGGGCAGATATCCAACGCTGTCGTTGGCCAGTTCAAGCACCATCGTCTGCCCGAACGGAGACCGTTTCTTGATATCCAGCCCAAGTCTTACCAGCAGTTCTCCCGGCACGCCCACCAACGCCAGGTCTCCGATCCGTAGCGCCTGAACCCAGGTCCGCGCCTCCTCCGGTACTTCCGCCATACGGCGCAGAATCCGCCGGGCGAATGCCCGCTCCGCCATGGTTCCCCGTCCCTTTTCGTCGATATCACGGGCCCGTGCGATGTCCGCCCGCGAGGGGCGGGCTTTCCGTTGCAGCGCCACTTCTTCCAATGCGGCGCCAAGAGCCTGGTCATCGGCGAACGCCATCCCGTTCCATGCCCAGAGGGCATGCGCCGCCACCAGCGCGGCGACCCGCTCGGTGTGCTGAAACCGGTCGTTGGCGCTACGGCTTCCGCCAATGACGTCGTGATTGTTGATGTCGCCGGAGGCGCCGTTGGAAAGCGCTGCCGTAAACCGTTTGCCGCGCATCCGCTGGATGAGCCGCGAAAAGTACCCGAAATAGTCCGCCGAGACCTCCCGCTCGTGGTCTCCCCCGCCCACGTAGTGCAACGTGTAGTTGCACAACAGTCCCGCGGGCGTGCCGTCCGGTTTCTGAAGGCAGAGTACGCCCACCTCCGGGTCCACGGGGCCCGCGGCCTCCATTACGTCCGGATTGCGGAGACCGGGGTTGGTCCGCACCGTGCCATCGGCCATGTGAAAACGCCGGTTGAATACCGGCCGTTCCTCTTCCGCGCGCCCCCACCCCGCCACCACGGGTTCGCGCCCGCGCCAGGCCAGGCGCACGGAATCCGCAATCCGTTTCACGAGGAACTCCGTGTATGGGTCATTTCCCGTCTGGGCGCCCGAATGTGTATGCGTGCAGCAGATCAGCACCCGGTCGGGCGTCAGTCCGGTGGCGTCGGCGATGCGCGCCTTCGCCGCGTCCAGGTATGTCCGCGCCACACCGATCAGATCGCATACGACTATTGCGATTCCATCCCCGCCGCGCTCCAGCACGAGACTTCGCACATTCAGCGGATCGTGGATCGCCTCAGCCCGGCGCTCGTGAAAAAGCCCCGGGATTAACGTCCCCAGTGGCGGCGTGATGTCCAGCGTGGTTGCGCCTCCGTTCAACATGGCATCTCCTCTCAGCTCATCAATCGCCGCAGCCACGCCTTACCGCGTCCTTCGCGTTTTCTAACCAGCATCACCGAAGTCTTGGCGAAGCGACCCACCCGGTCCGGCACCTCGCCGAACAGTAGTTGCTGGAACAGGCCCGTATTGGCCGAGCCCATTACAACCAGATCGAAATCCGCTCCCGCCCTGACAATGCCCGCCGGAACGGAACGGGAACGGATCGCGCGGCACGCCACCTCGCCCAGATTCGCGTTGCGCAACGTGTGCTGCATCCACCCCATGGCCTCCTGTTCCCGCTCCGCGTCCGCATCCTCGGGTATTACGTAACATGCCGTTACACGTGAGCCGTATGCCGCAACAATAGGCTCCAGCAATTCAACGGCGAACCGCGTATGGGGTCCGCCGGCCGTGGGCAGCAGTATTCGATCGAACCTGGCCTGTTCCTGTAACTTCACAACCGCCACGTCTGCGGTGGCGCGGTTCACTACCCTGTCGAGGACCTCGCCGAAAATCCGTTCCCGGGTGGTGGTAAAACCCTTCCATCCGATCACCATCAGGTCCGCGTGCTCGTCCGACACCGCCGATAGAATGCCCTCGTCCACGCGGTGCGCCACCCGGACGTCCGACACCACGCGCAGGTCCTGCTTCTGTGCGTGGGTCTGCGCGGTTCGCAACAACGGCATCCGGTGGTGGATGTATTTCATTCCTTCCTGGATGGGCAACTGAATCGGCACCTCCACCGTGGTACTCACGATCAGGTCGCCATCCTTCGCCTTCACGATAGGCATGGAAATATCCAGCAGCGACGAAATGGTATCCGGATTGGCCACGGGCACCAGAACCCGGTAAGGCCCACGGGCGGTCTCCAGAGGCAGCGCATCCAGAACGTGTGGCTCGGCCTCTCCCGACTCCTTTTGGAAATAGACGGTGTACGCGAAAAACCCCAACGCGATCCATCCCAGCGCGACGTACCACGCCATCGGATCGAACCGGAACTGATAAACCGCGAGGAGCATATTCGAACACGCGCCAAGCAGAGGCAGCCACGGAAACAGGGGTATTCTGTACCTGCGTTGCAGTTCCGGCGCCCGCCGTCGAAGGACAAGCAGCGACAGGTTCACCAGCGTGAACGTAAGCAGAAACATCAGGCTCGCCGCGGATCCGACAACGTGAATGGGTAGAAGCAGCGCGATGCACGTCAGAATCGCACCCGTGACCATAATCGCGATATGCGGGGTCCTCCGTTGGGCATGTATCCGTGCCATGCCCAACGGAAGCCACCGGTCCCTGCCCATGGAGAATGCCACGCGGCTGGAAGCCAGCACGGTCGCGTTCAATGCGGACATGGTGGAAAGCAACCCGCCGACGACGATGGTGGCCACGCCAAACGCAGGCATGAAACTGTCTGCCGCCTTCACGATCGCCGTTTCCTGGTACCTGCCCAGAAACTCCCACGACGTGGTGGATTCCGGCTGAACCGCGCCCAGAGAGACGAAGACGATCAGCAGATAGACAACCACGGTCACGCCCAGGGAAATGAACGTGGCTTTCGGAATATTCGTCTCGGGCTGTTTGATTTCTTCGGCAACGGTCGCGATAAGATCGTACCCTTCAAACGCGATGAACGTCAGCCCCATGGCCACCAGCACTCCGCCCAACCCCTTCGGGAAAAAGGGCGAGAAACTCTTCGCCGCCTCGTGGGGGGCCGCGTAGATGTGCACGAGCCCGTACCAGACGAAAACGAGAAGCACCAGAATCTTGGAGATGGTGATCACGTTCTCCGCCTTGCCCGTCACCTCCGTGCCACGTACGTTCAACCAGACAAAGACGCCGCTAACGATCACCGTTATCAGCGCAACCGACGGCTGGACCCCTGCCGTTGCCTGAATCGTATGGCTGACTTCCGGCAGGTACTTGTGGAAAAACTCCCAGAAGTACCCCGCGAACCCCAATGCATAGAGACTGCACGCCACCGTGTACGCGAACCAGAGCATCCACCCGGACAGAAACCCCACGGGGCCGGGAAACGCCTTTTTGACGAACGAATAGCCCCCGCCGGCCTCAGGAATTGCCGATGCGAGTTCGGCGTAGCAGAACGCCGTCATCAAGGTCACCAGGCCGTTGAGCGCGAACGCGAGAATCGACGCCGGGCCCGCCTCCCCCGCCGCGATGCCCGTCAGCACGAAGATCCCCGCGCCGATCATCGCTCCGATGCCGATCATCGATGCGTCGAAACAGCCCAGGCTCCGGGCGAAGGTAACCCTGTTGGACTCCGACGGGTGGGGAGAAGCAACCACTGAGACCTCGGACAGGACAGTAAAAAGGCCAGGGACGCGAAAACCGCACCCCTGGCGTTGTAAGCCCGCGAAGGTTTACGACGCGGGATTGGAGATATCTTCGTACCCGGTCAGATGATAGTCATACTCCAGATAATCCAGAAGGCGGCAGAGGCTGCGAAAGGCCACGCCGAACCCGTCCACCCCGCTGGCGCCGCCGAACTGGCCGCCCCCCTTAACGTGCGGCTCCAGGTCCACGAATACGCCGGGCACACCCAGTGGAGAGAGGCGCCCCCGGACTTCCGGTACGAGGTCCCGGAAGTCGCGCAACATCTGCTCGTGCCCCGAATCGCCCCGGTCCACGGGGATGAACCGGGTCAGCCCCCGCTCCTCCGCGGCAGTCAGCATGGCCTGGTTCGACGGGTTGTTGAACCCCTTGATATGTATCCAGCCCACGCCGGGCTTCATTTTGACATAGTGCTTGTATGCGCTGTCCGGGCTGTGACCCTTTGACTCCATGTTCCCCACGTCGGGAATAATGCAGACGTATGGACTATTGACTTTCTCGAAAAGTGCGATCAGCGTGTCCCCGTCACCGCCAATCAGATCCGCCTCCACCTCCATACCGTAGACCACGCCCGCCGACGCACATCTCTCAACGATCTGCCCCAGTTGGTCAGCCGCCTGATCCAGGTACGCCCACGCGTCCTCCCCGTGCGGATGGTAATAGCTGAATCCTCTGAGCAGCTTGGTGTCGAATGCGTGTGCGAGATCGATCGCCCGCTGCACGTCGTTCTTCAGATAGGACTCAAATGGAACGTACCGGTTCTGCGTGCCGTCTTCCCCGTCTACGAGCTTGACCTTGCCCAGTGGAGAGCCTACGCTGGAGACGTTGACGTCAAACGCCTTGTGGAGATCCTGGAGCCGTTGTACTTCCTCGTCCGACAGCTCCATGACGTTTTTAACGCCATTGCCGAGATCGATAAACCGGATGGTGTAATACGACAGCCCGAGGGCCGACATCATCGTCAGCTGTTCTTCGGCCCTTTTGCTTTCCGGACCCTCATCCGCAAAACCGGATAGAATGACTTCGGATCTGGCCATAACAGGACACCTCTAATAATGGAAATGGATCAGACGACCTCTCTCCTGGAAAACGAGCCGGTTGCCGTGCCGTCCGGTGGCTCAGCGGGCGAATCCGACGTAAGCCCTCCGAATCTCATTTTCAATTTCTACGTCTCACGTCCCTGGACGTTACGCTACACGGACAACTCCGGTGTGATCAGGTCCGGCGGGAGATGCGCCACACGACTCAGATAGCGAACCTGCACCCATCCCTTGCCATTGAAGTCCAGGCGGCTCATGGCCGTATTGGGATTCTCGAAATAAATGCTGTCCGGCATTCCGGCGAACACGGCATGGAGCAGATCGTTGGCGAATCCGCCGTGGCACACCATGCCGATCCGCTCCCCTGTGCCCGCGAATCGTTCGTGCAGTACCGATGCTACCCTTCTCGCCCGCGCGCGCCACTCCGATTTGACTTCAGGAGGCCGGTTCCACCAGCCCGCCTCCGTGATCGTCTCGGGTATAGCAAATTCCGGGAACAGCGCCTCGATCTCGCTCCGGGTGAGCCCCGGATACACCACCTCTCCCCGATCGTCCCCTTCATCCAGCCAGATTCCGCCCTCTTCGTGAATGTCGATCCAGATTTCGGGCCGGATCCCCAGCGCCTTTCCTACGGGCGCCGCGGTCTGGATTGCACGCAACATCGGACTGGAAAATATCCGGTCAAATTCAAACCCTGCGCAGTTCTGCTGCATTCCCGCGGGGTGGATCCCCTCTACGCCATCTCCGGCTTCGGCCAGGTAGCTGGCCAGCCGGTGGGCCTGGGCCTCGCCGATATCGGTCAGCGGTGGATCGCACACCCGCTGACCCCCTTCTTCCAGTGCGTTGTTCGCCGACTGCCCGTGCCGGATAATATAAAGTTCCATCCATTCCTTTCCGGACGAAAAAAAGCCCGGCAGCGATGCCGGAGTTGGCGTACATAAACAGAAGAACGGATCGGAAAATACCACATTTTCCAAACCCGATCAAGCCATTTCTCGGTTACGGGGAAACCGGATCGAAGGTCGCCACGTTTCGCAGACCTGCGACGCTTTCCCGTGCTTCGAATTCCACCGTCAATGTCACGCGTCTTACCGCGCCGGGATCCATATTCCCGTCCAGTTGCTTCGACGCCTGCCCTACCGTGGCATTCTGGTCGTCAACCAGCCGCCAGGTCAGAATAAAGGACACGTCGATCGGCACTTCGCCCACGTGGACCACGTCCGCCTCAATGCGCACCCCGACAATCCGGGGCGGGTTGTCCTGATTCAGCACCGGCTGCGCCGAGAGATTCGTTATGGACAGCATATTCGACAGGTCTTCCGCGTCGAGAACGTCCAGTTTTCCGCTGCAGCCCGACACGGCAATCAGAACAGCCCAAACCATCTTTATCCGCATCACAGCCCCTTTCAGGTACGCAGCCAGAGCAATGTCAACGCCAACAACGCCACAGCCCAGCAGTAATAGGAAAAGCGATCCAGCCGTCCGCCCCGCAGCAGGGCGAACAACCACCGGATCGCCACAACACCGGAAACGAAAGCCGCAGACAGACCGACAACCAGGGGTCCAACCACGTCCCAGGTCGGCGGATGGGCGATCAGTGCGCCCGCCTTCAATGCGGTTGCGCCAAGGATCACGGGTATCGACAACAGAAACGAGAAAGACGCCGCCTCCCTGCCCTCAACCCCCCGCCACAGCCCCACGCTGATGGTCAGACCGGAGCGGGATATCCCGGGCAGTATCGCCAGCGCCTGCGCCAGCCCGATCAACAAGGCATCGGCGACCCCGATTTCCTCCCGTCTGCCCGAGACAAACCGGGTGCTCCACAGCACGGTTCCCGTAGCCACGAGATAACCTGCCGCCGCAACGGGGCTGCTGAACGCCAATGTCAGAAAATCCTCGAAAAGAAGACCGACCACGCCGGCCGGTACCGTGCCGACCAGCAACAGCAGCGCCATTCTCAAGGACGCACCCTCCCGGCGGATACAGCCGGCGGCCAGTCCCCGGATCCGGCCTCCCAGCACCGTGAGCACGGCCAGCAATGTGCCGAAGTGGACGACAACCTCGAACACCAGGTCGCCCGGCGGCACGCCCAGCAACGCCTGGCCCAGTACAAGATGCCCCGAACTGCTCACCGGCAGAAACTCGGACAATCCCTGCACCAGTCCGAGAAGGACTGCCTCATGGACCGTCACTTCGATCACTCTCCGATCACGACGATGGACGGGGATGCGCTGATTAAGTCATAATAAAATTAACACTTAATCTCTCTTCCTCCAAATGAAAACACCCCGCTTCGGGGACGGGAAATCCTTTGTCAGCCCGACGGCTTCCTCAGGATGACAGTTTTCGCCAATGGTTACTATAAAGCGGGTCATTCTGAGCGGAGCGAAGAATCTCCCGTCTTCTCGGCTTGAGGAAGCCTTCACCAACCCATATGCGCGGACGCCTGGTTTCCCTGGCGGCTTCCACAGGATGACGGGTTTATCACACGTGGGCAGGCAGGCGAACCATGGAGGCGATAATGCGTGCGCTGGCCACGGTAAAGAGCAGCCCCTGATCCAACATGGCATTGAGGGTATCCTTGCTATACTGCGACAGCGACGTATCGTTGCCCAGCAGCGTGCCGTCCAGATCGGAGACGTAGAGGGTGGATTCGTCGGGCTTCAAGAGTATTTCCGAAACAAAGAAGCCGAGGCTGTTTCTGCCCCGGCCGACAAGTTCTGCATAGGGTTTAACCCCAATACGAAGAAAACAGCAACTCGGCGACGCGACGAAAACCCCTGAAACGGGGCGTAACGGTCGTCAAAAAGGACGTTTTTTCAGTTCACGTCCAGTGACCTGGTGTATCCTGGTAATCCGAAGTCAAATCGCCTTTATCTAATTGCACATATTCGGTTTTACTTCCCCGAAGAAGTAGAGTCGAGATGTGGCGCGGTGGTTTAGGAGTGGCCTGTCTGTTCCCGCCCCTTTCGTCTGGCGGTGCCTCAATAGCCCCTCCCTGCTCCGTTTCCACATCCCGCTCGTCGAACCGGACGTGCGGAGTTACCGCATCCGGCTCTCCGACGGACATCGCCTTCAGGTACACACTGCCCGATCTGCCCGGACAGCTTCACCTGAAACCTTAGCTTGATCTGGAGTCGCCTCGTCTTATTCTGGAGGAGGTTATAGGCTTGCGCCACTCTCCCGACAGTTGTCCCCTTCACAAGCACATCCGAAGTCAGGCCCCTTTCCTCCGCCGGCGTTACCCGGCATCACAGGTACTACGAGCCTGTCCGCCACCCCATACGGCCCGGCCTGGCCCTCACGGGCTTCCGGTTGGTGGCTCTCCACCACCGCTGGGGCTTCCCGTGTTGCGTCGGATCTCCTTGTATGCGTGCCTCCGCCATTACCCCGGCGGGACCGTTGGGTGCTCTCGTTGCCTGCTTCCCCAACGACGGCGGCCTTCCCCGTTCGCAAGCCGGGTCGGCTCCCGCATTACCCTTTTCGAGGCCTGCTCAGCGTTTACTCACGTTTCAGCCCACATACTCGCCGAGTCGCCTGGCGACCCTCTACACCGGAGGCTTCGGAGATGTCGTTACCTACGTCTCCGCTCCGATTGCTTCCGACTGTGGCAACATCTGTCGGGTGGGACTCTCACCCACTGAAGTTCCGCGCCTTTTCACGGCGCACTTGCGAATCAAGGTTAATTCAGTTCTCATATCCATTCTTGAGAAAAGGCGGATCTTCCTTGAATCCCTGCTCTCCCTTCTTCCTCTCTTCCGCGATCCAGGCGGCATATTTCTCGTCCTGCTCCTTTATCCCTTTCTTTCGTCCCTTCTCAGACCTGCGCCTGGCAAATGCCTCATACGCAGATCCCATTACGAGGACACCTCCTTCCAGAAAGAAAAAAGCCGCAGTAATTGCGAATGCGATGACAGATGTAAAATCTCCGACAAGAGCGAAGGACCACGACCATACCGGGTTTCACTCAAGACGACCTCCCAAGCTTCGGCATCCGGCCTATAACGTACTGTTTTACTTTCTCATACACGTGTTCCACATCTCCGCTGGCATCGACGTAGCGTACCTCCGGACGACTGAGGTCTTGAAGGTATTCCCAGATTTCGCGGACCTTCTGCTCATCCCTGAAGTATGCCGGAGGGGCGTACATACCGGGCATTGCCCTGTGCCGCGCCTCGAGCCGCTCCATACACTTTGCATGGGAACAACGGAGAATGACGGGCAGGAACAAAGTCTGCGGATGCCGTTTCAGAATTGCGTCCAATTGCCGCCAATGGAATTCCCATCCCAGTGACATATCCAGCACAACCGAAGCCCCGGACTCAACGAACTCCTCGCAAAGGCGGAAGAGTACGTCGTAGGCTATCCGGTACGTGTCAACCTCGCTGTCCTTGATTCCCCGCGAGGGATCGATCGTACGACCGATGGTATCCGAACTCAGGCAGGGGAGATTGAACTCTCTGGAAAGTCTCCTGCATATTGTCGTCTTCCCGGCGCCAGGGAATCCGCCTATTGTAATCAGTGCCATCCGATGCTCTCAGACCGGGAGGTGAGGCGCTGAATTCGATTCAGGAACCGTGTGGTGCGGCAGTTTATTCTGAGTCTAATCCAGCTCCACCTTGAACAGGAAACTCGCGCGAGAGTGGTTGTCCGATTCAGCCACGATGAAAGTCTTCGCATCCACCATGCACATATGGTGCGCCAGCCAGCAACGCGTCCCGTCCCGCGTATCCTGAATGGGACCCAGGTTTTTGAACAGCCCCGTCTCGCGGTCGTACGTGAAGAAATGCGTATCGTAGTCTCCCCCGCTGACCCCGTAGATCAGCCCGTCCGGCCCCTCGATCAACCCCTTCATGCGCGGCGCGACAAAGGGTTTTCCCAGATATGTCGCCGTAACCTCCGGACCCCGGTGATCCACCCGCACCAGAGCCCCCGCGGCAGTACCGACGTACAGCGTCCCGTCGGCCGTCAACAGCGCCGTGTCCATCTGATTCGACCCTTTATTTCCCGGCGATACGTCCGGCAGGTCCACGTTCGTAAAATCGATCTCATCCCGGTCAGGATCGTATCGCAACAGTGGATAGCGTCCCGCCCACTGCATGAGTTCGTACGTGTGCCAGGCGCCTCCGTCCGCGTCCAGCGCAAGATGCTCGGTGGACACGTCGCCCAGCATGGTCAGTACACGCGCGCTGTCGCTTCCGATATCGTATCGAAACATCTTTCTCCCGGGAAACGTATCCCCGTAGATGATGCCCCGCCGGCGGTCCATTACGAACCCCTGAACGTAGTCGTGCTCGATCGGGATGCACAGGAACTCGTACTCTCCGGTCCGGGGGTCATATCGGAAGATCGGACCGCCCGTGGCTTTCGGCCAGATATCCGCGTCTCCCAACGTGGCTACGCCGGCGTACACGCGCCCCTGGTCGTCCACCTCCAGCCCCTGGTGGATCTTGCTGCCGTACCGGTCCCGTTCACCGGGATAATTCAATGACGTCCATAAATCCGTCGCGGGGTCGAACGTGTAGAAGATATCCCTGTCCAGCGCGGTCAGACCCACGTAGACGAGACCGTCGGTCGGGTTGTAGCAGATGCACGTCGGGGAAATCCACTTCTTACCGAAGTCTTCGTCCTCAATCCAGTCCTCGCTCGCCTTCCACTTCGTAAAGTGGGTCCACTTTTCCATGCTGATTTCGCATTCCCGAAGCCGATGGGCGGTGATTCTTTCAATCTTCATGGCATTCCCCTCGAGTGTCGACCTTTGTTCGCATGTACGCGCCTTCCCGATTTCCGGAAAATCAGTCGGTTTCTGTCCTGTGCGAAGGAAGGACGGCGATCAGCCGGCAGGGCGCCGCGCACGCGCCTCTGATTTTCATCGGCATGGCGATCATTTGGATACGGGGAGCGGTTATCTCCGCCACGTTCAGCAGTGAACCGATCACCAGAATGCCGGACCTCATCAGCATGGGCCAGAAACTCGGTTCTTCCTCTCCGTCGTGCCAACTCGCCATGTCCGACGCGAGGATTGAAGGTCCTCGACGCACCGCCCAGTCAATGGCGTCGTAGCTGAAGTGCGGCGTGAGGTCGCAGCGAACGTCATTGCTCTCAAACCGGCTGTAACCGGTTGCCACCAGGATTGCGTCTCCGGGATGGATGGTCTCGCCAAGACCCGCAAGTGCGCCATCCAGATCGGCGGCGGTCACCTTCTCATCCTTCCCTCTGGGAATGTGCAGCACCACCGCGGATACGAACAGCCGTTCCAGGCCGACGTCGGCAATTGACTCCATCTCGGGGTACAGATGCGCTCCCGTTTCCAGATAGTTGCCGGCTTGCACGCACATCCGGACCTCCTGCGTGTAGCTGCGGTACTCGCGACCCCGGCACAGGGCCTCCATTTCTTCGTCCAGCTCCCGCATCTGAAACGACGGAAGCGTTCCCGTCATATCCACAGGCATCCCGTTGTAATAATCGCAGGTCAGGTCGACCAGACGGCCCATATCCCAGGTCTGATTCAACTCAACAGCGGGGGTTCCGCCGCCACCCGGTTCCGTGTTTCTTTCCGCGTTCATTTTAATCCTCCGTTTTTTAGCCCGGTCGCTGCCCTACGCGTAGGGAAAGAACATGTTCGAGACCGTTCCGGTGAAGTAATCGACAGCGATCCAGACGCCAGTACAGACGGCCTCCCCCAGAATAATCCCCATGAAAAAAGGCCGGGTCGACCGGTAGAGCCTGGCGCCCCCGAATCTCAACACCAGGCTTTTGACGCCCCACGCCAGAAAGACATTGATAAAAAAGTAATCCGTATAGGCAATCGTGCTCACGGGAAGCGCGACCGGATGTAGCGGCCACCACACGAACCGGGCCCGCATCGCCGCGAGAACGGCCGCAATGGCACCTCCCATACCCAGATAAAGAAACCCTCTGGTGAAAACAGGACTGGGTTCCAGCAAGCGGCGGCCCACAAAAGCATCGAACGGAAGGCGTGCGTAGTCCAGAAAATGCCGGTCCAGGTTGAGCCCGCCGTGGCCGTAGCCGAGCTTGAGCGTCATCGTGCTGGCGGTAACCAGTCCAACGGCCAGGGCCAGACCCATTGCCCAGACCAGGCCCCGTTTGCGCGGAATCCGGCGCGCAAGCCAAAGCGCACCCGCCGCGCGGGGCATCAGCGTGCTAGTGCGCGTCATCGTCCACGCGTATCCGAACCCCAGCGTCACCAGGCCTGACGGGCTGAAAGCCGAGGATCCCACCATACACACGGCGAATTCGGCAGGATTGATGGGCGAGTAGGCCGTAACGAATCCGGTCTCGCTTACAATCCGCGCCATCACCAGGAACACGATGAAACAGGAGGCGAACAACACCAGGATCACCGGTGGAGACATGCCGGCCTGGTACAGCCAGCACCCAAGGTAGAGCGTTCCCCCTCCAATTCCAATAACGGCGGTCCTGTAGGGCATCACCTCGTGCGTATCGTCCGCGACCGACGGCCTGCCGAGTACTTTCGCAGCGACCTGCCGCAGGTGTTCACGCCCCACCCACAGGCTGTACGCGGCCAGGATTGCCATGTATCCCATGCCCATCAGGGCCAGGGACGCGTGTCCCTGGGAACTGAACCGCCCAACCACGCCCGATACATTGTAGCGTTCCGCCCCCAGGACTGCCAATACACCGCGGACGACCTTGGAAATGACGTTGAAAACCCATATGCTGAGGCTCACGTCCGTATTTACGAAATAGGAGTACCCGAGAATAGCGAAGTGGAGCCTGAGACGCAAAGGGGTCGTATCGTTGAAGATCCAGATATCGTGGACCAGACCGATCCGGGGGACCGTATGAAAGTAGTGGTGCAGCGCGTTGATCGACCCGATCGCGAACGGAATTGCGAACCCCGCCCACATCAGACGGCTCCTGAATAGCCGCCCCAACCTCCCGTTTCCGGTTTCGCTCATTTCGAGGGGAACCTGCATGATCGGAAACGCGAACCGTTCGTGGTCCTCCCATTGTTTCCGCAAAATTACGGCCAGGCAGATCAGCACCCCCAGGAGTACCAGCACGAACGCGCCCCAGCTGACGAGAGGGACGAGCCACGCCTCCCAGGGCGGCGAAGCCCCGTTGGGCAACCCCTCGTAGAGACCCCTGACGACCTCGGCGTCCCTCGGGGCCGTCCAGGAGACGATATTGGGCAACACGGCTTCCAGGTCGCGGCGTTCGGGAGTTGCGTAATAGGTAACGCCGGTCAGGTACGATATCAGGTGTTTGACCATTTGCGAGACGGGCAACAGGAACAGGAACATCACGTAAATGGCCAGCAGTTCGCCCCGTTTCAGGGCGAATCGTCTCCTCAGTGCGGCAAGTAGCGGATTGGCGAACAGGACAAGAAGAAAAAGGAGAACCAGCGCGCCGCGGTCAATGAAATAGGCGTTCAGCCACCGGCCCTGGATCACCATGCGGTTGTAGGGCAATACCAGTCCCAGAAACCCGCAAAGGGCAAGGCCGATCAGGAAGGCCCGGGGGGTCAGGCCATCATGTTCGCCCTCATTCAACGCGCGGAGACTGCGTTCGCGGTTCATCCCTGACTCAGTCCCTTCTCTTGTTCGACGCGTCACTCCCACGCCACCACAACCGGGACGACACCGTCGGCGTGGGTGATCCGGAGTCGATACCGGAGGAACTCCGAATCAACAGTGGCGTCTTCCATACAGGATTCCTCCGTGAGGCCGTTGAACATCCGGGAAGGACGCTTTCCCCGCGGAATCCGGAAACGGAGGGACACGTCTGCCTCCGCTCCGAGATAGGAAGCAACGATGGCGATGGCGTATCGCGGCCCCACCTGGGGGAGGAACTGAAACGTATTGATCCCCCGCCGGTCCCAATGCCGAAGGCGCTGATACGCCGTGACCGGCGGAAAATCCTCCACCTCGATCCACGCCGGTTGGCTTGCAAGGGACTTAATCACGTTCCGAATAAGGCGGCCCGTATGGTTCGGAAGCTTCGCCAGAGGTTCATAACCCGGCTCACGGTGATGGAACACCGGGTCTCCCGCCAGATAGACGAACCTTCCTTTTCCCACACTGCTTGATACCATGCCCGGCGCTCCCGTGTCGCGCCCTTCGGCATCCACGAGCGTCGCCCAGACCTCCCCTTCCACGTGCCCGACCTCGTACGGATTCTCCAACACCACCGGAGCCGTGACGTTCTGCCGCACCGGGCAGGCGTCCGTGAAGGAAAGGCGGTACTGTCCCGTCAGCCTGTCGCCGTTACCTGCCACCCCCCAACGCGACGGCAAGCCCTCGTGTACGGCCCTGCCCTCGTCGTCGCACCGGCCCAGGTCCGCGAACGCCAGAATCCCCCCACCGTCCTCCAGATGGGACGTGAGCAGGTTTCCCTGCCGTTCCGACAGACAGCAGACGTGGGGCATTACCAGCGGCCCGTTCCGACTGAGGTCGGTCTCATCCAGGCGGCTGTCCCACACGAACGCATAGGGCAGCCCCTCGTCCCGCAACGTCCGGGCGAACGGATGGATCGCCAGGGCGTCGTAGTCCACGTCGTGATACCGCCACACTTCGCTCTGGATGGAATGGAACAGGCTGCATGCAATTTCGGGTTCCGTTTCCTTGAGATAACGGTCCAGGCGGAGCGTCTCCATATACCCCTCGTACTGGGCGGGAGACGTCCTCAACGTCTCATAACACCACGGACTCACGTACTCCGCGCCCACCGCATACGGCAGGATACCGATCCACTGCCCGTCCTTGCGCGTCATCTCCAGGGACGTGCCGGGACAGAATGCCTGTACGGCAAGGCGCAACGGCTTACCCTGAAGTGCGCCGACGAAGATCGAGGCCATGTCCAGGACAATGGTAAAACGAGGCGCGAACTCATGGGTTCCGCGGGAGACGCCATGGTAGATCCCCGTGTTCATCGAATCCAGCACGCGGCTCATCGCTCCCACGTCCACTGCGGAAGCCCACGGCCGGATCCCCATCAATTCAGTACACGCAGTTGCCATTCCCACCCCCAGTTCCGGGCGAACTGCCCGCACCGCGTCGCGGAACTCGGCGTGCACCGCCGTCCACTGTTCAAACCGCCATCTGATCCAATCCCGCCACAGCGGGTCCGTCCAATCGATCCTCGTCGGCGGTTCCTCGCCAACGTGTTCTGCAAAGCGCCCGCGGCAGGCGTCGCAGTAACAGGCCATCTCGCCGTACGCGCCCAGGAAACCCTCGTCGTTCAGATAGACGAACCGGAGCGCGGGAATTTCGGCCAACGCGCACAGCTCCTCCTTATACTGACGCTTATTGGCCTCATTGAAGGGACAGAGCCAGTTCACGTTCCTGATGCGTCCTTCCACCGAGGCCAACGGCGCGGGGGCCTGAGGTGATGCGGTCTCCCCGCTTCTGTCGCCGGATCCGTCGTCCCGAAGGACCATCCGCCGCTCCGGATGGGCCAGCACAACCTGCTCGTGATATTTCATATACCCGGTGTTCACGAGCACGCCCATCCCCTCTTTTTCGGCAAGCCTCCCCACTTCCATCGCCGTGGCGAGACGAAGTCCCCCGATATCCAGCCCGGATTCCACCTTGTTCACGAAAAAGTAAAGGTCTGTGAAGCCCAATTTGCTGACTTCGGGAACGATCTCAGCAGGTTCCCAATCTCCCGGGATGTGAAGATGGGCGAGACGTCGGATTTCACGCATCCTGAATTCTCCTATCCGGGACTTCCCCACGTCGAAATGTCGGCCCGGGGACGAATTTTCGAACGCCGACCAGGGAAACAGGTTACGATTCAACCGGCGTACGCGACCTCGGTGTAGCTGTCTTTGTCCAGCGGAAACGGATGCACGCGCATCCTGCGGTCCCTGGAAGTCAGGAAGATCGCGTGCGAGGTCATCCAGTTCGCAATGTTGGCGCCCGGCATCTGAAGGATGCGGCCGGGAGCGTGCAGGTCGAACGAGAAGTCGATCAGGTCGTCCAACGTGCGCATCTGCGCGAACGTCTCCCGGTGGTATTCCAGGTAATGTACGCGATTCTGCGAGTTGTAATAATATGGGCTCGTCCAGAACTTCGGTAGTCTGTCCCGGGCCGGATTCTGCAGGTCCGGATGCTGCCAGTGGTTCACCTCCAGCACCATACCGTCACGCGGTTCCCGAAAGGCGATGTTTTCCGATTCGAGTTCGAAACCCAGGATATTGCCCCGGGCGTCCACGGCCGTTCCGGTAAGCCCTTTCAGGCCTGAAATCCGGTACTCCGTAAGAAAACGCCTGACGTCATCGCAGTCCTTGCAATGCTGAGGCACAAGCCCCGTGATCTGAAAGAGGCTGACGTGTTCCGGATTGTCGGGCCAGTGGAACTTAGGCGCCCCGGACGCCCAGCCCGTCAGCAGGCCGGCATCGTTGACCGACGTGTGGACCACACAGAAGTGATGTCCGCCCTGGCCGACGTACCCGTGCGGCCTGCAATCCGGAAAAGCGGCCACGAAGCGATCCTTGAGGAAATAGGCCGTCCCGGCGGCATCGGAAGGATCATACGTCCTCAACAGGGTCGGTCCGTCTTCCCGAAGCAGGATTCCGAACGCGGAACACGATTCTTCCTCCCGACCTGTGTTGACGATGTGCAGATAGTAGGTTTGGTCGAAATTCTCGATTCCCGCCGCCGCGCCGTATGCCTCCATCCGTTCCATGAAATCCGGAAACTCACGCCGCATGAACGCCATGTTCTTCCGAAAGTAAGGATGATCGAAATCGTGAGGCCACGTCAACCACTCATCAAGCCGCGTACGCACAAAATCCGGGTCGAGCGAACCGTGCGCCCTGCCCATCTCGGCGGGGCTTCCCCGGAACACGTGGAATTTCACCGCACCTTCGCGTAGCAATACCACGGGTTCACCCATTGGAATCTCCTCATACACCGCCGTTTCTCACAAAAAACAGACACTCCGGAATGGGAAGAGCCACAAGACAGAAACGGCAGCCCCCTGGGCTGCCGTCCCTACGGCGTGAATCCTGAAAAAGTCGCTGAAAACCAAAAATAGGCATCCAAAGGTATTGGCAGGTCGCGGTACCCCCGCGAAAAGGTGTACGAACAGTTCTTTTCAACCGGTCGCAAAGACACATCGCCTGGGAGCGAATCCGTCCTTGGGGCCCATCGTGAGATGTCTTGTCCTGCGGACCCGATTCGCGCCGGCTGCCGCCGTATCATCAATTGAAGACTTGTGTCGTGGATGTGTCAGGTTGCCTCGAAGTGAATTACCTGACCGCGTTTCAAATTCGGCAAGGCTTCCAGGATGCGGGGAATCAGGGGCTCGAGGTGATCTCTCCGACTCCTTTTTGCGTTGAGCACGATAATTGGAATGTCATGATCGGCTATGTTCTGCTGATGTTCCAGATTCTGGTCGAGCGTAATGAACGCGTCGAATTCGTGTCGGGCCAATTCAAGGAGTTCACCATTGCTCTTGCCGCTCCATCCCCTGCGCCTGACTGTCGAAACGTCGTACCCGATTAACTCCCCCCGTAGTTGCGTTGGCACTGACTCATCGAGCAGCAGTTTCATAAGCAATACTCTCCAGGACTTCCCTCGCCATATCGATCGTCTTGATTGCCTGTTCGCGGCTTACACCCGGAAAATCATCCAGAAATTCGTCCAGATTGTATCCACCCGCCAGGTAATCAAACAGGTTCTTCAGTGGCACTCGTGTTCCGACAAAAATTGGAGTACCACTGACAAAGCCCTCCTGGCTGTGAAATACGCCTCGATCGATCGTGAGAATCAGTTCTTCGGTTGTTTGTGGCATGTTATTCCTCCACTGGACTGTCTCAGAATAGTGCCGTGACTCGCCGCGCTCTTCCGCTTCTCTTTCCCGGCAGATATCGACGATTTTCCGATATACCCTAACGCGGCTTCGCTATGCTCAGCCGCAACCAAATAGGTGGCAATGATCGGGCGAGCCCGTTTGAAGGTTCAATCACTCCCCCCTTGAGGGGGAGTCGCAGAAGCCGAGCCGATCCCTGAGCTTGTCGAAGGGCCGGCGACGGCTGATGCGGTGGGGGGATTTCAACGCCTTACCGTATGCAAGCAGCATGATCAAACATCTACGCATCTTGCGTTGAAGGCTTACTGTAAGACCCTAGCCGAGTGCGTTAGCATTCAGTTCGATCAGGTTCCGGGAGGTTCCGACGAAACGATGCCCGCAATAATCTTCAGTCAATCCAGAGCGGCATGCCGAATGGACCTCCGCAGATTCCGGTATTGAATTTCCGCACCACTGCTCAAATATGTGCCATTTCCGAGTATAGCTCAAGCGGTTTTTGAAAACCGTTACGTTCATTCCCGATCGGAAACTCCCAATAGGATCGTTATGCCAGACGTACAGAAGCATCGGATCGTGATATTACGCCAGATGGAACTGCTCTCAGTTCTCGAAAAAGAACCCGTCTGAAAACCCCGCAAGCCTCGTGATAGAGGCTTATCAGGTGTTTCCAGACGGGTTCTCGGACGATCGACCTCTACCCGACCGTTCGGGCTACTTGAGGTAGAGCAGTCGCTGCGTCTGCACACCGCCAGGATAGCTCAGGCTTGCGATATAGACGCCCGTGGACAGCAAGGCGCCCACTTCGTCGCGCGCATCCCATTTGACCTGGTAGCTTCCCGCGGCCCGGGACTCGTCCACCAGCGTCCGTACGGGCTGGCCCAGCACGTTGTAGATTACAAGCTTCACGGGACCAGGGCTGGCCAGGTGGTAGGTGATCAGCGTGGCGCTGTTGAACGGGTTGGGCGAATTGGGCGCCAGACCGCTGGCTTCCGGCACGGCCTCCGCTCCAAACGCAGGTTTGGCAGCAACGACCGGCTCCGCCGCAGCCAGCGATATGACCTTTACGACCCTCGCGCCGCCGCCCAGCGTCAGTTCCAGGGCCTGGCGGCGCCCTTCGTTCAAAGGTATGCTGCTCCACCGGCCCACGACCTCGCCGTCGGCGTTGGTGGCGCGGGCACGATAGTAACCACTCGTCCCATCCGCGCTGGAGATGGTCAGCGACACAAGGCCGGCAGCATCGGTGACAGCGCTCCACGCGTAGTCGGACCCACGCCCGGCGATGGCGCGGGAAAATTCGACGTCCAACCCCTCGACGGCGTCACCCAGCACCGTGACATCCACGACCGTGCGGGGACCCGTCGCGACAACGTCGGGTGCGCGTCCATAGAATCCCGAACCGACGATGAAGTCAGCCGAGACTGTGCTTCCGTCTGCCCTCTGGAGTTCTGCGGCGAATTCGCGGGCGTAGCCCACCTTGGGGATATCTGCGCGGTCGGTGTCGTCAGTGGGGTCGTCGAAGTAATACTGCACGAAGCCGCCTTCCGGGCTACCCTTCGCCGCCTCGATCACCTGCGGCAGAATGAACTCCCCTGTCACGGCGTCGGTGACGGTGGGTATCAGAGGTCGATATTCGTATCTGTCCGGGAAGGCTGCATGAAACGTGATGACGTTGCTGACAATATCCAGGATGTAAAGGTAAACTGATCCGTGCCTCCAGGGCCCGTCCGGGTCCCGCAAGGCGATCCTGAATTTCGAGCCGGCGGCTGCATCGCCGGAGTTCAGGATTTCAAGCACGTACTCTCCCGCTTGCGTAACGAAGGCCTTCAAACTTTCCCGGTCCACCACCTCCTCGGCGGTGACGGCAGGGTCGCCGTAATCGATGTCTTCCTCAACCACGTGAGATTCATTGAGATCGAATCCGACCAGCAGCAAAACCGGACCCCCCAGGTTAGACGACACATAGACTGCGGCGTGGCCCGAAGCGCCGGGAATACCTGGCGACAGACCCGGGATTGGGCCGGTCGCGTCGAATGCGCCGTCCGGTTCCTGCGACAATGTGCCCATGAGTGAGCCGAACGCCTGCGCGGCAACGGCAGGATCGGGAGATGCCAGATTGGTCAGATCGGTTAAGGGTACTCCCAGCGCGGAAAGGATCGATCCATAAATTACCGGATTGAGCAGCCTGCCCGACAGCGCCATGTCCTTCGCGTGAAT
>CAXXJS010000012.1:0-9404 GCA_963662665.2 Candidatus Latescibacterota bacterium
GAATGCCGCCAGGGCATCGAAGTCGTGGTTCCAGACGACGTAGAGATCCTCCCCTGCGCGGGGATTCCAGCGCAGCCGACTGTTGATGCCCACGCTCTCGGAGAGATTGTCGTACTGGATCAGGTTGACCCAGGACCACTTGACGTTGAACGCAAGATTGGAGCGAACCTGGATCAGGCGGGTCCGGAATTGGCTGTGCGCCAACTCCACTTCGTTGTACTCGTAAGAAACACGGGAATACCAGCGGCTGCCGGGGCGCCAGTCGACCCGACCTTGCACTGAAACCCGTTCGCCGCCGTAATAGTCATCCTTCCCGATCGACAGCGACGGTGCGAGCACGCGCTCCCGCGCCCAGTCCATTTCGATCTGATACCCGGTTTCTTCGTACTCTCCGGCGGGGATCACGACGGTGCCGGCCACCGTGAAGGGCTCCACCAATACCTCGCGCCCCGAAGACAGCGCCACGCTGTAGCTGTCGCCACGATGATTCTCAATGCGAAATGGCCGCATCCAGAGGCTGGAAGATTCGAATTCGCCGGTCGAGTACGTGTCGTATTCCTGCAGGGAGACAAGGGCCATGACGCTTCGAATCCAGGGGTGTCCCTGCGGGCGGTGCCGATACGCGCCCCAGATCCTCCCGCGTTGGTAGTCGCGACGGTTCACGAAACCCAGCGCCGGGTTGAAGTTGGGCTGCATGACCTCGTATTCGACTCTGCCGGAGAAACCTTCGCTGGAGTTCACGCCCAAATCCATACCCCAGGCCGACTGGTCGAGGTCCAGGTTTGCACTGTCGGTGCGCTGGAACCAGGCGGCGCCTTCGGTGGTTCGTCCCGGCAGCAACCGCCTGTTGCGGTAGCGGAAGTCTGCGCCGGCCAGGGAATTGTCGATGTTGGATCGGGGATTGCCGCTGGTGACGATCATCCCGACACTGGATTCTTCCAGAATGTTGGCCGATAACCGTCCGACGAAGAGGTCGCTCTCGTCCACGTACCCGTTTCGTCCCTCGAAACCATCCTGATTGACGCCCAGCACGCCCACGTTGAAGCGTCCAACCCGCCCGGTCAGCTTTGCACCGCTGTTGATATCGACGGCTTGCCCCGTATCGCTCAGTCCGATGCGGCGCGAAAAGAACGGTATGCCGTTGCCTCTTCGCCCGCCTCCGCTGTTGGCGGAACCGAATGAGAATATGTCCACGTCCTGGAGGAAAAAGTCGCGTTTTTCGGGGAAGAAAGTAGGGAACCGCGTGAGATTGACCTGCCGGTCATCCACTTCGGTGGCGGAAAAATCGGTGTTGAACGTCAGGACACCCGTCAGCGATGGCGTGAAGTTGTAGAACAGATCCATCGACGGGTCCGTGCGGGTTGCCTGGTCCGCGGTGGCGAAGTTGCGGTTGTTGGCCAGACTGACCGCCGGGGTGATGTCCAGCCCCCTGCCCTGCTGCAAACCGGAGAAACCCGAAAGGACCCCGGCCGACGAGGGGTTGATGCTGCGGTCATAGGACGACCAGGCCATCCTCTCCTGTTTGCGGGGAATCGACCGGGCGACGGTAAATCCCCAATCCGGATTGTCGGGATCGAAATTGAGCGTCTTGAAGGGGATCTCGATTTCCGCCGTCCAGCCTTCCTCGTCGATCACGGCTTCGGCATACCAGATTCCGTCCCAGTCCTCGTTGACGCTTGTTGCGCGGTCGAACACCCCGTCACGGCGCACACCGTTGGGATTGAGCTGGAACATGTACCCGGTGCGCATGTTGTTGAACGGATCGAGTACCACCTGGATCCGATCGTCGACGCCCACGGACTGCCCCTGGATCAGCTGCCGCGCCGCGATCAATGACGGCTCGCTGTCCAGAAGCCGTGCCCCTATGTAGAGGTTATCGTCGTCGTAGAGCACATAGAAAATCGATGACTCGCTGGGTTCGCCCTGGTCCACCGGCTCGTACTGGTGCAGGTCCGTGATGACGGTGGCCTCGGCCCAGACCTGTTCGTCAAGTCTGCCATCCAATTGCGGTGGTGAAGAAGCGCGAACGATTTCCGTCGCCTTGCGGGCCAAACGCTCCTGCGCAACGCTTGTGGCGCCGGGCATCGCCAGGCAGACAGCGACTGCAATGGCCAACCGAGTTCTAACGTCCGACGACATCATCCAATCATTCCGTTGGTCCCGGACACACTTGTTCGCAAGCCCGACGGCTTCAAACGGAGTCCAACTCGAAACATCCCATCTCCCCCGACCCGGCAGTGAACCGAGCGGCTCTGGGTATGGCGCGAAAACTGTACAACAAGGCACAGGAGACGTCCCTAAAGAATAGTTAATGCGCGCGGCGGCGCCTGCCATTCAAGACTGAATCGCGCGAGGATCCATTAGTCAGCCATTGGGTCGCAACGCAGCCGGAGCCGGTCGCCAGGGCTGCTAGACCTTCAGCCCCATGAGGGGAGCTTCCCCGTCAGTCCCGGCGTACTGAAGGGTGGGTTCCTCGCTGCCGGACCACGCGGCAACGGAGAACCGGACGCGCCGCCGGACCTCTGGGCCTTCCGCCCCCGGTTGGGCGATCGGCTCACCCACCGTGACGAATTCCGCGCTGACATCGTCGTTGGTGAACCGCACGACCACATAGCCGACACCATCAGTATCGGCATATTGCAGGTGTGGATTGACGGCATCGAGGGCCTGCTGCATCGCGACCTGCTCATCGCCGGTCTCGCCAAGACTCGCGGCTGCCTGGGCGCCGAAAAGCAGCCAGGCGTTGAGTGCGGGCATCATGGCTCTGGGAAAACCGAATTGAGTACCGTCAAACTGCACCAGTGCGTTCAATTGCGGGTCGGATTGCGTGCCGATGCTCTGGTTCTTCATCCGGGGACCCGAACTGATGGCGGAACCGGCAAACTCCGGCAGCACGGCCCTGGGCGAATCGGAATCGAAATCATCATGGACGACACCGGCGAAATGAGCGTGCCGGTCGCCGGTCACTGAAACGACATTCGTGATGCCCTGCTGCGCGATGAAAGTCATCAGTTCGCGCCGCTCCACCGGATAACCGTCCCAGGCATCCGTCCACCACAAGTCGTCAAGGTTGCCGTACTCCCTGAAACTCATGTCGAACCCGAATCTCATGAGCGGTACGTTGTTGCAAACGAGCTTCCAACGGGACTCGCTCTCCCGGAGCGACGCCGTCAGCCACTGCTTCTGCTCGGCGCCGAGCAACGAGCCGGCCGGGCTGTCCCGGCGGCTGTTGGGAATGTCCTCACCACCCAGACTGACGGTCTCAGGCGGGTTGTTGCCGTTGGCGGTGCGGCCCGCGTTCTGCGCCGCCACGAGCGCCGCGGGCACCGGTTCGCGCGTCAGGAACTCGCTCCCCGGGATCGATGCTTCGACGCCCCGCGGCCCCCGGTAGCTGCGCCCGTCGACGAGCAGCAATTCCGCCATCCGGCCCCACCGAAGGCTCCGGTAGATGGACAGGGTCCCAATGGCAGCCAGGTTGTTTGGCTCGCGGCTCAGGTAGTTTTCGTCAAAACTGTCCAGCTCTGTGTCCGCCACTTCCACCGATGCGAAATCCCGTGCCGGGTTGCCGGGCGCCGGATTGCTGCCGAGTGCTGCGGGAATGTACTCGAACCACGCCTGGTTGCTGTCCATCTTGCGCCGCTGGGAAGGACCGGCGGGGTGGTAGCTCTGCCAGGAGTCATTGTGGAACTCGTGGTCGTCCCAGATGCTGACAAAGGGAAACGCCGCCCGTGCATCCTGCAGATCGGGGTCGCGGAGGTAGACCTTGTACAGTTCGCGATAGTCGTCCAGCGATTCCGCAACCAATTGCTCACCCATCGGCCCTGCGGCCCCCCTGGACGGCAATCCGGGCACCATCCGCGGTGACCCATCCGCGTTGCGCAGGTCGACTTCTTCCCCATCCTGGCTCATCAATATGCGCCGGTTGCTGCCCTCGTAGATGAAATCGCCGACATGGACAACGAGGTCGATCCTGCGATCCGCCGGGGCCTGCTCATCATCCAGCAGCAGCCGCCGGTACGCACTGAACAGACCCTCTTCGTAGTGTTGGCAGGAGCAGACGGCAACGGTGAGCGTGCGATCGGCGTCCTCCGCCGGCGCTGTTCGGGTTCGCCCCGCTCGACTCGCGCTGCCGTCAGGGGCGAGGAATCGGTAGTGGTAGCCCCGGTCGGGTTCGAGACCGGCAGTGAAACACCGCACGGTGAAGTCGAAGCTGCGTTCCGCAAGCACAGCCTGTTCCAGAATCACATCGGAAAATCCGGGATCTCGCGCAAGTTGCACGAGCAGTTCCACGCTGTCAGTGTCGCCCTCCTCGGGTTCGACGCGTGTCCACAGGACCACCGCGTCGGACAGCGGGTCCGCCGAAGCCACACCCTGCGGAAAACCGAAGGTCCCGGGAGTTGACCGCGGCCTTGAGCAACCGACCAGCGTGATTGTAGAGGCCGTCGCCACGAAACAACCGGCCGAACGTGCAAAGGCCGCCATGAATTCGCGGCGTGAATACAATCTGGACGATGTCATGGCCAAAGTTTGCCACAGGGATTGCAAACTTTCAGAATGCGGAGGTGAAAGGAAATTCGTTCGCGTCAGGCCTACGCCTGGATTGCGACGAGAGGAAAACAGAATGACAAACCGGAAATTGAACAAGGACGGAAGGAATCTGGCGTGTGCATTGGCGCTTGCCGCGATCATCACGGCGGCATCGACTGCCAACGCGCAGGAAGCCGGCGCACAGAACGCACCGCCGGAACGCGAGATCACCAACGTCACCGGCGACCTGTACCGGTTCCGGCAAATTCGCCACATTGGCATGTTCCTTGTGACGCCGGAAGGCATCATCGTCGTGGATCCCACCAATTCGGAACTCGCCGGTTGGCTCAAGGTCCAGTTGGACGAACGCTTCGGGCTCCCGGTCAGGTACGTGATCTACAGTCACAGCCATAACGATCACGCCAGTGGCGGAGAGGTTTTCGCGGATACGGCAACCTTCATCGGGCACGAAAACATGAGAGCGAATCTCCAGCGCCCACCCGAAGACGCACCGCTGCTGCCGCGCGAGCAACTCTGGGACGCCAACGGGGACGGCCTCATACAGGAAAACGAGATCGATATCGCAATGTACAGCAACAATTTCGGGAGGCGGAATTCCGACGATAACGGCGGCCTGAACCGTGCGGAGATCTGGGCGGCGCGCTTCGGCGGAAACCAGGTACCTCCCGACATCACTTACACGAACCGCGCAACCGTGCGCCTGGGCGGAAAGACCGTTGAACTGCACTACACCGGGCGCAACCACAGCGACGACATGACCGTCGTACGCTTCCCCGAGGAACGCACCATCTACACGGTGGACTTCCTCACACCGAACCGCCCGCCTCGCACCGAACTGGACGGCGGCTTCCTGCCCGAATGGGTGGATTCCCTGCGACGAGTGGAGGAACTCGACTTCGATATCATCTCACCGGGACACGAATCCCCCGGCACAAAGGCCCACGTCACCGAACAACGCGAATACCTCGAGGAACTCGTAGGTGCCGTCGAGGCCGGTATCGCCGAAGGCAGAACCAGGGAAGAGCTGATGGAAACGATCCTGATGGAAGACTACGTCCACCTGATCGAGTACGACTACTCCCGCGCCCTCAACGTCGCAGGAGCCTATGAAATCCTGATCTCGAACCAGTAAGCGACGCGGTGACCGACACAACACTAAGAATCGATCGGCGGACCTTACTAAAGCTGGGCATCTCGACCGGGGTCCTGGCCAGCGTACCGCTTGCAGGGTGCACCATCGCGATTTCAACCAGCGACTTCCTGCTCGAATTCATGAGTGACTCGGAAATACCTGTAAACAGTGACCGCACCGGCGTGCTCGATAGCGAGAGTTTCGAGACGCTGGCCTCGTTGTGCGACTACGTTGCCCGCTCCTGGCAATTGCCGACGGAACTGGACGCCTATTTCGGTCAGCTGGAAACGGATCTGCAACTCAAGACTCGCGAGAGGCCGGCGTACCTCACCGAATACGAAAACGCGGTACAGCTCGTGAACCGGATACGCGGCGAACTTGAATCGGACGATCAATCCTGGTCATCGCTTCTGTTTGCCGAGTTTCCAGACAATGATCTTGCAGCAACCCGAATCGGACGTGCACGACGCTACGTTTTTTCCGAAATGATCGCACATCAAGTTCCCATATCAGGGGCCTTCAGGAGCTTCGGCCTCGTGAACTACAGAGGCTATTTTGGTGGACCGTATTCTTCTACGGACAGTTACAGGCGCGGAGCTGTCTGAGATGAAGTCCATCATTATTGTCGGCTCCGGCGTAGCGGGCACAGTGCTGGCCAGGCAACTGTTGGCAAATGGCGACTATCAGATCACCATGTTTGAAGCCGGACCCGACTTTTCACCAGGCAACCGTCGCATCTGGCTCGATCACCTGGTGGGCAATGATCGGATCTATGACCCCTTTGTTGATGACCCGCGGACGGAGAACGAATACTTCGGGTTGCGCGGTTCAAGGCTGTTCATGAAGGGCGGTACGACCAATCACTGGGGCGGGCTGACGCCACGCTTCAAGCCGGAAGACTTCGAACTGAGATCCCGCACGGGATTCGGGGTCGACTGGCCCATCGATTACGACGAGTTGGCGCCCTACTATGCGCGAGCAGAAATTCTGTTGGGCGTTACGGGTGATTCGGACAACGACGATCCTCCGCGCTACGGCGCCAAATTCCCGTTTCCGGCAACGTCCTTTACCCTGGGTGACAAGGTGGTTATCGATGCCCTGGAGAGCCTTGATATCTCCTATGGGCACATGTCGATTGCCCGCAGCGGCAACCGATGTATCACGACAGGTACCTGCAATTACTGCCCCGTGAATGCACGGTATACGGCTCTCTTCGATCTGGACCAACTGCAAGTTGAATATGGCGACAGACTAACCCTGAGAACCGAATCACCCGTCACAAGCATACTGATGGATGGCAAGACGCGTACGCGCGGTGTCGACTTTCTTGACCCTGGGACGGGTGCTCCAGATTCAATGGAAGCTGAGGCGGTCGTCGTTTGCGGTGGTACTTTCGAATCCTGCAAACTTCTGCTTTCCTCCTCCGGCACGGACTGGCCCGGCGGTATCGGCAACGACTCGGGACACGTCGGTCGGCATCTGATTGGTCATCCACTGTTTTTCGCCACGGGCGTTCGGCCGGGAAACCCGGACAAGATTGCCAATGAACTTGGCTTTGACTCCCTGATCAGCCGGCATTTCGATTCACCGGAATATCAACACAAGGGCAAGATGTGGTTTTCCGGCGGGGCTGGCATGACATCCTCTCTTGAAGAGCAGATTCTTTCGAACGTTTCACGGTCTGAAATGAATACGAGCATGACTTCCGAGGTGATGGTCTCCCTGGGGGGTGAGATGGAGCAATTCGAAAGTCCGGAAAACCGCGTGACCCTGGGGCGCGGTACAACGAGGCATGGGCTTCCCACGACAGACATTCAAGTCGGTGTTCATGAGATCAATCTTCAAACACGACAGGAACATGTGCAGACGTTTGTCGAGATCCTGAAGACCGCAGGCTGCAAGGAAGACAGCATCGAAACCGGGTTTGCAAATCCTGACGGGGCGCATGCGTCTGCAACCTGCCGCATGAGTCGCTCCGATGCAGACGGTGTTGTCGATCCGAATCTACAGGTTCACGGCACGGACAATCTCTACGTATGTTCCAACGCCGTCTTCCCCAGCATTGCAGCGGCCAATCCGACACTCACTCTCGCCGCGCTGGCCGTTCGTCTTGGCGACTATCTCAATCGAATCTGAAGAGCTGGGTTCTCTTGAAACAACAGACGATTCAAACGCGGAACACGATCATCAGCAAGCGCTGTCAAGCGGTCTCGGAATCCGTCAAGCTCCACCTGTAAATCCTCAAACCTCCGGATCGCACCATCGGTCGGTCGATGCTCGGAGCTCAATACAATATTCAAGACCTGGATTAGCTGCCCTTCCAGGCTTGGCATCAGGAGCGTAGCTTCAAGCGGGTTCTGCACGTTTTCCTGTACAAGCGATAACTCGACTTCCCTGAATTCAGAATCGAGCACATCGATTTGAGCAGCCAACGAATCCTGCGGATTTCGCTGTCGAAAGAGATCGGACATCTCTCCCAACTGTTGACGGACGGCTGCAATCTGCGCGACGTCCTCATTCAGCCTGGAAATGGTATCCCGAATCTCTATTGCCAGATCGAATTGATGCTGAAGACTGTCCTGAGAAGATCCGATGCGTGGGTCCGGACGCACGGTGAAATCGCGTGTTTGCGACCACTCCCCGACAGTCATTCTGATTTGGTAGTCGCCAGGAACAGCCTGGGGTCCGTAATTTCCGCCTCGAAACAGTTTGTCTCCGAACAGGACAGCTGGCGGGTATCTCAGGTCCCAGAAAAGCCTGTTCATGCCGCGATCAACAGGCAAGTCATTTGTCGAACTTGAATATTGTTGAATCACGCTTCCGTCAGACTCCAGAATCTCTATAGTCACTTCGTCACCCGGATGATTCGGGAGATGATAGAAGACAGATAATCCGGTCAGATCGGACCAATCCTTTCTGCCAAATTCAGTTGGACCCATCAACGGATTTCGTCCGTCGATCATCTCGATTCGGCGAAACGGGTCCTTGGAAGAAAACAAGAAAGGCTCAGAGCCAAGACTATCCCGATCGACCTGCCTCACCTGACTCAAGTCATCCAGTATCCAGAAACCTCTGCCGTGGGTTGCGACGACCAGATCATTGGCTTTGATGGCCATATCTGCAATTTGTACAACAGGGAGGTTTAGCTGAAAATTCTGCCAGTTTTCCCCATCATCAAGAGAGACGTACAGGCCAAATTCGGTGCCGAGATACAGAAGGCCCCTGCGCGCTGGATCTTCACGGATGACCCTCGCAAAATGTGTTCCGGGAACTCCCTGCATGGGCAGTCGAACCCAGTTCTTGCCATAGTCATCGGTGCGGAAAACATAGGGCGTGAAGTCGTCTAGCCTGTATCGATGTACCGGCACGAAAGCCCTGCCGGGATGGTTCGCGGAGAGCTCAATCATGTTCACCGTTCCCCATTCCGGCATATCCGGCGGCGTGATGTTCTCCCAGGTTGTACCGTTATCGCGGGACAGATGTATCAACCCATCATCGGTTCCAACCCAAAAAACACCGGCATGATTACTTGATTCCTCGAACGCGAAAATTGTGTTGTAGGTTTCAACACCCGTATGGTCCTTGGTTATTGGGCCACCGGAAAAACCCTGTTTGCTCTTGTCGTTCCTGGTCAGGTCCGGACTGATTACTTCCCAACTCTGGCCTTCGTCCAGCGTGCGGTGAACGTATTGCGAAACCTGGTAGACAATATGAGGACTATGCC
>CAXXJS010000013.1:0-21786 GCA_963662665.2 Candidatus Latescibacterota bacterium
AGACGCAGAAACAGGCGGCCGAAGCTTCGAAACAAGCCCTGAGCAAATCGGATCGCTTCAACGCCCCCATTGTCACGCCCATCCGCCCCGCGCAGACGTTTTACCCGGCTGAGGAATACCACCAGGATTACTACAGGAAAAAGCCGGCCCACTACAACCGCTACCGGAAGGGCTCGGGCCGCGACCGGTTTATAGAGCGGGTCTGGGGCCGGGACAAACCCGCCACTTCTTCTGCGCCCTCCGGCCAGAACTGGGCCAAACCCCCCGCGGCGGAGTTGCGCCGGAAGCTGACGCCGCTGCAGTGGAACGTCACCCAGGAAGACGGCACCGAGCGGCCGTTCCGCAACGAGTACTGGGACAACAAGAAGCCGGGAATCTACGTGGATATCGTCTCCGGCGAACCGCTTTTCAGTTCAACGCACAAATACCGGTCGGGTACAGGATGGCCGAGTTTCACCCGGCCGCTGGTCCGGGAACACGTGGTGGAGCACGTTGACAACAGCCTCTTCATGACCCGCACGGAGGTCCGCAGCAAGATCGGGGACTCCCACCTCGGCCATGTATTTCCGGACGGGCCTCCGCCAACCGGGCTGCGCTATTGCATCAATTCGGCGTCTCTGCGGTTCGTTCCCCTGGATGGACTCAAGGCCGCCGGGTACGGCAAGTACCTCGACCTGTTCAAAGACCTCACCGCGTCTGCCGGGAAATAGGGGCGGCGCGCAATCAAAAAAACACCATCGCCCGCAATCTGCGGGCGATGGTGTTTGCGTTTACAATCGTGGCTATTGAATTGGCTTCTTGCAGGTCTCCCGCCTGATTTCGCCCATCCCTTCGTTTTAGCGTACTCCCAAACGTGAAATACTCTATCGTGTAACGTCGTCGGTGGATACGACGGTAACGCCGAGGTCCTTCCAGCACGCCACAAGCGCGTCTCCGTGTTCGGGCGAGATGGCCTGCGTTGCGTCCAGAACCAGCTGGATGGGTGCGGTATTTCTTGCGAGAAAGCCGTTGATGGCGTGGGCATTGCAGACGTCCAGGGCAACCCCGTACAGTACGATGCGCCCGGGTCTGACGACGTCCAGAACGGGATCCACGTTCCGGTTGGTGAACACGTCGAAGCGCTGTTTGCGGAACATCACCTCGCCGGTGTGGCTCCGGATGCGTTGTGCGAGGGCAACGGGATCCTCCGGGTCGCCGTCGATCCACATCGGATTCGCGGGTCGTGTTTCCGGGACCTTTTGCTGGCCGGTTGTGCCCTTGAGGCAGTGCGGCGGAAAGGTTTCATGGAGGTCGGGTGAATCTGAAATCTCGGGATCACCGGGGTTGTGGTAGTCTACCGAGCCGAAGACGGGGATATTCCGCTGCCGGGCGCATGCGGTGAGCCGCTCCAGGTTGGGCAGGATCTTCTCCGCTTCCCGGATGTAGAGTTTGCCGTCCGGCATGATAAAGTCGTACTGGGTATCCACGTCCCAGAAGATGGTTTCGGGCATCGGCTCCTCCCCCGGTTTTTTTAGGAAAAGATACGGCAAAGCGGAATTGGCGACAAGGGCGGCGCCTTCGACAGTCTACGGGGTGGTCGTTTCCGGCAAAGCAGCGAGTTTCCGGATGAAGATGCCTGCGGCAACGGAAACGTTGAGTGAGGCGACCTTACCGGAGGAAGGAATGCTGCAGGTGGCGTCGCACTTGTCCAGTGTGAGACGCCTTAGCCCGCGTTCCTCGTTGCCCAGAACGAGCAGCCAGGGTCGGTCGGCGGCGAACTGGCCGAGGCCGGTATCGGCGTGTTCGGAAGCGCCCAGGACCCACAGTTTTGCCCCACGCGCCTGGTCGAGAGCGCGGCTGAGGTTGGGGATGAGGGAATACGGCACGTATTCGACGCCGCCGGAGGCCACGTCATACACGGCGCCCGTGAGCGGGGCCGAACGGTCGCGCGTCAGCAGCATGCCGCGGACACCGAAAAAGGCGGCCGTCCGGAAGATCGCCCCCACGTTGTGCGGGTCCTGTACCCGGTCGAGTGCAAGCCAGAGTCCGGTCTCGGAGACGTGAGCAAAGAGGTCCTGGGTAGGGACCGGGCGACGTTCCTTGACAACGGCCTCGGCGAATCCCGTCCGGCCGCCCCGGTTTTGTCTCCCTGGCGTACGCTTTTCGCGGGTGATCCTCACGCCGATTTCAGCGGCGGACGCCCTGATCTGTCTCCACGCGCCGGCAACGGGGTCCGGAAGACGGATTTCGTAGACGTCCTGCGGTCGGGTTTGGAGGGCGGCCAGGATGCTGTGAGGGTTCTTCAGGTGGAGAGGCATCGCGGTCTTTCGTGTGCAGGTAATCGGCCGGCTATCCGAACAGGCCGTCCGCATATTGGCGGCGAATGACTTTCTTGTCCAGTTTTCCCACACTGGTCTTCGGGATTTGCTCCACGAAGACGATCTTGTCCGGTACCCAGTATTTCGGATATACGGACGCCAGGTACGCCCGGAGTTCCTCGTCCGTGGCCGGGTTGGCGTTGGGCGACTGCACGGCGATGGCGAATGGGCGCTCCGCCCATATCTCGTCGGGTATGGCGATGACGGCGGCCTCGGTGACGGTGGGGTGGTCCATAAGCGTGTTCTCCAATTCGACGCTGGAGATCCATTCGCCGCCGCTCTTGATGAGGTCCCTGGTCCGGTCCGTGATGGTGAGGAAGCCGTCCGGGCTCATCGAGCCGACGTCGCCGGTTCGGAACCAGCCGTCACAGGTGAAGTGATCGGGTGAGGGTTCCTGTTTGTAATAGCTTCCGATCACCCATGGACCCCTGACCTGTATTTCGCCCGTGGCGCCGCTGTCCCACGGCGCTTCGTTGCCCGTATCGTCCACAATCCGCATTTCGACACCCGAAATGGGATAGCCCTGCCGGGCTTTGACGTCCCACCTGTCCTCGTCGGAAAGGGTGCGATGATGCCGTTGCAGCCTGGAGACGGTGCCCAGGGGGGAAAGTTCGGTCATCCCCCAGGCGTGTACGACCGGGACGTTGAGTTCCGTCTCGTAGGCTTCGATCAGGCCGCGCGGCATGGCGGAACCACCCACGATAAGCGATCGGATGCAGGAGATGTCGCGCGGATTGACTTTCAGTTCTTCATAGAGCCCGGTCCAGATGGTGGGTACGCCGGCGGGAACGGTCACGCCTTCGTTCTCGATCATTCCGGCCAGAGCGTCGGGTTTGAGATGGGGCCCCGGCAGGACCAGTTCCGCTCCGGCCATGGCGCAGGCATAGGGCAGACCCCATGCCATGGCGTGGAACTGAGGTACGACCGGCAGGACGACGTCCGATTCCACAATGCCCACGGCGTTGGACTGGTTCACGCCGAGGGTGTGCAGAAACATCGACCGGTGCGAGTAGAGCGCGCCCTTTGGCTCGCCTGTCGTGCCGCTGGTGTAACAGAGTCCCATGGCCGCGGTTTCGTCGGTTACCGGCCACTCGAACCCGTCGCTTCCGCCGGCTATGAGGTCTTCGTAGAAGCAGACGTCGGACAGGCGCGTCCGGATACCGGGACTGGCGTTGAACAGGACGATTCGCGGGGATCGGTCAAGTCCGGACGCCACGGCCTCGAACAGGGGCAGCAGGGTCGCGTCCACAAAGATGGCTTTGTCTTCCGCGTGATTGATAAGATCAGCCAGTTGTTCGGGAGAGAGGCGGATGTTGAGCGTATGACAGACGGCGCCGCTGCAAGGCACCGCGAAATACAGTTCCAGGTGCTGGTAGTTGTTCCACGCGAAGGTGCCTACGCGGTCGCCGGGGCCAATCCCCAGGCCGCCCAGTGCGCTGGCGAGCCGCTTTGACCGCCGGTGCAGGTCCGCATAGGTGTAACTGTGCATCGTTCCGTCAGGCAATCCGGTTGTAATGCGTTTGCCCGGGTACAGACGATTGGCGTGCTCGAGGATACGGTCCATTGTGAGCGGATAGTCCATCATAAGGCCTTGCACGGATTGCGCTCCCGGGGTGTTGGGGACTGGCGACCGGTCACCAGGTTATGTTTGATGATGGGAGGTACTCTTCAGGAGTGAAGGCGTCCACCCGGACCGCCTGGTCCCGGGCGGCCTCGGCGCGCCGGAACAACTGTGCGTCTTCCTGTGTGATCAACTTTTTTTCCAGTGCCTGAACAACCAGACGGTCCGGGTCCCTGCCCGAAAGCTGTCCGGATCGGGCGGCCTCCTTGACTTTTCGGGAAACGGGTTCGGCCGCGCAGGAGAGTTCAAACGCGGCTTCCAGCCGGCCCAGGGCTTCGCTGGTCGAGTCCGGCAGGTAGATGCCCGCGGTCAGCGCGTCTCTGTCGGGTCCGGGTGTTTGGACGGCGCGGGCGACCTCGCCGCCAAGTGTGTCGGCAGGCATCCTGCCAATGGGATTGAGGCGCGACCACAGCGCGACCGGATAGCGGTAAACCGGACCGAGCACGGGGAGGCGGCGCAGATTCTGGTACAGGCCGCTGAAACCGAGCTGAATCTGCGCGAACGCGTATTGCATGGACCAGTGCAGGTAGGGCAGGTGGCCGGGCCTGCAGCCTTCCGCTTCGAAGCGGCGCAGGACGGCCGTGCCCATGTACATCCAGGAGAGGATGTCCGCGAAGCGACCGGCCAGCTTTTCCTCTTTTTTCAGCGCGCCGCCCATCGTCACCATGGCGACGTCGGCCAGGAAAGCGAACGAAGCCGATGCCCAGGCCAGTTTGCGGATGTACCTTGCCGCGGGGTCGCGTACCGGAGAGGCGGCCAGGTATCCGCGCGAGAGGTTCAGGAGCGCGGCGCGGAAGGCGTTGCGGATGAAGTGGCCCGCATGACCCCAGAAAGCGCGGTCAAAGGCCCGCAGGTCGCCCGAACTGAGCGCCTGAATTTCCGCGTAAATGAACGGATGGCACCGGATGGCGCCCTGCCCGAACGTGATGAAGGTCCGCGTGAGGATATTGGCGCCTTCCACGGTAATGGCGATGGGCGCCCATAGATACGACCGGGCGAGCAGGTTTCTGGGGCCCTGGGCGATGGCATTGCCGGCAAGGATGTCCATGCCGTCCAGAATGGATCGCCGATGAAGTTCCGTGAGATTGAATTTGACGATGGCGGAAACGACGGCCGACTTCGTGCCCCCGTCCAGACCGCCGCAGGTGAATCGCCTCGCTGCTTCCATCAGGTAGGTAAAGGCGCCGATCCGCGCGAGCGGTTCCTCCACTCCCTGGAATCGACCGATGGACAGGCCGAACTGTTTGCGTACGGTGGCATGGGCGCCCGCCACCCTCGCGGTCAGCTTGGCGCCGAACGCCGCTGTTGCAGGCAGCGAGATACCGCGTCCCGCGGCCAGGGATTCCATGAGCATGCGCCACCCCCCGCCGGCACCTTCGGGTCCGCCGATGATGGCGTCAGCGGGTACAATGACGTCCCGGCCTTCGGTGGGGGCGTTGTGAAAGGGTACGCCCATGGGGTCGTGACGCCTGTCCACGGCTACGCCGGGCGTGTCGCGGGGAATGAGGGCGCACGTGATGCCCGGGTTTTTGCCTTTACCGAGCAGGTTTTCCGGATCTTTCAGCTTGAAGGCCAGGCCGATGAGTGTGGATATCGAAGCAAGCGTGATATATCGCTTGTTCCAGTTCAGCCGCAGGTACAGCCGTCCATCTTCGCCTTTGAAGACAACCCCGCTGGACCGGATGCTGCCGGCGTCGGAGCCGGCGTTCGGCTCGGTGAGGGCAAAACAGGGAATTTCCTCGCCCCGCGCCAGCCGCGGCAGGTAGTGTTCCTTCTGGTCCCGGGTGCCGTAGTGAATCAGAAGTTCCGCTGGTCCGAGCGAATTGGGCACCATTACGGTCACGGCGAGAGGCATGGAACGGGAGGCCAGCTTGCCGACAATCGCGCTGTGAGCGGAGGCCGAAAATCCGAGCCCGCCGAATTCCTCGGGGATAATGATTCCATAGAATCGCTGCTCTCTGAGATAGTCCCAGAGTTCCTTCGGCAGGTCCCTGTTCCGGTGTATCTTCCAGTCATCCGCCAGGCGGCAGGCGGCATCCACCGGGCCATTGAGGAAGGCCTGTTCCTTTTCTCTGAGTTCCGGATAGGGTTCGCTGTTCAGGCGTTTGAGATCGGGTTTCCCGGAGAAGAGATCGGCGTCAATCCATACGCTTCCGGCTTCGATGGCGGCCTGTTCCGTCGTAGATATGGTTGGAAGGAGGCGGAGCGCCCTGACTACTCTGAGGATCCACGAGGAGATCAGTATTCGCCGCAACGGCCGGAGGTTGAAGAGCCCCGCAAGGACCCCGAAACCCAACCACGGTCCGCCGGTTGCGCCGAACGCCCACAGAACCGCGGCCGAGAGGGCTGTCCACAGCCACAACGGCGCGCCGTTGAATCCCAGAACGCATACAAGGACCAGGATGCCCAGGGCTTCGACGTAAGAAAAGGACAGGACGCCGCAAGTGGAAGTCAGAACGTCCATGCATTCTACGCTTTTAGATTCTCGAAAATACCTGCCGCGCCCATACCGCTGCCGATACACATGGTACAGATGCCGTAGCGGATGTTGCGGCGGATCATCTCGTGCAGGAGGGTGGCGGTGAGTTTGGCGCCGGTACATCCCAGCGGATGGCCGAGCGCGATGGCGCCGCCGTTGACGTTGACGATATCCGGATTCAGGTCAAGTCTGCGTATAACGGCGAGGGCCTGGGCCGCGAACGCTTCGTTCAGTTCGATCAGGCCGATATCTTTGAGGGTAAGGCCCGCCTGGCGCAACGCTTTCGGAACGGCTTCGGCGGGGCCGATGCCCATGATTTCCGGCGCGACGCCGGCCACGGCATAGCCCGCAAGCCGTGCAATGGGTTCCGCCTGGAGTTCTCTGGCCGTCCGGCCGCTCATGACCACCGTTGCTGCCGCGCCGTCCGACACCTGGGAGGCATTCCCCGCCGTGACGGTGCCGCCAACCCGAAAGACCGGCCTGAGCCGGGCGAGGGCGTCGGCGCTCGTGTCGGCGCGAGGCCCTTCGTCGGCCCTGAACGTCGTTTCGGCGGATGTGGTCCGTCCATTGTCGTACCCCGTGTCCACCACGTGAAGGGGTACGATCTCGTCATTGAATCGGCCTTCGCCAATGGCGTTCAACGCACGCCGATGAGAGCGCAGTGCGAAGCCGTCCTGTTCCTCTCTGGAAATGTTTTCGCTTTCGGCCAGGTTTTCGGCGGTGTTGCCCATGTCAATGTAGAGGTCCGGGTCTTCCCCTGTTATGTCGGGGTCGGGCATAAAGTGATTTCCGCCCATGGGCACGAGACTCATGGACTCGGCGCCGCCGGCGACGATGACGTCGGCCTGGCCCGCAGAAATCGCCTGGTGCGCCATTGCGATGGACTGCAGCCCGGAGGCACAGAAGCGGTTGATGGTTACGCCGGGAACGGTTTCGGGCAGGCCTGCTTTACGGGCCACAACGCGACCGAGTACCATGCCCTGCTGCGCTTCCGGAAATGCGCAGCCCAGAATCACGTCGTCGATACGTTCGGGAGGTAGGCCCGCCACCCTGGCGATGGCGCCGTTGACGGCGGCCGCGCCCATTGTTTCAGGACGGACATTGCGCAGGGCCCCTCTCCTGGCTCTGCCGACTGCCGTTCGGACGCTGCTGACAATGCATGTTTCGTGGATCATGCCGGATTTTTCCTCTTCTCCCCTGCGCCGCCCGGCGTCCCGGGCCGCAAGCGGATCAGTTTCGCAGGGGTTTGTTGGTTCGCAGGATGCTGTAGATCCTCTCCCGGGTTTTTTCTTCGCCCGTCAGGGCGACAAAAACCTCACGCTCCAGTTCGAGGAGGTAGTCTTCGTGGACGTTCGCGGGTCCGGTGAGGTTCCCCCCGGTCAGCACGTAGGCGAACCGGTTGGCCAGACAGCGGTCGTATTCGGTGATGAAACCCGATCGGAGCATATTGTAGGTGGTCACTTCGAAACGGGCCCGGGCCGGTTTACCGAGCACCCTGATGGCATTGCGGACCGGGGGCGGCGCGTATCCCTGGCTGGAGAGGCGAAGGACTTCCTGTCCGGCGGCGTGGAGCCGGTGGTCCTGGTTCATGACAATTGGCGCGCCGGGCGGCAGAAAACCGAATTCCCTCGCCTCGTGGGCGCTGTTGGATACCTTCGCCATGGCGACGGTTTCAAAGGCCCTTGTCAGAAAAGGCTGGATGTGGCTGTCTTGTTCGGACGAGGCGCGTTCGTGGGAAAGCGCCGCCATGCGCATGGTGCCGCACCCGCCCGGGATGAGTCCCACGGCCAGTTCGACGAGACCGATGTATGACTCGGCCGCGGCCACGGGGCTGGCGCAGGCCAGCGTGAGTTCGCACCCTCCGCCAAGGACGCGGCCGTGAGTGGCAACGACAACGGGTTTGGCGGAATAGTGGACGCGCTGGATCATCTGCTGGAAATTGACGAGGAGCCGGTCCATCCTGTCGAAGCGTTTCTGCTGTGCGTGTGCGACCATTTCTCCGAGATTCGCGCCCACGGAGAAGTTCTTGCCCTCGTTGCAGATGACCATTCCCCTGTAATCCCCCTTTTCGACGATGTCGACCACGTCGAAAAGGCCGCGTACGAGTTCTTCACCCATGAAATTTGCTTTTGAGCGGTATTCGAAGAGCGCGATATCTTCTCCCATGTCAAGCAGAGCGGCTTCCTGGTTTTGCCAGCGGATGTGCTGTTTTTCCGGGTGAAAGGCGGGAAAGGAGTGATTGTCGGCCGCCGTGGAATCCCGCACGTATCCCCGGTCGGGCAGATAAACCCGTGAGCGGTCCCGGAATCCGGAGGCGCCTGCCCGGGACATGGCATCGATCCAGCCCGGCAGGGGGATGTTTTCTGCCGCCATGTCCTCCAGAACGGTATCGAACCCAATGATATCCCACAATTCAAAGGGCCCTGCCTCCCAACCGAATCCCCACCGCAGCGCGCGGTCTACGTCGGCGGGATTCATGGTGATTTCGGGAATACGGCGTGCGCTGTATCCCAGCGTTTCCAGGATGTGTTTCCGGAAGAAAGCGCCTGCCCGGCCTTCGTGCGCGTAGAGGTCGCGGAGGCGCGTGGAGAGTTCCCTACCTTTCCGTATGGGTTCGAGATCCCCCAGTTTCTGTTCCCCGGGAGGGTCATACGCGCCCGTTTCCGGGTTGAACGAGAGGATCTTCCGCCCCTCCTTCTTGTAAAAGCCCCTGCCGGCCTTGGCGCCGGTGGCCCCGTCCGCAACGAGCCGGGTAACCGCTTCGGGAATCCGAAACCGGTCGCTGCTTTCGTCGTTCGGCAGGGCGTCGTGAAGGTACGCCGCGACGTGTACGAGGGTGTCCAGCCCGACAACGTCGGCCGTTCTGAACGTGGCGGACCTGGGACGTCCCAACAGCGTGCCAGTAAGGGCGTCTACTTCCTCAATGGTGTAGCCGTCCTCCGTAAAGGCCCGGATACACTGCAACATGGCGTACACGCCGATGCGGTTTCCAATGAAACCCGGGGCGTCGTTCGCAACGACAATGCCTTTGCCCAGCCGTACGCGGCCAAACCGGGAAATGCGGTCGACAACGGCAGGATCGGTCTCCGGGAGGGGGATGAGTTCGAGGAGCTTGAGGTAGCGCGGCGGGTTGAAGAAGTGCGTGCCGAGGAAGCGTCGCTTGAAATCCGGAGACCGGTCCTGTGCGATCAGGTGTATGGGTATGCCGCTGGTGTTGGTGGAAATTACGGTGTCGCTGTTCGCTGCGGCCTCCAGGCGTGCCATGATCTGTTGTTTGACCTCCGGCTTCTCAACAACGGCTTCGATGATCCAGTCCGCTTCAGACGTGCGATGGAAGTCGTCCTCGATGTTGCCGGGCGTGATGCGGCGGGCGGTCCCTTGCGTAAAAAGAGGAGCGGGGCTGAGGCGCTCGAGTCCCTTGAGCGCCCCTTCGACAATGCCGTTTCTGTTCTTTCCGTTTCCCGGGAGATCCAGCAGGTGCACGGACAGCCCCGCGTTGGCCAGATGGGCCGCAATTTGCGATCCCATGACACCGGAGCCCAGAACAACGGCGGTGCGGAACGGAGGATGTGCTGCAGGATGCATTCTTTCAGACCCTTGTGAACGGGTTCAGGGGGAGTGTTTTCGCATCGCGGCGAGTGACGCCTCACACGGGCAGGCGTCTTTTCCGAAAGGTAGTGTACAACCGCTCGCCGATCAAGAACGAAACGCACGTTCCCGTCCCTCGCGGGACCTCTCCCCCCAGCCCCCTCTCCCACGGGAGAGGGGGAGAAATCCAGGAAAACCGGCCTCACACGGAGACGCGAAGACACAAAGAAAAACCAGACAGGTTTGGCGAGAGCCGGTTCAAACGCAAATCCAAAAGGAGAGGAACCCCTTCAGCCCGGCGAACAGCCCATCTTTCATTTTAAAGGCAGCTCTCCCGCTGTGGCCATCATTCGCGAGCGTTCTCGCCTCCAGGGGGGTGGTGGGGGGTGAGGGATTCCATAACGGGACGGATACCCGGTCCGTATTCGTACGTCATCCGACCCCCCGTATATCCGCTGATGGCAACGAGAATCGCCGTTACCGCCACTCCGACGAGATAGACAAAACGGACGGTTCCGGCGAATTTTCCTTTCTGGGAGAAATACGTACGGGCGAGGGTTAGCGCAATGGCGAGCCAGGTCGCGGCTGTGGAGAAGGATTCGTGCTGTTCGAGCGCGGCGGCAATGCCCGGAATTCCGGCGGCGTTTTCCTCGGCGGCGTTACCGGTAAGGGCGGCCGCAATCGCGGAGACGGCGCCCAGCACCAGGAGGAGGTAGCCGGTGCGGAGGAGTTGGTCCCTGCGGAACAGAATGCCGGCGGCGTCGCAGAAGAAGCCGACGGTGAGCAGAGAGACGGGAAAGTGGACGATAAACGGATGAAAGTCCATAAATGGCGTTGTGATCCGGGATTCGGGCGATCAGCTCCACGCGCCTTTTGCCATCATCCCGCCGTCCACGCAGACGTTCTCGCCGGTCATGAATGAGGCGCTGTCACTTGCGAGGAACAGCACGGCCTGCGCGACGTCGTCGGGTGTTCCGATGCGGCCGATGGGATGGGACCGGCTCATCCGTTCCCGGTGTTCCGCCTCGTCGCCGCCCATCACCTTCAGGGCTTCCTCGACCAAGGGCGTGTCGATGGTCCCCGGGTTGACGGCAAGCACGCGCACGTTGTCCCCGGCGTATTCCAGGGCAAGCTGGCGGGTCAGCGAGAGCATGCCGCCTTTGCTCGCGGCGTAGGCGCACACGCCTTTCGTGGATTGAAGGCCCTGGACGCTGGCGGTGTTTATGATCACACCGCCGCCGCGCTTTATCATCTCCGGTATGCAGTGTCGGGACATCAGAAAGGCGCTCTTCAGGTTGACATCGAGGATATGGTCCCACGTCTCTTCCGGAAGTTCATGTGCCGGCAGGTAGCTGCCGGTGGGCTGGACGCCCACGTTGTTACAAAGGACGTCCACGCCGCCCAATTTGGAAACGGCAGCCTGAGCGAGCGAGCGACAATCGTCGTCCTGCGCCACGTCGGCCACCCGAAAACGGATGCGACCTGAAAGGGGATCGCTTTCGGCCTCAAGGCGTTCGCCCGCTTTAACGTCTACGTCGGCGCAGAGCACGCGGGCGCCCTCCCTGGCGAAAGCCAGACAGATGCCGCGGCCGATGCCTTTTGCGCCGCCGGTAACAATGACCACTTTATCCTGAAATTCCGACATGGCGCACTCCTGATATGTGACAGGCAGGGGAAATGAGCGGACGGACAGGGACAATTAGATAAAGAGGGCAACGGATGTCAACGATTTGGCGCGGTGCTATGGCCGCCCCGCACGGGCGCGGGTCGATGCCGTGCTGGTTCGCCTGCACGTTTTTTTACTGACAGAGATGGGTTTTTTTGTTTACTTGTATTTTGAATTCGTTATTTGATCATGCAATCGGCAAAGGAGAGATCATGGATCGTCGTCCGAGGGGATGGATCGTTCTTGGTGTGCTGGTTGGCGGGTTTTTCGGCATCAGTTTCCTGGTGTCCTACTATACGGATTGGCTGTGGTTCAGGAGTCTGGACTACGATTCGGTGTTCTGGCGGATCATTCGCGCCCGCTTCGGGTCGGGGATGATTTTCGGCGGGATCGCAGCGGTGGTGGTGGGGGTGAACCTGTGGATTGCCGGACGGGTTACACAGCAGGCGTTGCGCGTCGACGGCGAACCCGGCGGCCCGTTCCAGTCCAGAAAAATCCAGATTTTCATCGCGGCCGCATTGGTGTTTGTCCTGGGGAACATCGGCGCTAGCCAGTGGCCGGTTCTATTGCGGTACATCTACGAACAACCCTTCGGCGCGGCGGACCCGATTTTCAATCGGGAAGTGGGATTCTATGTGTTTCTGCTGCCGTTTTACGATTTCCTGTCCGGATTTCTGATTGCGTCGCTGGTCCTGTCGGCGCTGGTGGTGGTGGTGGTGTACGTTTCCGCGGGCGGTATCGGAATCCGGGAGGGGCTCGAGGTGGCGGAACGGCCCATGGCCCATCTTTCCGGATTGGGCGGGGTATTCCTTCTGGCGCTGGCATGGAAGTACCGGCTGAAAATCTTCAGCCTGTTGTATTCGCAGGGACGGTTTTTCGGGGCCGGTTACGTGGATGTCAATGTTCAGATCTGGGCTTACTGGGTGATGGTGATCGTCTTCCTGGCTGCGGCGGTCTTCCTGTTCCTTAACGTCAGGTCGCCCAATACCCGGTTGCCGCTTCGGAGTATCGGTGTACTGGTCGTGGGCACAATCGTCGTGGGGGCGGTTCCCGCCACCGTGGTCCAGAAGCTCGTTGTGGAACCGAGCGAGCTTCGCCGGGAAGCCCCGTTTATCAAATACAATATCGAGGCGACCAACCGGGCATACGGGCTGGACCGGATCGATGAACAGCCGTTCGAGGCTTCCGAGGACCTCACGCTGGAGGATATCCGCGCCAATCCGCTGACGATGCGCAATATCCGGATCTGGGATGAACGCCCCCTGAAGCAGACCTATCAGCAGGTGCAGGAGATCCGGCCGTACTACGTATTTCCAAACGTGGACGTAGACCGGTACACGGTGGACGGCGTTTACAGGCAGGTGATGTTGTCCGCCAGGGAACTGGATACGAACCGGCTGCCGTCCCAGGCCAGGAACTGGGTCAACGAACGTCTGCAGTATACCCACGGTTACGGGGTGACGATGAGCCCGGTGAACCACGTGACCACGGAGGGCCTGCCGGCGTTTATGGTAAAGGATATTCCGCCGGTTGCGGATCCGGGGCTGGAGATCGGGCGTCCCGAGATATACTACGGCGAAAGAACCTACGCTTACGTGGTCGTGAAGACGGGGATTCAGGAATTCGACTATCCGAAGGGCGATGAAAACCGGTATTCGACCTACGAGGGAATGGGAGGCGTGTCCACCGGCAGTTTTATCAATCGACTGGCGTTCGCGATTCGTTTCTGGGACGTAAGCCTTCTGTTGAGCGGTTACATATTGCCGGAAAGCCGCATTATGTTCCGTCGTCAGATCCGGGAGCGGGTCCAGACACTGATTCCATTTCTACTGTACGATACCGACCCCTATATCGTGGCTTCCGAAGGAAGGCTCTACTGGATACAGGATGCGTATACGATTTCCGACATGTATCCATATTCGACGCGGTCGGGGCGGATGCGGATCAACTATATCAGAAACTCCGTGAAGGTGGTGGTTGATGCCTACGACGGCACGGTCACGTTCTACCAGGTGGATACCGAAGATCCGTTGATTCGATCTTATAACGAGATGTTCCCGGGCCTGTTCCAGCCGATGTCCGCCATGGCGGAAGATTTGAAGGCGCACGTGAGGTATCCGATCGATCTGTTTTTCACGCAGGCCGCCATGTACCGGAACTATCACATGGAAGACGTCAACGTCTTCTTCAACCAGGAGGATCTCTGGGAGATTCCGAACGAGATCTACAGCGACCAGCCACAGCCCATGCTGCCTTACTATATCATCGTCAAGCTGCCGGGCGAGAGCCAGGAGGAATTTCTGCTGATGGTGCCCTTTACGCCTGCAAAGCGAGACAATATGATAGCCTGGCTCGCGGCGCGGTCGGACGGAGAAAACTACGGGCATCTGCTGGTTTACAAACTGCCTAAAGACAAACTTATCTACGGCCCGATGCAGATCGAAGCGCGGGTGGATCAGCAGCCGGACATCTCCAGCCAGCTCACGTTGTGGGGCCAGCGCGGGTCGGAGGTGATCCGGGGGAACCTGCTGGCCATTCCGGTGGAGCGTTCGTTCATCTACGTCGAACCCATCTATCTGCAGGCGAGGCAGGAGCCCGAACAGCAGGCGTACGGGCAGGATGAAGGCATGCCCGGGGGGCAACCCCCGCAAAGGCGGCAACAGGAACGCAGTTCGGCGATTCCGGAGTTGAAGCAGGTGATTGTCGCTTTCGGCGGACAGGTGGTCATGCGGAAAACGTTCGATGAGGCGCTGACCGTCCTGTTCGGCGGGGGATCCGGCATCACCATGGGCGCAAGCGAAGAAGAATCGCCAGCGTCTGCCGGGGCCGTGCAGCCGCAGCGTTCCGCGGCCGAACTGGCGGCGAAAGCGGATGCGCACTATTCCCGTGTGCGTTCGGCGATGCAGCAGTGGGACTGGGAGGCGGCGGGAAAGGAAATGAAGGCGCTGGAGGAGACGATCAGGGCGCTGAAGGAAGAGTTGAAATAGAAACCGGCCGGGCCGAAGAATTCGTTTTCTGTAAGGGATCTGCAGATGACGGTAAAGGTTGGCTTTATTGGCGCCGGGAATATCTCACGTGCGCATCGCAGGCATCTGAAGCGTATCGACGACGTGGCGGTCGTGGCTGTTTGCGACGTGGACCGGACGAAGGCTGCCGAGGCGGCGGCGGAATGGGGCGCCAGCGTATTCACGGACTACCGGATCATGCTGGACGAGGTGGCGTTGGATGCCGTATATATCTGCGTCCCTCCATTTGCGCACGAAACGCAGGAGGTCCTGGCCGCGGAAAAGGGGATCGCCCTGTTTGTAGAGAAGCCCATCGCCCTGCACATGGAGACGGCTCGGGAGGCCGACGCGGCCATACGGGAACACGGCGTGATTTCCTGCGTTGGATTCCAGGGCCGGTACCTGGACATTATCGGGAAAACGCGGGATCTGCTTGCGAGCCGGCCGGCGGGTCTGGCCATCGGATACTGGATGGGCGGGCTGCCGGGCACGCCCTGGTGGCGGCGGAAGCAGATGTCCGGGGGGCAGGCCGTTGAGCAGACGGTTCACGTGACGGATATGGCCAGGTATCTGTTCGGCGACGTGAAGACGGTATATGCCGGCGGCCGTACCGGATTGATGTCGGACGTGGAGGGCTACGATATAGAAGACGCGAGCGCGGCCACGTTGATTTTCGAAAACGGAATGCTGGCAACGCTTTTTTCGGCCTGTTTCCTCTCGTGCGGCCATCGCGGCGGGCTGGATATATACACGAAGGACATGGTCATTGAGTACAAAGAGAGAAAATCCATTACGGTTGTGCATGGGGATCGGTCCGAGTATATCGAAGTCGGCAACGACTATTGGCAGGAAATGGATAACGCCTTTATAGAGGCGGTGCGCACCGGCGACGGATCGAAGCTTCGATGTCCTTACTCGGATGCCGTGAAGACCCAGCAGGTGGTTGTGGCTGTAAACCGGTCGCTCGAGACGGGCGAACCGGTATCGATTGCGGATGTATAAATAGCCATCAGCCGTCAGCTGTCAGCTAAAAACAAAAAGGACGAACAAAAAGGTAAGTTGATGAGAACGACAAAGGGGCGCTGCGATATTGCAGCGCCCCCCTTATTTCGGCTGTTTGCGGCTACTTGTACATCTTCATCTGCCCGGATTTGAGCCGGCCCCAGTATTCGTTGAGGGTGGCCTTGATCTGTGGGCTTAGGATCACGCCGCCGATGATGTTGGGGAATGCCATTCCCAGGATCATCATGTCGGTGAAGCTGAGCACGTTGTCCAGGGCGGTGACGGCGCCGAAGAAAACGAAAAAGACGAAGATGATGCGGTACGCATAGATCGTCGCATCTCCAAAAAGATATTCCCAGGCACGCTCGCCGTAATAGGACCAGGATATCATAGTGGAGTAGGCAAAGAGCACGACGGCGATTGCGAGTACATTGCGGGCCCCGGGAATGAAGGTTTCGAAAGCCGCGGCCGTCATCGCCGCGCCCACCGGTTGCCCCTGCTGGGCCTGACCGAGGAATTGGGGATCCGCGTAGACGCCCGTGATCAGACAGACCAGGCCCGTCATCAGGCAGATGACGACCGTGTCGATAAAGGGTCCGATCATGGCCACCATGCCCTCCCGGGCGGGTTCGTCGGTTTTGGCGGCGGCGTGGGCGAACGCGGCGGATCCGAGGCCGGCCTCGTTGGAGAAGGCGGCGCGGCGGATGCCGGTTACCAGCACGCCGATGAAGCCGCCATAGAGCGCCTGAGGCGAAAAGGCCTGGCTGAAGATGGTGGCCAGCATTTCAGGTATGCGTGTGACGTTGGTAAGGATGATCAGAAGGCAGGTGGCAACGTACAACAGGCACATGGTGGGCACCACGCGGGACGTGACGCGTCCGATCCGCCGGATGCCGCCGATAATTACAACGGCGACCATGGCGGCGAGTACGATGCCGACCAGCCAGTTGTAGTCCTTGAAGACCGGCGAAACCGTGCCCAGTATTTCCAGCGTCTGATTGGCCTGGAACATATTGCCGCCGCCCAGGCTTCCTCCCACGGTCAGAAAGGCGAACATCACCGCCAGGGTGCGGCCGAACTCCCCCATGCCCTTCAATTTAAGGCCGTTTTCCAGGTAATACATGGGGCCGCCGGAGACACGTCCGTCGGGGTGTATCTTCCTGTACATGATTGCCAGGGTACAGGAGGCGAGTTTGGAGGACATGCCGAAGAACGCGGTGACGAGCATCCAGAAAATCGCACCGGGTCCGCCAAGGCTTACGGCGATGGCCACGCCCGCGATGTTTCCGAGCCCGACCGTGGCCGAGAGCGCGCTGGTGAGGGCCTGGAAATGTGAGATTTCGCCGGGATCGTCGGGATTGTCGTAGCGGCCGCGGATGATATCGATGGAGTGGCGGAATCCCTTCAGGGAAAGCCATCCGAAGAAAAAGGAATAATAGATGCCTCCCAGAAGAAGGACCACGACGATGAGCGGAATCCCCGTGCCGAACGAAGCAAAGAGGACCGCCGCCAGGAGCTCGACCGTGTTTCCGAAGAGGCCGTCCAGTTCGGCAAGATTGGTCTGTATCCAGGCGTTTAAGGTTCCGGTTTCCGCCTGAGCGGTTCCCCCCGCAAAGGCCAGGACGGGAAAGACGAGCGTCAGAAGCCAGAAGGAACCGAACAATACAACGGGAAGACGAATGACTCTACGCATAGAGACCTTCCTTGAGATCGAGTTGTGGGATACCCGGGTGATAAACGTACGTTGGTTGCGTGAATATGTAGAATCCCGAACGCACAGGCAACAGCAATCCCACGCGCGTCGGGAAACGCGCCATGCACCCGTTCGGCCGGTTTTCGCCGTTACGGTCTTGCAGGCCGCTCGCCGTCGCGACGGTCCCGGCCGACAATCCAGCCAAGGCGCTCCTCGTGTGAACTCTCGGCAAGCCGGAGATTCTCCTCGGTGACGGTTAGACACTTTGAGATTTCCCGGTACCCCCGGATAAAGGTCTCGGCGTAACCGGTGTTGGCCTTCCACCCCTGAAATCCGGCGCTGGACTCGATCCGCTTTTTCGCGAATTCCGCCGTGTGCCCCTGGGATTCGAAGATTGTTTCCGCCTCAATCCGCTTGCTGACCTGATCGGAAATATCAATACAGACGTCGACCTCGTGGAAAGCGTAGTCGATGCCCGTATAGTAAATGGAAGCCACCCTGTGAGGCGCGCGACCCCCCTCGGTGTCGGGGATGGACACGTGGTTGAGCGCCTTTTGCACGGCAATACCGGCCGCGGTATGGTCGTTGACCCAGGCCAGGTGAAACCTCCGGTCGGGCAGGGTGTAGGGCGAGTGGGTCAGAATCATCTGTGGACGGACGTCGTACAGAATATCCGCCAGGGCCGAAACCACGTCGTCGGTGACCTCGAAGGGATGATCCGAGAACGGAAGCACGGTCACGTCGGTGACGCCGAAGACCGCGCATGCCCTCACGAATTCCCCTGTTTTGCGCTTTGCGTAATCTTCACTCGATCCGTCAACGACGGTTCTGTCTCTCAGGTCTGGCGGTTTACGCAGTTCATCGGCCAGTTTTTCATTGTGGGTGCGTTGTCCGCCCGTCATCGCCACCACGGAAACACGGTCGCCGCGGTCGACGTGGAGGGCGCAGGTGCCCCCCATGTGGCACACATCGTGCGGATGGGCAACAACGACGAGCAGTTTGAGACCACCGTTGTCCGGTGCTGGCATGGGCCTGTCCCCTTCCGTTTTCAGGCCGGCGGCGTCCACGCCGGCGGGGCAATGCCCTCGATGTGGGTCTTGACGTCGATCACGACGGGTTTTCCCGATGTAACCGCCTGGTCGAGGGCGCTCCCGAACTCGCCGGCCCGGCGAACCGTGATGCCAATGCAATCCATCGATTCCGCCATTTTTGCAAAGTCGCCGTCCGTCATATGCCAGAGTTCGTCGGATCCCCGTTCCGGGCCTCCATAGACATCTTCATTGAGTTCCTTTTCCTGGTTCAGCGAATGGTTGTTGTTGACAACAATGACAACGGGAATGTCGTTTCGAACGGCGGTGTCCAGTTCCGTGACGTGGTACCAGATGCCGCCGTCGCCCGTAAAGCACACAACCGGGCGGTCCCCAGCGGCGCATCGCGCGCCCACGGCGGCGGGAATGCCCCAGCCCAGGGAACCGGAACATCTGATATACGACTGACCCGGATGTTTGAGATCGATCATGGTGCCGGTCCAGATTCCGGAGTGGCCGGTATCGGAAACGAGAATGGCGTCGGAAGGAAGGTGTCGGGTCAGCTCCCGGCACAGTCGCTCGGGGCGAACGGGAACGTCGTTGGAGTTGACGAAGGGGGCCACGCTTTCGCGCCACTCCGAGGTGAGTTGACTGACGCGTGACGTCCATTCATGGCGTGTGACGGATGCGGACGCGGCTTCGATCAGACGGGTCAACCCGGCCTTTGCGTCGGCCTGAATACCAAGCAGGATCGGATAGGAACGTCCGATTTCGGCGGGGTTGATATCGAGTTGCATGACCGGTGTACCGGGCGGGGGGACGGTCCAGTCGTTCGTGACCTGTCCGCCGGTGTGACTCCCGATAAAGAAAACCAGGTCGGCCTCGGAGACGGCGCGGTTGGCGCATTCGCGGGAGTACAGCCCGCAGACGCCCACGGCGAGCGGATGGTCGCAGGGGAATGTCTCTTTTGCGTTCAACGACGTCGCCACGGGAATCGAGAGTCTCTCCGCAAACGCCCGAAGCGCGGCGTCTGCGCCTGAGGCGACGATGCCGCCGCCGGCCACGATAACCGGTCGTTCCGCCGCCGCCAGCAGATCGACCGCCCTGCGGACGGCTTCGGGATCGGGTTCAGGCCGGAAGGGTGGCAGGTGGACGAAGGGTTCTTCAATGACCACGTCCATTTCGGCTTCGCCGTTCGCCACGACTTCCCCGATGAATCCCGCCATATCGACATGAGCCGGCCCGGGCGTTGCCGTGGTGGCTTCCCGGAAGGCCTGCCTGAGGAAATAGGGGAGTTGCTCCGGCCGGTCCACCAGAACGTTGTACTTGGTAACCGCATCGAACGGCGCCACGTGGTCCACTTCCTGGTACGCGTGCCGGTGGCGGTTGATCTGCGTCTGTCGGCCGGTGATCGCAATAACCGGCGAACAGGCGAGATACGCGTCCTGAAGTCCGGCAGCGAGGTTGGCGGCGCCCACGGATTGCGCCATACAGATGCCTGCGCCCCGGCGGACGCGCGCGTAGGCATCCGCCATATATGCCGCGCTTTTTTCGCCATGCGTCATGATGCGCCTGATTCCCAGCCGTTCCATTTCCATCAGGGCGCGGGGCGCGATCACCGGCATGAAAAAGACGTGGGTGACACCGTATCCGTGAAACGTCTCGGCGATAAACCGGCCGCCGGTGAGGCGGGGCATAAATCCGCTCCTATACAGTGATATGGCAGGTGCCTCGCGATGATCGGGGGTCACGGCCTATGCATATTGCAGGCAGCGATTGTCGCGGTGCACTGATCGAAATCTAAGGTTAGCCACTTGAATATAAAAGAGAAAACGTGACGGCCTGGAAACTGGGAGACCGCTGCCGTCGCCGCCTCAGTTGCTGTCTGTTCCGGCCGGATTCCGCGGTCGCGTTCGTAGAGTTTGAACCCGGCGTTTCCGCTTGACTTTTCACACCTTGTGGGAGATTTTGGAACCGGTTGCGCTCTTGTTATTCGCGGCGCAAAGTTCAGGAGGACAGCGTGGATTTTTCTCTGTATTTGCCTATTGCAGGTACCAGTGTCAACCTGTGGATTCTGTTGGCATTGGGCACCGGTGTGGGCGTGCTTTCCGGTCTGTTCGGCGTGGGTGGCGGGTTTCTGCTGACGCCGCTGTTGATCATGATAGGGATTCCGCCCACGATTGCCGCGGCATCCGATGCCAATCAGATCGTGGCGGCATCTGCATCCGGCGTCTACGCCCACTGGCGGCTGAAGAACGTCGATTTGCGGATGGCACTCCTGCTGATTGTCGGTGGGTTCGCGGGTGGTACCGCCGGCGTGCAGGTTATCAAGGTGCTGCGGGACGTCGGCAGCGCGGATCTGGTCATACATATCAGCTACGTGCTCATGCTGGCGTCGGTGGGCGGCATTTTGTTTGCGGACGGGCTGTTGGGCATGCGCGCGGGGATCAGGATCCGGGCGGCAGACCGCGCCAGGGACGAATTGCGTATAACCTGGGCGCAACGCCCGCTTTCATGGGTCAACAGGATGGCCCGGGTGGCGTCCTGGTTCGTCGGCTTCAACCGGGCACTTCCGTGGAGAATTCGGTTCGAGACGGCAGGAAGGACCATGTCGTTACTGGTGCCGCTGGGATTGGGCGTCGTGGTGGGTATGCTGGCGGCAATTATGGGTGTGGGCGGCGGTTTTATTATGGTGCCGACGATGTTGTACGTGCTGAAGATGCCCATGCCCGTCGTGGTAGGTACCAGCCTGTTGCAGGTGATGTTCACCTGCATCAACGTGACCCTGATGCATGCGTATACCAACCACACGGTGGATTTCGTGCTGGCGCTGATGCTTCTTGCGGGGTCAACGCTGGGTACGCAGGCGGGTGTGCGCATTGGAAGGCGGTTAGGGACGCAGCAGTTCAAAATGCTTCTGGCGGCGATTGTGCTCCTGGTGATGGGTAAAATGCTGGCGGATCTTCTCTCGGAGCCCGCTATTCTGCTAACCGTCTGGGGAGGGCGCGGATGACGTTTCTGGTCTGGGCCGGGTTGTCCATGTCGCTTCTGTCCGCGCCATGCGCCGCAGAACCGTCGTTGCAGCTCTTTCCTTCACGCACAGAGGTCGACATTTTTTTCCACGGCGCAAGGCTTGTCGCTACCGGGAGGGTTCCGAAAGATTGCCGGATCGTTTTGAAACTGGAAGGGGAACGGCAAGCTGTCACGTATCGCAGAAAGGACAAACGCGGTCCTTTGTGGATCGGCACGGGCCGCGTTGTGTTCGACTCGCTGCCCAGCCTGTATTTGGTCGCGGCATCGAGCGATTCGGCGGACGTCGAGCGGCAACTGAAGACCATTGGAGAGGG
>CAXXJS010000014.1:0-58472 GCA_963662665.2 Candidatus Latescibacterota bacterium
AACCGGGAACACCTGACGGACCGTACCGCCCGGGCGATCGTCGTCAACAGCAAGAACGCAAATGCCTGCACGGGGAACCGGGGGTTGGCCGATGCACGGCAGACGGCGCGCGAGGTGGCGCGTGAACTCGACATCCTCCCGGAAGACGTGCTTGTCAACTCAACGGGTGTGATCGGTGTGCCCCTTCCCGTGGACAAAATCCGCGCGGGCATACCGGCGGCTGTCCGCGACCTCCGCGACGATGGCTGGAACGACGCCGCTGCCGCAATCATGACCACCGATACGACGCCGAAGCTTGCTTCCGCGCAGATGCGGCTGGACGGGCGCGCCGTCACCATCTGCGGTATCGCGAAGGGGGCCGGTATGATCGCGCCCGACATGGCCACCATGCTCGGGTTTGTCGCAACGGACGCCGCAATGGATCCGGGGCGGCTTGAAACGTGTCTCCGCGCCGCCTCAGACCTGTCTTTCAACTGCATTACAGTTGACGGCGACACGAGTACGAACGACACGGTGCTCCTGCTGGCCAACGGCGAGGCTTGCGAACGCCCGCTCTCCGCCGGCGACCTGGATTCCTTTCAAACGGGACTGAATGCCGTCTGCGCCAGCCTGGCCAGGCAGATCGCCCGTGACGGGGAAGGCGCAACCAAGCTCATCACCATCCGGGTCGCGGGAGCCGCGTCTTCTCGGGAAGCCCGAACCATCGGCATGTCCGTGGGTAACTCGAACCTCGTCAAGACCGCCGTCTTCGGAAGAGATCCGAACTGGGGTCGTATCCTCTGTGCAATCGGGTACGCGGGCGTTCCTGTTGAACCCGGCAAGATCTCCGTTTCGATGGCCGGCATCCGCATCTTCGGCGACGGAGGCGGGCTGCCATTCGACTCCAGGGAAGCGATACGGGCAATGTCGGGGACGGACGTGGATATCGATATCGACCTGGGCCAGGGTGCGGAAAGCGCCACAATTTACACGTGCGACCTGACCTACGACTACGTCAGGATCAACGCCGAATACACCACTTGACCCGACGCATTGTCACAACCTGACCAACCGCCCGTCCCGTACGGACGCGGCTTATTTTTTTCCAAAACTGCAGACATTGATTTCAACCCGGACCATGGATAAAACCGTTCCTTCGTTTTCCAATCGCGTGCTCAGTGTAAACGAATCACTTACCGTAGCCACCTTTGCCAGGATGGGTGAACTGCAACGCCGGGGTGTGGATATCATCTCCCTGGTTGCGGGCGAACCCGATTTCGACACCCCGCAAAACATCAAGGACGCCGGTATCCGGGCCATCGTTAACGGGAACACCAAATACACCGCGCCCGCATCTGGCCTGCCCGAACTCAAACAGGCAATCGCAAGAAAACTTGATAGAGAAAATAACCTGGGCTACGACCCATCGCAGATAGTCGTTACCTGTGGCGCCAAGCAGGTGATCTTCGATGCGGTCGTTGCACTGATCAACCCCGGCGACGAGGCGATAATTCCCTCTCCGTTCTGGGTGAGCTACGCTGATCAGGTCAAACTGATGGGTGGGCGGCCGGTCATTCTGAAAACAGACGAGGAGACGGGTTTTCGGGTCTGCCCCCAAAAGCTTGCGGATGCCATTACGCCGCGTACCAAGTTCGTACTCCTGAACAGCCCGTGCAATCCAACAGGTGAAGTCTACGCTTCCGATGAGCTGAGCGCCCTGGCAGACGTCGTCGCTGAGGCCGGTATTTACGTCATCTCGGACGAAATCTACGAAAAAATCGTCTACGACGGCGCCAGGCACGTTTCCATTGCCTCTGTTCATCCTGAAGTGAAACGCAGAACGCTGCTTGTAAACGGTTTCTCCAAGGCCTACGCGATGACGGGCTGGCGAGTGGGGTACGGCGCCGGGCCTCCCGACCTGATGAAACTGATCGCCAGGGTTCAGAGTCAGGAAACAACCAACACGTGCACGATTTCCCAGTATGCGGCTATCGAAGCGCTTGGCGCCACCCAGGAGAGCGTGGAAACCATGCGAGCCGCGTTCCAGGAACGCCGCGATCTGATCGTGGGGCGCCTGAACCGCATGCCGGGCGTCTCGTGCCGGATACCCCAGGGCGCGTTTTACGCCTTCGCGAATGTGTCCGCTCTGTACGACGATCTAATCAGGAACGACGTCGATCTCGCCAATTACCTGCTGGATGAAGCCAAGACGGGATGCGTACCCGGCAGCGGCTTCGGTTCCGGCGATCACCTGCGATTCTCATATGCCGCGTCATTACCAAGGATTAACGAGGCGATGGACCGAATCGAGGCCGCCATCGGGCGAATCTGAACGCCTGGATCCTGTCGGAAAGGACACCTGACGATGAAGGACAAGAAGAAAATATACCTGGATTTCGAGCGTCCCATTGCGGTACTGGATAAAAAAATCGAAGACCTCGAGATCCGCGCCGAAACCGAAAACACCGACGTGTCCGTCGAACTGACCACACTGAAAAAACGGGTTGAAAAGGTGGAGAGGGAAATCTACTCGGATATGAGCCGGTGGCAGATTTACCAGGTGGCGGGACACCCGCAGCGCCCGCACACGATGGATTACATTCGGTTGATGCTCACCGACTTTATGGAACTCCATGGAGACCGGACCTACAGAGACGATCCGGCAGTTGTGAGCGGCTTTGCCCGGCTCGACGGACAGCCGTTACTGGTCCTGGGTACGCAGAAGGGGCGCAATACGCGGGAGAATATTCATCGAAACTTTGGCATGGCGCACCCGGAAGGATACAGAAAGGCACTGCGCGTCATGAAACTCGCCGCGAAATTCAAACGCCCCGTCCTCTGTCTGATCGATACGCCCGGGGCTTACCCGGGTATCGGATCGGAGGAACGGAGCGTTTCGGAAGCCATCGCCAGAAATCTTTTCGAGATGTCCCGGCTTCCGGTTCCCGTCATCGTGGTCATTATCGGCGAGGGGGCAAGCGGCGGCGCACTCGGCATCGGCGTCGGCGACCGAATCCTGATGCTGGAAAACGCCTGGTATTCCGTGATCAACCCCCAGTCCTGTTCTCTTATTCTCTGGCGGAATCGCGACAAGAAGGAAGAAGCAGCCGAGGCGCTGAGGATCACCGCACCGGACCTGGTCCCTCTTGGGATTGTCGATAGAATAGTACCTGAGCCCTTTGGTGGCGCGCACAGAGACCATGTTACGACAAGTGAAAACCTGAAGCGTATCCTGCTGGACGAACTTCAGAATCTCACGCGCAGGCGCCCCGACGAGCTTGTCCGCGAGAGGGTCGATAAATTCGGTCGGATGGGGGTGTGGGACGAGTGATCCGCGCTTGCCGATGGGCGCCCGGATAGTAGATACTCCAGGTTGAAAATTTAGCAAAAAATGGGCCATCGTGTGCCCGTTTTCTTTGGCCATTATGACTATGAACGCCGAACTTTCAGTAACTTGCTGTTTACGCGGGACGTTCAGCAATTTGACCAAATTTGAGGATAATTGTTGCAGAAACCGGCGACAGGGACGCCGCCAGAAACTAAAGAAAAAAAATATCACGTCCAGCCATTTGTGTTTCAATATCTTATGCGTCAGTCACCCGAATTTCAACCTCTTTTTCTCAGATTACCCCTTGACGACATGGCAATCGGACTATATATTTCAGAACGTATCCGCGAAGAGACTGCTTTCCTGTAAGATGTTGTCTTGGAGCAGGTTACAATATCGGACCCGTGCGCCTTTAGGTGGGTTCTCCCGAGGCGAAGAAGCCCGGATTTGGTACAGAACCGGGGAATTACCGCGGTTCGTTTTGATGTTGGGCCGAAGCCCATAGAACACATACGCGTTTACAGGGTTATTGGGCGTCGGCGGTGCCTCGTTTCGCAAACAGAAAACGATTTTATGGGCGGTATGGACGTTAAGGGAATACGCTTCGGCACACGATCCAGCCTGGGGGAAGTTGAAAGCAACGGCTCTTTGGTTGGCGGCAGTCTTATTGGGGGAGATAATACTGCCAGCGAGACCGATCAGATAGAACTGCTGCTTTTCTTCTTATGCATCGTGGCTCTGTGTCGACACATCGTTCCTGTGCGTCCATCCGCCCATTTTTCTGTTGCCCCATGGCATTCCCGCGGATCAATTGGACGGCTCTCGCCGCTTCCAGATTCACCGGACAGTAATTTTCGCGCGTAAGACACGCATAGACCGGTTCCGCACGTTTCGCGTTCGCGCGTATCCCCGCAACCCACCCGGTAAACCAACCCCGATGACTCTCCCTGCCGCGCCTTCACGGCTCCTCAAGCCACCCACGCGCGTCAATACCATGCTCATCGATGTGTATCTCTACGGCGCCCATCAGATCGGTCCGGTAAATTGAAATCCCCATCGCCTCGTAGCGCCGGATCACCTCAGGGGAAGGATGGCGGAATTTGTTCCTGATCCCGCACGAGACCGCGACCAGCTCGGGACGTACGGCGCCCAGAAAGGCGGCCGTGGACGACGTGCGTGATCCGTGGTGAGCGGCCTTCAGCACCTGGGCGCGAAGCCGGTCCCCCCACCTCAGGAGATCAGAATCGGTCTCATGTTCGATGTCGCCCGTAAGCAGAACGGCGATACCTCTATAGGTCAAACTGATCACCACCGAACCGTTATTGAGGCCCAGAGGGGCAGGTCCGTTTCGCGAGACATAATCCGGTGTCGGGTGAAGGACCACGGCGTCAACGTCACCAAGTCCCGCGAGCCGGTCCCCTGCCCCCACTGCGGCATAGCGTATGCCCTTATTCCGGATCAGCGTGCGGATCCGACGGGCCGTCCAGGAATCGTAATGTTGACCGGCGTCCAGGTACCAACCGACCTCTACCCGGTCCAAAAGCGTCACGAATCCGCCGATGTGATCGCTGTGCGGGTGGGAAGCGACGACGGCGTCGATTCGATTGATCCCCTCCGCCTTCAGAAACGGAATCAGTACGCGTTCCCCCACATCGATGTTCACCGCACGCAAGCCGCCGTCAACCAGCACGGTCCTCCCATTGGGAAACCTCAGAAAGATTCCGTCGCCCTGTCCCACGTCCAGCACCAGGATGCGCAAGCCCGCGGGCCTCGGCCAGAGATCTGACCACACCCAGAGATTCGCCACGGACAACGCAATGAAAACAAACCGGCGACCCCACGGTTGCGACCTCGCGCCGGGCAGGATCAGGAGCGCCGCACAGAGATACAGCCCCATTGCGGTCCATCCGGGCCTTGGTACTTCAACGGCTGCCCATGCCGGCGCGGCGAACCAGCTCGCGGCCATAATGGCGCCCTTCAAGACAATCCAGTTCGCGCCATTCAACAACGCCGCGACCGAAGACGACAGGTGAAAAATGACTACCCCGATCAGCCCCAGCGCGACGGCAGCCGCCATCAAGGGTACCACAACGAGATTGGCGATTACCGACACAACCGAGAGTAACCCGAAATAGGTAAGAACCAGAGGCAGTGTGGCCACCTGCGCGGCCACCGAGACCGCCAGCGGTGTCCACACCCATTGGCCCACGCCACCGGCACGGCCGGCAGGTAACCACGCCCGTATCGGTCTATAGAGTACAAGTATTCCCGCGGTGGCGGCAAATGAGAGTTGAAAGCCTACGTCGAACAGGTCCTGCGGCCTGAATATCAAAATAAGAAAGCCTGCCAGGCCGAGTGAATTCAGTCCCTCTCCCTGTGTGTTCCCCAATCGACCCCAAATGGTAATCGCGCACATCATGGAGGCCCTGACCACGGACGGCGGCAGACCCGTAACCAGGGCGTAGAGCAGCACGGCGCAAACGGTCGACCATGCCGTTGTCGTCCTGCCGCATCCGACCGCGCCGAGTCCGAAAAACACCACCGCGGCAATCAGACCCACGTGTAAGCCCGAAACAGCCAGTACGTGGTTGACGCCTGCCCGTGTGAACGCCGTACGCACGTCGTCGGGCACACCACGTTTCTCCCCCAGCAATATCCCTTTCAGCAATCCTGCCGGCCCGCCGGACAGATTGTACGCCACGCCCCGTCGCACGCCCCGGCGCACGGGTAACACCACGTACGTCCACAACCACCCCCCCTTTCCCCTTTGGGTTTCCAGGATCTGTTCGCTCCTGGAAACGGAACCCATCACGTGGATTCCCTTACGTTCCAGAAAGTCGCGGTAGTCGAACGCACCGGGATTTCTGGCGGGTTGTGGCCGGCGAAGGTGGAACCGCGTCACCAGACGGTCGCCGTAGTCCACGTCCGGCCGGAATTTCCGGATCCTGATGAGAACCGTTCCCCGGATCGAATACACCGTGTCACGTACGGTTACGCGTTCCGCGGCCAGCCGCAAACGCAACCCGTCTTCCATCCATTCCGGTTCCTCAACGACGCGCCCGTCGAGCAATACCGGATCGTTTCGTCCGGCAAACAGGACGATATGGTTTTGAGGCAGATCTTCCATAACGCTTTCGTACCTCATTGCACCCAGAACAATCAAGAGAACGCCGGGCCAGGGCCAGCGACTTTTCCAACCTGCCGCTGAAACGACCCAGAGTGCGAGGCCGCCGGTCCAAAGAACCCATACAGGCACCGCCCAACGATGTGCCACGAGCACGCCCGTGGCAAAAAACGCCGCAGATAGCAATGCCGGGCGTCGCGTCACCGCTCCCTCCGTTTCGCGCCGAGTTCCCTTTACAACACGGCAAATTTCGTGCCGCTCCGGAGGACAGGGGGTTTTCCGTTTTTTGCGATTCCATATGGAACGATCCGTTCAATTGATGCTTCGAAAGATTCACGGGCACCCCCGTTCCCCGTGAGAGCGCCGCCCGAACAATCAATTGACATTCCCCGAAGGAGATGCTATATTTCGTCAATATTCGAGTGGTCACCGATCCGTTTTTCTTTAAAGAACACCGAATTTGGAAGCCGCATCCGGCCATCGGGATCGGAGTTTCATTCATAGGGGGCAATTGCCCCGCCAACGTGGGTCCGCATTCCGCGGAGTCGCCACCAATTCAAGCCGATCCAGCTTTAATGCAACGGAATATTCGGCTCCTGCTGGAATACGACGGTACAGATTTCAAGGGCTGGCAGATTCAGCCCGACCAGCGCACGGTCCAGGGAACTCTGGAAACCTGTCTGGCCGCACTTATGGGACACCCCGTCCGCGCCATCGGCGCCGGTCGAACGGATGCGGGAGTCCACGCACTGGAGCAGGTGGCCAATTTCCATACGCCCAATCCACTACCATTGCAGCGAATCGAGGCCGCGCTCAATAGCAGGCTGCCGCCCGATCTGGTCGTTCTGAACACAGACGAAGTTCCGCCTGCATTTGACGCACGTCGCAGCGCGAGGCGTCGAACATACCTGTACCGCATCGAGTACAGGCGCCGTGCCATCGGCCGTGGGCAGGCCTGGCACCTTCGCAGCCGGCTGAATATGGACGAAATGCGATCCGCGGCGAGCAGCGCGCTGGGTTATCACGACTTCACGTCGTTCTGCGTCGCTTCGTACGAGAAAACGAACCGGAACTGCCGCGTCTACGAGTGCATACTCGCCTGTATTGACGACGGCGTCCACGTGGAGATATCGGCCGACCGCTTTCTTCGGTCTATGGTGCGTGGAATTGTCGGCACCCTGGTTCAGGTGGGAAGAGGCACACGGCGGCCGGACGCGATGAGCACGATACTGGAGGCGCGAAACAGGCAGTGTGCTGGTCCCAACGCCCCGCCCCAGGGCCTTTTTCTAAAAAGAGTTTCTTACGAAGAACCGGAAGAATAGGACGTGCGGCGACCGGTCTGGATCGTTATTGAAAGCACCATTGCGGCATTGTTACTGGCATTTGTCGCTGAAGATCAACCGGAGGGGGCCTCTCCGTCGTCCGCCGCAGGTCCGGAAATAGACGCCTCCCGAAAAAATGCCATCGTCCGGGCGGTCGAAAGGGTGGCGCCTTCGGTGGTGGGGGTAACGACCGTTACCCTCGAACGATACAACGTCAGGTACGTGCATCCGTTTTTTGATTTCTTTTCATATCCCGGAACCGTTCACAAGAAGCGGCCGGGGATCGGATCCGGCGTTGTGATCCGATCCGACGGGTACATACTGACCAACTACCATGTCGTGGAAGGCGCGCGGGAAATCACCGTCACATTTTCGGATGGCCGGAATTACAAGGTTCAGGACACGCGAAAAGACGTAATGGTCGACCGCAGCGCCGACCTGGCGGTCATACGGGTAAACGCGAAGAATCTTACGGTTCCCGAACTGGGAGATTCCGAAGACGTCATCATCGGCGAATGGGCGATCGCCATCGGCAATCCATTCGGCCTTCAGATCGAAGATCCCGAACCGACCGTCACCGTTGGCGTCGTTAGTGCGGTAAAACGAAATTTGAGGCTGGATCAGGACGACGGTGGGCTTTCTTATACCAATATGATCCAGACCGACGCGTCGATCAATCCGGGCAACAGTGGAGGACCGCTGGTCAACGGCGTCGGCCAGGTCATCGGCATCAACACATTCATCATCACAAAGAGCGGGGGTTCCCTCGGCATCGGATTCGCACTCCCCATCAATCGCGCAAAAGTAATCGCCGACCGATTGATCGCAGGTGGAGTTCAGGAGTTCTGGTCCGGTTTCGAGTTGCACCCGGCCCTGACGCGCGGCCTCGCGAACGCGCTGGGGCTATACACGCATCGCGGCGCCCTGATTACGCGCGTTACAGACAGCAGCCCGGCTTCTCGTGCAAGGCTGAATCCGGGAGACCTGATCATTTCGGTGAACGGCCATGCCGTACGAAGCGCCGACGACGTGCACAGGATTCTGAAAGACGCCCGTATTGGAGACTCGCTTACAATGAACATCCTGCGAGGCACGCTGAGATTTACAACCCTTCTGCAGCCGGAACAGACGCCTGCCGGGCAACGTTAGATTTAATAGAGCCGGATTACTCGAATTTCGGAGCCGTTTTGCCATGAGAAAGAGGGCCGCCGTCCCGAGCATGGTAACACTTTGCAACCTCTGCTGTGGTTTCCTTTCAATCGCTTACGCCATGGACGGGAAGCTGGTCCCGGCGGCCTGGTTAATTGTTATCGCGGGCTTTCTCGATGCCTTCGACGGCAAACTCGCCCGTCTGATCGATTCGCCCACCGATTTCGGCGTTCAGTTCGACTCGCTGGCCGATGTCTGCTCGTTCGGCGTGGCTCCTGCCGTTCTGATGTTCCAGTACTTCCAGGGGCTGCTGGATGCCGTATGGCTGCCGTTTGCAGCCTGCTTTCTGTTCCTTCTGTGCGGCGCACTCCGGCTGGCGCGGTTCAACGTTCAACTCAAGGGTGACGAAAAGGAAGACTTTGTCGGTCTGCCCATTCCTTCGGCCGCCGGTACGATGGCCGCTTACATCGTCTTTGCGGAACGGGTCTGGCAGAGTACCCGGGAACCCCACGTCGCCCTTCTGCTGTGTGTCGTTCTGGGCTTGCTGATGATCAGTCCGTTCGGATATCCCGCCTTTCCCCGATTCAGCATCGAAACCCGCAGGGACCGCTGGAGACTGTCGCTCGCCATTGCGGCCTTTATCCCGGTTGCGCTTTTCCCGGACGAAGCATTTTTCCCCATCGCGTTCGCATTCTCGATCTCCGGCGCCGTCCGGTGGCTGTCGCACCTGATTGTACACAGGGAAGTGGCGGATATCTGAACCTGCCTTGAACCCGAGTGGAGCGGAAGTGGATGAAGAATAAAAGCGTCGGTCTCCTGATTGTAGCAATCTTCCTGGGCATCCTGGCCAGCCAGGTCTTCGGCGCGGTTCTGAACGTGATTTTCGGCAGTCTCGGCCTGGAAGACAACATGGTTTCCAAGGTGCTGGTGGATCCGCTGGTCGCCTACGAATTCTACCCGATCCGCCTTAACCTGCTGGTAATGACAGTCACATTCGGCCTTTCTCTCAATTTTAACGTTCTCAGCCTGATCGGCATCGGAACGGCATACTATTACGTCAAGTATTCTTACTGATTGACAGTTGTGCCGGGTGAAACACGAGGCCGAAACCCGCCCTTGGGCGTTGCGGGTCACATGGACAGCCCCCCGTCCCCGCCGGTTGCGGAGGCATCGCCGTCCGACACCGACGGAAGCGTGGACGGCCTTTCTTCATAAAATGTGAGGTGTACCATGCTGGGTGGAATCGGAACATGGGAAATACTCCTGATCTTCCTGGTCATCCTGCTGCTTTTCGGGGCCAAACGCATTCCGGATATCGCCAAAAGCGTTGGAAAAGGGGTTACGGAATTCAAGAGGGGCCTGCGGGACATCCAGGATGAGATCGAAACCGGAGCGGATCCACCCGCCAAGTCCGGCGGCAAGGCAACGGAAACGGAAAAAACCGCCAAACCGTAGCTGGGAGGCAAAGTGGCAGTCTCCGGAAAGCCACTGAACGAACGGCCCGCCCACGAACTGACGGCGTCGATACTGTCGGGTGAAATAACATCCCGACAGCTCGTCGATGCCGTTTTTCATTGCATCCGTGCGACGGATCCCGGGATCAACGCCTACATCACCCTGAACGAGACGGAAGCGCTCCGCAAGGCGGAGGAAGTAGACTCCAGAATATCGGCCGGCGATCCTGTAGGGCCGCTGGCGGGCATTCCGGTCGCCCTTAAGGACCTGCTTTGCACGCGGGACCTGCTCACCACGGCTGGTTCCCGCATTCTGGAGAATTTCATTCCTCCCTACGACGCGACTGCCGTCGCGCGGCTGCGCGAGGCCGACGCGGTTATCGTTGGCAAACTCAACATGGACGAGTTTGCCATGGGTTCCTCCAACGAAAACTCGGCGTACGGTCCGGTGCGACATCCCCACGATCCCACCCTGGTACCCGGCGGTTCCAGCGGCGCCAGCGCCGCTAGCGTTGCGGCCAATCAGACCGTACTCGCCCTGGGCACGGATACGGGCGGCTCCATCCGGCTGCCTGCCTCCTTCTGTGGCGTGGTCGGTCTGAAGCCCACCTACGGTCTGGTCTCCCGTTACGGTCTTGTTGCGTACGCGTCCTCACTGGACCAGATCGGTCCCCTTGCACGGAACGTGACGGATACCGCCCTGCTTCTCAACGTCATTGCCGGACATGACCTGCGGGATTCCACGTCGGTGGACCTGCCCGTACCAGATTACGGGGCGGGTTTGCATGCCGGCGTCTCCGGCCTGAAAATCGGTCTTCCGACTGGATTTTTCGGTGAGGGACTGCGCGATGATGTACGGGAATCAATAATCCGAAGTGTTGATATCCTGAAAAACGCCGGAGCGGAGATTCATGAGATCGACCTCCCCGTAGCCTGTCATCCGGCCTACTCCATAGCCTCCTATTACATCATTGCCACGGGAGAAGCATCCTCGAACCTTTCCCGGTATGACGGCGTCAGGTACGGCATGCGAACCGAAGGCCATGACCTGATCGACATGTATTGCCGAACCCGCAGCGCGGGATTCGGCGCGGAGGTCAAACGCCGCATCATGCTCGGCACCTATGCCCTGAGCGCGGGCTACTACGATGCGTATTACCTGAAGGCCCAGAAGGCGCGCACCCTTATCAAGCGCGATTTCGACCGTGCTTTCGAAACCTGCGACCTGCTCGCCTCGCCCGTTTCACCTGCACCGGCTTTCCGTATCGGCGAGAAAATCGATGACCCGCTCCAGATGTACCTCTCCGACATCTACACCGTCTCGGTCAACCTGGCCGGCATTCCGGGTATCTCGGTCCCCTGCGGCGTGTCGCCAGAGGGATTGCCCATCGGGCTGCAACTCTTGGCGCCGGCCTTCAAAGAAGAGAATCTGCTCAGGTCGGCCTACGTTGTCGAACAGGAGTCGTCCGGATGAAGTACGAATCCGTTATCGGACTGGAGGTTCATGCCCAGCTTGCCACGCAGACCAAGATTTTTTGCGGTTGCAGCGTGTCTTACGGCGCCAAGGCCAATTCGCGCACCTGTCCGGTCTGTCTTGGACTGCCCGGCGCGCTGCCGGTGTTGAACCGGGAGGCCGTCGAACACACCATCCGCATCGCGCTGGCGGTCGGCTGCACGGTCCAGGGGCGAAGCCGCTTCCTGAGGAAGAATTATTTCTACCCCGATCTGCCCAAGGGGTATCAGATTTCCCAGTTCCAGTCCAACGACGAAATGCCCCTGGCGACGGGCGGCGGAATCGATATCCCAACCGGAAATGCCACGAAGACCGTCCGCCTCATACGCATACACATGGAAGAAGACGCGGGCAAGAGCATCCACGACGAGGCGTTTGTGGCCGCAGGGGAATCGCTGGTTGACGTTAACCGCTGCGGCGTGCCGCTCATTGAACTCGTGAGCGAACCGGATATCGCTTCTCCGGAAGAAGCATCACAATTCATGTCCCGCCTTCGGCAGATACTGATTTATACGGGGGTTTCGGAAGGGGATATGGAAAAGGGGCATATCCGCATTGACGCCAACGTGTCCATCAGGCCGGCCGGCGCGACCGGACTCGGCACCAAGGTCGAAATCAAGAACATGAACTCAATTCGGAACTGCCGGCGGGCCCTTGAGGCCGAAATCCTCCGGCAGATCGAAACGTCCGAGGCCGGCGGCGAAATCTTGCAGGAGACCCTGCTCTACGATCCGGACCGCAACCGGTTGCGCCCCATGCGAGGCAAGGAGTCTTCCGACGACTATCGGTATTTCCCCGAGCCGGACCTCGTTCCTGTCGTCATCGGCCGGGAATGGATAGATCGGGTACATACCAACGTTCCCGAGTTGCCCGAAGCGAAACGCGATCGTTTCGAATCCGCGTACGCCCTGAGGCCGGACCAGGTCGATACCCTGATCGCCGACCGGAAAGTGGCCGACTACTACGAAGCTGCCGTTTCGGCGGGCGCCGACGCCACAACTGCCGCAAACTGGGTTCAGGGCGACGTCCTTCGCACGCTCAACGAGAGAAAGACAGACATCGATGGACTCAGGGCGACACCGGAACGCCTCGCGGCGCTGCTGAAACTGATCGAAGCCGGCGCCATCAGCGCGAGCATCGGCAGGACGGTTTTCGCCGAGATGGCCGAGACCGGCGCCGCACCCGAAACCGTCGTGGAACAAAAGGGACTCGCGCAGATCAGCGATTCGGCCCGGATCGAAGATCTGATTGAAAAACTGATTTCGGAACATTCTGACGCGGCCGACAGATACAGGAGCGGCGACAGAAAGCTTCTGGGGTTCTTTATGGGGCAGGTCATGAAAGCCACGAGGGGCCAGGCGAACCCGCAAGTGGCGAACCGGCTGTTGCGCGGGAAGCTGGAGGATGGAACCGTTCAGAACTGATCCGGCCCCCGCGCGGGACAACCTGGAGACCGCGAGGCGCGTGCTCACGAGAAACCGCCGGGATGCATTCGCCTGTACCCGTCCGTCGCCACCGCCGATTTTTCGGCGCCACACACTTCCCCGCCCGGCATTGAACGGTTCTTTCAGCGCAAACACCCGTGAGCACCTATCTCGTCATCTTCGCCAGGAACCCCGTACCCGGCGCGGTCAAGACCCGTCTCCATTCCCGCTACACGCCAAAACAGACGGCGGCGATCTACCGCGCATTCATTCTGGATACCGTGAACACCGCGGAGACAGCTGACGCCCACCGGCGCTGCGTGGCCTTCGATCCACCCGGGGCGGAAGCCGAACTCGCCGATCTTTCCGGGCCGGGTTGGATCCTTTTCCCGCAGGTCTTCGGCGATCTGGGCGAACGCATGTACCGAGCCGCCCGCCGCTGCTTCGATCTGGGCGCCGGGCGCGTGGTGATTCTGGGAACCGACGTACCTTCCCTGCCGGCCCGCCACGTCGATCGGGCATTCGAACTCCTCGAAGACAAAGAGGTCGTGCTCGGACCCAGCATGGACGGCGGTTATTATCTCCTTGGCCTCGCGAGACCGGTCCGCGAAATCTTCCATGATATCGCATGGAGTACGCGGCACGTGTTCGCCCAGACGCTTGAAAGGGCCAATTGCATGCATCTCACCGTCGGTGTTCTTCCGGACTGGTACGACGTGGACACGCCGGAGCAACTGGACCATCTCATCGACCACACGCGCGAGCACCTCCTGGCGGGTCTCGAGGACCCCATTCCTCACACGCGCGCCTGCCTGGAATCCATTGGCCGCCTGGAGTAACTGAATGGACGGATTTGGCCCACACCAAACCAGCTTCCCAGGGAAAACCGGATGAAGATTGCCCGTATCGAACAGTTTTTCCCGCGGCCGCGTACACGGCTGCTGAGAATCACAACCGATAACGGCCTTGAGGGTTGGGGAGAAACCACCCTGGAAGGCAGACCCCGAAGCACCGAGGCCGCCGTCGGGGAACTCGCAGCCTATCTAACCGGCAAAGACCCACTCCGGATCCAGCACCACTGGCAGCATATCTACCGTTCCGCGTTCTACCGGGGAGGCGCCGTTCTGATGACAGCCCTTTCCGGTATCGACCAGGCGCTCTGGGACATCGCGGGGAAGCACCACGGCATGCCCGTGTACCAGTTGTTTGGCGGGCCGGTCAGGGACCGGATTCGGGTCTATGCCCACTGGGGCATCGGCGGGCTTACGGACGAAGCGCTGGCCGTTTCAAGGCAACGGCTGGACACCCTCCGGAAAACGGGAGGGTACACGGCGTTCAAAACCGGGCCAGGGGGCAAGTGGCGTGCTCACGAACCTCCCGCCGTCATCGATGAATTCGTCCGCAGGGCGTTCCTGATGCGGGAGTGGGTCGGGCCCGACGTGGAGCTCTGTTTCGACTTCCATGGAAAGATGACACCCGCCCTGGCGGTTGAGATCTGCCACGAACTCAAAGGCATGCGCCCGATGTTCGTTGAAGAACCCGTACCACAGGAAAACGTGGATGCCCTCAAACACGTCTCCGACCGGGTTCCATTTCCTATCGCTACCGGTGAGCGGCTGCTCAGCAGATGGGAATTCCGGCGGATCTTCGAAAACCAGGCCGCGGCCTATATCCAACCGGACCTTTCACACGCCGGAGGCATTACCGAAACTCTCAAGATCGCCAACATGGCTGAAGTCTACTACATGCACATCATGCCGCATTGCGCCATTGGACCCGTCGCATTCACGTCATGCCTCCACGTCGACGCCGCCGTTCCCAACTTTCTGATTCAGGAGCAGGTCGACGCAGGTCTCGGAGACGGACTGCTGATGAATCCGTGGCAAGTGAAAGACGGGCACATCCGGCTTCCTGTCGAACCCGGCCTCGGGATTGAACTCGACGAACGCGAAGTCCAGAAAAGGAGCGACGACACAGAGGAACTCGGCGGGGAATATTACCACGAGACCGACCGGAGCGTGGCCGATTGGTAGGGCGCTCCCGCCGCCCGACCAAAGACGAATCACGCGTCAGCAGACGTCGTGTCGCTGTCTATCCCGCGCCAGTGCCTGCGAATCGGTACGGGCACCACCGTCGCCTCCCAGTAGTCCCCAGGCAGGTCCTGCCACGGCGCGACGGTCTGGGCGTCCCGATCCCATACGACCTCACCTTTACGGAGCGTCAGTTTGCACACAAGACGCTCGGACCCGTCCATGCGTCCCCATCCGCAGTCACGGAAAGAAAACGCACCCTCGAGACGGGCGAGTACCGCAACGTCGGCCTCGGCGCCTGCCCCGAGCGTGCCCAGATCCTGCCGGCCGATCGCCTGCGCCGGCGCTGCCGTCGAGCGGTAGATCACTTCCCGCAAGGGCATTCCCATCATAAGACACTTGGACATCGTGTCGGTCATACTGACCACGGACCCGTGGATATTTCCGGTATGCAGGTCCGTGCTGATCGAGTCCGGCGGAAACCCGTCCGCCAGGGCAGGCACGCCGTTTCGGTACCAAAAGCTCGCCGCGCCGTGGCCCAGATCGAACCAGACGCCGCGTTCCCTTGCCTTGAACATGTAGTCACGAACCCGCCCATTCCCGTCGACCACGGGAAACTGCCGCGCGAAAACGTGCGTGTGGATGTCGCCGCCACGCAGCTTTTTCAGAATCAGATCCGGATAGGACCGCTCCGGGGGCCGTGGCCAGAAGTCGACCATCACCGGCATCCCGCACAGGTTACCCGCCTCCACCGCCTTCTCGACCGACGCCCATGGGGGATGGTCGAGGTCAAACGGCTCTCGAGGCCAGTAGTGGGCCGTCTTGATGCCGACAACCACGTCCCTGTGATCCATCGCGGCCGACGCCGCGCCCGCAGCGTCGAACGTACGGATATCCTGCTCCGAGCTTCCCATCCCCGGCGCCGAGATATTGACATAGGCCAGAATCCGGCAGGTCTTTCTTTCCATCACGGTCTGCCTGAAATGGGAGATTTCGTCGCACCCCGCCGTCCCGGTATCCACGCAGGTCGTCACCCCGTCGCTCAAAAAGTGCGCATCCGCGTTCAGACTGCCCGTAAATTTACCGGGCGCCGGGTCCAGCCGACTGTCGTAGGCGTGGACGTGAATGTCCACCAGCCCCGGCGTGACCAGCAGGCCCGCTGCGTCGATGACGTGCGCCGCCCGTTCTCCGGCGATCCCGTGGGAAACCTCGGCGATCTCTCCGTCGCGAATGCCCACGTCCCGAATTTCGTCCACGCCATTTGCGGGATCAATGACGTGCCCGCCCTTGAGCAGCAGATCCAACCGAATATCCTCCGATACCTTTTCCATTGTACGATGCTCCCTTTGTCAGTCCGTTAATAGAGTCGCTCTGCAGGCGAGCCCTGGTCTTTGTGGCCGAAGACAAAGCGCGCGACCGCGTCGAATCCGGGATTCGGTGAGGGTGCGCAATGCAGTCATTCGGCCGCAAGTCCCGGACGCAGCCCGGATGCACCTCTTCAACGGGCTGTTATGGGTTGAATGACGACTTCGGGCGGTTTGGCGACCGTTGCGTTTCCGACCGCCCTTTCCCCGGCGGGTCCGGTATGGATTTTGTGGCCGAGGCGCCCGTTGAAATGAAACATGCGTTTTTCGGTTCTGACGGTATGTCCGGTTGTGTATTTATCCGGCATTTATTCGGCGACTAGGATTTTGATATTGGACCGCCGTATGTTATATTACAGGCGAAAATGCCGATGTTCGCCGGCGTTCGGAGCAACAGCAGGCAGGCATCGGAAAGGAAGAGACTCCGGCCGGAGACTTTGCCCTGGAGTAACGGTGATACGTAAGAAGCACGGACTCAACAAATACCAGAAGCGTGCGTTCAGAATCGGGGAAGCGCGCGTCAACGGCGAGAACATCGCGAAGCTTATTGAACTCTCCCGCAGCAGCGACGCTGAAGATCGCAAAACCGCCGCCGATTTTCTGTGCCCCTGCCACGTCCGCCGCCGCCTTGAGGACGTCTGGCGCGCGCTTTACCGTTTGCTCGAAGACCCCCATCAGGGCGTACGCAAAGCCGCCTGGCATACACTGGAAGACGGCGGACGGCCGGACGACCCGGCTCTCGATGCCATTTTCGAACGCGCGTCACAAAACGACCCCGACAAAGGCATACGGCGCCAGGCTGCCGCCTATATGAGAGTCCGCCGGGAACACGCGGATTTCGTCCAGGAGGCGGCAGCGCGAAACATCTATCCCGATCGCGGCAAATGCGACTTCTGCGGTTCGGCCGATGTATTTGTGAAAACCGACTTTGATACCGAAATTCCTGACGGTGGCCAGACGCGTTTCAGTCTCGTCTGCAAGGCTTGCTCCGGCTGAGTCCCCTGTCCATAACAGTGGAGGAACCATGCAGATCATTGTTCATGACAAAGACGAACTTAAGGATCGCTGGAACGGCCTTCAGAACTTCCTCTTCGACCCGGGGTACTTTCGATTCGACCTGGCGTTACCCCCCGCAGACGAAATCGTGGACATCCTTCGAAAAGACGGTCAGGCACGGATCAATGTACCCGGCGACATCTCAGAAGATGAGAAAAAAGCACGGGTTGAGGAATTCAAAACGCTTCCCATCGCCGACGTTGTCGACCGCCCGTTTTCGCTGGCCCACTTCCACCTGCAGAACTTCTACGGCGAGGGTCAGTTTCTACGGGATTTCCAGGAAAGGGTCATGATTCCGTGGCGTACTTTTCTGGCGTCTGGCGGATTTACCTGGCAACGCTGTTACCCCATCATTTTCATTTCAGGGAAGCATTGCCACTCCTCCTACCACATGGATACGTCGCACGTCGTGGCCTGGCAGGTCTGGGGCGTAAAATACTTCAATGCATTCAAGGATCCCTACAAATATGCACCGCTCCACGACGCCGTCAACAACCGTGAGACACTCCGACGGTCGGACGGTCCGCCTGAACATGACCCGGACGACGTCCTGTCATACAAGATGGTAAAGGGCGACCTGCTCTGGAATCAGTTGCTCACCCCCCATTGGGTGCCGGCGGGCGACAGCGTCGCCGTGAGCGTCAACATCTCGCACGGCGGCATCGCTTACGACGGACAATTCAGCCCCAACGAGGCGGCCCTGAGAAAACGCTGGAAAACCCATCCCAAAGAAGCATGGCTCGTGGATACACGTTACTGACAAAACCGCCGTTCTGTCTATGCACGGCTGCAACCCTGGTCGTTGACAGACCACGTATCTGCCAGGCGGAACCCTGGCCCGGTGTTCAGACGCGGCGCGAAACTCGGAATGCGATCGGCAACCAGGAATCATTTTATAGTAAATTCCATATGGCCTACGCAAAACAGGACGCCCATCCGGCTTCAGGATGGCGTCTGAATCTTCGGAACATCATTTTTACAACAGACACTCGCGCGGGCAAGCGCTTTGGTCTCCTGCTCATTGCCAGCATCATTCTGAGTGTTCTGACAGTGATGCTGGACAGCATCGACACCGTCCGGGAGACCCACGGCGAACTGCTTTATGGCCTCGAATGGTTCTTTACGCTGATCTTCACCCTTGAATACTTCATGCGGCTGATCTGCGCCAGCCGCCGATTGAAATATGCAACATCCTTCTTCGGTGTCGTCGACCTGCTCGCCATCGTACCCACCTACATCAGCCTGCTCGTGCCTGGCAGCCAATATCTCGTGGTCATTCGTATCCTCCGCGTACTGCGTGTATTTCGCGTCCTTAAACTTGTGCAGTACCTGGACGCCGCCCAGATGATGGCCCGGGCAATCCGCTCAAGCTACCGAAAAGTCGCGGTTTTTGTAATTACCGTTTTGACGACGGTTGTCATCCTTGGCTCGCTGATGTACGTAATTGAAAACCCTGAAAACGGCTTCACCAGCATTCCCAGAAGCGTCTACTGGGCCGTTGTCACCCTCACCACCGTCGGATACGGCGATATTTCACCCAAAACCGCACCCGGACAAATCCTTGCGACCGTTGTGATGTTACTTGGGTACAGCATCATCGCCGTGCCCACGGGCATCCTGTCGGTTGAAATCATCCATGCCGCGAAAGGCCGGTCCGCCACCCGATTCTGCCCGGGATGCAATGCCGAAATCCGTGAGGCCGATGCGAATTATTGTGGATACTGCGGCACGAAACTATAGTCCGCCGGTCGTGTTCGTTCTGGCGATTCTGGCAGTCGTATGTTGCCGACCGGCATCCGGCCCGCCTGAAAAGCGGGAATCCGATCTTTGCGTGCGCGCCGAAACCGCGTTGAAACACGGCGACGACGAAAAAGCGATGGCGTTCTACCGTGAAGCCATCGCCGTTCATTCTGAATCCGTGCGGGCACGGCTTGGTCTGGCGGGCATTCTGACGGGACGACGACGGTTTGCCGAAGCAACGGAAACCCTGAAGGCTGCTTTTACCTTCGTGTCGAGTTTTCGGGAATGGATGGAATACGCGCGCGCCCTTAGAGACGCCCGGGCGGACAAAGAGGCCGAGGCTGCCTTTTTCAGAGCGGCCGAAAAAATGCCGGAAAACCCCGGGCCGTCGCTGGAGTTGGCCGGGTTCTATCTCTTTGCGGGAATCCTCGATAGCGCCGAAACCCATTTTCGGCGCGCAAGATCCCTCGGCGGCGACCGCGGCGCAATTCACGCCGGCCTGGGACGGATTCACTTCAGCCGAGGCGACCTCGACTCGGCCGCGGCCCGCTTTCGACGGGCTCTGAAGGAATACCCGGAGGATATCGATCTGCTCTGCGATATCGCCCGGAACGAACTCCGGAGGAAGCGGCCGAGCCTCGGCCTGCGCCACCTCCGCCGTGCGGTCGCCCTGGATCCCTATCGTCCCCGCACGCGATATCTGCTGGGGCGGGCACTGCTCGCTCTTGGGCATGAAGCGGACGGCAAAGCGCAACTGGATGTTTTCAAGCGCCAGAGCAGGCTGGCCGCACGCATCCGCTTCCTGGAAGACAGCGCAGCAAAGAACCCGTCGGCGGAACGCTACCAGGCCCTTTCGCACTTCTATAGTCTGGCCGGCAAGGACAGCCTGGCAGGGGCGTGCCTGCAGAGGGCGACCGCACTGAATCCTCTGGTTACCGCACCCCGGGAAGCTATTGGAACCGGCCGCTTCTGATCTGATCGGTTCCCGGATCTACGCCGGGGGGATTGACGCCTCTTTTCGCACGCTGAAAGCCGACCGAACTCAACCACGTATAGGGAAATTGGCAATCCATGTCCATGGCATCGAAAAAATCGGCGGAATCTGACGCCGAATCGTCCTCCGGATCGGATACCGGACAGAATCGGGGCGTTACCGTAAGATCCATCGTCTACGGGCTCTTCCTTTCGGTGGCCATCGGTATACTGGGCGACACGGTTCGCTACATCCTCCATGCGTCGTTTATGGCATACAGCCATATGCCCATGGGCAACCTGATCCTCAACCTGGTCTCGATCATTCTCTGTTCGGTGCTGGCGTACAAGTTCGGCCGGCGGTTTTTCTTCTCATCTTCCGAATGGATCACCATCTTCTGCATGGGTTTCATCAGTTCCCTGGGCCCCACCTACGGGATCGCCGGATACCTCGTGGGAGTTATGGTCGCACCGCACTATTTCGCAACCCAGGAGAACGAATGGGCGAGGTACCTTCACCCCTATCTCCCAAAATGGCTGATACCCCAGAACGACGGCAATGCAATGGCCTGGTTCTACGAGGGCCTGCCGCAAGGCGCGTCCATTCCGTGGGGTGTCTGGGCCGTGCCGCTGTTCTGGTGGTTCACCTTTATTTGCGCGGTCGCCCTGGCCGTATCCTGCCTGTCCATCATTTTCCGCAAGCAGTGGTCCGAACACGAGCGCCTCGTTTTCCCCGCAATGGAACCCATTATAGAATTCACCACGAACGCCGGAACGGGCAAACGATGGCTCCCTGAATTCATGAAGGGCAAAGCGTTCTGGGCCGGATTCATGCTCACCACGTTCGTGTTCGGCTGGAATATGATCGCCTGGTTCTATCCCCAGTTCCCCCGTTTTCCCACGGCTTCGGCCCGCTGGACGTTTTTCTCGCGCGATTTCCCGCCCGGCTTCTTCTTCTTGAGTACGGTTGTTATCTGCTTTTCGTACTTCGCCAGCCTCGAGATCCTCTTCAGCCTCTGGTTTTTCGATGTTCTGTTCATACTTGAGGGTGGTATCCTCAGCGGATTCGGCGTATCGGCCATCTCACCCTACTATGGCCGAGGGCGCTACATCTGGCAAACGGCGGGCGGCTTTACGGCCTTTGCCCTCTGGGCGATGTGGGTCGCGAGACATCACCTGCGCGACGTCGTCCGCAAAGCGCTCAACCCGGATCGACCGACGCCGGACGACAGCAAAGAGCTGCTGTCGTGCCGGCACGCCGTACTGGGACTTCTGGTCGGTTGCCTTTATATGGCGTTGTGGCTGGGTTGGATCGGCATGCAGGTGAAGGTCATCGTGCTACTCATCCTGTGTATGCTGATCGTCTATACCACCGTTGCGAAGATGCTTGCGGACTCGGGCATTGTCTATCTGAACCCGCCCACGTCGGCGTGGGGCCTCGTCTCCCGGTTTCTGGGCGGCTCCCACACCTTTACCGCCCCCACAAAAATGGCGCTTGGTCTTTCCTCGCGGGCGGTCAATCACTATCGCGGCCTCACCATGGGCACGATGGCCCATATCAACCGCCTGGCCGAAAATCTGCCGAACGGCAAACAGCGCCTGTTCGGAGCGGTTTGTGCGGCATTTGTGGTTGGAATGGTCACCTCCACGCTTTACACCGTGTGGCTCGGCTACACCATTGGCGGCTACAATGTGCAGCCCAACTGGCTTATCATCAGCGCACCCATCGGACAGATACGGGGCATCGCAAATTCCATCAAAGCCTTCGACCTCCCGATCGAACGGGTCAACTACTGGTTCTTCCTTGCCGGCGCAGCCTTCATGGCCGTCCTGAATCTGATGCGGTATCGCTTCGTATGGTGGCCGCTGCATCCGATCGGGTTCGCCCTGTCCGGTACGGCGCTTTCACGGCTCACCAGTGCGACGATCTTCGTCGCGTGGCTGGTCAAACTGACCATGCTCAAACTTGCCGGCGCCGCCTTCTACCGGAAATCGAGACCCTTCTTTATCGGCATGCTGGTCGGTTACATTCTGTCCGTTGCCGCGGGCGTTGTCGTGGATGCCGTCTGGTTCCAGCCAGACGGGCACGTGGTGCATAAGTGGTATTAAGGTTTCCGGACCGCTGAAAGAACGATGTGATCGAAATCCTTATTCTGATGCAGGGATCCTGGTGAAAAAAAACAACATCACCCTCGGCCTCGTCATCCTGATTGTCTTTCTCGGATTGACCCTGGTTTCGCCGCAGGCGCTTACCGACCGGCTGTTCGACTGGTTTAACATCCGGTATCCGGAATTGCCGCCAACCAGGGCTGCAACCGGCCAGCAGAAATTGGCGGACACCATCGTCGCCCGGATCACGCCGGACGATATCGAATCTCGTCTGCTCCAACTCAGCACCGCGGGTTCACGGGTGGTGGGCTATCCGGGCCACAAGGCCGCATCTCTCTACATCCAGGAAGAATTCGAACGCGTTGGCCTGGAAAACGTCTCCGTTGAAACCTACGACGTCACGTCGCCGGTAGACAAAGGCGGCAGTCTCCGCATCGTGGGCGAGCCGGATGTCATCCCAATACATGCGGTCTGGCCCAACCTGGTCCGCACGTCCACGCTGCCAGGGGCCGGACTGAGAGCGCAGCTTATTGACGCCGGTGACGGCGAATTCGCCGATTTCACCGGCCGGGAACCGGGCGGCAGCGTCGTTCTTATGGACTTCAACTCCTGGAATCGCTGGATGAATGCCTCCATGCTGGGCGCCAAGGCAATCATCTTCGTCGCTCCGGACTCCACCACGACGGCGGAGGCAGAGCAGAAATTCTTCCAGGTTCCGATTAACGCGCCTCGCTTCTGGATCGACAAGCCAGATGGAGAGCGACTCCGCCGGCGCCTTGCCGCGGGGGAACGAATCGAAGTGGAGTTGAAGGCGCGAATGGACTGGGAAACGCACCCAACCCAAAACATCATTGGCTGGATTACGGGTACGGATCCCCAGCTTCGGGAACGTGTTGTACTCATTGACGCCTATTACGACGCGATGTCCGTCGTCCCCGCCCTCGCCCCCGGCGCCGAGCAGGCATCCGGTATTGTGGCTCTGCTCGAAATGGCTGAATACTTCCGGGCGCATCCGCCAGCCCACACCGTCCTCTTCCTGGCCACCTCCGCGCACAATCTCGGTTTTCGCGGCGTCTGCGACTTTCTGGGGAGGCATGCCCGCAAAGAGGAACACTTCGCCGCAATGATGACGGATCCTATCGACATCCGGCTGTGGATTTCCCTTGAACTTTCATCGCAAACCGACCAGATGGCCGTTTGGAACGGGTCCACCGCGTTCTACTTTCAGCGTTTTTTTACACCGCTCGGCAAACTTTTCAGCAACCTCGGCGCGGATCTTGCGCCGGCGTTCGGAATGGATGCAAAGCGGTCTCTCGTAGACGGAATCAACCCCCCGTCGGGCATGAGTTGGAGCATGTTCATTCCCGGTGGAAAAATTAAGACCGATTCGCAAGTCGTGCTCACCGCGGGTATGCCGACAATTGCCTTCGTGACAATCAACGACGCGCGATTCAGGGTTGATACGCCCCATGACACCGTGGAACAGGTCAATCTGGCGAACCTGACGAATCAGATCCGGCTGCTTACGGCGGTGCTAAGCAAGGCCCTTAACGAGCCCGCGTTCCTGCCCGATTACCGGGTCAAGATGAAAGATCGGATGCGCGCCCTGAAGGGGCGCCTCCTCACCTATCCCCGGCGCAGCATCACGCCGGATCGGCCGCGCAGAGGCGCCATGGCTGTCCTCCGAATGTCCCATGAAAAATCAGTCAAGGGCGTACGTGCGACATTCTACGATCAGGCCAACGAGAACGGCGAGTTTTACGTTCCCGGCCTCGCGGTTCGCCGGGTTGGCCTGGATGCCTATCACCTGGACCCCGAAAGCGGCGAAATCACCTACGCTTCCGATCGCGGGCAGAACGCCCGGATTTACAAACCCGAATTCGGTATGGACTGGTGGATTACCCGCGCCACGCGCATCATGTTTCCCTGTGTTTCAACCGACTTCTACGAAACCGTAGATCCTCGTTACCTGACCAAGCTCCCGAATCTAACCATTTACGGCGACGGCAACGTTACGCCACAGGAATATGGCTATACGCTGGGTTACGGAACCAACGAGCCGGTCGGCGTCGTCTTTACGCCTCCCGGCGCGAAGCTCAAGCTTTCCATGCACACGCGCGGCATCGGCATCCGCTACCTGCTCCTGAACGCAACGGATACGACAAGCGTGGAAGCTGCGCGAAAGAGCGGGTTCGTGGCTGCCACCCACGGTGCAATCACACACACCGCGTACCAGGCCGCAAAGGACATGTGGATCCTGAATCACGCCAGAATGCGTGAACTTCAGGCCTACGGCATCGAAAACGACCGTCTTGCCGATCTGCACGAACGGGCGAGAGAACATCTGGATCAGGCGGTCGCGGCCAGGCGGCAACTGCGTTGGGACGATTTCGTGAGGCACTCCCGGGCCGCACTCGGGCTCGAGTCGCGCGCGTATCCCGACGTTAAGGGGACGCAGAACGACGTGATCCGCGGCATTATCTTCTTTATGGCCCTGGTTCTTCCGTGTGCTTTCTTTGCCGAACGGCTGATTTTCACCGCCGTGGACATCCGATGGCAGATTGTCGGATTCGCGGGCATTTTCGTGTTCATCTGGGTCTTTCTTTCCCTTGTCCACCCGGCATTCGACCTTTCCAATCCTTTCGTTATCCTTCTTGCCTTTGTGCTGATGTCGTTAGCCATCTTCGTCATCAGTCTGGTTTTCTCCCGCTTCAACAGCCAGATGCGTAACCTCCGCACTGAGGCCGCCATTATCCACGACGTCGACGTGGGCCGGATTTCCGCCTCGCTGGCGGCCTTTCAACTTGGTATTGCCAACATGAAGCGGCGCAAGCTCAGAACGCTGCTCACCTTTTCCACTCTCGTCCTGCTCACCTTCACCGTGTTGTCGTTCACCTCGATCAAGTCCCAGCTCAGCTACCACCAGATCGAACGAGACAACCTCGGGACTTACCCCGGAATGCTCATTCGAAGCAAGTACTGGGCGCCGTTGGAGGAGTCCGTACTCGATTACGCCCAGGCCAACTTCGGAAAAGAAGCGGTTGTGGCCCCGCGAAGCTGGTACGCATCCAAGGAGAAAAAGGCCATCCAGGTCGTGTCGGACAGCGCATCGGCCAACGCCCTTGGCATTGTCGGGCTGACCGCGCAGGAGACCGACGTGATCGGCATTCAAAACTCCCTGTCGGCGGGCCGATGGTTCCGTCACGGCGAACGCAACGTTACCGTGTTGCCGCAGGCAATGGCCGACCTCCTGAAGATCAGCGCGTCCGACGTCGGACAGACTGAAGTACGCCTCTTCGGGGAGCGGTTCAGGGTGGTCGGACTGATTGACGCGGAACGCGTGAAAGACCTCGAAGACCTCGACGGCGAGCCACTCACGCCCGCGGATTTTGTCCTGACCGATGAGAACGTGTTTATGCAGATGGCCCAGCAGGAAAGGCGGGAGAAAGCCGGCCTGGAAGAGACCGACGTCGAAATCATGGAATTCGAACACCTCGACCCGGCAAACGTCATGGTGGTCCCGTACCAGACCCTCAGGGAAGTCAACAGCCCGCTTCAGGCAGTTGCCGTGCGGTTCACGGATCCATCGGTGGTGAAAGCGCGGGTGGAAGACTTCGTTTCGCGGCTCTCGGTTGTACTGTTCGCTGGGATACCGGAAGTCTCGCCGGAGGGAAAGATCGGGCGCATTTCCGTTTCCGTCTACTCGTCGTACGGTCACGCTTCGGCCAAGGGCCTGAGCAACCTGTTTGTTCCCATCGCCATTGCCGCACTGATCGTGTTGAACACGATGATGGGGTCGGTGTACGAACGATTCCGCGAAATCGGGATTTATTCCTCGGTCGGCCTGGCGCCCGTACACATCGCGTTCCTGTTCCTCGCCGAGTCCTGCGTGTACGCGGTACTTGGCGCGGTCTCCGGCTATCTGGTCGCACAGGGGGTGTCCAAGGTCTTGCTCTGGCAGGGGCTTCTGGAGGGGATCACCGTCAACTATTCCTCAATGTCGGCCATGGCCTCCTCCACGCTCGTTATGCTCGTCGTGATCCTGTCCACCATCTACCCCGCCCGGCGAGCCTCGCAACTGGCGGTTCCGGACATCACGCGGCGCTGGAGGCTCCCCGAGCCGGATGCGGACCGCTGGCAATTCGAATTTCCGTTTACCATTGCCGGCAACGAAGTCCTGGGGCTGTTTACTTTTCTCACCCGATACTTCGACTTTCACACGGAAAGCTCGATGGGTACCTTCTTTACACACGGGGCGAACCTTTCCACGTATGACGCGGGTGGGGACCGCGGGTATCGGATTGACACGACCATCTGGCTGGCGCCTTTCGACCTTGGAGTCAGCCAAACCATCCGCCTGTCGTCCACGCCAACGGACGTCATCGGAATCCACGCCCTGGAAATCACCATTGACCGGTTATCCGGCGACCTGGCCTCATGGAAACGATGCAACCAGCGCTTTATGAACCAGATCCGAAAACAGTTTCTTATCTGGCGTACCATCCCGGAAGAAAGCCAGCGTCAATACAGGGACGACGGCGATGAACTGATCATCAGGGGCAACACGGCCTCTCCGCAATCCGTCGGGGGGAACGCCTGATGCGTACACGGTCCACCCTTCCCTGCCGGTCAACCCCCTCACCCGCCGACCCGGCGCAAACCTGCAACTGCCGGCAATTGGAGCGTTGATCGGTGCCACTGGGGAGACACATTCTGGTGGACCTTTACGGGTCTCCCGCATCGGTACTGGACGACGTGATCCGCATAGAAGCAAGCATGGTTCGTGCGGCTCGCGCGTCGAACGCCACGGTCATCAACACTTCCTTCCACCGCTTCTCTCCCCACGGCGTCTCCGGCGTGGTCGTCATCCACGAGAGCCACCTGTCCATCCACACCTGGCCAGAACATGGTTTCGCCGCCATCGACGTGTTCACCTGCGGCGACACGATCAACCCCTGGCAAGCGTACGAATCGCTTAAATCCGACCTGGGCGCGGCTCACGGCACAACCCGTGAAATCGACCGGGGACAACTCAATGCCACGGCTCAGGCCCACGCTGGGCCATCGCAGACAGCGACGGAAGCGCCTCCCGCGCAAATCCGCAACCTCTGGTTCACCAGGAGAGACGAACACATCGCACTCTCGCTCAGACACGCGGGAGCACTATTTCAACACCAGTCGCCCCATCAGAAGATTGAAGTCCTTGACACCTACGGATACGGCAGGATGCTGGTGATCGACGGGGACGTTTCGTTCACGGAACACGACGAGCACATCTACCACGAGATGATCGTCCACGTGCCAATGCAGACCCATCCACACGCGAAGCGGGCTCTTGTCATCGGAGGAGGCGACGGCGGGGCCGTGAGGGAATTAATGCGCTACGAGCGGATCGAACAGGTCGTCGTCGTTGAACTCGACGCCGAGGTTATTGGCGCCTGCAGGCAGTACTTTCCGGCCCTTGCGCCGGCCTTCAAAGATCCCAGACTCTCGCTACATATCGCTGACGGTTTCGCCTTTATAAAATCCTGTCCCGCCGAATCGTTCGATCTCGTCATTGTCGACGTCGCAAACCCCTCCGGCCGGTCCCCGCAACTCTTTTCGGAGCCGTTCTACCGTTGCGCTCGGGACATACTCCGCTACGAGGGCGTGATGGTTGCGCAAACCGAACCACCCGCGCTCAACAGCCGGACCTTCGCATCAATATACAGGCGCCAGGAGTCGGTTTTCGGTCCGGAAAACGTACACTGTTACCTCGCCTGCATTTCGACGTATACGACCGGCCTGCTCAGCTTTTCCTATGCCGCAAAGCGATGCGGGGACCCGCACAGCCCCCTCGATCCGGTGAATGCCCGCCGATTCTCTGAAGCTCACGGTCTGCAATACTACAACGACGAAATACACCGTGCAGCTTTTGTCCTTCCCGCCTTTATCAGACGTCTTTTGCATGACGAAACGCCCACGCGGGCGTGTTCCAATCCACAGGATCCGGGCGTGAACGTCACGTAATATCGCGAGCGTCGAAGCCGGCTTCCGGTGAACGGCCGTTCTTGTGCAACCTGGCCGCCGCCCGATCCCTGCGACGATACGACGCGGGTTCGTTAACTTTCCGGTTGACAATGACCGTGCTCGACCGTAGCTTCTGCGACTATCGCGATCTCCAATTCGTTTCTGAGGAGAGAAAGGAAGAAAACGATCATGGCAGACGGCCGACCCGCAACGTTCGGCCCGGCTGACGCCCCGGCCGGCAGAGTCGGATTCGGCAGGCGGTTCGGGGCATTAATAGTCGATCTGATCATTATTTCGACCATTACATGGATCGTCAGATCCGTCACGGGCGAGGACGAAAGCGTTCACGGATCCGGATTACACGATCTGTCCAGCCTGGCGCAGGTTGTGGCCGGTGTTGGTCTCGCCGTAGCGCTCGTTCAGCTCCTTTACTGGTTGATCGAAGGCCTCACCGGTGCGTCCCCGGGAAAGATGATTCTAAAGATTAGAATTGGCGAAGCCGGCGGCACTCCGGCCGCCCCGGCCACGCTCCTGCTTCGCATGGTTATCAAGCAGATCAACGTCGTTGCGGCATTCCTGGTCGCGCTTACGGGAAGTCACCTGTTGGCGTGGGTGGGACTGGCTGGCGGTTTCATCGTCGCGATTGGATGCTTCCTCGCCCTCGGCGCCGCGAGACAGGCGCTTCACGACAGAATTGTCCAGACCGCCGTGTTTTATGCGGGAACCCGTGCCTGAACCGTTTCTCGATTTCGAAATTCTCCCTGAGCGGTGTGTTCATGGGAGAATTTTCTATACTCTATGGGAACATCCGGCGAATTGAGGTGCGTCGGGAAAGACCGCCCGCCGCAGACGCATACGGTCGATACCCTCAGCAGCGACCTGAGAAACCTCGGAATCGAATCGGGCGACACCCTCTTCATACACTCATCGTTCAAGAGCCTCGGACGGGTCGACGGCGGTGCGTCCACGGTCGTGCGGGCCCTGGAGAATGCGACGAATCCCGATGGCCTCATCCTGATGCCCTCGTTCAATCTCCTGGAGGATACCCGGCGGCGCGCTGAGACGTGGAACCCGAACACGACCCCCTCGACCGTGGGCTGGCTCACCGAATTTTTCCGCGCCATGCCCGGAACGTATCGCTCGGATCACTATTCCCACTCCGTTGCCGCCCGCGGCAGAAACGCCCGGACGTTCGTTGCCGGCCATCGTGACAGAAAAGGGCGTTCTTCTCCGTGGGACCGCGATCCGTGGGGGAAAACCTACGGCGACAATTCCCCCATGGTCCGTGCGTACGCGGGCGGCGGCAAACTGCTCATGCTGGGGGTGACGTACGAGACCTCCACCTTTATTCATCTTGTTGAAGTCATCTGCTGGCACCGGCGCCTCGAGAATGAACCCCACGCCGGATATGCCTGGATCAACAGGATGGCGCTTGGCGCGTTCTGGGACAAAAACGGACGGCTCAACCGGGGCCGCGTCGGCAATTCCCGGGCCAGGCTTTTTTCCATTGAAACCTATGTCGATTCCCTCGTTGCCGAATTTGAGCGCGCGCCCGAGACCTACATGAAGTGACCGGTCTCTTCAATGAAGAGCGCTTCCTCGGCTTTTTCGTGCGGTTGCGTAAGCAGGCGTAAGATCCGACCATAACAGGCGTACGGGATTCGGCCGGGCCGAAACGGATGAGCCCCGCCAGAGCAGGCCGACGGCCCCGACGGGTTCGAGATCCTGAAACCGCGGCGGGGCCCGCTGAAATTCAACGGAAATCGGCACAGGAAGGAGGTCGTCGTGACGCCTGTACAGGCCGCATCGCTGATCAACGCACTGGAAACCCTCATGGACGCCATCGCGAAAAAGGCGCCGATCGGGGACCACCTGGTTCAACTGTCCACGCTCCAACGAGAACTTTCGCACGTCGCGTCCCCGCAGCTGAATCATTTTCTGCAGAACAGAAGCTATACAAAGGCGCTTGAATACCTCCGGAACGGTGTGGTCATTGAGGACCCCCGCCGCCCCGACTGCGACGACGACGTATAGTCGCACGTATGCACCGCGGGACTTCCCCGGATCCATTTTACATCCCCGGGATCCGAGCCTTCCATTACGCAACGCAGAAAGGTGTTGCTATGGTAAAGAGTATCCGCCAACGCGCGCTGGACCGCAAAGTCCTGGCAGGTACGTTCCTGAACCTGGGTTCCGCCGTCACGGCCGAAATCGCCGGCAAGAGTGGTCTCGACTGGGTTCTGATCGACATCGAACACGGCGCCTCAGACCTGGAAACCCTGCGTGTACAGCTTCAGGTCGTGTCCGGTACGCCGGCTGTGCCCATTGTGCGTATTGCGGCAAACGAACCCCCCCGGTTCAAGCGTGTGCTGGATATGGGCGCGTCGGGCGTTATGGTACCGTACGTGAGCACCGTGGCCGAAGCCCGGCAGGCGGTGGCATCGAGCCGCTATCCCCCGCGGGGCATTCGCGGCGTTGCCAAGTTGAACCGGGGCAGCGAGTTCGGCCGGGATTTCGATGAGTATTTCGAAAGGTCCCACGACCTCCTGCTCACCGTTGTACAGATCGAAACTCCGGAGGCCGTGAACGGCATCGACGATATCGCCTCGGTAGACGGCGTGGACGTCCTGTTTATCGGACCCCTCGACCTCAGCGTCAACCTGGGGATTCCGCAGCAATTCGACCATCCGAGGTTTCTGGACGCCAGGGCCAGGGTCTCGGAAGCCGCGAGACGAGCGGGCAAGGCCGCGGGAATCCTGCTGCTGGATCCGGGTCACGTCGACCCCGCGGTCCGGGACGGGTTTACGTTTATTGCGCTTGGGTCCGACGGCGGCCAGATCGCAGCCGGCATGCAGAACGTCTCGGCGGCATTCGACCCCCACAGGGCGTAGCGGCAAAGCGCCACGGCCCTGCGGTGAACCGGCCGGCACGGGCGTGGAGAACGTTAATTATGAGCGACAGCGGCGCGCTGCGGGAATCGATGAACGCGAGAGGGGTTTACGTCTTTGTGATGACACCCATGGAGACGGCCCTGAATCGGCAGGGCAGATACCGGATCGATACGGTTGGCCTGGAGAAGAACGCGCGTTACTTTTCGGGGATCGACGGCCGTAAGACCCTGGTAATCTGCGGCGGCTCGGGCGAATTCTACGCCCTTTCGCCCTCCGAAGTCAGAGATCTCGCCGCCGCCGCGGTTTCGGGCGCCCGGGGAAAGTGCCAAATTGTGTGCGGTATCGGCTGGAGCACGAAAAAAGCCGTGTCAATGGCGGAAAACGCGCAGGACGCGGGCTGCGACGCCTTGCTCGTGATGCCGCACGACCCGGTCGTCGCCCGGGGAGAAACGGCGATCTGGCGCCATCATCGTTCAATCGCAAAAGCCGTTGATATTGGTATAATCCCCTTTCGCGCGCCCCGGCAGCTACTTTCAATAGATCTTGTGAAGCGTTTTTCCGACCTCGAGAAGGTCGTCGCCATCAAGGAGGAGAGCAACGCCGTCGACTGGGTGCGTACCGGTTGCCTTGTCACGGGAAACGCCGTGCCCATCATCACCGGGGGCGGTGAGAATATGGCGCCCTACTACTATCTCGCGGGCGCCAGGGGATTCACTACGGGAATGGCCAACCTCACCCTGCCAATGTCAATTGATATGCACAACGCCTGTATTCGAAGGCGCTGGAATGCAGCCATGGATCTCCGCGACTTCTTCGAGCCCATGGCCGCCCTGAGGGGTGAACTCGGCACCCCCATGTTGAAGGCGGGGCTGGAATTGATGGGCCTTGCCGGCGGACCCATGAGAGACGCGCAACAAGCGCAATCAACCGGAACCCCTTCACGCGACATTCTCCCGGCAAGGGACCGGGCCAGGGTCCGAAACCTGTTAAAGAAAACGGGGGTGCTCTGAACGCACCCCCATTCGGTTCCCTCATTCCGTGTTAGGGATTATCGACCCGCATTATTGCGATCATCCACCGTCAGTGCCTACCCCGACCCCGATCCTGACGTGGACAGATTACCTTCCCCGTCGAAGTTCATTTCCACCGGTTCACCAGAAACCTCTACCTCCGGCAACGCTGAGAGCTCCGGGAGCATCGGCTCGGATGCCCAGAGATGTTCCAGTTCCAGCGTCGAGCGTATCCGCATCACCCTCGCGCCGCAGTTTCCGCGGTATCCCAACACGCCAAGCGCGATCTCAATTGCCTCCCGGTCGCTTTCGCCCACGATAGGAATATTCCCGCGATTCAGGAACGTTGTGGTAATGGCGTTGGCATACGTGGCCGTAAAGTCGATATTATCCACAAGCCGGCGGGTCGTCACGTCGGCCAGTCCGATTCCATTGGCGTTGCCATGCGTCTCTTTCGTCAGATCGAGCGCAACGACGCGTTCGATGCTGGGAGAATCCGGTTCCTCGATGCCCGGCAGCCATATCCGTCCTATGATATTGGGGTCCATTCCCGTCCCGCTGATATTCTTGCCAATCCGGTCCACAATCAGGAGATCGATGTGTTGGACGGGCAACCCGGGCATCAACTCCCGTGCCTCATCCAGCAGGCCCGGTTCAGTCGCCGCCAACTCGTCCGGCTCCACGGCAACCACCCTCGCCGTCTGCTCGTAAGCGTTTTCCAGAATGGCCACCCCAAGCGCGATGGGGGCCTCCTGAAGGATTATCCGCCCCCAGGCCGGTATCATTTGCGGCAATCCGGCCGCGCCCATCGAATGTGCCAGCGTGGCGCCTCTGTGCGACCCCAGCCCGATGGTCATCATTTTCATCAGGCCACTCTCAAACGGACCGCGAAACGACGTATGCGGCTTGATCCGATTTACCAGCACCACCGCGTCGGCCTTTTTTGCCAATCGGTTCAGCACAACAGGAATGCCGTCGGCGGTTTCTCCTACCTGTACCACTTCCATTGTGGCGTGGACGGGCGCTCCCATCGTGGATTCGTCAATGCCGTACGAGGCGAGAATCGCTTTCTGCCCGTTGGCCGTTGCCCCGCCGTGACTGCCCATCGACGCCAGAATAAACGGGTTTCCCCCGAGTTCCCGGACACAGTCCACGACCGTCCGCGTCAACTGCGCGATCCGGTGAATGCCCCTGCTGCCGGCTGTAATCGCGACCCGTTCACCGCGGGAAATACGTTTGCCCAGCGATGAATTCAATACGCACCGGCGCGTCTGCGCGACGGGGTCGTCCAGGCGCTCCGGGTCAAACGTCTGCCGCAACGGAAACATCCGGGGAAGATCCATCTCCATCCTTTTCCATCAGGTCGACCTACGATAACCGGAACACCGATTCCGCGTTTCCGGCCGTGATGCGTTGACAGGCATCTTTTGAAAGATCGGCCTTCCGGATATAATCCAGCATCGGCGGGGTGCCTACGATGGAACACGCCGGCGACGGCCGGGTGTGGATGGTGTCCGTGGCGAACATCAACCGATGCTTCCAACGCTTCAGAAAACGCAACCCGAATGCGGCGTCTCGTGTGATGGCGTTATAGCCCGACTGCGCCGAGAGGTCGGCATACAGATTCGTGTATTTCCGAAACAGCGTATCCAGACGCCCGCCGGGCGCCACCGGCCCCTCCGGATAGCGCTCGCCCTGCCCGACCTCCCCTGAGATTTCCCGCCAGAAGTATTGCGCGTGGCCTACCCACTTTACATTCCGGTAGGTCTTCACCATCCGCTCGAAACCCGGCAATCCCGTGTCGTCCCGGTTGATCCAGTGGTCTATATGCATGACGATGGCCACTCCCAGCCGGTCGCACGCCTCGTACACGCGCCGTTGCATCGGATCGTCCACCGGGAGCCCGCACAGGTTCTCGCCGTATCCCACGCATCCAAGGTCCATATAGTGCTCGAGGATCGGGTAGGGATTGAATTTGCCGGGGTACCGATGCCTCGGATCCACGGCGCAAAGCGGCAGCAACCGGTCCCGGTGCGGCCGGGTGAGCCTCAGCAACTCTTTCGTCGTCATGTAGAAGTCGAGCTCTTCAGGCACCTCCACCGCCATCACAATTCCCTTCTCGATCCCGTGACGGTCCATCCAGCGCAACAGCATGGCGGGAGTGAGGCCCGGGTCTTCCAGCACAAGTTGCCCCAGATGCAGGTGTGTGTCGATCATGTTCTGCTCCCTCGCATGCACGGGCAGGATTTCTCAGACCCGAAGTGTCCGCTCAGAGCCGGAACACCTTTTCGGCATTGGTCCGTGTGATTCGTTCGAACGCGTCTTTTGAAAGCGGCGCGCTCTTGATATAGTCGACAATTGGCGTTTCCTGCCCTACCCGCAGGTAGTCGGTGGCGAACAGCAACCGGTGTTTCCAACGTTTCAGGAACGACAGACCGAATTCGGGGTCCCGGGTAATGGCCCCGTACCCGGAGCCCGCGGAAAGGTCCGCGTAAAGATTGCGGTACTCTCTGAAGAGCGCTTCAACCCTGCCACCCGGCGCCACTCTACCATTGGGATACCCCACCGCGGAATCCACGTCTCCCGATATCTCGCGCCAGAAGTGGGGAGAATGCCCGATGAAATTCACGTTCCGGTAGGTCTTCAGCATGCGTTCAAACCCGGTAAGCCCGGGCTTGTCCCGATTAATCCAGGAATCGAAGTGCATTACGATGGCAATGTTCAACCGGTCGCACGCCTCGTAGACGCGTTCCTGCATCGGATCGTCCACCGGCAGACCGCACAGATTCTCACCGTATCCGACACAACCCTGATCCATGTAACTCGCTATGATCGGGTACGGCTGAAACCGGCCGGGGTACCGGTGACGGGGGTCCACGGCGCAAAGAGGATTCAGCCGGTCGCGATGCGGGCGCGTCATTTTCAGCAGTTCCTTCGTCGTCACGAAGAAATCCAGCTCCTCAGGCACCTCCACCGCCATCACCACCGCCTTTTCGATTCCCTGCCGGTCCATCCAGCGAAGGAGTTTCGCCGGCGTCAATCCCGGATTGTCGAACAGGAGTTGTCCCAGATGAACATGCGTGTCGATCATTTCACTCTCTCCGACTCAGTGTTTGGCCCGTGAAACAGTTGCCATTCTTCCGCCTGTCTCGCTACCGCGTTTTTCAGATTTTCGGCCGGCCTACCCGCCTTTCGAACCCCTACGCAGCGTGTCCATGATCAAAAGCGAAATCGACTGAACGGTCTCGTCGAGATCAGCATTTTCGAATGACGGCACACCGGCAATGTCGCCAACGTCTAGAATGTGCTGCTGGATTTTCATGATCTGGTCCAGGGACTTGATGTACCGGTGCCGTGTGCGACCGGCGGCGTGCTTCCCCCGGCTCTCAAACCGATCCGTAAATTGCTGTAAATCGGTAAGAAACAGATTCAGATGGATAAATAGCGCCTTTCCGGAAAACCCTTCCAGTTCCAGCAGGTCGGGCATCAGATGAACGCCGTCGACGATCAGGCTTACGTTTTCGTCGATCGCCCGCGCAATGGTCGCGCGCACGCCGACGGATACGCGGGCCGCCTGTTCGCGAAAACCGTAGATAACGGGATCGGGCGCCTCGTCGGCAGGCACGGGGATCGCCTCCCACGCCGCGTATGACGAGACCTGTAATTCGGGCATGAGTTCGGACGAGATCATCAGTCGCATCACCTGCCGGATCTCGTCGGTCGACGCCACCCGCGAAACCCGCAGCAGATTGGCGAGCGCCACGCCCACCGTTGTCTTGCCGACGCCCGTTCCCCCGCCGATCAGCACGATCAGGGGCAATGTCTGCTCGCCTTTTCGAAACCGGTTCCAGATGCCGTACCGCTCCGCGAACGCGTCGCCTGAGTCGATGCGGAGCATGTTCAGCGTCGCTTTCAGGATATCGTCGCGGTTTACCACCGTCCTGTTGTTCCGGATGAAATCGCCCTCGATTCGCTCGGCGATACGGTAGGCCTGGCTTTCGTCGACCCCGGTAATCGCCAGGGAGTCGGAGAGATGATCTTTCGAGAACGGCCGCGTGCCCAGGTCGTCTTCAACCAGAATCTGCCTGGATCGCGGCGCCCAGAAAACACCGTCTCCCACCGGCCGGTCGGCGAAAAGCTCACGGGCATGCGTATGTACCAGATCGATCATTTTGCCGGCGGGTACTTTTTTCTGTTTCTGGATGGAACTTCTGACCCGGTCCGCGACCTGATATGCCTCCCGGAAAGAGAATCCCTGCTCCAGCAGATAGTGCGTGAGCATTCCTCTCAGGAACGGAATGCGCCTGCCGCTATCTACAATGATGGCCACCGTAGCCCCCCGAGACGCCGCGTTTGAAACTTGCGATCCGAATTAAAAAAACCGTGCCGACGAGGACGACCCACGCGATAGAATTAGGCCGGTCGGCGAACGGAAGTCAACCGAAAATACACGCGACCGGCTCACCGCCTCCATCTCCCCGATTATCTACCGTAACCTCCTGTTGCCAAGCATATTACGCCCGTACCGGTATGAGATTCAACGGATACTCGGACAGCGTTTCCACGCCCGTGGTCGTAATCACGAACGTATTCTCAAGACGGATTCCCGCGCGCAGGTCGCTGCTGTATGCCCCCGGCTCGCAGGAAAACACGTCGCCAACTTCAAAGATCGCGTCCCGGTCGCGGTTGATGTCCGGCGTCTCATGGGGCCGCAACCCCACGCCGTGGCCGCCGTGATGAATCAACCCGGAACCGGCAAGATGGGCGTGTTCGCGAATGCGTGCGTCAATCTCTTTCCACAGTTCGGTTGCGCTTCCGCCCGGCCGGACCAACCGTGGAATTTCCTCCAGGATTCCGGCAAGGTGTTCGTAGACCGACATCTGCAGGTCCGTGGGCTGTCCGCCCACCGCGAACGTACGCGCCAGGTCCGACCAGTACCCGCGATAGGTGGACTGGGCGTCGATGATGTAGAGCTCGCCAGCCTCGATCTTTCGATCCCTCGCGGTCCCGCCGATGACGCCGGCCTGATAGTCTCCCCCGTGATAGACCACCTCTCCCGCGGCGCTCATGGCCGCCTGCTGCGCCTCGGCCAGCACATCCAGTTCATTCACCCCCGGCTCGATCAGTTCCTGAGCCCGCGTATATGCCGCCAGATCGACTTCGACACTCTTCCGCAACAGCGCCAGTTCGTCGGGATCCTTACGTTTGTGCAGCTCTTCCAGCAGATTATCTACCGGCGCCCAGGTATCCGGTGACAGCCTGGCGTCCACCGTCTCCGCCAGCAGTCTGTCAAGGCCCTCCTGTTGCCACCCGATGCGGCTGACCGCCCTCACGCCGCTCAATCTTGACGACACCGCCTGGTCGAGCTGGCGGACGGGATCGGGGTTCATGGTGCTCATGATGTGCCATTCGTAGGTGATCCTGTCGTCCACCAGCGCCTCGCCGTCCTCCGTATGGGCCGCCAGCCAAGAGCCGCCGTCCGTCTCGAAAAACAGGAAAGCCGGGAAATAGAACGCCGGATAACCAGACAGCAACAATCCCGTCAGATAGTAGATTTCGATATGATCCGTAAGTACGACGGCGTCGATTCCATCTGCGTCCAGTTTCACGCGAAACCTGGTCTGCCGGTCCTTGCAGCCTTCCGCTGTCAACATGAAAAGGTACTCCTTTCCCTAGCGTTCTGTCCGGGAAATGGATTGCCGCATGGGTACATATTTCGGAGACCCGATACCTCGCCTGCAGGGCACCTATTTCAACGGACTGTCAGCCGGTTTGTTTTGCTGTTCAGAATTCCGTTTCTGTCGTATGATAACAGGACCGGAGGCGGCCAGTCAAGCGAATTGGCGGTCAGTGGTTCCAATTCGGGCTCAATAAAACTGAAAGGAACGCTATGGCATCTCTTCGTGCCGGTGTGGTGGGCGCCGGTAGTATCTCCCGCAGGCACATCAACGCGTGGCAGGCCCATCCCAACGTGGACCTGACCTGCATCGCGGACATCAGCGAGCAGGCCGTGAACAGCCGTGCGGATGAATTCGGCATCCGTAACCGATACACCAGCCATTCGGACATGTTCAGTAACAAAAAACCGGACATCCTCAGCATTTGTACGTGGATGAATACCCACGCGGAGATCGCCGTTTCCGCGGCGGAGGCCGGAATCGCCGGCATCCTGTGCGAAAAGCCGCTGGCCGGCAGTCTGGAGGCAGTGGACCGCATTATCGACGCCGCAAACAGAAACGGAACGCGCGTCGCCGTGGGGCACCATCACCGGTTTCGCGGCGCCTGCGAGAACGGACGGGAAATGGTGCTGGGCGGCGCGGTCGGGCAACCCGTACTCTTTCACGGCAACACGTCCGGCGGCCTGCTCAACAACGGCACGCACTTTGTGGACATCGGCCGCTACCTGATGGACGATCCGACGCCTGCCTGGGCGATCGGCCAGGTGGTCCGGCACACCGACCGGCACGAACGACACGACCCCATCGAAGATCTGTGTACGGGAGTCGTTGCGCTGGATAACGGCGCGCGCATCCTGATCGAGAGCGATATGCCGGAACCGGCGCCGCCGGACGGCGCGATGACGCTGCAGGGAACCGAAGGCACGCTGGTCGTCACTTCCAAAGGCGCGCGATTGCTCAATGACGCGGGGTGCCAGGAGGTGGACGCCGCACAGGACACGGACGTGGGTGTCGCACAGGCCGCGGAACTCGTGGACTGGATGGAGGGCCGCGTGAACGAGCACCGCAACGCCATCCGGAAGAACCGCGGGGTCATCGAAATCCTCATGGGCATCTACGAATCCGCCCGAATCCGCGATACGGTCACCTTTCCGCTCGCATCCGGACCCTCCCCCCTGCATCGAATGATCGACGACGGCGACCTGCCCGTGACCGTGCCCGGGAAGTATGATATACGGATAAGATAACAACCGGACCAGGATTGAACAGGATTACAGACCGATTAAACAGAATTGAAACCAATCCAAAGACTGTAGTTGATGTGATGTCTCGAAAAGCATGACAGGTAGTGAGGTATGGCGAAATGGTCAGACCCCGAGTTCACAGCCTGATGAAGTCGTTTTCGCTGGCGATATGCGTCGTTGTATTGCTCTGCCAGCCGAGTGTGATTACCGCTTCGCCGGTGCAGGCTGACAGCATGCATTTCTGCGCGGTGTTTGACTACGAGCAGTGGCTGCGGGACAACCCTCCGTCGGCCGGCAAGATGGCAGCGGACCTGGATGTCGGGGAACCGCGGACGGTGCGGATGATCTACTTCCTGCCGAACGACGAGCCTCTTCGTCAGGAAGTGATTGCTTTGATGAAAGTCAGGATTCGGGAGGTTCAGAGCTTCTATGCCGAGCAGATGGAGGCGCATGGCCACGGGAACAGAACCTTCCGCATCGAAAACGATGCCTTGGGAGAGCCGTTGGTGCATCGCGTCGACGGTCAACATCCCGGAAGCTACTATCACGAACCTCTTGTGATTAGAGATGAGATTCGGAGGTTCGATCTCCGGGAGAACCTCTACTTCATCGTCGTCGACGCTGACTTCAGTCAAATAGCAGGAGTCGGATCACGGTACAACAAGAAGGGTGGCTTTGCGTTGGTAGGAGCAAGTGTGCCCTTTACTACGGCAGCCCACGAACTGGGCCATGCCTTCGGCTTGGGTCACGACTTCCGCGATGATGCGTACATCATGTCGTTTGGTCCGGGACGGGATCGGTTATCGGCATGCGCTGCCGAGTTTCTTGCCATCCATCCCTATTTCAATCCCGACAGTCCAATTCATGAGACACTGCCACCGACCGTCGAACTCATATCGCCGCGTGCCTATCCGGCAGGCTCGGAGAGCGTCTCCATTCGACTCAAAGTCGGCGATTCGGATGGGCTTCACCAGGTGATTCTCTACGCTTCTTCGAGGGACTTATTCGTTGGTGCCAGGGGATTTCCCGAAGTCAAGGCGTGTCGCGGGTTGTCCGGCGAGAGGGATGTAGTCGTCGAATTCGAGTACGATGGCAGTATTCCCTCTTCCTCTTTCTCAAGTCTCTCCGATCCGATTGTGCATCCGATCAGGGTCAGGGTCGTTGATACCGGGGGAGACGAGAACTGGAAGGATTTCATACTTTCAGAGATCTCATCGTACCACATTGCCACCTTGGAAGGGCATTCGGATGGGGTCCGGGCGATGGCGGTTTCTCCCGATGGGGACATTCTGGCTTCCGGGGCGTCAACTCCTGACGGGGGAAGAGATACCACGGTCAGGCTGTGGGACGTGGCGAGCCGGAAAGAGATCGCCAGGCTCAAAGGGCATTCGAGTGGAGTCACCTCCGTAGCGTTTTCGCGTGGCAGCGCCCTCCTGGCTTCCGGGTCGAGAGACGGCACGATTCTGCTGTGGGACGTCCCGAGCCGCACCGCAATCGGCAGCCTTAGAGGGCATAGGCATGGGGCCTGGGCGGTGTCGTTTTCGCCCGACGGTGCCCTCTTGGCTTCGGGAGCGTCGGACTTCACGGTCAGATTGTGGGACGTGACGAGCCGCACAGAGATCGGCATCCTGAAGGAGCATTCGTTTTGGGTCACTTCGGTGTCGTTTTCGCCTAACGGTGCCCTTCTGGCAACGGGGTCGTACGATGGCGTAGAACTGTGGGACATGGCGAGCCGTACAGAAATCGGCATCCTGTCCAGGGATGGGGTCAGTTCCGTGGGGTTTTCCCGGGATGGAACCCTCCTGGCAACGGGAATGCTCGATGATACGGTCAGATTGTGGGACGTGGCGAACCGTAAGGAGGTGGGCATCCAAAGTGGTCATACGGATGATGTCCGTTCGGTGGGGTTTTCGCGGGACGGGACCCTCCTGGCTTCCGGGTCCGAAGACGGAATGGTCATACTGTGGGATGTATTGACAGGGAGAAAAATCGTCGCTTTCCCGGGTACGGGTCGGGTCCGTTCGGTGGTGTTCTTGGGCGACGATGCCACGCTCGCTTCCGGGTCAGACGACGGCGATATCGCACTGTGGGATGTCTCCCAGTGGACGGGCCCCCGTCCCTCGGCCTTGGAGACCATCTCCGGCGACGGTCAGCAGGGCGTGTCCGGGGAGCCGCTGGCCCACCCCTTGATCGTGGAAGTGCGGGATCAGGACGGGAATCCGCTGCCGGGCGCGGCCGTCACCTTCACGGTCACCGCCGGCGAGGGCAAGCTCAGCGGGCGGTCCGTCACAACCGATGCCGACGGCCGCGCCACCACGATCCTGACCTTGGGGCGTCAGCCGGGTGCCAACACAGTGGTCGCCACCGTGGAAAGACTGGAGCCGGTGGCCTTCACCGCCACCGGAGTGGCCATTCCCCGGACGCTGAAGAAGCTCTCGGGCGATGAGAGGGAAGGACCGGTGGGGTACCGCCTTGAGCGAGCCCTTCGTGGTCGAAGTGCGGGATCAGAACGGCGAAGCTCTCGCCGGGGTCGAGGTCACCTTTGCGATCACCACCGGCGAGGGCACCCTCTCAGTGACCGGCGCCACCACCGATGTCGACGGCCCGCGCCGCCACCACGCTCACGCTGGACAGCACTCCTGGGACAAATGCCGCGACGGCCACCGTGGCCGGCCTGGACCCGGTGACCTTCACCGCCACCGCCGAAGCGACCCCCGACTTCGACGGCGACGGGACCGTCGATTTTTCCGACTTTCTGCATTTCGCGTCGCAGTTCGGGTTGAGCAAGGGCGACGAGGGTTTTGACGCTCGATTCGATCTGGACGGAAACGGCTCCATTGGGTTTTCGGATTTTCTGATTTTCGCCGGCGCTTTCGGATCGGGCGACTCATAATTCAAACACAAACAGCCGAGGAATTGCCATGACCAACAATCGATGTATTCCCGTCGTCACCGTCGGGCAATCCGGGGCGGATATCGTCGGCGGCGACAACAGGGCGCTGCAGGCGGCTGTGGACTATATCGCGGGTCTGGGCGGCGGGACGGTAGAAATTCGCGCGGGAACCTACACGATGCGGGACTCGCTGCATTTGAGGAACGGTGTCACCGTCCGCGGACAGGGCAACGAGTCCATCCTGCTTAAGGCCGATGCCGTGGAGAGTCCGCTTGTCCTGGACGGGGATTATGGCGAAGAACAGATCACCGTTGCCTCCCCCACCGGGTTCGCACCGGGCTACGGGGTCAGCGTTACGGACGACAACTCGGGCGGATTTCACACCGTCGTCTGCACGTTGATCTGGGCGGATGGAAACACATTTGGCGCCGGCAAGCCCATGCTGGGCGATTACCTCGTCTCCCGAAACGCCCGTGCGGCAACCACGTTTCCGGTCATCAGCGGATACGGCGTCGAAGGCGCGGAGATCGAAAACCTGACGATTCAGGGCAACAGGAAAAACAACCCGTACCTCAACGGATGCAGGGGCGCGGGCATCTTCCTGTACCGCAGCCATGGGACAAAGATTGTCGGTTGTACGATCGAAGACTACAACGGCGACGGCATAAGTTTCCAGCAAAGTAACGATGTGTCCGTGGAAGACTGCGTCTGCAGCGGGAATACCCACCTGGGTCTGCACCCCGGGAGCGGAAGCGGGTCGCCAACGATACGAAACTGCCGGTCGACCGGGAACGGGCGCATCGGTCTGTTTCTCTGCTGGCGGGTCAGGAACGGACGGTTTGAAAACAACGCACTCCTGGACAACGGCGAGACCGGAATTTCCATCGGCCACAAGGACACCGACAACACCTTTATTAACAACCGTGCCATGGGGAACGGAAACGAAGGCGTGCTGTTCCGAGACGAATCCGAACCGATGGCGGGGCACCGGAATTACTTTGAGCGGAACGAAATACTGAACAACGGAACCGGAACCGACGGCTGCGGCATCCGCATCCTGGGCGAGACCCGCGACCTGACCTTCATCAACAACCGCATTGGCAATGCGCCAAAGGGCCAACAGCACATCGGTATCCTGATCGGAGAAAATGCGGATCGTATCGAACTCAGGGACAATGACTTATCCGGAAACATTGACCGAGAAATCAAAGACCGTCGTGAGGTGATAAAACACCAGGAACCGGACCAGGATTGACCGCGATTGATCAGGATAAAAGGCCGATTAAAAACCGGGAAAAACTCTGATTGGCGTCCTTGCGAAGAATATGGCCCGTGGGTTGAAGCACGTATCATCGCATGAATTTATGTGTCTCGATGGCATCTTCTCATGAACTCCCACCAACGCCAGGTGTTTCAGCGCAGACGCGTTTTGCCCTACTCACCTACAACGATTGAATTTGACTACGTAATCCGGATGCAATTCGTATGTGCCAGGGCCTCTATCTTGACCTCGGAATGGAGATTAACATGAGACGATATCTGGTTCTGGTTGTTCTACTTGCAGCGATTGCTCCGGGTGATTGTGTGGCATCGGGTAACCCTGTCAAGACCAAGGGGTCGATAGAAGAATTCAGATTGTACACAAAATGCCTGGGTGTCATTCTCGTGGTTGAGCACCGGTCCGACGACGGGAGAAAAACCGGACTCAGACGGGAGGAGATTATCGCTGCCGTCGAAGCCAGATTGCGCGCCGCCGGCCTGTATCAATCCGGTTATTTCGGGTTTCTCAAGGGGTCCGCGGTTTTCTTCCCACATTTATATGTGGATGTCAATGTAAAAGGAGACGAGTTCAGCGTTCTCGCGGGAAAGTCACACCGGAGACGAATTCAATAGCCTATGTGCTTATAGCCTGGTATCTGGCCGAAGCAGTCACCACACTCTCGAATCGAATAGAAATCATTCTAGGGTGAATGAGTTATGAGTTTCCAATTTTTCTACATCGCCTGTCTCCTCTCGCTGTCCCTCTCCTGTTCCAAGTCCCAGGACCCGATCGCCAACGATGCGATAAGAATCGGTTTCCTGGTCTCCGGCGATCGTTCCTCATATGCAGACGCGGCCATGTTGGCTGTAGACGAGATCAACACGAATGGTGGACTGCTCGACAGAACAGTCGAACTGGTAACACGAACCGATATTGAGGATGCCTCAGTAGCGGTCCAGGCCGCTCAACTGATGACCCAGAATGATCGGGTCTTCGCGATCCTCGGCCCCAACCGCTCAACCCACGCGGTTCAGGTCGGGCCGGTTGCTCAGCGGGCACACATACCTATGATAACGACCGCGGCCACGAACCCGAACGTGACCCGGGCGGGTGACTACGTATTTATGGCAGCGTTTTCTGATCAGTTCCAGGGCGCGGTTCTCGCCCGTTTTGCGTGGGAAGATTTGGGTAAGTCTGTAGCGGCGGTCCTGACCCTGGAGGGTGATGTATATACTGAAGGCATTTCAATGTTCTTTGTTTCCCATTTCACGGAGCTCGGCGGGACGGTCGTCGCAAACGAGGTTTTCTCTGCTGGCGATACCACCTTTACAGAACAGCTTGGGCGGATCTCCGAGGCCGAACCGGATGTATTCTTTATTTCGGGCCTGGTCTCGGATATGACCCACGTGGTCCGGGAAACGAGAACTGCTCCCGTGCTGAACGCCCAGGGCACACCTGTAGTCTTCCTGGGCGCTGACGCTTGGGACAATCCGTTGTTTCTGGATGCGGTACCGGCCGAGGTCGAAGGAAGTTTCTTTAGCGGACACTTCTCCGCGGAGTCAACCGAACCTGGCGCGAGGATGTTCGTAGAGGCGTACGTGGCCGCATACCAACGTACCCCCAGCGGTGGGGATGCGGTCAGCTATGACGCTGTTCGGCTGCTCTCCGAAGCCGTAGAACGGGCCCGTAGTTTTGAGGGAGAGGTGGTCCGGAACCAGCTAACGGCAACGCGAGATTACCGGGGAGCGACTCAGATCGCGCGGTATAATGAAAACCGACATCCGACCAAGAGTGCGGTGATATTGACTATTCGGGATGGGGAGAGAAGGTTCTTCAAGGAGGTTGGGGCGCAATGAAGGCGTAGAGAAAGACCAGGACAAAGTGTTCGCGTAACCCAACAGGGCCCATGGGCTATTACTCGATTACCTAAATTGTCCAGCGGCTCGCCGACGACGTGCCATCCGCGACTTTATCGATGATACAATCGTAATTCGGACGAATACTGAAACGATCTTCGACTGGCCTGATTAAACCGATCCTGCAGTGGCCGCATTAGGCCGATCCTGCAATGGTCAAATATCGGCGATCATCAACATGAACAACGAGGTCAACGGAGACGGACCCGACAGTTGCGGCATCCGCATCCTGGGTGAAACCCGCGACCGGCCCTTCGTCGACAACCGCATAGGCAATTCACCGAAGCGCAGGCAGAAAATCGGAATCCTTATCGGTGACAAGGCTGGGAATAGCGAACTCAGGGACAATGACTTATCCGGTGTCAACACCGGTTTTGTTTTTGACAGATGCACCGGTTTAAAATTGGACACAATAGACTGGATGGTGACTGGCTCGAGTGCCAGCAGGTTGGTGCGGATGCGTCGCTCGAAGCGCTCGTCGCGTTCGCGTGCGAGCATGTCCGCGACGATCTCGACGGGCGGGAAATGCGTCAAGTAAGAATGTCCACGACTCACCCACGCAGGGCTTGGCACTTCTATAGGCCCAACAGCCAGGCCCACACGATAGCGGGAATCAATTCGGACGCACGTTCGTACTCTGGTAATAATGCCGCCTCAAACATCGGATCGTTGGCTCCGCGTGTGCGCGCATCAAAACGGATCGGTGCTACATTCCAATTCTCCATACCTGCATCCATAGGAGGCGGGCCTTGCATAAGACCACCCATCAGCCTGCGCATTCCGTGGTCGTACTGATGCTCTACCACATGCAGTTGCCATCCCTTTCCTACTCCGTCAAAAACCTCGGCAGGTACTCCCATAAACCGCCCTGATGCTATGGCATCGCGCAGGATCGGTCGCAAGCGCTCAATCACTTCCGCATCTACTTCGCTCTTTGCAATTTTGCGTGAGGGCCTCGGGATAATTCTAAACAGATGTTGTCCTGGTTTGAACGCTTCCCGATCACGATTTTGTCGCATCGTCTATACCCCCTCCCCCACTCCCGCCAAATCCACCCGAAATTCCGTTCCGATTTCGCATGCCATCTGCCACGACCTTTCGTCCACCTCAATGCCCTCTGATTCGCGGCGTTCGGCGGTCCTGAACTCCGGTTCACCCGGAGCGAGGATCTCATCGAACCCCGGCGCGAGGCGGCTGGATTTCACGTGGCGCATCAGCCCTTCCACTTCGTCGTAGAACGTTTCCAGATCCGTGAAGTGTTCGATATCGTAAGCATTGATTAATACGCCGTTGCTGTTCATCTCCCGGTCCCCCGCCGCGCAGCCCTGGCCGCTCAGCGCCCCGCCCAGCAATTCGACCATGATGCTCAGCCCGTATCCCTTGTGACCCGCGTCACCCCCTAACGGCAATATGGCCCCCGGCGGATCGTCCTTGAAGTCGTTCGGCTCCGTGGTGGGCTCACCGTGCCCGTCGATGAGCCATCCTTTCGGCACCTTGACGCCCTGGTTGATCGCCAACCTGATCTTGCCCTCTGCCACGACCGACGTGGTCATGTCCACCAGGATCGGATTTGCGTTCCGCCGCGGCGCAGTAGATCGGCAGATTGCAACAGGTCCGGACTGAAGAGTTGATCTAATTCAAACAGGACAACGCACTACAATAGTGCGTTGTCCTGTTGTCTCATTCCCCGCGAAGGGTATTCAGCGAATGGGTTTCAGGACTGTTCCCGATCCAACAATTGCCCGAATTCCTCCGGACTGGATACCTGGACCGCCGTGCGAAGCAACGCTTTAAGGCGTTGGACGTTGTCAATCGTCTCAATGCGAGCAGTCAGAAGATGCGGCGCAGGGAGACCGAATCGAGTCTCCAGTACGGCGAGGATACTCTCCCGTAGCCCTTGCTCAACGCCTTTTTCGATCCCTTGTTCAATGCCTTGTTCGATGCCCTCTCGGGTAAGGTATTGTGCAAAGGATGATTCGCGTATGAGGTCCATCATGCCCTCCTTCGAGACAATATCTGAAATGGTTTCCGGCGCGTACACCAACCCGCTCAGCAGCGACATACCGGCCAGGTAGTCGGCTTTTGCCGGCATAGCCATTGACCGCGCATTAGCCGTGTGCATACAGTGGCGCAACCATGCCCGTGAAGTCATCCCTTGTGGCGGCCTCATCAAGGGAGCAAAGGCGATCAGCCCCGCGTGTCCTGCATCGAGAATCTCTTGACCCTGCAATTCACTCAGCCGAGTCACTCTGTACTGCACATGGACACGATGGACGGGATGCCAGAGGGAGGCGGACGGCTCCACGCAAACAAGATACGGGATCGGCGTGGGAAGTCAATTGCATCCCCAAGAGTTTTGGGAAATCCGTAAACCGGGGCTGCGGTTAGTGATCGCCCATATGCGGCCACCGCAGGATCGTCTTAATCAGGCCAGTTGAAGATCGACCCAATCGGGCCACTTGGTTACAATTTGGGTCTCGGACTTCCGATTGACGTCTCTACCTTCTCGCTGTCTCCCCGACAGTCCGGAGGGAAGGACATGGAAAACCGGAGGATCGAGATGTATCAGCATCGCCAGGTATTGACGCGTATATGGACGGCGTGATGGTTCGTTAATAAGGAACAGAAGCTCACGCTCTTTTGTTTTCCAGCTATTGCTTCACGAGAACCGGCACGACGAGCGCGATGACGTGCTTGCACAGAGAAGCCAAACGTAACAACTGAACGGGAGCCATCATCCGTGATGACGGCTCCCGTCTTTTCTGTCGTCGTAACCATGGTAGCGGAGGTGTTCGAGCGACTACTCTCCTGCAGACGCAGCGTTGATTTGCGTCCTTTAGAGTCGTCGAAATTCAGACCTGCGATTGGTCAGGTTAACGACTGACAAACGAAATGCACCGGGAAAATGGAAATTTTCATTAAAAAATCAACGAAATCAGCGAAAAATTCAACACAAGTTCATTAAAAATATGTTATATTTAATATTAAGAGATGCGATGAAGTTCACGGAAATGAATCTCCGTCCAAAGCATACCAAACCGAAATCGTCGCTAAAGCCCACACTGCCCAGGTGACGGCGCTATTGCCTGTTCCAATCCACGCTTCGCAAATATCGCATCAACAGTTCCAACCCCGCATACGAGGTGAGGCCTTCACCGGGGAATTCCATCTTCAAATTGTCGTTGACACGCGCGTGCAAATCCGCTTTCTTTCGTCTCACTGTACGTGGCCTTTCGTTTTGGGTGAAAAGGGTCGTTTGTCGCTTCCCAATATACCCAAATGGAAGGCCTTTTCCTATTGAAAAATAAAGACTTATTCGCATCTATGCTTAGTCTTCAATACCCGAAATTCATCTACGTAATTTTCGCATTGAGGCTAATTACATGCCCCTTCCGAAACCTCAATATCGCCACTTCCAGGTGGCTCCATTATGCCGATCATGGGTGGCCTGATTAGGGCGATCCGTGACAGAAATCGCGCCCCATTTCCAAGAATAGTACGTGCAGAAGCCATGAATTCATTATCGCATATAATCGCTAAAGCCAATAAAGATCAGCCTTGATTCGTCGTTTTTCGGGGACGTTAATTCGAGCCCGATAAGTGTTCGTGCACCAGACGAATATTGAAGAACAGGTGGAGGATAAAGAGTGAGGTTGCAGCTTATTTTCTTCATATTGCTTAGTTTATTTTGGTTAAAGGCCGAGGTTGAAGCTGATAACCACTGGCGACTTACAAAGGATCACTCGCCATTTTCAGGAATGGATGTGCTGACCATTCGTGGCCGAATACACCATGCGTATAGTTCCTGGTACGATTCTCCCGCACCAGGCGATTCGCTCTATTGCGTCTTGTTGATTTCTCCCACCATGATTGCTATCGATTATCCGTTGGAACGGCTTCCTCGCTGGGATAGGTCAAGTACTTTTCAGCAAGATGTTGTGGTCAAATTCAGGGGGAAGGATAGACGTCCTAAATTAGTAGGTGTGTTTCCCAAGTCTTTTTGCGAGGTCTTCGATGATCGTAATCTCTTGTTGATGATGCCAAAGGATCGACCCACCTTAATATGGGCGTTATTTCAGGATGAATTCCGCTCAGCCCAGGTATATTTGCAAACTTTACCCAAGCGGAAGGTCGGGCGACATCCAATGGAACTCGTAAAGGATCTTGATTTCGAACACTTTCAATTCAACCTTACGGGTTCCGGGAAAGCCATAAGAAAGTTATTTGAGGTCACCAATACCGATACGACGATCTACACTTCTGTTGATTGGAGGTAGCTATGATTCTCCTTCTAATAGGTACGCTATCCGCTTATGCACAGGTGGGTCATATAGCCATTGGTACTGCGCCAGAACCAGGTATTATCGGTCGCGTGATTGTCGATTTTCACGAAGCTGGAGAATTCAAGGTATTTGAGTCACCTACATCAGAACATTCGGTGTTGGAATCAGATGGTAAAATTGTGCGTTGGTATGGGAATAGTCTGTGCAAGTTTGGTTATTCGGGCAATTGTTCCAGGTTATTTTATCTAAAACAACACATGGCGGGTGATGCTTCTCTCTGGTTGCCTTATTTTAAGGAATTGGTGGTGGATGGGCAAACCTGGTATCTCATCAATTGGTTTACCCCACCTTCACGTGATAGTCGTCACATCGGACTCAATTTTGGTTGGGTTTCGGAAGCGCATTTCCCCAAAGCACAGACACTCCAAGAGATTGTTGAAGCACACGAGGGCATGTTTTGTCTTACCAGGAAATTGGATTATCCGCTATTCTATAGCGAATTAGACGGGGAGCCCAGGGAACTCGCGGCGGATCCAAAGGTTGTGTGTAATGCCTGGGACTTGATGGAAAAGGGGTTAGAGAATAAGATAGACGTCCAAGAGTTCGTCACATTTCAGGGGGTCGAATATGTAAAGGTGAAGATGGATATTTTTATCTGTGATCCACTAAAGAACAACCCAGAGCCGGTCTCCTTCGAAGGATATATCAAGTTCTGGGGTGAGGATTCACGATCGAATATTTGGGTGTGTTATATGGGTTGTTGAACATTGTGGTGGACCGTGAACTGCAGTTCAGATCTGATAATCCGGCTCTTCTCCAATTATCGCCAATATCCTAATTTGGTAGGTTTTAATGAAATCCGTCTAAATTGCCGGTTTCCAGATGTTTATGACCGCCCAGATGCGGTCTGGACACCGGCTGTGAATTCTGCATACGAATGCGGTTAATTTTAGGTTTAGTTTGACAAGCGCAAAAAATCACACTATAAGTTGGATGAGGCCAGACGTCATTGATGAAACAGACACTCGACAGAGGATAGGCAATGTCGCGTCCCAAGACTCTTGAAACGCTCATGGATGAGTTAAAACGCCGATTTGAGGACTACGAGGCAGTTGGTATGCGTGTTCGCCTGAACACATGGAGATTGGGAGAATCCCTAAACGAACTCAAAACAGCAACATCGGGACCAATCTTCGTGGGTGTGTTGCAAAGCACTGGAATAGAGGAACGTGTCGCCAGAAACGTGATTGATTTCTACCTGCAACACCCCGGTTTGGATTTCGCTGAGAACCTTGACGAAGAAGACGATCAAGCAGTACTGGTAGTCAAACGTCTGTCTCGAGCGATTGATGATGCTAATGCTCAAACTGACCGCCTTCGAGAAGAGTTAAAGGAAGAGAAAACAAAAAACGCGGCGGATCTACGCCGAATCAAATCACTCGAAAAAGCAGTCACGGAGTTGTCGATGGCTAACGGCAAATTGCACGGTACCATTGATGAGCTACGACAGGAAACGCGGGTGTAGACGACCTCCTTCAGCTCGTGCTTGGGAGACAATCTGGTCATCGCCGTTAACCGGATCAAGCCAATGCGGAATTACCTCAACCTGTCTTGGAGACGCTAATCACATGTCGCTAGATTTCAATGTCATAGACGTCGAGACAGCTAACGCTGATCGTGCAAGTATCTGTCAGATTGGTATCGTCCACGTACGGGAGGGAGTAATCACAGATCACTGGCAGTCACTCGTCAATCCGAACGCCTGGTTTGATCCTCTCAATGTTTCAATTCACGGAATCAATGCGAAGGATGTGAAGAATAGTCCATCCTTGTCCGACATCGGTAGAGAATTGTACTGCCTGAGCGGGTCCATACTTATCAGCCACACCTCATTTGATCGTGTCGCCATTGAACGCGCATTGGAGAAGCATAATCTTGAACCCCTACGCGTCACTTGGCTTGACAGTGCAAGAATTGTCCGTCGTGCATGGCCCGAACAATATGGAAAAAGTGGTTGGGGGCTCAAGAAGGTCGCCACAGACCTTGATATTGTCTTTAATCACCATGATGCATTGGACGATGCAAAGGCAGCAGCTGAGATTGTATTGAGGGCTTGCACAGCTACCGAGACAGGAATTGCAGATTGGCTGCATCTAGTTAAACGACCGATTTTTCAGCCATCTGACAGGGCCGTTTCTTCTAGGCCGGAGGCTAATCCGGATGGTTCTCTGTATGGTGAGACAACATTGTTCACAGGTGAATTAAGTGTTTCTCGAAGTGATGCCCGCGAACTTGCGGCACAGGCCGGTTGCAATGTGGTCGATAATGCCACCAAGAAGGTCACAATGTTAGTTGTAGGGACTCAGGACGGACACAAATTAAAAGGATATGAAAAGAGTTCGAAACACCGGAGAATTGAAGAATTGATTAGCAAAGGAGAAGACATCGATATTCTTTCGGAGTCCGATTTCTTCGTACTCCTGGGTATAGACAGATCGGAAATAGCCGCCAGCGCGAAGTCACCTCGGCCGAGCGCAAAGAAGAAAAAAGGCGGGGCCGAGTTTGGTGTTGTATTTTCGCTTGGTCCAGCGAGCACATTTGAAGAAAACGAACGTGAATATGATGTCGATATCTACGAAGATGCGAGTATACCCTACGCTGAAATTGTAACATACGTAGATGCGGCGACTCACTACCTCAAAAACCTCGATGGATGCAGCATGAATGACCCAATTATCTTGGCAAAGGAATCTGCGTGTGAAAAGGAGTCAAGCCGTATAGAGGTTTATTGCAAAGAAAATACAATTGGCTACCTCCCGAAGAACCTTGCAAGAAAAGTCGGACCACATTTGGACGCGGATGGGACGTATGAAGCATTTCTTGAGGATGACTGGGAGGACTTCGAGGAAGACGATGCTGATCAGAACAACGTTGGATTAATTATTCGGATCAACTTGGATGTGATGCCGGATGAATTGGTGAAGGAAGGGCGAAAGGTGGAACCACCCACCGAGGAGGCGTTAGAGGCCCTAAGGAAAGTGATTGAAGATTTGGAAGCTGGCCGCTAGCCGCAACGGTCGATGTGCTCTAACTCGGGGCCCGTTGTTATCCTGTACTGCGGAACATGGGTGGAATGAGGGGTACTAAGAGTTGGAAAGGAATCGTCCGGGAGGTCAGAATCATGGAAGAGCCATTTCATTTTCCAATTGACACGTCTCGACGTTGCTACTTGGTCTGCCAAGCGCGCACAGCACCCCGGATTTCTTGAGTGCCTGTTGTACGCTGCGGTCTTCTGACCGCACAAGGAGCGTCTCATGCCGTTCTGTTCTATACGTAACTCTGTTTAAAGTGTCCAGTTCTGAACTGGAGGATCTGTCAAAAACACAATCGCCGTGATCCCGAAGGCATCCACAGCAAAGGAATCCAAATGCCTGCAACTTTAGAAGCAAAAGAACGGAAGCTCATGGATGTCTTCGATGATAGGTACACATTTAATATCCCGCCATATCAGCGTCCCTATGCTTGGACGACGGAACAGACTAGCGAATTACTCGACGACCTCTTGTACGCAATTCGCGGGGTCGAATCGGTGGATAAATCTCCACCGTATTTCCTTGGCAGCATCGTTGTTATAAAGAAAAAGGAATCTTCGGTGGCAGAGGTAGTTGATGGGCAGCAGCGCTTGACGACCCTTACTATATTGCTCTGTGTGTTGCGTGAACTTGCTGAAGATAAACAGACAAAGGATGAACTGGATGCATTCGTCTGGCAGAAAGGAAGCAGGATAAAAGGCACCGCGCCCGTCTTTCGCGTTACTCTTCGAGAGCGCGATAGCGATTTTTTCCGAAAAAATGTACAGACGCCGGGTAAACTATCGAATTTCGTTGAAAGAGATGTCACGAAATGGGCAGACAGTCAGCAGCGGATATTTGAGAACACGAAGCAGCTTTGGCAGGAACTCCGAAGTTGTACTCGAGAGGAACGAGACGTTCTCGCGATGTTTATCACTCAACGGTGCTATGTCGTAATTGTTTCGACATCCGACCAGAATTCGGCCTACCGTATCTTTTATGTAATGAATGACAGAGGGCTGGACTTGTCCCCAACAGATATCTTGAAGGCTGAGATAATTGGGGCCATGGATGACCGAGTCCGTTTGAAATACACGGAAGTTTGGGAGGACATCGAGGACGACGTTGGTCGTGACAAATTCAGAGATCTCTTTACGCACATACGGATGATATATGTGAAGGAAAAGGCACGTGGAGAACTAAGCGAAGAGTTTCGTAATGGTGTATTGAATCACGTGAAGAACGGGGATTTTGTGGACGAAGTACTCACTCTATATGCTGATGTCTATAAGACAGTAGTTGGAATGGATGAAGAAAGTAGGGCCAATGCCAACGACGTCAACCAATACCTTCAATATCTGGGGCGACTTGACAACTTTGATTGGATTCCACCCGCAATGGCATTTTTTAGTAAGGATCCAAGCGAGATTGAAAAACTCCAGTTCGTTCGTGCCCTAGAACGTCTAGCTTATGGGATGTTTATTCTGCGGCTGAATATCAATAAACGCATAAGTAGATATGCGCGGATTCTTGTGGCCATAGAGGGAGAGGAGGATCTGTACGTGGAATCGGGACCGTTCGATTTTTCCTCTGTTGAGAGGAAGGAGATACTGCAAATATTGGACGGCCCCGTGTTCTCGCTACCGCGAGTACCCAGACCACTTCTACTTCGGCTCGACAGCCTACTGGCCGACGTCGGCGCAAGATATGATTACCCGACAATTACTATTGAGCACGTGCTTCCACAAAATCCGGCCATAGATTCTGAATGGGTTACAGTGTTTCACGATGAAGAGGAACGTGAGCAATGGACACACCGGCTCGGAAATCTGGTCTTGCTGTCTCGGCGGAAGAATTCACAGGCACAAAACTACGAGTTTGAACGTAAGAAAAGGGACTATTTCCAAACTCGTGTTGCGCCATTCGCCATTACCGTAGAGGTGGTCAATCAATCAAAATGGACACCGGCTGTCATTGAACAGCGTCAGAAAATGCTTATTGACTTACTGAGGGTTGAATGGCGTTTGGATTGATGCTCTGCCCGCCTTTATTTACCCCTACGTGCCACTATAGAGTGAGAAAACTTCCCCTCCAGTATTCAATTGACCTTGGTTATGGGTTCTGCGATTCCCATTCGGCCAATGCTTCACGGGCATTGTCTGCTGAACTAACAGTCGGAAGCGATAAGTACTGAGGGGTTTTTCTGATCTCGTTATATATTCTCCTGTGCATCACGAGCTCCCTCAGCGTGCCTGACTCCGGCGAAATCAGGGTTCTGCCGGCGGTTCCCGTGATAGGTGCCCGACTTTCCCGCCACAGGGTCGGAAAAGATGCGAACAACCGTAAGGCTGTCGTTATCAATGTAGGCGGAGAAAAGCTCTCTTGCTTCTTGACTGAGCTCATAAAATGTGACCGCGATCTCAATGTCCAACTCGGTGTTGCCAAAACAAAAGCCAAGCAACAGACCAGTCTCTGCCTTGAGGGTGGTGGAACATGTAATGCTCAATTCCGGTAGGGCTGTACGAAAGAATTTGAGTAATATCTTCGTTGGGACTTGGTACTTTAATCAACTTCGCGCCACCCTCAACATGAGATTTCGGAATGCCAGTATTGTCATCGCCTCTGGCATCCAGTACATACAGATCAAACTCTTCCCCTTTTGAGACCAACCAAAACCTCCCATTCGGGATATTGCTCTTTACCCAACGACCCTTATTCTCTGAGGCAGCTGGCCAAGGGTGAAAATAACCCCACCCGTTAGAACTCCCACATTCTATTATTGCAAATCCCTTTTCTTCTGCAATCACCGATCCTGCCAGAAACAAGACCCAAATCGGAATTCCGGGTTCCAGCGTGTCGCTCGATGATGAGGACCTCGCGCAAATTCTGCAGGTTCCTTCCTCGTGAACTCGGTTGGCGTCGTCAGTCCAACCCTACCCGGACAAGGTCGCGTCGTGGAGACGTCAGTAGCATGGACGGAATGAATTTATTTATTTTAACATCGCTCAATCCCTTTGAGAATCTGGTCAAGTTTTTTTCTTGGCTGAATTAGGCCGTGACGACTACGACGAGAGTGTCACCCAATACGAGGCATCCTGCAGCTTTATAATATGGGCAAGTGTTTCAGTTGCCGTTATCGTCGAGGATCTTTGACGCGAATTCTCTAAGCTCTTCTGACTGGATTGAAAGTTTTATCTCATCCTCCCGCCCTTTGAACGTACCGTGTAATATCAGGCATGTTACACCGGCTTCCCAGAGAATTTCGGCGTATGTTATAGATTCAACTTTGAAAGTATCTCCAATATGTACCTGTAATTCACTGTCGGATTCCTTGATACGGATCTTTTTTCGCATTTTTAATCCTCCGAAGTTGAGTCGACAAAGGGGTAAACGAAACTATCGGACCCTTTTAATAGGTGAGGTGGATTGATCTATTAAAAGAGACGTGCATCGAATGAAATAAGTCGGCATTAGTGCCGGAGGGAGCCGTGCCAATTGGGGAAGATGAACATTGACGCATTCTGTGAACTCAACTCTCCCCCACTCCCGCCAAATCCACCCCAAATTCCGCTCCGATTTCGCAGACGGTTTCCCACGTCCGGTCGTCCACCTCGATCCCCTCATCGGCCCGGATGCGCGCGGTGCGGAACTCCGGTTCGCCGGGGGCGAGGATTTCATTGAATCCCGGTGCGAGGCGGCTGGATTTCACGTGGCGCACCAACCCCTCCACCTCGTCGTAGAACGTTTCCATATCCGTGAAGTGTTCAATATCGTACGCATTGATCAACACGCCGTTGCTGATCATCTCCCGGTCCCCCGCCGCGCTACCCCTGGCCGCTGAGCGCCCCGCCCAGTAATTCGACCATAATGCTCAATCCAAATCCTTTGTGACCTGTTAATGATCGCCAATATGGGACCAATGCGGGATCGGCCTAATCAGGCCACCTGGGATGCGATTGAGGTTACGGACTTTCCGGCAACGCATCTGCCTTCTGAGTGTCTCCCCGACAATCAGGAGGGAAGAACATGGCAAACCGGAGGTTTGAGATGTTTCAGTATCGCCAGGTATTGACGCGTATGCGGTTGGGCGATTCGGATCGTGCGATCACCCGTCAGGGTTGATGGGTCGGCAGAAGGCCTGCGCTTGAAGGCAAATATGAAAAGTGGGTTCGTTTGACGAATCAGCCTCAGGTATTTCCTCATGCATCGAGAGCACCCCATATTGAAATTTCTTGAATAGTCCCATAGGAGACAGATCAAAATGTGTTTCGTGGTATGTGATTGACCTCGGGAATTCACTAATGCTTTTTCATCAATCATCACAATCTATCCTCTCGCCCCTTGACGCAACGTTCAGGATCTACATGTTGATCAGCCATAAGACGCTCTGTTCCGGAAGCGACTGACTCAGGACCCGGCGCTGGCGTTCACACCTAAATCATGATCCAAGTCCCATCACTAATTTCAAAGCCCAGGGTTGATGGAACCCCGGGCTTATTTTTTCTTTATTCTGTTTCACGAATAATATCTGTGAGTCGTTTTCGGTATCCCGTGTTTTCGCCGAGGGTTCTTGCAATCCTCTTTTTCACACATAAACCCCGGGCGGGCCGGCTTGTATGAACAATCACGGCACTTGTGAAATATGTTGGCCGTGAGATCCGAGAAACTGCGATCTATACAGATAACACGAAGCAGGTAGCGGCAGACGTACCATCTAAATGGAGCAGCCATCTGATGCCTCCTTTGTGTGTTTCTATCTTATGTCATTCCAGAGTAGATGTCAAGCTGTCTCCTTCCCGGGAAGTTCCTCCACCATTTCTATCTCCTGAGGTGTCAACACTGGTTTTGTTTTTGACAAAAGCACCGGTTTGAAATTGGACACAATAGACAGGAAGATTAGTCAAACGGTTTGCAGGCCATGAGGGATGGCTTGAGGCGTCCAGCGTGTTAGCCCGATGATACGACGCTCGCGGAGGTTCCGCAGGATTCCTTCCCTGCGGCCTCAGTCAGCATGGTCGGGCCTATCCTGCCGGGCAACGGTCAACGCATTATGGACTATTGACTTCCCTAGAACTATTGCTTAATATTTGATTAGACAAAGGGGGTATCCGATGAATCATCAATTCAAGTGGTGGTGCTGTAGGTATCTGTTGCGGGTCATTTTCGTCCGGGACAATAGAGCCACAAAGAACAGGCCTAACCCAGCTCTCATTGTCCACCGGTGCAGGGATCTGAAATATCGGCCCGACAGACCTGATATGACCTGCGATAAGGAAGATTGCGAGAACTGCCGTCGGAAACACGGCCGGCCGCGGACTGTTTTGCATTATTTGACTGAGGGCGCGTAGCATCGATTAGCGGAATTAAGAGATAAGCCCAGGGCGATCGAACCGCTCTGGGCTTTTGATAATATGCGTGACAATCTGAGAATACATAGGGTGTCCGGATTCTGGAGATCTTCAGGTCAAAGTGGATCAATCATCGCGATTATGCCTGCCCTGACTGGGAGGATCCGCGACCGGGGATGATCTTTCTTGAGTCAAGCGCCACAAAGACAACCGGACTCCATACTTGGGAAGGCCTACGCACCACCCATTTCGCCCGTGAATTCCAGTGACTGTTGTCTCCTACATCGATTCTTGACCTCATCTC
>CAXXJS010000015.1:0-15419 GCA_963662665.2 Candidatus Latescibacterota bacterium
CCGGATGTCTTCTGCGAGCATGCTCAGCGACGTATCCAGTGCGACAATCACGTCGACACCCTTGCGGTGCAACAATTCAATCCGCATCCCGTACCGTGGCTGCGCCAGCGCCATCACCAGAAAGAAAAACCCGCAAACCGTCAGGGCCGCCTTCGCCCACTGTCTGTTCCAGCTTGTGGCCGCCGTCAGTTTGCGCATGAGTTCCGGACTCCCGAAACGAGCGAGAGCCCGTCTTTTCTTTCGAAAAGCAATCACGAAAAACAAAACGGCCGCCGGTACGGACAACAGGAACCAGAACGCCTGGACGTCTCCGAAACGCATCCTAAGGAATCCTTCGAAACCTCGTGTTCGCCAGCAACAGTTCTACACCGAGAAAAAGAAGCGCCGGCCAGAGAAAGAGGGTGAATAGTTCGGAATAATCGACGTAGTCGCGAGTCTTGACCTCCGTTTTCTCCATCTCGCCGATAGCGCGATAGATCTCCTCGAGCTTCTTCTCGCTGGTCGCCCGAAAGTAGCGACCGCCCGTGATGTCGGCAACTTCCGTCAACGTCTCTTCGTCGATTTCGACCCTGACCCGTTGCTGAAGCAGACCCTGGCCCATCACGATCACCCCGTCGCTTCCCGCCCCGATGGTATAGATTCGGATGCCCACCGCGTGGGCGGCCCTTGCGGCCGTAACCGGATCCACCTCCCCCCTGTTATTCACGCCGTCCGTCAGCAGAATGATCACGCGGCTTTCGGCTTCAGAACGGCGCAACCGGTTTACAGCCGTGATAATGCCGGTTCCGATGGCGGTGCCGTCCCAGGAATCCTCCGCGAGGCGGACCTCATTCAAAAAGCTCAGAAAAATTCCGTAATCGAGGGTGAGCGGACACTGCGTGTAGCTTTCACCTGCAAAGACGACGAGCCCCAGCCGGTCGTTGACCCGGCCGCGCGCAAACTGGCTCACCACCTCCTTGCTGACCTGCAGCCGGGATTTTCGCGGCTGATCCAGATCTTTGTGCGCCATGCTGCCGGAAACGTCCAGGGCGAGTACAATATCGATACCCCTGGTAAGAATCTCCCTCTCCTCCCGCCCCGAACGCGGGCGGGCAAGCGCAACGATCAGCAAGATCAACGCCAGACAGCGGAGGACAACCAGTCCGTGGCGCAGCCTGAGCACAATCGAAGGCGGGATCCGCCGGATCACACCCAGATCCGGAAAACGGATGCTGCCCTGCCTCCGCCTCTCCCTGCGCACGTATCGGTAGATCAGAAACGGCACAAAAACCAGGGCGAACAGGAATTCCGGGTTCTTGAATTCAATCATGCCGTCGCTTCCGCCGGCGCCGCGTTCACGGGATCGTGGTCACTCTGCCGGCGATGCGAGTCCAGCAGCCGCATGAGGTCCAGGACCGTTTCCGCGGCCTTCGCTGCAGCCTGATCAAGGGGCGTGAGCTTCGCGAACTTTACCAGGTCCGCCTCCGACAACAGACCCTCCAGCGCCGCAACCTCCGCTTCACCGATCCCGGCACGTCTAAGGTCATGAACCAGTTCGGACGTGGTGCACTCCATTGCATCGACCCGTACCCTGTCCTCCAGGTACCGGCGCATCACCTCGGAAAGCAGACTGTAATACCGCTTGAACGCACCTTTTTCCACGAGTCGCATCCGCACGATCTTCGCAACTTCGTCCGGCCAGACGACGGGCGGCGGCGGCTCAGACTCCGGTTTCCTGCGTCGCTGCTTCCAATACCACAGTGTTCCCGCCACGACGCCGGCCAGAACGGCCATTGCGAACCAGAGCCAACCCGGTATGCTCGCCTTGATGTCGACCGGCGGTTTGACATCCCGGATATCCGTCATTTCCGCCGGTTTGACGCTGCGCACCAGAACCGGAATCGGCTCGGATGTGGTCAATCCGGAATCACCCTCTGCCGTCCGTACATGCAAGACCAGTGAAGGCACTTCGATTGCACCCACGCGGTACACGGCAAGCTCGAATGCCAGGGTCTCCTCCACCCGGCCGTCGGGCATCTTCCTGACAGACGGCGGCACCTCGCGACGCACCTCGAACGGGGCGACAAAACCTTCGTTCCGCATGAGTGCAGCGGCATCGCCCGCTTCGCGACTGATCCGCAAACTGAGGAGAACGGGATCGCCGACCGTGAGGGTGTCCCGATCTACCGTTGCGTGCAAGGTGACTTCGGCGCCGGTATAGGCGGCCGACAACGCCAGGCCGCAGGCGCCGATCCACACCGATATCAGGACGCGAACCATTCTCTATTTCGCCACCTCCGGTACGTCCGACAAACGGACGGTGTCCGGTTGAACGACGTCCGGTTTCACGGGCACCAGTTCGAGCTTAAGTTTCGTCAGTACCTTGGGATCGATCCGCACAACCTGGGGACGGAGACGTCCCCAGGCGTACACCTTGCCCTCCCGTTCGCCTATAACCAGCTTCTGCACAACCTCACCGCTTCGCCAGACAGTGAGCTCCAATGCGGGGCGATCGAGGCCGAATGTCTCAGGCGCCTTGAGCTCTTCCGCAACGAACGCTTCTGCCTCAAGCAGTTCAATGGTGCGAAAGAGATGCCGCACACGGTGTTCCAGGACAATGTGCAGCTTCGGCTGCAGCACCTGCCAGCCGCTGCCGGCCTTATCCCTGACGCATTCCACCACGCGGTCCCGATACGCCAGCTTCATCCTGTCGACGCCGGCGGAGTCGAACCCGAAGATCCGTTTGAACCTCAGGTCCGAAGCCGTTTTCCTCATATCCGCAACGAAGGTCGAATCAACCAGAAAAACCATGTGACTGGCCGAGAATGCCGCGAATAACGGCGGAAACCGTGCCCCTACTTTCCTGCGACCGACCGTCACCGTCTTCTTCCGACCGTGGTCGCCATCGAAAATCGATACCGTCAGCGTCGGATGGTCAAGGCCGTAACGCCTGCGTTCCCGGGATGCTTCGGCGACCACCCGCGTGAATTCGGCAGTATGCAGCCTGTTGACCAGCTTGCGGACCGCGTCGCTGTCGACGCGGTCGATTACCGGATGCGTGAGGCGCCATTCATTTGAGAGCTTTTCCGTTACGACGCGGGCGTCCCCGCTTGTGATTTCGATTCTTCGTACTTTTCCCAGGTCGAAATGCGCGATCCGTTTATCGCGCAATTGAAACAACCCTTTTTCCACTCTCATCCTGAATGGCGCGCCGACGGCGAGTATTCCAGGATGCCCGGACCACCTGATATAACCGTAACGGCCGGTTGGACTCCGGTCCCCCCAGAAGAGAGAATCCACGCGATCCACCTGTTTGATCGCAAATGAAAGATCGGGTCTGTCGAGGCCGAAATCCGAAAGATGGGCCTGCCCCCGCGCAATTCGGGAGCTGTCAGCCACAATACGTTCCAGATTCACGTTCTGCAGCGTCCGGATCAACCCCGTAATTTCGCCGTTGTCGCCGCCGGTGATCACCGGTTGCAGGATCCGCCATCCATCCTCCGATTTTTCGATTGCGATGGTAGTATCGCCCCGGAAAACCGATAGCCCGATGACCGAGTCTGTCTCCAGACGCAGCAGGCGACCCGCCTTCATTCGAGCTTTATAGCGCTCACCGGCGCCCCGAATTTCGTAAAAATAGACAAATCCGACCAATGCGGCCAGAAGCAGAACCAGAACACCTGTTGTCTTTAAACTCATAATCCATGCCTGCGGGCGGTGCGCGAGCGGATCGGTATTCGGCAAAACGTCATCGCCGTCTCCGCCAGACGCCAATCCCGATGACGACGGGTATGACTGGAATAATCACAACGGACAGCCACGAAAGCCACAGGAGGTCCTCTGCAGTCATCACGACGCCCCTGAAAGCCCACATCCTGGGTCGGATCGAGATCAGATCTCCCTCCTCCATCAGCCAGCTCACCGCATTCATGAACAGGTCTCCGTTGCCCACGGTGTCGAAGAACTCATTGCTCGCAAAATCAGAGTCTCCAAATACGACAATCCGGGTGTGACGGAACCCCACGTCGGAGGATGGATTGCGACGGTACTTCGGTCTGTCGTTTACAGCGACGGCCACCGAAACCGGTCCTGGCATATCCCGCCCAGGATTGTAGACGGGTGACACATCGGGAAGCTTTTCTTCCCGCCAACTGTCGCGAGGATGGGTTGTCACCAGTTGATTTATCTGCATGCCGGACGCGTTTTCGTGTGCGGCGACGGATCGTGCAAGTCTGTAAAATGTCCTCAGATTTCGGGTACGGTGTTTTTCCGTAACCGGATGCCGTGCGTACCAGACCGAACCCGGCATCGAGGGATCGCCCGGCCCCCATCCCAGGACGTAGTCGTTGTTGACCTGGATACCCCATCCACCCAGCAGCAATTCCAGGCCGGTCTCGCTCCCGGGATCGAGCATAAAGAATCCGGATCCGCCTCCGGCCATGTAACTGCGTATGGAATCCACTTCGATTGGGGAGAATGCAGCCGTCGGCCCGGCCACGATCAGCAGGTCGCAATCCACCGGCACGCCCGTCCTGGCATCCAGGACCAGTGTATCGCGTACCGCGTACCCCGCATCGCGCAATGCCTGTCCGACGCGGATGAAATCGCCTTCCGGGGCCCTCAGCGTCCGTTCACCATGTCCGACCGAGAAGTAGATGGTTTTCTCGCGTTTCCGGACGACCTTGGCCACCGCATTGGTCAGGTGATTCTCCTCGATTCCGGAAATGCGCTCTTCCCGTGCTTCCGACGTCACTATTGAAATTCGCGGTTTGATGATCCTGTATCGCCTGGCTTCACCGGGATGTACTGCTGGATCGATCATTGTATAGGTAAACCGGTCCGAGTGATAGTCGTAGGTTTCGAGCCTTTCCTTGAATGCGGCCGCCTCCGGGTCGGTTTCGTGAAAAAACGCAAGGACGTGCACGTCCTCCGACAGGGAATCCAGCAACGTGGCGGTCTGGTCGGACAGGCTGTGCATCCCGCCCTCTGTAACGTCGATACGGCGGTGGTAGCGCGTGGCCAGGTAGTTGATTGCAGCCAGAATCGCAAGCAGCGCGAGGACGGCCACGAGCGTACTGGAAGCGTACTTCACCAGGCGGGTCCTGAAAAAGCCGTTCATTCGCTATCGCCTCCAGCGGCGCGATTCAAGCGCGGTGTGTGTCAGAAAGAGAAAGAAAAACGTAAACGTGAGAAAAAAGATCACGTCGCCGCTGTCGATGACACCCCGCGCCATATCCCGGGTGTGATCGATCAACGAAAGATAGAAAAGAACGGTTGCCCACTCTCGCCCTATGAGTTCGGGCGAATACCGCACCACGAAGAGGAGGAGAAGAAGGACGAACGCGATGACGACCGCGACGATCTGTTTGTCGGTGAGCGAGGAAGCCAGAATGCCCACACTGATGAATGACCCTCCCAGCAACAGAATTGCGAAACAGGCGGATAGCACACGGGCCCAGTTCAAATCTCCGTAGAACGACACGACAACGATCAATGAGAGAAGCAACGTTTCGATAATGACGTACAGCCCGAGACAGGCCGCGAATTTGCCAAGTATGACCTGCCACGTCGTCAGGGGTGACGTTACCAGGAGTTCGATCGTCCCGGAACCCTTCTCCTCGGCGAAAAGTCGCATCGTCAGCATTGGCGTTACGACCAGCCAGACGAGACACTGACTGAGGAAAAAGTGAAACACGACGTCCTCATTCACGTTCGGCGGATCCACGCCGTGCTCCTGATGCTGAAATGTGTAATTCAGGCATTTTGCGCGAAATTCGACGATCTCGTTCTGGAAAATGTAACCCATCATCACCAGGAAACCCGTCGCAACCACGTAGGCGATCGGCGAGCCGAAATAGGAACGCATCTCCTTCCAGAAAATCGCGGCGATATTTCCCATCAGGAGCTTGCCTCCTCGCGAGTTGTCAATTCGTGGAAAATGTCCTCCAATCTGGCAGTAATCGGTCTCAACTCCACGAGCCCCAGACCGCGCTCTACCAGCCTGGACGCAATTGCAGAACGCATATCGGTTTCACCGGACACGTCGACCTGTAACGCCGCGTTGTCGCTGGCACGCGAGACACCGGCGACACCCGGGACGCCTCCGATGGCTTCCTCGGCAGCATCCAGATTGCCCGACACCGCAACGTAATACCGCCGGTTGCCCGACGGCATCGCCGTCAGGTTCGACGGTGTATCCACGGCCGCAATCTGACCCCTGTTGATGATGATCACGCGGTCGCAGGTCATTTCGACCTCTGGCAGAATATGCGTGCTCAGAATCACCGTGTGTTCCCGGCCCAGTCCGCGGATTACCCTGCGCATCTCCTGGATCTGGTTGGGATCCAGTCCGATGGTCGGCTCGTCCAGGATAATCACATCCGGATCGTGCAGAATGGCCTGGGCAATGCCGACTCGTTGCCGATAGCCTTTGGACAGTTGGCCAACCAGTTGCCTCGCCCGGTCCGTGATCCCGCATCGTTCCATCGCGTCTTCCACACGGGACCTGCGATTGGGCGACGGAACGCCCTTTATCTGCGCCACGAAATCCAGATACGAACGCACGTACATGTCGTTGTAGAGGGGGGGATGTTCCGGTAAATACCCGATTCGCCTCTTGACTTCCATCGGTTCGTCGAACACGTCGAAGCCGGCCACCCGCGCGGTGCCAAGCGTGGCCGGCTGATAACACGTCAGGATACGCATGGTGGTGGTCTTGCCCGCTCCATTCGGCCCGAGAAATCCCACGACTTCCCCCTTCTCCACCCTGAACGTCAGGTCCCTGACTGCCACCAGCGATCCGTATCGCTTGGTGATATGATCTACCTCGATCACAACGTCCTCCCTATCAGCCCGTTGAAAAAGTCCATCCGGGCTTCGGAGCAACTCTATCAACGGACTGCTATGCCGCGATCTGCTGTGCCCGTTTCCTGAAAAACCGCATCAGCGCGTCCACGTACGACGCCTCGGTACGGACATTCACGCGGTCGATGCCAACGGAGCGGAACAGTTGCTCCCTTCGTTCCTCCAATTTTCCGGTCAACTGCCTGAACAGATACCGGAATTCCTGGTCTGAGGTATCCACGAGCATCTCCCTGCCCGTTTCCGCGTCTTCCACCTCGACGAGACCGATATCCGGCAACTCACGCTCCCTGGGATCCTGAAGCACAACCCCAATCAGGTCGTGCCGCCTGCCGGACACCCTTAGCGCAGCCTCATAGCCGGATGCCAGAAAGTCAGAAACCAGAAACACCACGCTCTTGCGTTTGTTGATCCTGTTGAGATAGTCCAGCGCCGCGCCGATATCCGTACCCCGCCGGTTGGGCCTGAAGTACAATAGTTCACGAATCACGCGCAGCACGTGCCGCCTGCCCTTCTTAGGCGGAATGAACGCCTCCACGTCGTCCGTGAAGATTATCAGGCCCACCCGATCGTTGTTCTGTATGGCAGAGAATGCGAGCAACGCGCAAATTTCGACCCCGATTTCGCCCTTCATCTGCGAGACCGTCCCGAAATCACCCGATGCGCTTGCATCCACCATCAGCATTACCGTCAGCTCGCGTTCTTCGTCGTACACCTTAACAAAGGGGTGTCCCATCCGCGCGGTGACGTTCCAATCTATGGATCGGATATCGTCCCCCACCTGGTATTCCCGCACTTCCGAAAACGCCATCCCCTGTCCTTTGAATACGGAATGGTACTCCCCTGAAAACACCGTATCGACCAGGTGGCGCGTGCGAAGTTCGATGCGCCTTACTTTCTTGAGTATGTCTGCGGGAATCATCGCTTCAGGGTACCTCGACATGATCGAAAATCCGGCTGACGACTTCCTCCGAGTCGACCTCCTCGGCCTCCGCTTCGTAGGTTACAATCACCCGGTGGCGAAGGACGTCCAGGCCCATGGCTTTCACGTCTTCCGGCGTCACGTATCCCCTGCGCCGCAAAAATGCGTGGGCCTTGGCCGCCCGCGCCAGGAAAATGGAGCCACGCGGCGAACATCCGTATTCTATCAGCGCACTGAGGTCCTGAATGCCGAATGCAGCCGGATCGCGGGTTGCCAGCATCAGGTTCACGATGTAGTCCTTGATCTTGTCGTCGACGTACACCCGCTCTACAACCTTGCGCGCGCGAATGATATCCTCGGGCCGGACGACGGGGTTTGCAGCCGGTGGTTCGCCGCCTTCCATCCGGTCGATAATTGCCCGCTCCTCTTCCCTGCGCGGATAGGTCACCCGTACCTTCATCATAAACCTGTCCACCTGAGCCTCGGGAAGGGGATAGGTACCCTCCTGCTCGATAGGATTCTGCGTGGCCAGAACCAGAAACGGATCGTCCATTCGGAAGGTCTGGTCTCCGATAGTCACCTGACGCTCCTGCATTGCCTCGAGCATGGCGCTTTGAACCTTGGCGGGCGCCCTGTTCACTTCGTCGGCGAGTACAAGCTGAGCGAAAACCGGCCCCTTTTTGGGTACAAACTCACCGGTCGCCTGATTGTATATCATTGTGCCGATCAGGTCCGCGGGCAACAGATCCGGCGTGAACTGAATTCGGCTGAACGAAGCCCGGATGGCGCGCGACAGCGTGGTGATTGTTAACGTCTTTGCCAGACCGGGCACACCCTCCAGCAACACGTGACCGTTGCACAGCAGTCCGATCAACAGGCGTTCAACCATGGGCTGCTGACCCACGATCACCCGGCCCACCTCACCCGTCAGGCGCTGGACAAACGCGCTCTCCCGTTCCACTTCATCGTTCAGCTGCTGAATATCGGCTGCAATCATCATCTCTGAATCTCACAAAAGAACACCGGACGGATTCCGTATACACCAATACCGTCCGGCCGGGTTGCGTTGGCAGAATGATGGGAAACCATGGCTTAACGAACTGATTTACAGCCTGAATTGATGACTGAAGTCGATTCGGGCGCGGCGGCATGGGACTCATTCAGAACCTGTCACACCCGTACCCGCTTCAGTTTACACCTGTGGCCGAGGTTGAATCGACGGGAAACCACTCCTCGGGCGGCTTCCCGAGATTCCGGATCGAAATGGCGGCATCATCGTACAATTCCGACTTCGGGAACATATCGATGACTCTCTGATACGCTTCTCGGGCTTTTTCAAACTTCCCCTGGAGGTCGTAGGCGTACCCTACCATGAATTGAGCCTGATCGGCATACCGGCTTTCAGGGAATCGCCGTACCAGCGTCTCGTAAAACCCGATGGCCTCGTCGAATTTGTGTATATTCAGGAGTACGCGTGCCAGCGCGTGAAGCGCCAGATCCGCCCTTGGATCGTCCGGATAAAAATCCAGGAATTTCTTGAGATGCGCTTCCGCTTGAGGATAGGTCGCCTCCTTGTGAGTCGCCGCCTCGCCTTTTGAAAAAAGCTCGTTGGCGGACTCGCGGGCGCACCCAAGGAAAAAGGAGGCCGCTATTCCGAGAACCCACGTCCACCGGATCATTCTGGATTTCCACTCCTTCCCGATAAGGCGCCTTAAAATTTCCAGCGGTCTTCGCGCGGCTGCAAACACGTCGGTCCGCGTTGGGCAAATCCATCCCAGAGAGCCGCGGGGCGCGCAGTCTCGACACATTTGGATAGGGGCGAATTCGCCCGCATGGACCGACACCCTTTCGCTCGCGCTCGGGAACGCACCGGGAATCTTAATGCGGCTTCTTATAAGACAACACTTCAACCGAAACCGAGTTCCGAAATTTCGCATGCCCTTTTCGAAGGGCTCCGCCCCGTTTCAGGGCCGGCCGCAGGCCGAATGGGCTTTTTCAACGGACTGATAACGCCAATCCCCTCGACACCCGAAAGTAGGCCGCCGGATTGAACTGCCGCTAACGCCCTCCGCACAATCGGAAGCGGATATTCATATCTTCTTTATTTTAATGAGGATACTTCAAAGCAAGGGCGGAACGCAAATCTACAGGATTGCACATCGGGAGTCAAGACTTTTTTGCAGAAAACGACAAATCGTCACCGGCCTGCCCGCTGCGGGTAAGACGAGACCTGATCGGGCACATCCACGACGTAAATCTGACTGGCGCCCGTCCGGTCCGAGGTATAGATGACCCGTTTTCCGTCCGGACTGAACGAAGGGTGAGGATGAGACCACTGCGGACCGTACGTTTCCGGCGTCGTTTTGTCATCATCCGCAGGGACCGTCTTCGCCCACTGGGCACCTCCGTTGGAGCTTTCCGGATAGCAGAGCGTTTCGTGGTCCCCGATAGCCCCGGCTTCGATCACCCGACGCTTCATCAGATGCATGGGTTCCCTGCAGAACTGCTCGGCCACCTCCAGCTTCACCCCGCCCCGCTCTACCGCCCGGATGAGTACATCCGTCGTCTGCAGCGTGGGTGAAATCGGCGTCTCCAAGATGAGATTCACGCCTCGCTCCGCCAGGTACGCGCCCACGGCGTGGTGCGAATCGCCGGGCGTACTCACCGCCGCAATATCCAGGTCTTCGTTCGCCGCCAGATCCTGGACCCGCGAATAGGCGGGGACCCCGAATTCCGCGCCGACGGAGCGCGCTTTCCCTTCGTCCACGTCGCACACGGCCGCCAGATCGAACACGTCCGACATCATGCGGATCGCGGGCAGCCTCACGCCCAGTCCCCGGCTGCCGCATCCCACCTGCGCAATCCTCAGTTTGCGTTCCCGGGGCATTCCCTTCCCCTGTTCGCTGGATAAAACGTCATCGACGTGCAACGGGTTATATTCGCAATCCTGCCGGCCACGCCGGACATTCCCGGATATGCGTAGTCTGCGTCAGTTTCGGAGAAATCTCAGCCAGCGATTCGGGCGCTTCACTCGTTGGTTCAGGAACGATTCCAACCGGTCGCGTTTCAGTACGATCTGGTCCGCTACGCTGGCGGTATCGTCCAGAATCCAGTCCGGTATATCGCTCTTCATCCGGCCCGACGCCATAATATCCGCCGCAATGATCACCGTGTCACCGGTGAGCGTCCAACTGCCGGATGGCGGCTTGCGTTCGGCACTGTATTTGTCAGCGTGCAGCAGGTTCGCGAGTATGAGGCGAGGCCTTTCAAACGCCCGTTCCTGATACTCGCTCAAGGTCATCGGTGAACACCACGCGGGCATTTCAGCGCCTGGAGGCAGGTTCTCCCGGAAGAGACGGCAAAGAATGGAAGATGACAGCTCAAGTGCATCCACTTCATCGCCTTCCGTACCGTCAGACTTGAGCAGTTCATCCATTTCCGTGAGCATATGTTTCAGATACGACTGGTAGAGTGACGTGGTCAGCCTTTCGCGAATGGATGCGACCGACCGCTGGAGTCTTCGCCTGGCCGTGGGATCGTCACCCGGCAATGACGTCCTCGTATAAATCATGAGACATCGTTTCACGATTTCCGGCAGAAAGCTTCTCGCGTCGGCGTTCATGGATAGCGCAAAACACGGATACTCGGAATAGGTAATGGTCTCATCTTTAATGATTTCGGGTGCGTGCCGGCTGAAACGGTCGCGCGTTACATCATCGAAGACCACCGGAAATCGCTTATAGGATTCCTGCAATCCGCGAAGGTTGCTTCGCGTGAAATACTGCGTTTCGACGATTCGGGGGTGAGAAAACATCGACGCCATCAGCGTCTCGATCAGGCTGCTCTTTCCGCAGTTGCTTTGCCCGTAGAGTACCGCAAACATCGGTTGGTCGAAGCTGAAACGACCCCGTCGCAGGTCGGCATTTCGCAAGTCGCACATAAACGGCGAAAAATAGAACCAGCACATGAACGTGAAGTAATCGCGCTGCAGTCGGGGAATATCACCTACAAAGCCATTTTCGTAATTACCGAAGAACTCTAGCCAGGCGTCGACGTCATCGGTGACTTGAGACGGTTCAGCGTCAAGGCTGAGTTCCAGGCCTGAGAGCGAGAAAACACCTCCGTTGCAAGACAGGTACGTCTTTGGTCCCTCATTCTCATGGCTGGACGTTCGGATCCGCGTCATCTGCTTGACGATCGACGACGTGAACTTGATGATACCCTTCCTGTCGGGGCGGATGTCGGCCAGGGCCTGCCTGCGGGCTGGAATTCCCCGCCGTCAACGCGCCAGCCAGGCGCTGAAGCGCTCGTTCATTTCGTCCAGATGGTCGCTCCACCACTCCCAGTTGTTGTGCAGGGCGCGTTTCACGTTCTGAGGGCTGGTGGGCATGTGCGGGTTCATATCCACGCCCTTCTCGGCGTGCGTCGAGATCAGCGGCAGTGCGGAGCGCCGCGTCGGGCTGTAGGAAATATAACGGCCCACGCCGGCTATGGCCTGCGCACTTGTGGCGAATTTGACAAACTTCCTCGCCGTTTCGAGGTTGGGCGTGCCCGCGACAATACCCAGCCCGCCGGTATCCAGCACCTGGCCGTCCCACACCACCACAAAGGACTGGTCTTCCAGCACCTGCGCGTTGAAGATGCGCCCGTTGTAGGCGGTGCTCATCGTCACCTCCCCGTCGGCCAACATCTGCGGCGGCTGCGCCCCGGCCTCCCACCACACGATATGCTCCTTGATTGTGTCCAGCTTTCGGAAGGCGCGATCCACGCCGGCCGGCGTATCGAGTGCGGCGTACACCGAATCGACCGGTACGCCGTCGGCCATCAGCGCGAATTCCAGGTTCACCAGTGGCGACCGCCGCATACCGCGACGACCGGGAAATCTCTCCAGATCGAAGAAGTCAGCGATCGTAGATGGTTTCTCGCCCTTGATATGTTCCTTGTTATACGCGTAAACGGTGGAATAAAAGATCGTGGCTGGTCCGCATTCGGTCAGCGTGCCAGGGACAAAGTCCTGCGCCGCGGGCGTGCCATCGGCCCCCGCCGGGAGCGAGTCGACCGCAATTGGCTCAAGCAGGCCCTCGTCGCAGCCGCGTACCAGGTCCGGGATTTCCAGGTCCACGACGTCCCAGTAGACGTTGCCCACGTCCACCTGCGCGCGAATCTGCGCCAGGCCGCCGTTGTAGTCTTCCAGGTTAATCGCGATCCCGGTTTCGGCAGTGAAGGACTCGTGATACCCCTTGACGCACGCGCGGGCATATGACCCGCCCCACGAAACCACCGTCAACGGACGGTCACCGGCGGAAACGCCGGCCCCGATAAGTACGGACAGTACCAATAACGACGCAATTCCAGCGATTATGCTCCTTACATCATTCATGTAAACTCCTCCTCATCTTCGTGTCCGGTACCAGGTCGCCTTACGAGAGTGAATGGCACGTATCAGCGCGCCAGCCATGCGCTGAAGCGTTCATTCATTTCGTCAAGATGATCGCTCCACCACTCCCAGTTGTCGCGCAGGGCACGCTTCATATTCTGAAGGCTGACGGGCATGTGCGGATCCATGTCAACGCCCGTCTCGGCGTGTGTCGATATGAGGGCAATCGCGGACCGGCGTGTCGGACTATACGCGATATACCTGCCGAGGCCCGCCATAGACTCCGCGCGCGCGGCAAATTTCACAAACTTCATGGCGGCTTCGAGATTGGGGGTTCCCACGACAACCGCGAGCCCGCTCGTGCTGAAGAACTGGCCGTCCCACACGATGACAAATGGCTGTTTTTCCACCACCTGGGCATTAAAAATGCGCCCATTGTAGGCCGTGGTCATTGCAACCTCTCCGTCTGCCAGCATCTGTGGGGGCTGCGCCCCGGCCTCCCACCAGACAATGTGATCCTTGATGGTGTCCAGCTTGCGGAAGGCGCGGTCCACGCCTTCCGGCATATCAAGTACAATGTAGACGGAGTCAATCGGCACGCCGTCGGCCATCAGAGCGAACTCCAGGTTCACCAGCGGCGAACGTCGCATGCCGCGGCGCCCCGGGAATCGCTCCAGATCAAAGAAGTCGGCGATGGTGGTGGGTTTCCCGCCGTCCAAGTGCAGTCTGTTGTAGGCGAATATGGTGGAACTGAACAGTAACGTCGTGCCGCACTCCGTAACCGTACCCGGCAGAAAGTCTTCCGAGGCGGGTGTTCCATCCGCACCCGTTGGCAGTGATTCCACGGAAACGGGCTCCAGAAGACCCTCATCGCAGCCCCGCACCAGGTCGGTAATCTCCAGGTCCACCACGTCCCAGTAGACGTTTCCCACGTCCACCTGCGCGCGGACCTGCGCCAGGCCCCCGTTGAAATCCTCCAAATTGACGGTAATCCCCGTTTCAGCGGTAAACCGTTCGTGGTATCCCTTGACGCACGCACGCGCGTAGGATCCGCCCCATGAGACGACGGTCAGCGGACGGTCACCCGCAGCGGCCGCGATCACGAAAATCAGAGGCAGTCCCACCACCGACGCGACAGACACGGTGATCTTGACAAGTTGTTTCATGTCGAATCAGCCTCGTCATCGGGGTCCAGCACGCGGCAGTCCGTGGGCGTCCAACCGATCCGGACCTCGTCTCCCACCAGCATGGCGCCGTGCCCCACGATATTCGGTATCTTCGCTATGAAGTCCGAGCGGCCGCAGACGCTCACGCGAACCCGCAGATGGTCACCAAGAAACGTGATATCCTCAATTATCGCGTCGAGTTCGTTCGTGTACAGCCCGGGTTCCGGCGAGATCGCCACCCGCTCCGGCCGGATCGATAGCGTCGTGGCGTCCCCCGGGCCGCATGGCGCAACTCGAAGGGCGCTGATGATCCGACCGCCCGTCTCGACGGCACAGATGTCCCCGCGCACTTTCGTCACACGGCCGTGCAGGCGATTGTTCTCGCCGATGAAGCGGGCGACGAACGAGCGCTCCGGCTCTTCGTAAAGGACTTCGGGTTCGGCGACCTGTTCGATATCTCCCGCCTTTAGAACCGCGATCCGGTCCGACATGACCATCGCCTCCTCCTGATCGTGCGTTACGTACACCACCGTGACGCCGAGGCTCTTGTGAATGCGCCGGATCTCGTATTGCATCTCCTCCCGCAGGCGGCGGTCGAGCGCGCCGAGCGGCTCGTCCATCAGCACCAGATCGGGCTCGAAAACCAGCGCGCGGGCGATCGCGACCCGCTGCTGCTGGCCTCCAGAGAGCTGGGCCGGCCGTCGGTCCTCAAGGCCGTCGAGCTGCACCAGGTTCAGGGCTCGCGCCACGCGTTCACGGCTCCTGACGGGGTCCATGCCCCGCACTTCCAGCGGAAAGGCGAGATTGCGGCCTACCGTCATATGCGGAAAGAGGGCGTAATTCTGAAATACCATGCCGATGCCGCGCTTTCGCGGCGGAAGCGCGTGTACGGATCTTCCGTTGATGCGGATGGCGCCCGACGTTGGCGTTTCAAAACCCGCAAGCATCATCAGACAAGTGGTCTTTCCCGATCCGGAGGGCCCGAGCATCGTGAGGAATTCGCCTTTCCGGACGCTGAGATCGAGGTTGTCGACAACAAGGGTACGGCCGTCGAAGCTCTTGCTGACGCCCTCGAACTCGACGTGCGCTGTCTCGTTTCCATGCATTGCGGCGG
>CAXXJS010000016.1:0-130724 GCA_963662665.2 Candidatus Latescibacterota bacterium
GTAAAACTCCGGTACCATGATGCCTTCCGGCATGTTCACCGCACCGAACAATTTGCCTATCCAGGGCATCGGCTGTCCGGGATACGCCAACTGCCAACGCATCATCATCATCAGACAGAAGCCGAAAAACAGGAAAAACAGGGCGCTTACGGCGTACTGAATCCCTATGACCTTGTGATCCACGGAAAACACGTACTTGCGCCAGAACGTCAACTCATGGTGTCCGTGATCATCGTGCGCTTGCTCAGCCATAAAACAGGCTCCTTAAAAGGAAAAATCGTCTTCTTCATCGGCGGCGCCGGACTGCTCGTCGAACCAGGCCTGAAACGCCGCTTCCGACTCAACCGTCAAGATACCGCGCATGCGATAGTGCCCCAGACCGCACAATTGAGCGCACGCGATATCAAATGTACCGGCCTTTGTTGCCTCGAACCAGATCCGGATGTCCTGACCGGGAATCGCGTCCTGCGTCAATCGCATCACCGGGATCTTGAAGCTGTGAATGACATCCTTCGACGAGATGTGCGCAATTACGGGCTTGTCTTTCACAATGTGCAGGTTGTTGATGGCGTTGAAATCGTCATTGCCGTTCGGGTCGTCCGGATCCAGCCCCAGCAGATTATCGGCGCTCACGAATTGCGGCGCCGTCCGGCCGAAGACTCCGTCTGTCCCGGAATAGTGGATGTTCCAGGCAAACTGCTCGGGTACCACCCGCACCACCAGCGCGTCGGATTCTTCGGGAAACGCATGTTTGAAGTCTGCCCAGAGCGGCATGGACAGTCCCACGAGCAGCACGGCCTCCACGACGATCACGCCGTACTCCACGTATTTGGCGACTTTTCCCTTAATTGGATCGTAGTTCGCGGCAGGGTTCGCCCTCCTCCGATAACGGACAAGGCAGTAGACAAAAAAGACGCCCCAACCCAGAAACAGAGCCACCATAAAGACATGCAACCAATTGATCAGCCAATCCACGGTTGCTCCGTGGGTTGAGATGTCAATCGGCAGCCAATAACCGTACACCTTTTCTTGCATTCGGGACCCCTCCCGTATTTTCGCAAAGCGGACCCGACGGCCCGCCCACGCCGCCCGTCCGGCGACGCGCGCTTATTTCCTCGGCTTTATCTTGAACATGAAATCCAGGTTCCTGGACTCTCCGTCGGCAACCGTGATCTCCTCCGTCATCGTACCCAGCCGCTTACTCTCGTGCCACGCTTCGATCGTGTACGTGCCCGCCGGCAGTCCCGCAATCTCGAACTTGCCGCCCTCTCCGCTGACAGAGAAAAACGGGTGTTCCATCACGCCGATATAGGACTGCATCCAGGGATGCACGTCGCATTTGACCGGTACCATCACCTCGGCGTTTGCAAACGAAATCGTGGTTTTCTTCATAAATTTCGGCATCGCTTTGTTGACTTCGGCGGAGTTCTGCGGCTTCGGATGGATGTTGTGGAGTGTCCCGTCGTTGTTCAATACCGTAATGGGCTGTCCCGCCATGACGCCCAGAACGTGCGGCTTGTAGATACACCCCTGCTGATCCAGAACCGCAGCCTCGGCCGGCGCGTCGAACTTCTTGCCCCCCAACCCTTTCTTTACGTAAACGAACACGTTGTGCAGACCGCCGTCGTCCTCAACAACGACGACCTCGCTCAATGCCGCCCCGGTGGTGTGTTTTCCCGCGCAGACCGGGTCGGCCGCCATCTGGATTTTCTTGCGGCCGGGTTTCTTCCCGCCCGGGAACTCCAGTTTGATGGTTCCGGATACCGTAGCGCCCGCGAGCGCGTCGCCGGACGCAAAACAGACGAAACAAAACGTAATGAGCGTTGCGACAAACCCTCGTTGTTTCATTGGTATATCCCCTCTCTTCCGTAATCGGTTGATACTCGCCCGGCGCATTTTGCGCGGCGCGCCGGCGGCCATTCTCTCACTGTTTTCAATGCTGAATGCGCCCGAAGTTCCAACTATCGTTCTGTGTCCCGTCCCGAAATTATGTCTCTATTCTTCCGCCTGCCTCGCATGCGTCAGCAGGCATGCAGATTCATTCCGTCTCGCCGCATTGCTTGTGCTGCCTGTGCCGAGCCTGTCGAAGCAAACATGTCGAAGTGGCTCTGCTAGACGGCAGAATTTCGGCGATCTAATTACGTGGTGAAGCACTTGTCAGCCTGGCGTTCTGGTGCAGGCCGTAAATGATGTAATCGGTGAGCGCCTGGATGACAACGTCGGTCGGCAGCACGAGCAGACCATCCTCCGGTTTTATCCCCTCGGGCAGCTTCAAATAGGCGGCCATATCCTCCGGCAGGTACGTCATTTCATCGCCGAAAAACGTGGGCATTTTGGTGCCGGGTTGAAGCTTCTGCGGATCCCACAGCCAGTCCCTGATCCAAGACGGCTTCAACCGCTCCCTGGACAGCTTCAGGTCGGGCGCCCAGCTTGCCGGGTCGCCCGTGGGTTTGATATCGCCCTGCTGGTGGCAGGTGAAGCAGTTGTAAATGTCCGCGCTGAACAGTTTCTTCGCGCCACGAATTTCTTTGGGACTCAACCGCTTATCCACAAAAGTCGCGTAGGGGAACTGCTCCTTGTCCAAACGGGAGAAATAGGTGACCAGTTCGTTAGCCTGCTGGTCTTCGAAGCCGAACGTGGGCATCCGCACCTCAAGCCACGGACGGACAGGCTGCACGTTCTTCAGGAAAGCAAAGAACCAGTCGGGCTGCACTTTTCTGCCCTCGCCGTTCAGGGACGGTGGCACGAAACCCGCCGCGTCGGCGGCGGAGACGTCCTCGTTGCCGTATGCCTTCACCAACGGGTCCTGGATGGCCCCGCCCTGATTCTCCACGACGTGGCACCCCTTACAGTTCCTGTCGTAAACCAGCCAGCGGCCCTTCTCGATATCGACTTCGTCGGGGGACTGGCGTTTGATCGCATCGGCGCCCACCTGTGTCCTGTTCATGCTCAGCAGCGCCGTGGTCACCGCGTGGGCGTCCTCGTCGTTCAAACCGAACTGGGGCATGCGCAGCTTGTCGTCGTACAGTTTCACCTTACCCTTATCGAAGACCCGCGGCTGTTTGAGCTTTTTGAAGAACCAGTCGTGTCGCGTATAGGGAATGGCGTCGGGATCCGTGTTGTAGGAACCCTGCTTTTTGGCAAGAAGACCGAAGTCCAGCTTGTCCACGTCCTTGCTGCCTTCCTCGGTCAGTTCCGTGCCGATGGGTTGTGCATCTTCAAATCCCGGTATGAGGTGGCATCCGAAACAGCCCTGGCGGGAGATGATCTTCTCGCCCAGCCAGATATCCCGCTCACGGCTGGACATCCGAGCGAGTTGCTCCGTCGCCGTTTTCACCGGCAACCGGCTTCGCAGATAGCTCAACACCAGATCGTCTCGAACCTGCGGATCCGCGGACGCCACCTGCCGGGCTTCAAACTCCGTATTGCGGAGGGTGAGCAGATAGGCCGTAATATCGGCCGCCTCCCGGTCGGTCAGCCGCAGATTCGGCATCCGGGTATCCGGGAAATAGGCCGTTGGATCCTTCAGCCACGCGAACAGCCAGCCCTCAGACAGTTTGCTGCCCACGTCGTTGAGGTTGGGGCCGAAATTCCGCAGCCCGTATTCCTGGCCCGACCGATCGTCCGAACCCACCACGTGGCAGGCCTTGCATCCCACCATTTCCACGAGACGTTCTCCGCGACCGGGATCTCCCGACAGGCCGGGCTTTGGGTACAGGGGCCGCTCGGACTTCTCGAAAATGTACGCCACAACAGCGTTGACCGCCGCCGTATTGCGCTTGATGTCCTCCGGTCCGCTGACGTTGGAAAGATCGAATATTTTGGGCATCTTGGTGGACGGGCGAAACCCCTTGGGATCCCGCACCCACTTCAGGGCCCAGTTACGATCCAGCTTGCCCGCCGCCTTGCTGAGATCGGGCCCCACCCTGCGCAGATCCTGCAGGGTGTGCCTGGCGATTTTGTGACAGCCGTGGCAACCCAGCGTACGCACGAGATGGATACCTCGATTCAGGTTTTCAGCCCGGGACACGTCCACAACGCCCGTGTGGCATTGCGCGCACGTAGACTCGACGTAGCGGCTGGGCAACATGGGGTGGTCCCAGTATTTCATTTTCTTCCATCCGTACAGCTTTTTCCAGCGGTCCGCCTCAATGTCGTCGCTCGGTGTGTGCGCCGTATTCTTGAACGTCACGCCCCGGTCGCGACCGAGATGACAGGTGGTGCACCCCGACTCATCGATCGGGTGGGGTGAACCGCTGCTGAGGAAAAGGTCCAGCCTCGGATGTGTTGAAAATACGCTGGTGCGCCCAAGCCGGACGTCTTCGTCCGCGTAGACCGATTCCATATAGGTCCTGAGTGTCTCGTCCGCAAACCAGCCGGTTTCCCGATCGAGTTCGTACCCCGGGCGGTCGACATTCAGATGACACGTGGTACATCGGTCCACACGGGGAACCCTGGTAAAGTTAAGCTCGTTTCTGAGGTCGGCCAGCACGACCTGCCGGACCTTTATGGACGGATCGATAAAGTCAACCATCGGCAGATTTCGGAACACGTTGGGGAAACTGGGAACAAGACCCGTCAACTTGCGCCTGAGGTTTTCTTCATCCTTCCGCAACGAGCGCCGTCTGGACTCCAGTGCCTGCCTCTGTCCCGCTACGGCGTCGATGATCTTCTGCTGCGCAGCCTGTTTTTCCTCCACCGCCTCCTTGGCCAGCCGGAACTCGTAGATCCGGACTCCCTTGGCTTCCATTTCTGCTTTTTTCTTCGATGCAGTTTCCTCGTGTCCCGCTTTCGCCGCGTCTTCATATTCAAACTTCACAACGTCGTACTGTGCCTTTTCGAACTTAAGCCGCTGGTCTGCGCCGTACCATTCCGCCTGGGTGAGCCGCTTCAATTCGCTCGTCGCCGCGTCGAATCGTTCCCGGTGCGCCTGGACCGAGGCCTCAATCCCCGTGAGTTCGTCTTCAATCGCCTTCAGCGCGTCCTGATCGAGGTTCTCCCGGGCCGACTTGATTTCCGCCTCCGTCTTATAGGCCTCCAGCGCCATCCCTTCTTTCTGTATGCCCTTCCACTCCCGGTCGTAGTCGTCCCAGACCATCCAGAGTACGGAAATAACCAGTACCACGCTGGACACGGCGAAAATCATGTTCATTCTGTCTACATTGTAGACAAAGTCTATGAAACGCTTCGGCTCATTCATCGAACGGCTCCAGAGGAGCGGCACACATACGAATTACGGCACTTGCCGCGTCCGTCTACCCATTCAGAGATTCCAAAACAAATTGCAGCGGCGCCGGGAAACAAGAAAGAACCCTCAGATATTGAAGAAATATTCCGGAATGGCAACGATGTATTTCAGGTTGAACAGCCAGCGAAGCAACATCTTGATGGGGAGGGCGACCATGCAGAGGAAGAAAAGGACCATTACGCTATAACGGGCGAATCCCATCGTTTTGTAGAATTCCTTGAACACCGTTTGCGCCAGTACAGGCGGGGGCACCAGAAAATACAGGATAACGAGGAGGAACCCCCATATTTCGCGCGTCAACCAGAAGGTTGGCAAACCCGTACCCAGCCATTGGACGTAGATGTATTCCGAAAGATTGACGTTGACCAATGCTTCAAGTTTGTGCACGTCCCAGAATTCGTACGGCCCGAAAAAGTTCCAGTTAGGACCGCGCAGAAACGTGCCGATCATGATGAGTACCACCCACAACACCACAAAACCGAACAGAAACACCGTTATGGCGAACCGGCGTTCCTTGAAGGTATAGTAACCCAGACCCTTGGGATTCCTGTCCATATAAGGAATGGCCATAAGACCCACAATGACGAGCGTGGGCAAGACAACCCCGGCGATCCAGGGATCGTAATAAACCAGCATTTCCTGAAGGCCAAGGAAATACCAGGGCGCCTTGGAAGGGTTGGGGGTTTTCGCGGGGTTGGCAGGCTCTTCGATGGGGGCTTTTATCAGTACGGACCAGAGAATCAGAAAAACCGTGGCCAGGGTCAGGCAGATCAACTCTGTGTAGACCAGATGGGGCCACGTGAGAACCTTCTCCTTGAATTCGGCTTTCTCGACCGGCCCCTCTCCCCGCGCGATACGCTCGTCGTTGTCGTACCCCTGTTTCAGGCTGTACCAGACAAAAAAGCCCACCAGGAACAACAACATGACAATTGGGATATTGTCGCCCTTGGTTACAATAATGCGAAAATTCTCATCCTGAAAACTGACAACGAAAAATACAATTGAGACGATGAGGGCGGGAAGGCCGAACCGGACCGTCCAGACAAAGCGTGTCCGCAAAGCCAGGAAAAACAGAATGGCAAACAACGGCATGAAATATTCAGGCGTGAGCAACCAGTTGATAAAGCCTTTCAGAACTTCCATCGTCTTCCTCGATGATCCCGTACACCTGACAAGCGAAGGCTGCTTCTACATCGGTCCGGAGATCCCGCCGTCCTTTCGGACTCGCCAGAAGTGAACGGCCATTAATACAGCTGCCACAAACGGGATGAACAGACAATGCAGGACATAGAACCTGAGCAGCGCGCCCTCTCCGACAAACCGGCCTCCCAGCAACGCAAATCGGGCGTCGTCGCCGGCGTGGACCAGGTTGATGTCGCCAAGCATCAGGAACGCCGCTCCCGGCCCCTCGTGCCCGAGGAAAGGCGTTGCCCGCGCCATATTCGACCCCACCGTTATAGCCCAGATGGCAAGCTGGTCCCAGGGCAACAGATATCCGGTAAAGCTCAACAGCAACGTTAAGAGAAGCAGAATAACGCCAATCGCCCAGTTGAATTCGCGTGGTGGCTTATAAGAACCGGTCATGAAAACGCGCAACATGTGAAGCCAGACGGTAATAATCATCGCGTGGGCGCCCCACCGGTGGATCTCCCGCATGATACCCAGAGGCACCTGCTCGCCCAGATCGATGATGTCGGTGTAGGCGTATTCGAGTGTGGGCCGGTAGTAAAACATGAGCAGAATGCCGGTGATGGTTTCAATCAGAAAAATAAAAAACGTGAGCCCACCCATACACCATGTGTAGCGCACCCGGATACCCGATTTGGGGGTGCGCACGGGATGCAGATGCAGAAATACGTTGGTAAGCACCACCTGCGCGCGACCACGTTCGTCTCTCGGCACGTCGTGCCTGAAGATGGACTTCCAGATTTGAGAGCGCTTGGTCCGGTCCAGGAGGCCGGAAAACTTCGGCATACCGTGTTCTCCCGATTGTTTCGCAATGCTGTAACCGACAGGAAAAATCGCGTGTACAGCTACAATGCCGCCTGCTTTTCGGTCAGATCCGCAAGAAGGATTCCGGGTTATCCCACTGACCCTTCTCGTACAGGAATTTCCGGGTTTTGTCGACCAGCACCTGGCCATCCTCGGCCAGCACGACTCGCGCCCTTTCCAGCGGGCGCGGCGCCGGGCCCTCGAAGTTGATGCCGGTCATGTAAAAACCGCTGCCGTGACATGGACATTTGAATTTCTGTTCGTTGCCCAGCCAGTTGGGCGTACAACCAAGATGGGTGCATACCGATATGAGCGCGAACATATCCTGCGTGGTTTTGACCACCCAGACGCTGAACTTGTCCTTCCAGCGTTCGTCCACGCCAAGGTCATAATCTTCCGGAAATCCAATTTTGAAAGACTGCGGAGGCTCGAACAGGACGTTCGGAAACAGGAAGCGCGTAAACCCGAGGAGACCCGCCGCGGACGCGACGGCGAACGACGCCCAGGCCAGGGTCAGCCAGGTGAAGAACCCCCGCCGGGTGGTCATGCCGCCTTCCAACACCGCCTGCGTTCTCTCGGGTCCGGGACGGATTTCGGGCGGGGCCGGAGAGGTCTGGACGATGACGCGCTCCGCTTCCGGCGCGTCGCTTTTTTGCGTTAAAGCCCGAGCGGCGGCGGCCCGGTCTGCCGTGGAAGCGGCCTTCTTTGCAGGCGCACCGGCCGGCGCCGCGGCGCCACCGCCACGCGCCTTCCGCATCAACTCGGCCTTGGCCTTTGCACGGGCAACACGATCCTGAATCTCGTTCAGCGACGAAAGATCCACTTCGGACGCGTCGGAATCCTCCCCGGACGCCTTCGGGGCCTTCGCCGAAGCCCCCGCGGCAGGCGTTCCCTGAGACCCTTCGCCCTTTGCAGCCTCTCTGGCCTTGCGCAACGCCTCCGCTTTGGCCTTCGCCCTGGCCACCCGATCCGGAATCTCGTCGAATTCCGAAAGATCGATATTGTCTGCCGACATGGAACTCCCCGGAAACCGTTCAATCGGCATTCGGGCCGAATGCCTTCAGGAAGAAAATAATAAATGATATAAGCTAGAGAAATACCGGAAATTGAATCACTTACAGCGCTAAAGATACCGGGCCAATATATCGAAACCACCCCGGATTGTCAAGCGGGATTTTCTGTAGATTCGCACCCTCCGGGGAGAAAGGGCGAGGCTTCCGACGCGCACATAAAAACGCCGGATCCATCTTTGATTTTCCATCGGTTCATGCGGCTCATTTCTCCCCCCATTTATTCAGAACTTCAATGGCCGCCTGCCGGACCCGAAGGTCCTGGTCCTGCAGGCGCAGTCGCTGCAGCGAGGGGGCCAGGGACCTGGCGTTCAGAATGCCCACGGCCCTGATCGCTTCGACCAGAATATTCCGCCGGCCCTCCCCGCTGATTCGATCGAATCCGTCCAGGTAACCCTGGCCAAGCATCTCGCCCAGAACGTCCAGGCCCGACTTATTGCGGGCAGCCGCCAACTGCAGCGCGGCGTTCCAGCGAACGTCGGGCGCACGGTCGTGAAGCGCCTGTTCGAGCACCGGCGGCACTCGAGGGTCATCCAGACCCCCCAGGGCGTACACCGCTGCCTTACGCAAGCCGGCATCGTCGCCGGTCACGATCCTCTTAAGGTGAGGCACAGCGCTCGGGTCTCCCTGGGCCCTGAGTGAAAACATCGCGTTGATCCGTGTCTCGTCATCGGGATCGTCCAGCGCGGAAATCAGCACGCCAACAAGCTCGGGATCCTGCACCCGTCCCATTGCGGCGGCCAGAAACCGCCTCACCCGCGGGTCGTCCGACCGTGAAGCCTCGAACACCCGGATCAATTCCCCGACAAACCTGCGGCCGATCCGTCCCTCACGCTTTTCCTGTTCGAGCACCGTGGCCAGTTCGTACGCCGCCTGCCACCGGCTGTTGATGCCGCCAACGCGAATCGTATTGAGATAATCCTCCGCCGTCTTTTTCTCGGCCGTCAGGAGCCCCAATCCCAGGTAAATTGCAAGCGCCACCAGGATTATTGCCAACGGAAAAATGACGAACTGTGAGACCAGCCTTGCCCGGGAGACGTCCCCGTCCGAAACCGGCGCGGTGGCATCGTCGGCGATTTTTTTTAGTTCCTCTTCGGGTGTCGGATGATCCATTCGTCAACCTCTGAACGTTGAACAACGGCAAAATGCCTGGAGAGGACCCACAAAACAACGCGGTCCAATATATACAGTGTACGCACGCGCTGTCAAATCTTTGTCCTCGCCGGAGCCTGCCGTCTCACGGGCGTTCGCTCTTGACAACCCTTGCGAAAGGCGTTATTTTAACATCGGATTACGTGAATTCTGTGGACAAATCCCGCTCAACAGGAGATCTCACACCCGTGAACGTCGACCTTACCCAGTTTGACGGCATCACCGACAGGGTGGCGCGGGCAAGGGCCAAAGCCGAGGCCATGCGCAAAGCCAAACAGGGCGCCGGCGACGCCGTGGAATCCGCACCCGAGGCGGGCGCCTCCGAACTGGAAACCGCAGGCGCGGCCGTGGAGTCCGAAAAAGAGCCCGCCGGCCTCACAATCCTCGAATTCAGGCCGGGCATTCATTTCAAACTGAACGGACGCGCCGGCCGGACCGTGGGCATCCGATATGACCTGGTCAGTTTCGTCTACGACGACGATCCGGACCAACTCGTTACGGCAGACCGGTACCGCCTCAGCCACGCCCACGCCGAGGGCGCGCTGGAGTTCGCGCCAAAGGCAGAGGTCTACCGCCCTGAGCGCGTCGCGAAGAAAGAACGCGTGGAGTTCCACGAACACCTCTGGCTGGAAACCCGCTCAGGCATGGCTGCCAAAAAGAAGCGGCCCCGGCATATTGCCATTATAAACCCGGACTATTGCACCGGTTGCAACGCCTGCATCGAGGTCTGTCCGACCGACTGTATCGAGGAAGTCGACGTGGCCGACGCCGGGCTGGACGGCATCGGTACGTTCTGTGAAGTCCGCCTGGAAGACTGCATCGGGTGCATCCAATGCGTGCATATCTGTCCGTGGGAAGCCATCGAAATGGTCGACACCCAGCAGGTTGAAGAGGCATATGGAATCCCCGTGGGTACGTTGTAGATCGTTATCGACCACAAGTGACACTGAAAAGAGCGTCAACCGGACCCGGTTGACGCTCTTTGTTTTTGGTTTGGAATTCCGTGACTGCAAGGCTGTGGGTGACGCAGCCGGTTTATGGTTTGCCGACCGGTAGTTCGCCGTCAGCGACAGCTTGCCGATAACGCATCGGAGACACTGCCCATGTCCTGCGGAACAGCCGAGCGGAATTCCAGCGTTTCCCCCGTGACCGGATGTTCGAATCCGAGAGACTCGGCATGTAACATCTGTCGATTCGCCAGACGCAGGACCGTTTTGGCCGCATTCCGGTGCAGCGGTGAAATGCCCCGGATTCGCTTCGCGCCCCCGCCGTACGCGGTATCTCCCAGGACCGGATGTCCAACGTGGGAGAGGTGTACCCGAATCTGATGCGTTCGACCCGTCTCCAACCTCAATTCCAGGGTCGATGCGAACCCATGGAACGCTCTCACTTCGTACCCGGTCACGGCAGTGCGTCCTCCTTTGTCGACCACTGCCATGAGCCTGCGGTCCCCGGGACTCCTGCCGATGGCGGTCTCAATGCGGCCCCGCTCCGGTTCCGGCCGCCCCCATACCATGGCGATATATTGCCGGATCACCGTTCGCGCCTCCAGTTGCGCCGCAAGCCCCCGGTGTGCCACGTCGTCCTTGGCGACCATGAGCAGACCCGAGGTCTCCCTGTCCAGCCGGTGTACAATGCCCGGACGCAGAACGCCGTTGATACCTGAGAGACCGTTGCAATGGGAAAGGAGACCGTTCACCAGCGTACCGGATCGCCTCCGGCTCGTCGGGTGCACAACCATGCCTGCCGGTTTGTTCACGACAAGCAGATGCGCGTCTTCAAAAAAAATATCCAGAGGGATTTCCTCCGGATCAATTCCGGCGGGCTCCGGTGCCGGCAGTGAAACCACGATCCGGTCGCCTGCGGAAACCCTGTAATTCGATCGAACCCGTTCGCCCGCCAGAAGCACATCTCCTGAGGCGATCAACGCCTGAATTCGAGACCGGGAGAGCGTTTCGCAAACGTCTGCCAACATCCGATCCAGCCGGCTGCCGGCGTATTCCGCAAGGACGGTAACTTCAAACTCCCTCATCCTTTCCGCCCTTAAGAAGTCCGCAGCCCAGTATCAACAGGCCGGCCCCCACCGTAACGGAGGCGTCGGCCACGTTGAACACCCACCAGCGAAGGGATCCGAATCCGAAATCCAGGAAATCAACCACCGCCCCGAAACGGATCCGATCCACGACGTTGCCGATGGCTCCCCCCAGCACAAGCGCGAGGCCGGCCGAAGCCAACCGCTGACCGGGCGGCAGGCGGAACCACATCACCGTCACCATGATCAATGCCATCCCGGCGAAAATCAAATGCGCGACGTTCCCGCCCAACCTCATCCCGAACACGGCGCCGGGGTTTTGAATATAGGTCAGCCTGAAGAATGAGCCGAGCACTGGAATCGATTCACCGAGGACCATCGATTCCATCACCATCCGCTTCGACACCTGGTCCAGAAGAAGGACGACACCCGAAATCCAGAGGCTGCGCACGACGCCTCCCTTGGCGATGTTAACGAACGCGTGTGTTCATTTAGACGGGCCGTGAGTGACTATGAGGGACGAATACTCTGCCGGTGTTCCCCTTCCTTGCAGGGTACACACGTCCGGGTTGTGGGAACGGCCTCCAGACGCGCTTTCGGGATTTCTTTGCTGCAGACCCTGCAGTCACCGAACGTCCCTTTCTTTATGCGTTCCAGCGCGTGCTCCAACTGCGTCAGATAGGCCCCGTCTCGAGAAGCGAAGAGGAACGCCTTTTCCCGCTCGATGGAGTCGCTGCCCAGTTCCGGCATATGATCCGAGTAAATTTGTCCGCCCGAAGCCTCTTCGGACGTCGCATGCATGGAACGTTGCTCCAACATCCCCAGGTCCTGAACGATGGACAGTCGCTTTTTTTCCAGGATCTCCCTGAAGTACTTCAGATCTTTCTTGGTCATCGTCCTCTCCAGCCTGTCAATTCAAATGGCGCGTACCAGCCGGATGGCGCCGCCGGCAGGCGGCCGCCAATTCCCGTCCACATCGGGTCCGTGGAGGTTCAATCGCGTGAAATACCTATTGTGCCGCGCAACCCGTTCACCTGCCATTCCCGTGTCAACTGGCAGGAATCGGGCAGTTGACCCACCAACACCTCTTCGGCGAGCGTCTCGCCGCTGACGTATGTACGATAGCGTGTGACCGCCCGCTCCAGACATCCCTCTCCCAACACCCCCACGTGGATGCGGTCGATGACTTCCAACCCTGTCTCCTTCCGCATGTTCTGCACGCGGTTGACGAATTCACGCGCAGTACACTCGTCGATGAGCTCTTCGTCCAGATGCACGTCGAGGCCAACGCACAGGTTGTTCTCGACAGCCACCACCACGTCGTCTTTCTTCCGCCGCTGGATTTCAAGATCCTCAAGGACGATTTCCCCTCCGGCAACCGCAAGCTTCTCGCCGTCCCGCAGCCGTTCGACCTCCTCCGGAGCCAGATCGGCTATGTGCCCTGCCACCTCTTTCATGCGTTTCCCGAATCGTGGCCCCAGCGCCCTGAAGTTGGGTTTGTAGGAGATTTCGCTCAACTCGGTTTCGTCTTCCACCAAAACCACTTCTTTGATATTCAATTCCTCGGCAATCAGGCCCTGCATCGACGTCAGCGCATCGCGCCCGGCGGTATCGGGCGGCAGTACGTAGACCCGCCGCAACGGCTGACGCACCTTCAGGTCGTGCCGGTTGCGAAGCGACCGACCCAGAGCAACCGCGCGCATCGTCAGATGCATCTGGGCCTCAAGCCGGGTGTCGCGCAACGACTCATCCGCCTGAGGCATATCGCACAGGTGCACGCTTTCGGGCGCCTGCGCGTCCGCTCTTCTCACCAGATTCTGATAGATGTGCTCGGTCACGAACGGCAGTACCGGCGCCATGGCCTTAACCAATGCCACCAGCACTTCGTAAAGCGTTTCGTAAACCGCCGCCTTGTCCTCGTCGTCTTCCGACTTCCAGAAGCGGCGACGGCTGCGGCGGATGTACCAGTTCGTTAATTTCTCCACAAATGAAACCATTACCGGCACCGTACGGTAAAGCCTGTAAGCCGACATCTCGGCATTCATGTCGTGCAGCAGCGTCTGTAATTCCGAAAGGATCCAGCGGTCCAGTTCGTGAGTACGTGCCTCCCCTCTCGCCCGTGCCGGCGTCCAACCGTCGATATTGGCATAGGTGACGAAGATTCCGCCGTACGCGTTCCAGAGTGGAATGATCACGGAACGCAGGCTCTCCTGAATACCCCGTTCGCTGATTCTCAACTCCTCCGCCTTGAGCGCCGGAGAGTTCAACAGATACAACCTCAGCGCATCCGCGCCGTACGCATCGAGCATTTCGGTGGGCTCCGGATAGTTCTTCAACCGCTTGCTCATCTTGCGTCCGTCTTCTGCAAGCAGCATCCCGGATACAATGCAATTCCTGAACGCCGGCTCCTCAAACAGTGCGGCAGCGAGGACCGTCAACGTATAAAACCAGCCCCGGGTCTGATCCAGCCCCTCGGAAATGAAATCGGCCGGGAAATTCGCCTCGAAAAACGACCGATTCTCAAACGGATAATGCGTTTGGGCGTAGGGCATGGATCCCGACTCGAACCAGCAATCCAGCACCTCGGGAACACGCCTCAACATTCCACGCCCCGTTGGGCTGGGAATTTCGATATGATCGATCAGATGCTTATGCAGGTCTTCCACCCGCTGACCACTCAGGCGCTCCAGTTCCTCACGGCTGCCGACACAAATCGTCTCCTTCGTGTCCTCGTTGCGCCATACGGGTAACGGCGTCCCCCAGTAGCGGTTCCGGCTGATCGCCCAATCACGCGCATCCTCCAGCCAGCGTCCGAATCTTCCGTTCTTTATGTGTTCCGGCACCCATCGGACCCGCTGATTCGAGGCAATCATCATTTCCTTGATGGGTTTAATGGCCACAAACCAGGTCGAGATTGCGCGATATATGAGGGGGGAATCACACCGCCAGCAATAGGGGTAGCTGTGAACCAGCGTTCCCTCGGAAAACAGCGCACCGCCCTCCCGGAGCCGCCGCACGATATGACGGTCGACCTCCTTCACAAACTGTCCCGTATAGTCCGGTATCGCATCTGTAAACGCACAGTCTTCGTCGATCGGGCACACAACCGGGATACCCTTTTCAACGCCCAGTTGATAGTCGTCTTCGCCGAATCCGGGCGCGACGTGCACAATCCCCGTGCCGTCTTCGGTCGACACGAAATCGGCCGCGACCACGCGATAGGCGCCCTTATTTGCCAGATCTGCGAAGTAACCGAACAACGGCTCGTAACGCAACGCCAGCAGCGCATCGACCGGTTCCGCCTCCACCCCCGCCACTTCCCCGTTGCGCCCGGCAAACAGAGCATCGAAGCGCGGCTGTGCGAGAATCAACTGCTCTCCGCTTGTCAGATGGACGCGCAGGTACGGGATGTCTTCCCCCACGGCGAGCGCCATGTTCGAAGGCAGCGTCCACGGTGTGGTCGTCCAGGCCAGAATCGACGTATTTGCCTCTCCCCGCACACGGAAACGCACCGTAATCGAAGGATCCTGGGTGTCCCGGTAACCCCCCAGATTCACCTCGAAATTCGAAAGCGGCGTGGCGCACCTCGGACAGTAGGCCAGGGAATAATATCCTTCATAAATGAGATCTTTCTCCCACAGGCTCTTGAACACCCACCACACCGACTCCATGAAATCCGGATCCATCGTCCGGTATTGGCGGTCCCAATCCACCCACCGTCCGCATCGCTGTATCACCTGCTTCCATTCAGCCGCGTACTGGAGCACCTGTTCCCTGCAGAACTCGTTAAACCGACTCACGCCGAACGCAAGGATATCTTTCCTGGACTTCAGTTCCAACTGGCGTTCGGCCTCATTCTCGACGGGAAGTCCGTGACAATCCCATCCGAATCGCCGGTCCACCCGGTAACCACGCATCGTCCAGTATCGAGGCACCACGTCCTTTATGATTGAAGCCAGCAGATGCCCGTAGTGCGGAAGCCCGCTGGCGAACGGCGGCCCGTCGTTGAAAATGAACGAATTGGATTCCGGGCGGTTTGCCACCGACTTCGCAAACGTCCGGTTTTTCTCCCAGAACCGGAGAATTTCCTTCTCCATTCCGGGAAAGTTCACCCTTCCGGAAACGTCCTCAAACACCCTGTCTGCCGTTTTCTCCGCCGCCATGAGGTTTATTCGCTTTACTGGTGTATTCAGAAATGTCGCGGATGTCTTCTGTTGTGATTTCCTGTCGGTTCAGGTTCCGCGCGCGGCTGGAATTCGTCCGGGCCTGGTCGCAAAGCGGTTATCGCGAAACCTTCGTCACTCGAGTCGCTATCGGACCGATTCGCCATTCGCCATCGCGACAATCCGGTCCTCGTTTTCCCCCAACAACGCCTTCTGTTCCGGCCACATCATCTCCGGCAGCCGATCGATGGGAAACCAGTCGACGACTTCGTGATTCTTCACGTCCGTTGGAACGACGTCCACCTGCCAGGTCCGATACAGGAAATAGTGCGTGGTCTTCCATTCCGTCCGATGATAATTCAACCGTGCCCTTACGCCCATTGGCTGGATAAATTCCAATTCGGTAAATCCCGCTTCCTCTTCGATCTCCCGTCGCGCAGCGTCCTCGATGGATTCCCCCGCGTCCACGTGTCCCTTCGGCAATACGTACTCCTCGTAGGACTGCTCACGAATCAGCGCCACCATCGCCCGTCCGTCAGCCGCCCTTACAACCACGCCCCCCGCCGAAACGGCTTCCGGTATTCCCTCGGGTTTACGGTACCATCGTTCATCGATCATCCTGTCCCACCCAGATAGTGACCATACAGGACGTTCAGCCGTTGTCTTGCCTCATTCGAAATGGCTCCGGGCGCGGTAATAATCGCATCCCGCGCAGCCCGGTGACATCTGCAAGCCGATGCCTCCGGCAGCAGACCGGCAATTTCCTTAACAACCGTGTTGGCCATCCGGGTATTGGCCTTCAGGATCGCCAGAACGGACTCGATGTCCACGTCTCCTTCCTGCTCGTGCCAACAATCGTAGTCGGTGCCCATGGAGAGCACGGCGTAGCACATTTCCGCCTCACGGGCAAGCTTGGCCTCCGGAAGCGCCGTCATTCCGATCACCGTGGCATCTGCGGCCCGGCGATAGAAATGGGACTCTGCCCTCGTCGAAAACTGTGGCCCTTCCATACAGATATACGTGCCCCCGTCGTGTACCCGTGCGCCGCAATTCCTCGCCGCTCTCGCAACAACGTCGCGCATATCCCCGCAGAACGGGTCTGCGAACGCCACGTGTCCCACCACCCCGTCGCCAAAAAACGTGGACGGACGAATCCCCCTTGTGCGATCGAAAATCTGATCCGGGACAACCATGTCTCCCGGCCTGATGTGTTCTTTCATAATACCCACGGCGCCCACGGCGAGAACGTGGGTGACATCCAACTGTTTCAATGCATGGATGTTGGCACGATATCTCACCTCCGAAGGCAGCAACCGGTGTCCGCGCCCGTGGCGGGGAAGGAATACAACCGTACGCCCGTCGATGTCCGTTTCCACCAGCAGGTCCGAGGGATGGCCGAACGGCGTGTCCACCTCGTGTTCCCGCACCACCGAGACGCCATCCATCTCATAGAATCCGGACCCGCCAATCACCCCCAGACGCAACGGCTTTGTGTCTGTCATGGATTCGCTCCGCTCCAGCAGGCATGCCCCGGCTTGTGATTGCAATCCGTCTCGATGACGGAAGATCAGGACTCGGAGCCGGGTTTGGAGGGACCCGTATCCGATAGATTCGTTCCCGTACCGGGCTGTTAACTACGTACCCAATCCGAAAACCACGAGAACCGCTCCTTTGGCGAAATTCAATAGCAGGATCAACAGAATCGGCGACAGATCAAACATGCCCAGTGGCGGAATCAGGCGCCGGAAGGGCGCCATAACGGGCTCTGTAAGCGAATAAAGCGTCCAGATCAATCGCCCGTTTCGAAAAAAGGGCATCCAGGAGACAATGATGCGAGCAAGAATAAATACCAGGAATACTGATATTGCACCGTAAAAGAGCCAGCCAACGACCTGAAGAAAGGCGACGTTCAACAACGCCCGAACCACGCCTTCCAAAGCCAGGAGCACGTCGTTGCTGACCCACTTGAGGAAAAACGCGGCCAACAATGTTCCCAGGATCACGAACAGAGGCGCAATGCCGAGACTGTTGGGCGCTGGCAGGCTCTGGGCGATTGGCCAGATCATGGGATCGGTCCATCCCCGAACCACCTGAGACAGCCGGCCGAACGGCTGCGCCTTTAACAGCACCCAGCGAAGAACCATCAGCACGACGATAACGACTACCGCCGAAAACGCCACAAAATCGACGGCAGCGCGCATAAAGTCGATTACCTGCAACAAAACGTATAACATAATTACCCTTCGTTGTCCTCAACTGAACCCTGTCACCGTCCACCGACGAGCCCAGGCCCGTCGGTGGATTATGTTTTCCAACGCCCTGAAGCGCCCTGCACGCGCGTCATTGTCTGGAACCGAAAATAGCCGAGCCGACACGCACCATTGTAGCACCTTCCTCAATTGCCACTTCGAAATCTCCCGTCATCCCCATTGAAAGGTGTGTCATTGATACATCCGGCAGACGCGCCGCCGAAATCTCCTCACTCAGTTCCCGCAGCTGTACGAAACAGGGTCGCACCGCCTCCGGGTCGGGCAGAAACAATCCGATCGTCATCAACCCCTCCACGTCCACCCCTGCCACCTCCGAAATCCGCCCGATCAGATCGACTGAAGCGTCGGGCGCGGCCCCGAACTGGGAATCCGCCCCCGAGGTATTCACCTGCACAAGCGTCCGCGCGGTAATCCCGGCCTGTACCGCGCGTTTTCCAATCTCCCGTGCCAGCCGCAGGCTGTCCACCGAGTGAACCACTTCGAACAAGCGGAGCGCGCTTTTCACCTTATTCCGCTGCAAATGTCCCACCAGATGCCAGACCACCGCGCCCGCGACGCCGCCAACCTTCGCCTCGGCCTCCTGTACCCTGTTCTCACCCAGCACCTGAACCCCTGCCTCCACCGCTTCCCGGATGGCTTCCACGGGCTTTGTTTTGGATACCGCAACGAGGGTTACGTCAGACGCTTGTCGCCCGGTTCGCTGTGCGGCGCGGTTAATGCGTTCCTGAACCCGTTTCAGATTTTCCGAAATCGACGTCATTGGCGCTATGCCGAATCGTGAAAAAGGTCAATGCCGGTTCCGATGGAGAATAGCAAATTTACAATAAAACGGATGATTTCGCAACCCATTCGCCGATTCCAGGGTACGATGTCAGACCGGCGGCTTCGGAGACATCCATCTAAAATATCAGAATCAACAGGAATACGCTACGTCTGCAGGAATTGGCCGGATTCGGCCCGGTGAATCATCTAGCGTTCCGGCTCCGATGATGCCTGGTTGTCACCCCCGTCACCGTGAATTTGCACAACACCTCGACTTCCATCCACGGTAACCCGGTCTCCGGTGCGTATGCGCCGCGTGGCGCCTGAAACACCCACGACGGCAGGAATCCGGTACTCCCGCGCGATCACCGAACTGTGGTTCAATACCCCGCCGATTTCGGTCACAACCGCACTTACACGCCGGAAAAGCGGAGTCCATCCCGGGTCGGTACCCAGCGCGACCAGCACCTCCCCCGGTGCCAGTGACTCAAACTCCTCGGGGCCTCGTATCAGCCGGGCGATTCCGGTTGCCGTACCTGAGCTCGTACCGATGCCCTGTAGCCGATCAACGTCCTGATCCTCATTGGAAACCGGGTTTTCGCCCCGCCCATCGATCCAGAAGTAAAACGGCTGCCGGCCACGAGCACGTTCGAAATCGGCGATCCGTCGATGAATCTCGTCCTCGCTGGCCACTGGACCGCCATTGAACGCAGTCTCCACCTCGGTACACGTCAGGAAAAAGACCTCATCCTTTCGCCCCAGCAAACCGATAGACGCGAGATGGTCCCCCAGTTTGAGAAAAACCGACCGGTACGCGAAAAAAAGTCTGTCCAGGTGAAATCTCAACTCCTCACGAAGACCAAGATAGATCCGCGTGTATTTCAACACAAACCGGAACATGACTGTTCGCGCCTTCCCACACGACGTTTCGGACAGACGTTTCAATACTTCCCCTTCGGCCGTCCGCATCAGTTCCCGCGGCGCATGCCGCGCCGAAACGGGTTCCGCGTCGAGGTTCCGTCTGAGCATCTGCAAAACGGCTTCCGGGCGTTCCCGCCATCTCGCAAACGTAAAGTCCCTGTTCGCGGCGCGAATCCCGTACGTGTCGATGAATGCGTTGAACCGGGATGCCAAACCATCCTGGCCGGCGCGCAGGTATTCGACAAACTCATCGTCCGTCGCGTTTTCCAGGTGGCGTCGCAGCGCGGAATCGCTCCGAACCACGTCCGCCATTTTATCCAGCTCGGCGTTGGCCTCCGAAGTCTTGTTGCTCTCCGGGACCAGCAACAGATCCTTGAGTGCAGCCATGTCGAGACCCGCCCAGCGAACCACGATCACTCGCAGAGCCCAGATGCAATTCATCGCAAACGCGTAACTCCACTGGTTTACGTCCCGTTGCTGATGCACGGCGAGCGCCGTCAGCCGATCCACGGCCAGGAGCAGCGCGTCCGGCTCCCGGGCCGAGGAAATCTGCCGTTCAATCGAACGCATCCGACGGTTGAACACAGGGAAAAACGCACGCCTGACCCGTCGGTGATTGCTGTGAATCAGGCCATAGGGTTCAGTCGTCAGAACGCCCGGCAAACGCAGGAGCGCCAGGATCAACCACCGCCAGGCCCCTGGCGCGCATTCGACCTCCGCCTGGAGTTTCCGTGGCAGGATGACCAGGGCTTCGTCCGTCCGCATCTTTTCCGGAACCAGCTTGAGCGCTTCCGCCACGGCGTTTGCATTCACGTACATGTAGCAATCGATCACCCTCATCATATCGCGGCGTACCAACGCGCCCACGCCCAGCCGCCGCGCGGGACCCTGAAAGGTATATGACTCGCTCAGGCGATCCACGATAATCGACGCCGCCATCGGACATAATGCCTCGGACCAGAGGTCGTCACAGATCCCCCGGGACCACGTGCCCGACGGCCGGGACACGGTGGTGGTAATCGGTCGCGTCTGCAGGAAATAGAGCCGGCCGCCGGCAAACGCCCATTCGATATCCTGGGGCCGGCCACCGGAAAACGCCTCGACTTCGCTGCCTTGCCGCCACAGTATTTGGAGTTCCTCCACGGAAAGCGCCTCCGCATCCCGAAGCCTCTCCGGCATGGGTTCGGCACGGCTGTCTCCCGGACGGAGCCTCCACAGCTTGTGCGCGATCTTCTTTTCAATGACCCTGCCCGTCTTCCGGTCCAGAACGTAAGAATCGGGCGTTACCTCGCCTCCCACAACGGTCTCGCCAAGGCCCCAGTTTGCCTCCACAAAAATACCCGGTGCGCCTGACGCCACCGGGTTCCGCGTGAAAAGGATTCCTGACTTGTCGGCTTCGACCATTTCCTGAACCACAACCGCGATGCGCGGAACCAGGTCCGGAGCATAGGTTCGCAGCCGGTCGTTCCACGCCGACGCCCAGCACAACCTGACGTGCTCGAGCACCGACGAGACGTCCCTCAGGTTCAGGTAGGTTTCGAACTGCCCTGCAAAGGCGAACGCGCTGCCGTCCTCAGACGCGCCCGACGACCGCACCGCAACGGCGGTTGCTCCATGATTGAGGAGCAAATCGGCGTGCGACCCAATGGTCTGTTCGATTTCGGAGGGAAACGAACCCCTTGCAACCGCATCCCCGGTCACGCTGACGGGATCGAGTTCATTGTGCTCCAGAAACCGGACGCAGGCGTCAGCCGTTACGCAAAACCCGCCCGGAACACGGAATCCGCCCGATAACAGACGACCCAGATTTCGGGCCTTCCCGCCAACCTGTTCCAATGAAGCCCGGGAAGCCCGCGCGAGTTCAATGACCATTCCCATAGCTGTCAATCCGCCTCGAGCGCCTGCAGGAACCCGTGCATCTGTCCCACGCAAAACGCTATATACGCCCGTCCCTCCGCGTCACCCGACAATTCCATGATGTGGTCGTAGTCAATAGCGCCGTCAAACCCTGCGTCGTGCAACGCCCGAACCACCCGAAACATGTTCAGATCACCCAAATCCGGAATCACCTCCTCATATCCTCCGGTTTCCGGAATGGTTCCCCTCACGTTTCGAAAATGCACGTGGAAAATCTTTCCCTGGCCGCCGAATCGCCGGATTCCCTCGAACACGTCCTCGCCCGACTCGTATCGCGTGCCCACGCAAAACGTCATCCCGTTTGCCGGCGAGGGCACTTCCGAGAACAGCCGATCGAATGCCGCGAAATCGTACAGTACCTGGGGCACGCCATACAGGCTGGACACGGGAGGGTCGTTCCCGTGCATGGCAACCCGTGTGCCCGCCGCTTCGGCGACCGGCACTGCCGCGCGAAAAATCTTCAGCGTTCGTTCCCAGAGTTCCTCGTGCGTGGGTGCGCCGTCCGGCGCGGATCGGTTCAGGGCGTCGCGTAAATCGACCTTCAGATGCCGGTAGCCGCCGCGCCCTTCCACCCACTTGAAGACGCCACGGGAAGACCCGCCGAATTGGGCGGCCTGAAAACACTGTATCCCGACGACGGGAAAGCCGTATTCCCCGCAGAGCGCAACGTTCGCAATCAGTTGATCAAGTTCCTCTGCAGCGCCCGGCTCATCCAGAAAAATCGCACGCGTGTAGCCGCTGGTCGAATTCGCACGTTCGATCTTCAGACCGGCGCGGTCCACAACCTCCACCACCCGCTCCACGCTCTCGCGTTTGAGGCGTCCGGTTTCTTTATAACCCGGAAAAATGTCCAGCGTCACGTCCACCACGTCTACGCCAATCTGCTTCAGAAACTGCAAATCCTCCGGCCGGTCCAGCCACGTCGGATCGATCCGCGTTCCAATCTTGATCACGGGCCACCTCTCTGGACGATATTTCCATTTTTACAGGGTCACGTACAGGACTATATTGCATCGGTCCCAGCGATAACCGACGACCTGCTTGCCACGGAGCCTTTTTACAATGTTTGCCGAGGATTTGAAGGAACAGCTGAAGAACACGCATGCCTTTGTTGTCACCCCGTTCGAAAAGGGAAACCGCGGACGACTTGACGTGAAAGCGCTGAGTAAAAACGTGGGCTTTCTCATCGAGCACGGTGTGAAAGTCCTGGTCATTGGCGGCGGCACCGGAGAGGTCAACGCCCTCTCCAATTCCGAACTTGCTACGCTGGCGAGAACCGCAGTTGACGTGGCGGGTACCAGCACGCTGGTCATTCCCACTCTGCCGGAGAATCCGGGCGCCGCCCTGGAACTTGCGCCCGTTTACGAACGAATGGGTGCCCGGGTCGCACTGGGAATGGCGCCGTACATCCGGAACGACGTACCGGACGACCTGACGGGCGTCCTCAATCACTATAGAGTGCTTGCTGGCGCCTCAGGTCTGGCATTAATGCCCTATAACACGCAAGCCTGGCCCGCAGCGTTCTTTCTCCGGCTCGCGGAGGTCGACCGTATTATCGGGATCAAGGATCCATGCCGGGCGCCGCACAATCTGTTCGCCGCCATTCAGCGCCTCGGCGACCGCTTCGTATGGATCGGTAACAAGCGCCACGACCCGGGTGTGCTCCACCTTCGCTTTCAAATGGGCATTGACGGATTCACCGCAGGCTTCGTCAACTTCGCACCGCAATACGAACTTGAACTCTTCGAACTCGCGTGCAGGAAAGACTGGGAGGGCATGGCACTCATCCAGCGCCGGCTGGCACCGCTGGAAAGGCTGAGAGCCAGATATGGGGACGTCGCAATGATAAAGGCCGCCATGGACCTCGTCGGTCTGTCCGGCGGACCCGTTCGTCCGCCTCGCGTCGACGTTCCCGTGGAGGGTTATGCAGAAATTCTGGACGCCCTCAACAGGCTCGGCGTCGAAACGATCGGGGGTTGATCCTGGACCGGCCGACGCCCGAGGCCCCCGCGTGCCGTCCTTCAGGATTCAGCTCCCGCCGAAACCGACCGGGGCGGCATCGAAGTACCTCTCGTCGCCAAAGCAAGGGAACATACCAAAGCCCTCCGCAAGGTCCTGTTGCTCCCAGACGAGGCCGGTCTCGCAGTAGCTCAGCGAACCGTGTGCGGGGGGGGAGAATTCCGGATGCCCCAGCAGGTCGCTCCGGAACCACACGCTCCGGTGCCCGAAACACAACCCCTTCTCCAGGTTTTCCTGAGCGAATTCAACCATGTGCGGAAACGTCTTCTGGTATTCCGCACCGGCGCCGTATTCAATATGAGACCTCAGGTTTTCTCCTGCGGCCTGCACCTCGGCAATCGACATGGGCACGCCGTTCCTGACAAAAAGCGCATCGGTGTTCGGATCCACCACCGCCCACTTCCCGAACTCGTCGAACCATACTTCCGCCACGAAATGCCCGTTGAATCCGTTTACCGCATCAGTCAGAACGGCGCAACGGGCTGGAATCCCAACCGCCTGGGCGCAGCTTACGAACGCCGCCGCATAGTGAACGCACATCGCCACCGGCCGTTTTCCGTTGTGTCCCGCCTGCCCGGGGGCCCAAGCGAGAAGGGTTTCCGCGTCCCAGGGCGCGTATTGACCCGCCCTCAGCGAATTTGTATGCTCCCAGCTGGACGCCATCCAGGACGACAATGCACGGATCCGGTTTAACACCGGTCCCTGGTCTCGTGCGACCGGCGGCAGCAAACGCCTGAGAGACAGCAGCCTGGGCGAATCCGCGACCTCCCAGACCATGGCGGGAGGCGGCGGATCCTCTCCCTCGCACAGTCGTACCCGGACGACGTACTCCCCCAGGACCGCGTTGAGATAGCCCATCCGGTCTCTTCGCCAGGTCTCGCCGCCGTCGTCACTTAGCCCGCTGCCGGTTTCGGCGCAGCCCGCTTCCATCGCGAGTGACCAGCCATCCATCGCCGTACCGTCGGTCCATAGTTCGAAGGTGTTATCGCCGGCCCTCAAATCCGACACCGGGAGTTCATACCAGGAATACGCGCCGGGCCGATCGGGCTCGAGCGCCGTGACTTCAACGCCGTTCACGGACACCCGAAGCGGGGCGACGTTTTCAGGATAGGGCCGGGCGAGGATATAGACCAGCCCCGGCGCGTTTGTGGCCGGCAGCGCGAGTGTCTTCCGGGCTCGGCGGAACGTCGTTAACTCCTCGCAAAGAGTCGGCATCACCCGCCCCTCTTCGCTATAATACAATCGGCTCATCGTCACCTCGCCTTAAGGTTCGGACCGAACACCGTCACGGGAAGATTCGCTCTGACCCGGATCCTTGCCCCGATCTACGGTAAGGCCAGCCTGAATCTCAAGTCCCGGCTGCCTGTTTTTCGATATACTCAGGAAGCGCAAGTTTCCAGTTCTCGTAAATGATGTTGTGGATCACTTCGTCCGGCACCTTCGGAAAATTCGACCCCTCGACCACGTCGTTTACCTTCCACTGACCGGCAATCACCTGCGCCGCCGTTGCCGACGGAAAATCTGACCCGAAAATCAGTTTGTGATCCACACCGTATTCAATGGCGGACATAAAGGCCTGATAGTGCCGCCGCGGCCGGTAGTGGAGCGCAGACACGTTGGTGTAGAGGTTGGGATGCTTGCGTATCAACACCACGCATTCATCTTCCCACGGATGCCCCATGTGGGAAATGACGATGCGAAGATCCGGACACGCAATTGCGATATCCTCCAGGAGAATTGGATTGGCGTATTTCAAGGGGCCGAACCGGACGAACGAGGTACCCTGATGGATATTCAGCGGAACACCCAGCGATTCCGCCTTTTTGAAAAACGGCAGGTGCCGGGGATCCTCCGGGTCCCAGTTCTGATAGATCGGCGCCACCTTCAGCCCCCGCAGCCCCAGGTCCTCCACGCAATATACCAGCTGGTCGATACAATCCGCGTCGTTTGGATTTACCGAACACCAGCCGTAGAACCGATCCGGGTTGTCGTTGACGAATCCAGCCACCAGTTCCTGCCGCACGTCGATGCCCACGTGGGGCGCCCGCAGTCCAAATACGATGACCCTGTCACAATCTTCGGTGGCCGCCAACAGTTGCTCGGGTCTGGCGTCGAACGCGTTGCGCTCGTCCTGGGCGTCGTCGGCATAATACACGTCCGGCGACAATCGCATCTTCGCCTTTTTGGCTGCAAGCGCTGACTCGACGAATTCGTCCGACAGATGGTCCGGGTACCACAACAGATTGGTATGAGTGTCGAAAAGCATGCCACGCTCCTCGCGAAGGACGGGCGGCGGTGAAGTCTTACTCCAGAAACCGTCTCAGTACGTTTCCCGTGAGCCGGGAGAGTTCGTCGCTCACCAGCAGGGAACTGATATAGGTGATCGACCCCGTGGAAAACACGGCGCCGCCACCGGCAGGCTCGTGGATGACCATATGTGCTCCGCCGTCGTTTTCGTTGATCCCTCTGGCAAGTAATTTGACGTTCCCGGGAGAGAACCTGGGTGAGATCTTATCCGTTTCGTGCCCCGACGCGCCGCCTGGAATTCGCATGTGCAGATACTCCCGGCCGAAGATAGCGCCGTCGCCGAGATTCGTGCCTTCGTATGCCCAGTGCCCGGCGTCAACGACCCGGTACGGAGCCGCCGTCATAATACCCGCCTGGGTAAACACGACCCCCAGCAGGTTGGCCTCCGACTCCTGGCGCATGTGCATGCGGCTCTCAAACCCTTCGTCCCGCTGCTGACGCCGGTTTCCGTTGTGGACGATCATCGTTTCCTCGTCCACGAACTCCACCTCGCAGTTCAGCCCGTTCCCACCCAGATACATCAACCTGCCGCCGCGGTTGAACACCCAGTCCTTTACGTCATGATACATCTTACCCGACCAGTATTCGGGATGGGGACCCAGAATCAACACTGCGTAGTCGTCCAGGTTCAGCGCGCCGAAATGCAACTGTGTTTCCGAATAGAGATCATACTCGAACCCCTCCCTCTCCAGCCAACCCATCAGGCGCCATTCAGCAGGAGCGACGTGATTGGGCGCTCGGCCTTCAATCGGATCGGTCACCTGCTCATTCTCGGGAACCACGTTTATCGGCTCCGGACGTTCGAAAGACAGCGGAAGGTATTCCTCGGCATCGTAGTTGATGTGCTCCGGATCGGTATAACGCTTTAACTCCAGCCGGGCGTTGATGGTGGGCGTGGAGGGGATCCTGTCGGGGTGAATGTAATTGCTGCGCCCGCCGAAATTATTATAGCAGTTCCAATTGATGTCCGACGCCAGCACGGCCACCTTCGCCCCCGGTTTCGCTGGCGCCACAACCCACGGAAACGAGAAGAACAGACCGGAGTCCGTCGTGGCATGAAAGTAGTAGAGGCCGGACCGTTCAGGCGCCGTGACTAGCTGCTTGTGACCCGGGCTGGTATATCCGAACTTGTTCCATTGAGCGCCTGTCTGCGTATAATCGCCATCGGGAGTAAGCTGTACGGTGGCCCGCGGTCCGTGTTCGTCGTACCATCCGATAGGCCTGACGAGTTCTTTTTCCCAGCCGTAACGCCACAACTCCAGTTTATACTGTTCGTGCGAATGAACCCGAAATTCGGAGCGGTCGCCCGACTTCACGCACTTTGGCCACACGTAACCCATGAGACAGTCCTTCAACAGGCGAAACTGATAGGGTTCGTCCGGGGTCACCTCCATATCGACAATTTTCGACCCATACCCATTGCGCGCCAGAATAACCTGATACGGACCGGGCGAAACGTCCGCATATACCGCACCGGATGCCGAAGAACGTGCGAGCACCGCGTTTCCGGACGCGTTTCTGAACTCCAGAGCCACGTCGGATAACGCAATGTAACGCTCATCGCTTACGTATCCCACCAGCATAGCGCGCTCCCTTTTCTTGAGTTTCTGCATTGAATTCCCATTTTCAATCGAGGTGTCATCGACGCCATTGAATTCTTACGACAAATACCCTGGCGGGCGCGATCCCTGCCAGTCCGCTGCCTTCTCGTACGCGTAGGCCAGCCGAAGGATCGTCGCTTCGTCGTAGGGTTTGCCCGTCAACTGCAATCCGACGGGCAGACCCTGCGAGGTAAACCCGCAGGGCACGGATACCGCGCACAGACCCAGCCAGTTTACCAGCCGGGTGAGCAATCGAGTCGGTTCACCGCGGTCCAGATCACGAAGACGGGGCGCGGGCTTCAACATTGTGGGACCCGCCACGGCCTCCACGTCGGCCAACCTTTCCGCCGTCGTCCGCATCATAATCGCCCGTTTGCGCTGAATTTCAGCCAGATCGACGGCCAGCAATTCCGGCTCGACCTCAAGACGGGCTCGGACGACGGGCCCGAACGAACCCGGCGCGTCCGCCAGCGCCTTGCGGTGGACGACAACCGCCTCGGTCCGGAGAAGCCTCAGGTTGTCTTCCTCTTTTTCCGCCTGCAACGCCTCGGGAAAAGCCATTTCCCGCACCTCGACGCCCAGGCCGGCCAGGACCTGGATCGCGTCCTCCACCAGCGAGACCACCTCGGAATCCGCGTCGCTGAAGAACGGCTCACGGACCACCGCGAGCCGCAGGCCCTTTACATCCTTCTTCAAAACGCTCGTGACGTCGCCCACCGGCAAATCGACGGCCGTGACATCTTCCACGTCCGGACCCGCGATTGCCGCGTACACCAGCGCCGCGTCCTCGACGCATCTGGCCATGGGGCCAATCGTATCCAGCGTCCACGAAAGGGGCATCACGCCGGCCGTGCCAATGCGACCCGTTGTGGTCTTCAGGCCGACGATACCACAGTACGCGGCTGGAATTCGTACGGACCCGCCGGTGTCCGTACCGATCGCCGCCGCAGCCAGGCCGGCCGCGACGGCCAGTCCGGATCCGCTGCTGGACCCGCCCGGAACCCGTTGCGGATCCCACGGATTCGGAGGCGTGCCAAAGTGAGGATTGATTCCGAACGGACCGAATGCATATTCCACCAGATTCGTTTTGCCCAACAATACCGTGCCCGCCCGCGCCAGCCGCTTCGCCACGGTGGAGGAACGCACGGGCACGTAGTCCTTCCTGGCAGCGGATCCGGACGTCGTTCGAATGCCCGCCGTATCGCAAAGGTCCTTCAGTGCAATCGGAACACCGTGCAGTGGCCCTAAATCGTTTCCCGATTGCAACGCCAGTTCGGCCGCTCTCGCGTCGGCCCGCGCACGATCAGCGGTTACCGTTATGAAAGCCTTCGTCTTGGGCTGATAACGATGGATTCGCTCAAGACAGGCTTCCGTTACCGCCACGGGCGAAACCTCTCCGCTGCGGTAGCGTGCGGCGAGTTCAGTGGCCGTCAGGTAATGAAGCACGTGCTGCGCCATAGCCTGGTGCTCGGGAGTTGTGTGAATCGCATTGGGCGCAATCCAAGAAAAATTCATCCATCGTACATCCGGGTCCCGCCTATCCACAGCCCGGTCCCCTGACCTCCTGCCGCGCGAATTTTTCCGGAAGCAAACCGCGCGCAAATCCGCCGGGATCCGCCTGATGTCCGTCGACGAGTTTCCGGATCTCTGCCAACACCCGATCCCTGTCGTAGAGTCCATACCGGTAAATGTCGATGGGCCCGATCAGCTGAAGATAGAAATGGTTGCCCGCGTCGTGTTCATCCGCGCATGCGCTGGGTTTCCGGGCAATATCCAGTTGATCTTCAAACGCGTCCGCGAACGTCGCGAGCAGCGGCTCACGGTGCAGATCCGCCGGGATCTCCGGGAACCGGTTTACCAGTTCCTTAACCGTCATCCTCATCCTCCTTTCCCTGATCCGTTCCTCGCTCCCGCAGTAATTCATCGGGAATCCGTTTACGACCCTGATAGCCTTCCGCGGGACTGTGGTAATAGGTTACCCGCGTTTCATCGCTCCGCCAGCAGAGAAGCACCTCCTCGCCGTCGATTATGCCTGGAAAATCCACCAGGCCGAGGGTGAAGTTCGGATCTTTATACGAACATCCGATGCCTTCCAGTTCCTCGAAGAATTCATTCAGCGACGCAATCAGCTTCTTTATCTCGACATCGTCGGCCGCTGCCGGCCCCAGTTCCTCGGCGAGTTGGCGCAACCGACGGCCGGCGGCCTGTATATCGGCGACAATTCGCTTCACCAGCGGCAGTGTCCGGTTGGCCTCAAGGGGCGTAAAAAACCTGATTTCGTCCATCGGCGCCTTCCTGGTGTCCGGACGCTTCACACTTCACGTCCGTATTCACCCGTAACGAATTTGTCCAGCCGAATCAATTCGCCTCCCCTGGACGCAGAGGCATTGGCCCCAAGAACCGCGGCCAGACTATTCAGCGCCTGCCCGTACCCGTTGCGCAATCCGGACGCATCGCCCGAGCGGATCGCATCGACAAACGCCCGGGCCTGGCCGGCAAACGGGTTGTTCCGGGCCGGCGCCTCGAAAATCGTCTCCCCGTTTTCCACAACCCTTTCCGCCGACCACTCCAGCAGCGAATCGTCGCATACCAAAAGGACCTCCCGTTTGGATGCGTTCACGTTCGTGAGTACGCGCGAGGTTGTAACACTTGCCACAACGCCGCCTTCAAATCGGTAATTCACGTCGTACACGTGGGGCAGATTGATGGGCTCGGGCCCCTCGCCCGGCTCGCGATAAAGATAAAACGCGGACACGTCCGTAACGTCACCCAGGAAATATCTGAGGAGATCCACCATATGAATCGTATTCTCGACAAACGATCCTCCGCACAGCTCGAAGCGGCTCGTCCAGAATCGAATGTGCCCCCCGCTGTAAAGCAGTTGCACCAGCGCGTGCCTCGCCCTCCGCTCAGATATCGTTTCCCTCATATATTCCGCCGTTGCGTAATATCGGCTCATGAAGCCAACCTGAGACGGGGCGCCCGACTTCCGGATGGCTTCGCTGAACCGAACGGCCTGGGCGATATCCAGAGTCTGGGGTTTTTCCACCATTACCGGGATTCCTTTCTTTGCGGCGATCAACTCCGCATCCGTATGCAAGGTGGGTGGTATGCAAATGTATACCCCGTCCAACGCTTCTTTCTCGAACATCTCGTGGTGACTCGTATAAACAGCACTCGCCCCGAACGTCCGCGCCTGCCGTGTCGCGGTTTCCTCGTCCCTGTCGCAGAACGCCTGCAGAACCACCAGGCCCCTGTCTGCAAGTTCGGCCAGCGGTGGCAGGTGGGCATTTACCGTAATATGCCCCAGGCCGATAAACCCCAGGCGAACTGCGTTCATACTAAGCCTCCTCGATCTGACGGATCCGGTCCGGGAGGAGGTACTCCCCATCCGAAACCGATACACACATCTCCAGTTCGGCCACGTCGGATGCCCCGCAGAGCAGCATCGTCACCCGCCTATCCGAAAGCAGGTACCGAAGCGCTATGCTCACCATATCCTGCTTTTCGTCCGCAAGCAGCACCTCCAGACGACGCAGCCTGACGTGCAACTCGGGAAATCGTCCATTGGCAATAAACCTGTCGCGTTTGGACCCCAGCAGGCCTCCGTGCAAAGGAGACGCGGCGATCACCGCCACGTTCTCCGCCGCCGCGACGGGCACCAGAGTCTCCTTGGCTTCCTGTGTCAGCAAATCGTACTTGCAAAACGTGATCACGGATACAAACTCATCCGTCTCCTGCAGGATTTCGCTCATCAGTGACAGGTCGGACCCGGTCAACCCGATATGTTCCGCCAGCCCCTGCTCCCGAATTTCCACCAGCGTCTCCAGCGTGCGTTCCTTCCCGAAAATCCCCTCCCAGGCTGCCTGCTCGGCTTCATGGACCTGAAGCAGATCCACCCGATCCCGCCGCAGTCGCTTCAGACTGGCCTCAAATCCGCGCCAGATCGCGTCCCGCGTGTAGTCGAACGGTTCCGGATAATAGCCGACCTTCGTCGCCAGATAATAAGGTTCCGTCACACCCTCCAGGGCACGTCCCAACACTTCCTCGCTTCGGCCCTTTCCGTAAAGCGGCGCCGTGTCGAAATAATTCACCCCCAACTCGAGCGCCCGCTCGACCACGTTAACCCCGTGAGCGTGGGGCAGCAAACCCTCCTCGGGCCGGCCGTAAAACCACGCGCCGCCCATCCCCACCTCGCTCACCTGCCACCCCGTCCTGCCGAAACGCCGGTATTGCATCCAGGCCCCGTCCTATTCTTCACCAACGCTCCCGTTCCAAACCGCGATCACCCCGCGGGAGCCATTCGCCGTTTTCTTCTCTGAAATTCGCACGTCCATTCAGACAATCTGTGCGCCGACCCTGATCCGACGGTCTACCCCAATTTGAAAAAACAGCAACGCGGCGACGCGACGAAAACCCCTGAATCGGGGCGTAACGGTCGTCAAAAACGACGTTTTTTCAGTTCACGTCCAGTGACCTGATGTATCCTAAAATCCGAAGTCAAATCGCCTTTACCTACTTGTATATATTCGGTTTTACTTCCCCGAAGAATTGCGAATCAAGGTCTATTGCCCATCAGACGGCTCCAGGTACAGAAATTCCACGGGTTGAGTCCATCACCCTGCTTTGTCAGCGAACGTCACGATATAGGCGGCTCAACCTTTCGTCGGAAACCGAACACAGGTGCAGAATTCGTATCATCCACATCCGGATCACTGTCGGAACAACGCCGTAACGCCGCCAACGGCGGGTGGAAGTACAGACACTGCCGTCCAGCAATACGAAACGGCCCTGCTTCCGTACTGCGGCGCAGAATTCGGAGTCCTCGAAAAGCGCCACGTCGGGAAACCCGGCCACGCGGTCAAAAACGAAACGTCGGACGAATATTCCCTGATCTCCGTATGTGATCCCGAGATACCTGGAACGCATCGTGCTGAGTGAGGCGATCGCCCGAAACATCCAGGTGTCCTCGGAAAGCCCCAGCCGGAATCGTCCGCCCACCACGTCCGGATCCTCGAGCGATTCCCGGATCATCCGGATTCCGCCATCCGGCAGAACCGTATCGGCGTGCAGAAACAGCAGCACGTCCCCCGAGGCCGAACTCGCGCCGAGATTCATCTGTACGGAACGACCCGATCTTGGCGCAGTCACAAGACGCGCTGTACGGGTTGCCCTGATTCGCTCCTGCGTCCCGTCGCAACTGCCGCCGTCGACAACAATCACCTCGACGTCCCGTTGTTGACCGAACTGCGCCAGGCAACCGTCTATAGCCTCCGCCTCATTGACAACAGGAATAATTACACTGACTTGCAACGTCTTCTCGTGGAAAGAAGAAAACCTGCCGCGTCACACCTTCCGCCTCAGAAACCTGCGCGCGTAACTTAAAGTCGAAACCAGCAGGAGTACGGCCGACAGGTACAGGAAAGGATCCTTCAGCGTCTCGGCGTCCATCGCATAGGCAACCAGCAGGACACTCATCGCACAGGTGGTCAGCTTACCCCAGATATTCGAAGAATACACGATCCGTTCCCGGGTTACCAGGAACACACCCGCCAGCACGATCAGGACGTCGCGACCGACAACCACCACAACCACCCAGAGCGGCAATCCCTTAACAAGCGCGAGCACGACCGCGATCGCATCGATCGCCACCTTATCGGCAAGCGGGTCCAGGATCTTTCCCCAGTACGTAACAGCCCCCAAACGCCGTGCGAGATATCCGTCCAGAATATCGGTTATAATCATCACAATGACAACCGAGAACATATACCACTTATACGCCGGCCCCATCCATATCATCCAGAGAACGGGCATGGTCAACCCGGCGCGGATCAGGCTCAGCCCGTTTGAAATCGTCCAGAATGGACTGACCGGACGTTCCTCGCATGGCGCGGCAGGGCGGGCGGCTTCGTTCATTGATTCGCCTCTTCGGAGGGCAAGAGTACTACGCAGCCCATATTCGCCAATTCACAAAAGGCATTCCGGGCATGCCCCCACGTGGTAAGATGATAACTTCCTTCCGGTAGTTTCTGGCTACGCGTGAAATTCGCGAAAACGCACGCGGTTCCCTCGTGTTGTGTACGGCTGACGTCCGGTACGCCGGCCCAGGGGATGGCCAACTGCGCGCACCAGCGCCCATTCGCATTCACCTCCGCAACCGACCAAACGAGCCCCGGCACGTCGTATTCCGCCATCGCCCGCCAGTCCGTCTCCTCTTCCTCCCGGAAGTAAAGATCCAGTACCGCGCCGAGCGGATTCACCTCGATTTCGTAGTATCCGCCCCCCGCTCGCAGAAAGACCTCTACCGCACATTCGTTGAAGAGATCCTCGTCCCGCTCCCGCATTGTCACGGGAACGGGTGACGGGTCGGACACGAGGCTTACGTAAAGAGCCTCCGCATCCCACAATGCCGCGGCTTCCAGAAAATAGCCGGGTGGATCGGACTCCGTACCCAGCAGATGGAATTCCCGGCTGATTCTGGCTGCGGACTCCCACACCGTTCCGGAAATCACTCCATTTACCGGCGGGGGGGTGGAGACATTTCTACAACAGTACACGGGTCGCTTTCTCATCGTCGATCCCCTCCGGATGCGTGCGGAAACCCGCGGTGGTCCGTACGTTTCCTTCAATCCCGGTGAACGGGGCCGCTGTTTCCGCCCGTCTGCGATATTTCAATCAGGTGTTCGAAAATACAGTCCCACACCGTGCCCGGCAACTCTTCGGGGTGGAACTGGACGCCGATAATGCGTCCATCTTCAGTCTCGATTCCTTCAATCACCCCGTCCTCGCTTACGGCATTTACAACGAGCCCGTTCCCCGGTCCCTCAATGGCCTGAATGTGCGAGCTGTTTACCTCGACGGGTTCAACCGGCCGACCCGTCAGGCGGGCAAGCCACGTATCTGCGCGCGTCCGTACATAGTGACGCACCGGACGTTCTCCGGATCGCCTGGGGGAATGGGCGCATTTTCCGAGTTGGGCCTGCAAATCCGCGTAAATCGCGCCGTCGAACCGGGCATTGATGAACTGCATGCCGTAGCAGATTCCCAGCATGGGCAGGTCCCGTCTCCTGGCGCCCTGGTATATCCAGACATCGGTCCGAGCCCTGGTCCGGTCCACCGGCGGCAAGTCCTCGGGGAGAACGCCAATGAGCCGGTCCATAATGCCGGGACCGCCCGTAAAGATCAGTCCGTCAATCAGATCGACCACAGGCGCGAGCGCTTCCCGACGTTCGACCATCGGGAGAATTACGGGACATCCTCCTGCCCGCTCCACGGCACGGACATATGCATGACCCACGACCTGCCTGGAATTGCCGCTTCCGGACGATTCAATACTCGTGGTAATGCCAATTACCGGTCGGGACACGCTTTCCCCCGCGACGTACCGGCGGCTTTACGCCGTACGAGCATATCAGGAAATCATCAACCGTACGCCGATCACCAGCACCAGGGTCAGGATTGCCCGGTTGAACCAAACGACCGGCAACCGGCGGTTCATTAGAATGCCGACACCGACACCTGCGGCAAGCGTTGGCAGCATCCAGAGATCCATGAGCCATACTTCGGGGCCCAGCAGGTCCAGTTTTGCATAGACCGCCGACTTCATTGTATTAAGAACGAGCCCGACCACTACCGCCGTGGACACGAATACCCGGCCGCTCAACCCCTGCGGCATCAGGTAGAGCATAAGAATGATGCCGCCCGAATGGGTGAGTACCGAGACGACACCCAGCGCCACGCCGGCGGCGACTCCCGAGACGGGCGGCATTTTTGGCAGACGATCCTTGAAAGCCTGCAACAACCCGAATACACAGGCCAGGCCGCCAAGCAGCCGCCTGAACCAGAGTTCCGGAATCGCATCCAGCAATACCCAGCCAACCAGCACACCCACCGCCATTCCGGGAATCAGAGCGAATACGTACTTCGCAACACGGTACTTCCAGTAATACTTTATCGCGATAAGATCTGCGGCCAACGACAGCGGTAGCATTACGCCCAGCGCCAGCTTGGCCGGCATCACGAGCGCCAGCAGCGGCGTCACAACCACACCGACACCGCCGCCGAAACCCGCCTTCATAACGCCAATGAGCAGGCCCGCCACCGCCAGCACCAGATGCTTAATGTCCAAACGGCCCCCTGTATCTGCGGAACCGGGCCGACTGTCCTCCGCGTCGGCAGGCGACTGACAACCGCCTCATTACGCCACGTCGATGTCTCTGGAGCCCCGGTTCGATCCGCCCCGATTCACGGAAATTTCAAGTATAACAAACCGGGGCCCGGGTGAAAAGACAAATTCGAGCCTGATTTTCCTGTTACGCAACCCTTGACAGCCTGCATCCATCTGGATATGTTGGCACGGGACGAACGCAATCATCCGCGTCGGGAAGTCGAGACCACCCCGGGAAGGTTCGTCGACACGTCACATTCTATCAACCGAAGGCGTGACGCCCACCGTTTCAGATTCCAGGCGTCCAGGATCCCATACGATGGCGACAGCATGGAAACACCTTCTCGGATTCCGCTGCACGGGCTGCAGTAACTGTTGCAGGGAACCCATTGCACTGGTGACAGACGAAGATATCCGGCGCATCGTACTGATTACGGGCGAGGACGCCGCCGATATCGTTGAATTCTATACACCCGGTGAAATCGATTGGGGCGTATCGAATCCGGGGTGGATCAGGCTCGAAGACGAACACCGCATAATGGGTTTGAGCCGGGACGAGGACGGATGCCGATTCCTCGGTAAGGACGACCTCTGCACGATCTATGAATATCGCCCGGTTACCTGTCGCCGCTATCCCTTCAACGTCGAATTCAACGCCCGCGGCGGGATCGAGTTTCTAAGCATAAGCGATGCGGTTGAATGCCAATACGAACTCGACGGCCAGAATTCGCTCGGACAGATCCGGGCAACGTGCGATTGGGAGGAAGAAGAGGAACAGAGTTATTACGAGCGGGTCGAATCCTGGAACAGGAATGATAAAGCAGGAGGGGAACGTGAGTTTCTGAAATATCTGGGGCTTGAGAACCAGGCGTGAAAGTCCGTGATCCTCGCCGGGCAACGGCCCGGTCATCCGGCGACGGGAAAACCGACATAACTGAGTCGTCAGCGGCTGAAACCGAAAACGGATCTTTTTATTTTCCGCAGCAGACAAAACAGCCAGCGCACGTCCCTGATCAGCGGCAGTTTAAAATAGAGTCCGAGTCCGTATTTCCGCCGGACGGACCAGACCGCCCGGTCGTCGGACTCCATTCGGCTGATATTGGCGCCGTGGATGCGGTAGTAAAAAAGGGGTTGCGGCACGTAGATTCCTCGCCCTCCCTGCCTCAATACGATATTCAACCAGAGATCCCAATCCTGATAACGCCGCAGTGACTCGTCAAAACCGGGAAAGCACCGGGTCCGCAACAACGAGGCAAGATCGACATAATTGCCCTGCCGCAGCCGTTCCGGCTGAAAGGGTCCGGACTTCCAGACTCCCTCACGCTCCGGATACCATGAGCCATCCCCGTCTGTGAAATTGATGCGATCGCAATACACAAAATCCACGCCGGGCCGAGGGCGAGACGCCGCGTGAAGCACATCCAGGAATTCGGGCGACATATAGTTGTCCGCGTCGAAAAAGACAACCCATTCGGCCGAGACCTGTGAGAAGCCGAAATTGCGGGATCTGTTGCCATTCAGGAATTCAACCCGCCGGTACTCCACCTCCGGAAACTGCCGGACGACGGCCTCGGTCTCGTCGGCGCTGGCGTCGTCCACGACCAGAACTGACGCCGGCTTCAATACCTGCGATTCAATCGAATGCAGGCATTGCCGCAAGTAACGGCCGTAGTTGTGACAGGTGACGATAACGGCAATATCGGCCTCGCTCTCCGGATTCATCCTTACACGCCCGGCGCTCGTCACCACGAGCGGACCTGCTCTCTGGCCATGCGCAGCAGTTCGACCTGATATTCCAGTCCCAGCAATCCATCCTTCGCTGAAACAACGGGCCGACAGTCCGGATCACGTACACTGGAAACAAAAGCCTCGATCAAAATATGCAGGAAGTCTTCACATTGTAACGATTCACTCGCGTGGACGAGACGCGCACGGTAGATCCCACCAGCATCTGCGTACCCCTCCCAATCCACCAGGAAGCCGTTCACACCGAACCGGCGGGCCGGAATACCTTCGTCGATATCCCTTAACACAAGATCGACGGCACAGCGCCCTCCGGGGCTGACGTAATCGAATCGCGCCCGGTTCTCACGTTCCTCGATTTCGCAGAAGGCTGTTTTCGTATCCATCCTGCCGTCGGGAAGGAAGCCAATCACCAGACTCAATGCGTGCGGGGCGACGTCAGCCCAGATTTCCTCGTAGCGTTTTGGCCCTTTTCTTCCCTTCACCTCCATTTCCATCGTAATCCGGGTCACGTTGTCCCACGCTCCGCGGACCTGCTCATAAAACGCCCGGTAGTGTGGTATGCCCGCCGGATATTGGGCAGACACCCCAAGCAGACGTCCCGTGTCCTTCGCCTTCGCAACGACCGACCGCCCGTCGGACAGAATCTCATCGAGTTCTTTGTCTTTATCCCAGCAGAACGGCTTCTCACACAGCACGTGGGCGCCTCCGTCGAGCGCGGCAAGCGCGTGCGCCCTGTGCATCGGGTACGGGCTCGTTACCGCGACAATGTCGGGGGTTTCCTCCCGAAGCATTGCCTCCACGTCCTGATACGCCCGGCCGCGGAACCCGAAGTACGACGCCAGCCTTGCACGGGTGCGCTCGCATGAATCCTGCGAAGTTCCCGCAAACGCGACCACCTCGCACCCCGAGAGATCATACCACCTGGCGTGATGCTGACCGATACCGCTGGCGCCGATGACGGCGACCCTGAGGGCCTCTTTGTCCATAATCGCTCCCTGGCAATAGATCAAATTGTGGCGTCACCTAAAATAGAAATCACGGGTATCGCCGCCAATCGTTTTTTCCGGCGCTCTACTCCAAACGTGGGGGACATTCTTTACGGCCCGTCGCCCGGCAGGTGTGCGACCCGGGCTTCCTCGCAGATTGATTGGCGGCGTCAAGACCGACTTCCAGGGTTCCGCCCACAACATACCTCACCATTCTCCCCTCTATTGAACCCGTGGCGCAAGAACTCCGTAACGTGAGCGCCCGGACGGCTGTTCCCGTTGAATACAGACTCGATCGCGACTACTGATCGCTCCATAATCCCGTCCCGGCGGAAGGCCATTCTACGGGTACGCAGAATGGCCGTTCCTTTTGTGGGCATTAGTCTGAATAATTCACAAAAAAGGTAGTTTCCTTACCCAAGTCATTGTATTATATTATGGTTACGAGAATAACCTGATAACAATGAACCGGGAGGAAACTACCGTGGCAGGTCAAGATAAACAACAAAGGATGTCTTTCGCAAGTGTTTCTGGCAAACGGGTAGAAGCCACCTTCGACGGGGGCATGCTGACCAGCGACACCGGGGCGATGCTGCTTCGCGAGGTGGAATCCAGAATCGGCATTTTGTGTCGGATCGTCGAGGCGATAACAGATCGTCGGCATCCAAGTTACGTGGATCACCCGTCGGTGGACCTGCTGACTCAGCGTGTCTTTCAGATGGCGTGTGGGTATGAGGATGCGAACGACTGCAATGCGTTGCGTAGTGACCCCGGCTTCAAGGCGGCCTGCGATCGGTTGCCGGTCACCGGTGCCAACCTGGCCAGTCAACCCACGATGAGTCGGTTCGAGAACCGGATCACCAGAGGTGACTTATATCGTATCGCGAAGGCCTTTGCCGATGCGTTTATCGCCTCGTATAAGCACCCCCCTGAAGCCATTCTGTTGGATATCGATGACACGGAAGACAAGGTGTATGGATCCCAGCAGTTGTCGTTATTCAATGCGTATTTCAAGGGCTATTGCTACCAACCCCTGCATATCTATGAAGGGCAAACCGGCAAGTTGATCACGACGGTCTTGCGTCCGGGCCGCCGACCCACGGGCAAAGAGATCGTGTCGATTCTCAAACGGGTGATCGCCTACCTGCGTAAAGCATGGCCCGATGTCAAGATCCTGTTGCGTGGCGATTCACACTTTTCGTGTCCGGAAGTGCACACGATGTGTGACGAAAACGATGTGTTTTTTATCCTCGGACAAGGCGGAAACGCGGTGCTGCTGCGGTTGGCACAGCCCTTGATGGACCAGGCCAAAGCGCTGTATGCCGATGGGGGAAAACCTGTGCGCCTGTATCGCTGTTGGGACTATCAGGCCGGCAGCTGGTCTTCCCCACGCCGCATCATCTGCAAGGCAGAAGTCACCCCGCAAGGTCACAATATCCGATTCGTGGTCACCAACCTGAACGGCGCACAACCGTCATTCATCTACAAAACCGCTTATTGCTCACGCGGCAGGATGGAAAACTTCATCAAGAATCACAAGACCTTTCTGCATTCCGATCGCACCTCTTGCCACACCTTCCACGCCAATCACTTCCGGCTCTTTCTCCACAGCGCCGCCTATGTGTTGGTGCACGCCCTGGCCCATATCGGGTTGCGCGGCACCACGTGGACGAACGCCCAGTTTAATACGCTGCAAAACCGCATCTTGAAAGTCGCCGGGCGCGTTTGTGAACTGAAAACCAAAATCACGTTCCATCTGCCAACGGCGTTTCCACTCAAACACCTCTATCGAACCATGCTCTACAATCTGGGAACCGCCATGCCATAACGTTTCCATCTGGAACAGGCCGCCTTCACGTCTTGATTGCTACCACCAAAAGCCATGGAGAAGTCTGTGCTCTTGGCAGTCACAACAAGGTCATCCTGACGCCTCCACGCAACCCTGCTACAAAAATACACCCTGAAATCGCTTGAAAACGCCAGTTCCGCACAGCCAGCTTTCTCCTGCGTTCTTAGACTCACTCGAAAGCTGCTTCTGCTGCACGAATCTGCAATCCCTGACGATTCATGAATAGGTCAGGTTAGAGGAAACCCTTGTTTTTTTTTCGCTTTTTGATATACTTAACTTCCCGCTTCCGTTACCGGATCGCCCCCGGAGACTTGCTAATTCTCAGTGCGCTACACATCCCGGATTCGGCGTATTCACGTCCTGTCTGCTTTGTAATTCTGTTTTGAAGGAGGACATCGATGATAAAGGATAACGTACAGACCGCCCTGAATAACCAGTTGAATTCCGAGCTGTACGCGTCCTATTATTATCTTTCGATGTCCGCATACTTTCAGGCCATCAACCTGACGGGTTTCGCTTCCTGGATGCGTGCCCAGGCCCAGGAGGAATTGATGCACGCCATGAGAGTATACGACTTTATCAACGATCGCGAGGGCGACGTCGACCTCACGGCCATCGCAGCGCCCAAACGACAGTGGGACAATTCACTGGCGGCGTTCGAAGATGCCTATCGACACGAAAAGGCCGTAACTGCTCAAATTTACGACCTGGTGGATCTGAGCCTTACGGAAAGAGACCACGCCACCAACACCTTTCTCCAGTGGTTCGTGACCGAACAGGTGGAGGAAGAAGCCACCGCGAGCGATATCGTTAACAAACTGAAACTGGTTGGCAACGACGGCAATGGCCTGTTTATTCTGGACAGAGATCTGGGTGCGCGCGGCCCGGCCGACGAAGCTGAGGAATAAACGCCGGGCCGGGGGCCTAACTGCCAGTGGGACCTGCCACGACGTCCGGTCATTTCCGCCATTCACACTATCTCAACGCAGAAAAAAAACTGCAATCCTGGGTTGACAAACCGTCGGTCGTATGTTATCTTCCTATTTCACACGACTTTCGGTACAATAAAAACCGGCAGGAGTCTGGATTCAATCGGAGTTACCGCGGGAATCGGCCGTACCCCTCGGCTGCGAAACGGTGGTTCCGGGAAAGAACCTGCTCTCGAGCTGAAACCGAAATTGAGGCTGGAGAACCAGGAAGCGTATGATCAGGTAATTGCATCAGGGAACCCTTCCCCTAAGGGGTTTCCGGCTCTGTCTTCTGTTTTTCCCACATGTTCAACGCCTCGCCCCGAGAGGGGTTGAACGCTCCACACTTCCCCTTCTCCCTTTTTCTTACCTCCCCTTTCCATATCGTGTTGTTCACGTTTACAGGTGGTGTTTGCTAACCAGCCTGTCGTCGTTAGTGTATGGTGTCCGTAGAGGATTTGTCTACGTACGGGTACCGGGTATAACCCGATTCGCTGAAAGGCGCCCGGCACCCGCATGAAGACGTCCGCACCATTACCTGGGGGAAAGTAATGCCTGCAACGGTAATGCGCCAGCAGAACGGAATCTCATCACGGGGAAAGATACGGACGGCGCTTGAGCTTTATCTCAAGGATATCGCATACAATGCTCTGCTCACGCCGCAACAGGAAGTAACGTTGGCCAAGCGTATCCGGGCTGGCGACCGCAAGAGTCTGGAACAGATGGTCGAGTGCAACCTCCGGTTCGTCATCACGATTGCCAAGGAATACCAGGGGCGTGGCTTGCCCCTGGAGGATCTGATTGCCGAGGGCAATCTCGGCCTGGTTCGCGCAGCTACGCGGTACGACGAAACGGTAGGCGTCAAATTTACAACCTATGCTGTCTGGTGGATCCGGCAGGGCATTCTATCATCACTTGCCGAAAAGGCCCGTATGGTCAGGCTTCCCGTAAACAAGATCAAACACCTGTGCCGGCTGGAGCGTATCGCATCAAGCCTGAAGCAGAAACTTGGCCGCGAGCCTAGCATCGACGAGATCGCGGTGGGGGCGGAGATGCAGCCCAAGCAAGCGCAGGATCTGTTGAACGCGTCGCGATGGCACGTGTCCCTCGACATGCCGCTGGAAGAAGGTCCGGATTCTTCTTTGCTCGAAGTGCTTGAAGATAAAGACCAGGTATCGCCCGAAAATGAAGTGATGGAACAGGCGATGGCCGACGAGATCCGGGCCGCACTGGATTCCCTGTCTTCCCGCGAAGCTCGAATTCTGCGGCTCTATTTCGGCATCAACGGCGAAGACTCAATGACGCTGGAACAAATCGGCAATCAACTGAGTCTTACTAAGGAGCGGGTCAGACAGATTCGAGACAAGGCGCTTGCCGCACTTAAACACCCGTCGCGAGTGCGCAAGATCCGATCTTACCTTACGGAGAACTGAAAACCGTGGCACACGACACCACCAGGAATCCGGAATGCTCCCTCAGGGGTTCGGTATCACCCTTATTGGACATTGTGGGCGTGCACCACATCACCCTTGTAGCGCGCAATCTGGATCGATCCAGATCCTTTTACGAGAAATTCCTGGGTCTGCATCCGATCCCCCGGCCCAGTTACGATTTCGAAGGCGCCTGGTACCAATGCGGAAGCGTGGAAATACATCTGCTGGTAGCGGAAGAGCACCCGGATCCGTCCAGGCGCCACATCGCGCTTGAGGTTTTGGACTTTGAACGTGTCGTCAAATCTCTGGACGGCGGGTGGGTGCAGGTCGTCGGCGGCCCGGGAATCAGACCGCACGACGGTAGCCGGTTTGTCTTTCTCCAGGATCCCGACGGCAACCTGATTGAAATCACGTGTCACGGTACAAAACGCGAGGGTTGAGTCGACGTCAAACGGGAAGCGGGCCGCGATGGATATCGCGGCCCGCTTCCCGTTTATGAAGACATCGCCAAAGGCGTTACGTGGACCTCCCGGCTCGCAACACCGGTTTCCGCGCGGCCGTTGCTTCATCCAGCCGCCGCACGGGCGTGTGGCGCGGAGCGCTGTGCAACAGGTCGGGATTCTCTTCCGCTTCCGTGGCGATCCGAACCATGGCTTCGATGAACTCGTCAAGCTGTTCAAGGCTCTCGGTCTCCGTCGGCTCGATCAGCATCGCTTCCGGCGCAACCCGGGGCAGCGGAAAGTAAATGGTGGGCGGATGATGACCGTAGTCGATCAATCTTTTGGCGATATCCAGGGCGCTCACTCCGTTGGACCTTTTCTGTCGTGACGCCGAGAGTACCATTTCATGCATGGGCTGAGCCGATTTCGGGCGGTCAAAATAGCCGTCCAGCCGGCTGGCGATATAATTGGCGTTCAGGACGGCCATTTCGCTCGTGCGCCGCATCCCTTCCGCACCCAACATTCTGGCGTAAACGTATGCGCGAATCACCATCCCGAAATTCCCGTAGAACGTACTGACCTTTCCGATTGACCGCGGGCGATCGTAGTCCAGACCGAAGCGTTCGCCGCCTTTCGTTACGACCGGGACCGGCAAATAAGGCAGAAGTGCTTCTTTCACGCCAACCGGCCCGGACCCGGGGCCGCCGCCGCCATGCGGGGTGGTAAAGGTCTTGTGCAGGTTGATGTGAACCACGTCAAAACCCATATCTCCCGGCCGGCACTGTCCCAGAAACGCGTTCAGATTCGCGCCATCGTAATAGAGCAGCCCCCCGCCATCGTGGACCACCTGCTGTATCTCCAGGATTTCGTCCTCAAATACGCCGAATGTATTGGGATTGGTCAGCATCAGTCCCGCCACCCGGTCGTTCATCTTGGCCTTCAGGTCCTCAACGTCCACGGTTCCGCGGTCGGTGGATTTCAATGTCTCCACCCGAAAGCCGCACATCGCGGCGGTAGCCGGGTTCGTGCCGTGAGCCGAATCAGGAATCAGCACGACCTGCCTCCCATCCTGTCTCTCCCGGTGGTACGCTGCTATCAGCGAGATGCCGACGAATTCTCCCTGCGCTCCTGCCGCAGGCTGAAACGTAAATCCGTCCATCCCGGTTACGGCTTTCAATATGGAATCCATTTCCCAGAGGACGCGTAATGCCGCCTGCGAAGACGACGCATCCGCGAGCGGATGCAATCCCGCGAAATCGGGCAGACGCGCGGTGCGTTCGTGTACCTTGGGATTGTACTTCATTGTACACGAACCCAACGGATAAAAGGCGGTATCGATACTGAAGTTCATGGACGACAGATTCACGTAGTGGCGCACCAGTTCCAGCTCGCCGACTTCCGGCAGCGCCGGCGCGTTTTGCCGATACATCCCGTCGGGGATTGGCACAACCGGAGCGCCGGCATCCGGGAACGTCGTACAGCGCCGCCCGCTTTCACCTCGTTCGAATATAAGCAGATCCTTATCCATTAGACGTCTCTCCAGGCATCAACCAGACGCGCAACGTCCGCCCTGGTCTTCGTTTCGGTCACACAGGTCAGTATGCACCGGTCCAGTTCCGGATAGAAACGTCCCAGATCGATACCGCCCGCGATGCCTTGTCGCCGTAACGCTTCCAGAGCTTCCTGCGCCGGCCGGGGCGTTTCAACCACGAACTCATTGAACGACGCGCCGGAGAACTTGACTGAAAGCCCGTCGATCTCGCACAGCGCCGCCGCCGCATCGTGGCTTCGGTTCCAGTTCAACATGCCGACTTCCCGCAAGCCGTCCGGCCCGAGCGACGCAAGATAAACGGTTGCCGCCGTTGCGCATAACGTCTGATTTGTGCAAATATTCGAAGTTGCTCGTTCGCGTCGGATATGCTGTTCGCGGGTCTGCAGCGTCATCACGAACCCGCGCCTGCCATCCACATCGGTGGTCTGCCCGACCACCCGGCCGGGCATTCGTCGGATATGCTGTTCGCGGGTGGCGAACATCCCAACGTAAGGGCCCCCGTAGGACAACGGCAGACCCAGCGGCTGCCCGTCGCCAACCACAATGTCCGCTCCGAAATCACCGGGCGGGCGGATCACACCCAGGGAAATCGGATTTACCGCCGCGACATAGACCGCCCGATCATCTCGTACCAGGCATCCCAGTGCTTCCAGCGGTTCGAGCACGCCCACAAAATTCGGATTCTGTACCACCACCGCGGCGGTGTCGTCGTTCAACTCCGCATCGACGCGGTCCAGGTCGATCGTTCCGGCTTCCGTCCAGGGTATTTCCACCAATTCCAGTCCAATCCCCCTGACATACGTTTCGACCACCCGCCGGTAAAACGGATGCAGACTGCGCGGCAGCAGTACGCGGGAGCCGCCATTGATCCGCACCGCCATCATCACAGCCTCCGCGAGTGCGGACGCCCCCGTCGTACATGGAAGCATTGGCCACTTCCATACCCGTCAGTTCGCAGACCATGGTCTGAAACTCGAAAATCGCCCGCAGGGTTCCCTGGCTCACCTCCGCCTGATACGGCGTATAGGCCGTATAGAACTCGCTGCGTGAAATCATTGCATCGACGACGCTGGGCGTGAAATGCTCGTAGGCGCCGCCGCCCGCGAAAGACAGCCCCGGCGTTTCTGCCCGCGCCGACCGTCCCAGATCCTGAACCAGCTCAAGCGCCTCCATCTCGCTGATGCCGGCGGGCAGATCCAGGGAATTCAACCGAAGGGATTCCGGCACCGGTTCAAACAACGCCCCTACTGAATCGACCCCGATTGCCTCCAGCATCCTCCGGATATCTCGATCCGTATGCGGTGTATAGTTCACGAACAAATCCCCGTAAATTGCAATGATGGGCGGGTGTCTATTTCTTCAAATACGTATATTCCAGACTATCGTTCGGTTGCCACCCAAGAATGCGTTTTGCTTTATCGTTTATAAACTGACCGTGCGGGCGATTTCCGAAGATATTGAATACCTCGCAACGCGACGGCAGCCGTTCCGGTCCAATAGTCAACCCCGGCAGGAACGCGGCGGCCGCGTCACGCCACGACACCAGAAACGACCAGTCCCGGGCCGGCTCGGCCGACGCGTCGTGGTCCCGAAAAATGCAGAACAGATAGCACAATACGTAAACGTTGGAATGCAGGGTAAAGATCCTGCATATTTCCTGCCCCAATCCCTTGGACAGCGCGTACAGGTTCGTACTCGGCTTCGGCGGCACGTCCGGGCCGATCCCGTAGTCCCACGCCGTGTAGGGTTCGCCCTGCACGGTAAAGTGCGGCCCCGTGTTGATAACCCGGCGTATGCCGTGTTTCACTGCTGCGCGCATGACGTTATAACACCCCAGCGTATTTACGTCGAACGCGATTTTCCGGTGCGGACGCAGGACGGACAGGTTGATGATCGCGTCCATCCCCTCGGCAGCGCGCATAACGGCCTCCGGGTCCGCAACGTCCACGGCCATCGTGTCGTGGGGCGAGTCGAATGGTTCCAGGTCCGTTATTCGCAGCGAGACGTGCCCCTCCAGCGCTTTCACGACGTGCGGCCCCAACATCCCGTTACCGCCGTATATCACGACTCTCATATCCCTCTCCGAAGGTGTCCCGTACCGTTAGTCCGGAGACCGGCGCCATGCCTGGCCGGTCCAGTATGTACGGGAGACGGTCTCCGAAATTCCGCCAGCCTGCGCGGGCTGTCTATTTTTTCAGGTAGGTATATGCCATCCCGTCCCGGGGTCGCCAACCCAGAATCCGCCTGGTCTTTTCGTTTGTAAAATGCCCGTGCGGCCGATCGCCGAGAATATCGAATACCTCGCAACGCGACGGCAGACGCTCCAGTGGAATCTTCAATCCGGGGAGGAACGCGGCGGCGGCATCCCGCCACGATACCATAAAAGACCGGTCATGAACAGGTTGAGAGAATGGATTATGATCGCGGAAACTCCAGAACAGGTAACACAACACGTACACGTCGAAGTTCGAGGCGAAAATCCTGCAGATTTCCTGACCCAGTCCCTTGGACAGCGCGTACAGATTCGTCCCGGGCTTCGGAGGCACGCCGGGGCCGATGTGATAGTCCCAGTTCACGTAGGATTCTCCCTGCACGGTAAAGTGCGGGCCCGTGTTGATGACACGGCGTATGCCGTGTTTCACCGCCGCCCGCATGACGTTGAAGCACCCCAGAGTGTTCACGTCGAACGCGACTTTTCGATGCGGACGCAAGACGGAAAGGTTGATGATCGCATCCATCCCTTCGGACGCGCTGATAACGGCCTCCGGGTTCGCAACGTCCACTGGCATCATTTCGTGGGACGTTTCGAACGGCTCCAGATCGGTTATCCGCAGGTTCACGTGACCCTCCAGCGCCTTCACCACGTGCGGTCCCAACATCCCGTTGCCACCGTAAATCACAACTCTCATGTCCATCTCCGGCACAGGTCGGATTTCACTGCCTGACCTTGATTCGTACTTCTTCGGGGAAGTAAAACCGAACATATGCAAGTGGATAAAGGTGATTTAACTTCTGATTACCAGGATACACCAGGTCACTGGACGTAAACTGAAAAAACGTCCTTTTTTACGACCGTTGTGCCCCGTTTCAGGGGTTTTCGTCCCGCCGCCGCGCTGCTGTTTTTTCCAATTGGGGCTAAATGCCAAGAGCTCTTTTGGCCTGGTCGATGGGAAACCTCGCGCACTCCACCTCGGACTGCACGTGCAGTACCCGCCACATCGGCCCGTCATTCGACAGCGCCGACGCGATCGCCCTCACCGCGTCATCCATCGTCAATGCCGCGTCGCCTTCGCCCCCCACGTCGCCGAAACGCAGACACGTCACGCGCAACGAGTGCTCCCGCGCAAACTCCCTGCAGGTGAATTCACCAAGGTACCTCGCCATCGGCGCGGCTTCGGTTGACGGCCGCGGCGCCCATTGCTCATTTACGTTCCAATTCGGATCACACGCCTCAAACAGGCTGAGGGAACTCACGTACACGACGTGCCCGACCTTCTTCTCCCTGGCGGCGTGCAGCAGATTGTAGGTACACCGCGTCTGAAAGTCGATTTCGCGTTCGTCGGTCTCCAACCCTTCGGGCAGCTGCGCGAGGTGTACGATCGCATCCATCCCGTCCACCAGGGATTCCGATTCTCCATCGTGACCCAATTCACACTTTAGAAAGTCGAGTTCCGTGGACACGTCCACGACGTCCGTCAACGTCACCTTGTGTTGCGGCGACAGTTCCGCCGCCAACGCCCGGGCCAACGATGTCGCTCCAGAGGTAATCAGTATTCTCATAACTCGCGCTCCTGTTTCACGAATTTCCTTTCGTTCGTGAATATGCAAACCACTTGCGACGTGGACCCCGGCCAGTCCGGGAATGGGCGGTCGCCGGTACCACCGATGATCCCTGTGATTCGTTACCGGCGACGAAGGTTCCAATTCACCGGACGTGGTACTAAACGGCTACGACGCGTCGTTTTCCCTCCCTGTTTTCCGACGGGATGATTCGGATCTCAATATCGCGATTCAGGCGGGTAAGAAACGTCATCAATCGCTCAACGCTGTAATGATTGAACTTTCCCTTCTTCAGACGGGATATTTCCGGTTGCTTCACTCCTAACACCTCTGCCGCCTCCGCCTGGGTAAGCTTACGTTTTCCGATAATCTGGAACACTTCAAATCCAAGCGTCGATTTAAGAAACAGCTCCTCAGCGTCAGGCAAATCAAGATCCTCGAACACATTGCCCGAACTCTTTTCAATCTTGATTTTGTCGCTCATAACCCGCCTCCAATTCCTGCGCCACTCTCAGTCGTCTCCTGACAGGATCGAGGTCTTTCTTCGGAGTCCTTCTACCGCGACTTGACTTCTTTTGAAAACAGTCTTCCTTCCGGACCGGCACGGGAAATTCCTTCAGCTTTTTCCTGGATTCTCCGATCCACAAGACTTCCTTTAAGTTCCATTGGGCGCGAAACACTACATAATATAACCAAATGGCTATAAAATGTCAAGGGTTTCGACATAAACAACGCCCGACAGACTACTTCATTATGGACAGGATTTACACGTTCGAAGGCAGAGAATCCGGATGGTCGTACAGCCGAGCCTGATTCACAGGTATTGAAAGTACGTTACCTGGGGCTGCGCAATGTTGAATCCGGCTTTTTCATAAGCCCGGCGTGCGGGCGCGTGCCCCTCGTCCAGCCCGGTACCGACACACGCAAAACGAAGCCCTTCCGACCGAAAGTAGTCCAGCGCATATCGGTACATCGCCGTACCAAGCCCCTTACCCTGTGCTTCGGGCGCAACGGCATTGTTCGTAATTCTACCAAGGGATTTCTCCCGATCGATCGAAAACGTCAGGAACGCAACCACGTTGTCCGTCTCCATTGCGGCTACAACCCGGAACCACTCCGGGTTCGACTCCCAGTGACGACGTACCGCGGCTGTTTTCTCTTCTTCCCAGTTCGCGCACAGCACGGCGTGCATTTCGTCTCCCATAATCTCGACGGAACTGACGTGGATCCTCTGCCACGCCTGCCGGGCGATCTCACCCGCAAGCTCCATGTCTTCTGAAGCCGCCCGTCGTATTTGAAACCCGGGAGTGAGTACAGATTCCGGCCGGCTCATCCAACCTCCTGATAACTCCGATACGGCGATATGTTATCCATTTTGTGTCTGCATGCCGGGTAAATCCGTTACAGAAGGGGACAGCCGGGTTTTCGTCGGCTATTCGTCACGCGGACGGACACAAACGTACTGCCGGGGGCGCTATTCCCAACACACAAAGGCGTTGACTTTCGGACTTGAGCCGATATCTTGAAATTGAACCCTACAACCAGCCAGGCACGAAAGGAGCGCCACGGATGAAACTTGGAATCGTTACTTACCAGATCGCCAAAGACTGGGATGTCCCCACACTGATCGACATGTGCCATACTACCGGGATGCAGGGGGTTGAACTGCGCACCACACACGCCCACGGCGTGGAAATCGACCTTTCACCCATTCAGCGCAGCGCAGTAAGGCGTCGGTTCGAAGACGCGGGCATTGATATCGTCGGTCTCGGAAGCGTCTGTGAATACCACGCCGTGGAACCGGAGACCGTGCGCCAGAACATCGACGAAACCGTCGAAAACGCGAGACTCGCCGCGGACCTGGGCTGCCCCGGTGTAAAGGTGCGACCCAACGGGCTGCAGACGGATAGAGGCATCCCCGAAGAAAAGACCCTTGAACAGATCGGTCTCGCACTCAGGGAATGCGGTGAAGCCGCTGCCAGCCTAGGCGTCCAGATTCGAGTGGAGGTCCATGGCCGGGACACCTGCGAACCCCGGCGCATGCGCACCATCATCGACCATGCCGACCACCACAACGTCTGTCTCTGCTGGAACTCGAATCCGCAGGACGTCGTCAACGGTTCGGTCAAGCCGGGTTTCGACCTGCTGAAACATAAAATCGGGCTTGTGCACATCAATGAACTGCACAAGGCCGAATACCCATGGCGGGAACTCTTCAGTCTCCTGAAAGACGAGGGATATGACGGGTATACCCTGGCCGAAATCCCCGCCAGCCCGGAGCCGGAGCGCCTGTTGCGCTACTACCGGGCGCTTTGGGAGGCGCAAACGGCCTGAACCGAGGCACAATCGCGATCAGGGCATCAACACGGCGGCACGTGGAACGGTCCCGGCGGCTGGCATTCCCCTAAAGCCCGGGCACCCGGAAGCTCCAGACTTCCGAACTATGGGTGAAATAAAGCCGGCCTTCGTGTAATACGATTCCCGCGTTCGCGTTGACCGGGGGCTCCCCCACCTGCACGTGTTCGAACGAACCCGGCTCAATGCGAACGATCGCGTTGCGAAACAGCGCATAGATCCTGTCGTCGGGTCCAGTTGCCAGGATCCTTGGGGCCTGTTGGCCGGCGAGATCGCCGTATGGCAGTTTCGACTCGAAGTGAACGACTTCGCGCGATTCGGGATTGAAAACGAAGAACGCGGATCCGTCGGCGAGACCGTAGATCAGTCCGTCCGGACCCGGCAGCAGGTCCCGAATCTCCGAGGCGCCCGGCACAACGGCTTCGCGAAACAGCACCCGGCCTTCATCCGGATCCAGTAAGTAGAGTTCCGCCTCCTTCGCGCGCGCTTCCCCGCCCGTACCGGGGCTGATCGTCGTGCCCCCCACGATGTTCCCGCAGGGCGTTGCCGCGAGCGATACCGTGCTGTGATCAGGAATGAGATCCTCGTGTGTCAGCAGCGTGTGGCTCTCAGATTCAGTATCCCAGATCAGCATCCCTCCGCCCGTCAATCCATACCCGGGCGTACCCGTCATGATCAGGCGCCGACCGTCCGGGTGCGCCAGCAACGCGTGCGGGCGGATTATCGTTGGGCTCACGGAAATCAGAACCCTTGGGTTCGGATTTTCCGGCGCTCGATCGGCCCAGGGCAGAAACGGATCGTATTCCCAGAGCCTGCCGCCCGAGTATTCTCCGCAATAGATTTTCCGGCCCTGAACGGAAAGCGCGTTAAGGTGTCCGCTCAGGTCCCATAGACCACGGTGGATGAACGTATCAGCCTGAACATCGTACGTATAAAACCGCAAGGGATGCCCGGTTGAACCGTGGATTCTGCCGTCCGGACCTTTTGCGATCGACAGAATGTGCGACCCGGCGGACTCAAAGTCGATGTCCAGCCGCCTGACCGTTCCCGCCTCCCGAACGTCGACGTATCGCTCGGGCAGGTTGATCTCCTCCAGCGCCAGGCCGTCCGGAAAATTGTCCAGGACCGCCTCCTGGCTGCCGGCCGGAATGGGCTGCTCGGCGGCGGGCGCGTCCACGGGCGTCACCCCGCCTTCGAGCATTGCCCACCAGGGCCCGCCGTTGAAGGGTCTCCCGTACACCCTGCCGTCCACCCCCCGGTAGACCGTTGATGCGCCGTGCCGGCGATCCGATTCGGGAACCAGCGTGGTCCGCTCCCCGGTTCCCGGATCGAACGCCACGATCTGCCCGCGCGTCGAGCCGATGCCCACGTAGACCCAGCCGGAACCGTCCACCGCGATTGTCCTGGGGTACTGCGGCCACGTCTCATGATTCAGCGGACCATGGTTTATCAGGTCGCCGCTGTCGGGAACGTAACTGAGCAGTTCGCAATTGGGATACGCGGACGTCCAGACGACGCCGTGATCGTCCTCCGTAAACGACATCGCGAAATTCGGCGGCGCATCGGACCAGAACGTGAAGCGACGCGTTTCGGCGTCGAACTCAACGAATTTATCGAAATAGGAATAGAACCGGTTCCGCGTGGACAGGAGCACGGCAAACGGGGTAGAGGCCATTCCGAACGGGGTCGGAATCTGTTCCACCTGCCCCGTCCGCGCATCGATCACCAGAATCGAACCGCAGCCCCGGTGGTCCATCGGCCACGCCAGAACTATCGGCCGCCCGTCGCCGTCAACCGTTGCCGCCACCCCTCTCGCGCGGGACACCGGGGCGGCCACGCCGTGCAGCGCGAACCCGTCTCCGATATCGCGTGTCCCAGCGCTTGCCGGACGCCTGATTGTCAGCGACAGGGCGATAAATAACGCCGCAAATGCCTCGATTGGTACGAGACTCATACCTGACGTTCCTTTCGATGACGGTCGTGAAAGCCAACGTATTCACGCCCGTTCAAACGCCGCCACGCCGAACCCGCCGTGCTCGTTCCGCGGACTCACGACGGCCGGATAGATTCCGTTGAAGCGCCCGTTCTTCATTCTTCCTCTTCATGCCGTATCGAATTCGCGAGTCTCCTGCGGTTGCAAATATGCCGAGCCCCGTTCGTAAAGTCAAGCGGATGCGCCTGTACCCGGGCAATGACGACAGACAGCAGCACCATACCTGCCGGTACCGGAAAAAAGCCGACCGCTGATACAGTCGGCTCCTGCAAGTCCCCTCGGAAGTAATCCTGACTTCGCGACCCGGCGCACCGGACTCCGGTATGCTAACGCTGCCACGGAAGGAGTTCACAGCCTGGCTTGCACGTGACGGCGCAAAGTATCGTCAATTGCGCAATGTAATCCATTCGTTGTGCCCGAACAGGGAATATCCGACGGCAGCGAGGTTGACAGTCTCACCAACAAGGGGTCTGTAGTCCCTGCCGTTCAATGAAACCAACGAACGAACGTATACAGGCGCGTTTTCGAAACCACCTTGCCTGAGTTTCTCCGAAAGGTGCCTTGCGTATTGATTTATCATATGCGGTCTGGTGGACATTTTGCGCCGCTGCCTGCGGGACAGTTCGGAGGTCGGCAGGACGACCAATTGACCGGTGTCCGGATCTCTGGTATGGAACGATATCTCACGCGCACGCTTGTCCCGGAGTTTCATCCGCCAGGAAAAATTGTGTCCTTCGTCCGTCCATGCGACGTCGCCCTCTATGGCAAAATGGCGCAGCGGCAGAATCAACTGCGCGGCCGCGAACGCAGCCAGCAACAGGGCCTTCGCAGGGCGTCTGATCCCGTATCGTGTATCGTGTTTGCTGCCGGAATCCGAATTCGCGGCGGCGTCAACCGGCCTGGTCAATACTCCATTCCAGTTCATTTTTCGAAGACGTTACCGAGGCCGGTCAGGCGCCCGTCACCACTACTCATCGAAATGGACTCGCATTCTGAAGAATTTCAGACCGTTGAAATCCGGGACGCCGTCCCTGGTACGTCCACTTCGCGGGTTGTAATCCCGATCAGTCTCAACGCAGGTCAGGACACTCGAGAGACGGACGGCGCCAGAAACGCGCAATGAAACTCGCAATCGAAAGAATCGCGCTAATGACGGATATGCCGGCTAAGGTTTGTTGAACGAAGCAGCGAATATCAAAAAGTCCTGGAAGTCGACGGTACCGTCACCATTGAGGTCGAATCGGGCATCGTCAGTACCGAAGGCACGTGCGAAACTTATAAAGTCGCTGAAATCGACCGCGCCGTCCCCATTAAAATCTGACCGTTCAGGCGTTGGCGCGGGAGTACCGGTGGTTTGTTCGTCGTTATTCTCATCGCCCTCGTCGCCCTCATCGCCCTCATCATTCTCGTCGTCCTCATCGCCCTCGTCGCCCTCATCGCCCTCATCATTCTCGTCGTCCTCATCGCCCTCGTCGTTCTCGTCGCCCTCATCGCCCTCGTCATTCTCGTCGCCCTCATCGCTCTCGTCGCCCTCATCGCCCTCGTTCTCGTCGCCCACAACGCCCTCATCGTCCTCGTCACCCTCGTCGCCCTCGTCGCCTTCGTCGCCCTCGTCGTCCTCGTCGCCCTCATCACCCTCGTTACCCTCGTCGCCGTCGTTCTCGTCGCCCTCATCGCCCTCGTCGTTCTCGTCGCCCTCATCACCCTCATCGCCCTCATCGCCCTCGTCGTTCTCGTCGCCCTCATCACCCTCGTCGCCCTCGTCGCCGTCGTTCTCGTCGCCCTCATCACCCTCATCACCCTCGTCGCCCTCATCGCCCTCGTCGTTCTCATCGCCCTCGTCACCGTCGTTTTCGTCGCCCTCATCGCCCTCATCGTTCTCATCGCCCTCGTCGCCCTCATCGTTCTCGTCGCCCTCGTCGCCCTCATCGTTCTCGTCGTTCTCATCACCCTCATCGTTCTCGTCGTTCTCATCACCCTCATCGTTCTCGTCGTTCTCATCACCCTCGTCACCCTCGTCGCCCTCATCGCCCTCGTCACCCTCATCGCCGTCGTTCTCATCGCCCTCATCGCCCTCGTCGCCCTCGTCGCCTTCGTCGTTCTCATCGCCCTCATCGCCCTCGTCGTTCTCGTCGCCTTCGTCGCCATCGTTTTCGTCGCCTTCGTCGCCCTCATCGTTCTCGTCGCCCTCGTCACCCTCGTCGTTCTCATCACCTTCGTCGCCCTCGTCGTCCTCGTCGCCCTCGTCGTTCTCATCGCCTTCATCACCCTCGTCGTTCTCATCGCCCTCATCACCCTCGTCGTTCTCATCGCCCTCGTCATTATCATCGTCGTCGTCATCATCGTCATCATCGTCGTCGTCATCGTCATCGTCATCATCGTCGTCGTCATCGTCATCGTCGTCATCGTCGTCATCATCGTCGTCGTCATCGTCATCGTCGTCATCGTCGTCGTCATCGTCGTCATCGTCGTCATCGTCGTCATCGTCGTCGTCATCGTCATCGTCGTCATCGTCGTCGTCGTCACTGGAAGCACTGATTCCAAAGCCGGTACGTGAGTCGATGCTCCTTTCGCTTCTGAGGAAGGGCGAGGTCTGGTCATCCACCGGCGTGTCTTTTTCGCTGTGCCCGTAAATAGACGAAGGTCGACCCAAAGCCATCAGGATCACGATGCTCACGACGGAAATAAAACGCCTCAGGTGTGTCATCTCCGTTTCCCTACCTGTAAGTATAAAATACAGAAAGGCTATTTGCGCTTTTTCTGAGACAGGTTGAAGCTCACGATGATCCGATCGGCGGCCTTCCCCTCGGCCCTGGATCGATTCGGAGCCACGCTATGGTACAGCCAACTCGGGAAGATCAGCATTCTTCCGGCCACGGGTTTGTATCGGACTTTCGTCCAGCAGATTCGTGGTCGTCTGGTGCCGGGGATGTATCTGACGGGATTCATCAGGTTCTGGGTGCGCGGATCGATGAACTCGATTCGACCCGAATTCGTGGGCGCCTGGACGTAGTAGACGCCGCTCCAGATGCAGCCGGGGTGGATATGTGCCCGGTTCACTCCACCCGGTGGATTGATGATCGACCACATCGTGCCGATGCTCAGTTGATAGGACCTGTGATAACCGAGTTCGCGGCACATCAGGTCCGAAGCCGCGTCGACGCATTGAACCAACTCCGTAAATATAACGTCCTTGTGCATATTGACGTGGCTGTGCCAACTCCCCAACTCCGGAAAGTTCGACTTGGGCACCCCTGCTTCGTCGCGTTCTCGTTCTGCGTAGATCGCCTTGATCACGTCGGCGTTCAGAAGCTCGCTGTCCGGTACTTCCAGAGAAAAAATGAGCGTCGGGAAATAGGGTTGCACCTTGAGCGCGTTTTCGGACAGACGAGCCGCCGGGCCGCAGTCCTCGGCGCCACGGTTCGGAGTGTCGCGCGTCACTTTATTTCCTCATCGTCACGATAAGGGACCTCGCACTAATCCTTCATTTCACTAACGGGCGGAAGTCCAGGAGGCCATCCTCGGGCCCTTCCCTGCTGGAATCGGTCTGAAAGACCGTAGTCTTACGAATGTATCGAAATGGCCGCGCTAATTCAAGAATTATCCTGGCGCTGGCGGTGCGGCGAACAAAGGAAATGGCCGAGTGGAAACGAAGACGTCGATCTGATCGCGCGCCGATGCAGGTTGATTCGGGGCACGACTTGCCGCTTCGTTACAGATCCTTGTACCAGGTCAATTCCACCTCGTCCAGGCCCTCGGCGCGATAGGCATAGAGATGGACTTTGCCGAGCCGCGCGCCCATGCGGGCGTAAAAGCGGCAGGCGGCGACGTTGACGTTCTGGGTCTCGATCTTCAACTGTATGCAGCCCCTTTCCCTGGCAGAGGCTTCCACACGATGAAACAGCGCCCTGCCGACGCCCCGTCCGCGATATTCCGGACTGACGCGAATGTCCCACAGGCCCGCGAGGTCTCGTCTCCCTTCGCAGTAGTTCAGGCCGTCGCCATGAAACGCGACGATGGCGCCGCCGATGCGCTCGTGATCGAGGAAGGCACCCAGGAAGATCCATTTCGACAGGTCCCAAGGTTTGCGGGCCCATCGTTCGGGGCCGTCGGGCCGGTCGTAGTCCTTGATCCAGGGTGGATTCACGGCTTCCTCGATCAGCCGGATTCCCCCGAGGCCATCGGATACCTGCTCGATGCGAAAGCGGCGCTTAACCTCGAAGGCGATGGGCACCTTCCCGTATTCGGGCAGGACGCCGGCGGTTTCTACCTCTATCTTGAACTCCATTGGCGTTCCGGTCTCGTCATGGCGATGCGACGGAAAAAGCGTATAGGGTATCTCGCGGTATGTCTTCCGTGAAACTCTGCGGCTGGAATATTGGGCGTCCTTGTCCCGGTACCATTTGATATGTGAAACGTGATGAAGATACCGATATCTTTAAACCGCGGTCAAGTTCCTTGTGCGGCGAAACGAAGTGCGTCAGTTATGTTTTACACGCGGCCTGCTTCATCCGCCGGAACCATCGGTCAACAATCCGGACCACGCATAACCCGTTAATTTCATTGCATTTTGTGAGTACTTTGTCTATTTTCCGTCTTTCGTTTTCAAACTACGGATCAAGGCATTCCCATAATGACCCGAAAAACCGTCGCAGGGCTGATTCTCGCCGTCCTTCTGCCGCTGGTCGTCCTCCTGTATCCGGGCGACGTCGGCACCGTGCCTCGTCTGGCGCTGGCGTTGTCTCTTGCCACCGTTGTGCTGTGGACCTTCGAACCCGTCCCGCTCGAATACAGTTCCCTGCTACTGATCGTCCTCTTCCCCATCCTGGACGTACTCCCGTTTGAAACCGCCTTCGGGCCCTTCTCCAGCAGAACCGTCTGGCTGATATTCGCCGGCATGGCGCTCAGCCTGAGCATCACCGAAACCCCGCTGGGCGCCCGGATATCCCGCCTGGTGCTCGGACACATCGACAGCCTGCACGGGCTAATCCTCGCGCTCCACGTCCTGGGCATGCTCTCGGCGCTTCTCATACCTTCGGGGGTCGTGCGGATCCTGATCCTCATGCCCCTTATCATCACCCTGCTGCGGACGCTCGGCGAACCCCCCGGATCCAGAGTAAGCGCCGCGCTGATTCTTTCTCTGGCCTGTTCCACATATTACGGCGGCACCGGCGTCCTTACGGCTTCGGTGCCCAGCCTGGTGGTCTTCGGCGTTCTGGAATCCAGGGATATTACCGTCTACTGGGGCCAGTGGGCAATGTATCTCTTTCCTGTGTTCTCCTTCTGCCGTGTCGCGTGCTGTTACCTGCTGATCCGCCTGCTACTGCCACTGCGAGGCGATTCCCGTATCCGGACGAAACCCGAAGGCGATCCCGACGTGCCCGATGCCGTTACGCTCGAAGAAAAGAAAACCCTGTGCATCCTGCTTGCGGGCGTGCTGCTGTGGGCCACCGACGCGCTCCACGGCATCCACCCGGCCTACGTTGGCCTGGGGCTGGTTCTCGCTTGTTATCTTCCCGGATGGGGACCTCTCCACCCTGATCTGCTGAGAAAGGTCAACTTTCCCCTGCTCATCTACATCGCCGCCGCGTTCTCCGTGGGGCATGCCCTTGAAACAACCGGCTACAGCCCCCGCCTCGCCGAGTTGTTTACGGACTGGCTTTCACACGCAGGCGAAAGCCTGTTCTCCAAACTCATCCTGCTCTCTGCAGTCATTCTGCCTTTCAACTTTCTGGCGGACACGGCTGCTGTGGCCGCTATACTCACGCCGGTGCTTCTGGACGTGGCCGCCCAGTCCGACATCGCGCCGCTCCCCGCCGCATTCTGTATGGCCATTGTCGCAAGTTGCGGGTTTTTTCCTTACCAGGCGGCGCCGTTCATCCTGGCGTACAGCTTTCGCTACGTGCATATGGGCCAATTCATCCGTCTGATGGTTCTCCTTGCGCTGGTTTCGCTCCTGCTTCTGATCCCGCTCAACTTCCTGTATTGGGGACTGATCGGATTGATCTGAGAATCAGGTAAAGCGACCGCTGATCCCGTCGCCGCAGACGTACTTCAAGCCCTTGACATTCCCTTTAGCGCTTGACAAGCCCAGGATGTACGGGTACCATCGATGGTTCGACTGTAATGGTGCCAATTCACAATGGAGATGCCCGATGGATGCACTGCAAATCAACGGAGACACGGCCCTGGCCCGGGGCGCAATCGAGGCCGGTGTCGGCTGCGTTACCGGGTATCCCGGCTCCCCCGGCACAGGTACGTTTACCGCGCTTGCCGAGACGGCGGACGAATACGGCCACGATACCGAGTGGTGTCTGAACGAACGCATTGCCCTGGACGTTGCGGCCGGCGTATCCCAGGGCGGCCGGCGGGTGCTCGTATGCTTGAAGAGCGTGGGCATGAACGTGGCGCTGGACACCCTGATGGTTCTGAATATGACCGGCGTTCACGCTGGCCTGGTGATCCTCATGGGCGACGATCCCGGCGCGTGGGGGTCCCAGAACGAGCAGGACGGACGATTTTTCGCCCCCCCTTGCCGAAATCCCCATGCTCGAGCCGGCGACGCCTGCGGAAGGCCGGCGAATGATGCGCTGGGCCTTTGATTTCTCGGAAGCGTTCCGGACGGTCGTCATCATTCGCATTACCCGGAGCTTCAGCGTCTGCGAAGCCAACCAGCCCCCTGTCCGCAAGCCCGCGTCCTTGCATGCGCTGGAACCGGACAGGGAGCCGATGCGCTGGATTTCGTCACTGTCCAACTGCATACCCAACCACCGACGGCTCCATCGAAATCTCAAGGACATCTCTCAAGCGTTCGAAGGTGTTCCCTTCAACCGGATCGAGGGCGACGGGGACATGGGCGTCATCGCATCCGGATTCGGCCACACCAAACTCAAGGACGCGCTGGAAGGTGCGGATACGTCGGATCTCAGGTACCTCAAACTCGGTTCTCTCTATCCCCTTCCCAGGGGCCTTATCACAAATTTCCTGAAACAATGCAGACAGGTCCTTGTACTTGAAGAAGTGGACCCGTATCTCGAAGACAGCATTAAAACCATCGGGTACGACGCGGGCGTCACCCCGAGCGTCATCGGCAAACGCAGCGGTCATGTACCGGGAGAAGGTGAACTCTTCCGATGGCAGATGCAGAAAGCGCTGAAAGCCCTTCTGCCGGACATGGCGCCGAAGCGCGTCTTCAACGAAGCGGACTGGCAGAAGGAAAAACCATACAGGAAGTCACACTGCGCCGGCTGCCCTTACAATGACATCCTCTCCGCGCTGCGTGAAGAAGCGGCCGCCCTGGGCCAGAACCCATTTCTCACCGCCGATCCCGGCTGCGTTGTCATTGCCGCCCGATACCTCGACACCAAGCTGTGCATGGGATCCGCGGTCGGCGCCGCACTGGGACTCCGGAAAGCGGGAGTTCGAGAGCGTGTCGTGGCCATCACAGGCGACTCGGCCTTCTACCACAGCAGCGTCAATGCGCTGATTCATGCCAGATCCACCGGCGCCGACCTGTTGCTTGTGGTCCTCGACAACGCCGGCTCACTCACGACCGGAGGCCAACCCACCCCCGATCGAGGCGTCCCGGCCAACGGAAAAACCGGTCCGGTCGTTGGCATCGACGACCTGGCAGCGGCCTGCGGCGTCGACCCGGTCTGGACGGTAGAAGAAACGGATACTGAGGCTCGCATGCGCGCTATCTTCCGTGAAGCCCTGCAGACCGAAGGGCTCGGCCTGGTGACGATTCGCAAACGCTGCGAACCGGTGGACTGAACGAGTACGTTTTTTCGCCGGCGGCAGGCAGGGGCGGGAACAGACAAAAGACGTTACAAAAGAAAAACAGGCTCCTCCGGGCTATCCAGAAATCCCGTGGGAGCCTTTTGAATTCAGTAAACGCAGTGCGGTCAATGTCCCGGCTTGCGGCTGCGGGGGGTTCCCGGTTCAAGAAGCAAGCCGACCACTGCAAGTTCATTACAGCGCGACGAATTGATTCGCGCCTCGACTTTCTTGCTCCGCCCGCCTGATCCTAACGGAATTCGATGGATGACGCGATTGAACGGTATTCCTCTGTGGGAAAGGCGGCGGACGTCCCATTGCCCATCATCAGATAAGCCTTTCGCCCGTCCAGCACGACCGAAACGAAAAACCGGTCTCCCCGCCGACGCAGAAATACAGTACGGAAAGTCCACTCGATGCCATCGCGCCCCGATATCTGGAACGTGCGCTTCTCCTCGGCCCGGTATCCCAGGAAGGTGGATTTGAACTCCTCCTCGAGTTCCGCCGCAACGGTCTGAAGCGTCGCGGTTTCCGAAAGTGCGCGGGGCCTCAACGTCAACACCGCCCCGAATCCGGCGATCGGCTCCCGGTTCATCACCACTTCAACCCGCGGCAATCCATTTATCTCCCGGGCCTGAAAGTTGGTCTGCGCCGTCCAACCCCACGCACCGGGGACCGAAACCCTGAATCCCCACTCATCGTTCGAATACACCCGGTCGCCGTTGGAATCGTTGGTCGGATTGTTGGCGGTATCCTCCGGTATAGGACCACAACTCTGCATCGCGGCAACACATACCAGGCAGAACCAGATTGTGGAACGGTTTCCGGACATGGAGTTCGCCTTCCTTTGTGCAAGAAGCATGATCAATGCAGACTTCCGGCCATTGGTCTGTTGCGGCGCCCACGTGGAATCCGGACACCGTTGACCCGGAATGCGGCGACTGAACGCCAAAGGTCAATAGAAATAAATCGAATCCGCGGCCTGAACGATGGAATTCGGCTCCCGACAGGCCGGATTGACAATCGTCTCACGGTTAAAAAATCCGGTGCGCAGGCAAACGCCGCGAGACTGTGTTGCGAGCAAAAACCAGGGGGTTTGCGGGGCCGGCACGCGATTTCCTCCCGAATACCTTCCGAGACAGTCAGCGCACAATGCCCAATCGTCTCCATCGGATCTTTTCGAGCGGATTCCAAAGCGGCGCTCCAGAATTCCAGGAAAAATAGATCAGTAGCGGATGCGCCTTCACTTTGTCAAGCGACACCGTCCCCCAGTACCTGCTGTCGTCGCTGTTGTCCCGGTTATCCCCCATCACGAACACATGACCCGGCGGCACCGTGTATGGTCCGTAGTTGTCGCGCGGGCTATACCGTTTGGACTCCGTCCGCCGGTCCAAAAACTTCACGCCGGCGGGATTTGCAGACGGCTTGCCGTCCACGTATACCACCTTGTTTCTGATCTCTATGGTCTGCCCGCCCACGGCAATGCATCGCTTGATGAAATCACGTGACGGATCCTGCGGAAACTCGAAAATAACCAGATCCCCGGGTTTGGGAGAACGGAAACCCGGGAACCGAAACGAAGGCAGCTTGTAGTTCAGGACAGGCAGACGATCCGGAATCTGCGTGCCGAACGTCAGCTTGTCCCCGAGCACATAGTCGCCCTCCATCAACGTATTCTCCATGGATCCTGATGGGATGTGGTAGGCCTGCACCAGCGTTGCACGGATCAATATCGCCAGAAAAACCGCAAAAAAGATTGATTTCAGATAGTCGATCAGTATCCGTCCGGTACGCGGCCGCCGCGGGCGCTCTGATTTCATAGGTCAACCTCCAGATCGTCTTTCTCTAAAGAACAAACGGAAACACACAGGCTTACACGCGGGCAGCGGCCTCAGGTTCCCCTGCGCCGGAGGCGCAGCCAGCGAAATAGGGCGCTTCAGGCCCACCGCTGTCGGCCGATCGGTTGGCTGCAAGGGTTACGTCGAGTGAACGTACGCCGTCCTCATAGTCCGATAGAACGGCCGATCCGTCGCCCGTTCGAATGGCGTTTATAAACACCTCGTCGATATCTCCGGAATCGCTCTGAACCGGCCCCGGGTCTGCCGCGGATTCAGGATGCACTACCAGACCATCCGTCCCGAACTCCGCCCGCATGTTTTTCAGCACGAACGACATGAGGCCGGTCCCGCCGCCCTCTCGAAACGTGCACGTGGACGTCAACGAGCCGATTGCCCCCGTCTCAAACTTCAGGTTAATCGCGTGTACATCCGGAATATCCAGGTCTTCTTCGTCATCCAGGGTACGTAACGCGTAATAGGCGTGCACTTCCTCCACCTCACCCACAAGATAGCGAAGCAGATCCACCTGGTGGGTGGTCTGCTCGACAATCTGTCCGCCCGATTGCGCCATCACGCGCCACCACGGTGTTCCCGGCAGCCCGCCCCATCTGTGGACAGCCGCCATCCCGATAACCCGGCCGTCCAGAAACGCCTTCGCCTGCTGCACGATACCGGAATACCGCAACTGATATCCCACGCAAGTCAAAACGCCGGCCTCCCGCACGCCCTCCAGAATTTCGAGGGCCTTCTCCATTGTGGGTGCCACGGGTTTTTCCACGAACAGATGCACGCCCCGCTGAGCCGCCAGAATCTCGGCATCGGTATGCGCAAACGTAGGGACGCTGACATACAGGGCCGAAAGAGATTCAACGTCCAGCATCTTCCGATGGTCGGTATACGCCCTCGCGCCATATTCGCCCGCCACGCGCTCGGCGGTTTCCCCGATCACATCGCAAATCGCCGCGATGTCCACGTCCTCAATCCCCCGCAGCCCCCGCATATGCGACCTCGCACGACCCCCAGCGCCCACAAACCCTACCTTAATTGCCAAAACACCTCCCTGAACGTGTGGTGATTGGATGCAAGAATTATAAAATTAGCCCGCCAGGACATGCGCTGTCAAGCGAAATCAACGACTCCCGGACGTACGTGTACGTGTTTTTGTCTTTGAAATACTGAGCCGCGATGTTTAACTTACCCGTGTAAAATTACATACCAACACCAGATCAAAAAGGATATGGCCCATGCGAGTCGAGGACCTTGATACGCCGGCGTTGACCATCGATCTTGACGTACTCTCGAAAAATATCCACGACCTGGCCGAGTCCTGCCGTAAACACGAAATCGACCTGCGCGTACACACGAAAACCCACAAAATTCCGGAAATAGCCCGCTTGCAGTTGGACGCAGGCGCCACCGGCATTGTCTGTCAGAAGTTAGGCGAAGCGGAAGCCATGGCCCACGCGGGAATCACCGACATTCTTATCCCTTACAATATCGTTGGCGCCATAAAGGTGGAACGCCTTGTCCGCCTTCGTAAACGGGCAAAGGTCACTGTCGCCCTGGATTCCGAGACAACGGCGCGCGGCATATCCGAACGGGCCGGGAACCCGGAAATCCCTGTCTTGATCGAACTGGATACCGGCGGCAACCGATGCGGTGTCCAGTCTCCGGAAGCCGCGCTGGAATTGGCGCGAAAAGTCGTTGCACTGCCCGGCCTGCACTTCCAGGGCATCATGACGTATCCCAGCCGGGTGCAGGCTGAACCATTCCTGACGCGAACACGAACACTGCTCGAGGCCGCGGGCATCCAGGCGCCTGTCGTCAGCGGAGGCGGGACCGGAAGCGAAGCCGTCTCGAAACAGATCGGCTGCACCGAAACCCGTATCGGCTCCTACGTATTTGAGGGGATGCGCCGAATCAATCACACGGACAACCCCCCGAACCCAAAAACCTGCGCCGAACGCGTGGTCGTGACCGTCGTCAGCACGCCCGCCCCCGAACGCATTATTGTGGACGGCGGCCAGAAAACCTTCACGAGCTATCCCCCCATTCCGTACGGATACATCGTGGAACGGCCAAACGCCAGAATCTACGGAATGTCCGTAGAACATGGCCATATCGACGTCAGCGCCTGCGACCATACGTTCCAGGTGGGGGAACGTCTTTCGGTAATCCCCCAGCACCAGGGCATGACCACCAACCTGCACGATACCGCATACGCCGTTAGGAACGGGGTCGTGGAAGCCGTCTGGACCGTTGCAGGCCGCGGCAGGGTGCAATAGGTACGCAATTCGAGTCGGTAGTAAGCCCGCAGCCTCATTACACGCCTTAATCCGGGTCGGATTGACAGGTACGGGCGATTCCTGCGTAAAACTCAAAATAAGGAGTTGCGATATGCGCCAGGTGCAGTGGGAACGGATGTTCCCCGACCAGTTGGAAGCCGCCTATGAAGCATGCCCGCTCGTCTACTTCCCATACGGTCTTTGCGAACCCCACGGCCCGCACGATGCGGTCGGCCTGGATGGTCTGAAGGCGCATGGAATTGCCTGCGAGGCCGCCCGCGCACACGGCGGTATTGTGGCCCCGCCGGACTTCTGGCACATACACGAGCTCGGTGGGTATGCGCTGTGGCTTGAGCGCACGGTGGGTCAGGCGCAACGCTCGTGGATGACCTGCATGCCGCCCTGGCAGCATTTCAAGAACATTTGCTACCATATCCGCATGGCCGACCACCTTCGCTTCCACGCCGCCATCTTCCTTACTGGCCACTACGGCCCAAACTGGAAAGACCTCAAAACGCTCATCGACCTGGTACAACCCCACGTGGGCACCCGGCTTTACGGCCTGCCGGACCACGAAGCCAATCAGCCCGGCTTCGACAACGACGGCCGGAGCGGCGGCGACCATGCCGGAAAGGTGGAAACCTCGCTTCTCTGGGCGCTCCATCCGGACTGCGTGGACGTCTCCCGGCTACCACCCGAAGATGCCCCCGGTCCTCATTTCGCAATGGGGCCCACGGTCCGGCAGTCCGACCGCAGCGTTGGCGAGCGCATGGTGGCCGACGAAGTGCGCTGGCTGGGCAAAAAGGCAGAGGAACTGCTCCAGGATTACAAAGAAAGGAACCCGCGCCACAGCCTGCAAACCTACGAAGACGTGGAAGTCCTGTGGGAAACCGTGGTTAGCCCCGCACTTCCCGGGTTCGAGACCATGCAGAACAGCTGGACGGGCGAAAGCCTGCCCGGGACATCCGTCTGGCATCCCAACTGGCGCGTGCCCGCTCGAGGATAGCGCCGTCTCGTTCGAATCCCTGAGACGGAAAAAGCGGCTCCGGTTGCTACACGCGCGTCGATCCGTTCATTCCTCCCGCTCCAGCAGCTCGATCTCGTATCCGTCGGGGTCGTCCACAAAGGCCATCTTCCGTCCACCCGGAAACGTCTCACGCCAATCGCCGGGCCAGACGTCGATACCCTTGCTCTCGAGGCCGTCGCAAAACGCGATGAGATCCGGCACGCCGATTGCAAAATGCATCAGATCCTCCGGGACGTTCAGTACGTAATCGTCCGAATAGGTCAGTTCGAGCGTATGGGCATTGCCCGGCAACTCCAGGTGCATAATCTGGTTTCCCGCCGGTGACTTCTCAGACCTGCTTTTCACCACGAAACCGAAATGGTCGCAATAGAACGCCGCCGACCGGTCCAGGTCGCTCACCCGTATCCTGGTGTGGAGAAATACCGCCATCGCAGGCTCCTTTCTTCAAATCGGTATCCGCTGGACCGAAACCCCTGACGGTCCAAAAAAAAGACAGCCAGTAGCTGCCCCTCCGCCTGTCAATCCGTTGATAAAGTCGCTCTGCAGGCGAGGCATTGTGGCCGAAGACAATGCGCGCGACCACGTGGAATCCGGGGATTCGGGGAGAGAGCGCAACGCGGTAATTCGGCCACAAGGGCCGGACGCAGCCCGGATGGACTTTCTCAACGGGCTGCTATACCCTTCGTCCTGTAATCCTACGCCGTTATCGGCGAAACAGGATTGCCCCCGTCCTTTCTGACCGGCGGTCGGTTAGTTTCCACTTCGACACCCAGCGCCTGGCGCACTTGCCGTATCGCCTGAAGGTAATATTTCCGCACCGTACTCTTGGAGACCGAAAGCAACATCGCGATTTCGGCCATGGACTTGCCTTGCGAGCGCAGCAGCAATACCTCGTACTTGCGGCCGGTCAACGTGGGTTCGATTGCGTTTCTGACGGCGTCCAGTTTTTCGACGTCGAAATCCGAATTTGCATACGGATCGGGATCGAGCGAATGCCGGAGAATGAATGACAACGGCACGGTCTCCGTTCGGGGATGACACCGTTCCGTCACCGTGTTGTATCGGGGTCCTCGCATATCGGATCCTGGCTCCGTGACTGACCGTTGGCTTCCGACGCGTTGCCGGCGCTTTCTTGCACGTCGACAATTTAGCGTGTTCCCCTCTTTCAGGCAAGCGAAAACTCGCCGTGCCTGTTTTCATTTAGTTCGGTCTTTTTAATCCATCGATTTCCGGACCGGCTGCAGCAACGCGTCAGTTGTTGCTCCATCGCCGTGTCGCCCACAGAGCAGAACAGGTGGCGCTGCCACCTCACGTTAAACCAGAGGGCGACGTGTGAGGCCCAGCCCGTCTGCAACCTGTAACACCCGCTCATTCAACCTTTCCGCGTGCAATAGCGTTTCAGGTTCGGGCGTCATGGCAAGGCTGCGCACGAATGAATGCCCGATGATACCCCGCGCGGCCAACAACTGTTTCTCCACCACCAGGTACAGCTCCATATCCTGCAGTGAGAAGACGATCTGCGCCAGGATCCCGTCGAACACGTCCAGTGCGCCGTCGACGTCGCCTGCCGACCCGAGTTCCCAGATCCGATTCATCACGTCCGCGTGCCCAAGCCCGGGCATAACGCCGGCGATGCCCCAATCGAACAGATCCGGCATATACATTCCTCCCCAACCCTCAAGCACTGCCACCTGATCGCCCGTTGCCTCCCGAATCCCCCGAAGCTTGCGACCAAGAAGCGGCTCCTCCAGCTTAATGTACCTGAAATTTCCGCAGGTCTCGCGAAGTCGCCTGCAGAACCTCCCGTCGACTGTCGGACCGCCCGGATTGAAATCCTGTATAAGTATGGGGACGTCCACGGCGTCACAGATGGTCCGGCAATACGTAAGCAGGTCCGCTTCCATTGTGCCAAACTGCCTTGGGATTGCAAAACTGATCACGTCGGCGCCGGCATCGGCGTTTGCCAGGGCGAAACTTGCCGCCTGCCTCGCCGAAGGGTGGTTTGACTGGCCCACCACCGGAATCCTTCCGTCGGCGGCTGCCACCGCTGTCCGGACAACCGCGAGCCGTTCTCGTCCGGACAGCTTGTAAAACTCGCTCGCATATGCAGGCAGACACACCGCCCCGATCCCGAATGCCACCGCCGCCTCCACCTGCCGGCCGATATCTTCGAACACGATTTCTTCACGTTCATCAAACGGCGTTACCAGCACTGCCACGACCCCACGGATATCGCCCAAGGCCATATAGATCCTCCAAAATTGTAGTATTGAGCCGCCGAATCCGTCCTGCGGGGGTGGTCGCAAGAAAAGGACGGATCTGCCACGACGGGACATGGAATACCCGGAAGCAACACAGTAAACGCGACGCCGGTGGCGGTTGACACTGAAACGGGGATGTGTTAGATTGTATTCCCGAGAGGTTTTCGCTAAAAGACTGTCCTGAATGTGTGACACCAACAGTGATGGTTACGCGGGCAAGCTGGCGCGGCGTATTGGATTGCGGGGCGACGCCTGCAGGCGTTATCGAGCGCTGGCTGAACGGCCGCCGGCGTCCATCGAACGGACAGCCGTGGCAGGATCTCAGCGGGAATTACCACGGGCGTTGACCAATCAAATCCAATGGAGGTCTCCGTGATGTTGCAAACGGATGGATCCAGGACCCTCCCGGCCATCGAAGCCATCGTCGAACGCGAGGCGAATTTTCCGGAATTGCAGAACCTGCTCCGGGCTTCCCTGGACATACGTCCGAACCAGAATCTTCAGCTCATCTCCAAAGCCTACCACTTCGCCGAACTCGCTCATCGCGACCAGCGCCGCAAATCGGGCGATCCTGCCATTTCTCACGTCGTGGCCGTCTGCCGCATCCTGATCGACCTCGGTCTGGACTCCGCGACCGTCGCCGCGGGCCTGTTACACGACGTTGTCGACGAAACCCGTGTTCCGCATTCCCAGATCGAATCTCATTTCGGGGCGGAAATTGCCAGCCTGGTGGATGGTGTTTCCAAGATCAAAGACTTTTCCTTCCACAGCCATGGAGCAGAACAGGCCGAGAATTTCCGCAAGATGCTGCTCTCCATGGCACGGGACATCCGTGTGGTTCTCGTCAAATTGGCGGACCGGCTCCACAACATGCGCACCCTGAAATATTTGCGTCCGGAAAGTCAGGAGCGCATGGTTTACGAGAGTCGCGACATTTATGCGCCTCTTGCCCACCGGCTGGGCATGTCCCGGATTCGGGCGGAACTGGAAGACCTCAGCCTCAAGTGGCTGGAACCGAAAGCTTACCGGTATATCCAGGAAAAGATCAACCTGACGCGCGAAGAGCGTGAGGCATGCATCGAAGCGGTGCAGAGACCGCTCTCGGAGGCCCTCAACAAAGCGGGGATTCACGCCGACATGACGGGCCGCTCGAAGAATTTCAGCAGCATCTACAAGAAAATGAACGTGCGTGGAAGAGCCTTCAATGAGATCTACGATCTTCTGGCGCTTCGAATCCTGGTGGAAACCATACCGGAATGCTACAACGTCCTGGGCCTCGTCCACACCATGTATCCGCCCGTCATCGCCCGCTTCAAAGACTTTATCGCCACGCCCAAGAGCAACATGTACCAGTCGCTTCACACCACAATTGTCGGTCCCGAGGGCATGATGCTGGAGGTGCAGATCCGCACGCGGGAGATGCATCAGACCGCAGAGGTGGGCATTGCGGCCCACTGGCTTTACAAGGAGGGCAAACGCGGGCCCACCGAGATGGACCGCCATATGGCCTGGCTGCGCAGCATTCTGGAGTGGCAGCGCGAGACCAGCGATCCACAGGAGTTCATGGATGACCTCAAGGTGGACCTCTTTCCAAACGAAATCTACGTTTTTACCCCCAAAGGCGACCTGATCCAGCTACCGGAAGGGGCTACGCCTCTGGATTTTGCATTTGCGGTACACACGGACGTGGGATTGCGTTGTATCGGCAGCCGGGTGGACGAACAGATGGTGTCCCTGTCTACGCCACTGCAAACGGGCAGTACCGTTGAGGTGATTACCTCACCGCACCAGAGGCCCAACCGGGACTGGCTCGATTTTGTTAAAAGCGCCAAAGCACGCAGCCGCATCAGACGATGGTTACGCGAAGAGGAGTATTCCCAGAGTGTCAGGCTTGGCCAGGACATGCTGGACCGCGAACTCAAGCGGCGACGCAAACGCACGGCCGGAGAGAAACTGGAAGCGGCAGCCGCACACTTCAACCTGCAGGACGTTCAGCATCTCTACGCCAACCTGGGCAATGGAACCCTTTCACTGGAGCGCGTCGCACATCAGATTTTTCCCGCGGCCCGCCCCACGCCCAGACGCCAGCGCCCGGAATCAAAGAAAAACGGACGCGGGAACCCCGTTGTCATTCATAGCCTGAATCACCTGATGACCCAGTTCGCCCGCTGCTGCCAGCCCATATACGGCGATGTCGTTCTTGGCGTAATCACACGGGGCAAAGGAATATCGGTTCACAGGAGGGACTGCCGCAACATTGAGAATCTGGCGGAAGGTCGCGACCGCCTGGTCGACGTTGACTGGAATTCCGATGAGGAGACGGCCTTTGCCGTACAGATACGGGTCAATGGAGTCGATCGCCCCAATTTCCTCCGGGACATCAGCCACGTCATATCCAAGCTGGGCATTCCGATTGTGGAAGGAAAGCTGAACACAACCGGCGGGCAGGTCGGCAACCGGTTCACCGTAGAGGTCAGAAACGTCAATCAGCTTCGAGACCTGCGGGATAAGATCCTCTCCGTGTCCGGCGTCTCGTCCGTTCAGCGCATAAACGGCAGTTCGGACGACGTCCTGTAGACAGACTGGAAACGAACCGGTATACCAGTGTGCTTGCCCTGAGTTCCGGGGTGCCACGAGTCAGCACCTGTTATTGCTGTCTTCTATCTCCTTTTTCCACCGATCGAGAATCACGAGCGCCTCAAGTGGCGTGGTATTACCCAAATCCAGACCGCGCAACTCGCACAGGACCGGACTTTCCGGAGGCAGGTCAAACAAATTCATCTGCCCGTTGGCGACGCCAGGTTCACGAATCACGGTAGCCTGCGTTTTTTTTCCCGTCGCAGTGAGATCGTTCTCTTCCAGTTTGCGCAACACTTCGCGGGCTCGTGCGATCAGTTCGCGGGGCATTCCAGCAAGCCGCGCCACCTCGATGCCGTAACTGTGGTCGCATCCACCGGGCACCAGCCGGTGCAGAAACGTCACGTTGTCGCCTTCCTTCCTGACCGCCACGCTGTAATTCCTCACCCTCGGCAGCATTTCCTCGAGTTCCGTCATTTCATGGTAGTGCGTGGCGAACAACGTGCGGGGCTGTATAGCCGCTGTATTGTGTAAATATTCCGTCATCGCCCAGGCGATGCTGAGTCCGTCAAATGTACTGGTGCCCCGGCCGATTTCGTCCAGAAGCACCAGGCTCCTGGGGGTGGCGTTGTTCAGGATGTTGGCTGCTTCGTTCATTTCCACAAGAAACGTGGACTCACCCCGGGCAAGGTTGTCGGACGCCCCCACGCGCGTGAAAATGCGGTCCACTACCCCGACGCGCGCCGACGCCGCCGGAACAAAGCTGCCCAGCTGCGCCAGCAGAACAATCAGACCTATCTGTCTCAACATCGTGGATTTTCCGGCCATATTGGGACCCGTAATGATCAACACCTGTTCCTCGTCGCCATCCACGAAAAAATCGTTGGGCACAAACTTGCCGGTTGGCAGCAACCCTTCGACCACGGGATGGCGGCCCTCCCGAATGGCGATTCCGGTGGACTCGTCCACTTCGGGCCGGACGAAGTCGTTTGCCGCGGCAACCTCTGCGAGGCAGGCCAGTACGTCGACCAACGCCACGGCGCGCGCCGTGCGCTGCACTTGGTCCACCCAGCCTTCCACTTCGACCCTGAGCTGCTGAAACAACTCCCTTTCCAGTTCCTTCGCTCGTTCGTCGGCGCCCAGAATCTTCGCTTCCCATTCTTTCAACGCCGGTGTAATGAAGCGCTCCGCGTTCACAAGGGTCTGCTTGCGCAGGTAGTCATCCGGAGCCTTCCGCATATTCGCCTTTGTAATTTCAATATAATACCCGAACGCCTTGTTGTACCCGACCTTGAGCGACGGAATGCCGGTGCGCTCCCGCTCTCTGGCCTGCAGTTCAGCCACCCACTGTCGGCCTCCGGAGGCCGCTTTGCGGAGTTCGTCCAGTTCACCGTTACGGCCCACCCTGATGATGCCCCCTTCGCTCAACTGAACAGGTGGCTCGTCCACCACCGTACGACCGATGAGCTCGATCAGGTCGCTCAGATCCGGCATACCCTTACACCGTGCATTCACCAGCAGGTCTGCCGTGGTCTCGGTCAGCGTGTCCCGCAGACCGGGTATTGCCTGCAGTGACGCCTTAAGCGCCACAAGGTCTCTCGGGCTGCAACGTCCGCAGCAGATGCGAGACATGAGACGCTCGAGGTCCCCAACCTGCTTCAGGGCGGAACGCACAGACTCCCGTCGGGCAGGATGCCGCACAAGGTCTTCCACGGCATCCTGTCTCGCATCGATACTTGAAATATCCAGTAGCGGCTGGGAAAGCCATGACCTCAGGGTCCGCGCCCCCAACGCGGTGCACGTTCGGTCAAGCAACGACAGCAGCGTACCTTCCCGCCGGCCTTCCTGAATTGACGCAATCAGCTCCAGGTTCCGCTGGGTCACGAGGTCCAGCCCCATGAATGCGCCTTCGTGCTCCCGTGAGAGGCGCGTGATGTGAGTAACCGTACCCTTCTGGTTCTGCTTGAGGTACCCCATCACCGCCCCTGCCGCGCTGATGCCCACCGTCAACTGTTCGCAACCGAAGCCCTTCAACGAACTCACGCGAAAATGTTCCAGCAACAAGTCGTACGCATAGGCAAATCCGAAATGCCAGTCTTCCGCCCGAACGAGGAGCGCACCCGGCATACGATGCGCCATTGCACCCTCGTTTGCTTCGGCCCATGACTCGGATGCGAGCACCTCCGCAGGTCCTATTCGCTCCAGCACATCCCACAGTTCATCCTCATCCCGTTCCATCACGCGAAAATCACCGGTAGACAGGTCCGTAACCGCAGCGCCGAGTCGGTTGGACTCAACCCAAAGACCCACCAGATAGTTGTTTCGATTCTGATCCAGCAGGTTGTCCGAGAGCGCGGTACCTGGAGACACCACCTGGACGACCTCTCGCCGCACGACCGCCTTGCCTTTCTGCGGCGGCTCCATCTGTTCGCAAATGGCGACCTTCCGACCGGCCTTGATCAACCGGGCAAGGTATGTATCCAGCGCATGATGGGGTACACCGGCCATCGGAACGCTATCGCCCCCCCGGCCGTTGTTTCGAGAAGTCAGCGTCAGCCCCAATAGGCCGGACACCTCTTTGGCGTCATCATAAAACGTCTCGTAGAAGTCCCCCATTCTGAACAGCAGTACGGCGTCTCTGTGTTCGTCCTTAAAACGCAGGTACTGTTCCATTGCCGGGGTGACATCTCTTGGCCTTGCCATCTGACGTTTCCTAGTGTCGTTCAACAATCGTGCAATTCGCCACCCCGACCTCCTTTTCAACGCGGGGTTCTTCCCGTTCCGCGGCGGCCCGGTGGGCAATCGCGCCCGAGATCAGGTTAACGCCTCGCACAGGCGGGTCACCGTGCTGTCGTCCGTCAGCTCACCAACGACCCGGTCGGAACCCACGTCCGTCAGGCGCACCGGCAGGATGGAATTTTTCGCCTCATCGGGGCCCGCGGCGAACACGCGGATGTAGTTGTCGGTAACCCCCTGCAGATACCCCGTGCCCGGGTCGCGTCTGTCTTCGAACAGTACGTGCGTCGTCCGCCCCGAAAAACGACGGCGGAAGGCCTCTGTTTTCCGCGAGCCAAGACGCCTCAGCAGGGCGCCTCGCCGCTTCTTCACGGCGGAATCCACCTCACCGCCCAACCGCGAGGCAGCTGTGCCGTTTCGCGGTGAAAAAGGAAACACGTGCAGGAACGCCAGCGGACCCTCTTCGATCAGGTCGTACGTCCTGGCGAACGCCTCATCGGTCTCACCGGGGAATCCGACCATTACATCCGCGCCGAGGCCGATATCGGGAATCCTGTCCGCCAGCGTCTCGATCAGCGAAAGATACCGCGACCGGGTATACGGCCTGCGCATCGATCTCAGAATCCCATCGTCTCCGCTCTGCAAAGGAATATGCAGATGCCTGCAGAACCTGGATGAGGTTGAGAAGAAGTCGACCATCGCGTCACTGATAAACGAAGCTTCGATAGAACTCACTCTGAACCGCCGAAGTCCCTTTACCTGCTCGATCTCCTCGAACAAATCGAGCAGTTCGAGGCCATCCTGGTCCGCGCCGTAGTCGCCAATATGAACGCCTGCAAGGACGACCTCCTGGTAACCCACGTCAACCAGCCGCCGTACCTGATCAATACAGCTTTGAAGACCTCGACTCCGGCTTCGGCCCCTCGCAAACGGAATGACGCAGAAAGAGCAGAACTCGTTGCAACCCTCCTGTATCTTTACGAACGCCCGTGCCCTGCCGCCGAAATTATAGATATCCATGTCCTGAAATTCAGCAGTTCGACGTCGGGTCACGTAACTTCGACCGATGGAGCAGGTGTCGTTAATCAGATCCAGCAGCCTGGTCTTCTCCGCCGTGCCCACGACCAGATCGACCTCCGGCATATCGATCAGTACGTCCGGATCGGTCTGCGCATAGCACCCCATGGCCACAACTGTGCCTTCGGGCGATATCCGATGCGCCCGGCGCAATACCTGCCTGGATTGTGCGGCGCCCTGTCCCGTCACCGTGCAGGTATTCACCACTGTCACGTCGGCAGGCAGGCCAAACGCCACCTCACGGTACCCCTCCTGTGTGAATTGCTCGCGGTACCATTCCGTATCGTAGGTATTCAATTTGCAGCCCAGCGTGTAGAACGATACGGTTTTGTCGTTTCCGTTCATCCGTCCGCTTTCTCATATTCAACGCGTTGTTTGCGCTGACCTGTCCAGTCGCGCCGGCAGGTCCTGAATGCCGAACTCCATTTCGGCGGCGGGGACCATACAACAAAGAGTTGAGGACAACTCCCCAACTCTTTGTTGCGAACGAACCTGTTGTCCGATAATCCTAAGCGTCCGATTTCGGCGCGGCCTCAGCCTCATCGGTCGTATCGGAAGCCTCCTTGGAAGGTGGGCCGTCTTCGCCGGCGCCGTCTTCCGCAGACTCGGTTTCCGCCCCTTCAGCGGGTTCTCCGGAAGTGGCTCCGGGTTCCACTGCCGACTCTGCATCCGCAGCCGGCTCCTTAGACTCTGCATCCGCAGCCGGCTCCTCCGAATCGGAGGCGGCCACCACGTCGCCCACTGTGACCGGCTTCGGCTGGTGGCTTTCTATATACGCATCGATCTCGGCCTGTTCGGCATCGCGCAGGTATTCCTTTACACTCAGAACGATCTTCCGCTGCTCTTCATCGAACTCAACGACCTTGAGCGGCAACTCATCCTGTTCCGAGAAGTGGGTCTGAGGGGTCTGCAGATCCGACATCCCCAACTGCGAAACCGGAATAAAACCCTCGACGTCCCCCGCCAGGTCGACCACAACTCCGCGTTCGAGCAACCGCGAGATCCTACCATCCGTCGTTTTACCCACCGCGTACTGAACTGCCAGCTCAGACCAGGGATTTTCGATGGTCTGTTTGTGACCCAGTGAAATACGACGACGCCTCTTGTCGACATTCAGGACGACCACGTCGACGTGCTCTCCCTTCTTGACAACGTCGCTGGGATGACGCACTCGCCGGGTCCATGACATATCGGAAATATGAACGAGGCCGTCGATGCCCTCTTCGATTTCCACAAACGCACCGAAGTTCACCAGGTTGCGCACCAGGCCGGTCAGCCGGGTACCCACGGGGTATTTCTCGTCAAGCGTAAGCCAGGGGTCGTCGGTTGTCTGCTTCAGCCCGAGCGAAATCTTCTGACCCTCTTTGTCTACATTCAGAATCACAACCTTCAACTGGTCGCCTATGGAAACAAGCTTGGAAGGATGGCGGATATGCTGCGTCCAGGACATCTCCGAGATGTGGACCAGGCCCTCCACGCCCTGTTCCAGTTCAACAAAGGCGCCGTAGTCCGTAATGCTCACCACTTTGCCGTCCACCCTGGCGCCAACGGGGTATTTGTCCTCGACATTTTCCCACGGGTGTGGCGTAAGTTGCTTCATGCCCAGTGAGATCCGCTCGCGCTCCTCGTCGTAGTTGAGCACCTTTACCTGGATATCGTCGCCAATGGACAACACTTCCGATGGATGTCCGATCCGACCCCAGGAAATGTCGGTAATGTGCAACAACCCGTCCAGCCCCCCCAGGTCGATAAACGCACCGAAATCCGTGATGTTCTTCACGGCGCCTTCCCGGACCTGGCCGACTTCCAGCGTTTCAAGAATCTGTTTGCGCAGGCGCTCCCGCTCGGCCTCCAGAACGACGCGCCTGGAGACGACGATATTACGCCGGTTCTTGTTGAGTTTGATGATGCGAAAGGGGAAAACTTCGCCGATGAACTGATCGAAATTCTTCACCTGCTTGATATCGATCTGGGATCCGGGCAGAAACGCGTCTACGCCGAACAAATCCACCACGATTCCACCCTTGATACGGCGAACCAGCCGGCCCTCGACGATCTGATCGCTGTCGTAGGCGTCTTTGATACGGTCCCACACCCGCATAAAGTCGGCCTTCTGTTTTGACAGCACAATCTGACCTTCCTGGTCTTCCACATCTTCGAGATAGACCTCGATTTCCTGGCCCACCTCGACTTCGGACGGGTCGGCAAACTCGGAAAGCGGTATGGCGCCTTCTGACTTGAATCCGATATCGACGACAACAGAGTTTTCAGCAACCGCCAAAACGGTCCCCGAGACAATCTCACCCTCGGATATATTGCTCATCGTATCTTCGTACAGACTCATCATCGAGGCAAATTCCTCTTCCGAGTATTCGCGTTCGTCCAACGCTTCCAGTGCTTCCTCGCTCGACAGTTGGGAAACGGTCTGGGGTGCGGTATTGTTTTCTTCCGACATGAAACAGCGACCTCCTTGGCCGTTCCGCCAGAGGCAGTTGCCCCGAACTTGCGGTTCGGCGTAAAGAAACGGGGAAAAGACGGAGAACGGATCTCCGCAGGAACCTTACCGACGCTTAAGCATTGAACCCGTCGCAGGCGGGCCGGTATTGCGCCTGCGCGGCTGCAGATTACCTATTCTGCGCATCACCTCGCTACTGATGGAGTGGTAGGCGGCTCGCCGCCTGGCGGGCAAGCCGCCTGGAACTGCACAAATCGGTTTGCCGAACCGCACTGTTACCCGGTTCAGGCCGATCAGGCTCGTCCACAGGTTTGCCGTACCGGAAATGTAGACCGGAACCACCGGAACCCGTACCCGGTAAGCCAACATACCGACGCCGTCCTTGGGCGGCCTGAGCCTGGATGTCTTGTTACGCGTGCCCTCCGGCGATAGAAACATCGCACCGCCGGCCTTTAGGCACTGTTCGATACGCCGCAATGCGCCGCGGTCCCCGCGAGACCGATCGATTGGCAGCGCGTTCATTTTCCGCATCAGCCAGCCGAGAATCGGAACAAGAAACGCTTCCCGCTTGGTAACATACGAAAGTTCACGGCCCGCCGCAACCCCGATAAATACGGGATCTGCGTAGGACGCGTGGTTGCATGCCAGAATAACGCCGCCGCGACGCGGCACAAAATCACTGCCGGCGACGCGAAGCCTGAAAAGGCAGCTGCACAATCCCGTGCCAAGCGCCCAGATGAACCGGTAAAAGTGATTGCCGGGTCGTCCTGTGTAGATATCCGTTCGCATCGTAGACACGTGGGCCCCGTTAGAGGCCGCTCTCACGGGCAAGCGCCACCACGCGGGCGACCTGTTCATCGATACTCAGGCCGGTGGTATCCACCGTTATGGCATCCGGGGCCGGCCACGGTCCAAAACGCCGTTGAGTGGCCATGTCACGTGCGTCGCGCTCGCGAATCTGAGCGACTAACTCACCCAGATGCGTCTTGACGCCTCGATCGCGCAAGGCCCGTTGTTGGCGCCGCGCCCGCTCAGCGACATCCGCAACGAGAAACACTTTCAGGTCCGCGCCGGGAAAAATCGCCGTTCCCGTATCCCTGCCTTCAAGCACGATACCTCCGTCGGCGGCCATCTCCTGCTGGCGCGCCACCAGGGTCTCTCGAACCGCGGTATGCACGGCAACCCGGGAGGCGGCATCGGCAACTTCCGGTGTACGGATCATGCCGGTCACGTCCTCCTCGTCGATCAGAACCCGCTGGCCGCCGTCCTCCAGCCGAAAGTTGAATGTCGAAGCGTCGGCCGTGTCGGACGACGCGGCCGCGTCGTCCGGGCTGGTACCCTTACGAATCAGGGTCAAACCCAGTGCGCGGTACATGGCGCCGGTATCCAGATAAAGATATCCCAGCCTGTTGGCGACGCCATGTGCCGTTGTACTTTTTCCCGACCCCGCGGGACCGTCGATGGCAATTATAATACCCCTTTTACCCATCACAACCCTCGGCCTCGATTGCTACGGAGTCGTTCTCCCCCCATCCGCGCCGACCCGTCGTTCATCCGGCTTTCCGCCCGCCCCGCGGGAATCGGAGGCCGTTCCGGAATCGTCTTCGGAGCCGGCGCCGGGATTCCCCGCTTCCCCTTCCGGACGGGCTATGGCTTCCGGGAGGCCGCCTGGAGCAGACGCCGCGGCTGCTTTGTCGGCCAGTAACTCATCCAATTCCCTGACCTTTGGCAGATCCGACAACGTCTTCAGTCCGAAGTGCTTCAAGAAGTCCCGCGTCGTTCCGTAAAGCAGCGGCCTACCAGGGGCTTCCGACCGGCCTGCGATGCGGATCAATCCCTTCTCGAGCAGGTGCCGCAACACCCCGTCTACAGACACCCCGCGTATGTGTTCCACCTCGGCCTTCATTACCGGCTGCTTGAATACGATGATGGCCAGCGTTTCCAGGGCTGCCGACGACAGGCGGACGGGCGCCTTGTCTTTCAGAAGACGCCGTATCCATGCTCCGTATTCCGAATGCACCAGGAACTGGAATCCGCCGGCGATTTCCGAGATTTTGAAGCTGCGCCCGGTCCTGCCGTATTGCTCGTTCAGATCTTCCACGTACGCACGCACGTCTCCTGGCCGCACACCATCCAGTATAGAAGCAATCTGGCTGGCGCCCAGCGGTCTGTCCGACGCCATCAATAACGCCTCGAGAATTCCCTGATTGCGCGCGTCTTCATCCGACGCGACCGCGTCTGTGCCATACGATTCGCGCATAGAAAGGATACAAGATCGGATTGAATTGCGGATCTCCGGAAGCAGCTTCGGGCTCGAGACGCCCGGCGAAAGGAGGTATCGGGCCTAACGTTCGGACGCCGGTTCCAATCCAGGCCCTGTTTCATCCTCATCACTTCCGTAAACCCAGATTTCGCCTACCGAATCGCTCTGTCTGGCAACGGCCCGCCCGGCCTTGATCAGTTCAAGCAGGGCGATGAAAGTAACAATGAGGACGATTCGGGGCAGACCGGAAACCAGATCCGAGAACTGGACTCGACGCCTCTGTTCCAGTATGTCAAGTACGGCCTCCATTCGTTCTTCGGTTGTCACTTCCAGCTGATGCACGTCGTGGTAATCCGCGTCAGGCGCAGCAATGAGGGCCGTTTTGAACGACGCCATCAGATCGAACAGACTCACCGAGCCATAGGTTGCCAACCGGTCCTGAACGACATCGTCGGTTTCTCCGGTATCCAGAGCGGCGCCCCGGTAAAATGAATCCCGATGTAACTCCTGTCTGTCTTCGAGCCAGTCGGCCACTTCCTTGAACTGCTGGTATTCCAGCAGACGCCGAACCAGTTCTTCCCGTGGATCCTCTTCATCCTCGTCTGCATCAGGATCTGAGGGAAGCAACATGCGAGACTTGATCTTCATCAGGGTGGCCGCCATAACCAGAAAATCCCCGGCCGGCTCCAGATTGAGCGTCTGCATCATTTCGACAAACTCCAGAAACTGCCGTGTGACGTCGGCGATGGGGATATCGTAAACGTCTATCTCGTCCTTGCGAATCAGAAAAAGCAGCAGATCCAGCGGTCCCTCGAAGACATCCAGCTTCACCCCGTAGGCGTCGCCCCCGCCGTTTCCCTGAAATACATGCGATTCAGCACGCATCCGAACACGCTCCCCTGTCGGTCTGACCGGTCTCCGTACGGTTCGATTTCCAATTTTCCGGCTCGGTTTTCTGTCCCGCGCTTCAATCCATAAACAGATACGGCCGCCACCGCCGGTCCGGCACGCCGATCAGCTGGCTGATGGAGGTGACCGTGCTGGGCCTGCGAGGTCGGCGCAACAGATTGATGCCTGCCTGTTCCGGCGTCTGATTGCCCTTGAGGTTATTGCAGGGCAGACATGCGCACACCAGATTCTCCCAGGTGTCCCTTCCATTTCCGGTACGGGGAACCACATGGTCCACTGTCATCGGACCCTTCCGGGTACCACAATACTGGCACCGGTGTCCATCACGTTTCAGGACGTTTTTCTTTGAGAGTGCGAGTTGTTTGGGGGCCACGCGAACGTATAGCCCGAGACGTACGACACTGGGAACCGGAAACCGCTCTGAAACCGTTCGCACATACAGATCCAGCGCCTCAATGACCTCTGCCCGCCCGCGAAACACGAGAACAATAGCCCGCCGTACGCTACACACCTGAATGGGTTCGTAACTCTGGTTCAGGACCAGAACCGGCCGGTTCAGCAATGGCATACACCCCCTTTTACAACGGCCCGGGGCGAAGAAATCGAACGCGGCTGAATCCCTGCGCCTGCGCTGCAGATGTTCCGGCCCGTTACCGCCAACAGACCGGCTGTGCGCACCTGATTTTACCTAACAGCCCGTTGAAAAAGTCCATCCGGGCTACGTCCGGCCCTTGTGGCCGAATTACTGCGTTGCACTCCCTCCCCGAATCCCCGATTCGACGCGGTCGCGCGCCTTGCCTTCGGTCACAATGGCTCGGCCTCGCCTGCAGAGCGACTTTTTCAACGGACTGCTGAAAAAATAAAGCCTCTATGAAACCATGTCAAGCGCGTACCACGCGCCGGCAATGAAAAACGGCAGGGTGGGGCCTCCCCGGTTCGGCGACCCATGGAGCGACCGTGAATATTCGGGTCATTGAGCCGCGGCCGATGATCGATCGACGCGTTGAGCGGGTTGCTATCACTCTTCAATAAGTTCGCCGTAGGCCTGCGGGCTGAGAAGCGATTCGATTTCGTCGCCGCTGGTCAATCGTACCACGATCATCCAGCCCTCACCGTATGGATCAGAGTTGATCAGAGCCGCATCCTCGCCAAGTTCCTCGTGAACCTCGAGCACTTCGCCCGAGACGGGTGCGAAGAGTTCCTCAACGGTCTTCACCGCCTCGATCGTCCCGAATGCCTCGCCCTGCTCGATCTGATCTCCCGGTTCCGGCAATTCGGCAAAGACGATATCGCCCAACTCGCCCTGTGCGTAGTCTGTGATACCAATCGTGCCTCGTTCGCCCTCGATACGAATCCACTCGTGCTCTGCAGTGTACATGAGGCCTACCGGAATCTCCGACATGATTGATGACTCCCGATTATAAAGAAAACCGATCTGTTGCGCCCGGGGGCGCTCGCCGACCCCACAGCTGTTACCGGAACGGTCAGGTGTCCGCCCGAATCTCAACCTCCATAACCTAATTTGACCACGAATTCCGTGTCGATTCGGCCAATTTGAAAATCAGAATGCCGCATTGCATCCAGATGAAATGGAATTGTTGTAGGGATTCCCTCGATCACGAATTCCTCGAGCGCTCGGACCATGCGCGCGGTTGCTTCCTCACGGGTGTCTCCGTACGCCAGCAGCTTGGCAAGTAGCGAATCGTAGTGTGAGGGGACGCGATAGCCGGCATATGCGTGTGAATCGATCCTGATGCCCGGTCCGCCCGGCGCATGAAACGTGCTGATTTCTCCCGCGGACGGCCGGAAGTTGTGATCGGGATCCTCAGCGTTAATGCGGCATTCGATGGCATGCCCCGAGGAATGTACGTCTTCCTGCGCAAACGGAAGCGGCTCTCCGGCCGCCACCCGAATCTGCGTCTTTACCAGATCGATTCCCGTCACCATCTCCGTGACCGGGTGTTCGACCTGAATGCGGGTATTCATTTCCAGAAAATAGAAGCTGCCCGAAGCATCGAGCAGGAACTCCACGGTTCCGGCGCCTGAATAACCCACCGCCCTTGCCCCCGCAACGGCTTCTTTTCCCATCCGCGCGCGCAGGTCCTCGTCGACCACGGGCGAAGGAGACTCCTCGATCAGCTTCTGATGACGCCGCTGGATGGAACACTCGCGTTCACCCAGGTGGACGATGTTGCCGGCGTTGTCGCCCATAACCTGGATTTCCACGTGTCGTGGCGCCACGACTTCCTTCTCCATATAAAGCGTGCCCGACGTAAACGCGGCGGACGCCTCGGCCTGCGCCGCGTTCCAGGACCGCTCGAGGTCCTCCGCCTGGCTCACGGTGCGCATGCCCCTCCCGCCACCACCGGCAACCGCTTTCAGGCGAATCGGGTAACCGATCTCTTCGGCGGCCCGCTCCGCCTCATCGAGTGCGTGCAATACTCCGGTCCCGGGTGTTACCGGCACGTTTGCGGCCAGCATTGTCTCCCGCGCGACGGCTTTGTCTCCCATCCTGCGAATGGCCTCCGGCGACGGCCCGATGAACGCAATTCCGCACGAAGCGCACATTTCGGCAAAATCCGCGTTCTCTGCCAACGGACCGTACCCGGGGTGAATCGCATCGGCGTTGGTCACTTCCGCGGCGCTCAGAATTCGCGGGATGTTCCGGTAGCTCTGGTCTCCGGGAGGCGGCCCGATGCAGACATCCTCGTCGGCAACGCCGATGTGCAGTGAATTGGCGTCGGCCTCGGAATGCACCGCGACTGTCCCGATACCAAGTTCCTTGCATGCCCGGATGACACGCACGGCGATTTCGCCCCGGTCGGCAATAAGGATTTTATCGAATAAGGGAATGGATGACACGACTGATTGGGTGGGACGGCGGCAGGGGCCGCCGCATCGATGAAAGAAGCGCCTTACAGCGGTTCGATGAGGAAAAGGGGTGTATTGTACTCCACGGGATTGCCATTCTCAACCAGGACCCGGACCACCCGGCCCTTCGCATCCGCTTCGATTTCGTTCATGATTTTCATGGCTTCGATGATGCAGAGGGTCTGTCCGACCGACACGACGTCCCCCTCCTCTGCAAAGGGCGGCGATTCCGGGTTCGGCGCACGATAAAACATGCCTACCATAGGCGAACAGATACTGTGCAGGCCTTCAGTCTCGTCCGGCTCCGCGGAAGCGTTCGCTTCGTCGGGTTCGGCCGGCTGCGAAGCGGCGTGAACCTGAGCGACAGGTTGAATCGCGGTTGCATCGATGCCGGCGGCGATGCGTATTTTTCGAAGCCCCAGAATGCCGCGTTCGATTTCAATCTCCCGAACCTTGTCTTCGCCGACCAGCTCGATCAACCGCTGAAGGGTCTCCATTATATTCTTGGAGAGTCTCACGCGCGCTCCTTCGAAAAAGCAACAACCGGCAGTAAAGGATCGGGGGCCGCTGGACGAAGTGCCGCCCATCCCGATTCCCTGTGTTTCCGTATCAGACTCGCTCTACGTACGTTTCAGTTCGGGTATCTATTTTCAAAACGTCGCCCCGCTCCACAAAAAGGGGCACCTGGACCGAAGCTCCCGTCTCCAGCACGGCCGGTTTGCTTCCCCCGCTGGCGGTGTCTCCCCGCAACCCGGGGTCCGTTTCCGTGACCGCCAGTTCGACAAAAATCGGCAGTGCTACGCTCACGGCATTTTGCTCAGCGACCAGGATTTCCAGGATCTCGTTCTCTTTCAGATATTTGACCGCGTTTCCCATCACCTCGGGAGACAGTTCATACTGATCGTAGGTCTCGTTATCCATAAAACAGTATAGATCGCCGGACTTGTAGAGAAATTGCATCTTTCGCCGTTCCAGCCGAACATCGTCCACCTTGTCGCCGGAACGGAACGTCCTGTCAATCATTGCGCCGGTCTTCACACTCTTGAGCCGCGTGCGCACGACGGCCGCGCCCTTGCCGGGTTTAAAGTGTTCGAATTCAACCATGAAATAGAGATCGCCGTCCAGGCGCAAGACCATACCATTTCTGAACTCAGACGTTGAGACCATATTTCCGAATTACCCTCCCGCGCACGTTCCGTCCATCTGCCTAAGTTCCTTCATTCGTTTCTTAATCTGTTCGTTTTCAGGTTCACGCTCGCAGACTTGCGCCAGAACAACTATCGCTTCTTCTATCAGCCCTTGCGCAACGTACAGCTCGGCAAGGGTCGGGGTTGCAATTGGCGCGATTCCAGCATCGGACTCGGAAGCCGCGGCCGCATCCTTACCCGGTCCGCGTTGGTTCGGAAGATCCGGCAACGGGAGGGACAAATTCCCGCCTGCCGTCCGGGAATCGTTATTCGCCACGGTTTCATCTGACGCCAGGAGGCCCGGCCCGTCGGCGGACCCGGAATCGGTCCCCGGTTCTTCTTCCGTCTGAACGACGGCACCGATCTCCGAAACCAGCACGCGGCTTAACGGATCGAACGCTAGGGCGCAATGGAAAAACCGAAGCGCCCGTTCCTCGAAGCCCATCCCTCTTTCGATCCTGCCGAGCAGCCAGCAGGCAGCCGGATTGTCCTGGTCCAGCGCGAGCGTGTCGTGAAATGCCTGGCGGGCTTCTTCAAACCGACCGGCCGCCATGTGGCATCTGCCCATGACAAGATGGCCGGTTGGATAAAACGGGCGGTATCTGAGACCCTTCCGGCAGACCTCCGTTGCCCGGTCCACGTTGCCCGATTTCAGCATCTCATCGGCGAGGCGCGCAAACAGGATAGACGCGGGATTCTTGCCGCAGATTCTCTCGAGCCTTGCAAGAGATGTGGCCGTCATCATCTCACCAATCCGTTCAGTGTCCCGACCCGGGAGGTTGTTTCCGTTCATCCGCGGATTGATCCCGTCTCAAGGCGTTCGGCCTACCCTGCCCGCGTTCCCGCGTTGCGGGTACCGGTTCCCGAGCCAGTCGAAGGCGCAGTCCTGAGCCTGCCGAAGGGATTGCGACCGGGCACCTCCGCGGCCGAATTTCGCCAACAATGATTCCTGGACAGTACACTGAACCGGATGGAAGTATAGGAAAAAGCCCAAAGATTGTCAAGGCCGCCACAAAGCGCTCGTGCGCCGCATTCGGCTACAATCCGTTTCGATTCGACGACGGACAGCCAGGTCGGAATTTCCCTGGAATTGCCTTGTGCGACATTGGGTGATTTGCTATATTCCTTTGCCGTTTCAGGCTCCTGCCCAGTTGGCTCCGGAAGGCGTTTATGGAACTTATCAAGCTATTCATATCTTTCACAAAGGTCGGTGTTTTCGCGTACGGGGGCGGGCCATCCATGATCCCGCTCGTCCAGGAGGAGGTTGTCGACGTACACGGCTGGATGACCATTGAGGAGTTTACAGACGCCCTCGCTATGGGATATGCACTTCCAGGTCCTATTGCCACAAAAATGGCCGCCTACATCGGTTACCAGGTCGCACAGACCCCCGGTCTGATCGTGGCCCTCCTGGGGACGGTCTTCCCCTCTCTCATCCTGATGATGATTCTGGGACTGTTCTTCATGGCGTATAAGGGCGCTGCGGCAGTCCAGGCGATGCTCAAAGCCGTCCGGCCGGCGGTTGTGGGCCTCCTTCTCGTGGTGGTCTGGCAAATGGCGCCCAAGTCGGTGAATTCCTGGCACACGGGCCTGATAGCCCTGGCGGCTTTTGTCGCCATCCATTTCCTGAACCTCCATCCCGCCGTCGCTATTGTCGGCACGGCGCTTCTAGGCCTGGCAATCTACCGCTGACGGAGTCTGAATTCAAATGAACGACTACTCGGTCCTTGAACGCAAAGCGCTGCAAAACAAACCATTGACACAACCGGAAATGATGGCGGTGCTCAATACGCCAAACGAAGACCTGCTCCGGTTGATCCACGCGGCATACAGGGTCCGACACCGTTATTTCGGAAACAAAGTGCGCCTGCACGTGTTACAGAACGCCAAGAGCGGACTGTGTCCGGAAGACTGCGCCTACTGTTCCCAGTCATCAGTGTCGACCGCGGACATAAGCAAATATGCTCTGTTGCCGCGAGAACGAATCCTCGACGGCGCCAGAAAGGCCAAGGCGGGGAGGGCCCACCGCTATTGCATCGTTACCAGCGGAAGAGGAGCCACCGACAGAGAGGTGGAAACTGTTGCCGACATCGTGCGGGAAGTCAAACGGACCGTCGATATCGACATCTGCTGCTGTATGGGACTTCTGGACGAAACACAGGCCAGAACATTAAAGGCAGCCGGTGTCGACAGGATCAACCACAACCTGAATACCAGTGCCCGTCACCATCCCAGGATCTGTTCCACCCACACCTATACGGACCGGCTGAAAACGCTTAAGGCGGTCAAGGCCGCCGGTCTGGAGACCTGTTGCGGGGGAATCATCGGGATGGGAGAGTCCCGTCAGGACATCGTCGATCTGGCGATGGCCGTCCGGGAACTGAACATAGACTCGATCCCTGTCAACTTTCTCCACCCCATAGAAGGCACACCCCTCGCAGGCCGCGAACCGATGACGCCGCAGGATGGCCTCAAGGCCCTCTGCCTGTTCCGCTTTGTCAACCCGAACAAGGAAATCCGGATTGCCGGCGGCCGGGAACACACGCTCCGGTCCCTCCAGAGTCTGGCCCTCTATCCGGCGAACTCGGTCTTCATGGAAGGCTATCTGACCACCGCGGGACAGTCCACTTCGGAAACACATCGTCTGATCGAGGATATGGGATTCGAAGTCGAGGAGAAGCGGACGACGCAGAACAGTTCAAATGTGCTGGTTTGCGATTGAAATTGCACGCGCGTCACGGACCTGAAGTTATGTGGACCTACGATACATACTACGATATTATCGTTGTGGGCGCCGGGCACGCAGGAGCCGAAGCCGCCCTGGCAGGCGCCCGCATGGGGTGCAAAACGCTCCTGCTGACGATGAATCTGGACACGGTCGCCCAGATGTCCTGCAATCCCGCCGTCGGAGGTGTTGCCAAAGGCCATATGGTGCGCGAAATCGATGCGTTGGGCGGCGAAATGGCGCAGAACATCGATGCAACGGGACTGCAGTTCCGCCTCCTCAACCGCAGCAAGGGGCCGGCAGTACAGGCCCCGCGGGCACAAGCGGACAAGAAGGCATATCAATTTCGTATGAAATACGTCGTGGAAAGCCAGCCGAACCTGGATCTCAAACAGGGGCTGATCGAAGACCTGCTGGTCGAGGACGGGCGAATCGGGGGAATCGTCACCCGGTCCCATACGGTCTTCCTGGGTCAGACGGTAATTCTGACCACCGGCACTTTTCTCAGGGGCCTCATCCACGTGGGCGACCGGTCTTTCAGCGCCGGGCGCGCCGGCGAACAGTCCGCCGAACGGGCATCCGGCGGCCTGCAGCGGCTTGGGTTTGAACTGGGGAGGTTGAAGACGGGTACGCCGCCGCGGATCAATTCCCGCAGCGTCGACTACAACGCGATGGAAATCCAGCCCGGAGACGAGCGGCCGTGCCCCTTCTCCTATCGCACCGAGACCATCGCACAGGAACAGCTTAACTGCCACATCACCTATACGACGCCGGAAACCCACGATATCATTCGCCGAAACCTGGAACGTTCGGCAATGTACAGCGGCCGCATCCAGTCCGTGGGTCCACGGTACTGCCCGTCCATAGAAGACAAGGTTGTCAGATTTGCAGACAGGCCGAAGCATCAGTTGTTTGTAGAGCCCGAAGGCTACGATACATTCGAAGTCTACCTCAACGGTCTGTCAATGAGCCTGCCCGAAGACGTCCAGGTCGAGGTCGTCCGGAGCGTTCCCGGCCTTGAAAACGCCGAGATCATGCGTCCGGGTTACGCCGTTGAATACGACTATGTCCCGCCGACCCAGATCCTTCCCACCCTGGAGACCAAGCCGGTGGGCGGCCTGTTTTTCGCAGGACAAATCAACGGCACCACCGGATACGAGGAAGCGGCCGGACAGGGCCTGATGGCGGGCATCAACGCGGCACTGCAGGTCCGGAAAGAAGACGCGTTGATTCTGGACCGAGCCCAGGCGTATATCGGCGTGCTGATCGACGATCTCACAACGAAGGGCACAGAAGAACCTTACCGCATGTTTACGGCACTGGCGGAATACCGTCTGTTGTTGCGGCACGACAACGCCGACCTGCGCCTGACCGAAACGGGTCGCAGGATCGGGCTTGTTTCAGACGGGGCCTATGAATCCTTTCAGCGCCGGACGGCGGCGATCGCCGCCGAACAACGCCGCCTGAGAGAGGTGAAAATCAGGCCCTCAGGCCGGGTTCAGCAGTACCTTCGCACAGCGGGCACCTCCCCGCTCGCACATTCCGCACCTCTGATCGATCTGTTACGCAGGCCCCAACTCGACTACCGATTTGTACAGGAAGTCGCGCCGCCTCCGGAACCGCTGCGTCCCGATGTATGTCAATCCGTGGAGATCGAACTCAAATACGAAGGCTATATCCGGCGCCAGGAGGCGCAAGTGGCCAGGTTTCAGGATCTGGAAACAAGACGCCTTCCGGACAACATCAACTACATGGACCTTCCCGCCATCTCCCGCGAGGCGGCCGAGAAGCTCTCGCGGATACGCCCTCGCTCACTGGGCCAGGCTTCACGAATACCAGGGGTTTCACCAGCGGACATCTCCGCCCTGATGGTCCTCCTGAGAGCCCGATCCCGGGGCGTGGCATGAACATCAGCGCAAAACAGATACAGGCCATTGTCTCGCTGCTGGCCGACCGCAACGCCGATATCGTGGATATCGTGCGGGGCAAGCTGTTCACAATGGGCGAGCCGGTCGTCCGGAAGATCCTGGATGCCGCGCCCGGGGGGTCGCCGGCGCAACGGGAGGCGGGCCGGATCCTGTTGTGCCTCAAGGAACCCCCGCTGGAAACGCAATTCCGAAGACTACAGGAGAACCCTGCCGGCGACATCGACCTGGAAACGGCGTCTTTTACTTTGGCCAGGCTCGAATTTCCAACCCTCGACGTCCAACGCTACAGAAGTCGGCTTGACAAGATGGCCGGAGACCTGGCACCCTCCATTGCACCAGACGACCATCCGCTCAGAATAATCCAGACTCTGAACCACTATCTCTTCGTCACACATGGATTCCGGGGGCAGGGAAACGACCTGATGGTTCCGGCTGCCAGCTATATGAACCAGGTTCTTGATTGCAAGAAAGGGCTGCCCATTTCGCTATCGGCGCTCTTCATTTTTCTGGGCCGCCGACTCGATCTGCCCGTTTTCGGCGTGGGGATGCCTTTTCACTTCATCGCCAAGTACAAGACGCCTGACGGCATGGAGTTCCTATTCGACCCCTATAACAAGGGCAAACTCCTGACGCCGAATGAATGCGCGGAATTTCTCTCCCGGTTCGACGTGGAGCTTGAGCCGTCCATGCTGCGCCAATCATCCGACCGGCAGATACTCACCCGCATGATGTTCAACCTCAGCGCCGCCTACCGCAACCGGAAGAATGCGCAAAAGGTCGACACCCTCGATCGCCTGCTCAAGATCCTGCTCAAGCACTCACCTTTACAGGAGTAACCGGTAAATTTCGCTCCGAGAACCTTGGCAAGGGGTCTGCGCATGCCTTCCGTTTTCCCTCGTCTGTCGCCGTACTCAAGCCATGTCTGACAACATTAAGATCGTCGTGCAGAACCGCAAAGCCCGTCGGGATTATTTTCTTGTCGATTCCTACGAAGCCGGCCTCGAACTCAAAGGCACGGAAGTGAAATCACTACGCCTGGGCAACGCAAGTATGGCAGACTGCTATGCACGCGTGGAAAACAACGAAGTCTTCCTGCATAACCTCCACATTGGCGAATACACCGAGGCCAACCGTTTCAATCACGATCCGGTCCGCAAACGCCGGCTGTTGCTTCACAGCTACGAAATCAACAGGGTAAGGGTCCGTACCGAGGAAAGGGGACTCACGCTCGTAGCACTGAAGGTCTATTTCAAACGCGGAAGAGCCAAGGTCGAACTTGCCCTTGCCCGGGGTAAACGTGAATACGACCGGCGACGCGACATCGCCAAACGGGACGCTCAACGTGACATGCGGCGAGCGCTGAAGTTTCGGAAAACGGGACGCTAATGGCCGCGGCGGCTTGAATCCGATTCCGGAACACCATCTTCATCCTGTCGAGAACGTTCAGGAAAAATGAGAACCGGCGCCGGGCCCTTTTGCCGGCCCGCGCGGCGGATGCGAAAGTGGACGTTTCAGCGTGAAATGGCCGAAGCCGTCTTCAGAGGTATCCGAAATTTCAAACACCGATATGAACGACAACTCACACATAACTGATCGTCCGTTACGGATCGACCTCCCCGGCAGCGATCCGGGGTACTATTACGACCCCCGCGTTACGGCCGGTCTGCACGGCGATATCAAACTCTCACCCAGAGTCGAGAGGCACTGCCAATGCGGAGGCAGGCCTCCTTATCAGATTTTCCAGCGGCAGGATGCCGAGCCGGCCTGGTGCCCGTGCAGACGTTACCGGTTGAGGACGCACGAGATTAACCGGCTTATCGGGAACTCCGGCATCCCCGGCCCTTTTCGATATAAGTTCCTGGACGATTTCTACGAAAAATACGAAGGAAAACCAATCGGCGGCGCAAACCAGCTCAAACGGCACCTCGGGAACCTGATCGATAAGGCCCGCACCCGGAACGCCTCGCGAGAGCCCGGCGCCAGGGCGGACGCTCCCCTCTCGATGAGAGGGTACTTTCTGTCGGGCAGACCCGGTGTAGGTAAGACCTACTTCTCCTACGTCGCGCTCAACGAACTCATCTTCCACTCCGGGCGTCCCGGTAAATTTATCAGCCTGTCAAAAGCATTCTTTCAGACACTTCGGTTCGCGTTCGACGAAAACAGTCCGATGCACGGGAAATCCGAGGCCTTTCTGCGTACCCTGGGCAACGTCCCGTTCCTGGTGATCGACGACTTTGGCGTGCAGCGGAATACGGAATGGGAGGTGGAAATGCTATACAACCTGGTGGATACAAGATACGCCCACCGGCGTTTCACGATTGTCACCACCAACCAGGATATTGAAAGCGTGAAAGACCTGGCGGATGGCAGGCTCTATTCAAGGTTCATTGAAATGTGTTATATCATCCGAATCCAGGGAACCGACTTCCGTAAACACGCCAGAATAGAACTATAAAGTATGAATTCCCGGTTCAGACGATGGCGAGTTCCATCTCGCCGATTCGCTTCGTCGGTTCCGCGCGATTCACCGTCATTTGCCGGTTTCCCATGTCCTGTATTGTAGTAGCCACAAAAAATCCCGGCAAGCTCATAGAGATCCGGGAGATACTGGATTCGAATGTCAGGGTCCGTTCTCTGGACGACTTCCCCGACGTCGGGGATATTGTGGAGGACGGAAGGACGTTCGAGGCCAACGCAATCAAAAAAGCGCTTGCCGCATCCTTCCATACCGGCCAGGTATCCCTGGCCGATGACTCCGGCCTTGAGGTGGACGCGCTCGACGGCGCTCCGGGCGTCTATTCCGCAAGATTCGCGGGCGACAACGCCACCGACGAACAGAACAACCGCAAACTTCTCGGGCTCCTCAGAGATATCCCCGGCGCGGAACGTACGGCCCGATTTCGCTGTGTGATTGCCATCGGCGATCCCGATGGCTCAGTACGGACGGTCGAAGGCAAGGCGGAAGGACTGATCCTGCGCGGCCCGCGGGGGACGGGCGGGTTCGGCTACGACCCCCTGTTTCTGGTTCCCGGCATCCGGCGTACGTTTGCCGAGCTGGCGCCAGATGAAAAAAACAGGCTCAGTCATCGGGGAAAAGCCATTCGGTCCGCGTTTCCATTGTTAAACAAGATTCTGTGATCCAGGTCCAATGGCGCACGTCCAGCTGCTCAATTCTTCTCAGAATCGTCCGCGTCGGCGCGGCGCTGATACCGCCTCACCCGTCGCACGAAGATCCAGATCAATCCCACCACCGCCAGGTATTTCAACACTTCCCACACCCATCCCTCCCATCCCAGAATCACTGGCCAGAGCGCGAATATCGACAGCAGGATGAGCAAATCCTCCAACGCAACCCAGATGCGGCGTTCTTTGCCATTTGACATGGATCTATCCTCCTCTCGGGTGTGCCCGGGCTTGCGACTGTCTCCGATAGTCTTTTGGGTAAACACACGGCGTGGGGGCCTGCAACGTGGTTCATCTCCCCGATTCCGTCTCCCGCTGCAGGTATGAATACACCTGATAATTCCGATACACCAGCTTCACGTAATTGCGCGTTTCCCGATACGGTATGCTCTCTACGAACTCATCCACGTCGTGCGCCGGGAACCGAGCCGACCATTTCCGCGCCACATCCAACCCTGCATTGTAGGCCGATAACGCCAGGTGGAACCGTTTGTCTTTACTATCTCTGAAGTACCGGAGATGATCGGCCAGATGCCTGGCGCCCAGCAGAATGGACGTCTGTGGATTCCACAAGTCTTCCGTTGAGAAACCCTTGAGGCGCAGTTTGCGCGCCATCTGGCGTCCCGTAGCCGGCATCACCTGCATTAATCCGCGCGCACCAGCCCGGGACAATGCCGTTTCATCGAATGCACTCTCCTGACGGATAATTGCAAGCACCAGATTGGGGTCGAGCCCGAAATCCTGAGCGGTCCGGCTGATCTCGGCCACGTAATACGCAGGGTACAGCCTCCGAAACGAAGCGAGCGTCACCGGCATCCCCCGTTCACGTTCCAGATTGACAATCAGGCCGGCTATACGGAGCGCCTGGTTCATAGCGCCAATACGTTCAAATCGCCGCTGTAACTCACTCAGGGCGTATATTTCTTTTCTGTGCGCCCATCCTGCGTGCCGGTATTCCCGTTCCGCTTCATCGTAAAGCCCCAGGTCCGCCAACCTGTCGCCTTTCAACAGGTAGGGCGACGGTTCATATGGCGGATGACGTCCGTTTGCCCCATGAGAAATTGGCCCAGGAAGATAAGGCCTGTCTCTCAATGCCAGAACCGCCCGCGCCCGGGAACCGTAGTACGAAGTGGGAAACCCGCCTGCGGCCCGATGCATCCAATTGGCGGCCATCTCCTTGCGTCCCGTCCGCTCATGGGACTTGCCAGCCCAGTAGTAGCCCTGGTCCCTCATGTAATTCTGGGTCGTCCGATCCGCCAGCTTCAGAAAGACCCGCGCGGCCTCCTCGAACCTGTCCAGTGCGTACAGCGCGTAACCGGCGCGCCACCTGGCGCGGTCGGCCAGTTGACTTGCGGGATAGCGCGCGGCCAGATTCAAAAACACTTCGCGCGCCTTTGTGCGTCTTCCCCGCCTTTCATACGCCATTGCGGCCTGCCAGAGCGCCTCGGATGCCCCCGGCGTTGCAGGATAGATACGCGCGAACGATTGAAACCGCCCGGCAGCCCTAAGATCCTGCCCCAATTTCACCGAACATCGTCCCAGATTGAATAACGCCTTCGGCACCAGGTACCGGCGATGGGCCTCCTGGAACGCGCGCTCGGCCGCCCTGTAGTCCTTTCGTTTGTAGTGGGTCAGCCCCAGTTCATGTTGCGCCCGACCCTGCCATGCGATGTCGCCGGACTCTTTTACGATCCGTTGAAACATCCGAACCGCTTGTCGAAACCGCCGGTGGCTCGAATGGGCGATCGCCCCGTAGAACCGTTCCTGCACCGTTAACAGTTGCCCCATCGAAACCAACGCGTCAATTGCCTCCGGCGACTCCGGGTGATCCCTCACGAGACGCAGCCGGATGCGCCGCGCCTCAGTGGTATCTCCCGAAACTTCCAGGGCGCCTGAAAGACCCGCAAGCGCCCTGACCTCCTGCTGGCTCCCACCGGGCAACTTACGGTAAAACCGGGCAGCCTCCTGCGCCCGTTCCGACCGTAAATGGAGTTCGGCCGCCTGAAGCGCCGCGTCCTCCAACAGCCCGCCCGAAGGCCGCGCGTCCACAACCCGCGCAAAATACACCAGTGCGCTGTCCACCCGCCCTAGCCCACGGTGGCATTCCGCCTGCCAAAAATCCACGTAATCGCCAATTTCCCCCGGCGCCATCTCCGGTATGCGAAAGACGTCCAATGCATCTTCAAAGCGACCGAGCGCCTTGAAACACAGCGCCTTCTGAAGCCGGGCCCGGCGAATCGCCCAACGATCCAGCCCGGCGAGGTCCATTCCGGACAACACATGCAACGCGTTCCGGTACGCGGTACGGGCTATGAGAGTCTCGGCCCTGGACAGCGGGTCCAGGCGCTCGCCTCTCCCCAACCTCCCCGGGACAGCCAGGACAGCCGCCGTCACGAACGCCAGGGAAATACCGGCAAGCCAGACCTCCTTCAGCCTGACCCTGGCCAGGATACACTTGGAATTGGACTTCATGGCTGGATGGCAACGGATGTCATCTGAAGGGCGCAGTAATCGTTGCGTCGGTTACAGGTGTCAATCGCAGGAGCATGGGGGATGCGATACCATAAATCAGGCCTTATTCGGAATTTTGCAAGCCGCTCGTTGGACGCCCGCCCGCGTCGGCGCCGCTATTGGAAGAACGGTTTAAAATCCTCAATAACGGCGAGTACGCCAAAGTAGGTGAACACCAGTCCACAAACGACATTCAGCGTAACGAGGAAAAAACCCATCCTGAACGGTTCGGGCAGATATTTGCGATCTGTCCATACCATGGCAAAGCACCACGGCCCGGCCAACAGAACACCTGTAATATGAAGTGGGATCGTCATTATCGAACTCGGGTTCCAACCCACCCCCCGGGGATCCAGGGCTGCCGTCCACCAAGCGTAGATCACGAGTCCGATCGCCGTAACGCCGGAGTAGAGGAGCGTCCGGAGGCGCATTCTGTCCAGGGTCAGATTCCGCCACTTCACCGACATGGATCGGACGCATTCGTGCGCCGTTCGCACGTAGAGTTCAAACGCGCCGTAAACCGTGCCGAAAATTGCTCCGCTGCGCGACGCCCAGACCGTTTCCCCGCTACCAATCGTCACCGAAGCGATGGCGGCGCCGGGGCCGAAGAACTTCAGGAAGTCCAGGACCCGCCGGGAGCGCAACTCCGGCGCCAATTCCGGAAAACGCCGCTCTTGTTCCTCAGGATTCACGATTGTCCCCTGCATGCCCGCGCTTCTGTGCGTAATCGTGACTTTGCTACCATTCCAGGCGCGAACACCGGCGCCCGTGGTCGATTCGGAAGTGAATTACCTGATTGCGAACGGATTTCCCGGCGATCCGGTGGCTCCCTTAAGCCTCAGCGGCGCGAAAACGAACGCGAATTCGTAAGCTTCGTCTGCCGCCAGACCGTCCAGGTCCAGATTCTCCAGGATATAGACCCCGTTACGCTGGATCAGCAACTCGTGGACCCGGAACGCACCGTCCGCGTCTTCCCCGGGCACAGCCTCGACCGCCCATGTATCGGCGCCGACCATGACGATCTTCTTTTCAAGCAGCCACCGCGCGGCTTCAAGCCCAATGCCCGGCTGACCCGAGTTGTAGGTCTCATTGTCGACCATCCACAGTTTTCCGTGGCCCGTGCGGATCAGTACGATGTCGCCTTCCGTGACCGCCACGGCCTGCTTTTTCAAAGCCCCTTCGACGTCGGCCGCGGTAATCACGTAGCCGACTTCCAGCCGCTCCAGCCCCTTGTACTTCGCCACGTCCACCAGGACGCCACGGGTGAAGATAACACCGACGTTTTCAATTCCGAGTTTCTCCAGTCCGTAAGCCGTCCCTACCTCCGACCGTGTATATCCATTGTAGAATATGTCCTGATCGCCTCTACGCGTACCGATATGACCCAATCCGTCGAACTGGGTCCCCACCTGGCCAATCTCGCCGCTGAACATCTCGTCGTACCAGATCAGCTGGTTTTCCCCGAGGGGGCCTCCGGTTGGCGACCCGGGAATGGTCAAACTGTAGTGACGGTTGCCGAATAACGGTATTCCCGGCTCGTACACGCGGCCAAGCTGGTAGGTCTTGCCCGCCTGGATCAGCCTCGCACCCTCCAATACCTTCCGCGGGGTCAGCCGGTTTGCCGCACCTCGCTGGTCTTCCGCTCCCCATTCCGACGGCCACCATTTGTCGCCCTCAGCCGCTTTCTCCGCGAGGGCCGGAGTTATGGCGATCAGGCATCCGACAATCATCGCGCATAGGTATTTTTGTGGCATTCAGGCCTCCTCTCAGGCACATGGTTGACACCGTCCGGGCACTTACCGGGATTATGATAAGGCGCGCAGTGATCAAAGGCAAGCGCGGATTACCTGTATATGCCCAACGAACAGAAGGGTATTGCGCCCGCACCCTGCGCATGCTATTTTAGAAACTGTCTCAATCGCCGCTCGTAAAGCGGGGCGCCGCTTCCACGCTCTGCGTCTTTTTCGAGGCCATCCGATGAAGACAAAAATGCTGGGGAGAACCGGCCTGGAGATCCCCATAGTGGGTTTGGGTACCGGTTTTATCGGTATCGCGGATCCGAACCTCGCGGCATCGGAATACGACTTTATGGATGCGCCAACCTGGGGTCGGCCGGGTATTTCCGCGGAAGGCGGCGGTCGGACAAGCCATATGGATATCGGAGAGGGAATTGCAACGGTACACGCGGCAATCGAAGCGGGCTCAACGTTGATCGATACCGCCCCTTTGTACGGTTCGGGCAACAGCGAATCCATTATCGGCCGCGCCCTGAGGCAACGTCCCGACCTTGCAGAACGGTGCACGGTCACAACAAAAGTCGGGCAGACGGCCGAAGGACGGGACTATTCCTACGACGCGGTTATGCGGCAGGTGGAGGAAAGCCAGAACCGGCTGGGCATCGACGCCTTCGAGGTGCTCTACATCCACGATGCGATGGATATGCCCATCGAAACCGTCATGGGGAAAAATCGTGCCCTCGGCGCCCTCCGAAGACTTCAGGATTCGGGCGTCACGCGTTGTGTCGGCACCGCAGCCAATGACCCCCTCACCAACGTTCGGTACATCGAAACCGGGGAATTCGATGCCGCCGTCGTTCCGGAAGCGCTGAGCCTGATCAATCAGCTTGCCGCCGATCGAATCCTGCCGGCGGCGGTGAAACACAACGTGGGCGTCCTGATCGCAACGCCGGTGGAACGGGGACTGCTGGCCACGGGTCCTGTAGACGGCATTAACTATCTCGCCCGGAAATTCAGCCGGACCTGCCTGAACCACGTGGCGCGTATCCGTGACCTTTGCGCGAGCCACCGCGTTCCCATGGTTGCGGCGGCCCTTCAGTGGTGCACGCGGCATCCTCAGGTCGCCGCCACCATTCCAGGCGCCCGCGTTCCGTCCGAGGCCCGGGCCAATGCCGACGCCGGAGCCAAGGATATCCCTGAAGCATTCTGGAAGGATCTCGACCCCCTGATCCGCCACTTTGAAGTAGACGTGGACCGGTAGGGCCTTGTCGCGCCCGACTCCGCACAATACTTGAAAGTCAGGAATTTCCGTCTCATGGCTCCAAAACTGACCCTCTTGGGCACCGGAACCCCTACCCCGCTTTCCAACCGCGCAGGTTCCGGCTACCTCGTCACGTTCGACGGGGAAGTCCTGCTGTTCGACTGTGGCCCGGGTATCGCGCGACGCCTCCTCGAAATAAAGGTACCGCCCGAGGCGCTGACGCGCCTCTTTCTCACCCACCTCCACTACGACCACTGCGTTGACTACGCGTGCATCGTCCTCACCCGCTGGGATCAGGGCGCGGGGAAAATCCCCGACCTTGAGGTATACGGTCCGGCTCCGTTGAAACGCATGACCGAAAGGCTCCTGGGGTCCGACGGCGCCTTCGGGCCGGACCTCGACGCACGAACACGGCACCCCGGCAGCGAGTTCGTTTACGAACGGCGGGGTGGAATTCTGCCCCGGAAACGCCCCGAACCCCTCGTCACCGAAGTTGCAGACGGCTCATGCATTCAGGGTGGAAACTGGCGGGTCGAAACCGCCGAAGTCACCCACGTTCAACCGCAGCTCACCTGCCTGGCCTACCGGCTGGACACCCCCGACGGAACCATCGTCTTTGGAGGCGACACGGCGCCCACGCGGCGCCTGACGGACCTGGCGCGGGATGCGGACGTCCTCATCCACATGTGCCACCTGATCAACGACGTCGAACTGGATCCGCGCATTACAGGCTGCTGTTCCGGACACCTCGACGCCGCCCGGACCGCAAGAGAGGCGAATGTTGGCACGCTTGTCCTGACCCACGTCACAGAACAACTGGAACCGCCCGGGGTCAGGGAGCGCCTCGTGGCCGAAGCCGCGCGCATTTTCGGCGGCCACATCGTCTTCGCGGAAGACCTGACGGACGTACCCGTGGGTCCCATCGATCCGGAGCCTATTCAGTAGCCGGCAACGGTCGCAACGTCTCCGATATCGGTCGGCATCTCCCTTCTTCAAACTCAATACTCATACACCAGGAGTTTCCACGTGAAAGCCGTCATTCCGGCTGCCGGAAAAGGCGAACGGTTCTATCCCTTCAACCACTACCGGCCCAAACCCATGTTTCCCATCTGCAACCGGCCTCTGCTGGAATGGGTCGTCGAACGCACGGTTGCAGCCGGCATCACCGACGTTGGCATCGTCGTCGGCCATCGGCAGGGTCGGATTCGCAATCATTTTGCCGACGGACGGCGATTTGGATGCAGAATTACTTATGTTGAACAATCGGAGCAACTCGGAACAGCCCACGCCGTCTGCGCTGCCACGGATTTTATCGGCAACGACGACTTCCTGGTCGTATACGGCGACCTGTTCTTCGAACCGTGTGTCCTTTCGCAACTCCTGCGGGCATTCTCCGACCGCTCGGTTGCCGCCGTACACCGCAGCGAACAGCTGAACCGGCGCATTCGCGTGGAAACCGACGGCCGTGAAAACATCGTCAGTTACACCTGGAAGCCCCGTTCATCCGCCGGCACGGCCCTGTCCGGCCTTTTCGTGTTCAGAAACGACGCGCTTCAGGACCTTGCCGGTACGTCAGGATTTATGTCCGGCGTACAAAACGGCGTTACGCCGCCCGAGGGCCACGAAATCGCCGACGCCCTACCGCTGATGTGCCGGGAGGGCCGGCCCGCTGCCGCCGTACACACGGACGGTGTCTGCTTCGACATGGACATGCCCTGGGAACCCCAGGGCATCTGCCGTCTGGCCGTGAGGGAAATGGCCACGGGTCTGCAGGACCCGCACGTCGCCGAGACCGCGCGGGTCGATCCGGACGCGCGCATCGACGGCCCGGTATCTGTGGGCGAAGGCGCAACGATCTCACGCGGGGCCCGAATCAGCGGACCCGCATGGATCGGCAGAAACACGCATGTTTTCGAAGGCTCCCAGATTGCCTCGGATACGGTCATAGGAGACGACTGCCGGATCGGGCCTTTCGCGAAGGTCTCCGGTATTGTCGACAGCAATAACCACATCACCTTTCTCGGCGAGTTCAGTGGGGTTATTCTCGCAGGGGGTCGAATCACGCACCAGATGCAAGTCGCCGGTATCTACGGCGAAGGCGCGGAATTCGGCGCCGGCACCCAGGTGGGCACGCTTCGATTCGACGACGGACCGACGCAGGTGGAAGTGAAGGGCATCCGCCTTCCGGCGCCCGGATTTTCGGGCGCCCTGTTCGGCGACTACGCACGCACCGGCGTGGGAACCATACTCATGCCGGGCCGCATTGTCGGCCCCGGCGCCATGGTCGGTCCCGGCGTGGTCCTGATGAACAACGCGCCGCCTCACAAAGCGGTGATCCTGAAGCAGCAGCATCAGGAAATCGACTGGGGACCGGAGAAATACGATCATTAGTCCGGGGTATCGATGCGACGGGACCATATCGAAACCGAGATTCGCCGGCGGGCCGACGGTTACAAGCCCCAGACCCATCTGATTGCCGACTATTACCGGGTCCGGCGAAAGATCGCGTACCCCCTCCCGATCCGCGAGATATACCTGCCCGGTTTGCCGATCCCCGGCATCCGGAAGTATCCATGGTCCATCTGGATGACTTGGAGCCTGGAAGAACGAATCCTTAGCCTGGGTTGGGCGGCGTCCTGGTTCGGCGACGAGCAGGCGCGCCGGCTGGCCGTTTCCGACCTGGATGCCCTGACCGAATGGCCGTGCTACCGACAGTTGCCGACGCCCGATCTGAGTTCGGGTCACGCGCTGCGCATCCTCTGGCTGGCCTACACCCGGTGGGACTGGCTGCCCGGCAGCCTGACGCGAAAGATCGAACGGGCGTTTCAGCGCCACATTGAAGACACGCTCCCGCTGTCCGACGCCAGACACGGTGCGTTTATGGGCAAGGACGATATCCTCGCGCTGGACGAACCCCACACCGCGCTGCACAACATCCCGTTCATCGGCACGGTCGGCCTCGCCCTTGCCGCAACCGGCATATCACATCCGTCCGCCGATGCGTTGAACCGCAGGCTGGAGGCGCTCCTCGGGGCGATCCTGGATCTGCGCAAAAACGGCCATTCGGAAGGGATCGGTTACGACGGATACATCCTGGACTTCGCCGCCGACTGGCTGGGGACACTCACCGGTGCCAGACGGAAGGCCCTGATGGACCATCCGCGATTCGGCGACGTCCTGGACGCGTCCATCGCGCTCGGGGCACCCGGAAACATTGCAAATATCGCCCAGCTAAGCGACGCGGAGCCCCGGGAGATGCCGTTCCATGTCTCCTGCCACGCCAAGCTCTTCCGTTACCGGCCGTCGCCCCTTACGGGCTGGTACCTGAAGCGCTGCCCCCCGCGCTGGTTGCGCGCCGACGCGCTGGCAGCGAGCCACGCGGTTGTTGACGGATTGACATGCGAGCCGCCCGAAGCGACAGCTATCGACGCGCACTACGCGGTCGTGCTCAGGAGCGGATGGGAAACGGACGACCTTGCCGTGGCCATGGCGGCGAGCAACTCGAAGATGAGCCACGTCCACAACGACAACGGATCCATCGTCGTTGGCGCCGGAGGCCGCTGGCCGATTTCCGACCCCGGCTATCAGCAGTACATGAAAAAAAGTGAACGCGAATTCACCCTGGGGCCCGCAGCCCACAATGTGCCCGTCATCAATGGCATGGCGCAGACGGGGAAGCCGTTGGACCGCCGGGTCGTTCTGCGGCAACGCGACAAAGAAAACCAGATGGCCGAACTGGACCTGACCGCATGTTATCCCGCGAAGTTGAACCTGAAACGGGTCGTTCGAACGCTATGGCTCTCGGAAAAGGACCTGGTCGTCCTTGCTGACCGCGTGCGGGGCGCCTCGATCGAGACCATCACCTATCACTGGCACGGGCACCCCGACGCCGCGTGGTGGGTGGCGGACGACGTGGCCCGTATCTATTTCCCCGACCTTACGTTCTGGGTGGGTTCGCCCCAGGTCCGGATCACCGATGAAAACGTAGACCGTCTCCCCGGATCCAGGGGCCACCTGACACTCAGCGCGAACGCGGATTCATCAGCGGCGTACATCTGGTGGATATTCGCGAAAGGCGATACACGGCCCGCCGTGACACTGCAGGAACATGAATTCGAGATTTGCGTAGACGGACGCCGTTTTCAGATTCGATGAACCGGCGCATTAGACAAACGTCCGTTGTAGTTGTCCCTCTAACGGATGCAGTATACCGGCCACGTGAGATTCCTGGCTGTGCACCGGCCTGGGTCAACGATCGGAGAGAAGGAACTTCTGTATGAGGGTTTCCAAAATCTGCGACGTCCCTTTCCTGGCGCCTTCCAACTCACCGGGAGAGCTCATATTCGACCCCAAACTGGGTCGCAAAGTGCTCTACCAATCCATGTTCTCCGCGATTCCAGGCCGCCCGCCGGCTCTGGTCCGCACCGACTTCGAACGCCACGAATACGCGTCCTTCGCCCAGCCGAACGGCCGTGGGACCTGGAAGGTCCGTCTTCTGTCTGACGGTAAAATTTGGTTCGGGATGAACGGCCCGGGGCAACTCACCTGTTTCAACCCGATGACAGAGTCATGGGAAAACGTCCCTCGCCATCGCCCGCCCAAGGGAAACTCCCACCTCACCGACGTCGTGGAAGGACCGGACGGACGGCTGTACATGCCCGGCTTTCCCTCCGGCGAGTGTGTGGTCTACGACCCGAACACCGGCCAATACAGAGAGATTCCCGTGGCCGGACGTAACCACCAGCTTTTCGCCGCGTGTGTCACCGACGGCGGCGACATTGGCATTCTCAACGGCCTCCAGCACGGCGTCTACGCCCTGGATCCGCGCACCGACGAAGTCACGGTGGCTTCGCCGCCTCACCTCGCCGGACGGCCGGACGCTTACAGTGGCTTCCTGCGGCTCGGGAACCAGTTCCTTGTCACCCTGGGCGACCCTGAAGGCGGCATCGAAATCTGTCGGTTCTCGGCGCTCGACCTCCGCTTCCTTGGCTCTTTCGTGGTGAAGACCGCGATCACCTCCGGACGGAACCTGATGACCTCGCCGGGCGGCCGCCCTTTCCTGAGCGTTGACGACGGGTACATCTACGCAATCGACCTGGAAACAGAATCTGCCGACCTCGCGTGCCGCATCCCTTACGTTCCAAGCCGCGGCAACTACTATTTCCTTGACGAGCATCGAATCGTTTTCGCCGGCCATTCCCAGTATTACGGCATCTGCGATATCCGGACCGCCGAACTCGACCTCCACCTGACCGAGATCGAGAATCCCCCCATCGGCATCTTCTCCATCCTGCCGGACTCTTCGGGAGCTATCTATTGCTCGGCCCATTTGGGCCTCTCCCTCTCACGCGCGGGTCCGACGACAAAACGGGCGGAGATTCTGGGCCTGACGTACAACGGTTCCGGCGAAATCTACGGCAGCGCCGAGGCCCGCGGCAACATCTACAGCATCTCGTACACCCATAACGTCCTTACGGTATACAATCCGAAACGACGATGGCGGCCCGGTCCGGCTGAGGGCGACAACCCGCGGAATCTAGGCCCGATGGGCGACGAACAGTACCGCCCCGTCACCGGCATTCTCAATGGACCGGGCGACAGACTCTACGTCGGGTCCATGCCGGAGTATGGGGCCCGTGGCGGCGCGCTTACCGTTGTCGATCCTGCAGACAACAGTCAGCGATCTTACCGCCACCTGGTACCGGACCATTCCATCCTGGGCCTGACGACCGGCCCGGAACACGTATATCTCGGCACCAGCATCATCGCCGACGGCTATATCCGGCCCGCCGAAGGCAACGCCTGCTTTCTGGTTTTCGATCCGGAACGCGAAGACGTTCTGTTCGAACATGAAATCGAGGGCGCCCGCAGCCTGATTGCCATGGGATACGGCTCCGAAAGCGTCTTTTTCTGGTCCGACGACCACGCGGGCGGTAACCGCTTTTTCGTCTTCCGCCTTGCGGACCGCGCCTTTCACGAGCTCAACACCCCGTTCGCCGGCGGTGGACCCCACAACCGGCCGATGGTGGCGGACGCGAACGGCAATCTCTTCTTTTCCCACGGAAACCGGATCGTTCGACTCGATCCGTCAACCGGAACGCTCCGTGTCGTCCATAGCGCAGTCTCCGGACAGATCCCGATTCTTGCCGCCGCGGGCAACGGTATCCTGTTCTCGCAGCAACACGAACTCTGGCTTCTGACGATCTGACCGGTTGTATCGCCAAATCAGGAACCCATTGTGAAAACCGGCCCCGACTGGATAACTCGCATACGCCCGGACCACCCGCGGATGTTCCTCAACGCCGACACCCTGCCGGCACTCCGGGAGCGTGCTCTGACCGCCTGCAATGACGAATACGTCAAGGTCAAGTCGTTCGCCGAGGCGCCTCCGCCGGACACGGGATGGGCCGTCATCGACCGTCCGCCGCCCCTGCCCGACGGTACGGAAGTGCGGGATTGGGGCCACCGCATGATGTGTTCGGCCATCGTCTACCTCCTGGAACCCTCCGGCGAACGGCTGGCCCGACTCGTTTCCGAACTGCGCGCCAGCGCTGAATACTACCACGCATGTTACGCCGAGAATGAATCCGTAAACTGGTACGCCGCCAGCCGTGCCGCTTGCCTGGTAACCCTGGACTGGATCTGGAACGACCTCGCGTCGAATGACCGGCGGGAGATCGCCCTGCGTCTTCTCGATCACGTGGACGAAGCGCTTCACAAACCGGGCATCCGCCGACGCAACGGTTCCGACCATCGCAGCGGATTCTACGGCGCGCCCAGCCTGGCCTGGTTCGCGGGGCTCCTGCTCCACGAAGAAGGCATCGACGATACCAGGGCGCTCCGTTTTCTTGAAAAGGGCTATGACGACCACCTCAAGCTGCTGGTTCATCGCGCGGCGGCCTGCGGCGACGACGGCGGCGAAGCCTCGCCCACGCTCGGATACGCGTTCGGCGAATACCCCCTGGCGCAATGGAACTTCATCCACACGATTCTATCGTCAACCGGCGAAGATATTTCCGGTAACTGGCCGCACATCCGCATGTTTCCCAACTATGTCATCTGGAACTGGCTGCCGGGCGAACTCGAGTTCGGTTATGGCGACAGCACGCATACCGACAACAGCCTGCGGACGAACTGGATGTACACCCATATGTCTCACATCATACACTTCTTCGGTCAATCCCATCCCGAGTGGGCCGGACTCGCGCGTCATATCCGGGACAAGGCAGGCGGCGGCTTTGCTCTGGATAAGTGGCCTGTCTACCCGTTTCTGCTCGACGGCCTCGACGGCGCGCCGCCTGCCGCGGGCCCGGACATCCTGCCGCCTGCGCGCCACTTTGAAAGCCTGGGTCAGATTTTCATGCGTTCCGGCTCCGGCGACCACGACACCTACGCCCTTTTTTGCGATGGTGGCAGCCTGAGAAGCCACCGCCACTACGATGCAACGCACTTCACCATCTTCAAGAAGGGATTCCTCGCCCTTGACAGCGGCACGCGCATGGGAAACACCGACAACCTGCAGAACTACTACGCGCAGACCGTCGCCCACAACTGTATGTTGATCAAGATGCCCGGCGAGGCGCCATCGACTTACTGGAACGGCGAGGTCTACGGGCAGGCGGGCGGACAGAACAAAACCATCGGTTCCCAAATAACCGCCTATGAAACCAACCCCCACTTCACCTACGTCGCCGCAGACGCCACGACGGTCTACAATGCCGAAAAATGCGCCCTCATGGTCCGCCAGTTCATCTTTCTTCCGCCGGACCATTTCGTCGTGTTCGACCGCGTCACGACCACCCGCGCCGGCTACGCCAAGACCTGGCTCATGCACCATGCCAACGAGCCCCTGGTTGATGGCAGTACATGGAGGTCGGATCAGGACCGGGGACGCATTCTCGCACGGACGCTCTTACCCGAAGACGCCACGCTCGAAAAGGTCGGCGGACCGGGCAGGGAATTCCTGGCCGACGGCGTCAACTATGCGATAGACGAAGGCCCTTCGCGGCTCATCGTCGAGAATAAGTATCCGATCGGAAGGATGCACTACGACGAAATTCCAGAGCTTATGGGCCGCTGGCGAATGGAAGTCAGACCGGGCACAGCCCGTAGAGAAGACCTGTTCCTGCATCTCATACAGGTGGGAGATCGGAATCTGCACAGGATGAGCGAAGCGGATGTCAGCGTCTCCCGGACCGGCGTCGAACTCGACTTCATCGCGTGCGGCAGTCGCGTCGTAATCTCGTTCCCTGCCTCCGGAAAGACTGGCGGTCATATCACGTGTGCCCGGAACGGGGAGCGGCTTGTTGACAAGGACCTTGCCAGGGATGTACAGGCCCAGGCCGGGCTCGCCGTATCAGATTAGGTCCGTCTGCACGTGTAACGCACGGATTCCCGCTTCATTGATTTTACGGAGAGACATCAAATGAACGAATTTCGCGGCATCTACCCCGCGCTGATCACACCGATGACACCCGAAGGCGACTTTAACGAAGATGCCTTCCGCCAGCTCATGGAGTACAATATTTCATCGGGCGCCCACGGTTTCTGGGTTGCCGGCGGCGCCGGTGAAAGCGTCCTGCTTGAAGACGAAGAAAACACCCGCATAGCCAATGTCGCCGCCCACCAGGCGGACGGACGGGCCAGAATCATCATGCACGTAGGCGCGGTCACAACCGAGCGTGCCGCCAGAATGGCCGAGAACGCCGCGAAGGCCGGTGTTGATGCTATCTGCGCCGTACCTCCCTTCTTCTACAGACCGGGTCCCGACGAAATCGCCGAACATTACCGGGTCGTCGGCACGGCGGCAGCCCTTCCCCTGTTCATCTATAACCTGCCTGGTGCCACGGGTATAGAGATCACCCTCGAACTGGCGGAGAAGATCAGAGAGCAGGTGCCGCAACTGGCCGGCCTGAAACATTCTGCGCCCGCATTCGCGAACACGCGTCATTTCGCCAAAATGGGGCTTTCGTGCCTTATCGGCAGTGCTGCGCTTCTCCTTCCCGCGCTCACCATCGGCGCTTCGGGCTGCGTGGATGGACCGCTTTCACTGTCTCCGGATGTTTGGGTCAATATCTGGACCGCCTACCACAGCGGCGACACCAAGTCTGCCGAGGCCGAACAGGAACGGGCCGCGGAGCTCTATACGATCTTCAACCGCGCCGGGTATATCGCGTCCATGAAGGCCCTGCTGTCCGAGAAACTGGGCATCGACTGCGGGGATCCCCGCCCGCCGCAACGGCCGCTGACCAGCGAGGAAAGAGCCTTCGTCATCCGGACGGCGGCAAAACTGGGGATGATGGAAATCGCAAGTAAGGATGGCCGCTGACCGTTCCGGACCACGGCGATATCACTTGAAGACACCAATTTCGGCCCCTGTGAACCCTTTTAGCGGAGGACGTCCGTATGATCCCCCTCTTAAGCAGCCTGTGTTACGGATCGCTTGAAGTCTGCCAACTCCCCCGGACATGGTGGAAAGTCCTGCTCCGGAACGCGGGCATTCTCGACGAGGAATACCCCGACGTCAGTGAAGGACTGGACAAATCCGTCCTGGAAGTGCTGAATCTGGATAGAGAGACAACCCTGGCATATTTGCGGGAGAACATGCCCGACTACCTCCGGTTTGAGTCCTGGGTCCTCGGACAAAACGACAGAATGCTCGACCGAGAGGCAATCGAAACGTGGAACGAGTCCGTACGCACCCGAATTCACACGCGACCCGATAAGCTCGAGGAAACCACGAACGACATCGGCATTCCCAACGACGGCGCGATCACTTCAGCTGTGGTCCTCAACGGTCTCCAGGACTGGTCGCTATTCTACAGACGTGACTTGACGGAGGGATTTTCGGCCCCGGGCGGCCGCGTGGTGCCCCTCATCTCCAGCCTGGACTACGGCCCGCTAAACGTCTGCCAGCTCCCGCGTACGTGGCTGAAGATACTGCTCAGGTCCCGACGCCTGCTGCATCCCGACTATCCCGATATGACCGATAGCGGCCTGGACCCCCTCGCGCTGCGCGCCGTGAACGTCGAGCCGAACGACGCAGTACGTTTCATCCGGGACAACGCGCCCGCGTATCTCGACTTCGAAGCGTGGATTCTCCGACAGAACGACGGAAGCGTCGACGGCGGCGCCGTCGAGGAGTGGAACGCCTTCGTGCGGAGGCGCATTCATTCAGATGAGAAGATCGTGGATATTCACGATACACTGGGCCTGGAAAACGACGGCAGCCTGACCTCCGCGGTCGTTCTGAACCACGTTGAAGACTGGCACTTCGCGCACGCGGACCTGACGGGCCTGGGAACGGGTTCGTAACGATCGGCAATCAACGCACGAAAATTCGGATACCTAACGAATCCAATTACAGGTTGACATTACCCGATCCACGGATTAAACTATAGCTAAAGTTACGTATTAGTATAATTCTTCCGTGGAAGGTGCCCGCGTCGCCGATCTTCAAGGTGCGGCCGGGATCCCCAATGCCACCCGCGGTCACGCGAAGGCGCCAGGCCCTGCATAAGCCCCGCAAGAAGTAATCGGCTGAACCTGTGGTTGACGCCATTCTCAAACCCGTTAGCGTTTGAAATGGAGGTGATACCGGAATCCACGTCGCCAAACGTTTTGCCGCTGTAGATATACGTGATAAACTGTAGATCGGGACAAGTGCTGAATTGATAGGTTGCGCTGTGTGAGTGATAGAGCGATGCCGTCGGAATCCGTACATCCGGTTTTGTCATTTCGCCATCGCACCCTCCCGATCAATCCCCATCAGTCCGTTGATAAAGTTGCTGTGACGGCGAGGCTCAGTGTCCCGTCCCGCGAAATTGTCTCCGTTCATCCGGCGATTCCCGCGGTCTGGCAGTGTTGCTTACGCTGTTTGTGTTGCCTGCACTGAGCTCGTCGAAGGGATACCAGCCAGCCGACTGGCGGCCGCAGACCGGATGGGCTTTTTCAACGTACCACCTGGACCAATCAAGCACAGTCTCTTCCTATGTTTTTTCACAGTAACTTATCCCGTAATCGCATGAATCACGGTCCGTGGTGTGGCTGGAAGACGCGCTTTGCGTCTCAGTCTCAGTCATTCACGGTTATCGCGTGTATCACAGTCCGCCGAGTGGCTGGACGGCGCATCTTGCGTCTCAGTCTCAGTCATTCGCGGTAACCACGTGAATCACCGTCCGTGGTGTGGCCGGGCGGCGCCCCCTGCGCCCATATCCCGGTCAATTGCGTGAATCGCACACGAACCACAGTTCGGGGTGCGGTTCGGCGACGTGTCTTCCGCTTCAATTTCCAAGTAAATCAACATAATCACGGGCATCACGGTCCGGGTGCGGCTGAACGGCGTGCCCTGCGCTCGATTCTGCCCGCTGATACCGGTACCCGCTGAACTCCAGTTGAGGGTGTGGCGGATCGGCGAGCCCTTGCTTAAATCACGGTTTACCGTCGTGATTCATATTGATTCATTGCCCAGGGAGGGTATCGAAATGAAAAAAAAGCTGACGACTGTGAGTCTCATTCTTCTTTCTACAACTGTCTTGTTTGCACAGTTCGCCCACGCACAGGACTACAATCGCTGGAGCTTGCCCGAAGGCGCCCTCATGCGCCTCGGCAAAGGAGACGTGCGCGACGATGCCTGGTCGCCGGACGGAACGCTTCTGGCTTTCGGGGGCAGCCTCGGCATCTGGCTCTACGATGCCCGGACCGGGGCGGAAATTTCCCTGATCAAAGGACGTTCGTTCAGAGTCAATGGAGTTGCGTTTTCGCCCGATGGTCTCACGCTGGCAAGCGCCGGTAGTGACCGTACCGTGCGGCTGTGGGACATAGAAACGGGGCAGGAACTAAGCACCCTGGAAGGACATACCGACGACGTCGAGGCGGTGGCATTCTCTCCGGATGGGACGACGCTGGCAAGCGGCAGTCGTGACGGCACGGTGCGGGTGTGGGACGCGGCCACAGGGCAGAATATACGCGCCCTCAAAGGACATACCGATCCGATCTGGTCGGTGGCGTTTTCACCGGACGGCAGGACCCTGGGAAGCGCCAGTTACGACTGTACGATTCTGCTGTGGGATGTCTCGTAACGTGCGGCATTGCAACCCCTTGCTGCCGACTTCGATGGCGACGGGGCCGTGGGCTTTTCCGACTTTCTGCAATTCATCGCAGAGTACGGGCTGAGCTGGGGAGATGCGGGATATGACGCGCGCTTCGACCTGGACGGCGACGGTGAGGTCGGTTCCCGCGATTGGTGGATCTTCGGAAAAATCTTCGGCCGGGGTACCTGAGGCGGACTAACGGTGTCGGAAACAGGTCGCGCAAGGTCTGCATTAGGACCGGGAACCCACCCACTTCGGGCGGGTTTCCGGCATGAGAGTCAAATCCTTGCCGGACTCCTGTTTTGACATTCCATCCATCACCCAATCTGACAGCGTCCGGGAAGGAGGTAATATCGGAATCCACGCTGATAAACGTCTTTCCGTCGTACGTCTACTTACCAGAGGTGATCGGCAACAAGAGTGGTTAACGCCGTTCACGGACCCTACCGAATTTTGAAAGGAGATGACATATGAATCCACATCGTTAAACGTCTTACCGATTCACGTTTGAGCGAAAAACCAGGTCTCGGAGCAAGTGCTGAACTGGCATGTTGAGCAACGGGAGCGGTAATATTGCCACGGACCAATGAACACCGGGTCCCTGCATATCGCCCCCACTCGCTCCATGTCATAACCGGAGCTACATCGATCACAGTCATTTCATGGTTTTAATCTGCCTTTAATCACATCGCAATCATAGTCAATCACAGTCCGGGGGTACAGATGAAAAGGACAACAATTCTAAGTCTATTGCTTCCTTTTGCGGCAGTCCTATATGCACACGACAGTGTTGCACAGGACTACAATCGCTGGCGTCTGCCCGAAGGCGCCCGCATGCGGCTGGGCAAAGGCAACGTGCTCGACGTGGCGTAGTCACCGGACCGCACGCTCCTGGCCGTGGGGGGCACGGCAGGCATCTGGCTCTATGATGCCCATACAGGGGCCGAAGTTTCCCTGATCACAGGACATTCGTTCAGAGTCAATGCCGTTACATTTTCGCCCGATGGTCTGACGCTGGCAAGTGGCAGCCGGGACGATACGGTGCGGCTGTGGGACGTGGAAACCGGGCAGGAAAAGAGCATCCTCACGGGACATACCTACGACGTGGAGGCGGTGGCATTCTCGCCGGATGGGACGACGGTGGCAAGCGGCAGTCGTGACGGCACGGCGCGGGTGTGGGACGAAGAAACCGGGCAGGAGAAAAGCACCCTCGTCAATGAAAAGTACCGGGGTCGGTCGAATAACCCATGGGTCATGTCGGTGGCGTATTCGCCCGATGGGGCGACGCTGGCCAGCGCCAGCCGGGACAGTACCGTGCGGGTGTGGGACGTGGAAACCGGGCAGGAAATACACACACTCACGGGACATACCCATGGGGTCTGGTCGGTGGCGTTTTCGCCGGACGGCAGGACCCTGGCCAGTGGGAGTGGGGACAATACGGTACGGTTGTGGGACGTGGAAACGGGACAGGAAAAGAACACCCTGGAAGGACATACCCATTGGTTGTATTCGGTGGTGTTTTCGCCCGATGGAGCGACGCTGGCTAGCGCCAGCCGGGACAGTACCGTGCGGGTGTGGGACGCGGCCACAGGGGCTGAGATAAGCACCCTCACAGGGCATAGTTCCAGCGTCCGGTCGGTTGGGTATTCGCCGGATGGGATGACCCTGGCGAGCCGCAGTATCGACAATACAGTCAGGTCGTGGGACGTGGAAACGGGGCAGGAGAAAAGCGCCATCACCCTCACAGGGCATACCCAATCTGTAAATTCGGTCGCGTTTTCGCCGGATGGGACGATGCTGGCAAGTGGCGGTAACGAGCGCACGGTTCGGTTGTGGGACGTGGCCACCGGGCTGGATATACGCACCTTCACAGGACATACCCGTGGGATCCTTTCGGTGGCGTTCTCGCCGGATGGGACGACCCTGGCAAGCGGTGGCGGCTATCGCGACGCAACGGTGCGGTTGTGGGACGTGGACACAGGGCAGGAGAAAGACACCCTCACGGGACATACGGCGTCTGTCGAGTCGGTGGCGTTCTCGCCGGATGGGTCCACGCTGGCAAGCGCCGGCGGTCGAGACGAAACGGTGCGGTTGTGGGACGCGGCCACCGGGCATGAGGAACATACCCTAACAGGACATGCGTCGACCGTCTCGTGGGTGGCGTTTTCGCCCGATGGATCGACGCTGGCAAGCGCCAGTTACGACCATACGGTGAGGTTGTGGGAAGCGGCCACAGGGCACGAGAAAAACACCTTCACAGTACGTGGAGAGAATTTCTTTTCGGTGGCGTTTTCGCCGGATGGAAAGACGCTGGCAACCAGCAGTCCGCATAAGGCGGTATGGCTGTGGGACGTGGCCACAGGGCAGAATATACGCGCCCTCAGAGGACATACCGATCCGATCTGGTCGGTGGCGTTTTCGCCGGACGGCAGGACCCTGGCAAGCGCCAGTTACGACGGTACGATTCTGCTGTGGGACGTCTCGTCACGTGCGGCATTGCAACCCCTTGCTGCCGACTTCGATGGCGACGGGGCCGTGGGCTTTTCCGACTTTCTGCAATTCATCGCAAAGTACGGGCTGAGCTGGGGAGATGCGGGATATGACGCGCGCTTCGACCTGGACGGCGACGGTGAGGTCGGATCCCGCGATTGGTGGATCTTCGGAAAAAGCTTCGGCCGGGGTACGTGAAGCGAACGCGCCGTGTCAGTAGGAAGCCACGCCAGGCGATCGGCAGTGAATGCGATATAGGGCGCTGACATACCTGCCCGCGCGTGGAGAGGAGGTGATACTGGAATCCACGTCGCTAGAAGTTTCGACGCTTTACGTCTATTTGTAGACGATAGTCGGCTGCAATACCGATCCACGCCGATCACCCTGTTGTCCACGTTTGGAAAGGAGTTGAAAGTGAACACGGAAGACCTTAGAGAAAGATTGGAAGCTCTGGAAGAAAGGCTGCGATGGCAGAAGCGGACAATTGCGGGATTGCTCGTTGTCTTCCTATTCAGCGCGTCGCCCGCATTGACCCAGGCATCAAAGTGGTTTGACCGGATCCTTCCGTCAAAGCTGACCTCGTTAAGCCTTCAACACGTCACGGACCGGGGCGACGTGCGGTTTGACGACCTCTCGCCGATCGGGGCGGAACTTCCATTACCGGAGACCGGATACGGTGGACCGAGCAAGATCGCTTCGGGGCAACCCCTAAATGCCGCCGATACGCTGCGGGTGGGTGCAGTTCACATTATTAACGCAAGCGGGGCGCTCGTCGCGACCGTCGGGTCTAGTCAGTCCGGAAGCGGTTTGCTCGAGGTACGGAACAGCAATGGCGACCGCGTGTCGATTGTGGGCGTGGATTCGCGGGGACACGGCACCCTGGGGGTCCTCAACGCGGCCGGTCGCGTCACCGCCGCCATAGGCGCCGACCGGTCGGAACAAGCCAACGGAGTGGTCGACGTCAAGAGTGCAAAGGGTTCGGCGGCCGCACTCGCCTTTGACGATGCCGGGGATGGGGCGATTGGCGTGTTCAACACGGACAAAAGGCTGGTTTCCGGATTCGGTATCGACAACAACGGTCACGGCGCCCTTCGTATCGTAAATGCGGCGGGCGGGGTTGTTGCCGCGATAGGTGCCGATCAGTCCGACGACGCCAATGGGTGGATGGATGTCAGGAACAAATCAGGGCCGGCTGCGGGCTTCTCCGTCGACACGGACGGAGACGGCCTGGTCATCGCAGGCAATCGGAACAACGATGAGGTTTCGATTATGGGCGCGAATGAAAACGGGCACGGCATCATCGGGTTCAAGCACGCTTCCGGGCGGGTTGTGGTCGGCATGGGCGCCGATTCGACCGGCGCCGGCGTGCTGAACGTCGAAGGCGGCAGGTTTCGGGCCTTTCTCGATGCGGAAGGCAACGGAGTCGCGAAAACACTGGGACAGCATGGGAATCTTCTCTGGTCGTCCGAAGCTTCCCCCAACGGTGATGGCGGCACGTCAACCGGGCTGATCGGCGACTTCGATGGCAACGGCAAGGTGGATTTCGCGGACTTTGTGACCTTCGCCGCGAATTTCGGCAAAACGAGCGGGTAACGACGCCCGCTTCGATCTGGACAACGACGGTACCGTCGGGTTCAACGATTTCGTGATCTTCGCGCGCAGCTTTGGCCAGGGTGTATGAGGCGCCGGGGAATGCCCCGGTAGAAGTCTACACAGTCACGGAAAGGGCGCCCAGGGGTACGGGGCGCCCTTGAAGTCTTATATTTTTGTACACAATCAGTCGGGATGTCCGCTCCGATGGAACGCAACGAAGAAGTCGGACACCCCGCTTATGATAATCTCCAACATCGCCCGTCCCTCCTCGGCGGTGGCCTCCGCCGGATTGTCGGTGTAACCCACGCCCGACTGCCATTCGCCGTGGACCTGCACCACGGCGCCCGAGAGGCCAACGTCCAGGCCGGCATCGTCGTGCACGTCGCCGCTCATTGCATCCAGCGCTTCCCGGTTCACAAGGTCGGGCCGGACCGCCATCATCATCGCCGCCTCGAATCGCCCCGCATGGCCCGGAATGACCTTTGACGGCATGACCCCGGTGAGCGCATCACGCGCGATGTTCCAGTAATCGCCGGTTGCCACGGCGGCAGGATTTCCCAGTCGGTTCACGAAGTCCTGCCCCACGAGTCCGTTCGGGTTGGAATTTCCCCCGTGGCCGTTCAAGACCACGAGCCGTTTGAATCCGCTTCGTACGAGGCCGTCGAGAACGTCGGTCACGGCCTGGACGAACGTGGTGGTCCTGAAAGACAACACCCCCGGAAACGGATGGTGATGATGGGAGTTGCCGAATTGCAGCGTTGGCGCCACCACGACAGGAACGTGTTCGTTTGCGCGGGCTGCGGCCTGGCGCGCAACCGTCCCGCATAGAACGGTGTCCGTACACACGGGAAGGTGAGGTCCGTGCTGTTCGATCGCAGCTGTGGGCAGCACTGCCGTGGCCGTGGGCGCAACCTCCCGAATCTCCTCCCGGGTCATCTCTGCAAATAGGTAAGACACGCACAGTCCTCCTGTCGCGGTAGAACGATGACGAATCTGAACGACTGAAACTAAACCTGCTCAAACGGATACAACGGCCGCCTGCGATGGCGGAATTCGAATTTGCGCATATCCGCCGCTGTTGCGCCGGGTGTGTCCACGCGTATCAGGCGGGTACACACGGGTGCGTACGCCGCCACGGGCGAATGCACACCCTTGGCGACGATGACGTCGAACGCGTCCGGCCGCAGATCGCAACTGGTCATCACCCCAAGGCTTACCGGTACGACGCGACGCGACGTCAGGCTGATTGTCAGGCCAGTTTCGGTCTCCACCACCGCCGTCTGACCCATGTCGAACGCCGTCCGCCCGCCATGGCGGATCTCGGACTCCCGGAACCGGCCGCTGTAGATGCCCCGTACCGTAACGGGCGCCTCCAGAGGCGGTCCGTGCATCTTATCCGTTTTGCCGCCCATCCGGAGGGTCACCCGGCTGCCCGCCCCCGCCTCGGCCGCCTTCGAAACGGATTCCCTGTCGTACAGACACACGAATCCCCTCGAATCCGCGCGCCTGTGCAATTCGTGCGCCAGCAGGGTCCCGTCCGCGGCCGATCCGCCACCCGTATTGTCTCCCATATCCAGCAGACAGACCGGGCCGTCGGTCGCCAGCGCCATATCCACCGCCTGCGGGATACCGATAAACTCACCCCTGAAGTCGCTCCGAAAGGTGTGGAGATGGCCCGCAAGTTCATCGGCAACGGTTTGCGCGAGTTCCGGATCACCATCCGTCACGGCGATCATCGCAGTACCCATCTCCGGCACGTCGGCGTAGGGAAATCCCAACACGATGCTATTCGACAACACGCCCGTCCGTTTCAGAAGGTCATCAGCCAAATCATACATCGGCCTGCAGGGAGCGGCGCCCGTCAATTGCCGTTCGATATTGATAGCGATCGGCGGGAACGCGGCGGCCTGCGTGGGACTGACTTCGCCCCGCAGCGTCCGCGCCATCAATCGCGACGCCTGCAGACCCACCGCCTTCTGATCCAGATGCGGGTTGCTTCGGTAAGCGATGGTCGCGTCGCAGGCCGAAACCATTCTCTCCGACAGATTCGCGTGCGGATCGATCGTGCAGATTATGGGCGTTTTTCCTCCAACCAGGCGCCGCAGCCGGGAAAGCCAGTATCCGTCCAGGTCCCAGTAATCCTCACCTTCCCCCACGTTCGCCCCGTGGGGCGCCACCAGCCAGCCGTCCAGTACCCCGGCGCGATCGACCTGTTCAAACATCATCCGCAAAAGCGCGTCGCAGGTATCCTTCGTTATCCGGCCGGAAGGCTCGGTGCTGGCGTAGAACAGCGGCACCACGTCGATGCCCGACTCGACGAGGCCGGCCAGGAAGCCGCTCATCTCGTTCAGACCGTCTTCAAAGACCTCCGCGACTTCATTTCCAATCAATATCCGGCTCGACCGGAACATCTCCAGTGTGGTGGGGGTACCTATGAACGTATTGGACTCGTGGACCAAAGAAAGAATGCCGACACGCATATGGAGGTTCCTGATTCTGTCAGATGGAGGTGGACGGGATGGCATTCCTTCGACAAGCTCAGTGCAAACAACGTCATGCGACCGGATGAATTTTGTCAGGTATCACAGGCGCCGTTTCGCGGTGCGCACAATTTCAATATAGACGTTAAATCTCCGGAAATCAAATAGTTCCTGGTGAGGATTCGATTCGCGGACAATGCATTGATCCAATCGTTCCTTACCTGTCAATTCAGATCCGCTTATGGTTGTATTTCCCGAACATCATTATAAACCAGGATACAGTATGGGGGCAATTTAAACAAAAAAAACTAATGGATTCGTCTTGCCATAACAACCTGAATACCATATATTAAGACCAGATAAGATAAGCCCCGCTAATTGTTGAGCGCGAGACCCGCAGACGACAGCCGAACGGGAATTCCATATCACGCTGTACCGGGCGCCGGACGCCCGCGCGTGGCATGGTTTAGGGCATCGATTCGGGAGGAGCATGATGGACCTGAAACAGAGTATTCACACCGCTCCGATCACACATGTCGACCTGTCGTATTACGTCGAGACGGAGCACGGCACGCGAGCCGGCGACGTACTCGAAAAGATGAAGGCCAGTCATCGAAAATGCGCCCTTGTGATGGAGCACGGTCGCCTGATAGGCATTTTTACCGAGCGCGATATCATGAAAAAGGTAGCCGGTAACCCGAAAAGCAACGATGCGCCGATCGATGACCTGATGACACCCGATCCTGAAACCATCGACGCGGACATGAACATCCTGGACGCGACGAGGGTGATCGCCTCGAACCGGTACCGGTACATGCCCGTAACGAACAAAGAGGGCACGGTCCTGGGTACGTTGACCTATTATGCCATTATCAAATACATTTGCGATTATTTCCCGCAGGAAATCTACAACCAGCCGCCCGTGCCGGACGTGTTTGCCAAGGCCCGTGCCGGCGCCTAGTGATCTTCTTCTCCGGATCCACAGCCCAAGAAAACCGGGAGGTCGAAAGAGATGGCCGAAACAGCCGTCGAAGAAATAGACGAAGGAGCCGAACTGCTGGACGAATTGAACGAGGTAGAATCCATCGCGGTCCGATTTGCGGGCGACTCCGGCGATGGCAGCCAGTTCATTGGGGGAGAATTCGCCAACACGTCCGCCATTATGGGCAACGACATCAGCACCATGCCGGACTTCCCCGCTGAAATCCGCGCTCCCGCGGGAACATTGCCGGGCATCAGCGGATTTCAGGTCCGCATCTCCAGCGAAGACATTTACACTCCCGGAGACGAGCCCCAGGTGCTCGTTGCCATGAACCCGGCCGCGCTCAGGGCCAACCTGCAGGACCTGCCGCCGGGGGGCGTGGTCATCACCAATTCCAATAACTTCACACGAAACAACCTGCGCAAGGCCGGCTACGAGACCGACCCGCTGGATGACGGATCGCTGGAGGGCTATCGCGTTTGCAAGGTACCGTTGACAACGATGCACAAACGGGCGGTGGCCGGTATTGAGGGCCTGTCCAACCGTCAGATCGATATGATGAAAAACTGCTTCGCCCTCGGACTTGCATACTGGATCTTCGACCGTCCGCTCGAACCCACCGTCCGCATGCTGGAAGAGAAATTCGCCAGCCGGCCAAATGTCGTTGAAGGCAACGTAACCACCTTGAAGGCCGGATACAACTACGGTGAAACGACCGAACAGTTCCAATTCAGGTATAAGATACCCAAAGCCGTGGTCGAACCCGGAACGTATCGTGCCGTCACCGGCGCCCAGGCCACGGCGATGGGCTTCGTCACCGCGGCGCACAAGGCGGGCAAGACCCTTTTTTACGGCAGCTATCCAATCACTCCCGCCAGCGTCCTCCTTGAGGCGCTGGCCGCACAGAAGAACTTCGACGTGCGAACATTCCAGGCCGAAGACGAAATCGCAGCCATCGGCTCCGCCATCGGCGCCGCATTCGGCGGCGCCTTCGCCGCAACAGGCACCAGTGGCCCGGGCGTTGCGCTCAAGAGCGAAGCCATCAACCTGGCTCTTGTACTGGAATTGCCACTGGTTGTCGCCAACTTTCAACGGGGAGGGCCCAGCACGGGACTTCCCACGAAGACGGAACAGTCCGACCTGCTCCAATGCATGTTCGGCCGCAATGGCGAGAGTCCGGTTCCCATTGTCGCGCCGGCCACCGCCTCCGATTGCTTCAACCTGGGCATTGAGGCCTTTCGTATCGCGGTTGAAAGCATGTCACCGGTCTTCTTCCTTTCCGACGGCTATCTCAACAACAGTTCCGAACCCTGGAAAATTCCGGACCCGGACGACATCGACACCATCGTTGTCGAACATCGAACGGACCCTGAGAATTTCCAGCCGTACACGAGGAACGTGCAGACCCTCGCACGCCCCTGGGCCCTCCCGGGTACACCCGGCCTGGAACACCGGATCGGCGGGTTGGGCAAGCAGGACGGCTCGGGAAACGTCTCGTACGATCCGAAAGACCACGAACACATGGTCCGGGTCCGCGCGGAAAAAGTGGCACGAATTGCCAATCGGATTCCAGCGCAGGACGTGTTCGGTCCAACGGCCGGTGATCTGCTTGTCGTTGGTTGGGGCAGCACATTCGGCGCAATCAGGTCCGCGGTACGCCGCGCGGTCTCCAACGGCCGGTCGGTTGCCCATGCCCATATCCGTTATCTGAACCCGTTTCCGGCGAACCTGGAGAGCCTGCTTCTACGCTATCGAAAGATCATGGTACCGGAAATAAACGGCGGACAGCTTTCCCTGCTGCTCAATGCCAGATATCCGTTGCGCGTCATCAGCTATCCCAAAGTTCAGGGACAGCCCTTTAAGATTTCTGAAATTCTTAACAAAATTGACGAATTGCTCGACTAGACCTGCGCCTGAATCGGGAGATACTTCCATGGCCGAAGCCATATTGGAACCCCAACAACTGACCCGCAAGGATTTTGTGTCTGACCAGGAAGTCCGCTGGTGTCCGGGCTGCGGAGATTACGCCATCCTCGCACAGATGCAGAGGGTGCTTCCCGAACTCGGTATTCGCCGGGAACAGATAGTCTTCATCTCCGGAATCGGTTGCTCCAGCCGTTTTCCGTACTATATGAACACCTATGGTGTGCACTCCATTCACGGGCGCGCGCCAACCCTCGCCTCAGGCCTCAAAGTGACCAACCCGGACCTGCACGTGTGGGTGATCACCGGGGACGGCGACGGCTTGTCCATTGGCGGCAACCATCTGTTGCATATTCTGCGCAGGAACGTCGATGTGAACATCATTCTCTTCAACAACCGCATCTACGGCCTTACAAAGGGGCAATACTCGCCCACGTCGTTGCCCGGCCACAAGACGTATTCGTCGCCCATGGGCTCCATCGAACAGTCCTTCAATCCCATCTCCGTTGCCATTGGCGCCGAGGCCACCTTTGTCGCGCGTTCCGTCGACAGGAATACCAAGCACCTTGCCGAAATGCTCCGCCGGGCGGCCGCACACAAGGGCACGTCCTTTGTCGAGGTCTACCAGAATTGCAACATCTACAACGATGGCGCGTGGTTCCACATTACCGAAGCCGACGTAAAGGACGACAATACGTTAATTCTCGAAGACGGTCAGCCGATGATTTTCGGCAAAGAGCGGGACAAGGGTGTCCGGATGAACGATCTGCGTCCGGAGGTCGTGGCGCTGGGCAACGGCACCTCGGAAGACGCGCTGCTCGTACACGACGAAACCGCGGACCCGCCAGCGCTTGCTTACATGCTCAGCCGAATGGAATATCCGGATTTTCCAGTACCGTTGGGGGTTCTTCGCTGCGTGGAACGACCCGTCTACGAGGAGGAAATCCTCGCACAGGGTCGCGCCGCCGTCGCACAGCACGGGGAAGCCGATCTGTCCACGCTCTATAATGCCGCCGATACCTGGATTGTATCGGAAGAGGATAGCGTGCCGGTCGAGCGGGACGTCGCGGAGGAAGTCGAGACGGATATCCCGGATATCATCCCGGGAATTGGCGAAGTGGACCCGATAGACCCGAAGGGTGAATTCGAGCGTCTGGTCATCGATCCGATCTCGACGGTGAAACTCCACACGCCGGAATTCATCGCGCCGGGGGCTTCAATGCTCGAAGCCATGTTGCTGATGGAGGAAAAAGAAGCCGGCTGCCTTCTGGTTTCCGAAGACGGTGTTACCCTTCAGGGCATCCTGGCGGAAGGGGACTTTTTCGTAAAGGTCGTGTGTAAAGACATCGATCTGGCAACCACGCGCGTCGAAGAAGTGATGACGCCAAATCCGATAACCATGAGATTGTCGGATCCCATCGGATACGCGCTGCATCTGATGGACCTGCACGGCTACCGGCATATCCCGGTAGTCGACCACGGCGGACGGGTCGTCAAGGTGGCGTCGTTCCGGGCGGCTCTCGAGTTCTTCACTCAACTTTACGACAACGGAGCGGACGGCAACTGATATCAACGCTCCGTCATACACAGATAGATAAAGGCCCCGGACACCGTTTTCGGGGCCTTTATCTATGAAATCCCGGAGATCGGCTGAGACGAACACGTTTGCGAATGAATCACACCCGTTGTACGGCAACCGTCGCGCCTTGCCTGCCTCAACCGTCCTGCGGCCGACTGTATATCACCCTTGCCACCAGATCCTGCGGAAATTCAACCATCCCCTCAGGTCCCAACCGCTCCACCTCCGCCAACCCCAGTTCGATATTTCGCTTGAGCGCGCCTACGTCCACACCCAGAAACCGGACGGGAAACTGCTTCAGCTTGAAATATGAATTGTTGTAGTGCTTCACTGTCCCGTGGTAGATCCCTCTTTGAAGCTGATGATACGCCGCCGCGAGCTGGATCAGGCCCTGAAAGAAAATCCGGCTCGGCTCGGCATGCCTTCGCCACACCTGTTCCCAGGCCTCGTGGCTTTCCCAGTGCTCGCGACTGTTGAACAGTCGCACGCCTCTCTCAAAGTCCATCCAGTCCTCAACCGACATCGCGGGCTCTACCACGTCCGCTGCGGCGATGAGGTATGCCCGCTTCATCCGCGCCGATTTCAGGTCGGACCATCCCACGTACTATCCTCCGGCATGCACTTCAAGCATCGTCTCCAGCGCTACCAGATGCGCCTGAACCCGTACATCCATAGCCAGCGCCGACGGCGTCTCAGACGTAATCAGACGATCTGTATACGACTGTTTGAATAACACGATCGGCACGCCGCCGCCAAGACGCCGCTTTTCCACCTGCAGGTTCGGAAATATCACGCCGTTCAACGCAGTCTCGCCCTCTATCGTCGTTTGTGTATTCAGCGGACAGACCCCGGACACCTGTTGTGTTATCGGGGGTCCGGCAGGCGCCATTCCGCGAACCTGTTCGTAAAGATAGTACCCAGGGCTCTCCCAGTCTTCATGAAGATCCATTATCGCCGCGAACTTCCTCCCGCGTATAAACCGCTTTAAAAGGCCGATCTCCGGTACGTCGTCACGAAGAAATGCCCAGTTGATGTCCACGTCCTGCACATTCCACCGGGTATTGTGAACATATCCGTACGGGTTCAAACAGGGTATCACGAAAAACCGGAATCGATCCAGCCATTCCTCGCAGCCCGTCTCCAGAAAAGCCAGAGCCCCCTCCGTTCCGGCGGGTTCGTCGCCATGGGTTCCGCCGTTGATATAAATCGCGGGAAGGGAGGGATCTGTGCGAAGCGTTACACAATAGACCGGAAAGCCGTCTATGCGGTCCAGCACTTCGATTCGGGCATCCACGTGCGAAAGCGCCTCGGTGCGCCGGACGACGTTGTTGTAGTCACGCATGGAGATTCACCTCTTTACCATGCCAACCCGATGATCGCGGGATTCAGGCAAACATCTCCCTCCCGAGCGTAATCCCGTGCGCTTCGACGGGATCTACGGTCCTTCCGGCGCGAGCCAGCCGCCGGGACAACTCCGAGGCCAGGATTTCACCCATCTCACGCGTCTTCCCGGGCAGTTCCCGCGCCAGATTCCGCTGCTCCGAAGGATCGCCGCTCAGATCATACAGTTCCAGCATGGGATTACCGTAAAAGTCCGGCTCCAGTGCGGCGATCAGCTTCCACCCGCCTTCGCACACCGCCCATTTGGCCATCCAGGTACACTCCTGCGAAAGCAGCAGTTTCCCGTGTTCACGATCCGACCCGCCGCGAATGAACGGGAGCAGCGAACGCCCATCCATCCTGCTCGGAACCGGAAGCCCGGCGCCTTCAAGTACGGTCGGCGCAAGATCCGTGTGTTGAGCCAGCGACCGGATGCGGCTTCCATTAACGTCGACTCCCGGCCACCGCACAATCAGCGGAACGCGTATATCGCTCTCGTACAATCCATGGTGATCGAAGTAGATGCCGTGCTCACCCAGTTCCTCGCCGTGGTCGCTGAAAATGAATACCGCTGTTTCTTCCGCAATACCCAACGTCTCGAGCGTGCCCAGCAACTCCTGGATTCCATCGTCCACACATCTCACCTCCGCATCGTACTGGCTGCGTACGAATTCGATGTCGGTGATCTGCGCGCCCGCCGCATCAGGCCACTCGGACGCCATCCGCCCAAGCCAGCCGGACGTCCACCAGCTTCTCAGGGGCCGCCGGAAAAAATCGTCCAGGCTGCCCCTGTTTTCTACCGTCGGATCGCCGGAATAAAAGAGATCCCTGTATGCCGCGGGAGGCATGTAGGGCGTGTGAGGATCCCAATAGTGTACGAAGAGAAAAAACGGCTCGCCGCCACGGGCATTCAGCCACTCGACTGCCAGTTCATTAAACCGAAAGCATTCGGGATAGCTTCCCGCCTCCCTCGGATTCAGGCACACATCGAATCCCCGGGAAAACCAGGGTTTGTGATGCTCCGCCAGATTGTCTACCGCGGCCGTGGCGTATCCGGCCCGCTGCAGGAATTCAGGAAGAAAGGGCGCGCTTTTTCCCAGAGACCAGCGGCCCCGGTGCGCCACGATCCCATGCGTGGTGGGCCACTGCCCTGTAAACATGCACGTGAACGAGGGTTGCGTGGGGATGGACGGCGCATAGCAATTCTCGAACACCGACGAGCGACCCGCGAACGCATCGATGTACGGCGTGGTGGGCCGGTCATATCCGTAGCATCCGAGTCGATCCGCGCGCAGGCTGTCGACGGCGATCATCAGGAAATTCATCCGCACGCCTTTACAATAGATCCGGACGGCCTGGGCAACCCCTGGGAAGATTCTCTCACTTCGCCTCCCGTCAGTCCGTCCGAACCACCCAATCCTCGAATTCCAGGCTTTCGGACAGTTGCCAGGCCGTCAGGTAAAGCGACGCGGTAAACGCCACTGCTTCCCGCGCACGTTTCATACCGAAGGCCACCACCTCGGGAACCGGCGTCCACTCACCCTCTCCCGCAGACGGCAATCGACCATCCAGACTATATACGGCGTCGACCAGCGACCTGCTGTTTTCTATCTGTGCGGCAATACCAGCCATCAGGCTGTCCAGCACGACCGGCTCCAGACCGGATGCCAGGTCGCCGGGCGCCGGGTTGATCCTGCGGATCAGATCGTCCACTTTGTATAGTATTCCCTTAGATTGAATGGCGCCGTCCGGACCGGGACGTCCGTCGAAGTACATGGTCACGCGCAGCGGCTGACAGAGGTCCTGGGCGTAATTCGCGAGAAACCCGGCGTACATCAGACATTTTTGCCTGATATGGCGATTGTCCGACCAGCGCCTGTGCTCTGCAAACGCCACTGCCAACCTCTGAGTCCATTCGGCTACCGAATAGGGCAGGAAACCGACCTTATCGGGCGCGATGCCCTGGTCCGCGCATCGTTCAAGAAACCTGCTGCGATCAGCCGGCAGCGAAGGGTCCTTCAGTCGTTCCGGATTGAAATAGTGCTCCGGACCCTCCGCACGGCGCAATATTGGCGTTCCGCGGTTCCGCGCCAGGTCGGGGTCCCACACGTAGTGTGCGACGGCGTCACCTCCAGTCCGAAAGAAGGCCGGCATCTGTTCCGGCAAAGAGGCAACGGCCGCTTTGCTGACAATACTGTGCCCGCGTACCCACCAAGCCTGGGCGGCGCTCGCATTCAAGAAAACCAGGATCAGAAAGAAAGGCCACTTCGCCATCCGGCACCCCATATTTGCGTGTCAACTCTGTTCAGTCGGCGGCAATTCAGCGATCCGGAAGTAGAGTCGAGATGTGGCGCGGTGGTTTAGGAGTGGCCTATCTGTTTCCGCCCCTTTCGTCTGGCGGTGCCTCAATAGCCCCTCCGTGCCCCGTTTCCACGTCCCGCTCGTCGAACCGGACGTGCGGAGTTACCGCATCCGGCTCTCGGACAAGGAGTCATGCGTTCGCCCACGGACAGTTGCGCGTCTGCGCTTCCAGCCGGGTCAGGCCCAACGTATCGTAGAGGACCTCGTCAGGGAAACGTGACGTTCCCTTTCCCGGTATCCGGTGCTTGTTGCACAACCACCATCGGAGCCGTTGCCGGGTGTGGCTGTCCACACTCCGGTAGGCCTTGCTGACCGGTCCAAGACGGAAGTAATTGCCCCAGCCTGCCAGTTTTCGGTTCAGGTGGGCAATCCGTTCTTGATGGTCTTTCAGCAACCACCGTCGCGCCGTGGCCTCGCTGATGGCCCGGCAGATGTGCCGGATGGCCTTCTTTGACGGACGCGTGCCGATGTAGGCCTTGCCCGTCTTTGGCGAGTAACAGCGCCCGATGGTGTAACCCAGAAAGTCAAATCGTCCTTCCGGAAGCGTGCATACGCTCGTCTTCTGCTCGTTGACCGTCAACTTGAGCGCTTTCATCATGCATCGCATCACGCGCATCGCTTCTTTTGCAGTCCCGCGACAGCAGATCACAAAATCGTCAGCGTAGTTGACAATATGAGCCTTCAGACGTTGCTGATGTCCCAGAAGTCGCCAGCCCAGGATGAACCGCCGCATATACAGGTTCGCCAGCAACGGGGAGATGGGCGCGCCTTGCGGCACCCCTCTTCCCTGGTCCTTGTTCGGCGTCGTCCGACGTTTCCGGCCCCGCTTGTCGGTTTCTTCCACCGGCGCGGTCAGCCACATCTTGATCAGACGCAGTATCCGCCCGTCCGAGATGCGGCGCGCCACCGATTTCATCAACTCGGCGTGCGGGATCGTGTCGAAGTAGCCGCTCAAGTCGGCGTCGATCACCTGTGTGTGGCCTCGGTTCACCAGACTGTGAACCGCCTTGACGGCGTCGTGCGCGCTCCGCTTCGGACGGTACGCATATTGCCCTGCTGGCAGGTCCGCTTCAATGATCGGCTCCAGGACCAGCACCGCCGCCGTTTGCACCACACGGTCTCTGATCGTCGGGATACCCAGCGGCCGTTGTTTCCCGTTCGGCTTCGGGATATATACCCGACGAATCGGAGAGGTCCGATACGATTTGCTTCTTACGGCTTCCGACAGTTCGCCTAACCACCGGTCTCGTCCATATGTCTCGATGTCCTCGAAAGTCTCCCCGTCCACGCCCGCCGCGCCGCCGTTGGCCTTGCAGCAGCGGTAAGCATAGTTCAGGATGTCCTCGCGATACACTTTGTCATATAGCGCGTAGAATCGGTAATCGGGCGATTCCTTCGCTTTGGCATGCAACGTCATCCGCAGCTTCCGAACCTTGTCCGGAGGTCTTAGGCTCATACCAATCTCCCGGCTCTCGCTCCTTTGACGTTGCCCTTGAACCAAGGCCCCTTTCCTCCACCGGCATTACCCGGCTTCTCAGGTACTACGGGCCTCTCCGCCACCCCATGCGGCCCGGCCTGGCCCTCGCGGGCTGCCGGTTGGTGTCACCCCCACCGCTGGGGCTTCCCGTGTTGCGTCGGAACTCCTTGTATGCGTGCCTCCGCCATTACCCCGGCGGGACCGTTGGGTGCGCTCGTTGCCTGCTTCCCCAACGACGGCGGCCTTCCCCGTTCGATTGGCGGGTCGGCTCCCGCATTACCTTTTTCGAGGCCTGCGCAGCGTTTACTCACGTTTCAGCCCACATACTCGCCGGGTCGCCTGGCGACCCTCTACACCGGAGGCTTCGGAGATGTCGTTACCTGCGTCTCCGCTCCGATTGCTTCCGACTGTGGCAACATCTGTCGGGTGGGACTCTCACCCACTGAAGTTCCGCGCCTTTTCACGGCGCACTTCCGAATCCGAAGTTACGTCCGTGCGTCTTCTTTGTCAACGGCTCGTTGACAGAAGCGGAGGCCCCGTGTGAGACCTCCGCTTCCGATGTTGGCGGGAATGTGTGGGAATCGAACCCACCCAGCGCGTGATTAGCACGCCGCAACGGGTTTGAAGCCCGCGAGGGCCACCAGTGCCCCATCCACTCCCGCACAAAGAGCAGGCTGCCGACGATCGTGATATCCGGCTGTGCTGCAGCACAAGCCGTGCCCGGAAAACGAATTGCCGCGAAAACCATACAATGTCAAACGACCCGGTCCGATGATCGGACCTCGCGTCTATCCGGCAAGCACCCGGACGTCCCCCTTTCTCATCGTGACGCCCTTATTGTCGAAATGGTTCAGCAGTGGCACGGCATACTTGCGCGTGGTGCCGACCAGATCGCGGAAGGCCGAAACACTCATTTCCCGGTTTCGCTGAAGATAACCCACGAGGTCCTGCTCAATTTCCTCCAGCGTGCGTGGAGGAAACATCAGATTCTCGTCCAGCCTCACAATCTCCCCCATGGCTTGCATGGCGGCCGCAACGGCGTGAACTTCCGCAGCGTCTTGCGCAAGGTGTGCGTCTATCTCATTCAAATCGGGAGGCGTCGCCTTCCCCGCCACCAGGAGCACCAGGATTTCATTTCTGATCCGGTCCTGTTTCCCGGAGAAGCGGATACGGTGATCGGCCAGACGCAGCAGGGGACCCGCGGGAATGACAACCCTACCCGAGAGCAGACGGTCGATTGCATGCTCAAATAGACCCGCGGGCGGCTCTGGCGCCACCTGCTGGCGAAGTTCGCTGTGCGAAACCCCCGTCTTAAGGGGGTTGGCCAGATGGTATGTCGACAACGCGTCCCTTATGAGTTGCAGCAGCAATTGCCATGCGTCTGTATGGACGTAGTTTGCCTCGCCCGCATGGCGAAAGCCGAATGCCTCTCCATCCGTCAGGAGCTCCTTCAGCCGATCGTCTGTCTCGGACCGGGACAGACCCATTGCCGCCGAAAGGTCTCCCACGGTAAGGGCGCGAAATCCAGCCGCCTTCAGCCGATGGCTCAATACCCGGGTCGGATCCTCGACCTCGAACCCGCGCAGCCTTTCCAGCGTGTCCTTTCGAAAGCGGCGATGTTTCACCGGCTGTGCATCCAGCACCACCCCACCACCCAGCGTTTGTACGGGCGAATATCGTCGGATCACATAACGGTCTCCGCGGGCGGCCACGCCGCGCCCTTCCAGACGAAACTGCACCAATTGAGACTCGCCCGGCCGCAATTCGTCGGACTCCAGGAGAATTACGCGCGCCAGAACTTCGCGAGGACCGAGGTGCAGGTGCACCCGCGCCCGATTCTTCAGCGACACCGGCGCATCCTTAAGCAACCACAGGCGCGCGTCGAGCATATAGGTTGAGTTGAAGTAGCCGTGCTGCGCCAGAAGATCGCCCCGCGTGACCTGATCCACTTCCGCGTCGGCCAGGTTGATCGCCGCGCGATGACCGACGTGAGCCGTATCCACGTCCCTGCCGTGCACCTGCACGCCGCGCACCCGCACGGGACGATCCGCCGGCTGAAGCATCACCACGTCTTTCACGCGGACCTGCCCGGACAGTATCGTTCCGGTCACGACCGTTCCGAACCCCCTGACAGAAAACACCCGGTCCACGGGCAGTCGGAACACCCCGCCATCCGGGCGCTCCTCCACCTTCTCGATTTCCTCGTCCAGCAATGATCGAAGCGCCTCAATCCCCTCGCCGGTGGCAGCGGATACCGGCACGATCGGCGCGCCGTCCAGAAACGTGCCTTCAAACAGGTCGCGCAGATCCTCCTCCACCAGGTCCGTCCAATCCGGCTCCACCAGATCCACCTTATTCAGCGCCACAATGCCCCGCTGCACACCCAGTAGACTCAGAATTCCCAGATGCTCGCGTGTCTGGGGCATTGCCCCGTCATCCGCCGCGACGACAAACAAAGCGAGGTCCACCGTACACACACCCGTCACCATATTCTTCACGAACCGTTCGTGACCGGGCACATCGATTATTGTGACATGGTCTTTCCAGTATGCAAATCCGATATCGATGGTCACCCCCCGGTCCTTCTCCTGCGGGAGCGTGTCCGTATCGATACCCGTCAGCGCCTTGATGAGCGCTGTCTTGCCATGATCGATATGACCTGCCGTTCCGATAATCACGTGTGACATGACACTGACTCCACGCCAACCTCCACCGCCCGGGCCAGCGCGGCCTCGACGTGGCGCAATTCGCCTGCCGCCATCGTCCGCAGATCCAGAAACAGCCGATCGTCCCGTACATATCCGAGTATCGGCGGGTCGTCCGCGCGCAGTCGGGCCGCGAGTTCGGTCACGGATCCACCGACCAGAGAGACACACAGCGCCACGCTTGGGATTTCCTCCAGCGGCAGGGCGCCGCTTCCCGTCTGGGCCACCGAGTCCGCCAGTTCAATCCGCAGCCCTTTTTCCCGAAGCCGGCTGAGCCGAGACAGGCTCCGTCGCCCCCTTCGCTTCAGTCTGGAGAGGGGCTCGGTCAACATCCCGAGCGTGGGATGCGCCCGCAACAATTCCGCCCGGTTCAGGAAAAGCCTCAACGTTGCCGCCAGTGCTGCATAGGTCAGTTTACCACACCGCAGCGCCCGCATAAGCGGATTCTCGCGGATTCTCTCGATGACGTCTTTCCGCCCAACCAGAATGCCCGCCTGGGGGCCGCCCAACACCTTGTCGGCGCTGAACGTTACCACGTCGGCGCCGGCCGCCACGCTGTCCGATACAAGGGGCTCGTGAGGCAGACCGAATTCCCGCATGTCCACCAGAGCGCCGCCTCCCAGGTCGTGGGCCACTGGCACGCCGCGCCGATTGCCCAGCGCGACCAGATCCGCCAGCGAAACCGAAGCCGTAAAGCCCATCACCTTGTAATTGCTGGGATGCACCGCCAGCATCAGGCCCGACCGGCGGGTAAGAGCCGCCGCGTAATCCTGCAGGTGGGTCCGGTTGGTCGTGCCGACCTCAACCATAACGGCGCCGCTGCGCTCCATGATTTCCGGGATGCGAAAGGACCCTCCGATTTCGATCAGTTCGCCTCGTGAGACCAACGCCTCTTTACCCAGACACAGGGAATTCAGCGTTAACAATACGGCGGCCGCGTTGTTGTTGACCACAGCCGCAGCGTCGGCGCCCGTTAAGGCGCACAACAACTCCTCCACCAACTCCGTTCGGGACCCGCGCCGGCCGGATTCCAGATCCACCTCCAGATTGCAATACCCCGAGGCGATCCCGGCGACCGCACGGACGGCCGCGTCCGCCAGTGGCGCGCGTCCCAGGTTTGTGTGCAAGACGATTCCCGTGGCGTTTACAACCCGCTTGAGACCGGGTTCGGTTAAGTGCGCCGCATCAAGACAGACCTGGCGCACGACCCGCGCGACGAGCCCATCCCTGGATTCGCCGATTGCGTCACCGCTGAGCATGGCTTGCCGGACGGCGTCGACCCCCTCACGGACGTACCGGGTGACCATCGGCTGATCGCAACGTTCGAGCAACGCCTGGACCTCGGGCTCGGTCAGTACCGCGTCAACCGAAGGAATCAACGACAAATCGACCTGTTCTGTCATATGTCTCCCGATAATGGACACCACCGACGATGTACCGCGATCATTTACCCGTTCGGGACTGTGTTCGACACTCCCGAACGCCCGGTCATCAGGGTACAATCCTGAACGAAATCTCCTTTGATGCCCGGTCGTCGGACAACAGGTCCGTGACCGCCACCTTGACCTGCTGCCCGCCCTCCTCCGTCTCGGTCAGGTCCAGTTCGACGTAAGCAACTTCATCCGGCCTGTTGCCGGTCTGGTCGTAAGCAATCACAATTTCCCGGTCCTTTTCTGACAGCCTGAAAGCCCGACCGAGTCCGTGCAGAATCTTGACAGGCAGCGCCCTTTTTCGTTTCGACCGCAATGTATATTCCACTCGATAACGCGTCTGACCGAAGGCATCCTGCTTCAAATTGTAAATTTCGAAATATACGAATGCGTTCTGATGGCTCCGGAACGCCAGGGACGACATCGGAACGACCTTGAGACCGTTTTTTATGTAGTCACCCGAAGGCTCGTCAGTCGGCTCCGTCGCAAAGGCCAACTCAATATCGCTGACCAGCAGCCCGGCCGATCTGTGATAGTCCTCCAGGACAACCGCCTGCTGGTAAACCTGGGATTTACCGGAAACCACGTCCCGTACCTGCAACGCCATATGGTATGTCCCCGGCGGCAAGTCCACGGGCATAACGCCAGGAATGAACGCGCCGTCTGCAACCTGCCGCTCCGTGGGCGCCTTGAAGGCCATCTGATCCACGACTCGATGAACCTCATTCCACAAACTGTCGTAGAAGGCCGCACCCCGGTCCAGCAGGATCAGATCCGTCTTCTCATCCACGTTCAACCGAACTACCTCGGTTGCAGGCAGCCCGTAGTATACCTCCAGGCGCGTTTTGGACTCCGGGCCCTTGAAATCAGCCGGATAATAATAGAAATCGATCGGCAGATCCG
>CAXXJS010000017.1:0-89555 GCA_963662665.2 Candidatus Latescibacterota bacterium
AACCTGGGTCTGAAAATCCTGGGGCGCCGGCAGGATGGTTATCACAATATCGTTTCCGTGCTGCAGACCGTGGACCTGTGCGACCGGCTGGTGTTCACGCCCGCGGCGCCCGGGAAAACCCTGATCTGTTGCGACCACCCGGACGTACCCTCCGGCCCGGAGAATCTCGTCTATCGCGCCGCGGAGATACTGCGCCGCGAGACGGGCGCCGGGCATGGGGTGCGCGTGGACCTGGTCAAGCGCATTCCCGCGGGCGCGGGCCTGGGCGGAGGCAGTTCCAACGCGGCCGCGACCCTGCGCGCGCTGGATCGGCTTTGGGGATTGCATCTGAATCCTGAGCGTTTGGCCTCGCTCGCGGCGGAACTCGGGTCCGACGTCCCGTTCTTTCTCACTGGCGGCACGGCCGCTGTATCGGGGCGCGGAGAGCGGGTCCGGCCGGTGGATTGGGAGGGTGATTTCTGGTACGTGCTGGTGTATCCCGGGTTTTCCGTATCCACTGCGTGGGCTTATCAAAACGTGAGAATTGGCTTGACAGAATCCGCGGCGTATGGTACATTTCTGGACTTTACGGTAAAATCCGGCCGGATCTGCGCTGGCCGATTGTTCGCGTGCCTGGAAAACGACTTTCTGCCTCTCGTGAAAGACGCCGGCGGCGACGTGGCGCGGATCCTTGCGGCTCTGGCCGGCGAAGGTGCGGTAGCGTGCTCGCTTTCGGGCAGCGGATCCACCCTCTTCGGCGTTTTTCGTGAGGCCCGGCATGCTTCGGCCGCAGTTGTTTCCGTGCAGGGCCGTGGGCGTCGGGTCTATCTGTGTCGCTACCGGCAGCAGGCGCTCCGAACGGCCGGGTAACGGGTATAGATGCCGGGTCGTCTAAAGGTAAGACAGCGGCCTTTGGAGCCGTTTATCGGGGTTCGAATCCCTGCCCGGCAGTACAAAAGTTCAGGTGGAGGATCAGTCAATGGCTGACAATAACGGCGTAAGTTTGCAGGCCGATGTACGAGCGGGAACCGGAAAGGGCGAGGCCAAGCGAATCCGGCGTACCGGACGTATTCCGGCGGTAGTCTATGGGGACCGGAGCGCGCCCGTCGCCTGTTCGGTAAACGCGAGGGAATTATCCACGGTCTTGCACGAACACGGGCGGAATACGCTGGTGACCCTGGTTGTGGGCAACGGAGAGGAACAGTCCGAAGACACCGCCATCGTCAAGGACCTGCAGCACCACCCCGTCGGCGGCCATCTTCTCCATGCGGATTTTTACCGGATCTCACTCACGCAGAAAATCGTGGTGGACGTTCGCGTAGTGGCCGAAGGCATTCCGGCCGGCGTCCGCGCGGAGAGCGGTATTCTGGAGCAGTTGCTGCACCAGGTGGAGGTGTCCTGCCTGCCCGCCGAGATCCCGGAAAACATCGGGTTCGACGTTACGGATATGGATATCGGAGATTCCGTTCATGTTTCCGATTTGAGTGTCGCGGGGAACGTGGAGATCGTTACCGAGGGTGACCGGTCGCTGTTCGTGGTGGTCCCGCCCACCATTGCGCCGGTTGAAGAGGAAGAGGAAGAGTTGATCGACGAAGAGGAAGAGATGCAGGAACCCGAGGTCATCGAACGCGGCAAGCGGGACGAGGACGAGGAAGACGAAGCATAACGGCGCTCCGTTACACGCGCTTTTTGATTCAAGCTGACGGCTGATAGCTGATAGCTGCCTTTGGGGGTTTTCGTGAAGGTTGTCGTGGGTCTGGGCAACCCGGGTTCCGAATACGCTCATACCCGCCACAACCTGGGTTTTCGGGTCGTGGATCTGCTGGCAGAGAGATTGAAGGGAACCTGGTCGGAAAGCGCCTGGTATTTTTTTTGCCGTACCGCGAAAGGTCCCGAACCGCTGTTGCTGGTGAAACCGACCACCTATATGAACCGCAGCGGCATTGCGGTTGCGCACGTTCTCGAACGGTTCGAAGCCTGCATTGAAGACGTCCTGGTGGTTGTCGACGACGTTCATCTCAGCCTGGGCCGGATCCGGCTGCGGCGCGGGGGCAGCGACGGGGGCCACAACGGGCTCGGGTCCATTATCGATTGTATCGGATCCACCGCATTTCCCCGGTTGCGGGCGGGTGTCGGCGCGCCGACGGAAGATGCGGACCGGATCGAGCACGTCCTGAACCCGTTCGAAGCCGGCGAGCTTGAAACGGTTGAAACGGTGATTCGCGAAGCGGCCAACGGCGTGGAATGCTGGATTGGATCCGGAATAGACGAGGCGATGAACCGTTACAATTCATCGTAGAAGCAAACCCAAATTCAGTATAAATCATTAATTTTATTTTTTTTATGCCCTTTTTCTTTCTCGCCAAAGAAAAAGGGCCAAAAAGAACGGCGCCGCTCAGACGCCGCGGGGCTGCTTTACCGCGAATCGCCCCCGTGGCGAAATTGCAGTTGGGCGCCCTACAAGCCTGTCAGATGTACCAGTACTGTTGTGATGGACGGAATAACGCGCAAAAGCCCCAACACCACCACCGGGCGCTTGAAGGGAAAAACCGTGTGATCGGGCGCGACCTACCCCCTGTCCCCTTCCCAAGGGAAGGGGGGAACTGTCATCAACTGAGGACTTCACGCTTTGCTCCCTTTCCGCCGATAGCTATGAGCTTTTCCGAGCGGTCTCTGGATTTTGAATTTGGTTTTCGCCTTTTCGTTTTTGGCTGACAGCTTTTCTTTGTGTCTCCGTGTGAGTCGTTTCTGGTTTCGTTTTTGATCTTTGCTGACAGCTAATAGCTGCCTTTCCCATCGTGTCTTTGTGTGAGCTGATTTTTGCTTTTGGCTGATAGCTGATTGCTGCTTTGCAGATCGCCGCTTTTTTGGAGGTTTCTATGTTCTGGACGCCAATCTTTGGGATCGCCGGGTTGCTGGTTGCCGGGCTGGTTTATCTCCGGATTACCCGTAAACCGGCCGGCACCGAACGGATGCAGGAGATTTCGGACGCCATCCACGAAGGCGCCATGGCGTTTTTGAAACGCGAATACGTGGTCCTGGCTATTTTCATCGTGGCGGTATTCATCCTGCTTTTGATCGGCATCCGGCCGTTCAGTACGGCCTTCGCTTTCCTGGCCGGCGCAATCTGTTCGATATGCGCCGGTTTTTTCGGGATGAAGGCGGCCACGAAGGCCAACGTGCGCACCGCGTACGCCGCCAACCGCGAGGGACAGGCAGCGGCCCTGAGCGTGGCTTTTTCCGGCGGCACGGTGATGGGTCTCTCGGTGGCCAGCCTGGGTCTGTTGGGGGTGGGGGTATTGTTCATCTTGTACGGCAACACGGATCAGGCGGTAATCATCAACGGGTTTGCCATGGGCGCCAGTTCCATCGCCTTGTTCGCGCGCGTGGGCGGGGGTATCTATACCAAAACGGCCGACGTGGGCGCGGACCTGGTTGGCAAGGTGGAGGCAGGCATTCCCGAGGACGACCCGCGCAACCCCGCGGCGCTCGCCGACTTCGTGGGCGACAACGTGGGCGACGTGGCCGGAATGGGGGCCGATATTTTCGAGTCCTACGTGGGCTCCATCGTGGCAACGATCGCCATCGCGGCCACGGCTGCACCGGCGTTGTTACCCAAACTGTACGGCAGTTCCGTGTACGACGGCGAGGTTGTGAAACTGACGGCCATGCAACTGCCGCTGATCGTGGCCACCATCGGCCTGGTGGCGTCGTTGATCGGCGTCCTTGCAATGCAGGTCCTGCAGCGCTTCAGTCCCGCGGCCGCCCTCCGCTACGCTTCCTTTGTGGCTGCGGGCATCATGTTCGCGGGCAGCTATTTCGCGGTGGACGGCATGGGCCTCTCCGAGGGGGTTTTCTGGGCAATTCTCCTGGGCGGCCTCACCGGCATACTGATCGGGCTGCTCACCGAATACTATACCGGCGGCTCTCCGGTTGCCAGGGTGGCCGAAGCCTCCGAGACCGGGCCCGCCACCAATATCATTTCAGGCCTGGCCATAGGCATGCAAAGCACCTTCCTTCCCGTGCTGTGCATCTGCGCCGCCATCGGGTTCGCCTATCATTTCGCCGGGCTGTACGGCATTGGCATCGCGGCCGTGGGAATGCTGGGAACCGTGGGCATCACCATGGCGGTGGACGCGTACGGACCCATCGCGGACAACGCGGGCGGCATTTCCGAGATGGCGGAACTCGGACCCGAAACAAGGAAGATCACCGACGGCCTGGACGCGCTGGGGAATACCACCGCGGCCATCGGCAAGGGCTTCGCCATCGGTTCGGCGGCACTCACCGCCCTCGCCCTTTTCTCGGCCTATGCGTCGACCGTGAAGCTGGAGGTTATCAATCTCACCTCGCCGATGGTCGTGATCGGCCTGTTCATCGGCGGCGCCATCCCGTTTCTGGTTGCCGCGCAGACGATGACCTCGGTGGGGCGGGCGGCATTCCGCATGGTTGAAGAGGTCCGGCGGCAGTTCAGGGAGATTCCGGGATTGATGGAAGGCACCGGCAAACCCGATACCCGGCGCTGCGTGGATATCAGTACGGTCGCGGCGCTGCGTGAAATGGTGCCGCCGGGGTTGGTTGCCGTACTCACGCCGGTGCTGGTCGGATTCATCCTCGGCAAGGAAGCGCTCGGCGGCATGCTGGCCGGCGCCCTGTTGAGCGGCATGCTCATGGCGCTGATGATGGCCAACAGCGGCGGCGTGCTGGACAACGGCAAGAAGCATATTGAAGAGGGTCATTTCGGCGGAAAGGGATCCGAAGCCCACAAGGCCTCGGTGGTTGGCGACACCGTGGGCGATCCGTTGAAGGACACCTCCGGCCCCTCGCTGAACATTCTGATCAAGCTCATGTCCGTTGTCTCGCTGGTCCTGGCGCCATTGTTGATTGATTGATTCTATAAAGGGAAGAAGGAAGAAGTGTTGGAAACATTGCCCCGTGACACGTCCGCAACGGGATACTTGCTGAGTGACGCGAGTAGTGAATTGCGAATGGGAGCGTGAAACCGGCGTGAATCACTTCAGTTCAGACCGGAGGCATAAAGGAAGAGCAGATCGAGCGTGGATTTCTTCTACCGGCTTCCGTCTCACGTCTTACCGCCTTTTACCTTTCCCTTTGTACCCTTTGTGTCTTCGTGTGAGTTGATTGTCTTCTTTGATGCTGTACGTAAATCGCTGTTTCCCATTCACCCCGCTCGTGGGCGCCCGTCCGGGCCGTCCGCGGGCCACCTGTCCAGGGGGAGGTTCCGTGTCAAAACGTTACGAACTCACGGTCATTATCAATACCCAGGCGCCCGATAACGCGGTGGACAACGTCGTCGCCCGTTTCGATCGCCTCGTTTCCGAAGGCGGAGGCCGGTCGGTAGAGGTCGACCGCTGGGGCACGCGCAAAATGGCCTACGAGATTGGCAAACAGCAGCGCGGCGACTACACGATCATCCGCTTCGAGGCCCCGCCGGACGTGCTGCCTGAGGTGGACCGGATGTTCAAACTGGATGAGTCCGTGTTGAGGCACCTGGTCGTTCTGGACGAAAGCCCGGTGGAGGAAGAACCGGAAGAAGAAGAAAACGCTGAATCAGGCGGCGAAAACGAGGAGGAGGGCGCATGAACCGGTCCACCGTGAAGGTATGCAGATTTTGCGAAGACAAGGCGTTGACAATCGACTACAAGGACGTGCGGATGCTGCAGCGGTTCGTGACGGATCGGGGAAAGATTATCCCCCGGCGCGTATCGGGGACCTGCGCGAGGCACCAGCGCAACCTCACCCGGCATCTCAAACGCGCCCGCCAGATCGCGCTGTTGCCTTTTGCAACAGATCACATGAATTAGGGTGCTTTGGTCCGTAAGAGGCAGGGAGAGGGAAGAGGTAAGACGTTAGAGGAAAAACCTTGCCACCTTATGCGGCGCGACCTACCCCCTCCCCCGTGAGGGCCCCCGTGCCGTCATTGTCTCTATACTGGCGCGGCTATCGCTAACTGATCTCGCCAGTCCGTATCGCCAACCCTCCCCCTTTCCTTTAGGAGAGGGGGCCGGGGGGAGAGGTCTCGTCGATTCCATCTGTCAGCTTTCTCCGAGGTCCCTCGCGCTGACATTGATCGAATGGTTTTTCGTCTAACGTCTTCCCGCTGACCGTACTTAAAGGATGGTACTCACCATGAAAATTATCCTCACCGAAAGCCATGATAACCTGGGCGATGCCGGCTCCGTTGTGGTCGTCAAGGACGGCTATGCCCGGAACTACCTGATCCCCCGCAAACTGGCCCTTGTGGCCAGCAAGGGCAACATGCGGGTATACGAAGAACTCAAACGGCAGAAGGAAGCCCACAGCACCCGCGCCCAGCGCGAGGCCGTGGCCCTCTCCGGGAAACTGGAGAAGGCATCGTGCACCATCCCCGTGGCGGTGGGCAAGGAAGACCAGATCTTCGGCTCCGTGACCGCGCAGCACGTCTCCGAGCAACTCGTCGAGCAGGGTTTCGAAATCGACCGGCGCTGGATCGAACTCGAAGAGCCCATCCGCGCGCTTGGGGTCTATGACGTCTCCATCCGCCTCCACGCCGAAGTCCAGGCAATCGTGAAGGTCTGGGTTGTTAAGGAGTAGCTGCTACCGGCAGGAAATGTAATAGATAAAGACAAAGGCAAATGAGATGGGTTTCGCCATTGGCGCGCCCATCTTTTTTTATTATTTACGCCTTTTTCTCGCGCGACCTACCCCCAGTCTCGTGAGGGCCCCCGCGCCGTCGTTGTCTCTATACTGGCGCGGCTATCGCTAACTGATATCGCTTCGCCGTATCGCCAACCCTCCCCCTCTCCCCCGGGGTGATGTGGATTTTGAATTTGGCTTTCGCCTCTTTGTTCTTAGCTGACAGCTGATAGCTGATGGCTTTTTCCGAGGGGGTGAGGGTCTTTTCTTTCACCTGCGTGAAAGAAACGTCCAATCCTTCGCCGCATTTCACCCCCCGATGCCTCACGCCTTGAATCCCAATACAGGCTGAGGCATTATCTGTATCTATCGTAACGCCCCGGTCGAAATCCCGCGCCATAGAACCCCCCAGCCCCGTTCCCTCGTCATTTTCCGAAAGCGTAGCGTCAACCATGTTTGTTTGCCCCGCGCCCGGCGTTCAGGTTGCGTCTGGCATGCTTTTTGCCTCGTTCTCCACCGTTGGTGGTTTCGTCGCCGCAAGGCGGGCTTGCGTGAACGGTCTGATTCTTAGGGAGGTTGGCGATGCAATTACGTAGATTTCTGGGTCCGGTTCTGGCGATTCAGATGGCTTTCGGCTTCGTCCGCGTTGCCTGGCCGCAGGAAGTCGCGGACACGCGGGGTATCGCGATTCGCGTCGACAATCCTGCTGCCGGTGCGTGGGCCCGAATCGACGACATGATCGACATTCGCATCCTGACATTCGACGGTATTCTCGACGCCGGTTTCCGCGTGTCGGTCGTCGACGCCACGCTCGACGACGACGACGTCGGCCTCACCGCCGGTGGTTCCGAAGCCGGGGATGGGTTCGTCTATTACAATATTTATATACCGGATCCGGGCAGTCCTCCACCCGGTGTCGCGTTCGGCGACGGCGAGGCGTCGGGCGTCGACACGTTCAGGGTATCCTTCGCCGTCTCCCCTCAGGTTACAGCCTTCGAGTCGAGAAACAGCCGCGCGGTGAAAGTTGTGGTCGACCTCGACGCCGCCACGTCAGGCAACGAGTTGAACAACCTGATGGCGGATCGGAAGATCACCCCCGCATCCTCGGGTTTCGGCGCCAGCAGTGTCGGCGACGGGGTGCGGTTCGGTGTCGATGGCAATCGCCCGATCCACGCGGGCGCCTTCACGTCCTTCTCCGTTGTAACGAAAGACCTGGGTGTCGATATCACGGATGAGGGCCTGATCGAGCGCGTGAGGATCAAAAGTGGGGACATGGTCACAATCGGACTGCGGCTCAACACCGGTAACGTGATAAATGCGGGAGCGTACGGAATCCGGGTCGGAATTGTTGAGGAAGACTCGGCGTTTTCCACGGCGCCAGTTTCATTTGAGCTTCTCGGTGACAAGCTGTACAGCGCGAACCTGCGTGAATCCCAGGAAGTCAAGGAGGGGGATTTCGCAGACAACCGGCGGGTACGTATCGAAGCCTATCTCGTTGATGCCGCCGGCAACCTCGGCGGCGCCTCGATGGGCGCCCCGACCGAGTCTCCCGTCAACGCCGGTCACGGACTTCCCGATGTATTCGATCCGGGCGGTGTCGAGTGGATCGCGGACGCTAACTCGCCCTCGATTGCGATCGTCCATCCCCGTCCGGACAGCCCGGAAGACCGGATTTCGGCGGACGTCACGCAGACGCTTTCCGGTTATATACCCCTGCCCGGTGAGGCTCAGGGTGTTCAGGCCAACCGCAGGTTGAACCCGCTCGAGTTCAAACTCAGCGAAGTTCCGGACTCAATCAGGATCACTCATGGCGACAGCACGCACGGTATTGGCAGCGGCGCTGTCGATAACCTGACCACACCCGATGAAGATATGGCGCCGACCGGCAGTGATTCCACTGCCGCGCTCAGTCTTCCGTGGAAATACGACAAGGCCGGCGGGGTACGGGAAGACCTGATGATCGAGGTCTGGGACAGTGTTGGAAACAGGTCTTCAACGGTTCTTGCGGGAATCTGGTACGACGAGAGGGCGCCGGTGATCGGTGATCTGTTTCCCGCCGCCGCCGCCGCGCCCAGGGACGCGGACAACAACAACGAACCTACCATCAATCTGGCCACCAGGGATCCGGTCTTTACCATCGACGAAGAGCTGGATTCGCTGTCCGTCCGCTATGTCGAGACCGGCGGAGGCGCCACGGCAATCGAGCAGGGTTTCGGCAGCGGCAACCCTCGCCTGGAGACCATCGGCGGACTGGTGAATTGGCCGGTGAGCGATACGAACTTTTCCGAACGGAACAGGTATGACTTACAGATTCTGGCGATCGACCTCGCCGGCAACGCAAGCGTGACCGGCGGCGGCACGCTAACCTTTACCAGGGGTTTCCTCAACCCCAGAGCCGATATATTCAAGGTCGCCGCCGTGCCGGACCAGGCGGACTCGGTGGTTGCCGGTCAGGATTTCTCGATGCGGATTACCGCGCTGGACACATCGCTGACCCGCATCGAGGAAACCGACGTTCCCGCGGTGACCTATCATGGAGTTGCGGCGTTGGCGGTCATCGTTTCGGGAGAACAGGCCCGCGCGCTCACCGGCGTGAGCTTCAGCGGGTTCGGTGTATCCGATGCGCCGGACTTTTCCCTTCCCGCCGACCTGGCGGGCGTGGGTATGGTGGCGAAAGCCGCCGTTCTGGACGACGACGGATGGAATGCGGGCCGGCGTGACGTCAGGTTCAAATCCACAAAGCCGCTCAGCAATGTCATCGTGATGGCCGCAGCGGGATTCAAAGATCCGGTCACCGGGAACGACTCCCTTGCAATCGTGGGGCGGCTCGATGGTCTCGTCCACGTCAGCGTCTCCGAATTGTCGCGGTTTGAGGTAACGGCCATCGAAGACCGGGACTCAACCGGCGCCGTCGCTGGCGGGTTTACGGTCCGGGTGGTTCCAGCCGACAAATTCGGCAACCCGAGTATGAAGATCGATCCAACGCCCGATTCGGGAACGTATGAATCGGTGGCCGTTGCGTTCGCTTCCAGTAACGGCGCGGTAACCGTGCCCTTCGGCCGGCAGGAGGTAGCCCTGGTGGACGGGACGGAATTCGGTGCGGTGGCAGACGACGTGGACGGGAGTGCCAGGGTCTCGGTTCGGACGATCCGGGAAGACTACGTAACCGACGCGGATGACGACTTCGCAGCGGCCGATGGAACCGATCCCGATGATACAACCGGCGCCCTGAGGGGCAGCGTGACAGTCGCGTTTGTGCCCGACGGCGGTTCCGAGGCTCCTCCCCCTGGCACGCCTGCCGCGCCCGCGAACATCGTGGTCGCGGACTATCTCGGCGCGGACGGTCAGGGCGACCAGGGCGGGCTGGTGCTGATCAGCTTCCCGAATTCGTCGCAGCACGAGGCCGTGATTCACTACGAGATCGAACGGGAAATTGAAACGACGCTGGAAGGATACGATGAGGATGGTAACGAGATTCACAGCGAAGAGCCAATGATGAGGTGGATGCACTGGGCCAGCATCAGCTCCACCTCCGAGGAAGTCAGCGACAGTCTGGGTGGCGACGTGCAGCGCGCAGTGGTCCCTGCGCTGGACAACGTAGCCACCAACTGGGGCGTCAGGTCCGTTGGCGGCGCCGATGCGACCCGTGTCGGCAAGCGCGTGTTCACGAAGGAGAGCGTGCAGCAGACGCTGCGTGTGCCGGGCACGGCGACCGATGCTGTTCTGACGGACGAGGAGTTGATGAACCGGTTCAACGCGCCCGAAGACTTCGTCAAAGCGGTCATCGGCGATCGGAAGGATCTGATCTTCGTTCCCGTCAGTCCCGACGCGAGCGCGCTGACGGGCAACGCCTCTCTTCCGGAGAATATCCGGCCGGCGACCGCCGGCGGTCTGCTGGTATCCGCTCGTACGGTCACGGACGCGCCGGTGGCAGCCGTTGACAACGTCCCCCCCGCCGCGGTTACCAACGCTTCCGGCGACGGCGCGGGCGCGCTGCGTTGGACGGCTTCGGCCGATGACCGGATTGTGGGTTCCATCCCTTATCGTGTCTACAACGTGCCGATCCCGGGTGTGACGGGTTATAAGGTGATGAGAGGCACGTCTGCCGATGACCTTGAGCAGATTGCGACGCTCGACCCGGGTTCAACCCGCTTCACGGACGAGGACCTGCCGGATGGCGTCGCCTCGATGGTGTATCGGATCGACGCGTACGACGACAACAACGTCGCAACCGGCGATCTCATCACGGTTGACAACATCTCACTCCGCACCAGGTTTGTGGACGCCGAGGGCGAACCGGTGTATCTCATACGGCTGCCCTCCCGGGGCGGGAACCTGACGGTTGACTTCGAAGATTTCGTTGCCTTCGCCATGGCCTTCGATTCTAAGACAGGCGATGCGAACTATAACCCGCAGGCCGACGTCAACGACGACGGCAACGTGGACTTCGAGGACTTTGTTACGGCTGCCGCGTCTTTCGGTCGCACAGCCGTGGTTCACGGGGGCGGCAAGATCGCTGTTGTACCGCAGCGCCGGGGCGTCAACTCCAATACGAACATGACGCTCGAACGGGTTGGCGGGAAGGTGCTGGTTGGCGAGATGATTTCGGTAACGGTATCCGTGACCAACGCTAATGAGCTGACAGGCTTCGGCCTTGAACTGACGTACGACGCGGCCGGGTTCGAATTCGTTAGCGCAGCACCGGCGGACAACGATCTGCTGAAATCTCAGGGCGGCGAGACCCCGGTGTTCGGAAACTGGCCGGAAGACGGTCGGGTCCGGGTGGTCAACGCCATTGTCAACGCGGGTTCCGTGAGCGGCGCGGGTGCGCTCGTGACCTTCACCTTCAGGGTTGCGAGGGAGTTCGAGGACAACGCCAGGTTCGAGATTGCGAAGGGCGTGGTGTTCGATTCGGAGCAGTTGTCGAACCCGGTGGCTTCACTCGGATCGCTGGAGGTCCGGAGCGCGCCGGCTGAGTTCGCACTGTATCAGAACTACCCGAACCCCTTCAACCCTCAAACCAGCATTCGATACGATCTGGCGGAAGGCGGCGACGTGGTGCTTCGGATCTACAACCTGCTGGGCCAGGAGGTGCGCACGCTGGTGCGTGAGCGTCAGCCGGCCGGGCGCTACAAAATACACTGGACTGGAACGGACGACCGCGGCGTACCGGTCTCGAGTGGAATTTACCTCTATCAGGTCTCGGTTGCCGGCAGGTTCCAGGATGCCAGGCGGTTGATGTTGCTCAGGTAAACGCTTTCGTACAGTATGGTATTCAGAAGCCGCCGGACGTCGTCATCGCCCGGCGGTTTTTTTTAGGCAGCGCCTGGGTTGCTCCCCCTTTCTTTTGGGAGAGGGGCCGGGGGGAGAGATCTCGCCGCCGATAGCCGTGAATTTTTCCGAGCGGTCCTTGGGTTTTGATTCTGGTTTTCGCCTTTCCCTTCGTGTCTTTGCGTGAGCTGAATTTCGTTTTTTGCCACCCACTACCGGCTTCTTGGTTTTCCCCTTCTTGTCTTTAGCTGATGGCTGACGGCTGACCGCTGTTTTTCCTGATCGCTGTTCTTTTTCCTTGATTTTTCGGGTGTCTTGGTCATATATTATCAACACGATAACTGCAATTAATGAAAATGCCCTCTCCCATCGGCGCAAACATCCTCACCCTGCGCCGGGAAGGACGCACATCCCATGGTGGAAATGAACGTGGTCGGCGTGGCTGTAGAACCCAACACCAACCGGCCGCTGGTCTGGCTGAGAGACATGGAACAGCAGGTCTTCCTGCCCATCTCCATCGGCAATTTCGAAGCAACGACCATCCATATGGCGCTTTACGACGAAGGACCCCAACGGCCGCCCACGTGCGAGTTGCTCCGGTCCATTTTAGACGGGATGGGCGCCAAGGTCACGCGGGTACTCATCAACGCGCTGGAGGAAGACGTCTTCTTCGCCGAGGTCAGCCTCGATGCCAACGGCAGGAATATCGGCGTGGATTCCCGGCCCAGCGACGCCCTTGCCCTCGCTCTTCGCACGGGCGCGCCCGTGTACGTTGAAGAAAGGGTCATCCAGGAGGCCGGGCTGCCAATCAGTTCCTCTATTGATATCGAGGTCGAAGGTGTCGAGGGCGGCATTTCAGACCGGTTGACCGCCCTCAGGGCGGAATTGAAGGAAGCCGTGGCGCGCGAACAATACGAAGAGGCAGCCAGCCTGCGGGATGAAATCCGGCGTCTCGAGCATCAGATGCGCTGAAACAGCCTATTGTGGTAAGTGATGTGATAGGCCCTTTATGTTGTGGTTGCGCGGTGGTGCGTTTGAAGTTTAATTTACAATGTTTTAGGTCGCTTTGGCGTTTTCGCTCCAGTCGAATGAATAATCACAAAAAAAGACTTGACAGCCGATTTTGCCTTGCGTATAATTAGGTTGCTTTTCGCTACATACAGGTGAACGAAATTGTCCGGAATGCCAGAAGATATGCGGAATATTGCGCCAACATTGTGGTGTTTGGATGTGGCAAAGGTTGGTCGCGTTTTCGCTTTTGTATATATTTATAAGGAGGTGCACACGGAAATGCGATGTTAAACGGTTGTCACGCATCACACACACCCACAATCACCATTCACACTAACGATTCATCGCAGGAATCGCAGCATAGAGAGAAGGGAGGCGCCCTATCGCCGCTGCGCATCAGGATTCAACACATAGCCGCCATTCCGGACGGTTGAAGCAAAATTCAGATTCGGTTTCCGAGGAGTTAACAGGAGTAGAGGTTGTGAGGAAGTTTCCCAGTCGTCTTTTTTTCAGGGAGGTTGAGATGCACGTTAAAAAGCTGTTGGGTTGCGGGTTTGCCTTTCTGTTTGTTCTTGCCTTTGCCGGCGTTGCATCGGCACAACCGGACGTTTCCGACGCCCGGGGCACCTGGGTCCGCATCGAGCAACCGGCCGACGGCGAGTATGCCGCGATTGGCGATACGGTCATTGTCGCGGTTTACACCGTTAGTGCTGCTACCGGTATTACTGTTACAGTCAAGGCGCCAGACGGTGACGATGAAGGTGAAGCGCCTGATGATGTTGCGGGTGGTCTAAGTTTGAACAATACTAACCTGGGTGTCTTAGACGACGACCGTGCCGGCGACAGCACCGTCGAACTCGATGTGGGCGATGCAGACGCTACCTTAGTCAAATTTTACTTCGCTGTTGGTGTCGGCGGCACCGAGCTTCAGGATAACGGTTTGTTTGTTGAGGTCACTATAGCTGGAGGCGGAACTGCCGCAGGTACGATTTCCAGCCTGACCACAGACGAACAGATCCTCCCCGGCGCCACCGGTTTTCCCACAACGGCGGTTGGCGACGGGAGGACGTTCGGGATCGACAACCGGCGTCCGGAACATGGCACTGCGTTCTCTGACAACAATTTGATTCTGGTAGACTCCAAGAATAACAGGATCAACGGCGCTGAGGTAACTGAGACTGCCGATCCCATCGTTTTCCTCGATTTGAACTCCGAGATAAAGGAGGGTGACAACGTCAGAGTCAGTCTCAAAATGGACCGGGGCCAGGTGATCAACTCCGGCGCCTCCAGGGCGACGATCATTTTTGTGAAGGAAACATTTATGCTCGGTGACCCCGCGGTGGAGACCCTGGTCACTGGCGCAACGCCGGGCCTGATTGATTCGGCGATCACGGTCGTCGAATTTACCGATCTTCACGCGAAGCAGCCTCTCGAAAAACCGGTCGACACCTCAGAGGGTGTATTCGGCGACGGCCAGAGGGTCAGAGTCTTCGGGTTCCTTCGGGACGAGGCGGGCAACCTGGGCGGCACCGCCGCTAATGCTGAAGCCCCGTCGGGTCATGCCGGTTCACATGGCCCCGTGTTTGACGACGACGATGACGATCCCACTACGGCCGCTAACGATGACCTTGGTGACGCCACTCAAATTGGTGACGGTACCCTTGACCCAACATACGTCAACCTGTTCCAGATCGACACGACGACACCGGAGGTCACGGTGGCGTATCCCAAGTCGGGCGCGACGGATTCCACGTATGTGTCCGCTGCAAACGAACAGAAGTTGTCTTATTATTCCGACGCCGACGGGACGCTGAGTGAGATTGATCGTTCGAGCCTGTTGAGGCCGTTGACGTTGAAGATCAGCGAGGCTGTTGACTCGATCAAGGTCTCTCACGGCGACTCCACGGCAGCGTACATAACTACTGATGATAATAGTGGCCTGCCGGCCGACGTTAAGAAGGATTTCACATTGGCATTGCCGGTGTGGAATTACGCGGACGGCGAAGCCGGTATCTCCAAGAAACTGGTCGTGCAGGCTTGGGACGTCGTAGGTAACGAAATGAGTGTTGAGAATGCGGATATCACCTACGACGCTGTTGCGCCAGAGATCACGAACCTGTTCCCGACTGAGGACAGCGCGCCGAAGGATGACAGTGATAACCCGACGATCTCGCCGCAGACGTGGTTGCCGATATTCACCAACAGCGAAGATCTGGACTCGTTGTTCGTGCAGTACGTGCAGAAAGACGCGGTGCCGGCGGATGAAGCAAGCCAGCCTTTCGGCGGGACAAGAGGGGAGCTCAAGGCGGGACGCGTCCGGCCTGCCATCGACGATACGCTCAAGGACGGCGTGGATTATTACCTCCAGATCATTGCGTTCGACAAAGCGGGTAACGGGAACGAAGAAATCACCAAACCGTTGAGGTTCGTTGACGAGTTCGAAAACCCGGTTGCCGACTCGTTTATGGTGGCTACGGCGGTAGAGGATCTCGAAGCGGTGGTTGCTGGCGCCAAACTGGAATTGGATCTGACGGCGCTGGATTCGACGATGACCGCTGCCGAGGGCGCCAACGTCCGAGGAGTCACGTATGGACAGGGCAACGAGAAGTCACGGGTGCGCCTTGAGGTTTCGGAGGACCAGACCGACCGGCTGGAGGGCGTTGAGTTCGGCGGAACCGGCGTCTCGATCGCCCCGGCGGATACCGGGATGGGTATCGCCACGCTTTCCAGCGCAGACTGGGAAGCGGGTGAGCGCAGCGTGACCATCACGTCAGAGATGACGCTGACCGGCGCAATGGTCGTGGTGGAAGACCTGGACGACCAGGGCGACGTAAGTTTCAGTACGACTTTGGGTCCGTTCAGTTTCGACGCTGCCGTGTTCTCGCAGTTCACGGTTCAGGCGATGGAAGACGGCGAGGCAACGGACAACGTCGAGGGCACGTTTCAAATCTCCGTGACGGCGACCGACGAGTTCGGTAACCCGAGCATGAAGAAAGGCAACACGATCGACAGCGACGAAGAAGACGAGGTCTATGAGACCATCGCCATCGAACTGTCATCCAACAACAGCCAGGTGCAGGTGCCTGGCGGAAGGCAGGAGATCGTTGCTGGCGAGAACAGTTTCGACGCGAACGCATCGAATGCGTCGGGCACGGTTGTTATCTCGGTATACACCGAAGGTGCCGCCGAGACCGGGACGGCCACGTTGAGCTTCGGTCCTCCGGCGCCGCCTCCGGCGCCTGGCGCGCCTGGTGCGCCCGCTTCGTTGATCGTTGAAGATTACAAGGGGCCCACAGGTGAAGGCGACCAGGGCGGGTTGGTGATGGTGACCTTCCCGAACTCGGCGGATCACGCCACGGTGGACAAGTATCAGATCTTCAGGGAGATGTCAGTGACCGCCACTAGTAAGGATACCCTCGGCAACTTCGTGGCGCTGGACGATTCCACGATGATGGCGTGGGTGCCGTGGGCGGCTCTGGAGAGCGAGGATCCGAACGCGGACGTACAGCGCGCGGTGATCCCTGCGCTGGACAACGACGCCACCAACTGGGCGGTGGCGGCGATTGGCGTCGGTGGTTCTTCGGACCAGACCCCTGCTACTGCGAAGCGGGTGTTTACGAAGGAGAGCGTGCAGCAGACCCTCGAGTTGCTGGGTATGCCCGAAGCGGAGCTTCTGACGAACGACGAATTGATGGACCAGTTCAATGCGCCTGAGGACTACGTCAAGTCGATCCTCGGGGACCAGAAGAACCTGGTCTTCGCGCCGGTGAATCCGGACGTGAGCGTACTGCTGGGCAACGCGTCGGTGCCGTCGAATATCCGTACGAGCGCGCACGGACGCCTGGCGTCCGAGCGTACGGCCACCGAGGCGCCTGCAGGCGCGGTTGACGACATCGCTCCCTCGGCTGCAACGGACGGGTCCGGTGCGGTGACAAGCGACGGTGACGCGGCGCAGGTGGCGCTGTCCTGGACGGTTTCGGCGGATGACGGAAGAATTGTTGGCGGTATTTCGTACCGCGGGTATGTCGTGCCAATTTACGGCTTGAAGGGCTACACAGTGCTGCGAGGCGCTTCGGAAGATGCCCTTGAGTCTATCGGCACGGTTGCCGCGGGTTCAACGGAGTTCGTGGACATGAATCTTCCCGAAGATCGGCGAAACATTTTGTATCGTATAGACGCGTTCGACGACAACAACGACACGCCGGGTCAGGTGATCACGGTCCAGAACCTTGAGGTGCGTGCGAAATTCGTGGACGCCAACGGTGGTCCTGTCTACCTGATGGTGTTGGCGCCTGTTGCTCAAACCCCCGTGGACGTGGACTTGGAAGACTTTATCGCGTTTGCGGCCGCCTTCGGCAGTCAGAAGGGCGATGATGACTACAACCTGCAGGCCGACGTGAACGACGACGGCATGGTGGACTTCGCGGACTTCACCACGGCGCTTGGGTCGTATGGTCGCACGGCGGCGGCGTCTGCGAACAAACTGGCGGTGGTTCCGCAGCGTCCCGGCCTGAACGCGGATACGGAGATGCGGCTTGAGCTGGCCAGTGAGAAGGTGCTGGTTGGCGAGGAGATCTCGGTCACGGTTTCGATGGCCAACGCCAAAGCGTTGAACGGCTACGGTCTGGAATTGGTGTATGACGCGGACAAGTTCGAGTTCGTCAGCGCCGTACCCGCCGAGAACGATCTGTTGAAGTCAGAGGGTGGCGAGACGCCGCTGTTCAAGAACTGGCCGGAAGAGGGCCGGGTCTCGGTGGTCAACGCCATTATCAACGCGGAGTCTGTGAGCGGTGAAGGCGCGTTGGTGACCTTCACGTTCAAGGTTCTGCGGGAATTCGAGGACAGCGCTCGCTTCGAGATCGCACGGGGCGTTGTGTTCGATCCTGACAGGCTGCAGAACCCTGTGGTGGCGCTTGGCGCGCTGGACGTGCAGAGCACACCCACGGAGTTCGCGCTGCATCAGAACTATCCTAACCCGTTCAATCCGCAAACCAACATTCCGTACGACCTTGCCGAAGGCGGGGACGTGGTTCTCAGGATCTACAACCTGCTGGGCCAGGAAGTGCGGACGCTGGTGCGCGAGCGCCAGGCGCCCGGCCGCTACACGATTCAGTGGAGCGGAATGGACGACCGCGGCGTATCGGTTTCGAGTGGAATTTACTTCTATCAGGTCTCGGTTGCCGGTAAGTTCCAGGATGCCAAGCGGTTAATGTTGCTCAAGTAGTCAGAAAAAGGAATATGGGAGGTTCCTTATCGGGGCCTCCCATATTTAAGTTTTCCTTCTGGAGCGAGCATGTATTCTGGAACCGAAACACACACACCGGGAAGGAGAAGCGAGATGCATAGAGTTAAGCCGATTAGTTTCGTTATGGTCGCCGCAGCTTTTCTTGTGGCGTTTGGCATTGGGGGCGCGGAAGCGGGCGCCCTGAAGGACTCGATGCTGGTGGTGGATACCGCGGTCAATATGGCGTATGACGAAGGTAAGAATACAGTCGCGCCTTCGATGGCCATGGCCGGTGACACGGTTAGGGTGGAGTTGTATGTGAGAGGCGGCGGGGGTAACAAGGCTCTGGGGCTTGACGCCAAATTCGGCGCGGCACTCGGAGAAATGATGATTCCCGACGAGGCTTGGCAGATTGTCTCCGCATCCACCATATTCCCCTTGGAGTTGATGGTTGGGCCCCATGCAGTCCAGGTCGGGGCGTTGCCGCCGGCGGGTGCGGATATTCCGGCAAATGGATATATTGGCACAGTGAATATCGTTGGGGCCGGCGATGCCCCGGAAGGTGCTTCCTTCTATGTGAAATCTGCCGTCATTGCGCTTGCCGACGGGAGTTTGGATAGCCTGGACGTGACGGGCGCTATCGTGACCGTCGCAGCGCCGTCGGGCCCCAATGTGATGGGCATGGGCGACGCTTTGATGGCCGGGAATATGCTTCAGATTCCTGCCGATGGTGGAAGCGTCGAAGTGACCGTGGGGTTGGAGAACGTCGAGTCGGATACGCCGAGCGTATCCTGGTCGGTGATGGAGGAAGGTAGCGGCACGCTGAGCGTCCTGGATAAGGAAGGCATGATGCTCGAGCTCGACGACCAGATGATGTTGATGGACGCGCCGGCTGCAATAGTACTGAAGGTGACCGGCGGAAACCTCCAGGTCACGGTGAAGGCCGTCGTTGACGGTGTCGAAACGGAATCGGTAGAATTTACGTTCACGCAGTTGAACCCCGCCGAACTGGCTTCTTTCGACGGTGCGCTGCAGAGCGACAAGGTGGTCCTGAACTGGTCCACGGTGTCGCAAACGAACAACGCCGGCTGGCGGATTACCCGCAGTGTCGACGGCGAGACCTTCGAAGCGGTGGGTGATTTCGTACAGGGCGCAGGTACGGCCGACGCCCTGATGAACTACACCTTTGAAGACAGGGAACTGCCGGGCGTGAATAAGGTTTATTACCGGCTCGAGCAGGTGGATCTGGACGGTTCGATTTCGCAGTCGAACGTGATCGAGGTGCTCCTGGGCGCGCGTATGCCGCTGCCCACGGAGTTCGCGGTCAACGTCTATCCGAACCCGTTCAACCCCAGCACCACGATTTCCTACGCGCTTCCTGAGGCTTCGCCGGTTACGGTCGTTATCTACGATGTGCTGGGCCAGCAGGTACGGCACCTGATTTCACAGCACAACTCGGCCGGCCGGTATCAGGTTCAGTGGGACGCCAGGGACAACCAGGGTCGCGGCGTTGCAAGCGGTGTCTACATCGCCAAGGTCAACGCGGGAACTTCCACCCTGTCGCAGAAAATGCTGCTGCTCAAGTAAACGCGGTCCAGCATTCATGGCATCACAGAGAGCCGCCGGACGTCCGTCCGGCGGCTCTTTCATTGGGGTGGGTCTCTTTACGCCCCATAGAGCGCCTCGCCTCTAACGCGTCCGGTCCGGGCGGAAGGGGTTTTTGTTCGCGGCAAGAAACGTGCCGCTCACCAGCAACCTCGAACGCCAGAACCAGGCGTTCCCTGTTGTCCCGAAAAACTCCAGAACAACAGGTCACCCGCTTCGCGGGCGGAGGTTGGTTCCACGCGCTACCGTACGGCATCACTAACATTTCGTATGTCGTCAGGTCCCATCGAACGCACGGTTGTGGGGTGGGGGCTTTTCCACGCCATTCCGTCCAGCACAACAGTACTGGTACATCTGACAGGCTTGTAGGCCACCCAACTGCAATTTCGCCCCTGAGGATATTCGTGGAAAAGCAGCCCCGCGGCGTTTGAGCGGCGCCGTTCTTTTTGGCCCTTTTTCTTTGGCGAGAAAGAAAAAGGGCAAGGGAATAGGGGACGTTAGCGGGGAGGGGGGAAATTCTATGCCTATTGATCTCCGGTTTTTCCCTACCCAAAAATTAACCTGGACACGGAACGGAAACCAATCAGGTTCGTTAAAGGATTAGGTGGTTGCGGTATACTTATAAAGATAAGAGACAGCGCGAGGAGGGGAAATATATGAAAGGAAGAATCACATTTCTTACCGCGATCTTGCCTTTCCTTATCGCCTCCCAGGCGAACGCAGGCGCCTGGACCCAGAAGAAGGGCGATTATTACGCGAAGGTTTCGGGCGGGTATTTGAACACCACCCAGGACATCAACGCGGAGGGAGACAAGGTCGAAAAGGACGGCGAGGGCAGATTGCGTGACCTGAACTGTTCGGCCTACGTGGAATACGGAATTACCGATGAGCTGACACTGGTTGGGACGGCGCCGTACAAGAATATGAAGGATACCCGGACGTTCCAGACGGGTACCGCCCTTGAGCGGCGGTGGGGGTTCGGCGACGTGGAACTGCGTATGCGCCGCCTCCTGTGGAACAAGGACTTCGTGGCGTCCGTAGCGGCGGGCGCAAAGATCCCGACTTGGTTCGAAGACGACGAGAGCACGCGTGTGCCGTTGAGCAGCAAGAAGATGGACTGGGACGCGCGTGTCCTGCTGGGAAAATCCCTATACCCCGTTCCGGGCTATGTCACCGGAGAGTTGGGCTATCGGCTGCGGGGCGGGACGTTCAGCAACGAGTGGTTCTACACGTTGGAGGCCGGCATTACCGTGGACCGGGTTCTCATCAAAGGCTTCATTTCCGGCATTCAGACGTTGGGCAACTGCGAACCCGGGGATGAAGTGGGGCTCATCGGAGACCAGAACGTGCTCAAGATCTCCCCGGGAATCATCTATAAGCTGAACTCCAGGGTGGAACTGAGTGGGGACCTGATTCACATTGCATCGGGATGCAACACAACGGCCGGCAATACCTTCTTCGTCGGCGTCGCGCTGAAACGTTGACAATGGGTTTTACCGCGTCGGGTACCCTGTTCATGTGTTGTTCAGGTTTTTAATCACAGTCAATCCCAGTCCGGTTTTAATCAGTCTTTATTCATTGCAATCAGTCTCTAATTACAGTCGGAGGTGTTATGGCAAATATAGTGATTCCTAAGGGATGGGAAATGCCGGAAAGCGAGGCAACGTCGGAAGACGTGTACGTGAACCGCCGAAAGTTCCTGAAGGCGGGTGCGGTTGGCGCGGCCGGCGTGCTGGTGGGGTGCGGGAGCGAGCGTGTGTTCGAGCCGTTCGAGCCGGACCCGGTCACGCCGGACCCGGAGGACAAGGAAGAGGAAGAGGAAGAAGAGGAAGAGGAGGAAGAGATTAAGCCGGCGTACCCGGCACAGACGAATCCGGAGTTTTCGGAACTGGACCGCAACCTGACCAACGAATCGATCGCCGCCGGTTACAACAATTATTACGAGTTCAGCCGCGGAAAAACCGGCATCGAGGAGAAGGCGGAGAATTTTATCACGAATCCGTGGACGCTCGAGGTCAAGGGGTTGGTGGGGAACCCGATGACGTTGGATTACGACGCGCTGCACCGAAAATTCCCCCTGGAAGAGCGGCTCTACCGGCTGCGCTGCGTGGAGGCGTGGTCCATGGCCGTTCCGTGGACGGGATTTCCAATGAAGGCGCTGATTGACGCCGTGGAACCGCGTTCCGATGCCACCCACGTGAAGTTCAACACGTTCATCAATCCGGACCAGGCCCCCGGGCAGTTCGATAACCCCCAGTGGCCGTGGCCCTACCAGGAGGGTTTGAGGATAGATGAAGCGGCGAACGAACTTACCTTCATCGCCACGGGCATCTACGGCCACGAACTGCCGAAGCAGCATGGCGCCCCCGTCCGGATGGTCATACCCTGGAAATACGGCTTCAAAAGCGGGAAGTCAATCGTGAGCATCGAGTTCGTGAACGAACAGCCGGAGACGTTCTGGAACAAGCTGGTGCCCAGGGAGTACGGGTTTCTGGCCAACGTGGAGCCGGAGGTGCCCCATCCGCGCTGGTCGCAGGCCACGGAACGGTTTATTACAACCGACGTATCGAAGCCCCTCGTGCGCCCCACGCTTCTGTACAACGGGTATCAGGAATTCGTCCAGGACTTATATGTCTAGTTTGAAGGGTAACGACGGAGTATTCAAGTGATCATTGACGTCAACGCGTGGGTGGGACACTGGCCCTTCCGGCGGCTGCGCCACAATACGGTGCAGGGGCTGCTGAGGCTGATGGACCGCAGCGGTATCGACCGGGCGGTGGTTGCGTCCGTCCACGGGGTGTTCTACAGGAACGCGCATTCGGCCAACGAGGAACTGGCAAAGCAGGTGTTGCGCCACCGGGACCGGTTGATTCCGTTTGCCACGCTGAATCCCACGTACGCGGGATGGGAGGAGGATCTGCGCCGGTGCGCCGAAGACCTGGAACTGTGCGGGATTCGCCTGTATCCGCAATATCACGGGTACGATCTGGACAGGGACGCGGCGTTGGACTTAATGGATGCCGCCGCGGACCTGGGATGGCCCGTACAGGTGCCGATGCGAATTGTGGACCGGCGACAACGGCATCCCTGGGATATGGCAGATGACCTGAAGCCGGCGACGTTTCGCCGGCTTTTTGATTTACGGCCCCATATCCGCTGGATGATTCTGAACGGCGCCGGCTTCACCGGACGAATATTAACCCCGGACGTCCGGTTCCTGGTGGACGTTTCCCGGCTGACCGCGGTATTGGAGCGCAGCATTCAGGAGCTGACGCAGGCCTGGGGCCACGGGCGCCTGGCCTTCGGATCGGGCATGCCGTTCAACTCGCCCGCACCCGCGGTGCTGAAATTACAGGTTCTGGACGCACCCTGCGAGGTCAGGGAAGCCATCGCCTGGCGAAACGCGGATGCAATGCTGCGTTGCGGGGCAACGGAACCACGAAAATAGACCTCTCCCCAAAACTGGCGAGACGTAAGCCGGGAGAGGGGGTAGGTCGCGCCGAATCGCAGGTTTTCCCCATCAAGCGCCCGGTGGTGGTGTTGGGTCTCTTTACGCCCCATAGAGCGCCTCGCCTCTAACGCGTCCGGTCCGGGCGGAAGGGGCTTTTGTTCGCGGAAAGAAACGTGCCGCTCACCAGCAACCTCGAACGCGAGAACCAGGCGTTCCCTGTTGTCCCGAAAAACCCCGGAACAACAGGTCACCCGCTTCGCGGGCGGAGGTTGGTTCCACGCGCTACCGTACGGCATCACTAAGATTCCGTATGTCGTCAGGTCCCATCGAACGCACGGTTGTGGGGTGGGGGCTTTTCCACGCCATTCCGTCCAGCACAACAGTACTGGTACATCTGACAGGCTTGTAGGCCACCCAACTGCAATTTCGCCCCTGAGGATATTCGTGGAAAAGCAGCCCCGCGGCGTTTGAGCGGCGCCGTTCTTTTTGGCCCTTTTTCTTTGGCGAGAAAGAAAAAGGGCATAGAAATAGGGGAATTTAGGGGCGGGGTAGACTGTAGTTCCCAATCACTCTCCGAACGCCCTCGCAAAAACCACAAAATCCCCAAACCCGACGTTTCCGTCCTCGTCCAGGTCGAACCTCGCGTCAAAGTCCTCATCGGCAGACGTTCTGCCAAACGCTTCCGCAAACGCAATGAAGTCCGCGAAGCCCACCGTTCCGTCGCCGTTGAAGTCGGGAGACGGCGCCCCGCCAATTGAAATCGGCTCGAAACGTCTGTAGCCCCATGAACGTTCGCCGTTTCGCCAAAGCCAGACGTCCAGCGTATAGGTGTCTGAAACCTGCTGATCGTGCGAAAACACTGGAAAGGGGTTGCACGCTTCCAATTGCAGGGGAAGTTTCGGGCGAGACGAGAAATTCCTCAGGGCGAGGGAAGCGGCGCTGGCCGCTTGTGGAGTCCGCCAGAAAGGGCGCGGTGAATTCGAGCGCGGTGTTTAAGCCCGACCCGGTCAGAAACAGCCGCGATAGAAATCTCTCGTAAACGTCGGTAATGCGGTCGCCGCCGGCGAGGAGCACTGCCGTCACGGTCGTATCGGGCAGGTTACCGAATGCCGGCACACGAACCGGCGGGCGCCGACCTGATGCGGCGCGACCTTCGTCGCCGGGGGGCGGTATCCGCCGGACTGTTGGACTCGGCGGGCGAGCTCCTGCTCCTGTCTTCGAAGCAGCGCTTCCAGTCCGCCGCTTGAGTATGAGGACAACCTCGCGCCCATCCCGTTAACCGTGGCGTCCTCTCGATCATTCTGGTGTATTCTCGGTTATCATGGGATTCTATAGTTATTTGTTGACATTCAAATATCGCCGGGCTATACTGTAAGAAACGCATTGATCCTGATTGATGAATTTTCGTGATTGGAGTGTTTCATAAGGGCTGTCGCCGCTGGCCGAGGGTGGCGGCCTTTTCGGTAACACCACGCCGAAGTAATCCGGGTTTCAATCACAATCCATCCCAGTCCGCCTTGCCTTTATCACAGTTAAGGAGGGAGCCATGGTCCGGTATCGTTTTCTCTGCCTGATAATTTCATACGTGCTGATCGTTCCTGCGGGAACGGCCTATGGCGAGAAGGTGGCGCTCAATTTCGTCTATAAATCGGGGCAGTCGAATCTCTACAAGAACTCCTGGACAATTGAGTATTACAGCGGCCGCGCCGATCTGATCGACGACGACAAGACTTCCGGCACGGTCGACGTGCGGATCTACGGAAAATGGAACAGCCGGGAGGCCGTCAGCGCCATTGAAGAGGGGGCGGCAACCGTAACGGCGACGGTTCAGAACGCTGAGAGTACGGTAATGGAAGACCGCGTCCAGATCAACGTGAACAATTTCCCGTATCTGCTCGATATGTTCAACGGTCGGTCGTTCTCGTGGAAGGTGACCGCAACAGGCGACGTGATGGGATTCAAGCCGGCCTTCAAGACGTATGAAGTGCGCCGCGAAGCGGCGATCAGCGATCTGCACCAGCTCTGGGTGCCGGAAATTCATCCGGTCCTTCCCAAAAGGGAGGTCGGATCGGGAGATTCGTGGAACGGGCTGCGCCGCCACGAGATCCCCATCCCGGCTCTGCAGGATAAAGGCCTGGTGGAAATCAACAGCGTTTACGTGATGAAGAGGCTGGCGAAGAAAAAAGGCCGGCGGGTCGCCCTGATCGACGAGACCAGGCAGATGCGGTACCGCGGCTGGATATTTTCCAACGCGGTGTCGATTATGGTCGAAGGCACCGGCGAGGGAAAGGGCAAATGGACCGTCGACGTGAACAGGGGGCTTGTGATCGCGCATGAAATCAAGTTGAACTTCAAGGAGGTGGACGTCACGGTGATCAGGGGCAACGTCAAGGTGGAAAACGCGGCCGCCAAGATGAAGTTCACCTTCAAACGCGAACTGGATGATTAGCGTTCTTCAGTTGATGACAGTTCCCCCTTCCTTCAGGAAGGGGGATAGGTCGCGCCCCATGGCGCATCTGCCCCTTCGCGCGAACGGTGGCGGAGAGGGGAGCTTTCCACCGCCCCGTAGAGCGCCTCGCCTCTAACGCGTCCGGTGGCTGAGTGGGGGCTTTTCCACGCGCTTCCGTCTGGCAGTGAAGTACCGTGGTACGGGATTCGTACGCAGGCCACCGACGCAGATAAATACCCTTGAGACGATTCGTGGAAAAGCAGCCCCGCGGCGTTTGAGCGGCGCCGTTCTTTTTGGTCCTTTTTCTTTGGCGAAAAAGAAAAAGGACATTGAAATAGGGGAAGTCGGCGGGGTTGATAAATTCCATGCCTCTCCGAATCCAATGTCCCCAGGAACCGCAATTCCATTGCTCGAGTAACGCTGACAAACGCTGTTCACGGCCGCCATTCTGATTCCGGAGGTGAGTGCCATTAACCGCCAGGACGACGGAAATCGCCAGCGAAAGTCGCCGGACGACTTTCTGCAGGACTACGTGGATATGCAGCACACGTTCCGGTCGCTGTCCATTATCGACCAGATATTGATGTCCATGGACGAAAAGGACAAGCGGCGCCCCCTGCTCTACCATCTCCGCCGCCAGCTTCAGGAAGACGAGATTACGTTCGAGGAGGCCAGGCGGACCATCGTGGAGATGGAGACCGCGCTGGAGAAGGTGACGGCGCCGGCCAACCGCGTGGGAACGCTTCTGGAGGCCCCCCGCGACGGGGTGGCCTATATCAGCGTGGGCGGCTCGGAATATTACGCGAACGTGGATTCCCGGCTGGACCAGGAGGCGCTGAAGGTGGGCACGAGGGTGCTGGTCAACGACGCGTTTGCCATCGTCGGCGAACTGGGAATTTCGGTTGCCGGCCAGGTGGCGAAGATCTCCGACGTGCTCGAAGACGGCCGGCTGCGCGTCGGCCAGGAGCCGGGCGGGCAGGTCACCGTGCTTTCCCGCTCCAGCGATTTGGCGCCGGTGTCTCTGAAGGCGGGCGACGACGTCCGCGTGGATCCGAATTTCCGCGTGGCGCTGGAACGGATGCCCGAAAAAGACGCGAAAGACTACTACCTCGAAGAGATTCCACATCTGCCCTGGGATAAGATCGGCGGCCAGGAGGAGGCCATCCAGGCCATTAAGGATACAATTGAGATGCCGGCGCTGCATCCGGACCTGTTTTCCAGGTTCCAGTACAGCGTACCCAAGGGGTTCCTGTTGTACGGCCCGCCGGGCTGCGGCAAGACCCTGATCGGCAAGGCAACCGCCTACAACCTCGTCAAGCAGGCCCAGCAGGAGGCCGGTCTGAACCTGAAAGAATGTTTCATGAATATCAAAGGCCCGGAAATCCTGAACATGTGGCTGGGCGAGTCCGAACGCCAGGTTCGCGAGATTTTTTCCAGGGCCCGGGAGAAGCGGAAAGAGGGCTGCCTGCCGGTGGTATTCATCGACGAAGCGGAGTCGGTTCTCGGCACCCGCCGGGCCATGCGGTCGCACAGCATTTCAAATACGGTGGTGCCGATGTTCTGTTCGGAAATGGACGGCATCGAGTCGCTGCAGGACGTGGTGATCATACTGGCGTCCAACCGGCCCGACCTGATCGATCCCGCCATTTTGCGGCCGGGAAGAATCGACAGGAAAATAAAGGTGAAGCGCCCGGACCGGTACGGCGCGCTCGATATCCTCAAGATCTACCTGACGCCCGACCTGCCGATCGATCGGAAGGCCCTGGAACAACACGACGGCGACGCGTCCGGAGCGGTGGAATTCCTCGTTGCGCGCACGGCGGAAGAGATTTTTTCAAAGAGGGACCATACGCGATTTCTCGAAGTGACCCTCCGAAGCGGCCGGAAAGACGTTCTGCGCCGGGGGGATCTGGCCAGCGGGGCCATCATGGAATCGATTGTGAGGCGCGCGAAAGAAATGGCCATCCGTCGCTCGATCTCGTCGGGCATTGAAGAGGGCATTTCCCAGGACGATCTCCTTCAGGCGGTCGAGACCGAGTACACGGAGAATGAGATTTTCCCGCCCACGGATAATACCGAAGACTGGTTGAAGCTGCTGGACTACGATCCGGAAAACGTCGTGCGGGCGTCGCCTGTTCGCCCGGGGCGGGAAGTGGACCGGCGTGCGAGTCGCACGGTATAGGGTTCCGGCGCTATCCTTTCTGGCTTGGCGCCGCATCAGGTGGCAAGGTTTTTCCTCTACCGTCTCCCCGCCTCTCGAAAAGGACATTGAAATAGGGGAAGTTGGTGGGAGGTGTGAATCCAATTTCACACATTTTCACCCATATCCACGCGAAGCGAAACGCGGTATCTGCCTTTCCCTTGAAATCAAGATCTGAGCATGAGTCATGAATCGACTTTTCGGCCTGGAAACGGAGTACGGAATCACCATTGACGGTGTGGGCGGCATCGACGTGGTGGAAGAGTCGATGCAGCTGATCCGTTGCTATCTCCAGGGTGAATTCACACCCCTGTGGGACTATCAGCTGGAAAACCCCCGTAAAGACGTGCGGGGGTTTGAAGTGAGTTCCCTGCTGAACGATACGGACGAGAAGGTCCACCTCCAGAAGGACCGTCAGCGAAAGGTGCCCCTGAAGGAATTGAAAAGCGACCTGATTATCTGTAACGGCGCCCGATTCTACAACGACCATACCCATCCTGAATATTCCACCGGCGAGTGCCTGAGCCTGTTCGAACTGGTCGCGCAGGACCGGGCGGGCGAGCGGATCGTGGATATCTGCGCACGACGGCGTACGGAGATGCTGCCCCGGGGCGAGGTCCGCATTTACAAGAACAACACCGACTTCGAAGGCCATAGCTACGGGTGTCACGAGAATTACCTGATGGACCGCGGGACGCCGTTCGACAGAATCGTGAAGGGCCTGCTGCCCTTTCTGGTTACGCGGCAGATATACGCGGGCGCCGGGAAGATGGGCGTGGAACGCGGCGACAGGGCGTCCATCTATCAACTCTCGCAGCGGTCCGAATTCTTCGAGGTGATCGCCAGTGTCGATACCATGCACAAGCGGCCGCTGATCAACACCCGCGACGAACCGCACGCCGACGCCGGCCGCTACCGCAGGCTGCACGTCATTCTTGGCGACGCAAACATGTCGGAATACGTCACGGCGCTGAAGGTCGGCGCCGCGGCCCTGGTGGTGGCGCTGGTGGAACAGGATGACCTGCCCGACGTGGTCCTGAAGGATCCGATTTCGGCCCTGAATGACGTATCGCGCGACCAGAGTTATCAGTGGCTGGTGGAACTGGATCGCAAGACGGATCGGCTGGTTCCGGCCGTTGACGTCCAGCGGATGTACCTTGCCCGCGCGAAAGACCGGTTCGGAGGGCTGGACGTGGAGACGGACTGGGTCCTGAACGCCTGGGAGGAGATCCTGGCGGACCTCGAACGGGACCCCATGGCAACGGTGGGCGTCTGCGACTGGGCAAGCAAGAAGTGGTTGCTGGATTGTTTTCGCGAGGCCGAGGGACTCTCCTGGGACAATCCGGACGATCTGGCCTGGCTTCAGAGCCAGGACCTGGAGTACCACAACGTGGACCGGGAGGCCGGTCTCTATTTTCTCCTGGAAGACCAGGGCAAGATGGTCCGGCTCCTGGACGACGAGCGGATCGTGGAAGCGATGTCCGTTCCCCCCACCGACACACGGGCGTACTTCCGCGGGCGGTGCCTGGAGAAGTTCGGCCACGACGTCAAATCGGTCAACTGGGACCGGATCGTATTTTCATCGAACGGGAAACAGCGTTCCGTGGATATGAAGGATCTGGTTGATGGAGAGAAGGTCGCGTATTATAATAGGGTGTTGGATCGCTCGGATGAATTGGAGGAGTTCCTGAACGCACTCGAGGCCTGACCGTGGGTCGCTTCGCCGGTGCGTGTCGCGTGGCCGTTCGAGAGAACCTGCCTGCGTTCCTGAACGGATTCGAGGGTTCTGTCCCGGAAATAGATAGCCTGAATTCGGCGGATGAGCTGTGAAATATTCCCGGGACGGGACACAAGGAGGAGATGACAATGAAGAAAGACCTGGCCGGTTTGGAACGGCGGACCCGGCGGACGGATCCGCCCGACGGAGGGCCGAACGAGGGGGACGACGGACCGTCCCGTCCGGACGTGGACCGACCCGATACCCGCGACCTGTTGCGCCGGATGCGCCGCGTAGACCCGAACCAGGCGCGACGCTACCGTCAGCGTACGGGCGAGTGAGCCTATGGGTGCGGGCGGAGATTTTCTGGATCTGCTGAAAGCGGAAGGATACCGGCTGCCCGGCGCCGACCTGCGGGAAAGCGCGCCGGGCGGCGCGTCGCCCCTTCCGTTCCAGCCCACCGAGGGCACGACCATCCTGGCGCTTCGCTACCGGGACGGCGTCCTCATCGCGGGCGACCGGCGGGCTACGGCCGGCCATACGGTGCTTTATGACCGCGCCGACAAGGTCATCGATATAGACGCGTATTCCGTAATGGCCATTTCCGGATCGCCGGCGATGGCGTACGAAATCGCCCGCATTCTCGAACACACGTTTCAATATCACAGGCGCCGACAGTTACAGGAAATGAGCCTGGCGGCCAAGCTGAGGCGCCTTTCCCTCCTGATCCGCGACAATCTGCCGATGGCCCTGCAGGGCATCGGCCCGGTAATCCCCATTTTTGCCACGTACGATCGGCAGGACAGCCGCGGCAAGATCTTCTTTTACGACGTGCTGGGCGCGCAGTTCGAAAGCGCCGATTTTTCCACGACGGGATCGGGCGCGGCGGCCATCCGGGGCGCGATGTTTTATAACAACCAGTGGGGCGAGCGCCCCTTTGCCGAACTGGACCGGAGCGAGAGCCTCGGAATGGCGTTGCGCCTGTTGCATACGGCCGCGGAATACGACGCCGCCACGGGAAGGTACGAGCGTAACTTCGGGGTGCTGCCCACGGTGAAGACAATTTCGGCTAAGGGACTGCAAACAGTGCCCGAGGAAGACCTGCGGGCGTCCTACGAGCATTATATCGCCCACGCCGACGGACCGGGAGACGCTGAAGAATGATGCTGGAAGAACCCTATCGCTGGGCGGAGGCGGTTGCCAACCGGCGGGAATATATCGAGGACCAGCTTCGGGGCGGCAGCCCGGTTGTGGGCCTGGCCTATCGGGACGGAGCGCTTCTGTTGACGCTGAGCCAGGGCCAGCAGAAAATCTTCGAAGTGTACGACAGCATCGGCATGGGCGCCCTCGGACATCCCGCGGATATAGAGAAGTTGCGCCAGTCCGCCGTGGACCTGGCGTCCGTGATCGGGTTCAACTATTCGGAGCAGGACGTGAACCTGCAGCAGATCGTGCACTTCGGCCTGGCCCCCGCGGTGAAGCAGGCGTTCGACGAGGTTTTCCGATCGCCGTATATCGTGCGAGTCCTGATGGTGGAGCTGGATGTATCGGAAAAGGGCGCCGTCTTCTATACGGTGGACTACGACGGCGCGTTCCAGAAACACGAGGGCCGCGGCGTTGTGGCAGAGGTTGCCGAAGCGGACGGGTTGATGCGGAGCTATCTGCCGGAAACCGGCCGCCTCAGCCTGCGAAACGCGTTGAAGGCCGCGCTGGAGGCCTGGGCGGCCGGACGTTTTGCTGGAGACCTGGACGAGATCCCCAGGGAGACGTCGGAGTTGGAACGGGCGGCCGCCGAGGCGGATCTGAAAGCTGTATTGAAGTCCGCGTTGAAATCGTCCACTGTCGAGGCCGTGGTGTTCAACCGGTCCGGGCCGGACAAACGCCGGTATCGCGTTGTTACGGATAGAGAGATACAGCCCGTGATCAGGCCGTATCGCTGAGCGCGGCCCCGCCCCTGCCCGCGGGCGCGAACAGGGGGATGTGAATCCTTCAAGAGATAGACGTGTGAGGGCCCCCGATGGAACGACGGATTTTCGGTCTGGAAACCGAATATGGATGCATGGCGCCGGAGCACGAGGGGTTCGTGAGCCCGGATGCCATTACGGTGAAGGTGAAGGACCATATTTTCCACACCGAGCGTAAGGGAATTGTAGATATCCATTATCGGGGCCGGGACGAACCGCCGGGAAACGGCGGTTTTTTGTTCAATTCCGGCAGGGTCTATATCGATATGGGGCATATCGAATATACCACGCCGGAATGCAAGAGTCTTTTCGACCTGGTGGCCTCCGACCGGGCGGGAGAACGGATTCTGCAGCGCTCGCTTCGTTCGCTGGGGCTGGCGAAGGAGGCTTCGTTCCTCAAGAACAATATCGACCACTATACCGGCGCCACCTTCGGCTGCCACGAGAACTACCTGATCCGGCGAAACGTGCCGTTTTCCATGGTGGTGATTCCCGCGCTGCTCCCGTTTCTGGTTACGCGGCAGATTTACAGCGGCGCCGGCCGCGTGGGCAGCTACGACGACAGTTTCTACTACTATGGCCGGGACGACGTCGACGACGCCGGCCACGAGGATCCCGTCGCCTTTCAGATTTCGCAGCGCGCGGACCACATTGTCACCGAAATCTACCAGTGGATCCAGTTTTCCCGTGCCATTATCAACACGCGAGACGAGCCGCTGGCCGACTACAACAAGTACCGCAGGCTGCACCTGCTGATGGGCGACTCCAATATGTCGGAGTACGCCACCGCTCTGAAGGTGGGCGCCACCGCGATGGTGTTGAATCTGCTGGAGCAGAGGATCTTTCCACAGGACGTGGGCCTGGGTGACCCTGTCTGGGCGTTGAAGGAGATTTCCAGGGATCCCACCCACAAATGGATCCTCGAACGCAAGAACGGCCGGCCGGTGTCGGCAATCGATATCCAGCGGCGCTACCTGGACCTGGCGAAGCGCCACCTGCGGGGGATGGACGAGGAGTCGGACTGGGTGCTGGTTGAATGGGAACAGACGCTGAACGCCCTGGAGCGGGACCCGATGGTCCTGAAGGACCGGCTGGACTGGGTGGCCAAGAAGTGGATGCTGGAGATGTTCGTGCAGTCGGAAGGCGTGGATTGGAACGACCCGTGGCTCCAGAGCCTGGACCTTGAGTACCACAATATCGACCCCAACCAGGGATTTTACCTCGACCTCGAGCGCAAGGGGATGACACGCCGAATATTGACCGAGGAGCAGATCGCCCGCGCGGGAGACGAACCGCCGGCCGATACGCGGGCCCGGGGCCGGTCCGACGTGATCAGGGCCCTGTCGGAGAACCGGATGCGGTATATCGTGGACTGGGACTCGGTCTATCTCGAAAACGAGAGCCACCTGAGTCTCCAGGATCCTTTCGATACCTACCGGGAAGCGGCGGCGGAGTTCATCCACGAGATCCGCTCGGCCTCGCCCTCTCCACGCCGCACCATGCGGCGCCGGCTGAAGTGATTACCCGCGTATAGTCGTTGAAATGCGCTGCCACAGGCAACGTCGCACACACGGGATGCCCGAAAGGATACACACACCTTCGCGCATCCCGTTTTTCTGTCGGGCAACGAGGCTCGACAGCGTGAAATGTGCGGTTTTTCAGGACGCGTTTTGTGTAATTCCCAATTCAATTACTATCTTGACTAAATTTACTCAATAGAGTAAATTTGAAGCATGCAATCTTTTCAACGTATTCAGGTAAAGACTCTGATGGACAGGTTGGACGAGGCGCCCCACCAAATCATCGCTCTTTTCGGGCCACGCCAAACGGGCAAAACGACCATCGTGCGCCAGGCGCTGCGGCAGATTGACCTCGAGAGTCGCTATCTGTCCGTGGACGAACCCGACAGTTTCGAAAATCGCGTTCATTCAGATATTGTCGCATCAACCTTCCCTTTCAGACAGGAGCGAGGTACCGAGTGGCTTGTGCGAAACTGGGAAGACGCCCGGCAGGAGGCCGAACGTTTCCAACGCGGTTTCGTGCTGGCGATAGACGAAATTCAAAAGGTCCCGAATTGGTCAGACACCGTGAAGGGTCTGTGGGACGCGGACCGTGCCCGTAACTGTCCTCTGCACGTGGTGATCCTTGGCTCGGCGCCCCTGCTGATGCAATCGGGATTGAGCGAGAGCCTCGCCGGCCGCTTTGAGCCCATCGGTGTCTCTCACTGGTCGTTTTCGGAAACGGCCGAGGCATTCGATTTCGATCTGGCGAAATTTCTGTACTTCGGGGGCTATCCTGGGTCTGCACGATTCGCACGTAACCCGGATCGGTGGCGCAACTACATCCTGGGTGCACTAATTGAACCGAACGTCGAACGGGATATTCTCGCAATGACGCGGGTCGACAAGCCGGCACTTCTGAAACGCCTATTCGAAGTGGGCGCCGCACAATCCGGTCAGATTCTCTCGTATACGAAAATGCTGGGCCAACTGCAAGATGCCGGCAACACCACCACCCTTGCACGTTACCTGGACCTGCTCTCCAGCGCCGGTCTGCTCGCGGGCTTGCCGAAGTACTCCAACCGGTTGTTTCGGCGCAGGGCTTCGAGCCCCAAGCTCAACGTGCTCAACACCGCTTTGATGACGGCTGGCTCAGGATACTCTTTTAATGAAGCGCAGGCCGACCGGTCATTCTGGGGGCGCATTGTAGAGAGTGCGGTCGGCGCCCATCTATATAATACATCGCGACCGGACACCCGTCTCTACTACTGGCGGGATGGTTCACACGAAGTCGATTTCGTCCTGCAACGCGGACCTCGCATCATCGCCATCGAGGTCAAAAGCAGTACAAGGAACCAGACTTTTCGTGGAATGCACATTTTCGAGCAGCAATTTCGTCCGTATCGGTCCCTGCTCGTCGGAGAAGGCGGTATCGGACTCCATGAGTTTCTGACTGTACCTGCCAGTCACTGGTTTGAGGAACAGTGAACATGATCGTCCAACGCACTTGTACCGTAATACCGCTCGGGGATGAGAAAGGAAATCCGGTAAGGGACTCACGACCCCTGGCGGATTTTCGGGATACTCCCGCCTACGTGTTGCTGGGTGACCCCGGCTCGGGGAAGACCACTGCGTTCGGGACCGAAGAAAAGGCGCACGGAGACGATGCCTGTCTGATCTCCGCCCGGGACTTTCTCGCTCTGGACCTGGATATGCACCCCGAGTGGCGCAACACAACACTATTTATTGACGGTCTTGACGAGGTTCGGGCCGGTTCCGCCGACGCACGTACACCCTTTGACGAAATCCGCAATCGTCTCGAAAGACTGGGACGCCCCCGTTTCCGATTGTCGTGCCGGGAAGCGGACTGGCTCGGGGACAACGATTGGAAGCGTCTGACAGCCGTTTCGCCCGGCTCAAGCGTCAAGGTTCTTCGCCTCGATCCCCTTACCGAACTGAACATAGTGCAGATATTGGAAGGCAAGGGTGTCGAAGATCCCCAGGCCTTCATGGAAAACGCCCGGGAACGGAGGATTGACGGACTGCTCCAAAACCCGCTGACCCTTGAGTTGCTGGCCACTGTTATAACACGAAACGAACAATGGCCGGAGAGCCGCCAGGAAACCTTCGAGCTAGCCTGTTCGCACCTGGTGCGAGAGCACAATATAGAACACTTGGTTGCAAGTCGGCCGGCAAATACGAATCAGTTGTTGGACGCCGCGGGGCGTCTTTGCGCCATCCATCTGATTTCAGGTATAGAAGGGTACACGCAGGGCACCGGTGATCCGGACTCGGACTTCCCGGCTTTGGAGGAGATTCAATACGAAAACCCGGACGCGCTACAGTCCGTGCCGTCGACAAAGCTGTTCAAGGCGCACTCCGGTTCGTTTAGCCGTTTCGCCCCGATTCACAGGCATGTCGCTGAATTCCTTGCCGCGCGGTATCTGGGCGGGCTCATTGACAACGGGCTTCCCGCCCTGCGCGTCCTTTCTCTTATCACGGGAGAGGACGGGATCGTGGTGACCGGGCTGAGGGGGCTGTCCGCCTGGCTCGCGGCGCACTGTAAGAGCGCCCGAAGTGAGCTTATCATTCGGGATCCCGCAGGTGTCGGTCTCTACGGCGATATCCGTGGATTCTCACTAGACGAGAAAAGGATACTCTTAAACACATTAAACCGTGAGGTCTCCCATCTGGATTCCATTCCTTCGGTGTCTGCGTTCAGTCCTCTCGCGACTCCGATTCTGGAACCTGTATTCAGAGACATCCTTAGCAATTCAAGCCGCGAAACCGAACATCAGACGTACGTCGATTTCGTACTGCGGTTGCTGCGCGAGGGGTCCGCTATTCCGGGTCTTTCCGATCTCCTGGTTGATATCGTCCGCGACGAGACACGTTGGCCGGGCATCAATGTATTGGCACTTGATGCGTTTGTTCTCTGCGAGGCCAAAGAACCTCGAATTCTTAAGTCGCTGCTAAAGGATGTTGAGGCTGGTCATGTATCCGATCCGGACAATGAAATCCTCGGAACGCTTCTGTGGCGCCTTTACCCCAAAGAAATACCTCCCTCAGTGGTGTGGAAATACCTATTCGAAAATGCGAGTACCAGTGTAGCTGGCAGGTATCTGCGGTTCTGGGAGTATGATCTTATCGAAATCTCCTCCGATGCGCAGGTCGCCGAGCTTCTCGACAACCTTAGGCTTAGGCTTGCCGAATTGAACATCGAGCCGGCACGCGCCGAGCTTCCGTATTCATTCCCGCTTAAGCTGTTGTCCCGAGGTCTGAGCGTCCAAGGAGACAAACTGGACATCGACCGCCTGTACGACTGGCTGGACGCAGGTTTGTCCGGTAGTCACAATCGGGACGAAATCGTCGGTGACATACGGATATGGATCGATAAGCGGCCAGAGCTCCAGAAAGACATCATCCTTGAAGGACTGAAGCGTTGTCCAGAATCCGACGAATTCAGGTATCACGCCATGAAAGTACAAGAGCGTCTTTACGGCGCCGTCTTGTCACCCAATGTCGGTCTTTGGTATCTGGAGCAGGCTGTCCTTAACGCACAACTGAAACCGCAAGTTGCGAAACATCTTTTGGAGCTTGCCTGGCTGTGCCATTCTCAACAGAGCGGTAACGAGGGGCTGTCACTCGAACATTTCGAGAAATATACAGGGAAATGTGAGTTACTGAAATCACCTCTCGCAGTGTTGCGTGCCCCCGACACCGTCCCGAGAGGCGACCGTGTGGCAGACCAGGACAGGTACGGAGAGCGGTACATCGATCAGAGCAGGCGTCAGAATGAGGAGTGGCTGGATCATCTTAGCGCTAACGAGGAAGCCTTGCGCGAGAACAGGGCAGCTCCCGCCCTGCTCCACAAAATCGCAGAGGTGTATTTCGGCAACTTCCTCAATTTCAACGTCGAGAGTGCAACTGGTTCAATTGAAAAACACCTCCGGGGCGAACGTAGCTTGATCGAAGCCGCCCTACTGGGACTTCGTCTTACAATTGAAAGGGAGGATATCCCCGGCCTGAACGAGATTCTGGAACTGAGGGAGAAAGGACGAAAGCACTATCTCGAGTGGCCTTTCTTGGCGGGCCTCGCGGAAGCGGAGAGAACGACGCCAGTAGATTCGATTCTTTCAGATAGGGGCCGGATCTGTTCGGCAATCGCGTTCTATTATTGTACTCCCCACGGTGAATACCGGCCCGAATGGTATGCAAGGCTTCTTATGGAGCGTCCTGAAATCGTAGCCGATGTACAGGTCCGGTTTGCTTCCGCCGAGTTGCGTGGCAGTTGTCATCCGATTCCCAAGTTGTGGGAACTCGCACAAGACCAATGTCACGCCGCCGTCGCGAAGTTCGCCAGCGTTTCACTTCTGCGAGCCTTTCCGACCCGTTGCCACGACGCGCAGATTGAAGCGTTGGACAATCTCCTCTGGGCTGCAATTCAACACGCGGATAGAGCGACTTTGCAGAAGTTGGTCGAAAAGAAATTGTCCCGTTCGAGCATGAACGTGACCCAGCGCGTGCACTGGTTGGCGGCTGCGGCCATCCTTTCTCCAGAGCCGCACATAGACCATTTGGAAGAATACGTACACGGTAAAGAAAAACGGATTCGACAACTAGCGGGGTTCTTTCCCAATGTATTTCCCCGCGCTGCATTCTCACTTGCCAACGTTGAGCTGGGAATCGGCGTATCGGAAGTCTTGGTTCGCCTTATTGGAGTTTATTTCGGACCACATCAGAGATGGCATGACGTCGCCAATGAACGAATAGGCGGTTGGATTGGACCGGAAATGCAAGCCGCCTGGCTTGTGGACGGTCTGATTCAGCGACTCTCGTGTATGCCTGGCAAGTCGGCGAGCATCGCGCTGGATAAGCTTCTCGAGAATAGCACGCTTTCTGCCTGGCACGAAGTACTTTCTAGTGCGCGAGATTCACAGCGGGTCATTCGCAGAGACGCCTTCTATCGCCATCCCGATATCCAGGATGTTTGCCGGACTCTGGACAACTGCAGCCCGGCCAACGCGGCTGACCTTGCCGCGCTCCTGGTGGACAAATTGGACGAAATCGCCACGCAGATCCACGCCGGCAATACCAACGATTGGCGGCAGTACTGGAACGAGGATCCCTACGGACGACCATCCAAACCGAAACCAGAGAATTCATGCAGGGATGCACTGCTTTCGGATCTTAATCAATGCCTCCCGGGGGAAATCGACGCACAGCCGGAAGGACAGTATGCCAAGAACAATCGAGCCGACATTCGCGTATCGTCAGGCCGGGATTTTCAAGTGCCGATTGAAATCAAAAAAAACGACCATGCAGATCTGTGGACTGCGATAAAGACGCAGTTGATCGCAAAATACACCCGAGACCCGGGCGCTTCCGGACACGGCATCTACGTGGTGTTCTGGTTCGGCAAGGCGTACACCCGGCTTCCTCCATCGGGAAGGCGGCCTGAGACTCCCGAAGAGCTACAGCAACAGCTCAAGGCGACGCTTTCAGAGGATGAAACTCACCGGATATCGGTGCGTGTAATTAACGTTAGCAAAGACCCTGCGGATTCGCCATAGAATTGGCAGGGAGGTTGGTGCGGGCGGCGGGGCTCGAACGAGTAAGCCTTCGGCCCTGGGAGACTCGATCTCGCTTTGCCGCTGCCCCGTATCAAGTGACCATAAGAAATCTTATAATAACACAAGAAATTTTGTGATTGCGGCTTGCAGGCATATTTGCCGTGCCAACCGGGAGTATTAGCGGTTCATTCCACCATACAACCATACAGGAGAGAAACCGATGCCGGAGTCCATATTAGAAAGGCTGAATGAGGGTGTGGTGCTGGGGGATGGGGGGTACCTGCTCGCGCTGGAGAACCGGGGCTACGTCCAGGCCGGTCCTTTCACGCCGGAAGTAACCATCGAGAATCCCAACGCGCTTCTGGCGCTGCACGAGGAATTCCTGCACGCCGGGGCCGAAGTCCTCCAGGTGCTTACGTTTTACGCCAGCGAAAACAAACTCGCGCAGACCGGATACGCGGGCATGCTGGAAGCAATCAACCGCGCGGCCGTCCGGATCGCCCGGGCCGGCGGGTTCAACCGGCCCGCCACTCCCAGCACGTCACCCGGTATCCCTGTCCCTTCAACGCCACGGCGCCAACGTAGCCGTCTCCGGGCTGCAGCGCCTGCAAAAACCACTCTGACGGCGCCGACGGATTGTCGGTGGCTTGCAGCAGCGCCGCGGGCGCACCGGGCGCCAGCGAAACTTCGAACCCATCCAGGGGGCAGGCAAGCCCGGTCCCCAATGCCTTTATATACGCCTCTTTACGGGTCCAGCAGTTGAAAAACGCCTCGTACTGGACCTCCGGCGCCAGCGCCCGGATCACGTCCACTTCCCCCGGTGCGAAATAACGACCCGCCAGCCGCAGGTGCGCTTTCACGGCCCGGATGCGTTCCACGTCCACCCCCACCTCCCGCGCGCGCACCACCGCCAGGACGGCGAGTTCGCCGGTATGGGATAGGTTGAAGCGCACCGCGTCTCCATCCGAACCCGTCTTAAGGAACGGTTTGCCCCGCGAGCCATACCCGAATTCCAGCCGCTCGGGCGCCAACCCCACGTACCCACCCAGGATCCTCCGGAGAGACGCCCTGCCGGCAATGAAACGCGCCCGGTGTCGGTCAAAGACAAACCGGGCGGCGCGGGCGTTCTCGTCGTCGGAAAGCACGTCCTGCATCTCTGGAACCTCTGAAGCCGGCCGGTCCAGACGCATGCGCCAGACCTGAATCTCACTATCCGATACGGCAGGAGGTTCCAACGTGGGGCGCCAGATTGCGGTTTCAGTCTTGTTGAAATGACTCACGTGGACGAACCGCCGTTCAACCGTTTCACAATTGCCTCCACGTCGTACACGCAACCCCCCCAGGTCCCTCCGCCCACGTTCTGCAGCGCCGCCCACAGCCGTGTATCCTCCGGCAGGTCCGGGTCGGGCGCCAGGTCGGAGCGCGGGGCCCGGTCGGCCAGAATGCGGCGACCCTCGTCCGGGTCAAAACGGGTCCCGTCCGCGCCAACAAAGTGGATGCTCCCCGAAAGGCCATTCCGGTCGATCACGATTTCCACGACGTCTCCATCCTCCAACTTGCCGATCGGGCCGCCGGCCAGCGCCTCCGGGCCAACGTGACCGATGCACGCTCCCGTGGAGAACCCCGAGAAACGGGCGTCCGTCAGCACCGCCACTTGTTTTCCCCAGTCCAGGTATTTGAGCGCGGTTGTGATCTGTGCAATTTCCTCCATCCCCGCGCCCATCGGGCCCCGCCCGATCAGTACCATCACGTCGCCCGGTTTAACGCCGCTCGGGCCGGGATCTTTCAGCGCGGCGGCAGCTGCCCGTTCGGTGGTGAACACCTTGACCGGGCCGGTCATCCGGTAGACGCCATCCGCGTCCACAACCGAAGGGTCGATCGCCGTGCTCTTGACCACGGACCCTTCCGGCGCGATATTTCCAGTGGGAAAACAGACGGTGCTGGTCAACCCTCGTTCCCGTGCGCGGTCGGCATCCATAATCACGTTGTCCGGATCGATTCCGTCCTGAACGCGAAGCGCCTCCCGTAACCTCGATCGCCGCTCGGACCCCTCCCACCAGTCCAGGTTATCACCCAGCGTCCTTCCGGAAATCGTGAGCGCGTCAACTTCGAGCAACCCGAGTCTTCGCAGGTGCAGCATGACCTCCGGCGCCCCGCCCGCCAGAAACGCCCGGATCGTTGGATGGAACTGGGGGCCGTTCGGCAGGACGTCCACCAGGCGCGGAACCTGGCGGTTCACGTGGTTCCAGTCGGCCACGGCAGGGCGCTTGCGCCCGGCCGCATAGGCCACCGCCGGTATATGCAACAGCAGGTTGGTGGATCCGCCGAAAGCGGCATGCGTTGCCATCGCATTGTGGACCGCGGCGTCCGTGATCACGTCGGCCGTGGTGAGCCCTGAGACCTGCATCGCGAACACCGCACGGGCGGATCTGAGCGCCATGTCCAGCCAGACCGCCTGTCCCGACGGCGCCAGGGCTGAATGGGTCACCGCAAATCCGAGCGCTTCGGCCACCACCTGCGAAGTCGCCGCCGTGCCCAGAAACTGGCAGCCTCCCCCCGGCGACGCGCACGCCCGGCAACCCAGGTCCTGCACCTCTGAAAGCGTCATTTCACCGTGCGCCAGCCGGACGCCTGCGGACTGGATCTTGCCGGCGTCTTCACCGTCTTCCGGCGGAAGCGTCACGCCTCCCGGAACGATCGCCGTGGGCAGCGAATGCATCGCCGCAAGGGCGATCATCATCGCGGGCAATCCCTTATCGCATGTGGCAACGCCAATGACCCCTTTTCGGGTGGGAAGCGAGCGGATCAGGCGCCGGAGCACCGTGGCCGCGTCGTTGCGGTACGCGAGGCTGTCCATCATGCCCGTCGTGCCCTGCGTACGTCCGTCGCAGGGGTCGGAGCAATACCCCGCAAAGGGAATTCCGCCCAGGCGATGAATCTCCAGGGCGGCCTCCCGCATCAGCAGCCCGACCTCCCAGTGCCCGGTATGATATCCCAGCGCAACGGGGCGGCCGTCCGGCTCCCGGATCCCCCCCATGGTACTCAGGATCAGGAACTCCGGCCGGCCCAGTTCCGCCGGATTCCACCCCATACCCGCGTTTTGGCTGTACCCGAAGATATCTCCGCTGGGCGATTCGATCACGCGTTCTTCGGTCAGCGAAATCAGACGGCCTTCGGGACCCGGCGCACGCGTGCGAATCTCGTATACGGATTCGTCTCCGGATTGCTGGATCGTTTGAAAGGATGGATTGCCTGCACCAGGCATGAAAACTCCTCACATCGCAGCCGTCGCCGGCCCTTCGACAGGCTCAGGGCGAGCGCTCAGGGGATGGGCTCGGCTACTGCGACTCCCACTCAAGTGGGGAGTGATTGAACCTTCAAACGGGCTCGCCCGATAACTGCCACCTGTTTGGTTGCGGCTAAAGCATAGCGAAACCGCGCCAGGTATTCTTGGGACGGGACATCTGTTCCGGATGGGACGTCGTTCATTCCAGCCCCATTCCCCGCAGGTTGCGCAGACTGATGCCCAGGGCTTCGAACGGGTCCCGCTGGCAGGTGTCCTGCTCCACGATGTACCACCGGGTGCCCGCGGCCTCACAGGCATCCAGAATTGCCGGCCAGTTCAGGTTACCCTCGCCCACCTCGGCGTAAAGCTGCTCCCGGCCGCGCATCGCCATATCCTTCACGTGAACAAGGTCCGCCCTGCCCGCGGCCTTGCGGATCCACGCGGCAGGATCTCCGCCTCCGTGCTGTATCCAATAGGTGTCGATCTCAAGCTGAAAAACCTCCGGATCGCTTTCTTCAAACAGGATCTGCAGTCCCGTGCGATCGCCGAATCGCTCCAGTTCAAAACTGTGGTTGTGATACCCGAACGTGAGGCCGGCCGCCGCAAGCTTTCCCGCCACCTCGGATGCTTCGAGGGCGAACCGTCTGTAACCGTCTCCGCCGGCTTCGCGATAATTCTGGGGAAGCCCCCCGATTGCCGGGTACCGGCATCCCCACAACAGATGCTCGTCGATGACAGCCTGTGTTTCATCCCTCATGCGTTCGAAGCTCGTGTGGGTGGCGCAGATCTCGAGGCCCTCGCCGTCCGCCAGGTTCTTGAGTTCCCGGGGGCTGATCTCCCCGAATGCCGACACCTGCATGGCGTCGTATCCCAGTGCTTTCACCTTTTTCAGACTGGCAGCGACGTCTGCGGGGGTTTGTGTGAATTCCCGCACTGTATACATCTGCGCAGCCAATACCGTACCGGCCATCTTCCGCTCCTTTCAACAATCGCGAATACATCCTGAATACGCTCGATACCAGGTAGAAAATACCACAGGACCGCCGAATTTACAAGCCGAGTTTTTCCGCCGGAAGCAGGATGCCGCTCGAAGATTGACGAAATAATTTTTAGCTGGTTTTTTTGCGAAACCACTGTATTTTAAGTTCGAAGTTTCCGCTCCCCGATCCGTCCCCCGTAGTGCGCGATCCCCCCTGTTTCAACCGAACCCCCTGCCTCGCAGAGGAGCCCGTTTATGTCTGCATTGCAGTACGCGACAACCCGGCAGGAACGCCGTAACCGGACGCTGCTGGACGGTTCGCGATATCTGTCCGACGTCGTCACGTCCCAGGTCCTCCCGTTTCATATCGACGTCCGCCGTACCGATGCACTAACCGAAGGGCAAGTCAATACGCTTACCGCGCTTCAGATCGACGCCGCCCGCACCGCCGTTCGCTCCCTGGCGTCTCTGGCCGGAATCGGCGAAGCGGATCACCTGGGCGGCGGTATCGGCCTGATACCCCCGCTGCTGCTCACCCTTGCGATTGTCGACTTCGAACGCATCGAGTATACAATAGAACACGCCCACACCAGCATCGGATACTATGCGGCGCTTTCCGCCATGGGTTTTGTAAACCCCGAACACGTGGTTGCCGGCTTTCGCCGCGGCCTCGACCTTCCCGGCCATGTTTCCTGGCTGCCGGGCGGTACGCAGATGAACGGCGGCCGCCTGGGCGTGATGATTCCCGTTGCGGTTGGCAACGCGCTGGGCAAACGCGGCGCGTACGGCGACGGGTGCTGGGTGGTGGCCCACTGCGGCGACGCCGGGTGGATATCGGGCCAGGCGCTCAACGGCTTCAACGCGGCGCACGTTCACGGGGCGCCCGTCACGTTCGTGATGGACCGGAACGGCATCCAGCTCTCGGGCAGCACCAAAAGCATTCTGGACAAAGATCCCCGTTCCATCGTCGCGGCCATGGGTGTCGAGGTCCTGGAAATCCCAACGCTGCTGGATCCCGCCGGTCTGTACAGGGGGTACCGGGAAGCGTACGCCCTGGCGCAGGAAGGCCGCCCCTGTATGATATATCCCGTGGGCTTCCGGTCCGGGAACGGCAAACGGATCGACCTGGCGCGTTTCGGCGAATACCACGGCATTCTCCAGGAGGTTAAAGCCTTCGCCGGCCGGCACGACGTGCCTCTGGATCACGAGATCTGGGTCCCCGGATCGCTGATGAGTTATAGAGACGTGGAACCCATGCTTGAGTGTCTCTTCCTTGTGAACGATCTCCCCGGCGGCGCGGGCCATCACGACGGGGGCATGAAGGGCCGAAACGAAGCCGACGTGCTCGCCAGTCCCATGTTCCGGGCCTCGCCCGTCCAGGAGGAAGCGCTTGAGAACCTGAAGTCGCAGCCGGCCCGCAGGGTTGAAACCCGCGCCCGACCGGCACCGGGAAGCCCGAACCTGGTTCTGCCCGACGGCGCGGTGGAGAGCGTCTCGCTGCCCGGACCGGGTGAGATGAAGAGCGCCCGCGACGGTTCGGAAGCCGGTTACGCGCTGGTGGCCGAAGCCTTTCCCGACCAGGTCTTCGTGGTCAGTTGCGACCTGGACGCCTCCACCAAACTGGCAAAGGCACGGAGCTACCTGGCACAAAACCATCAGTTCGAGATCAGCATCGAAGAACAGGCCGCTACCCTCATCGCCAACGGCCTGGCCACGAGTACGCGGAAACCGCAGCTGAACGTGGTGTCCACCTTCGCGGCGTTCTTCGAAGGTATTGCCCGCGAGGGCTTTGACATGTGGCAGTATCAGCGCAACCTGACGGGCGTGAACGAAGGCCTGAACGTGGCTTTCCATCTCTCACACGTCGGCGCGTGTACGGGCCGTGACCACTTCTCCGGCTGGGGCCTGGACTGGATCAACGTGGGCCTCAGCTACCTTCCGTACCTGCACCGGTTCTACGCCCCGGCCGACGCACGGTCGGCCTTTCTCGCCGTGATCGACGTGGCCGCCAGCTATGGCGGGCACATCATCGGTATCCCGCGGGACAACCTGCCCGTACTCGAGAAGCAGGACGGCTCCGGCCCTCTCTGGGCGCAGGATGAGAAATGGCGAGCCGTCACACCCTACCGGTCGTATGCCAATGCCAGGCGCGCGATTCTGGCATTCGGCGCGCCGGCCTTCCTGGCTGCCGAGGCCGCGCACCGTCTGGATCAACGGGGCGTTGGCGCAGACGTATACATCGTGAACGGACTGCCAGTGCCGAACGGATGCCTGGAATCGTTGATTTCACGATATCCGGAGGGTGTCGTCACCATCGAAGACGGCAAGATCGGCACGCCCGAAACCGGCCTCAGGGGGTTTGCGGGGCTGGCGGCCACCGTGGCCGGATCCCGCGATATTGCCCATGCGCACGTGGGCCTGACCGATCCGAAAACCGCCCCATCGGACGGGCATATGGAAACCTGGGCGCACTTCGGCATCACCACCGATGCGCTGGTCGATGCGGTCGCAGGTCTGTAAGGAGGAACTGCAAGAATCGGGAAAGGGACTACGGAAGGAAGGTAAATCAAACGGTGACGGCCGTTGGACGGCCCCCGTATTTATACCGGCAGGTGAGAAAAAGATCTGATTCTGAGTGTGTGATCGCCTGCGCTCGGGCGCCTTGCGAGCCGGGCGACTCGGCGGCTGAATTCAGGCAACTTATTTCTGGGACAGAACACTAGAATATTCTGTAACTCAGCCCCATATTGAAACTCTGCCTGGAATCTTCCCCTCGAACAACGCGAAAGGATTCAGAGAGCGTCATATTGAACTTGTTTTCAATATAAAAGCTGAGCGCAAAAGAAATATTCGAACTTAACTGGGCCTCGTCGTCTTGCCGTTTCTGCGCACGGATTATTTTCAGTGTCGTGAACCTGATCCTGTTCGTTACCTCGTAGATGAAATCCGTCCTCAGGCGCAGATGGTACCCCCTTCCAAAGGCACTTGAAAAAGGCGTATCGTAGCTGAAGTCGGTGTTGATCTGCGTGCTCCAGCTGATCGGGTGGGAATACCGCAGACCGATCAGCAGACCGGGCGGCCGCCGGTCCTGGTCCCTGTATGGATTCAACATGTGAAACTGCACGCCGGTGGTAATATCCCAACCGTAGAATCTCTTGCTGATCTGCTCCTGGGTCAGCACTTCCTGTATCCGCACCAGGCCGAATCCGATCTCGTCTCCCAGAACCCTCCGCGACTTCCTGATTTCCGCCAGCATGTCTTCGAACCAGTAGTTCTGATACCGGTCTCCATGCTGTTCCTTGTACTCGCGTTCCCTGTCTATGATGTGCGCCAGTTCAATCATCGTTTCCTTTGAGAAATGATCGCCGATGATGCCTTCCTCCAGAAAGAAATCCTCGATCCTCACGGCTTTTCGAAGCGCGGTCGCGTCAATAAAGCGTCCGTGCCCGAAGCCCAGCGTCATTTCGATATTCGGTCGATCGTATCCGGTATCGAAGTCGGATTCCGTGCCCCACGAATAGAAAAAGCTGCCTTCATGCCGGTGGTACTTCTTCACGTTCGTCTTCACCTGGGTCAGGGCGTCGCTCTCGATTTCCTTGTTGATGATATTTTTCCTGAACAGACCCTCACCAGTGGCGTCTACGGAGTAGGCATACGGAAGCGACTCGTAGAACTTCTTGTAGACAACGGTCATGTTTCCATTCTGAACAACGGTCTCGTCACCCTGGGTTGCGTAGTTGAAGCTGAGCGCGTCGACGCGGAGGTTGTGCGCCCGGCTGACGGGTACCACGTAATCGGTAATGGACACGTTCTGGGCCGCAGCCGGTGAAACCGTCAGCAAAACGACCGCGGCGGGCCTTGCAAGCAGTATCCGCAGCAGAAAATGCAAATATCCGGGCAGAGCAAGGAGATTGTGCGGCAGTCCCCGGCTTTGCGGATACACCCGGCCTGCGTTGTACGTTTCCGCGGAACCGAATCCCGGCCTGTGCGCCCGTTCCGTGAATGTCTTCAGGATCTGATCCCGCCTCACTCCTGTGTTGCCTGTCATTGTTCGGTCCCCCTTTATTGGTCCGGGGCGTCTGCCCCGGAATCCATATCCGGTGAATCCGGTCGCTCCTTCAAGAATGAAATATCGTCGTAATCGGCTTTTACGTGCGCGTGTGTGTTATCCGAGTCCGTTAACACGGCAACGGCGCCGACGAGTCGGGGATCGCTGCCGAAAAGGCGTTTGTAGTCTTCATAGGCGTTGACTTCCTCCCAGATCCATTCGCCCAACTTTCCTCTGCCGGATTCCAGGACGATCACTTTGGTATTTTCACTGTGCGGGCTTTCCGTCTCCGTACCCTCCGGCAGCGACGCGCTCCAGACGTACTTCAGTGTTTTTGGGATATATCGGCCCTTGAAAACCAGCCGCACAGCCGCCGCGCTGTCGTTTGTCTTCTTGCGGGTCTCGTTACCGCCGGCCGGGAGGCTGTGCACCCGCCACCGCCACCTCAGCTTCTCGAAGACACGGAGGTTGATTTTTACGGGGAGTCCCGCGTTCGTGGCCTTGCCGACGGTTTCGGCCCTCAGGAAATGGTCGCCGTCCTCTGCCTGAATCGTATAGTAGAGATCCTCTTTCTTCCTTGTTTTCTTCTGGCGCCAGCCCACCCTCGCTTCCCAGTTCCCGGGAAACCGCCCGAGCTGATCGGGGTACTCGAATCGTTCCAGAACGAGGATCGAATCTCCCGAAGGCGTATAGAAACCCGGGGGCGGGTCGCCTGCATATGCCGTGGATCCGATCAGTAATCCAAGGAAGATTTTATGGACGCGTCTCATAGGAAATTGGGCTGATTCCACTGCACGGAACGCCGCGGAACCGGCAAATCCCCGTCGAATTCGTGGTCGATCCGGGCCAACCGGTTGGTACCCGCCGCGTATTCCGAAAATATAGGAAATAGACTCTTCATGGTGTACAAAAAAGCCCGAAACAACTGCCGCCTGCCGGTATCCCGCCCTTCGCGCCAGGGGTCGCACGATAATGGCAAAGTAAACCGCCACGGAATCCGTTTCCGTGGCGGCGATAATACCCATATTCACCACAAAGCGTCCGCTTATGCGCTAAGTGCCGAATTCCCGTGCAAACCGGACGAAATCGCCAAACCCGATGCGCCCGTCTCCGTCCAGGTCGAATCGATCCTCGAAATCCACGTCCCCGGCCTCGGAGCCGAAGGCCTTTGCGAAAATCAGAAAGTCACTGAAATCCACCTGCCCGCTGCCGTCGAAATCCGCTGATCTCCCCTGGACACTGACGCTCGCAACGGGCAGAATTCCTTCGCCATAGTTCCATCCCGTCCCCCAGGCCACCGACTTCGCCGCCGCGTCCACCGATCCGACGTGATACCACAAATCAAGACTGTTATACCCCTCATGTACCTCCATAACGATTCCGTTGTCCAGCGCGACGTTGGGTGCGATGCCCCGGTCGAACCTTGTCGCGTCTCCCCATTCAACAATCCTGCGCGCCGCATCCAGGACGCCAACGTTATACCATAGACGCAGTCCGTCGATGGACTCATGCATCTCCACCACCACGCCATCATCCATATCTACGGAGGGCGTCTGTCCGCCGTCGTATTCCTGCGAGGCGCCCCATGCGATTGACATTGCCGTGGTGTCCACAATACCCACGGTGTACCAGAGACGATCGCCCTCTTCGGACTGGTGGACTTCCATAACCACGCCATCCGAAAGCGCTACCGACGGGAACCGCCCACCGTCGTACTTCTCCGAATCTCCCCAGACTATGGAATCGGCCGCGGTATCCACGATGCCCACGTGGTACCAGAGATTCGTGCCGATATGAGACTGATGCACCTCCACGACGACCCTGCCGTCCAGCGCGACCATGGGAAACTTACCCGCGTCGTACCTCGTCCCCTCGCCCCACAGGATGGCCTTTGTCCCCGTGTCGACCTCGCCCACCTTGTACCACAGATTCGTACCGACGTGAGACTGGTGGACCTCGACGACAAGCCTTCCATCCACCGCGACGGAAGGGGCCTGACCGTCGTCGTGCGCCCCAACGTCACCCCAGTCGACCGTACGCGTTTCCGCGTCGATCACGCCAACTCGGTACCGCAGTTCCGCCTCTTCTTCCTCCTGGTGCATCTCCACGACAACGTCGGCCGCCGGAATCGAAATCCACCGAAGGAACGTACACAGAAAGATCGTGAATCGAACGATTCGCATAACGTCTCGTTTCGCGAAATATATCATCCCGTGGCGATCAGCAGTGCCGTATGGATTGCCGACCCGCGGCCGGACGGAAACCGGGCGCCTATTTGAGGCATAACCCGCCGTCCACTTTCAGAATCGTCCCCGTAATGTAATCCGCGGCGCCGGAACACAGAAACGTTGCCGCTTTTCCGAGGTCCTCGATGGTGGCCAGCCTGCCCCACGGCATGCCCCTGGCCGCCTCCCTGATCTGCTCGTTTGTGGCGAATTGCCGTTCCCCCGGCGTGTCGGTGTAACCGGGTTCGATCACGTTCGCGCGGATACGATGGGGCGCCAGTTCGGCGGCGATGGTCCGGCACATCTGGTTGATGCCCGCTTTGGCCGTATTGTACGGCATGGACGTGGGCATCGGTACGTGCGCCAGGACGGAACTGATGAACAGGATGCTGCCCCCGCCGCCCTGTTCCACCATCTGCCGGGCGCCGGCCTGGGCCGTGTGGAAACTGCCCCACAGACAGACCGCCCACGTCCGGCGCACCGCCTGCACCGACAGTTCCAGAAAGGGCTCGCGTTTGCTGTAATATGCATTGGCCACCACGGTGTCCAGACGGCCGAAGCGGCTAACGGTTGCGTCGACCATCCGGTCTACAGCCGTCCGATCCGACACGTCGGCCTGAACGACAATCGCTTCCCGTCCCAGTTCGCGGACCTCGTTCGCGACGGATTCCGCATCTTCCGGATGCGAATGGTAGTTTACCGCGACGTCCGATCCGGCGCGGGCCATCTCCACTGCACATCCACGTCCGATGCCCCGGGAGGACCCGGTTACCAGCGCCACCTTACCTGTCATGTCAACCATAGGGAACCTTCCTGTTCTATATAGCCGGGAGTCCGGGATCCGGAGGAACGCCGGTACCCACCTTGATTCGTTGTATTCTTGGGATTGAGGCTAATCGTCATTCGAACGGCCGGATTCCCCCGCGCCGGCGCGAACGGGTTGGGCGTGCGTACTCCCCGTGGCAGGCTTCGCCTGCTGGTACCGCGCTTTCTGGCGGCGGGCTTCCCTGTGTGTTTCCCGATAGCGATCCGGAATGACCAATTCGTCGCCGTGGTCGGGCGCGTGGGGCGAAACCTTCCAGAATTTGGGCAGAAACCTGTCCCATCGGGCGATAATGGCGCTCGCCCGGCGGCTGTTGGTTTTTTCGAGGTGCCGTCCGATCATCTTTTTCAGCAGGCCGACGTCGTCCGCATGGTCCACGCGCTCGATGGCGACGAGCTGCGGGTTGAACCGGTTCTCAAACGATCCCTCTTCGTCCAGCACGTACGCCGTACCGCCCGTCATTCCGGCGCCGAAGTTTCGTCCGGCGCTTCCCAGCACAACCACGACCCCGTCGGTCATGTACTCGCAGCCGTGGTCGCCAACACCCTCCACAACCGCGTTACCGCCGCTGTTACGCACGCAGAATCTCTCCCCCGCACATCCTGCGGCGTAGAGCACGCCGCCGGTGGCGCCGTACATGACCGTATTGCCAATGATAGCATTCCTGTGGCTTGGAAACCCGGCGTCGCCCGGCGGTCGGACAATGAGTTCTCCGCCGTGCATACTCTTGCCAACGTAGTCATTGGCCTCGCCCGTGAGGACCAGCCGGAGCCCGCGTATGCAGAATGCCCCGAAGCTCTGTCCCGCGCTGCCGCGAAAACGGCATTCTATCGTACTGTCGAGCCCCCGGTCTCCGTAGTGATACGCGATTTCGCCTGCCAGTTTGGCGCCAACCGCGCGCCTCGTGTTCCGAACGTCGTAACTCAGCGTAATCGAGCTATTCTCCTTGATCGCGTCCATTGCGTCCTGAAGCAGCAGGTCGTCAATGGATGCATCGGGGCGGTCGTTACGCTCCCGGGTATGCAGTCTCGGCCTCGTGCCGGCCGGGTCCGGATCGGCCAACAGGTCGCTCAGGTCGATTCCCCGCCACCGGTGTTTCTCCAGGTCGTCCCTGGCTTCCAGAATCTCTGTCCGGCCGATCAGGCTATCCAGCGACCGGAATCCCAGCCCTGCCACGACCTCACGGATCTCACCGGCCAGGTTGGTAAAATAGCGGATCACGTTTTCCGGCGAGCCGTTGAATTTTTCCCTCAATTCCGGTTTTTGCGTAGCCACGCCAACCGGACAGGTATTCAGGTGACACTGGCGGGCCATCACGCAACCCATGGATACGAGGGCCGCCGTACCGAAGCCATACTCCTCGGCCCCCAGCGCTGCCGCCACCACCACGTCCCTGGCCGTCTTCAAGCCGCCGTCCACGCGGAGCACCACCCGCCCGCGCAGATCGTTCATTACCAGCGTCTGCTGGACTTCCGCCAGACCCGGTTCCCAGGGTCCGCCCGAGTGTTTGATGGCGCCCAGGGGCGAGGCGCCGGTTCCGCCGTCGTGCCCGCTGACGTGGACCACGTCCGCGTACCCTTTGACAACGCCCGCCGCGATCGTGCCGATGCCTGCCACCGAGACCAGTTTGACGCACACCTTTGCCCGGGGATTCACCCGTTTCAGGTCGTAAATCAGTTGAGCGATGTCTTCGATACTGTAAATGTCGTGATGAGGGGGCGGTGAAATCAGCGTGACGCCGGGGACGGAGTGCCGGATCAGCGCGATTTCCGCGGAAACCTTGTGCCCCGGTAACTGCCCGCCCTCACCCGGTTTCGATCCCTGCGCCATCTTGATTTCCAGTTCCTTGGCCGACGCCAGGTATTCGGGCGTAACGCCGAACCTGCCGGACGCCACCTGTTTGATGGCGCTGTTGGGCCAGTCCCCGTTGGGCAGCCGCCGGTACCGGGCCGGATCTTCCCCGCCCTCTCCGCTGTTGCTCTTGGCGCCAATGCGGTTCAACGCGATGGCGAGCGTTTCGTGGGCCTCCCGTGAAAGCGCCCCGTGCGACATCGCCGACGACACGAAACGCCGGCAGATGGCTTCAGCCGGCTCCACTTCGTCGAGCGGGACGGAGCGTCCTTCCCGAAAGGCCATCAGGTCCCTGAGCGAAGCCGCGGGCCGCCCTTCCACGAGGCGCGAATAAGCCCTGAAATCCTTGTAATTCCCGGTTTTGGCCACGCTGTGGATGGCCTTGAAAACCGGGGGATTGAAGGCGTGGTACTCGCCGTCTCGCCGGAACCGGTATATGCCCGCGTCCTTAATCCTGGGCGAACCCTCGTGCTGGAACGCCAGCAGGTGTCTTTCGGCCGCATCCTCTGCAATTTCCGCGAGTCCGATCCCGCCAACCTGGGATACCGTACCCGAGAAATACCGGTCCACCACGTCCCGATGCAGGCCGACGGCGTCGAAAATCTGCGCGCCGCAGTAGCTGCTCAACGTGGATATGCCCATTTTGCAGATCACCTTGAGGATACCCGCCTCCAACGCGTGACGATAGTTGTCCAGTGCTTTCGCGTAGGTGACGTCGCCTTCAAGCCTGCCGGTGCGGATCAGTTCGTACATGCCTTCGTAGGCCAGATAGGGATTCACGGCGCTGGCGCCGTATCCGATGAGAGCGGCAATTTGGTGAACTTCCCTCGGTTCGCCCGATTCCACGATCAGGCTTGCCTGCATCCGCTTTCCTTCGCGGATGAGATGGTGATGTACGGCGCCCACGGCCAGCAGCATCGGGATGGGCGCATGGTTCGAATCCACGCCGCGGTCGCTCAGAACCAAAAGGGTCTTGCCGGACTCGACCGCGCGGACCGCCTGCCTGCACATTGTGTCCAGCGCGCCGTGCAGGCCCTCGACGCCCTCCGACGGAACGAACAGCGCGGGCAGCTTTTGGGCTTCGAATCCTGGCAGACCGGAGCTGGAAAGGCGCCGGAATTCAGAATCCAGCAGAACCGGAGAGGGGATGCGGACCAGCCGAGCGTGAGGCGCCTTCTCGCTGAAAAAATTCCGTCGACGCCCCAGAAGCATGTCCAGAGACATCACCAGTTCTTCCCGCAGGGGATCGATCGGCGGATTCGTGACCTGGGCGAACCGCTGCGAAAAGAAATCATACAGAAGCCGGGGCCGCTCGGACAGGACGGCCAGAGGCGTATCGTCCCCCATGGATCCCACCGGTTCCTTTCCGTCGTTCGCCATGGGCACCAGGACGTACTCGATTCCGTCGGCGGTGTACCCGAATGCCACCTGCCGCCGCGCCAGGTCCGTCTGCTCTCCAACCGGCATCGGCTCGCCGCGGGTATCCGCGGGTTCGAAGGGGACCAGGTTGTCCCTCACCCATCGCTGGTACGGGCGGCGGACCGCAAAATGGGATTTTATCTCGTCGTTTTTCAGCAAGACGCCCGTGCGCGTATCCACCGCGATCATCTGTCCCGGCCCGAGGCGCCCCTTTTCGACCACGTGGCGGTCGTCCATCTCCAGCATCCCGACCTCTGAACCCATAACGATCAGACCGCTATCCGTAATCTTGTAACGCGCGGGCCGCAACCCGTTTCTGTCCAACGTGGCGCCCACGACCGTGCCGTCGCTGAACGCGACGGCGGCGGGACCGTCCCAGGGTTCCATCAGGCATTCGTTATATTCGTAAAAGCCGCGCAGGTCTTCCGGCATGTCCGGTATTCCCCGGTACGCCTCGGGAATCAGCATCATCATGGCGTGCATCGGGTTCCGCCCGGCCACCACCAGCGTTTCGAAGACATTGTCGAGCATCGCGGAATCGCTGCGGGTCGCGTCTATAATGGGCTTGATCCGATCCAGGTGCCGTCCCCATGCCCGGGATTTGAGTTCCGCCTCGCGCGCCCGCATCCAGTTCACGTTCCCCTTCAGGGTGTTGATTTCGCCGTTGTGGGCGAGATACCGGAACGGCTGCGCCAGAAACCAGTCGGGCAGCGTGTTGGTGCTGTAGCGCTGATGAAAGACAGCCAGCGCGGTTTCGAAGTCCGGATTCTGCAGGTCCCTGTAGAACCGGGCAAGCTGCGCGGCCACCATCATTCCCTTGTAAACGATGGTCCGGTTGGACAGCGAGCAGATATAGCAACCCTCTATTCCGTGCCGACGTACGGATCGCTCCACCTGACGTCGAACCAGATACAGCGCCCGCTCGAACTCCGCGTCGGACATCCGCTTTCCCCGGGCGATCAGCACCTGCTGAATATCGGGCATCAACTCGGCTGCCCGGTCGCCGAGGACCGTACGATCCACCGGAACCGTCCGCCATCCAATCAGCAGGAGCCCGTAATGGTCCGTCGCTTCGTCGACGATGATCCGATACCGGTCGTTCGTTACGGTGTCCTGAGACAGGAACAGCATGCCGATGGCCAGGTCTTCCGCGCGGGGCGCCCTGTACCCCAGCCGTTCCGCCTCCCTCACGATCAGTCGCGCGGGAATCTGGGTGAGTACCCCCGCGCCGTCGCCGGTTTTCGCGTCCGCATCCATCGCGCCGCGATGGGTCAGATTGGCCAGCCCAAGCACGGCCTGACGCATGATTTCACCGTTGCGGTTGCCTCTGATATCCGCAACAAAACCAACGCCGCAGGCATCGTGCTCGAATTCGGGCCGGTACAGCCCGTTTGTTGGGGTTACTTCCATGATGAATGTTTTCTTCCTTCCTTGCAGAATGAAATGTACGGTTTAGCGATAGCTGAGTTTTAAATCCGGCGAAATGTTATTCCCCCGGAAGTCACGGTCCGGTCCATCCCGCCTCGCTGCGTCTTTCACATTGGCCTGTCGGCGGAAAACCCACTCAAAAATTGCTTTCCTGCAAGAGACAGGCCTTACGTCATCAATCACCTTTCTTTTTCTCTTCGTCCTTTTTCTTATCCGCGGAAGAAAAAGGACCAAAAAGAAGCGCGCCGCTCGGCGCGGGGCCGGTTTTTCCACGAATCACGAAACTGGTGAATACAAACGCGTCTGTCCTGCGGGCGATCAAGCACCCACAAGGCGACTGTGGTGGACGGATCAACGTGGAAAAACCCCCAACCCCACGATCGTACGGGTAATTGTACACGCGAGGTTCGATACAACGACAATGTGTCACCTTAAGGCGCGGATTCAACGTCCACCTGCGTCCATATTGTATGTGTAGGGGCGACCCTTGTGGTCGCCCGCCTTTCCGCTGCCCGCCACCGGCCGGTTCGCGAACTGCCCCTACAAAAACCCAGGGTTTCGTGAATTGACGTCACGGTACCTTATCGCTGCCCGACGGGGCTCGGTGGGGTCGTCTACCGTCTCACCTGGCACGGCCTTCCGGTGTTTCAATTGCAAAATGCCAGGATCGGTCGGATCCTGGCATTTTCCTCACGTCGATTGAACGAGCGAAGAGGTTGGAACGCCTTACTCGAACGCTTTCGCATTAATTTCGATGTATTCCTTCCATTCTTCGGGTGTGTCGTCCTCCTCAAAAATCGCCTCAACCGGACATTCGGGTTCGCAGGCCCCGCAGTCGATACACTCGTCCGGATGGATGTAGAGCATCTGACGCTGCTCGTCTTCCGGCAGATTCGTTGCATCGGGCTCGTAAATACAGTCGACAGGGCAGACCTCCACACACGCCCTGTCCATCACGTCCAGGCATGGTTCGGCGATAATGTACGTCATTCTTCTCACCCCTTTCCTTAAATCAGTCTACACGCCGCTCATCTTAAAACATTGAACTCAGGTACGTGAGACGGGAATTCCCGAAAAAACACGCAATTCGGAAAGTCTCGCGAAGTCCGCCTTCAGGCAACGCCATCCAGCGCAAATCTCATTCGAAATATAGAACTTTATTGCCGTTTGTCAAGCGTCAAAAGGTCAATTATCCCCATGGAGATGCCGCAATAAATCAGCGACGCCTTGCCGGCAGCCTGAATGGACTTTGAGGGTGAAGCGCTGTCCGGGGCTTGAATCGCGATCAACGTCGTAGTCGGCGCCGTCAAACAGCTTATTCAGCACGGGGTCCAGGTCCGCCTTAACTGCGGTATGCGTTGTCTCTGAATTGGGGGCCAACAACCGGTCGTTCAACGCGATCAGCACTTCATCTGTTCTGAATTTCGCGCGTCCTGCCAATATGGAATCCCGTTCGAGCTTGTTGCAGGCTCCCAGCGCCGAAACGAAAGCCCCCTCCAGCCGGTCCGCAAAATCGCCGTGGGACGGTTGCTTTCGGTCGTAGAGGAGCCCCGTTTTACCGTCGGTGCGATCGATACTGTAGTTGGCCTGGTGTCCAACCAGCAGGGTGACCGGCCCCCTGTGTACGTGGCTGTAATCGGCCACGTCGATGAGTACCTCCTCCCGGGTCTCCGGAATCCAGGTATTGAAGACCCGGAACCAGGTATCGGGCGCCACGTCCTGCCCGCGCTCGAGGTAGAATTTGATCTGAATTCTATACGCGTTCATAGGTCGGAAGCACAGTTCAGAACACTAACTGCTGACTACGTTCATCCGCCCGTAGCATGCATACGCCGCTTCGATAAAGAGCTGCGTTTCCTCGATGAAACGGTGCGCCAGGTCTTCATTGTAGGATTCGACGTTGCGCCTCTGGGCGTGAAAGAGATAATTGGCGAACTTGCCGCGGGTAACGGGATTGTCGTGCAACAATCCTGTATCGACGATCCGGGTGCGGAACTCCGATACGATGGTATCCGGATCTTCCGGAACATCCAGGAATTGCGATTTTACCAATGCCTTGGCGGCGTGAACCATTGCGCTGTACGCCTGTTTATAGGCCGTTTCATATTGGCCGTTGTCCAGAAGCACCTGGGCTTCGAAGGCCTCGCGCTCGCAACTGGAAAGCTCGAACTGGACCAGCGGCACCACCTCGCCCGCGCACTCGCCCTTGCCCATATCTCCGGTTGTGAACACCCGGCTGTCGCCCCAATCCATATAGTACGACGAGTCGATCTCATAAGGCGGCACGTTTGTAAGGTCGTCGAGCATACGTTTCACTTCCACCTTGCCGATCCTGCGGATATACTCCTGGAAACTTTCGTCCCCCGGTTCGCCCCTGGATATAGCTCTGGCTGATACGCGCAACCACGTCGGGGATCCGCTTGGAAGGGACAGCCCCCATTGCCAGCCCGAAGGACGCGGCGTTACCGGTCCACTGACCCCCCAGAACCACCTGAAAATGCGGCACCGTGTAACCACTCACCTTGCGGCTGATCCCATAGAATCCCAGATCCGCGACGTGATGCTGCCCGCATGAGTTGAAGCAACCGCTGATTTTGATTCGGAGCCCTTCAACGGCGGCATCCATTTCCAGGCCCTTCTCGGCCAGACGCGTGCGCAGTTCGCCGGCCAGACCGCGGGACGAGGCGATGCCCAGCTTGCACGTATCCGTCCCCGGGCACGCCGTCACGTCTACGATCGTCCCGGCCCCGGGTTCATTCAACCCGATCCTGGCGAGCGCGTTGTAGAGTTCGGGAAGGTCGTTCTCGCTCACCCAGCGGAACACGATGTTCTGCTCCACGGTGGCACGGATCGTATCGTTCACGAAACGCCTTGAAATATCGGCGAGCGCCCGCGTCTGGTTGGACGTGAGGTCCCCAAGCGGCAGCGTTACCGTAACCACGGCGTAGCCGTCCTGGCGTTGCCGATACACGTTGGTTCGCACCCACTCATCGAAGCCGTCGGCAACGGCGGCGCCGTTCAGGGGCTGTGCGATCTTCAGCGGTTTTTCGTCGTAGGCGTGAAGGTCCGAGAGAAACGACGTCCACTCCGGGTCGTCGGGCATCACCTTCCGCTCCTCGTCCACCAGGCGCTTGAACTCCTCGAGACCCAGTTTTGCGATCAGGAACTTAAGCCGTGCCCGCGCACGGTTCCGCTTCTCGCCGAGGCGGGCGAACACGCGCGAGATGGCCTGCGACACGGGTAGAAGCTCCTCTTCCGGCAGGAATTCGTCGAACAGCTTCGCCTGGTGCGGTACGGCGCCCAGCCCGCCGCCAACGTAGAACCTGAACCCGCGTTTCTCGCTGCCATCCACCATCTTTGTAACCGCTACGGCGCCGATATCGTGCATATTTGCAAGCCCGCAGGCCTCGTGTTCGCATCCGGAAAAGGCGATTTTGAACTTCCGGCCGAAGTCCTGCGCGTCTTTGTGCCCCAGCAGAAATCCGGAGCAGGCACGCGCATAGGGCGTTACGTCGAATTTCTCGGTCCGGCACACCCCCGAAAGAGGGCAGGCCGTGACGTTCCGCACCGTATTGCCGCAGGCTTCCCGGGTTGTGATGCCCACCGATGCCAGGCGGTACATCATTGCCGGCGTATCATCGATGTGTACGTAATGCAACTGGACGTCCTGGCGTGTGGTAATGTGCAGGATCGCGTCCGAATACTCCTCCGCCACGTCGGCCAGCACATCCAGCTGATCCGCGGTCAGTCCCCCGAAGGGAATCTTGATCCGCTGCATTCCAGGCGCGTCCCACACGGTATCCGGCCCCTTCACCAGGTCCCCGCTCGGGAATTCCAGTACCTGCGTATTGTTCCCGTCGAACCGTTTGCCGTTATCGTAACGCTGCCCGTAAACCCCCCGGCGCAACCTGGTCTCGGCAAAAACGGTATCTTCTATCTTGCCCTGTTTCCGCAGTTCGATCTGCGTGGCGAATATATCCACTTCCCGGCCCAGTTCAGGGGGTATGCGATCCGCGAGCGCTTCTTTCCAGGTTGTCGATTCAGACATGGCAACGTCTCCCGGTTCCGGATTACAGAGGCGACGGTATCAATCAGGCGGGTAATCTATTGAACTCACCCTGCGAAGTCAACGAAATAATCCCGAAACGGCAGCCGTTCCGATCGGGAAGAATGGGCTTTTCGGAGATATTCTTGAGTATTTTGATCAACAATATAATAAATAACAAAACAAACGGGAATGCTGTCAATCAAAAACGAGAGACGAAAGTCTCTCGTTTTTCAAGTGAATTGGTGGACGGGAAACCTATCCCGCCTGCCTGGCGGCAGGCACCCTTTCCTGACGGAAAGGGTGAAGCGGATTGCGCGATGGGAATTCGGTTGCCCCCTTCGGGGGAGAAAAGCGAAAGGCGGGTAGGTCCGCGGTCGCGGAGGCGCCTGCCTTTCGGTTGTTTCCCGGACAGAACGCTAACCCCCGATCTGGTACATTTCCACCTTGGAAAATGACGGCATTTCGGCCGTCTCGGACGTACGCATTTCCGAGTACCGATCCTCGCGCTCATTCCAGATTTCCGAGATCGTGGCCAGAAGCTCGTCGTCGCCCGCCCCGTCCCGCAGGGGTCCTCTGAGATCCACGCCCGTCCCGGCAAACAGACAGGTATAGACCTTTCCGTCGGTGGACAGCCTCGCACGCGTACAGTCGCCGCAGAACGGTTGCGTGACGGAGGCGATCACGCCGATCTCCCCGCTCCCGTCCAGGTATCGGAACCGTCGCGCGACCTCACCCGGGTAGTTCGGCGCAATGGCGGCTACCGGCATTTCTTCATGGATGCGCTGCACGATCTCGGCCGCGGGAACCACCTGATCCAGGCGCCATCCATTCCGGTTGCCCACGTCCATATACTCGATAAACCGGACGATATGCCCGGTGCCCTGGAAATGCCGGGCGAGATCCACGATGGTATGGTCGTTCACCCCGCGCTGAATCACCGCGTTGATCTTCAGCGGGGAAAACCCCGCCGCTTCAGCGGCACGGATCCCCTCCAGTATCTGCGATACGTGATAGCCTCTCCCGTTCAACAGTTCGAATGCGTCCTCGTCCAGGGAATCCAGGCTGACCGTAATCCTGTGCAACCCCGCTGCCTTGAGTTCTCCGGCCTTTTGCGGCAGCAGGTAGCCATTGGTCGTGAGCGTGAGGTCTTCAATGCCGTCAACCGCCGCAAGGCGCCGGATCAGCGCTTCGATTTCCCTCCGGAGCAGCGGCTCACCGCCGGTGACACGGACCTTGCGCACACCCAGGCCCACGAACAGCCACACCAGCCGTTCCGTCTCCTCGAACGTCAGGATTTCGGTTCTGGGCAGGAAGGCGTAGTTTTCCCCGAAGACCTCGGCCGGCATGCAGTACGGACACCTGAAATTGCACCGGTCCGTTACCGAAATCCGGAGGTCTCGCAGCGGTCTGCCGAGTCTGTCTGTCGCAACGTCCGCCATAACAGGAATCTCGTCTGCCCTCTAAAACGACTCCGCCCGCGTAACGGCTGTCTCAAACTGTCTCTTATCCACAATCGCCCCGCGCAGGCGCGCCTCGTACAGGAATGCGCCATCCAGATTGGCGCCCCGCAAATCTGTTCCCCGGAAATCCGTCGCGCCCACCACCGCCGCTTCCAGATTGGCGTTCCTGAAACTCGTGGGACGCCCCGATGGATTCGGGAAGGACGCGTGTACCACACCCAGGCGGGCGCGCTTGAGACTCGCGCGGGTGAAGTTCGCGCCTCCGAGTACCGCGCCCGATAAAAACGCGTCGTCCATCACCGCGCCCGACAGGTTCGCGCCCAGGAGATCGGCGGCCACCAGATACGCCCCCCTCATTTTCGCTCCGCTGAGGTCGGCGCCCTTCATGCTCGCGTTGTGAAACCTCGTTTCCAGGAGTGTTGCGTCCGTGAACCTGGCGTTGTCCAGATTCGCGCCGGTAAAATCTATACCGGAGAGATCCTCTCCTGCAAGATCAACGCCCGCCAGATCTTCTCCCGCCAGATTCCCGGTTGATTTCGCTCTGGCGATCAGCACTTCCTTGTCCAGGAACGCGGCGTCCATCCGTTACCCCTCTCTGCCGTCGGCTGCTTCGGGTTCTTGTCGAAATATACCAAACTTCCCCGGGGGGTCAACCCATATCACAGGAGTCCGAAACTGGAGACCTCCGGACCGTTATGCACGGCAACACCGCTTTGAACCCACTGTCTTGCGCGGCACACGCGCATCGCGAACGGCATGGGTCCGATACGCGATCAATCCACCGCAATCGTTTCCTTGCGGTCCGGTCCCACGGACACCATGGCAATTGGCGTGCGGCTCAACTCCTGAATTCTGTCCAGATACCGCCTCGCGTTTTCCGGAAGGTCCTCCCACCGTCTCACGTCGCTGGTGGGCGCCGTCCACCCCGGCATCGTTTCGTACACGGGCCGGCATTCCGCAAGTACCTTCACGTCGCTCGGGAAGTGTTCCAGCCGCTTTCCACGGCAGGTATAGTGCGTGCAGATCCGGATCTCTTCCAGAGGATCCAGAATGTCCAGACGGGTCACCGCGATTCCGGACAGTCCGTTCACCCTCGCGGCAAACCTCAGAATGACGGCATCCAGCCAGCCGCACCGCCTCGGCCGGCCCGTGGTCGCCCCGTACTCGTGCCCGATCTCCCGGATCCGGTCTCCCATGGCGCCGGTCAGTTCGGTGGGAAACGGACCATTGCCAACTCGCGTCGTATATGCCTTCACCACCCCCACGACCTCGGAAATCCGGGTGGGTCCGATACCGGCGCCCGTGCAAGCGCCGCCGGCCGTGGTGTTCGAAGACGTCACAAAAGGATAGGTCCCATGATCGATATCCAGCAACGTGCCCTGGGAACCTTCGAACAGGACGTCCTTTCCGGCGTCGATCATATCGTTGAGGTAGACGGACGTATCCGTAACGAATGGCTCCAGGCGCTCGCCGAATGCTATGTAGGCCTCGATGATGGGCGCCGCGTCCAGCCCGTCCTCCCCGTACACGTTCCTGAGTATCTCGTTTTTCTGCCGGACGTTTTCCCGCACCTTGCCGGGCAGTGCGTCCGCATCGAAGAGGTCTCCCACGCGAATGCCCGAGGACCGGTTGACTTTGTCCTGGTAGCAGGGTCCGATGCCCCGCAGCGTGGTCCCGATCGCGTCCGCCCCGATCCTTGCCTCGCTGGCCTGTTCGACGCGTTTGTGATACGGCATAACCAGGTGGGTATTCGGACTCACGAACAGCCGGTTGGCAATGGAGATGCCCTTCGACTCCAGTTCTTCCACCTCCTGGAACAGGGCCTCGGGATCCATCACCACCCCGTTGCCGATCACACAGGTCTTGTCGGGATGCACAATTCCGGCGGGAATGAGATGAAACACGAACTCCAGATCCCCCGCCTTGATGGTATGCCCCGCATTGGCGCCCCCCTGGAACCGCACCACGACGTCCGAGTCCGCCGTCATGTAATCCACAACCTTGGCCTTGCCTTCATCTCCCCACTGGGCGCCCAGCACAACGCGCACGGACATGATCTATCTCCTCGAATACAGCTGTCAGCAATCAGCTCTCAGCTAAAAGCAAAAACCGGGTCGGGCGGTGTGGCCCTCTCCCGTATCACGGCTTGCGGCTACCCGATTCTTAAAACTTCGCCTTTCGTGCCCACAGAAACTGAGGCGAACCCGCGATACGATTCAGCACGGCGTCCGATGCCGGTGAATCGAGGCTGATTACCATGATGGCCTGTCCGCCCCTGTTGTCTCGCCCCAGCGCCATATCGGCGATATTCAGTTTCTCCTCGGCCAGCAGCGAGCCGATCCAGCCCACCACGCCGGGAACGTCCCGGTTGCAGCAGATCAGCACGTCGCCTTCCAGTTTGGCCTTCACCTCGAACCTGTCGATACGCACCACCCGGGCGTCGCTGCTGCCGAATACGGTAGCCGAAATCGATGTTTTACCCGCCGACGTTTCGTAATGCACCGTCATCAGATTGGTATAGTCCTTGTGGGCGCTGCTGCGTGTCTCGTCTATCTTCACCCCGCGCTTTTGCGCAAAGAGATGCGCGTTCACGTAGGTTACGAGTTCATCCGTCAGATTCGTAATGGCCCCCTTCAGGACCGCTGCCGTCATCGGCGACGTTGCAAATTCCAGCATATCTCCGTGATACTCGATCGCAATTCGACGCAGACTGCCCCGGCTCAACTGTGCCTGCAGCGCACCCACCTTCTCGGCCAGCAACAGATACGGACGGACGTCCTCGTAAAGCGACGGATCCACCGAAGGCATATTCACCGCGCGCTGGGCCGGCCTGTCCATCAGGACCTCCAGGACGTCCTGCGCGATCTGGCGGGCCACGCGCTCCTGCGCCTCCAGGGTTGAAGCGGCCAGATGCGGCGTGCAGATCACCTCGCGCCGCCGCAGGAGTGGATGATCCCTTGGCGGCGGTTCTTCCTCGTACACGTCCAGCGCCGCTCCCGCGGCCCTGCCCGATTCGATCGCTTTCAGAAGCGCCGCCTCGTCGATCAGCCCGCCCCGCGCGCAGTTGAGAACGCGTACCCCGGGTTTGCATTTATCCAGCGACGCCGCCGAAATCAGATGCCGAGTGGTCTCCATCAGCGGCGTATGGAGCGTAATATAGTCCGACGCCGCGTATATCTCTTCCAGAGAAACCAGCCTCACCTGGAATCTGGACGCCATTTCGTCGGAGAGAAAGGGGTCGTAACCCAGGGTCGTCATCCCCAGAGCCCTGGCCAGACGGGCGACGTGCTGTCCCACCCGGCCCACGCCGATAATCCCCAGCACCTTCCCGTTCAACTCCACGCCGGTATAGGACTTCCGCTCCCACGCCCCGCGCTTCAGCGAAGCGGTCGCCTGCGGAATATTGCGGCTCAGCGCCAGCAGCATCCCCACCGTATGCTCGGCCGTTGCGGTCGTATTGCCTCCGGGAGAGTGTACCACCACTACGCCCCGCTCCGTCGCGGCGCCGACGTCGATATTGTCTACTCCGACTCCCGCGCGGCCCACCACGCGCAGCCGCCGCGCCTCATCCAGCAACGCCCGGTCCACCCGGGTTTCGCTTCGAATAATCATCCCGTCATAGGCGCGGATTTCACGCGCCAGCGCCTTCGCCGAAAGGCCCGTCCGGACGTCCACCCGGACGTCCGGGGCATCCGCGAATACGTCTTGCCAGCCACGAGACAACGTATCTGCGATCAGAACCCGCTTCATAGTTCACAGTCTGAAAAGAAGCTGTCAGCGATCAGCTTCAGCCGTCAGCGCGTACTGCGCGGCCTTCACACCCGCTCCCGCGTCGAACGTCCATCCGGTCTCCCGCAGACCGCATTCCAACGCCGACACCGCCTCCAGAATACCTGCATCGTCCACGTGTCCCAGGTTGGATACCCGCACCATACGGCCCCTGTAATCTCCCAGTCCGCCGCCGACCACAACGCCGCGTTCGTGTCGCATAAATTCCATTAACGCGAGGCCATCCACCTTTTCGGGCAGGACAATCGCGGTCAACGCGTTCGAAGGCGCCCGAGCGAAACAGGTCAGTCCAAGCCCCGCCGCCGATTGCCTCACCGCCTGCGCATGCCGGGCATGCCGCGCCCAGACCCGCGGGATGCCCTCCTCGCAGAGCATCTGTAGCGCCGCCCGAAGACCCTCAAGGAGCGTCACCGGCAGCGTGGCCGGCGCCCGACCCTCGGCAAGCGACGTCCTGTATTTTCCCAGATCCCAGTAGTACTTCGGAAGCAGGCAACGCTCGCGCGCTTTCCAGACCCGCGGTCCCACCGCCGCGAATCCCATCCCGGGAGGCAGCATCAGCCCCTTCTGGGAAGCCGTTACCGCCAGGTCCACGTTCCAGGTCTCAAGCGGCAGCGGGTGGGCCACCAGGCTTGAGACTCCGTCCACGACGAACAGAGCGTCCGTTTCCTCCACGACCGCGCCAATCGAGGCGACGTCGTGCAAAACGCCGGTGGACGTCTCGCTGTGTGTGGCGAATACGACCCGTATCCCCGGATCGTCCCGCAGGACATCGGCCACCACCCCTGGGTCCACCGCATCGCCCCACGGAAATCCCCGTTCAACCACCTCTACCCCGTAAGCCCGGCAGAGGTCCGTCCACCGCGCACCGAACTGTCCCGCCTGCACAACCAGCGCGCGGTCTCCGGCGCCCAGGGTATTGGCTACCGCGGCCTCCATCACGCCGGTGCCCGAGCAGGCCAGGACGAACACGTCATAAGACGTGGGAAAGACATCTTTGAGCCCTGCGACCGCCTCGCGCAACAGCGCCGGAAAGTCCGGACCCCGGTGGTAGACCGGGGGACCGGCCATTGCGGCCTGCACCCTTTCGGGAATGGGCGTTGGACCCGGTGTAAAGAGCCGTTGCGGCCTCATTTCAGTGCCCGTGAGGCAAACCGTTTTGTTCGACACGCGTGGGTTTACCGTTCGATGACGTCACGAATCCACTTCCAGACGGCAAGTCGACCCTGGCCCGACGCCGCGGAGAAAGACACGAAATCGAACTCGCCCAGTTGGGAAAGCAGGTTCCGCGTCCGGTCCAGCCGGGACTTTTTCCGACTTCCCGGGAGCTTATCCGCCTTTGTGGCAACCACCAGGAACGGCCGACCGAACTGCATGAGCCATCCGGCCATCTCCACGTCGCGCGCCGTTGGATCGTGGCGGGCGTCCATAAGATGCAGGATGCCTCGCAATGACGTCCGCGACTCCAGATACCCGTTGATCAGATCCGCCCACTGGCGACGTTCCTGATGCCCTCGTTTTGCGTAACCGTACCCTGGCAGGTCCACGAAATGCAACGCCTCGTTGACCCGGAAGTAGTTCAGGGTACGCGTTTTCCCGGGTGTTTTGCTGGTGAGGGCCAGTTGTCTGCGGTTCAACAACCGGTTCAGCAGGGAGGATTTCCCCACGTTCGAACGGCCTGCAAACGCAATTTCCGGAAGCCCTTCCTCAGGAAGACCGTCCGGATGGACCACACTGGTGACAAAATCGGCCGAACGGATCTGCATAACGGGCAACCGGGGTCGTAAATATCCGTAGACACATAGAAAACCGGGGCAATGCACCCCGGTTCCGAAGGCGACTGAAAGGATGGAGCCGAGCCTATGCGCTCTTTTTTCCTTCGATGTGAAGTTGGGGTTTGGATCGGCCGGCCACCATCTCTTTCGTGACCACAACCCGCTCCCGCTCCGGATTGGCGGGGATGTCGTACATCAGATCGATCATGACGTCCTCCAGAACGGATCGTAATCCCCTGGCGCCCGTGCCTTTCCGGACGGTTCGACGTACAACCTCGTTCAGGGCGGCGTCTTCGAATTCCAGGTCGGCGCCATCCATTTCGAAGAGTTTCTTGTACTGTTTGGTTATCGCGTTCTTCGGCTCGGTCAGTATCTTGTACAGGGCCCGCTCATCGAGGTCGCTGAGGGAGCATGTAATGGGCAGCCTGCCGACCAGTTCCGGAATGAGGCCGTATCTGATGAGGTCCTCGGGCTCCACCTCCGCGAACAGCTCGCCCGCGTTCCGTTTTTCCCCGGGGCTGTCCTTCGCGCCAAACCCGATGGTCTTTTTGCCGATCCGGTTGCTGATGATTTCTTCGAGGCCGTTGAATGCCCCGCCGCAGATAAACAGAATATTCCGCGTATTCACCTGGATCAGGGGCTGCTCGGGGTGTTTGCGGCCGCCCTTGGGAGGTATGCTGGCCACGGTGCCTTCCAGAATTTTCAGCAGGGCCTGCTGCACGCCTTCCCCGGATACGTCGCGGGTAATTGAGGGATTGGCCGATTTCCTCGAAACCTTATCCACCTCGTCCAGGTAGAGAATGCCCATCTCAGCCTGCGCCACGTCGTAGTCGGCCGCCTGCAACAGACGGACCAGGATGTTCTCCACGTCTTCGCCCACGTATCCCGCTTCAGTCAGAATCGTTGCGTCCGCGATGGAAAACGGAACGTCCAGGATCCGCGCGAGCGTCTGGGCGAGCAGGGTTTTCCCTGTGCCGGTGGGACCGACCAGCAGAATATTGCTCTTTTCGAGTTCGACGTCGTCCGTAACGACCCGGGAACGGATGCGTTTATAGTGATTGTATACGGCCACGGAAAGTGTACGCTTGGCCGCCTCCTGCCCGATCACATAGTCGTCGAGCCTTTTCTTGATTGTCGCCGGTTTGGGAAGCTTCTGGCGGGACGAAACCGGCTTCTGCCGGGAGTCCTCCTGCAGCACTTCGTTGCACAGCTTGACGCAATCGCTGCAAATGTGTACCGACGTTCCCGTAATGATCTTATCGACCTGATCGTTACCCTTGTCGCAAAAAGAGCACCGGACCTCTTCCCGTGAAGTTCGTCGTTTCATAAGTCACCCGTGGTGCCGCGAAGGCCGGTTTCCTGCGATTTCGTCGCCGCGCCTGCGCGTTTTACTCATCGTCGTCGATCACGAGACTTTCGTCTTTGCTGGGCACCAGCACCTCGTCGATCAGACCGTACTTAAGGGCTTCGGCGGCCGACATGAAGAAATCCCGATCGGCATCTTTAGCAACGCGCTCGATCGGTTGCCCGGTCTGTTCCGACAGAATCTCGTTGAGCCTGTCGCGCCACTGGAGAATCTCTTTGGCGTGGCGTTCCACGTCGGAAGCCTGGCCGCCCGCGCCGCCCATGGGTTGATGGACCAGGATACGGGAATTCGGCAGGGCCCGCCGCTGCCCCTTCGTGCCTCCCGCAAGAAGTACGGCGGCCATGCTGAACGCCTGGCCGACGCAAACCGTTTCGACTTCGTTGGGTACGTATTGCATGGTATCGTAAATGGCCAGCCCCGCCGTTATGCTGCCCCCGGGCGAATTGATGTACAGCCGAATCGTCTTATCCGGTGATTCCGAACTGCAAAACAGCATCTGTGCGATTACCAGGTTCGCAATGGTGTCGTTTACCGGAAACCCGATAAAGATAATATTGTCCCTGAGAAGACGCGAGAAAATATCGTAGGACCGTTCGCCGCGCCCCGTCTGCTCCAATACCATGGGTACAAGTGCCATAAGTTTCTATTCTCCCTCACTTTCCGATCCCGGATCCATATCACGGGCCATCCGGCTTTGCCTCCACGTCCTCAATTTCCGCATGTTGAATCAGGAAGTCGAACGTTTTTTCCGTCAGCAGGTTCGATTCGATTCTCTCGATCTGATCCGACCGCTTCAGTATCTGGCGGAGCTGCTTGGGTTCCGTATTGTATTGACGCGCCATGCCGTCCAGGTGACGGTCCATTTCCGCCTCTTCCACAACCAGACCTTCCTGTTTCTGAATGGCCTCCAATAGTAAATGACGCTTCAACCCGCGAATGGTGCCCTCCCTGCTGTCCCGGCGAAACGCTTCTTCATCGATATCGTGATCGTGTCCCTCGTGTTCCTTCTTGTGGTCTTCAAACAGGCTGTTCAGAGCGTTCTCGACCATAATCTCAGGCAGATCAAAATCGTTGCTTCGAATCAGTTCGTCTACAATGTGGCCTTCGAGGTAGCGCCGGGAGCCGAAATCGGCCTGCGCCTGCAGGTCCGTCCGGATCTGGGTCCTGAGTTCGTCCAGCGATCCGAACTGGCCCTGGTCCCTGGCGAATTCGTCGTCCAGTTCCGGCAGCTTGCGTTCCCTGACCTCCGTGGCGGAAACCATCATGCGGACCTCCCGGCCCTCCTGATGTTGTGAGCCGTGAGCGTGACCTTCGTGTTCGGCTTCCTCCGTATGGATCAGCCGAATCTGCCGGGTTTCGCCCGAGGAAATGCCCACCAGCTGGTTGTCGAGGTCGTGATTGGCATTCCTGCCGCCAATATGAATCGGGCGTTCTTCCTGTTTTCGGCCGATAATCGGCAACCCGTTCTCATCCAGTTCCTGAAGGTCCGCAACGACAACGTCTCCCAATTCGGCAGGCCTGTCGACTTCCTGCTCCGTGGCGTTCTGCTCCCGCACGCGCTGGAGCTGCTCCTCTACGTCGGCGTCGGCCACGTCGAATACGGGTCGAGTGGTTTTCATGCCCTTGTAGTCCTGAACGGCGATCTCCGGTTTTATATCAACCGAAGCCGTGAATTTGAGCGGGTGGCCCTCCTCGAAGTTCACGTCTTCGATGGTGGCTTCGGAGATCGGAGTCAACCCCTCCGATCTGCTGGCGTCGCGGTAATACTCCTGGATCACCTCCTGCAGGACCTCGCCCTGAATCATCTTTCCAAACCGCTTCTTGACCAGGTTTACAGGTATCTTGCCCTTTCGAAAACCGGGTAAATTCAATGATTTACTGTAATTTTTATACGCGGTCTCGAACCGTCGACGCACGTCTTCGCCAGGCACCTCGACTTCGAGCTTCCGGCGCCACGTGTCCGACTCTGAAACGGTCACCTTCATGACGATCGGTATCCTTCCAATGCGCCGTTGCCTTCACCGTAACTTTCAGAACGATCCAAGCGCAAATGATACATAAATGCAGCGGAATTGTCAATCCGTTTGCCGCAACTCCGGCGCAGCGCGAAGACCGCCGGGGATGTTAAAAAAGCTTCTTGGCGACGGGAACTGACGCCGGCCTCAAAAAAAATCCGGACACTACTCCTGCCCGGATCCGTTCGACGTCTGTGAGCCGTACGCTCAGGAGGTCACCGACTCCCGTACGTCGGGCGCGGCAATGATCTTCCGAATGGCGTCCTCTTCGGAGCCACAGCATCCATTGTCCTCGTGGCTGCCGTTTATAACCGGAAGTTCGAGTTCGCCGGTTTCAGTTTCCCGGACCCTCAGCGTGTGGTCCGTCTCCGGCAATGGCATGTCGCGGTTGCCCGCATAGATGGGATGCCTGCCCATGGTTTTGAACCAGTCGGACGTGGTGGCGGTCATATGCATATTCTCTATAATCTGACGCCAGCCGATCCCCGTGTTATACGCGCAGAATGAGATCTCCCCTTCCTGGGTGCCGTACGGGATCACGCACATTTCCGTCCGGCGGAAATCGTAGGTCCACAGATCCTGGAACCACATCCCGCCAACCCACATAATACGCCACTGCCTGTCGGCGGGCCTCGGACCGCCGCTGATGGATCCGCCCACCCTGCGGTCCAGAATCCGCGCAAGATCCGGAAGTCCGAACCCGGCCGGCGCTTTCTTTTCGTTGAAATTCCGAAGCAGCGACATGCCCACCTGGAACTTGATCCATTTGGGGTCCCGCGCGGTATCCGTCATCACTTCGATGTCCTTCATAAACTGTTCCTGGTTGAAGAACTCGGTGATGGGTGCCCACTGCCTGGTCTTCTCGTTCACGATTATATGGGCCGCGGAACCGCAGTTGGGATGACAGGAGCAGGTCTGACCCCCGAATTCGACGTCCTGCCCGCGCAGGTGGTCGGCAAGCGTGGTAAACAACGTCCCCGATCCCAGCGGGTACCAGTCCCGGTGGGCGTCGATTTTCCCCCCGGACCACGTCTGCAGATCGTGAGCGAGGTGGGAAATGGTATACCGCTGCCGGTGGCGCATCTCGTCGGAGATTTCTTCGTCCCGTCCGGTAAACGAAACGGGCTGGAAGGAAATCGAACCGACCTTGTCGCTGTTATCGATGCAGAATTGGAGAATGGGCCCGACCTGTTCGTTGTTGATGGTGTTCAGGACCGTCGTGACCGGCGTGATATCGATTCCGGCGCGGGAGAGGTTCTCCATTGCCAGCAGCTTGGCGTCGAACAGGTTGGAAATGTGACGATGCTGGTTGGCCGCATTCGTTACACCGTCGAATTGCAGATAGGCCATGTCGAAACCGGCCGCCTTCGCTTCGAAAGCGAATTCCGGTTCTTCGGCAAAGCGTATCCCGTTGGTTGCGGCCTGCACACACCAGTATCCGACCTCTTTGGCGTACCGGCACGCATCCAGGAAATGCGGCGAAATCGTGGGTTCTCCGCCAGAGAACTGTACTGACATCTGCCGTCGTGGCTTGAAGGAGATCGATGCGTCCAGGATCCGTTTCACGTCGTCCATTGTGAGTTCGTGGACGTAACCCACCTGGTTCGCGTCCATGAAACAGGGATTACACATCATATTGCAGCGGTTGGTCAGGTCGATCGTGAGCACGGCTCCCCGCCCGTACTTGATGCTGGACGTTCCGTGCCGGTGCACGTGCGCGTCCCCCCAGGTGCTGTAATCGCGCCCGGGAAAACGCCCCTCGATCAGGCGTGTAAACTCCGGATCGATTGACAATACGTCTTCAAACGGGCCGTGGACCGAGCACGTTTTGCGCATCAGAATACAACCGTTTTCCTCGAGGATCTGCGCTTTGATTTCTCCGGGATTGCCGTGTACCAGTTCTCCGATGTCCCGCGTGCCTTCAATGATGGCCGTCCGCACCTCCTTCACGCAATCCGGGCAAAGCGAATCGGTCTCGCGCGGAAACCCCAGCGTGGGCATCGATCGCTGATAACTCTTCAAAAGAGGCGCCGAAGCCCAGGCAGGTTGGAATGGTTGACCCTCGGGGAGCCTTGTATTCACGCTCTGGAAGGCATTCCAGGCGACGTTTGCAGCCCCTGAAACGACGCGGTCACGAAAACTCATCTGCAGATCCCTTCATTAATATACCACAATGACCCGGTTGCCACATTGTGTAACGTAAGCTTTCGGCGGAACAATGAATTAATAAGATTCATAAGGCCTAAGGCAAAGAGAATATAAACAAAAATAACGTATCGTCAAGCGCTACCTGTCCATCAGTTACACTCGCTGTAGCACAATTCGTTTCATATTTTCTCCGAAGATCCTCGCGCGCTGCCGAGGGGTAATCGCGGCTCCCAGTACCTTGCCCACCCCCGCCTCCATTGCGACGTCGGTTGCAAACAGCACGCGGCCCGCCCCAAGCTGGCTCACCGCCATCTCAATGAAGCCGTCGTCGTTCAGGCTCCCGCTGGTATCCACGTAGACATTCGATACCTCCCGGAGCGTTTTGATCGCCCACTCCCAGTCGCCAACGATCGGATGCCCCTCTATAACGACGGCTTCCGGATAGAGTCGCGCGAGCCGCGCAAAATCCCCGCTGTCCGAGCGATACGTCTGCCATGACCTGCCGGACACCGGCGTCTGCTTTCCCCCGTGGTGCAGAATCGGCACGCCCAGATCGATGCAACGTTCCACGATCGGCAACACCAGGGGATCCCAGCACTTGCATTGATTATAGAGCTTTACGCCCATCATTCCGTATTTCAGAATACACCGGTCGATTTCATCACGCGCCGCGCGTTGAAACCGGGGATCCAGAAACACGTACCCCAGAATGCGTCCTGGAAACCGCCGCATGGCGTACAGGACGCTATCGTTCACCTCGCGCATGCCGTCAGGGCGGCGGGTATCCAACCCCTGAATCGGTATCGAACAGCAAAGCTGATCGATTTCCAGCCGATCGGCGGCATCGATCACCACCCGGTCGTCGGTCCATTTGCCACGCCATCCCACGGATGCCAGATTACCGGCGACGTGCATATGTGCGTCGATCCGCATATCCACAGCTCCTATCGAGCAGTCCCTGTTCCAAAAACTTGACGCTCCTGTTCCCAATACCTATTATGCCTCTTCAGGATTGGTTTATCAAGCGGTTTCAGCGCGTTTACAGTTTCATCCGGGTCAGATCGATACCCCGGCGAGGCGACCCGGAACACCAGGACGGTGGTGCGAAACGGCGGTTTAAAATGCGTCGCCGCACTCCGGAACAGGAGATTTCTTATGCGCCGCTTTACCCGAGAACCCTATCTGACAGGGTCCGAAGCGTCCGAACGGGGCCAGGTTCGCGGTACGATCGAACTCGGCGAAACGCTCGTTATCGAAACACCCGGCGGCGCCGATGGCGACCTCAAACCCGGCGTCATTCCGGAAACCACGACACCGCGCGGCTCCCGTCAGGGCGGTCCGTTTCTGATTGACGGTATCGAACCCGGCGATTGGGTTTCGATTGAAGTCATCGATATTGAGGTAGGTCCCTACGGCTATTACAACAACGGCGGACCGTTTCGAGGCAGTCTGCGTTCCGTCGCTCCTGTAAAAGACGGGCTCCTGCACTTTCCGCCCGACTTCGTGGTCCCGGTCCGTCCGATGATCGGCGTGGTCCAGCTGGCGCCCGTCTCCCAGGACACGGGTCCCTGGAACCACGGGGGCAACATGGACTTCAATTCCATTTGTGCCGGCAACATCGTGCACATCCGTTCCCAGCGGTACGGCGGGCACTTCTACGTGGGCGACGGCCACGCCCGCATGGGCGACGGTGAACTTACCGGAACCGGCGTGGAAATCGACTCCGCGCTCACACTGCGCTTCGACCGCTCGCCGGGCTTTCCAACGGGCGGCCCGGTGGTGGAAACCCCGGACGAGATCCTCACCAGCGGTATGGGCGCGAACTGGGAGGAAGCGCTGAAAATCGCCTGGACCGACATGGTCGGTCTCATCGCCGACCGTTACGACACCACCGTGGAACACGCCAACCTGATTGTGGGTACGATTGGCGACGCTCGGCCGGGGTACGCGGCCGGGCAGCTGAATACCCGGGGTTTCAGGAGAGAAAACGCGTACGTCACCTGCCAGATCGGCATCACGAAAGACCTGAACAGGACCGGGCGCCCCTTCCAGCCTTGAAGCTGCGTATCTTCGACATTCAGAGGGCATCTTATGTTCCATCACGACGAATTCCCCGATAAACTCGTCCACATTTCGGACGCTTCTTTCTTCGAAGCCGTGAATTTCGACCTCCCCGGACTTCACGAGGTCCGGCGCGCCGCGGATTCGAACCGCTACGATGAGGCATTCGACGCATGGTGGGGGCATTTCCTCTCCCGGAGCAACCCGGTCAACCCCTTTGCGGGTTCGGCGGAGCAACTCACGCCCAGGGTTGCCGCCAACTCCGATCTGGCGGACACCATTCTCGACGGGGGAAGCCGGCAATTCGGCCAGGTCGAAATCGACTTCTCACGCCCGGTTGAATTCAACGCCTGGTTCGGTGATCAGTCCAAATACGGCTTCCATTATCTGGGCTGGATGGATTGCCTGACCAGGGCCGCGCTGGACACGCGCGATGAGCGGTACATCGAAGCTTACCTCGAAATCTTCCGACAGTGGTACGCCGTCAGACACGAAATCACGGGCGCCCGCCGGATGCATCCGGTCTTCTACGAACTCGGTCTCTCCGTAAGGAGCCACAGGTTCCTGAACTTCCTTTACGTTGTCAAGCTTCTGGAAATGGGCCACCAGCTATCTCCTGACCACGTCCGCCTGCTCTTCAAGTCGCTTCTCGGTGCGGCCCGCTGGTTGACGTTGGAGCAGAACGCAAAAGGCTACCGGACCGGAAACTGGCAGGTCCACGGCATCTCGGCTTTGCTCCTCATTGGTTTTCTGTTTCCGGAATTCCATGAATCCGAAGCCTTCCGTACCGTCGGCGCGCGGTACCTCGAGCAGCACATGGAGAAGGACTATTACGAAGACGGCGGCCACAGCGAACGCTGCTATTCCTATGGAAGCGGCTGCCTGCGCCACCTGGAAGAAGCCACTCTTCTGGCTGAGGCCAACCCCGGCCTCCTCCCGCCGGTCACCCTGGATTGGCGGGAGCGCACGTCATGCGCCTACGCCTGGTTCCTCAAGATGGCCGGCCCGGGAGGCGAAATGCCCGGCATCAACGACGGCGGCTTCATGGACGGGACGGCACTGCTGAAGCAGGCAGGCGCTTTCACCGGCGACGCCTCGTATCTCTGGCCTATCCGGCACAGACTGGACGGGACCGATCCGGAGCCCCGTAAACCCGCTTTCGAGAGCCTGCGCCTGGAATCCAGCGAATTCTGCGTGATGCGCTCCGGTTGGGAGCCGGAGGACACCTTCATGCTCGTCAACCACGGGCAATGGCCGGGCGGCCACAGCCATATGGGCATTCTGGACGTCAACCTCTATGCCCGCGGTATCCCCCTTGTCGCCGAAGTCTCCCGTTTCGGGCCGTACGATGCCCCGTGGGATATGTACTTCCGCTCCGAACAGGCGCACAATCACGTTGTGATTGAAGGCGCCCCTTCCGCCCGGCCCGATTTCCGCGGCGAACAGATCCGGTTCGGCAGCACGCCGTCCCGCGATTTCTTTTCCGGCCGGCACCGCGCGTACGAAGCCAGCGCCGGGGTTGTGATCGAACGCAGAATCCTGTTTTTCAAACCATGGGGCTTTCTCGTGTCGGACGCCGTCGCGTGTACCCATCGCAGGAGAAGCGCGCTATGGTATCTGCACAGCGTCTTTCCCTTCGCTACAAACGGTACCGCCGCCTTTGCGGAAGGCGACGATGCCGGACTCCTCGTTGCGCCCGCGAACCCCAGGCAGCTCAAATATGCGTTCAACGGCATCGACTATCTGGAGGAAATGGTGAAGGAAATACCCGTTTACTCCGGCGATCCGCCCTCCGCGCCGTGGCCGGATCGCTATTTCCTCGCACTTCGAGGTTGGGGAGTTGAGCAGCCCATCACCCCATTCGACGTTCTCCTTATGCCATATAAGGGCGCGCGCCCCGAGGCAACGGTCACGACGCTCGAGTGTGAGGTCGACGGCAGCGCCGAATCTCCGGTTCTGCCGCGCGCGCTGCAAATTACCGCCGCGGACCACCACCATCTCGTGTTTCACGGCGCTCCCGGTGTCACCATCGCCGCTCACGACGTTTCTTTCTCGGGACATACAGCCGCCATCGAATACCGGAACGGCCGTCCCGTGAAAGCCTTCGTTCACCAGGGCAGCCACCTGACGGTAGCCGGGCAACACATCGCCATCTCAGATTCGCCAACCCGGGAAATTGATCTGGACGGGACCTGACCTACCCCCTATCCCCCTTCCCAGGGGAAGGGGGAACTGTCACCTCTTGAAGGGGTTTCCTTCTGCTCCCCCTCTCCCTGTGGGAGAGGGGGTTGGGGGGTGAGGGGCTTGCGCAGGGGAGAGGTCCCGCGCCGTCGTTGCCGACGTGATGGCGTTGGCATCGGCGAAATCCGGGGCCACAACGTGGATAAATGGTTCCACGTCATCTTTCAGAGGGCTTGACGGGAAATATCAACGATGAGAAAACAACGCACGATCTACTTCAACGACGCCCGCCACTACTACCTCTTCGTCTTCGAACCGCCGATGCGTCTGGAAGACGCCCGGGTGCCCGTAGACGAAGTCGCCGGCACGGCGGTGGACACCTTCGTGTACGGCGTCTCCCGTGCTGACGGTCTCTTTTATCCCTCCAGGATCGGCCTGATGTTCGGTGACGATCTGCGACCATTCCAACATGTCCATGAATGGCGCGCCTGGGAGAACATGCAGAGCCTCATCGCCCGGGGGCTCGACCCTCTGACCGTTCTGGTCGACCGCGCCCACGAGAAGGGGATGGACTTCATCGCCAGCCTGCGGATGGGCGCATACGGCGGCATGTCCCCGGAACACGCGCTCAACACCGGCGGCCGGGGTTTTTCCCACCCCGAAGTTCGCGACCATCAGTTGGCCGTACTGAAGGAACTCGCCACTGAATACGCCGTGGAAGGCGTGGAACTGGACTTCGCCGCCTCCCCCGGCGGAAGTCCCTTCTGGCTGAGGCCGGAAGACGCGGCCGAATACACGCCGGTGATGACGGATTTCGTAAGAGAGACCGCTGAGATCGTCCGCGGTCGTCCGGGCGGTCCCGCCCTGATCGGCGCCCGCGTCTACCCCACCGAAGAACTGAACCTGAAGACCGGCCTTGACGTGCGGACCTGGCTTCGGGAAGGGTTGGTCGATTTCGTGGTTCCGATGCTCTATCTCGATTTCGTACTGGACGCCAATATGCCGGTCGGCTGGCTCGTGCAAGCCGCCCACGACGACGATATTTCCGTCTACGGTATGCTTCAGCCCTACCGCAGCGACGAGAGCCGGCGGTTCGATACGGCCGACAACGCGACCGTTTCCATGATGCGTGCGGCTGCGGCGAATTTTCTGGAACTGGACGTCGACGGCCTGTACACCTGGTTTCTTCCCTGGCCCGTGGACGAAGCCGGCCGCAGCCTCCTCACGCAACTGGGCGATGCCGACCTCGTCCGGGAAGGCGACAAACACTACTTCCTGCGCCGCCGATGCGACGCGGCGGCCGAATACGACTACGGCGCCTTTCTGCCCCTGGAGTTCGCATCAGCGGACCCGGAGATCCATCGTCAGATCCCCTTCTCCATCGCCGACGACCCTGAAAATGACCGTATACGGCGCATCCGCCTCCGGATGGGCATCAGCAATCTCGTCTCTGCCGACCGGCTCGAGATCCGGTTGAACGGCGCCCGGCTGGACAACGGGTCCTGTCGTCGTTCGCCGATCCGTTCCCGGGACCCGTACGCGGGACAACTGCTGGAATTCGACCTGGAAGACGTACGTCCCCGGAAGGGCCGGAACGTACTCGAAATATCCCTGCAGGAACGGCCTCCCGGATTCGAAGGAGGGATCGTGATTGAAGACGTGGATATTTTCGTCGAATACGGGACCTTTCCGACACCCCATCCGGGTACCGTTCCAAAACCCTTAAGCGACTTGACGTAGGGATCGTACGGCGTCAATACCGAACGACCACTTCCACGTCCGTCAGGACGAGGTCGCACGCCAGCTGGGGATGGCGTTCGATCAGCCCCACCCCGACGGCATGCTTCCCCCGGGCGATTTCCGAAGGGCGAAGTCGGAAGCAAAGCCATGCCGCGCGGCTCACGTCGGAAATACGGCGGATGCCGGGCGGGGGCTGGAAGGCGCCGCCCGGAGGATTGGTGTTGTCCATTACGCAATAGCGGATTTCAGGTCCGTTCAGTTCCTGTCCGTCCCAGAAGACGCAGACCTTGTCGCCAACCACCCACTGATCCAGCCGGACCCGGAGTTCCAGGTGTGACGCGCCGTCTCTTTCGACGTCGTCGGCAATGTCCAGGGTGATGGCCGGCTTTTCGCCCGCTATGGTTTTCTTAAGCGCCACGGGCACCTCGCCCAGGATCCGGTCGATGCGGTAGGCGCCGCGCCAGGGGCCCTCCTTCTGGATGAACCGGTGTGTGGCGGCGTAGATCTTGTCGGTGCGGCGAAGTGTATCGACAGAGCCGATCTGTGAGAGTAACTCCCGCTTCGAGTCCCGGTTGGCGTGCCAATTGAACACATAGATGCCGTCGGCGCCGGCGCGATGGTGGCGGGAGGCAATCGCCCGGGTGCGCATTCGATCTTTGATTTCAGGCGCTTCCGGGCCCACGAACGGGTCGGGCAGCCCGCTGTCGAATCCAGCGTAGACGGCGATCCCCCTGTCCCGGCACATCTCCACAAACGCGGCCACCTCAGGAGACGCGTCGGTTACCGCGCCGCCTCCCAGAATCAGGACGTCCACCAGCCCCTCCTCGATCCACACCGGAATATCGTAGCCAATGCGGCGGCACATCTCCTGTGAACCCGCCACGCGCGCCGCCAGATAGAACGGCCTTCCGCGCCGTTTCGCGACTTCGTCCGTGAGTTGCCGAACCTGTCTCTGGAGGTCGGTCAGCACGTACCGCAGCCGGTAGGCCTCGTCTTCCGGAAGGTGAAACGCGTGGCGCTGCCAGTCCAGTTCCACGCCGTCCCAGTCGTACCGCGTAACAGTCTCCTCGATATGGGTATACCGGTGCTCGCGGACTTCGGGGACTGCCATATTCCACGAGAGCGCGAACCACTCCGACGTCCGATCGCCCAGCACCCACTCCGGGTGTTCCCGCCGCATCCGCGTCAGCTCGCTGTGGTGGAGCGCAGGGAGGTCTTCCACCTGCGCACCGTCGAAATGGTTATCGTTCATGCGCACGGATGCGTAGACGGCCATGCCCAGGTCGCGGCCGTGTTCGATCAGCGAGACATGCGGGTCCTCACCCCGCTCGAGCATCCGGCGGATGTTTTCGGTGTGGGTATAGGCCGAGACGTTCTCGTACTTTCGCCCGTGGACGTCGCCCAGCATTTCCAGCGCGGAATCCGGCCAGCGGGCGGCGTGCTCGCCGATGCACCAGAACAGCGCCCCCACTTGCGTCTCCTCGATGGGCGCGTAGGTCTTCTCGAGAAACGCCTTCATCGACTGAGGCACCTCGGAATATCCGTGCGGCGCCCCGTCCCAGTTGTAGATGATTCCGTAGTCGAAAGGTCCGGACATAGGTTCCTCCTGTACGCTTGATGGACTCGTTCGAATTAGCGTTTGACAATAGTCGCGATGCTTCTATTTTACGGCTGCGCCAGTCAGATTTCCAGAGATTTTCCGCGTACATCCCGACGCATTTTCCATCCCTGATGCCAATGAAATCCGCATTCTGCACAAACGCCTTCGGCAATACCCAGGCCGATCAGGAAGAAGCCATCCCCTACCTGGCTGAACTGGGTTACGACGGCATTGAACTCTGGCAACAGTACCTCTGCCACGCTGACCTGGGATGGGTCCGTTCAATTACGGCCGATCACGGCCTTGAGATCGTGCAGATCTGCCCCTACTTCGACTTCACCACCAGCCGGGCAACCTGGGACCGCAGCATCCTGGATGCCGAGACCTTCATTGGCTACGCGGTCGAACTCGGCTGTCCCTTTGTGCGCACCTACACCGGCAACGTGGGGAGCGGGGACGCCACCGCCGGGCAATGGGACGCCTGTGTCAGGGGTCTGCAGAAAATCTGTGAAATGGGCGCCGTCCACAATGTCGTCTTTCCCCTGGAAACTCACCAGGTGATTCACCATGGGCCCAATCTTACCGACACGAGTCCGAGTACGCTCAAACTGCTCGAAGACGTGGGTATGGAGAACCTGGCGGTAAACCTTCAGACACCTCTTGTCGGCGAAACTGTCTTCGAGACCGCCGGACAACTCGGCGAACACGTTATTCACCTGCACGCCCACAACTGGGTGGGCGCGTGGCCGGACCTCACGTTTCTGGACGCCGGCGACGTGGACTTCGCCGCATTTCTCCGCGTTCTCCAATCCAAAGGCTTCGACGGATATATTTCAATCGAACACGGAAGCCATCATCCGCCGTACGAGACGGCTGCGCATGAAATCGCTTATCTGAAGCAACTCATTGACGGAGAATGACACACGAACTCGATCCGGCCGGCAGAATTCACGGACACGCAGCAGGAGTCAGACAAGCTCGAATCGACAACCGGAGCCAGCGATGCCGCAGCGGAGAATGTCCCTGAAAAACCTCAGGCAACCCAAACCCCTTTACCCTGACACCGTCCTGGTGGAACACGGGCGCGCCGCCTCTGCCATCGTAACCCCGTCGGACGACCGGTACGTCGCCGTTGCCGAAGCCATCCGGAGAAAAGTCCGTGACGTTTCGGGCGCCACACTGCCCGTCATCCCTCATTCCGCCGCAGCCGTAACGCCCCGAAGACACCTCATCCTGCTGGGCAATGTAAATACCAACCGGGCCGTCTTCCGGCTTTACGGATACAGCTATACCCCGGCGGACGACCACTATCCCGGCTACGGCGGCCATCTGCTCCACACCATCCACGATCCCTGGGGAAACGGCAGAAACGCCGTCGGCCTTTTTGGCAGCGATTTGTCAGGGGTCGAAGCCGCCGCAGGCCTCCTGCTCGAACGTCTCAAAGCGGGACCTACCCTCGCCCTCGGTCCCTTGTTCGATGTAAAGTGGGGTCCGGATGCCCTTCAGGACGCCGGGATCCCCGAAGAACCGGACGTCGACGCCGAGATGGCGGAGGCCGAAGAAGACCTCAAACGGGGAAGCCATACCGGGTTGTGGGGCCGGATCGGACAGAGGGGCCTGCTCTACGGGCTTACCGGAAACGACGTCTACGCTGAAATCTACAAACGGCTGGTCTTTCGGATGTACGACCACGTCCTGTCCGACCCGGACAATTACGGCAGCGTATGGGGTTTCGACGCGGACTTTGCGCTGCAGTACGTCATACCGGGCTGGGACCTCGTGGAAGAGAGTCCGGCCATATCCGATGAAGACCGTCTACGGATCACCCGAATCCTGTTCGAATTCATCACGGATTGCGTATCGCACGTGGGTGACGTCGAGAACGAGCGGGTCCGCCATAACCACGCAACGTATGCCGCGCTGGGCCTGCACTATGCCGGCGCGTATTTCAAAAAATACTATAGAGCCACCCAGGCCTACCGGTGGCTGGCGCTGTCGGAAGGGTGCTTCAGGGTACAGGTCAACGCGTTCAAGCCGTATGAGGACTGCGGCCACTACCAGTGGCGCACCCATTTCCACGCGATGCGCTACACGCTCAGTTCGGGCGACACGACGTTCTTCGATACCGGTAATGCGCAGCGCGCGGGCGACTACGCCATCCTGACAACGGACAACCTGGGCTGCGCCGTGCCCAATGGAGACACGGCCTCCCCGTTCGGCACGTGGACGGAAGTGCCCTATCTGCGAGCCATGGTCTGCGTGACCGGAGACGGTCGCTACCAGTGGATGCTCGACAAAAAGAAAGCCATGGCTTCGCGGTCCCACCCGTACGAACACAGCCGCGACGTGGAACCGGTGGAGCCCACGGACCTCGAGGGGGCGCAGGTCTACCCCGTGGATCCCGGGTATTACGATTCAACAAACGGCAGCGACCACCTGCCCCTGGACAAGACCTTCGACAAGGTCGTCTTCCGGGACGGGTTCGCTCCTGAAAATCAGTATTTGTTTCTGGACGGACTGTCCAACGGCGGTCACAAGCATTACGACGGAAACTCGATCTGCCGCCTCACTCAGAACAGCCGCATCTGGCTGGCAGACTGCGACTACATCAAATCGCTGCCCAAGTTCCACAACGGCGTCCTCATCTTCAAGGATGGACAATCCGCCGAAATCCCGCCTTTTGCGGAACTTGAGCGATTTCAGGCGAACAAGAATACCGGTTTCTCCCAGACGACCCTTCGCTCATACAGCGGCGTGGACTGGCGCCGCAATATCTTGTGGAACCGGGGGGCCTTTTTCCTGGTCATCGACGAGATGGAGGCCCTGGGAGAAGCGGAATACAGTTTCCGCGCGGTCTGGCAGACGCTGGGCGACGTGCAACGCAGCCACGGCGGCATTGCGGTGGAACAGAACGGCGAGCGGTTCTTCATCCACGGGCTGCAGGGTCCGGTACTCCGGCTCGAGGATGACGCGGTTACCGGAAAAAACTGGGAACGCTACAGTCACGCCGAACCCGTAATACGCATACTCCAGCAGATCGTTGACGTTCATTTGAAAAAAAACGAGGCCTATCGATTCTTCAACCTGCTTTATTGCGGCCCCATGAAGCTGGAAATGACGCAGGTCCTCGAGACCGCCGTACGCATCGACGGCGGACCGGAAACGGTTTTTGCCGGCGTCGGTGAGACCCGAACGGCGACCGGGCTCCCATCCGGCCCCAGCGTTGCGGCCGCCCAGTTTCAGATTTCTCCACGTGACTTTGTCATTGTCGACGGTACGGAAGTTTCCTGGGAAGATACCTCATTCAGGAGCGATCGTCCCGTATCCCTCGAATACGATCTGTCCGCGGCGCAGGGAACCCTCGTCACCTCCGGTCCGACGACGATCACGCTGTCCGCTGGAAAGGGGACGGAGGTCGAAGTGGACGGCAAGCCGATCGACGCCGACTTTTCAAACGGCGCCGTGACGTTCCGGGCGCCCGAGGGACGGCACGGTCTCGCATTGATGCCCCCGGCCCTCTCGGGACTCCGCCGCGCCGCAGCCGCAAAGATCACACCGCAATTCGCGTCCCGCTTCCGGACGTCGCGCAGGAGAGGCCGCATTCCGGATCTCCCCGTGCTATGGTCTAAACGGGAGGATGACGCTCTGCTGTCCGTGCAGTCCGCGGACCTGGACGGCGACGGCAAGGACGAAATTGCCGCGGGCGGCCGCACCGGGTCCATCCACACCTATAAGGACGGCGCCTCGCTCTGGCGCTACCCCACCGGCGGCGTTGTCCGCTCCGTTTGTGCAGCGGACCTGGAAAACGACGGCCGGCCGGAAATCATCGCCGGATCGGAAGACACCCGTGTGTACGTCATCGACGCGAAGGGGGCGTTGAAGTGGGACTTCAAGATTCCATTCTACTTCCAGGATCCCATCGTGCGGTCCGTTTTCACCGGCGATATCAACGGCGACGGCAACCTCGAAGTCATCGCCGCCGTGGAATCGTGGCGCTATCACGCCCTCACACACGACGGTAATGAACTCTGGCGCCAGATGACCGTCCGCCCGTCGTCCACCGGCTGCGCCGCCGACCTGGACGGCGACGGCCGGGAGGAAGTTGTCGCAGGGACCGACTACCATCGCTGGCACTGCATCGACGGTAGCGGCGAAATCCGGTGGTCCTATCATCCAGCCACGGGCCCGCGCGCCAACGGCGCCGCGGCTGGCGACGTGGACGGTGACGGTCTGATGGAAGTCGCCTTCGCGGGCGCGGACACCCACGTCCACCTTCTCAAGGCCGATGGCACGCTTATCTCGCAATTCAACACGGGAGATGAAGTCACCCGCGTACTGATGTTCGACGTTGACGGCGACGGCCTGGACGAAATTGTCGCATCTTCCATGAGTTTCAACGTCTACGTGGTCAGGGGCGACGGCAGGACGCTGCACTGGCGCGCCGACCTCGGCGAAGTCGTCCGCTGCATCGCCGCCGCGGACTTCAACGGCGACGGAAAACCCGAAATCGCCGCGGGCGTCGAGGATGGTACCGTGTACCTCCTCGCCAACGCGGACGGACGTCCCCTCGGCCGCTTTCAGGCCGGCGGACCTATCCTGGACATTGTCCCCGCGGACGTCGACGGCGATGGCATTCCGGAAATCGTGGTCTGCGCGGAGGACGGCTTTCTGCATGTATTCAAGGCGTAACGGAACCTGCCGATCGCCGCTCGCGGCAACGGGCGCGTCGATCGCCGCGCGGCTCTGAATTCACCTCACGCCGGCTCAATCCTCGCTGAGGATGCCCCGGACCATTTCCTCCAGATGGTCCGTCCGGCCGAACGTCACGTCCCTGAGGATGCCCTTCCGGTCGACCAGGATGGTGGACGGGGTCCCGCGAAGGGCGAACTTTTCGAACGTCTCCGCCGAATATTCCTTCGTCCTCAGGTAGTCCTTCACCCGCTGTATGATCTCCACCCTGTAGTTCTCGGGCCGAGAGTCGAAGTCGGGTATCTGCGGATAGATCAGGTCCATTATCGCATCGCGGCCGGGTTCGCCGGACGTCCTCGTCAAGCTGTCTATACCGAGCGGAAACGGGATTGTGTAGGGCAACCTGTCTCCCTCCCGCAACTGTCCGCTCATTTCAATCGCTTTTCTGGTCTCCCCGATCACCTGGCCGGTCTCGGCCAGGAGCCTGAGGTTGTCCAGCGTGTTTTTGTCGAAGTCCTCAAAGGCTGTGGCCAGTCCAATGACGCGCACCCCGTTGCCCTTGTATTTGTTGTGTACACGGATCGCTTCGGGAATGGCATACAGGAAGCATCCGGGACAATTGACCTGGAAGACTTCGAGCACCACAATGTGATCCCGCTCGCGGTCGAAGTTGGTGGGGGCGCCCTGCACCCAGCTCGAGACGCCGAAGTTGGGCGCCGTCTGTCCTGTTTTTGCAGTCATTCTTCGTGGACTCCTTTCACCATTGAACGTATAAGGGTTAAGTCAACGGGCAAATTCCGCCCACGGCGGGCAGTCGAGAACCCTCTTGCGCAGAAAGCCGCCCGGCGTGAATATTATGAGGTCCCGCGGGTTCACCCGCCCGGGCCGGTAGCGTCGTACACGTTGATTCACCCCGGTCATCCTCACGCCAAAGGAAATCACCATGAAAATCACCGACGTCGAAATCATCCCGATCTACCCGAAAATCGCAGCACGGAATGCCGATCAGAAGACTCGCTTCATCAACCTGAACCACCGAACCATTTTCAAGATCACAACGGACAACGGCATCGTCGGGTACGGCGACGCGCGCTGTGAAGCGCCCGACAGATCGACCGTGGACCACGTTGTCGGACACGACCCGTTCGACTTCATCAACGCCAATCTGAATTCGGGCCTGATGGGGGCGCTGTACGACGCCATGGGCAAGCATCTGGAGATTCCCGCGTACAAACTCATGGGCCAGAAGATACGCGACCGGGTACCCGTGGCCGCGTGGACCCGGCCCGCGTCGCCGGAAGACCTGGCCAAAGACGTCCAGCGGGCGGTTGGCGAAGGATACATGATCTTCAAGATCCATACGTGCGCCTATTACGACGTCATTGAACAGACCCGGGCCGTGGAGGAGGTGGCGCCGCCGGCATTCAAGATGCACTACGATTTCAATCACAACCGGCCGGTTGCCGCCGTCCTGCGAATCCTGAAGGAATTGGAAGGCTCGCCCGTGGTCGGGATGATCGAGGACCCCCTCGTCCTGTCCGACGTGGAAGGGTGGCGCCTGCTGCGGCAGAAGACCAACTTCCCGCTGCTGATGCACGTCCCGCAACTCGGCGGCGGGCAGGAAATCATCAGGGGTTGCGCCGACGCGTATATGATCGGCGAAGGCGGAATCGGGCCCACCATCGTGCGCGGATTTGCCGCGGCCCTGGCCAATGTCTCATCGGTCATCCAGCTCACGGGCGGCACGCTGACCAAGGCGATGGCGCTGCATATGGGCGCCGTGATTCCAAACGTCGCCCATTGTACGAACCTGGACGACCAGTACGATCAGGACGTTGTCAAACAGCGGATCGAGGTGGCGGCCGGATCGTCTCCCATACCGGAGGGACCCGGCCTCGGCATCGAGGTCGACGAAGGCGCCCTGGCCGAATGCGCGGCCAACAAACCCACGGTTATCCCAAACACGATCGGCATTCTGCACCTGCCCGGCGGGAACAGACTATACACGAAAGGGTTTCCCAACGTGCCCCGCCTCACGGGATTTCCCGAAGGCAATACCCGGGGCATCCGCCTGGAAGTGTGGGAAGACGACGGCACCGGGGCGTTTCAGGAGACACTGGCGCGCATTGAACAGAACGGTCCGTTCATGGAGAATTAGACGTTAAGCCAAAGCATTGCGTTGTGCCTCGCTGAATCGTATCGAACAGGAGTTGTCATGCCGCTTCTCAACGTCGAACGCGCGCGTGAAAACGTGCGCCGCCATACCTGGGCGCAGGCCATCGTCGAAGGCTGGAAGAAAGAGGTCGACTACCTCATCCGCCAGGACCGGGAATTCGTCGAAGCGATGATGCCGGAACTCACGCCGTGGCCGGAGTACGGCCAGAACTGTCCCGCCTGCGTGGACCGTCTCTCATCCATGGGCGAAACCGGTATCTACGACTGGGACCCGACCGATCCGGACCGGCTTGTCTGCAGGTACTGCAACACCGAGTACCCCAACGCCGATTATCCGGAGACCGGCAGCGTTACCGCACCAGGAATGAACCAGACCTTCACCTTCTATCTCACCGATGCGGAACGCGCACACCCGGAAGACCGGTCGGGCAAACACGCGTTCAAATGGGTCCGCACGCCCGTGCACACAAGCTGGACCGGCGTCATCCGTGCGAAGAAAAGCCGCTGGTGCTTCGAAAAGATGCTGCCTCTGGCCAAGCTGTACGCGCTCACCGGCGACGTTCGCTACGCGCAGTGGAGCGCGTGGATCATGGACTGCATGGCGCGGCGGTATCCCAACTGGCTGTTCCACTCCTACGACGGCACGGTTGCGGACTGTCCGCCGGCAGAGGCCGCGGCATCCATGGGCAAATACCCCCCCGCCGGCCGGTTCCCCGCAGAAACCATCATCACTGCCTTTGACGGCCGCCACCGGGTGGGTGACCACGCCGTACTCAACAACGGCTTCTGGGGGGCCGGACGCATCGGGTGCAGCGGGTCCGACGGGCGGTACATTCTCTCGGTCACGCTGGCCTACGAAGTGGTTGGGAGCGCCCGGCATGCGGACGGTTCACCCGTCGTCACGCCTGAAATGGACCGGCGTATCGTGGACGACCTGATACTGGCCGGCTGCGCAGACACCGAAAACTGGAATGACATCAACAACAAATGCGGTCCCGGAAGGGCGCTCAGCGCCGCGGTGGGTATTCTGTTCGGGAAACCGGAGAGCGTCCGTCGCGCCATCGAGGGTTTTGAGGCCCTTATGGAAGATGCCTTCCATTTTGACGGCTTCTGTACGGAGTCACCGAGTTATTCCAGCATGCATCTCAATCAGTTGCAGGATATACCCGAACTGCTGAACGGATACTCGGACCCCGACGGATACGATCCGAAAACCGGCGCCGCAATAAGGAGCCTGGATCCGTTTCAACACTTCGACCGCTACCGTCTGGCGCTGGAGAGCATGGTCCGCATGCTGGACCCGAACCTGGAGGAGCCGGTCATCGGAGACTCAAGGGAAGGCCGGAGCATCGAACCCATTTACGCCGAGATTCTGGCCGCCCACTACGGCAGCCGCTACGCCGGTCTGCTGGAGAAGTCTCAGGGGGCGCCGCTGTCGGAAAGAGGAGAGGAATATGCCCTCTGGCACCGGGACCCCGATCTGAGGGTGGACGATGAAACCGGCCTGCCGCTGCATAGCGAGTGGTTTCCCGGCTGGCACGTTGGCGTTCTGCGTGCGGGGAATCCAGCGGGGCATACCGCGTTTTATCTCAACGGCTACGCGTACGGCGGCCATCGCCACCGGGATACCCTGGGCATTATCTATATCGCGCATGGCCGGGAGATGGCGGCCGACAGGGGATATATCTGGGATGACCCCAGGAATGCCTGGACCGGCAGCACGCTCGCCCACAACATCGTCACCGTGGACGGCCGGAACCAGGCCGGCGACAACAAGCCCGCCGCACTGGAACTGTTCGGTACTGGCGCGGGCGTTGAAGTCGTGCAGGCATCCGCCGCGCCTTACGAGCAGTGCGATCTGTACCGTCGCACATGTGTGCTGGTACAGGTCCCCGGCGATCAGACCTATGTCGTCGACCTCTTCCGGGTGCGCGGCGGCAGCCTCCACCAGTACGGCTTCCACAGCAACGGCCGCCTGACCGGCATTTCCGGCGCCGACCTGAAACCCGCGGACGAACCCATCGAATGGCTGGCCAACGTCCGCACCGACCGTCCTCAAGGCCCATTCAGGGCTACGTGGGAACACCACGACGTGCGATTGGACCTCACCCTCTTAAACCCCATCCATCGTCTGCTTCTCGCGGACGCGCCGGGGTGGCGGTCGGACCTGGGGGAGGAACTCAACGCCCCTCCGGTACAACAGATAATGGCGGAACGCAGCGGCGACAGGCAACTGACCAGCCAATATGCGGCGGTGATTTCACCCTTCGTGGATCGTTCGCCCGTCCAGTGTTCCCGCCTTCTCGTGGACGATCCGGACACAGGCGCGATGGCAGTTGCCGTCCGTCGCCAGGGATGTACGGACTTCATCCTTTCCGCGCCGGAGGGCGGCGTCCATCACATCGGGCCGCTATCCGTCACAGGCCGGTTCGCCTTCGCATCCGTGGATAACGTCGGCCGCGTACTTCGCGCCTATCTGCTGCGCGGTACCGAAATTCGCTGCAACGGGCACGCACTGACCGTCGACAGGGTGGAGGTCTCCCTCGAGGTCGACCGCGTCTGTGACCGCACCTACCACCTCCGCAGCGCCGTGCCCGACCCCGATACCCTTCCGGGCACGTATCTGCTGGGCGGCGATACCGGGTACGAAATCGAGGACGCCACGGGAGCATCCATTACCGTACGCGACTACCCCGCCACCGAATGCGATACCGTCACGCTGCTCAAGTCCGCCGAGTACGTAAAGGAAGACTGACGCCAGCGCTGTGACCTCTCCCCCCGCCCCGTGCGGTTTCATTTCGTGCCGGTGGCATAAAGGAAGAACCAATCGGGCAAGGATGTCTTCTCACGGCTCCCGTCTTCCCTCTCCCCGCCTTTATTACAGATTTACAAACCGTGACAACGCCCGCTTCTGTCCGGCCACGTCCAGAATTCTGCGGATGATCAGGCTCTCTTTGCGGTCGATCGCGGGTTTTCCGGATTCGAACAGATCCAGTATGGCATCCGCGGTGTTCAGAAAGATGCGGCCGGAGTCGACCTGGAAGTGGCGTGTGGCCGTGGTAGTGGTCACCGTAGCCGCAAACGGAGTGCTCGACCCTGTATACACGTTCACAACCGCGGTGCGTCCTCCCGTGTAATCCAGCAACAGCTGCGATTGTTTTCCGGCGCCACGGCGCATTACCCGTTGCACGCCCGGACCCATACAGCTGACGGCCAATTCCAGTGGATGGATCGCGTATTCGCCGAAGGACCTGCCGCCGCCCCAGGTCACCATATGCCGGACCTGCCTGCGCCCGACTTCCTCTACGTAGACCTGTGCTTCGGTATAGCGAAGAGCGGAGGTGGTTTGCATGGGTACCCGATTCGTGTCCGCCAGCGCGAAGATACGCCTGGCCGTATGCAGGTCCGGGGCAAAGGTCTTGTCCACGTACGTGGGCTTACCGAAAGGAAATACCTGTTGGCACAACTCGACGTGCGTCTCCGGGGTCGAAGGCGCAAGTACCATGAAGCAGTCCACCGCCTCGTTCAACCCGGCCGCGTCGGAGAACCAGGGAACGCCGTTCACCTCGGCCCACTTCCTTCCGGCTCGCGGCCGCAATCCGGTGCATCCCGCCACCACAAAACCGCGGTGCTTCAGTTCATTCCGAAGAAGCTTCAGGTACACGTTGGAATGAAAGTTTTCCAGGTTGTCATCCACGAACCCGATCCGCGTTTGTCCTTCGGTCATTCGTCTTTTCTCCATTCTAAGGCCACGCGGGCGCGGCGGCCACCTGTACGATACCGCCTCGATCGACGGATTGGTGCAACGCGTCCAGGACAGCCGTTGCGCGCCATCCGTCCAGCGCCGTGACGAAAGGCGTCCGATCCTCGATC